>NZ_QBKR01000007.1 GCF_003054245.1 Melghirimyces profundicolus
CCCAGGCGAGACTTGTGCTCTGTGAGTGCATAGCGAGACCGGGGAGAGAAGCGACCCAGGCGAGACTTGTGCTCTGTGAGTGCATAGCGAGACCGGAGAGAGAAGCGACCCAGGCGAGACTTGTGCTCTGTGAGTGCAGCCGGAGCGGCTTTGGGTAAATGCTGTCACTCACTTTTTCACATCGGTTCAAGGACTCACTCCTGCCTTTGCCGGCGGATTTGGGCTCCATTACAATGGATGGCGGCAATCGGAGTGCAGCATACACTGTGGTTAAAATGTCATTTCCGGGACTTGATTGAAAAATCAAACTCGAATATAATGACGGAATGAAAGCGCTGCCAAACGACCGGAGAACCGGAGAGGTCGTACCGCACCAGTCTTCGTACACCTTACACGGGCTGTGACGAGGGTGGGCGTGGTACGGCCTTTTTACGCCATTCATCCGGGTGATTGCGGCAAATATGGGCATATAAGGAGGAATGACCGCCCATGGACAGGAAATTATGGGGGGAGTGTCTGTCAGAATTTATCGGTACGTTTATTCTGATTTTTGTGGGGTGTGGAACCGTAGCCCAACTGGTGTTGAACCAGGCCCAGTTGAGCCAGTGGGAAGTTTCCTTTGTTTGGGGATTGGCCGTTGCCATGGCCATCTATGTGACCGGTGCCGTTTCGGGGACGCACATCAATCCGGCGGTGACGATCACGGTGGCGGTTTTCCGTGGTTTCCCGTGGAAAAACGTCATCCCTTACATCCTGTCGCAGGTGGCCGGGGCCTTCGTCGGAGCCGGTTTGGTGTACTTCTTGTACCGCGGGGCTTTTGCAAGGTTTGAACAGACGGAGAATATCGTGAGGGGAACGGAGGAAAGCGTGAAAACCGCCGGCGTTTTTTCCACCTATCCGGCCCCGTTTCTCTCCCATTTTGACGCATTCCTGGTGGAAGTCTGCATTACGGCGATTCTGCTGATCGTGATTCTGGCCGTGGTGGACGACAAGAATCCACAGTTGCCTGCCCTGAACCACCTGGGACCGATGGTGATCGGGCTGACGGTGGCCATGATCGGAGGATCCTTCGGGACCCTGACCGGTTTTGCCCTCAACCCCGCCCGGGATTTCGGGCCCAAGCTTTTCGCCTGGGTGGCCGGGTGGGACTCCGTCGCCTTGCCCGCTCCCGGAGGGTACTTCTGGGTGCCCATCCTGGGACCGATCATCGGGGGATTGCTGGGGGCCCTGATCTATGACAGAATGGTTCGTCGCCACCTCCATTCAAAAGAAGAGATTCCGGCCGGGCAGGCCAGAGCCGACAGCGAAAAAAGCCCGATCCATACCTGAGCCGCCGGTTTTGAACCGTTTTCATCCGAAGTGGTGTCTGTTATCGTAGGAACAGAGGAGAGACGGCGGAGAACGACACGGAATCAGGAAAAGGGGGAAGAGCCGTGAGCGAAGAGAAGTTCATGCTGGCCATCGATCAGGGAACCACCAGTACCCGCGCGATGCTGTTTGACAGGAAGGGTCAGGTCAAAGGAGCGTTCCAGGAAGAGTTTACCCAGCTGTATCCCAAGCCGGGCTGGGTGGAACACGATGCGGAAGAAATCTGGCAGTCGGTCCGGAACGTGCTGGAAGGCATCTTTGAAAATAGCGGGATCCAACCGGATCAAGTGGAGGGAATCGGGATCACCAACCAGCGGGAAACGACCGTGGTCTGGGACAAAAAAACCGGAAAACCGGTGTACAACGCCATCGTGTGGCAGAGCCGACAGACTGCTGAGATCTGTGATCAATTGAAACAACGGGGCTTGGAAGCGTCCTTCCGGAAAAAAACCGGTCTGGTGGTGGATGCTTATTTCTCGGGTACCAAGGTGAAGTGGATCCTGGACCACGTGGAAGGGGCCAGGGAAAAAGCGGAACGGGGGGAGCTTTTATTCGGAACGATCGACACCTGGCTGATCTGGAAGCTGACCGGTGGCAAGGTCCATGTCACGGACTATACCAATGCTTCCCGGACCCTGATGTACAATATCCACGAACAGGTCTGGGACGATGATCTGCTGTCGATCTTGGATGTGCCCCGCGACATGCTCCCCGAAGTGCAGTCCTCCAGCAAGGTATACGGCCATACCGAAGAAGGTGTCTTCTTCGGACACCGGGTCCCGATTGCCGGTGCGGCGGGGGACCAACAGTCCGCTCTGTTCGGCCAGGCCTGTTTCACCTCCGGAATGGCCAAGAACACCTACGGGACCGGTTGCTTCATGCTGATGAACACCGGGGAACGGGCCGTTGAGTCGTCCCACGGCCTTTTGACGACGATTGCCTGGGGGATCGACGGGAAAGTGGAATACGCCTTGGAGGGAAGCATCTTCGTGGCCGGTGCCGCCGTCCAATGGCTCCGCGACGAACTGAAGATCCTGGAATCGTCCGTGGAGTCCGAAACGTTTGCCAAGCGTCTGACTTCCAACGAGGGCGTCTATCTGGTCCCCGCATTCGTCGGACTGGGGGCTCCCTACTGGGATATGGAAGCCCGGGGGGCCATCTACGGGTTGACCCGGGGCACGGGGCGCGACCACTTTGCCCGGGCGGCCCTGGAATCCCTCGCCTACCAGACCAAAGACGTGCTGGACGCCATGGAACAGGATGCCGGCATCCGTCTGCAACAGTTGAACGTTGACGGCGGTGCGGCCCTCAACAATTTTCTGATGCAGTTCCAGTCCGATATTCTGAACGTTACCGTGAAACGGCCCGTGGTGAACGAGACCACTGCCCTGGGAGCCGCTTATCTGGCGGGACTTGCGGTGGGGTACTGGGAAGATAAGGATTCCATTAAACAAAACTGGGTCGCCGATGCCGAGTATTTTCCGGAAATGTCCGAAGAGGAACGCGATTCCCTGTACAAAGGATGGCAGGACGCCGTCCGCCGCACCATGTCCCGGTCGGAAGTGAAAATTTAACAGGGTTGTATCCAGTGATTGGAATAAGCGAACCAGCGGGACTTGTGCCCCCCTGACCTTTGTCATCCTGTCCGGCGGGAAGTCTTTCGGGGGGGAGGCGTTCAGGGGCAACAACCTTCTTGTGTAGCTTCCAAGGGCGATGCCCCTGCCCTCGCCGGTTGTATTCGGAGCGCTTCCTTGCCGGATAACCAACGGTCGCGTGGCAAAAAATATATGGTTAATCCACACACCTGAAAATTTAGCGGTAACGGTTTCCTTCCAAGAGAATCGGGTATAAAATAGAAGGGAGCAACATCAACTGAACATCTGAGAGTCGGGACCGGAGATAATAAGAGAGTCCCTCACCCGGAGCAACGTTTGCCGTCGGTGGGGACTCTTTTTGCATTTTTTCAGAAAGGAAGTCGTGACCGATGGATTTTCAACAGGGGATCCGGCAGCATCCGGTGATTGCTGCTGTCCGGAACGAAGAGGAACTGAACCGGTTAAAAGGGACGAAGCCGAAAGTGTGTTTCCTCCTGTTCGGGGAGATCAACACCCTTGCCCGGACAGTGGAACGCGTCCGCAGGACGGGAAAACAGGTTTACCTTCATGTGGACTTGGCTCAGGGGTTTGGAAATGACCGGGCGGCACTCAAATACATCAAGCGGGAAATCGCTCCCGACGGGGTGCTGACCACCCGGACCCACTTGGTTCGCTTCGCCAGGGAGGAGGGTTTGTTCGTGATCCAGCGGTTGTTTATCCCGGATACCATGTCTGTGGAAACGGGGAAACAGCTTTTGAAGCAATCCAGGGCGGACGCGGTGGAAGTGATGCCGGGGGTGGTGCCCGCCTGGGTCTACGACGAACTGAAGCGGAAACGGGAGATTCCCATCGTGGCCGGTGGGTTGCTTCGCCGGGCGGCCGACGTGAAAAACGCCATCGAAAACGGAGCCAGTGCCGTGTCGGTCAGCAGCGTGGAATTGTGGGACATGGACACTCCGGGCCGGTGAGCGAAGGTGCCCGACCATGAACCACGGGGGAATCGGTCCCTGTCCCCGCCGGAGGAAACCTTCAAATTTCCGAAATCCATACCAAAAGGGGGGAGGTCAGCAGCATGCGATTTTCTGCAAAGGATCGAAAACGCCTGCTGGATGAAATGGAAGGGGAACAGCTGGATCTGCTGGTGATCGGAGGAGGGATCACGGGGGCGGGGATCGCCTGGGATGCCGCCTCCCGCGGTCTTTCCGTCGGGTTGGTGGAAAAGCAGGATTTTGCCGCCGGAACCAGCAGTCGGTCGACGAAATTGATTCACGGAGGCCTCCGCTACCTCAAACAGATGGAAATCAAGTTGGTGAGGGAAGTGGGCCGGGAACGGGCTCTTCTCCACGAGCGGGCTCCCCACATCGTGTTGCCGAAGCCGATGATGCTGCCGATCTACGAGGGCGGCACCTACGGAAAACTGGCCTCTTCCATCGGACTCTATCTCTATGATCGGCTGGCCGGGGTCAAAAAAGAAGAACGACGGAGAATACTGTCCCGGGAGGAAACGCTGAAAAAAGAACCCCTTCTGACGGAAAGGGGATTAAAAGGTTCGGGACTGTACGTGGAATACCGAACCGACGATGCCCGCCTGACGCTGGAAGTGATGAGGACCGCTTCCTCCCTTGGCGCTAAAACCGTCAACTATGCCGAGGCCGTCTCCTTTCTCTATGAGGGGGACCGGATGGTGGGGGCCAAGGTGCGTGACCGGGTAAGCGGGGAATCCTACCGGATCCGGGCGAGGGAAGTGGTCAATGCGGCGGGCCCCTGGGTGGATGAACTTCGAAAACGGGACGGATCCCTCTCGGGAAAACGTCTCCATCTGACCAAAGGCGTCCATCTGGTTGTTCCCTATGAGCGGTTGCCCCTCCAACAGCCCATCTACTTTGACATCCCCGACGGCCGCATGGTTTTTGCCATTCCCCGGGGGCGGACAACGTATATCGGCACAACGGACACCGATTACGACGGTCCCATCGACTCGCCGGAAATGACGGTGGAGGACCGGGATTATCTCCTGGAAGGAGTGAACCACGTATTTCCGAAAGCCGGTCTGAAACCGGAAGATGTGGAATCCGGCTGGGCCGGGCTCCGTCCCCTCATTCACGAGGAAGGCAAAAGCCCGTCGGAACTCTCCCGAAAAGACGAGATTTTTGAATCCCCCACCGGATTGATCACCATTGCCGGCGGAAAACTGACCGGATTCCGCAAAATGGCGGAACGGGTGGTGGACCGGGTCAACCGCCGGCTGGAGAAGGCGGGGATTCATTCCTTTGTACCGTGCCGGACGGATCGGCTGTCGATCAGCGGCGGGGCGGACCTGGGAAGAGACGGCTTTGTCCATTTCCGCAACGAGTGGGTTTGCAGGCTGAAAGAAGGGGGACTCTCCCAAAAACGGGCGGAGGAACTGATCCATCTTTACGGGGTCCACGTGGAAAAGGTCTGGGAGCGGGCGGGCCATTCCGAAGACCGGCTGCTGAAAGCCCAAGTGGAACATGCAGTCGAGGAGGAGATGGCCGTTGCCGCCGCCGATTTCCTCATCCGACGGACGGGGGATGTTTACTTTCACCGGTACCGGGCGGCGGGCAGCGCACCTCTGGTGCTGTCCACCATGGGTGAAGCCCTCGGTTGGGACTCATTCAAAGCAGAAGAAGAACGGGCCCGGTTGGAAAGAGAAATGCTCCGGACGCATCCCCAACCCGGTCCGGTCGGAAGCTGAACCGCATCCCGATCGGCAATTGCCGCCGACGGGAGGCGGTTTTATTTTTCCGGTGTACGGGTCACGCTTTTGTCTTCCGCGTTTCCCCGACTTGAGGGGGCGTCGGAAATCCATTAGAATGGGGGCATGATGGATCAATATCACATCCGGAGTATGACGGGATACGGACGGGGAGTTGCCTCCTCGGGCGATCTTCGCTTTACAGTTGAGATCCGGTCGGTCAATCATCGGTTTCTTGAACTGACGGTCCGATTGCCTGCGGGTTGGGGCTCTTTGGAAAATGACATAAAAAACGAGGTCCGGAAGACGGTCCGGCGCGGGCGCGTCGATGTGACCGTCACCGTGGAGGGAAAAAAGAATTCCCAGCGGAAACTGGCCGTGGATTGGAATGCGGTCGAGGAGCTCCGGGAAGCCGCCCGAGTGTTGCGGGAAAAGTGGGGAGTGGAGGGGACGCTCACTCTGTCGGATCTTCTTCAACACCCCGAAGTGCTGAGGGTGGAAGAACCTGTCGCCGATCCGGAGGAGTGGGGCGGGACGTTGCTCGATGCGGTGAAACGGGCTGTCGGATCTCTCTCGGAAATGCGGAAACGGGAGGGAGACGTGCTGGCGCAAGACCTGGCTCGCCGAATCAACACCCTTCGTGTCTGTGTGAAGGAGATCCGGAAGCGGGCGCCGGAAGTGGTGGCGGAATACCGCAGAAAACTGGAGGAGCGGATCCGTGAACTCCTGGACGGGACCGATCCCGACCCCGAACGGCTTCTGACGGAAACGGCCATCTTCGCCGACAAGGCGGACATTCAGGAGGAACTGACCCGGCTTTCCAGCCATTTCGACCTTTTTTCGGATACGCTGAAACAAGAGGAACCGACCGGCCGGCGGCTGGATTTTCTCCTTCAGGAAATGAACCGCGAAATCAATACGATCGGCTCCAAGGCCAACGACGCCGCCATTACCGAGAGAGTGGTCGATTGTAAGAGCGAGCTTGAAAAAATGAGAGAACAAGTGCAAAATATCGAGTAAACAGGTTATAATGAGATGAATGCGGATGAGAACAGACCTTTTTGCTTCGAGGGGGCACTCCAGGTTGAGTATCAAACTGATCAATATCGGCTTCGGCAATATTGTTTCCGCCAACCGGATCATCTCGATTGTCAGTCCGGATTCGGCGCCGATCAAACGGATCATAACGGAAGCACGGGACCGCGGCGTTCTGATTGACGCCACTTACGGGCGCCGGACCCGGGCGGTCATCATCACGGACAGCGATCATGTCATTCTGTCCGCGGTTCAACCGGAGACGGTGGCGCACCGTCTGGCAATCAAGGATTCTTCGGAGGATATGGAAGACTAGAAAGGGAGCGTTATGGGTATTCAAACCTACAGTAAGGGACTTCTTATCGTTTTGTCCGGCCCTTCGGGCGCGGGGAAGGGAACGGTCTGCTCCGCACTCCGGCAGCAGGCTCCCGAGCTGGTCTACTCGGTATCGGCGACCACCCGCCAACCCCGGGAAGGGGAAGTGGAGGGAATCAACTATTTTTTCAAATCGAAAGAGGAGTTCAGGCGGATGATCGACGAAGGGGAGCTGCTGGAATGGGCCCAATACGTCGATAACTATTACGGAACTCCCCGGCGGTTTGTCGAGGACCGCCTGGAGGAAGGGAAAAACGTCCTCCTGGAGATCGAAGTGCAGGGCGCCCGGCAGGTGAAGGAGCGCTTTCCGGAAGGAGTTTTCATTTTTCTTCTCCCCCCTTCGATGAAAGAGCTCCGCGCCCGGATTCAAGGACGGGGGACGGAAACGGAAGATGCGGTTCAAAACCGGATGATGGCGGCTTCGGATGAGCTGGAACAAGTCCATCAGTACGATTATGTCGTGGTGAACGACGAAGTGGCAAAAGCCTGTCATCAGATCCGTTCCATCATGGTGGCGGAACGTTGCCGGAGGGAACGGTTGTTCAAAGAAAACCCCGATTGGTTGGAGGGATTTTAAATATGCTGTATCCGTCGATTGACCGATTGATGTCCAAAGCGGACAGCAAATACACGCTGGTGATCCTGGCGGCGAAGCGGGCCCGTCAGTTACTGGAAGGAGCCACTCCCCACCTGGAGTCCCGTTCCAACAAATACGTGGGCATTGCCCTGGAAGAGATTGCAGAAGGACATCTGGTGCCGCCTGCCAGCGCCTTTGACGGCGGGGATAAAAAATAACAACCTGACCGGGTTGTTATTTTTTGTCGGAGAGGAGGGACCATCTTGCATGGAAAGCGAATTGTCGTGGGTGTGGCAGGGGGGATCGCGGCCTACAAAGCGGCGGGGTTGGTAAGCCAACTGACCCAGCGGGGTGCGGATGTGCGGGTGATCATGACGGAATCCGCCACGCGCTTTGTCACCCCGCTGACGTTCCAGGCTTTGTCCAGAAATCATGTGGCCGTGGACACCTTTGAAGAGAAAGATCCCTCGGTGGTCACCCACATCGATCTGGCCGATCACGCCGATCTGATCGTGATCGCTCCCGCCACGGCCAACCTCATCGGGAAAATGGCCAACGGCTTGGGAGATGATATGTTGAGCACCACGCTCCTTGCCACCCGAGCTCCGGTGTTGATCGCTCCGGCGATGAACGTACATATGTATGAGCATCCAGTCGTTCAAGAAAACCTCCAAAAACTGCTTCGACTGGGATACCGTTTCGTGGATCCCGCCTCCGGACAGTTGGCCTGCGGATACGTGGGCAAGGGGCGGATGGAAGAACCTTCCGCCATATTGGCTGCCGTGGAGGAATTGCTGCAGGAGACCCCGACGATCCTTCAGGGAAAACGGGTGCTGGTAACGGCAGGTCCGACCCGGGAGCCGGTGGACCCGGTCCGTTACCTTACCAACCGCTCCTCCGGAAAAATGGGTTATGCCCTTGCCGAGGCCGCGGCCCGGGCGGGGGCCGAGACCGTGTTGGTCAGCGGTCCCGCCGACCTCACGGCTCCTCCGGAGGTGAGAAAGGTGGAGGTCACCACCGCAGCCGAAATGTATGAGGCGGTGATGCGGGAAATGAAGTCCTCCGATGTGATCATCAAAGCCGCGGCCGTGGCCGATTACACGCCGGTGCAGACAGCGGAACGGAAGATCAAGAAAAAAGGGGACCGGATCTCCCTCGAACTGAGGAAAACGAGGGATATCGCCGAGGAGTTGGGAAAGCGGAAAGAAGGGCGGTTTTTGGTCGGTTTTGCCGCGGAAACCGATCGGGTGGGCGAAAACGCGGCAGAAAAACTCAGACGAAAAAACCTGGACCTGATCGTGGCCAATGATGTGACCCGGGCCGGAGCCGGGTTTGACGAAGATACCAATATCGTGACGGTCTATGACCAAAAAGGGGAAGTCATGAGTCTTCCGCGGATGAGCAAAACGGAAGTGGCCAGGCGTCTGATCGGCTTGATCGGGGAACGGCTAAATGAGCGGTGAACGCGTCGCTTCCGTCGTGGTGGATGTGGCTGCAGAGGCAACGGACAAGCCTTTTGACTATCTCGTGCCTCCGGAGTTGGAAGAGGAAGTGGCGATCGGGAGCCGGGTAAAAGTCCCCTTCGGTCCCAGGAAATTGGTGGGGTATGTCGTCGGCTTTCCGGCAGAAAGGGACTTGAGGCACCTCAAACCGATTCTGGACGTGATGGATCTCACCCCGCCTCTCACCCCGGAACTGGTGAAGCTGGCCCGTTGGATGGCCCGGGTCTACCTTTGTCCCTGGATCACGGCCCTTCAGGCCATGGTCCCCGCCGTGCTGAAGGGAAAGTACCGGAGAGTCCTGCGCCTCGGTCCCGGTTTCGTTTCGGAAGGGTTCATCGCGGGAGCGGAGGAGACATTGGTCCGGGCGTTACAAAAAAAGGGGGAACTTTCCCTGAAGGAGGCCCTCGAGCTCGAGGGGGTGAGCCGGTCGCTGGTTCGTCGGATGGCGGAGAAAGGACATCTGGTTGTGGAAGAACGGGTGGGGGATCGGACCACCCGGAAGAGACAGACTTGGATTTCTCCGGCGCAACCGGCGGCGGTACTCCGGGAAGCCGCGGGGAAACTTCCCAAAAACGCCCTTCGCCAAAGGGAGATGCTGCACTTTTTCATCGAACACCGGGAAGACATTCTTCAGCCGGCGTTGCTTTCCCGTCTGGGCGCAACGAAGTCCACAGTGGACCGGCTGGTGGACAAGGGGCTTCTTCACCGGGAAGAAAGGGAAACCTACCGGGACCCCTTTGCGGGCCGCTCCTTTGAAAAAACCGAACCGCTGTCATTGACCCCCGCACAGGAGAGCGTCTTTCAAAAGATTGTCGCTCCCCTACGGGAAGGCCGGCACCGGACAGTCCTGCTCCACGGGGTGACGGGGAGCGGAAAGACGGAAATCTATCTTCAGGCGATTACGGAAACACTGAACCAAGGACGACAGGCGATCGTCCTCGTACCCGAGATTTCCCTGACGCCCCAGATGGTGAAACGGTTCAAAGGCCGTTTCGGCGGCCGAGTGGCTGTTTTGCACAGCGGCCTCTCCCACGGGGAGCGGTACGATGAATGGAGAAAGATCCGGACGGGAGAAGTCCAAGTGGCGATCGGTGCCCGTTCGGCGGTTTTTGCCCCTTTTCCCGACCTGGGGCTCCTTGTGATCGACGAAGAGCATGAAAACTCCTACAAACAGGAGGAGCAGCCCCGCTACCATGCGCGTGAGGTAGCCCGCCGCCGGTGCGCTGAACACGGGGCCGTGCTGGTGATGGGAACCGCCACCCCTTCCGTGGAAAGCTACTACCGGGCCAGGGTGGGCGGCTACGATTGGGCGCAGTTGACCGAACGGGTCCACAACCGGCCCTTTCCACCGGTGGAAGTCGTCGATCTCAGAGAGGAGCTCCGCTCGGGAAACCGGTCCATCTTCAGCCGGTCGCTCAAGGAGCAGTTGCAAGCCTGTGTGGATCGGGGGGATCAGGCGGTCCTTTTTCTCAACCGACGCGGATTTTCCACCTTTGTATTGTGCCGGGAATGCGGGGAATCCGTGGAATGTCCCCACTGCGACATCTCCCTTACCTATCACAGGACCAACCAGACACTGAGATGCCATTATTGCGGTTACACCCGTCAGGTCCCGCGGGAGTGCCCATCCTGCGGGAGTTCGCATATCCGGTATTTCGGCACCGGAACCCAAAGGGTGGAGGAAGAATTGGCCCGGACGATGCCGGGGTTGCGGGTGATCCGCATGGATGTGGACACCACCCGACGCAAAGGAGCCCACGAACGCCTCCTTACCGCCTTCGGAAAGGGGAAAGCCGATGTATTGCTGGGCACTCAAATGATTGCCAAAGGGCTGGACTTTCCGGGCGTCACCTTGGTGGGCGTGATCGCGGCCGACACCATGCTTCATCTTCCCGACTTCCGGGCTGCAGAGCGGACGTTTCAGTTGTTGACCCAGGTCAGCGGACGGGCCGGCCGCCACGACAAACCGGGGCGCGTGGTCATCCAGACCTACTCTCCGGAACATTACAGTATCCGCATGGCGGCGGAACAGAAGGCGGAGTCCTTTTACCGCGAGGAGTGCCGTTTGCGGAAACGGCTTCGTTATCCGCCTTTTTGCCGGTTGTTCACCCTCCTTTTCAGCCATCCCGATCGGGTGAAACTGATGCAGGCCGGGTCCCGTGCCGCCCGTTTCCTCGCTCCCCGGCTGCCTGAAGGCGGGGAGCTTTTGGGTCCGGTTTCCGCGCCCATCCCCCGGATCAAAGATCGGTACCGCATTCAGATCATCATCAAATATAATAACCTTACAGATGAACCCACCGGCTTCGTCGAAACCCTCCGCGGGCTGAAGGCGGGCTTGAAAGACCCGGAACTCCGGCTTGGCATCGACCGGGACGGGGTTTCCTTGTCCGCCGGAGGGGACGGATGAGAACAGGAGGTTGAATGTTTTGGGCATACGAAAAATCGTTCTGGTGCCGGATCCCATCCTGAAGGAAAAAGCAAAACCGGTCACCAAATTCAACGCACGGCTCCACAAACTTCTCGATGACATGGCGGACACCATGTATGACGCCCCCGGTGTCGGACTGGCCGCTCCCCAGATCGGGATTTCCAAACGGGTGATCGTCGCCGATGATGGAAACGGCCTGATTGAAGCGGTGAACCCCGAACTGTTTGACAAGAAGGGAGAGCAGATTTCGCCGCCGGAAGGGTGTCTCAGCATCCCGGGACTCCTGGGGGATGTCCGGCGGGCGGAAAAGGTGACGATGAAGGCGCAAGACCGGAACGGATCGTTTTTTGAACTGGAAGCGGAAGGATACCTGGCACGGATTCTGCAGCACGAAGTGGACCACCTGAACGGCATTCTTTTCACTGACATCGCGGAGCGGGTCTTTGAACCTCCAAAAGAAGAAGAAGAGGAAGGATCGGGATGACAAAAACGCGGATCGTTTTCATGGGGACGCCCGATTTTGCGGTGCCTTCCTTAAAAGCGCTGGTGAACGGGGGATACCGGGTGGTTTCCGTCATCACCCAACCGGACCGTCCCCGGGGAAGAAAGCGGCTGCCGACCCCGCCCCCGGTGAAAGTGGCGGCACAGGAGCTGGGAATTCCGGTGTTTCAGCCGGAACGGCTGAGGGACCCGGAAAGTGTTCGGACCGTGTTGGCGATGAAGCCGGATTTGGTCGTCACGGCAGCATACGGGCAGATCCTCCCCCGTGAAATTCTGGAAGCCCCCAAATGGGGCTGCATCAACGTGCATGCCTCCCTGCTTCCCAAATATCGGGGCGGGGCCCCGATCCACCATGCGCTGATCCGGGGGGAGAAGGAGACGGGCGTGACGATCATGTATATGGTGGAGGCGTTGGATGCCGGGGATATGCTGAGTCAGCGGACCGTTCCCATCACACGGGAGGATAATGTCGGGACCCTTCACGATAAGTTGGCCCGTGCGGGGGCCGAGCTGTTGTTGGAGACGGTGCCGGCTCTTCTGAAAGGGGAGGTGGAAGCGTCGCCCCAGGACCCGGAACAGGCGACGTTCGCGCCCAACATTCGACGGGAGGATGAACGGATCGACTGGACCCGGTCTTCGGAAGAACTATTCAACCAGGTCCGGGGCCTCTCCCCTTGGCCGGGGGCCTATACCACCTGGAGAGGGAAACCCCTTAAGATCTGGCGGGCCGAACCCGTCGCCCTTTCCGAGCCGGCGCCGCCCGGAACCGTCCTCCAGGTGGAAGACGACGGAGTGCTGGTCGCCGCCGGGGATGGGGCCCTTCGCGTTCTGGAACTGCAGCCGTCGGGTAAAAAACGGATGACGGCGGAACAATTCGTACGGGGGCGGAACATGGAGCCCGGCGAGGTATTGGGGGAATCGTGATGGCGCGCCGCAAAACAGCGCGGGATGTGGCACTGGATGTTCTGATGGCCGTGGAGGAAAGAGGGGCGTACAGCAATCTCCTTCTGAACGACGCTCTTACAAAGAGCGGACTTTCTTCACGGGACCGGGGACTGGCCACGGAGCTGGTCTACGGGACCATTCAAAGGCGGAACACGTTGGACTGGATCCTGAACGGACTCGTAAAGAAAGGCGTGACATCCCTGGAACCCTGGGTGCGCCACCTCCTCCGCATGGGAATCTACCAACTTCGTTATCTGGACCGGATTCCGGGGCGGGCCGCGGTCCACGAGACGGTCCGGATGGCCAAGGAGAGGGGACACCGGGGGGTCTCGGGGTTGGTCAACGGCGTACTTCGATCCTATCAGCGCCGGCGCCGGGAGTGGACGCTCCCCGAAGATCCGGAAACTCCGGAAAAGTTGGCCCTCGCCACCTCTCACCCGGAATGGATGGTCCGGCGATTAATGGAAGTCTACGGAAAGGAGACGGCCCGGGCGGTGCTGGAGGCCGGCAACCGACCGCCCCGGACGGCTGTTCGGGTCAATCCTTTGAAAAGCGACCGGGAGACGGTCGCCCGACTGCTCTCGGAACAGAACCCCGGGATGGAGGTCGAGGCCTCTCCCCTCTCTTCCCAAGGGCTCATCCTTAAGGGAGGAGGAAATCCCGCCCGCGGACTCCTGTTCCGGGAAGGGTGGGTTACGATTCAGGACGAGAGTTCCATGCTGGTCTCCGAAGTGGTGGATCCCCGGCCGGGGGAACGGGTGTTGGACGGATGTGCGGCACCCGGCGGAAAGACCGGTCACCTGGGAGAACGAATGAAGAACGAAGGTGTCCTCTTCTCCTGTGATCTCCATCCCCACAAAATCCGGCTGATCGAGGACCAGGTCCGAAGGCTGGGTTTGACCATCGTGGAAGCCCGTCGGGCGGATCTCAGGGAATTGCCTGGCAATGTGGAGCCTTTCGACCGGGTCTTGCTGGACGCGCCCTGTTCCGGACTGGGGGTGATCCGCCGGAAACCCGATATCAAATGGTCCAAAGAGCCCCGGGAAGTTGCGTCCTTGACCTCCCTCCAGGCGCAATTGTTGGATGCCGCCGCTGAACTCGTGGTCCCCGGGGGAACCTTGGTGTACAGCACGTGCACCTTGGAACCGAAGGAGAACGCAGAGCAGGTGAGTGCCTTCCTTGAAAGACATCCGGAATTCCGCCCGGACGGCTCCTTGGAGGACCGTTTGCCTGAAGCCGTACGGGAAAAAGCCCTCCGGGGGGAAGGCTGGGTGCAGATTTTGCCCCATCACTTTGACAGTGACGGTTTTTTTATCGCGCGGATGATCAAAGCCAAGTGAAAAATAGAAACAGGATCTTGTGGCAACACCATTGTTTATCCAGTGTTGAAAGGGAGTCGTGTATGGCCGCAGCGAGACCGGGAGCGATGCGGCCCCAGGCGGGGTGCCCTGCAGGTACCACCGGAGCGGGGCAAAGCACCATTTCCCACCCCAATCGATGGCTCATAACAAACCTGGATCCATGGGTCAAGTGTGGGCAAAGCGGGAAGCGTGAAGGGGTCAAACATGAAATCCCACTGAAGATGGTGATGTTAAGCTCATGGATGAATTTTTCTTTCAGATCATCATCAAGAACCCTTGGTTTGCGTATGGTTTGGTCGCCTTCGGGACGATCCTGGCCGGCATCATTCTCTGGAGAGCCAAAAACGGGGATGAAGTTTCGTTGTTTGGCCTCAACCTCCACTCCAATGGCAAACTGGTGGAATTGGAGAAGCAGAACAAAGAGATTCTTGAGAACAGCAAACAGAAGAGTTACGTCCTTCACTCCGTCAGCACCCTGGCGGGGGAAGTTTCCCGCATCCTTTCCCAACCTTGTGAAGATTTTGAGGATCAACGGCGTTATGTCTACAATTATTTCCTTTCTTCGCTGTTGGCGTCCATGTCCGGCAAAAAGGCGAACAATCCCAAGGTTTGCATTTTCATCGACGCCGGGGACGGCACCCTGAAAGTCCATGAGGCGGCGGCCCACAGCCCCGACGGCATGCGAAAGCTCCGTCTGCCGATCACCGATTCCGCTGCCGGTCACACCTTCCGGACGGGTGAAATCTTTTTCTCGGGGGAAATCCATACCCCGGGAAGCCGGTTTAAAACCCATCCCAAGGCCCAGTCCACCTACCATTCCCTCATCTGCGTTCCCATCCGGGCGGGAGACCGCGTCCTGGGTGTCCTGAGTGTGACAGGGGACGAAGAAAAGTCTTACAATGATGATGAGAAAGCTTATTTGACCGCTTTCGCCAATGTGTTGGCCCCGCTTCTGCACCTTGAATTGCAACAGGAAACGACCGCGATGAAGCACTGAACATCCGAAGTCGGATACTGAACCGCCCTTTCCATCCCTTTGGGTTGGAGGGGCTTTTTGTTTTCCTTATTCATCCAATCAAGGGTATGATTCCCTCGTGAGCGGGAGAGGTTAAGGGTGTGGTGATGAAAATGAAGAGGAAACGTGCGGCTGGACGGGGGCGCAGGAAGAAAGAGATCTTGGAGAAAAACGGACGGGAAAAAACGGAAAAGAAAACATTGGACATCAAGGTACAACCGGAACTGGAGACAAACACGGAGTTTATCGGAAAGCTCTTGGGAGACAGCACCGACGTGGTGACCCGTCATTTCACCATCCAGTATGCACCGGACCGCAAAGCGGCGGTCATCTATCTGGACGGGATGTCCGATTCCAAAGCCATCGACCTTTACGTGTTGAAACCTCTGATGCTGGATGCGGAAAAAATCCGAACCAAAACCGATCTTTGGCACATGGTGGATCAAAGTCTGGTTCAGGTGGGGGAAACCAAGGTCACCGAAAAGATGCGGGATATGGTGGACTCTCTCTTGTCGGGGGATGCCCTTTTGTTCGTGGACGGATACGCCGAGGGAATGGTGATCAACGCCAGGGGATGGAAGCAGCGTGGCATTGATACGCCCCGATCGGAAAACACGGTCCGGGGGTCCCGGGAAGGGTTCACTGAGACACTGCGGGTAAACACGGCGCTGATTCGCCGGCGGCTGAAGGACCCCGATCTCCGGCTGAAGGATCTGAAAGTGGGGGAACGGACCAAGACCAACGTGGCGATTCTGTTCATCGAAGGGGTGGCGGACGAGAAGCTGGTCAAGGAGATGCAGAACCGCATTGAAAAAATCAAGCTGGACGGGGTCCTGGAAAGCGGGTATATCGAAGAGATGATCCAGGATAACACCTGGTCCCCCTTTCCCACCCTCCAGAACACGGAACGGCCCGACTCCGCCGTGGCCCACCTGTTGGAGGGGAAAGTGGTGGTGGTGGTGGACGGCACCCCCCACGTCCTCGTCGCACCGGCGATTTTCGCCCAGTTTTACTTCAGTCCGGAGGATTACTTTGAACGGTATCTGATTGCCACCTTTCTCCGGGTGCTGCGGCTGTTGGCCTTTTTTATCGCCCTCAGCCTGCCGGCGCTCTATATCGCTTTCATCGGGTTCCACCCTGAGATGATCCCCAGCGACTTGGCCATTGCCATGGCGGCGGGGCGGTCGACGGTTCCTTTTCCCTCGATTGTGGAAGCCCTGGTGATGGAAACCAGTGTGGAGATCCTGCGGGAAGCCAGCATCCGGCTGCCGGGTCCGATCGGTCCCACCATCGGGATTGTCGGGGCGTTGGTGATCGGGGAGGCGGCGGTATCCGCCGGTCTCGTCTCCCCGTTGATGGTGATTGTCGTGGGGCTGACCACGATCAGTTCCTATGGGAATCCCAGTTACAACGCGGCCATTTCGGTCCGGATGCTCCGATTCCCCCTGATGATCGCCGCATCCATTCTCGGATTGTACGGCATCATGCTGTTTCTCATGCTGCTGCTCCTTCATCTCATCAAACTCGAATCCTTCGGGGTTCCCTATCTGGCGCCCTTCTCTCCCCTCCGTCTGTCAGATGTGAAGGACAGCCTGATCCGGATTCCTTGGCCTTGGATGAAGAAGCGTCCCGTCATCTTCCGGCCTGAAGATGAAAAACGGGAAGAAGTGGAGGGAAAGGTCGTTGCAGAAGGAAACCAGTAGAAGTCCCGATCTGGATAAGATCTCTCCTTACCAGAGCTTTGCCATCCTCTTCTCCACCATGCTGGGGGTGGGCGTGCTGAGCTTTCAACGGGAAATCGCCAAGGAAGTGGGGCCCGACGGCATCTGGACGATTCTGGTGGGGGGGGTGTTGATCCTGGCGGAAGTATGGTTGCTTACCCGGGTGATGGAAAAATACCCTCACAAGAACTTGGCCCAGTTCGGCGAAGTTTTTTTCAAAAATCGGCCACGTCCTTGGCTGGGAAAGCTTGTCTTCCTGCCCTTCGCTTTGCTGGTCGCCCTGTTTTTTTTCGCCGCCTCCGCCGTCGTCACCCGCACCTTCGGGGAAGTTCTGATCAGCACCGTTCTGTTTCGGACCCCCCTGGAAGTGTTGATGCTGGGATTGTTGGGCGTGGGTGCCGCCGTAGCGGGAAACCGGCCCCAAGTGATCGCCCGGTTCAACGAATTCGTGTTTCCCATCCTCTTGCTGCCCCTTCCCCTGTATCTCGTCAGTTTTCTACAGGAAGGCAACCTGGATAACCTCTTTCCCCTGTTCCATTTGAATTGGGTCAAGTTATTGAAAGGAGTGGCCGCCTCCACCTTCGCCTATGCCGGCTTCAGTGTGATCGTGGTCTACATGGGCTACTACCAGCAACCGAAAAAAGCGGTCAAACCTCACCTGTGGGCCATTGGAAGTGTCACTTTCCTCTATTGGATCCAAATGGTGGTGGCGGTCGGGGTGTTCGGGAGGGCGGAGCTGGTCCAACTGTTGTGGCCCACCCTGGATCTGCTCAAGGTGGCGGCTGTTCCCGGGATGATCCTGGAACGGTTGGAGTCGGGGTTCTTGGCCATCTGGATGGTGGCTGTGTTCACCACCATCATCAACCTCTTCGGGGCACTGGTGGACATGGTGGTCACTTTTTTCGGGATGCGGGAGCAGCACCGGAAATGGGTGGCTCTGGGATTGCTCCCCGTTCTCTACTACGTCTCATACTGGCCGGCCAACCTGAACACGCTGTTCTGGTGGAATAAATGGATCGGGCGGTCTGAACCCCTCATGGGACTGGTATTGATCCTTACTTTCTTATTGTTCGCGATGACAAAAAGGGGGAAGAAGGGAGGGAAGCAGGATGTCCCTTCCGCTTAAACGCCTGTTGAACCTGTGCGTGATCACGGGATGTTTGGTGCTGATGGGCGGATGCTGGGATGCCCGGGAGATCGAAGAACGAACCTCGGTGGCGGCCATGGCGCTGGATAAAACGGGAGAGGGTTACGAGGTCACGGTCCAGATCCCGAACCCCCTTAAGATCGTCGGTTCCGGCGGATCCGGCGGGGGGGGCGGGGAAGGGGGACAGGCGGCGGTCCAGCTTCTCTCGGGGAAAGGAGAGACTTTCTCCGATGCCCTAGATGAAATCCAATTCCAAAGCAATCAGGATTTGTATCTCGGGGGCAGTCGTCTGATTTTGATCAGCGAAAAGCTGGCCAAGTACGGGCTGCATGACATCCTGGACGGCCTCCGGAGGAGACCTGAGATCCGCAGGCGACAATGGCCGATCGTGGTGAAAGGAAAGGCCCAAAACGCACTGCAGGCAAATCCCAAGCTGGAACAGATTCCGATGGAATACATTTTGAACATGCTGGAAACGGGAATACGGGATGGGCGGTTCGTCAGGGAAGGGCTGAATGATCTCTATGTGAATCTGGCCAATCCGGCCCGGCAGCCGGCCCTGAATTTGATTGAGGTACAAAAAGAGCAGATCACCTGGATCGGCACTGCCATTTTCAACAAAGAGCGAATGGTTGGGTCGCTCAACCGTAAGGAGAGCGGTCCCCTTCTCCGGATCCGGAAAGGGAGAAGTGGGGAAACGATGGATGTGTCCTGCGGAAAGGCACCGGGAAAGGTGACGTTCAGACCAAAGGAACTGGAAAAAAAGATTCGCATCAGAGAGGCGGAGGGGCGGATCAAAATCAGGGTCGATATCGACGTTCGGGGCTCCATCGTGGAGAAAACCTGCGACTTGGATCTGAGTGACGAAAAGGCATTAAATCAGGTAAAGCGGACCATCAAGAAAATGTCCGATCAGAGGGCGGACTTGCTGGTTGAAAAAGCGCAGAAAGAACTCAAAACGGACATTTTCAACTTCGGGGACAAAATCCGGGCCTATCACCCCGACCTTTGGGGACGGATCGACTGGAAGAAAGAATTTCCCCGGGCGGATATCGATGTGCACTTTAACGCCATAATCCGGCGGACCGGCATACTGGCCCAATGAAAGCGGGAAAGTTTAACCGTCATCCAGGGTGAATAAGGGATGAGCCCGGTTCTGGGGAGCAAGATTTTCAAATGCCAGGTTGATGTCTGCGGAAAATGGTTCATCCTGACGGGATTTTTCAGGCCGATCCCGTCTTTCCCCTGCTCTTCATCATTCACCGCCCGGCGACCCAGGGCGCGACTTGTGCTCTGTGAGTGCATAGCGCGACCGGGAGTGAAGCGACCCCAGGCGCGACTTGTGCTCTGTGAGTGCATAGCGAGACCGGGGAGCGCAAGCGACCCAGGTGAGACTTGTGCTCTGTGAGTGCAGCCGGAGCGGCTTTGGGTATATGTTGCCGCTCACTTTTTCACAACGCTTTTAGGGTGCGAAGGAAGAAGATGGTCGGTTTAATGAAAAATTCATTTTTTCGTCTTCTTTCCACATATACAATAGAGGGGGGTGTCCAAAGGCCCTGCAAACCGCTTCAACACGTCAAAGCGGGGGTTTTCCGGGGCCGCCCAACCTTTTCTTTCCCGCCTGCTACTGATATAATAAGGAAAGTTTTGAGGAATGATTTGACTCTAATCATTGGTGGGAGTTCTTTTTATGATGCCTTCGATGTACGACCGGACCCATTCCGAATGGAAAGCGTGGATGAAAGAGGAGGGGGAGCCCGCCTTCCGTGCCGATCAGGTGATGGATTGGCTGTATGGAAAGCGGGTGACTTCCTTTGAGGACATGACCAACCTGCCCAAATCCTTAAGGGAACGGTTGGCCGCTTCTTTCCGGCTCGATCCTCTGAAGGTGATCACTGCGCAACAGTCGTCGGACGGGACGGTCAAATTTTTGTTCCAGCTCCATGACGGACATGCGATCGAGACGGTGATCATGCGGCACAACTACGGGAACAGTGTCTGTGTCACCACCCAGGTGGGGTGCCGGGTTGGTTGTACCTTTTGCGCATCCACCCTGGGAGGATTGAAGCGCAACTTGGATGCCGGGGAAGTGGTGGCCCAGGTGGTGGCCGCCCAGCGATATCTGGACAGCACCGGGGAACGTGTCCACTCCGTCGTGATCATGGGGATCGGAGAGCCCTTCGAAAATTACGAGGCTTCCCTCCAGTTTATGCGTGTGATCAACGATCCGAAGGGCTTAAGAATCGGGCAGCGCCACATTACGGTCTCCACCAGCGGGATCGTTCCTTCGATTTACCGATTCGCGGACGAAGGATTGCAGGTCAACCTGGCCATCTCCATTCATGCGCCCAACCAGGATCTCAGAAAGCGGCTGATGCCGGTAAGCTATCGTTATCCTCTGGAGGAGTTGCTCGAAGCCTGCCGGTATTACATGGAAAAGACCGGTCGGAGGATCACGTATGAATACGCTCTGATCGGGGGGAAAAACGACGCTCCCGAACATGCTCACGAACTGGGACAGCTTTTGGCCGGGAGCGGTTCACTTATCAACTTGATCCCGGTTAACCATGTGCCCGAGCGGAATTACACCCGAACCCCCCGGAACCGCATTTTCAAGTTTCAACGGATTCTCCAATCGTATAACCTGACCGCCACGATTCGGCGGGAACACGGAAGCGACATCGACGCGGCCTGTGGCCAACTGCGGGCCAAACACATGGGGGACGGGGAGAAAAAAACCTCCTGAAAGCCCCGCAAAATAGGTCCGAGCTGTTTCCTTCCCGCGTTGTGTCAAGACAAACACCCAAAGGGAAAGGAGTCACCGGAATGGAAAAGGCATGGCTTACCCATAAAGGACGGGTGCGTGATTATAACGAGGACAGTGTCGGCCTTTTTCAGTCGGACCACGGGGTACCTGTGGCCGTGGTGGCGGACGGCATGGGCGGGCACCAGGCCGGTGATGTGGCCAGCCAGACGGTAGTGCGGGTGATCCAGCAGAAGCTCCATGCCCTCACACCTGAAATGGGAACCGACGAACGGCGGGACGGCATTCTCGATGCCGTGGAGGCCGCCAACCGGGAAGTTTACAAGATGGCGAGCCAAAACAAAGGTTATAAAGGGATGGGGACGACCGTCATCGCTTCCATTCTGGGAAAAGAGGAAGTGGTATTGGCCCATATCGGGGACAGCCGGGCCTATCTCCTCCACGATGATGGACTCTACCAGCTGACCGAGGACCATTCCCTGGTCAACATCCTGAAAAAGCACGGGGAGATTACAGAAGAGGAGGCACGTGTCCATCCCCAACGGAACGTGATTGTCCGGGCCGTGGGGACCAACGACGAGGTGGAGGCGGATCTCATCGTCACTCCTTGGTACAAGGGGGACACCCTTCTGATCTGCTCCGACGGTTTGTACAACATGGTTTCCGTTGACGAGATCGGAACCGTGTTGACCTCCCGGCTCTCCATCCGTGAAAAAGCGGATCTCCTGGTGGAGAAAGCCCTGGAAGCAGGGGGAACCGATAACATTTCCGTTGTGTTGGTCCGAAACGACGGAGTCATGAAAGTCAAGAAATAAATCTTTGACGGGAGAGCGAGGTGAGATGCCAGTGGAAGGCAGGAAATTGGGCGGCCGTTACGAAGTGATCAGCCGGGTCGGAGGGGGCGGCATGGCGGTGGTGTACAAAGCACGGGACGTGCTGTTGAACCGCTATGTGGCGATCAAGGTGCTCAACGAATCGTTGAGCAACGATTCGGAATTTGTGCGCCGGTTCAGCCGGGAAGCGCAGGCGGCCGCCAGTTTGTCTCATCCCAACGTGGTCAGTGTCTATGATGTGGGACAGGAAAACCATACGCATTATATCGTGATGGAGTATATCGAAGGTCCCACGCTGAAGGAATATATCCAGCAGTACAGCCCGCTGACAGCCGAAGAGATTGTTTCCATTGCATCTCAGATTTGTGACGCCTTGGCCCACGCCCACGAGAACCAGATCGTCCACCGGGATGTGAAGCCTCACAATATTCTTTTGGGTTACAACGGCCGGGCCAAAGTAACGGACTTCGGAATTGCCCGGGCCACCACTTCCTCCACGATCACCCAGGCGGGGTCCGTGATGGGTTCCGTCCATTATTTCTCCCCGGAACAGGCCCGCGGCGGCCTGATCGGCGAGAAGTCGGACATCTACTCCCTCGGGGTGGTCCTTTACGAAATGGTGACGGGGGAACTTCCCTTCGACGGGGATTCCGCCATCTCCATCGCCATGAAACACCTGCAGGATCCCGTCCGGGATCCCGCCGAACTGAACGCCGACATTCCGCGGAGCATCCATAACATCATCCTGAAGGCGCTGGAAAAAGATCCCGAGCAGCGATACCCCACGATCCGGGCAATGAAGGAGGACCTGGACTCGGTTTTCCGTTACGACCGGATGGAAGAGCCTTCGTTGCGCACCGACCGCCAAGACAAGGCGGAAACGAAGCCCTTTGCCGCCGTGGGTGCAACCGGTGCGGCAGCGTCCGATCCCGAGGACGAAGAACGGCCCTACCAGGCCACTTCCTCCGGACGGGTCGGCGATCAAACGATGGCCAACCTGGAACGCCTGCGTCGTGTTCCCGCGGACAAGAACAAAACCATGCTGGAACGGACCGTGGTCTGGCTGGAAAACGTGCAGGCCAACATGCCTTGGTGGCAGAAGGTCTTGTTCGGCCTCTTCACCCTGATCGTCATCTTTTCCTTGGCGTTGTTCACCTTCGACACCGTGATGGGCTGGATGTCCCGGGACGAAGGAGCCAGCGGGCAGCCGCGGGAGGAGCAGCGGCAGGGCGCCACGGTCCGTTTGGAGCAAGTGATCGGAATGGATGCATCAGCGGCAAAGTCCATGCTTGAAGAAAAGGGATTTAAAAATGTTATAATCGAAACAGGTGACACCGCCCATTTCGGTGCGGAGTATGGAACGGGGAAAGTGTACAAAACTTCCCCCGAGCCGGGGGAAGAAGTTTCGAAAGACACGAAAGTCATCCTGCACAAAAACCCTGAAATGTTTCGGGTGCCGGATGTCAGCGGTGTCTATCAACAGCCTCATCTGGAAAATACATGGCCGGCAAAATACGGTTATAAACCTGAAGTGATATACCACGAAGAAGCGGGATATTCAAGGGGACAGGGAATCACCTCACGTCCTGCGGCGGGGCAATACCTTCCCAAGGGTGGAACATTGAAGATCTGGGTCTTTACCTCCGGGGAAAACAACCCGCCTCCTGAACCCCAAAAGGTGTATCCTTGATGTGTCGTGACGGGAAGTATGGATCAATTGATTATAAGGTCCGATGGTTGCAGTTGATCACAACCCATCGATTGGACCATAATGAGAACGAGGCGGCGGCCTCGTTCCCTTTACTTTTCGGAAGCTTTGAGGAGGGAAGTTATGCCGGAGGGGCAAATCGTGCGGGCGGTGAGCGGTTTTTTTTATGTGAGGACGCCGGAAGGGGATGTCCGGTGCCGGGCCCGGGGCGTGTTCAAAAAGAAAAAGTGGTCCCCCTTGGTGGGGGATCGGGTCACCTTTGAGGAGACGGAGCCCGGAGAAGGGTGGGTGACCGATCTTCACCCGCGGACCACGGAGCTGGTCCGTCCTCCCGTGGCCAACGTGGACCAGGCCGTGGTGGTCGCTTCCTTAAGGGAACCCGCGCTTCAGCCGGAGCTGTTGGACCGGTTTCTGGTTCACGCGGAACGGGAAAAACTGGATGTGGTGATCTGTCTGACCAAGATGGATCTTCTGGAGGATGAGTCGGAACTGGATTCGGTGCTGGACATCTACACCAAGGTCGATTACCCGGTTCTTACCACCAGTGTTTACACCGGCGAAGGGATCGAGGCCCTGAAGGCGGCTTTGAAGGATCGTCTCTCCGTTTTCGCCGGACAGTCGGGAGTGGGGAAATCCTCTCTGTTGAATGCCGTCCTGCCCTCGCTCGGGCTGAAGACCGGCGAGGTGAGTAAAAAGCTCGGCCGGGGCCGCCACACCACCCGCCAGGTGGAAATCCTGGACTTGCCCGACGGGGGGCAGGTGGCGGATACTCCCGGTTTCAGCCAGCTTTCCTTCGGAAACATGGAGGAGACCGAAATGGGTGAATGCTTCCCCGAAATCGCGTACTTTTCCCCCGGATGCAAATTCCGGGGGTGCCTTCACAAAAACGAGCCCCGTTGTGCGGTGAAAGCAGCCGTGGAACAGGGGGAGATCAGCGAATCCCGGTATCGCCATTACCTTTCCTTTCTGGAGGAAATCAGCGACCAGCGGAGGTATTGAACCAATGGTAAAAATCGCACCTTCCATTCTGTCCGCCGATTTCGGACGACTGTCGGAGGAAATCAGTGAAGTGGAGCAGGCGGGGGCCGACTGGGTTCATGTCGATGTGATGGATGGTCGGTTCGTCCCCAACATTACGATCGGCCCCCTGGTCGTCGAAGCGATTCGCCCCCATACCCGTTTGCCCCTGGATGTCCATCTGATGATCGAGGAACCGGACCGGTACATCTCTGCCTTCGCCGAAGCGGGAGCCGACTGGATCTCCGTTCATCAGGAAGCCTGCCCCCATCTTCACCGGACGGTCCACCTGATCAAGGAACACGGAGTCCGGGCCGGAGTGGTGCTCAACCCGGCGACGCCGGCGGAAACATTGAAGCCGATTCTTCCGGACCTGGACCTGATTTTGCTGATGACCGTCAATCCCGGCTTCGGGGGACAGGCATTCATCCCCGGTGTGTTGGACAAAATCCGGCAGGTACGCGAGATGCTGGATGCTGCGGGACTCTCCGGGGTGGAACTGGAAGTGGACGGGGGAATCAACCCGGAGACGGCGAAAGAGACGGTGGAGGCCGGAGCCACAGTGCTGGTGGCCGGTTCCGCCGTTTTCGGCAAAACGGATCGGGCCGGTGCGCTCCAATCCCTGCGGACAGGGGCGGGCAATGACCCCGCCTGAGGTTCCGAATGGAGGAGGTACCCGATGGAACGACGACGTTTGATCACCATGTTGGAAGTGGCCGTGATGGCGGGGGCAGGAGGCCTGTTCAGCGTGCTCCTGGCCTTGAAGTTGTGGCCCCAGGGGGGATCGGTCAGCTTGGCGATGGTTCCGGTCGTCTTGGTGGCCTTTCGACGGGGGTGGGTTGCGGGTCTTTTATGCGGCCTTTTGGTCGGGCTGATCAATCTGATAATGAACCCTTTTATCGTCCATCCCGTTCAGGTGGTGTTGGATTATCCCTTGGCATACAGTGTCTTGGGCTTGGCGGGGTGTTTCCGTCTGAACCGGGACATTCCCGCAACCTCCTTAACGGGACGGGTTGCTCTCGGTGTCACCGTGGCAGGTCTGGCGCGGCTTCTCTCCCACTTTATCTCCGGGGTGATTTGGTTCGGTGCCTTTGCTCCCGAAGGGTTTTCTCCCGCTCTTTACTCCTTACTGTACAACGCTTCCTACATTGTTCCCGAGATCCTGATCTCCATCGCCGTCACGCTTCTCCTCGCCCTTAAAGCCCCCGAACTGGTGCGAAGAAAATGAAGCGTTGGGTGATTGTGGCGGGAGGGGACCTCGAACCTGCCGATCTGAAAGAGCTTCGGCGGGAGGATCGCGTTATCGCTGTCGACGGCGGGGTGCTCCCGTTGCTGAAGGCGGAGCTTCCCTTTGACCGGGCTGTCGGGGATTTTGACACTCTGAGCGGAGAGGGGGTTTTGGCTCTGAAAAAAAGGGGAATCCGGGTGGAGGAGCTTCCGGCGGAGAAAGATGTTACCGATACCCAGTACGCGGTGGAACAGGCTCTGGCGGAAGGCGCCGGGGAAATCCTGATCTTGGGTGCTCTGGGTGGCTCCCGTTTCGACCATTCTCTGGCCAATGTTTTCCTCCTCGAGAAGGTGGAGTCGGCGGGGGTCCGGGGCGAAATCCGGAATTCGCATAACCGGCTGCGTCTCTACACCGGAAACGGGCGGGAGATGATCGTGGAGCGGGGACCGTTCCAGTATGTCTCTCTCCTGCCCCTGAGCGAACGGGTGGAGGATCTCCACCTGAAGGGTTTTCGGTATCCGTTGGCCGGCGCCACCCTGCTCCGGAGCGACCCGATGGGGATCAGCAATAAAGTGATTGCCCCCCGGGCAACGATTCGTGCATCATCCGGAAGGCTTTTGGTCGTGGAAAGCAGCGACTGACATGGGCGCCCCCGATTCAGGTTCTAGGCACAACTGCCCTTCTATAGAATATATATAAGTGACAGGGTGAAGCGTTGCCTTGCAACCAACAGGGTGAAGGAGGGATCGGGGTGAAATTTTACACCATTAAACTTCCCAAGCTCCTCGGCGGGATGGTTAAAGCCCTATTGGGTGTTTTCCAGGGGAAGAAATGAGTGAAGCCATGGCCGGGCCCGGGTGTTCGGATCAATGGAATGGAAATTTGGACTGATCCTTTTCTAACCGGATCGATGGCCCGGGTTTCCGGGTGAGACCGGCTTGATGGAATCGGCGGCGTGGTCCGTGTCACATCAGGATAGATCGGGAAGAGAAGACCGGCCGCGAGTCGGCCGTCTTTTCATGTGTAAAAAAACCTATTGGAATATTGCGGAAAGTAAGGGGCCGCATTTACCCGAAACCGCTCCCCGGTCTCGCTATGCACTCCCAGAGCACAAGTCTCGCCGGGGTCGCTTCACTCCCGGTCTCGCTATGCACTCCCAGAGCACAAGTCTCGCCTGGGGGTCGCTTCACTCCCGGTCTCGCTATGCACTCCCAGAGCACAAGTCTCGCCTGGGGGTCGCTTCACTCCCGGTCTCGCTATGCACTCCCAGAGCACAAGTCTCGCCTGGGGGTCGCTTCACTCCCGGTCTCGCTATGCACTCCCAGAGCACAAGTCTCGCCTGGGGTCGCTTCACTCCCGGTCTCGCTATGCTGTCCTGCAGAGATGGATGCACGGCCCGCTCCGAATCTTCCTGCGGCGGGCAGGGGCCCAAAAAGCCCTCTCCTGCTTTTTCAGGAGAGGGCTTTGGCATGAAAAGCCGGGATTTGATGATATAACTGAATTTCCCGAAACCTTTTTCGCATGAAAAACCCGCAGTCTTCAGACGCGGGTCACTTTTCCGGATTTCAGTGCTTTGGTGCTCACGTAGACGCGCTTCGGTTTGCCGTCGACCAGAATCCGGACTTTCTGGACGTTGGCTCCCCATTTACGACGGGTTTTCCGGTTGGAGTGGCTGACCTTGTTACCGGTGCGGCCCTCTTTCCCGGTGATGTAGCAACGACGTGCCATGTTGGCCACCTCCTGCATTCGGTATGGGAAAAATGTTTCTTCCTTCCGTCGGTCCGACAAAAATCCGACCTCTTTTTCGCTGTCCGGACCCGAGTGTCCGGCAACAAAATACTACACCATTTTAGCACACCGGATATTTCCTTGCAAGAAGAGGGGGGCTTGAGTATGATTAGTGTGTCCGCTTTTTTTCCGTTGGGCGTTATTGTACAATAAGCCTGAACCTGCAAGTATACCTCTTTCGGGGAGGAATGGGAATGACTCTCGACGTTTCCACCCATTACGGACAAATCGAAGTATCCAACGAAGTCATCGCCACTGTGGCCGGTGTGGCCGCCATGGATTGTTACGGTCTGGTGGGAATGGCTTCCCGGAGTCAGTTGAAAGACGGAATTGCTGAACTCTTGGGCCGGGACAACTGGAGCAAAGGCATAGAGGTCCGAAACAACGACAAAGACGAAATGGAGATCGATATGCACATCATTGTGGGATACGGAACCAAGATCTCCGAAGTGGCCCACAATGTGCAAACCAAAGTGAAGTACACCCTGGATCAGATGGTGGGGCTGAAGGTGAGCCGTGTAAACATTTTTGTCCAAGGTGTACGTTTGGTGAGCGAAGAGTAGAGGGGGACCACTGTTGGTACGAGAGATCGACGCACAGACATTTTTGAACATGGTCCGGGCAGGAGCGCAGCGGTTGGACCGCAATGTGGAACGAGTGAACGCGCTGAACGTTTTTCCCGTTCCGGACGGTGACACCGGAACCAACATGAACCTGACCCTGACTTCCGGACTCAAGGAGATGGAAGATAAAGCGCGTTCCAGCAATCATGCAGGTGAACTGGCGGAAGCGCTTTCCAAAGGACTTCTGATGGGGGCGCGGGGGAACTCGGGAGTGATTCTGTCCCAGCTTTTTCGTGGCTTCGGAAAAGGAGTGTCCGATAAAGCTGAACTCACCGCACGGGAGTTTGCCCATGGGTTGAAACGGGGAACGGAAACGGCTTACAAAGCGGTGATCAAACCCGTGGAAGGGACGGTTCTGACCGTCGCCCGCGAGGCTGCGGAAAAAGGAGTGAAAATGTCCCGGCGGACTGATGACCTGGCCGAATTGATGGAAACAGTTCTGACGGAAGCCCGGGCGGCGTTGGAACGCACTCCTGAACAGCTCCCCGTATTGGCTCAGGCCAATGTGGTGGACGCAGGTGGACAAGGTCTCGTGACGATCTATGAAGGCTTTCTTGCCGCCCTTACCGGCGAGGATATACCCGAATCGGCGGAATCGTCGGGGAAGTCTTCACCCGATCTGGACCTCCTCGGGGAGATTGCCCATGAGCGGAATGCCCAGGCCCATTTTGAAACGGGAGACATTGAACACGGTTACTGCACGGAATTCATTGTGAGGCTGGATCCGGATAAATTGGATAAAAACCCCTTTTCAGAAGAAAGCTTCCGCGAGGATATGGGTCAATACGGTGACTCGCTCCTGGTCGTGTCCGACGAAGACCTGGTGAAAGTGCACATTCATGCGGAGCACCCCGGCGACACCCTGACCTATGCCCAGCGCTACGGGGATCTCACCCGGATCAAAATCGACAACATGCGTGAACAACATACCTCCATTGTGGAAAGGGAGAAGCGCACTTCCCCGGAGGCACCTGCTGCAGTGGAGAAACCGGCGGAGACCCAACCTTACGGCATTGTGGCGGTCGCTGTCGGCGACGGGGTTTCCGAGATATTTAAGAGCTTGGGGGTCGATGTGGTCATTCAGGGCGGCCAAACGATGAACCCCAGCACCGAAGAGCTCGTCAAAGCTGTGAAACAAATCCCGGCAGAGCATGTTTTTGTGTTGCCCAACAACAAAAACATCATCCTGACCGCCGAACAGGTGAAAGCATTGGTCGATGTGCCGGTGACGGTGCTGCCCACGCGGACCATCCCCCAGGGACTGGCGGCGCTGCTCTCCTTCAACGCCGAAGAAGAGGCGGCCGTCAACCGGGAGCGGATGATGGAGAGTGTCCGGGGGGTGATCTCCGGCGAGGTCACCTATGCGATCCGGGATTCCCAGTATGATGGAAAAACCATCGACCAAGGGGAT
Organism: Melghirimyces profundicolus; assembly: GCF_003054245.1. Taxonomy (GTDB): domain Bacteria; phylum Bacillota; class Bacilli; order Thermoactinomycetales; family DSM-45169; genus Melghirimyces; species Melghirimyces profundicolus. The sequence continues at coordinate 29,659 of NZ_QBKR01000007.1, forward strand.
TTCCTGGGGATCCGGGAAGGGAAGATCATCAAGACCGGGAAGGATCTGATGAAGACATCACGGGAGCTTCTGGCGGATATGCTGGAGGAAGATGCCGATGTGGTGACCGTGCTCTACGGTGAAGATGTGACCGAGGAACAGGTCAAAGCGTTGCGTGATTTTCTGGACAAGGAATACCCCGGGGTGGAGTGTGAAATCCATTACGGGGGCCAGCCTCTTTACTACTTCTTTTTCTCCGTGGAGTGATCGTTTCCCAAGAGTTCGACCGGTCGGGATGGGCTGTTATCCAGGTCAGCACCTGCCTGATTCTTCTTCGGAACCACCTCTTCTTTCCTTCCTGGGGCCGATCCGTATTTAACCGGCGTAAACGGATGAGCGGGGGCTTTTCCCCGTCTCGCTTACATAAACAGACAACGGGGGTGCACCGATGGCAAAAGTTCAGGTGATCACGGACAGCACAGCGGACATTTCCAAGGATCTCATCGAAGAACTGGGAATCTCCATCGTTCCGTTGAAAGTGCATCTGGGCGGTGAGTCTTATCTCGACGGCATCACCATCAGTCCGTCCGAGTTCTACAGCCGCCTGAAGGAAACAGATGAGTTGGCGACCACATCGCAACCGTCTCCCGTCGATTTTGTCGAGGCTTACCGTGAGGCGGCAAAGGACGGGGACACGGACATCCTTTCCATTCACCTTTCTTCCGCTCTCAGCGGGACCTACCAATCCGCTCTTCTGGCACAGTCCATGGTGGAAGATGAGTTTAAAGTTACGGTGATCGATTCCAAAAAAGCATCTTATGCGATCGGGATGATCGTGGTGGAAGTGGCGAAGGCAGCCAAAGAAGGAAAAAGTCTGGATGAGTGTGTGGAGATCACCCACCGGATCATTGACCAGGAGCAGATCTACTTCCTGGTCGACACTCTGGAGTACCTCCAAAAAGGGGGGCGGATCGGAAAAGCTTCCGCCATGGTCGGTTCGCTGCTGAACATCAAACCGATCCTCACCCTCAACGCCGAAGGGGAGGTCAGCCCCGTCGAGAAGGTTCGGGGAAAAAGCAAAGCGACGGACCGGATCTTTGAACTGTTAAAGGAAAAGATGAAGAACGGGGTGGACAAAGCAGCGGTCGTCTATACAGACAACCGGAAAGAAGCGGAATCCTGGGCGAAGCGGCTCAAAGAGATGTTTGACATGGAAGACGTGGAACTGACGGAATTCGGGCCGGTAATCGGAGCCCATACCGGTCCGGGAACCCTGGCTGTCGTGGCCCTGCCGAAGCAGTGGTGAGTGCTGGCTTGGACCGGGGGCGGCCAATAGCGGAAAAGGAGGGAGCCCTGTGAAGTATCGATCTGTTTTTGATATTATCGGTCCTGTTATGATCGGGCCCTCCAGCTCGCATACTGCAGGTGCGGCAAGGATCGGACGGGCGGCCCGCTCTCTCTTCGGGCGTAAACCCCGGCGCGTCACTGTCACGTTATACGGCTCTTTCGCCAAGACATACCGGGGCCACGGAACCGATATTGCCATCGTCGGCGGCATACTGAACTTCGACACGGATGACGAAAGGATCGTCCACTCCCTGGAGATCGCCCGGGAAGAAGGAGTGGAAGTGACTTTTGTTGAATCGGAGGAAGTGCCGGAACACCCCAACACGGCCCGTCTTCATCTGGAGGATGAAGAGGGGGAAATCGAGGTGGTGGGAATCTCCGTCGGTGGAGGAAAGATGGAACTCGTGGAATTGAACGGGTTTGAACTGAGACTTTCCGGAAACGCCCCCGCTCTCCTCGTGACCCACGTGGATCGATACGGCGCAGTGGCCAAAGTGGCCGGCGTTTTGGCCAACCACCGGATCAATATCGGGTATATGCAGGTTTCCCGGAAGGAAAGAGGTTCGGAAGCCCTGATGATTATCGAAACGGATCAGGCCGTGAGTGATTCTCTTCGAAAAGAGCTGTCCGAGCTTACGGACATCACGGGAGTCACGATCCTCTGATCCCGCCGTTTGCGTGAAGAAGGTCACAGCCGCCGCTTCAAGGGGGATTTCTCCCGGAAGCCGCGGCTTTTTCCTTCGTTGACGGATCTTATGTTAGAATGGGCTTGAGGGAGAGTGCGAGCGTTTTCTTTCCTTCCATTGAAGCATTGTCGAAATGGTATATCCATGATTGGATAAAGGTGGAAAAGGAGCCGGTGGTTATGGAATTTCGAACCGTGGCAGAACTGGTGGAACTGGCCGAAACGGAGGGGCTTTCCATCTCGGAAGTGATGATCCGAAAAGAGATGGAGACATCTCAGAAGTCCCGGGAAGAAATATTCGGTCTGATGGAAGAGAATCTTTCCACCATGGAGAAAGCGATTGAAAAAGGCTTGAACGAAGAGATCCGATCCCAAAGCGGCCTTTCCGGAGGAGATGCGCGAAAGATCCGGCAGCACATGAAGAAAGCGAAGGTGCTCTTGTCCGGAGCCGAAGTGTTGGAGGCCGTTTCCCGCTCGATGTCCGTCTCGGAAGTGAATGCTTCCATGGGGACGATCGTGGCCACCCCGACCGCAGGTGCATGCGGGATCCTGCCCGGATGTGTTTTTACCGCGGCCGAACGGCTGAATTCCGATCGGGAGACCATGGTCCGGGCCCTCTTCGTGAGCGGGGCCATTGGCTACTGCATTGCGAACAACGCCTTTATCTCGGGAGCTGCGGGCGGTTGTCAGGCGGAGGTGGGGTCTGCGACGGCCATGAGTGCAGCGGCGGTTGTGGAAATGGCCGGCGGCCCCCCTTCTCAATCGGCAGAAGCCGTGGCGATCGCCCTGAAGAACATGCTCGGTCTGGTGTGTGATCCGGTCGCGGGGCTGGTGGAAGCTCCGTGTGTCAAACGGAACGCCATGGGCGGAGCGATCGCGATGGTGGCCGCGGACATGGCGATGGCGGGAGTGAAAAGCGTGATCCCCACCGATGAAGTGATTGAGGCCATGTTCCGGATCGGACGTGACATGCCGCCCCGTTTGAAGGAAACTGCGTTGGGAGGGTTGGCCGCCACTCCCACCGGCCGGTCCCTTGAGAGGAAAATCTTCGGGAATTTGGAAGAGTGACTGATCATGGAGTTGGAATACACCCCCGTCACGGCGGTACCGGGAGTGGGGGAGAAGCGGGCGGAGGATCTGGACAAGCTGGGCATCCGGACCGTCGCCGATCTTCTCGGGTACTTTCCGTACCGCTATGAAGATTTCCGCGTGGTCGATGTGTCCGAGGCGGTCCACGATGAAAAGGTGACACTGAAAGGAACCCTTTACGGCTCCCCCAGCGTCCGTTGGTACGGCAAAAAGAAATCGAGGCTCGCCGCACGCATGGAGACAGGGGGTGTCCATGTCAACGTGGTTTGGTTCAACCAGGCCTTTCTCAAGAAGAGGTTGAAGTCCGGGGAAACGATTCTCGTCTCCGGCAGATGGGATGCCCACCGCCTTCAGCTGACGGCCGATCGGACCTGGATCGGCTCCGGGGTGAACAAGCACGTCGGGCGTCTGGAGCCGGTCTATTCCGTGACGGGGTCCATCCAGGTTTCCTGGCTTCGGAAGACGATTCATCGGGCTTTTGTCGAATTCGGCCGGGAGATCCGGGAAGTGTTGCCTGCGGAACTTCTTTCTGCTTACAAGCTCCCGGACCGGGCAAAGGCAATGTTCTTCCTCCATTTTCCCAAAGGAAGGGAAGAGGGGAAACGGGCCCGCCGGCGGATGGCCTATGAGGAGTTGTTTCTTTACGAACTGAAACTCCTTTGGCATCGGAGGCAAGCAAAAAAAGCAGACCGGGGCATGGCCCGTCGGTTTGACCGGGAGAAACTGGAGGCGTTTATCCGGAAACTTCCCTTTCCCCTGACGGATGCCCAGCGCCGGGTGACAGAGGAGATCCTGGCTGATCTGGAGGATGAAAGCCGAATGAACCGGTTACTCCAGGGGGATGTGGGATCCGGCAAAACCGTGGTGGCGGCCATCGTGCTTTACGCCAACCGGCTGAGCGGCCATCAGGGCGCCCTGATGGTGCCGACGGAAATCCTGGCCGAGCAACACCTTCGCTCCCTGAGGGACCTCCTGGCCCCCGTGGATATGAATATGGTCCTTTTGACCGGTGGCATGACGGCAAAAGAAAAAAGAGAGGTTCTCTCCCAGATCCAGATGGGGCTGGCCGATGTGGTGGTGGGCACCCACGCCTTGTTTCAGGAGGATGTGGTCTACCGGAAGCTGGGACTGGTCGTCACCGATGAACAACACCGTTTTGGTGTCCGGCAGCGAAGTACACTCCGGGAAAAAGGGGAGAAGGCCGATGTACTCCACATGACGGCCACTCCCATTCCGCGAACCCTGGCCATCACCGCCTACGGGGACATGGATGTTTCCGTGATTGATGAGATGCCGGCCGGGCGGCAACCGGTGGAAACCCATTGGGTGAAAAGAGAGGTCTGGCCACGGGTGGTGGAGTTCATCGGCAAAGCTTGCCGGAACGGAAGGCAAGCTTATGTGATTTGTCCCCTGATCGAGGAGTCGGAGAAGTCGGATCTTCAGAACGCCGAGTCCGTATTTGCAGAAATCGCGGAAACACTGGCTCCCATTCGCGTCGGTCTCTTGCACGGCCGGATGACTTCGGCCGAAAAAGATGGAGTGATGCGGAGTTACACCGAGGGTGAAATCCAGGTGTTGGTCTCGACGACCGTGGTCGAAGTGGGGGTCAATGTCCCTAACGCGACGGTCATGGTGATTTACGACGCCGACCGCTTCGGTCTGGCCCAATTGCACCAATTGCGGGGCCGGGTGGGCCGGGGAGGCGGGCAATCCACTTGCATCTTGGTGGCTGACCCCCGTTCAGAAACAGGAATCGAGCGGATGCGGGTGATGACCGAAACCACCGACGGTTTTGAGATCGCCCGGCGGGACTTGGAATTGAGGGGACCCGGGGACTTTTTTGGGGTCAAACAGAGTGGAATCCCGGAATTCAAAGTGGCTGATCTGATCGAAGACTTCAAAATCCTTGAAGTGGCCCGGGCCGATGCGGCCCGGATTCTGGGAGATCCGGAATGGGAAACCAACCCTGAATACGAAGGTTTGCGTGCCTATCTGGATTCATTTGAAAAAGACCGGCCCAGATTCGATTAAACAAGTTTTAAAATGGTCTTCACCACATATATTGAAATTGTGACCTTGAAAAACCCGGTGAAATGGGGTTCACCGGGTTGGGGAAGATTGCTTGGAAGCCCTGTCTAAAAGTAGGGGCTTTTTTTTCTGTCTTTACGCTTGTACCTGTGTCCGTAGCGCTGAGAGAGTTGCATCAGGGATTCGAACATTCTTACGACCGCAGAGAACAAAAGGATCCATCTCTCCACGTTCGCTCCCTCCTTTCCAACCAAAGCTCCGACGGGAGAGGTCCACATGAAGGCCGGAGAATGAACAGGTCGGTCCGCAAATCGGGAGGCGATGCTTGAATATGTTTCTTTGCAGGTCGTAAGTGTGCTTGAAATTATAATCGACCGAAAAAAGGATGTCCTGTAAAAAATGGGTAGTTGGCCTAAATCTAATATACCAAAAAAGGGCAATGTTGTAAATGTATAGAAAAATTTATTTCGGTCGTTTTTTTGTCGGTTTTTGCATGAATTTCTGTCGGCAGGGATTCCGGTTTCATTTTCCGGATGATTGCATAGGTATAGGAGGAAGATCAAACCGGAAGGTGATCCGTTTTGAAAGAGAAAGCCTTTTATCGGGAGTTGGCAAAAAACGTCAACCAGATTCTTGGACGGAAAGCCGTCACGTCGGATCGGATTGTGCGCGCGGTCGGGCAGGCGAAGTACATACGCCAAACCCGGGGGAAGATGGCGCTGATCCATTATTTGCACACATTGAAGGAGCGCCTTTTTTCGGAATCCGAGCTGGAACGACTGAAACAGTCTCCGCGGCAAAGGGAGTTCTCCTACGGCATGTTGGATATTTTGGTTTATGAAAAGGTGATTACGCCGGCGGAGTCCCGGATGTTGAAACGAATGGTCCCTTGACCGAAGAATTAGGCGGGTGGGTGGGCGTTTGCCGGGGACAGGCAAAAGTGAATCACATATGGTATCAGTGTACGGTATCCCAGGCTACGCCAGCCTCTGAAAGGAGGAAACCATTCCATGAACAACAGACGATCCAACCGCGCTTCCCGTGCCAAAACCCAAGATGCCAAGCGCTGGGCATGGCTGAAAAACAAAATGGAGCAATTGGCGGATCGATTGCCGAAACAGCCGCCGTTCCCCCCCGAGCCTGAACAATTCCGGGATCCGGAACCGATGCGACCACGGGAGGGGACCCGCGGACGTCAAAATCCAGAATGGCGGGACGAATTTGAAGCTCCCGATTGGGACGCCCCCTTCGGCCCGCCTCCCCAGATGGATGAGCGGTCTCCGAGAGGACCGGAGGAGAAAGGAACCCGCGAAGAACGCGGCGCCCGTCCGGAAGATTGGTGGGACGGTCCGCCGATGATGGACTGGGGAGGTCCACCGGAAGAAGAAATTCCTCCGTGGGCCCGTTCACCCCGAAACCGGGAGAATACCAAAAACGATCATGATCGTTCGTTTCGTCGCAACACCGAGGAAGCCCCCTGGGAAAATCGGAGTGAAAGGGAAGGCCGTTCGGACAGACAGGAGGTTCAACAACGGGAATGGGAAGAGCTTCCCTCCATGTTCGATGAGACGGACACCGTAAAAAGTTCCGGTTTCTCCCGGCGGAAGCGCTCGGGAAGAAGGAAAAGGCGGTAAAAAAACCAAATTTTAGAAAATGGATCCTGCGGATTGATTCCCGCAGGTTTTATTTTTTAAACCTAAAAAAGACCCGTGGAAGGATCCACGGGTCCATGGGATCCGCCAAGAGCGGATCCTGAATGGGAGAGGAGAAACCGGAGGAAGAGCTTATGGGGAAACGTAAGTCTTCTCCGCGGTTTGACAGCATCTCCCGACGCCGTCATTCCTATCTTTGCCGTTTCAGGGGAGATTATACATCCCGGCGGATTTTTTTTGGAACGCTTTCATTTCCATGTGTCTTCTCTTTGTGGTAGGATAAAAAATGTTTAGCAACCGAACGGCAGGTGTCGATATGAGGATCATTGCCGGCGAGGCGAGGGGGGTTCGGCTCCGTTCCGTGCCGGGTCTTGAAGTCCGTCCGACAACGGACCGTATAAAGGAATCCTTGTTTCAGATCATTGGGCCCTGGTTTGACGGGGGCCTCGTGCTTGACCTGTTTGCGGGTACCGGTTCTTTGGGGTTGGAAGCTTTGAGCCGGGGAGCGGAGCGGGCCGTTTTTACGGACCGCTCCCGGGCCAGTGTGGAGACGATCCGTCATAACCTGAAAGCGGCAGGGATGGAAGGACGGGCCGAGGTTTATCGTCGGGATGCCCGTGCCGCACTTCGGACGCTTGCGCGCCGGAAAAAAACATTCCGTTACATATTTCTCGACCCTCCTTACAAAGAGGCGATCCTGCCCGGGGTGCTTCAGGCAATTGCCGAAAACGATCTTCTGGAACCGGAAGGAATCATTGTGGCCGAACATGGGGTGGATCGGGAATTGGAACCGGTTTACCGCCGACTGGTACGGGTTCGGAACCTGGTTTACGGCGACACGGTGATCGACCTGTACACCCTTTTACCCGAAAACCCGACGGGAGGTGGAAACTTTTGAAACTGGCAGTCTATCCCGGGAGCTTCGACCCCGTCACCAACGGACATCTGGACATTGTCAAAAGGGGTGCCCGCGTTTTTGACAAGGTGGTGGTGGCGGTTCTTCACAACGCTCAGAAAAGCCCTCTTTTTTCGGTGGAGGAACGGAAAGAACTGATCGGGGAGGTCACCCGGGACATGGGGAATGTGGAAGTGGACAGTTTCGATGGCCTGCTGGTCGATTATGTCCGCCGGAAAAAGGCGGATGTGATCATCCGGGGGTTGCGGGCCGTATCGGATTTTGAGTATGAACTGCAATTCGCTTCCATGATGCGAAAGCTGGATCCCGATGTGGAAACCCTGTTTATGATGACCAACAACCAATATTCTTTCCTCAGTTCCGGCATTGTCAAGGAAGTGGCTTCCGGCGGCGGCGATGTGAAAGGTCTCGTGCCGGCGGCAGTGGAAGAAGCACTCTCCAGAAAGTACGGATACTGATCAAAACCCGATGGTTTCATCGGGTTTTTCAGATGGCCGGAGTATGGGAAGGAACGGAATGGGAATAGAATCAATACTACAGGTTCCTCGCCGTTTCAGCGGGATTCCTCCTTTCGGAAACGGTGGAAAAAACGGACGGACAACGCGAGGACCATCATCACACCGAGCAGGATGACGACCCGCCATCCGAGAAAGGAAATCTGTTCCGCCATTCCCTGCCAACCGGTTTCCGGGAGTTGGCGAAGAAAAACGGGAATGGAGGAGTGGGAATATCGAACGTAATCTCCGAGAGGATCCCACAGAAGAAGGGTGAACCAACCAGCCAGAGTGCCGTGGACCAGCCGGGCAAAACAGTAAGGACCGTAACGGATGTCCGTCTTGCTGAGAATACTGGCCACCTGGGCGTGCACGGAGAAACCGCTCCATGCCGTAACGGCACCGACGATGGCGATTTTATAAGCCATGTGGACGGTCTGGGGCAATTCACTGGCCTCCTGCGCTCCCAAGGTGATTTCAAAGGCACCTGAAATCACGGAAGGCGCCAGGTCTGCCGGGATCTTCAATAATGACAGCAACCCGCCGATGAGTGAGGCGAAAAAGCGCATCACACCCGACTGATTCAGCAATTCGATGATAACGGAGAACATAATGATAAACCCGCCGATCAACATGAGTGTGTTGACGGAGGAAGTGATCGCGTCTCCCATTAACTGTCCGAAGCTGCGTCCGTCCTTGAGCCGGGCCTTGTGCATTTCCCGGAACCCCCGGAAGAGGACGAACGTGGAGTCCGGCTCAGGAGGGGGAGTGGACGGACCGTGGGGTTCATGAAAACGCATGATCAACCCCACCAGCAGACTGGCTGCATAATGGGCGACGGCGATGATGATCCCCAATGCGACGTCGTGGAAAAAGCCCACGGCCACCGCTCCGAACATAAACAGGGGGTCCGCCGTATTGGTAAAGGAAACCAAGCGCTCCCCTTCTGTGCGTGTGATCAGTTTCTGCTCACGGAGGCGGGCGGTCAGTTTGGCACCGATCGGATAGCCTGAGGCCAGTCCCATGGACATCACGAAAGCTCCCGCTCCCGGCACGCGAAAGAGCGGGCGCATCAAGGGTTCCAACAACACACCGAGAAAGTGGACGACGCCGAACCCCATCAGGATTTCCGAGGCGATAAAAAAGGGAAGAAGAGCGGGGAATACGACATCCCACCATATTTTTAACCCCTTCATGGAAGAGTTGAAAGCCTGCTCCGGATAAAGGATCAGGGAAACCACGAGGAAAAAGGCGACGGCTCCCAGGGCGAGGGAGCGGAAGCGGCTGTGGAGGAGAGGGTTCATGGGCTCCATTCAAATCCTCCCGTTCATCTGCTGGCTTTGATAACATGTCTACGCGGAGACAAATGGAAATAGACCGGCCTGTCTGATGGATGCATTCGCCGTTGGGGGGGAAAGTGGGAGGGAGGAGGATGTTTTTTGGCAAGACCCAAGGTAGGGTTGGCATTGGGATCCGGCGGCGCCAGGGGAATGGCCCACATCGGCGTGCTGAAAGTGTTGGAAAAAGAAGGGATCCCGGTCGATTGCATCGCCGGGAGCAGCATCGGCAGCCTGGTGGGGACGATTTACGCCCACGGTCACGATCTGGAAATGATCGAAAGCCTGGCCATCAACCTGAAGAGAAATACATGGCTCGATCTGACCGTTCCCAGACGGGGGTTTGTTACAGGAGAGAAAGTGAGGGAATTGGTCCGGCTTCTCACTCTGGGTAAAAATCTGGAGGACCTTCACATTCCCACGGCGGTGGTGGCCACCGACCTCCTGAAAGGAGAGCGTGTGATTTTCCGGTCCGGGCCCATCGATCTCGCGGTCCGGGCGAGTATTTCCATACCGGGCATTTTCGAGCCCGTACACTGGAAAGGACGAACCTTGGTCGACGGAGGGGTGATCGATCGGATCCCCATTACCGTGGTGGAAGAGATGGGAGCGGATATCATCATCGCTGTGGATGTGGTCCCGCGGACCACCTCGGCCCGGGTGGAAACCATATTTGATGTGATTGCACAGACTTTGAGTATCATGGAACGGGAAATACTGAACCAGAGGTTGTTGGCGGCAGATATTTTGATCCATCCGAACCTGACGGATATCAGTCCCACGGCATTCACCCGTTTGGACGAATGTGTTCGGAGGGGAGAGGAAGCCGCGCGCATCCAGGTGGACCGGATCAAAAAACTGATCGGAGAGCGGGGAGGCACGGATCCAGATGAAAAACCCTAAACCATGGTACCGAAGAACCTGGGTCGTCACAGGCTTGGCGGTGGCCGTTTTATTCGCCATTCTATTTATGGTGCCGGTCCCTTACTATATCGTGCAGCCGGGTTCGGCATTGGAAGTTCGCCCGATGATCCGGGTGGAAGGAACGGAAACCCGGGAAAAGGGGGGATTTTTCATGACGACGGTGTCGATGCGCGAAGGGAATGTGCTCGGGATATTGGCTTCCCGTTTGGATCCCCGGTTTGAGCTGGTACCCAAAGACAAGGTCCTGATGGAAGGCGAAGATCCCGAGGATTATCAGAGAAGGCAAGTGGAAATCATGGACCGGTCCCAGCAAAATGCCGTCCTTGCCGCTTTCCGCGAGACCGGGAAAAAAGTGAAGGAAAAACTTCTGGGGGTCCGGGTTTTCCGGGTGCTGAAAGAGATGCCCGCCGAGAAGGTGTTGAAAGAAGGGGATCTCATTACCAAAGTGGACGGGAAGAAAGTGAGAAGTTCGGAGGAACTGATCGCTTACCTGAAGGGGAAAAGCGTGGGAGACAAGGTTCAGCTTCAGGTGAAACGAAAAGGGGACATTCTGGTCGAAGAAGTGAAGCTGGGGAATCTCGGAAAGACCGGGACCAAAGAACGTCCCGGGATCGGGATCGAACCCGTCACGGAGCGAAAGATCCAAACCGACCCGAAGGTGACCGTTCAAGCGGATGATATTGGTGGACCTTCCGCCGGACTCATGTTCACGCTCGAGATCATCAATCAGTTGACAAACGGGAATTTGACACACGGATACCGGGTGGCCGGGACGGGAACGATCACCCCGGAAGGAAAGGTGGGACAAATCGGCGGTATTCAGCATAAAATCATTGCCGCGGAGGAGGAGAATGTGGATATTTTCTTTGTCCCCGCGGACACCCATCCGGGCGATTCCAACGAGAAGAGGGCAAAGGAGACCGCCCGTAAAATCGGCGCGGATCTGAAGCTGGTGCCGGTGGAAAACCTGGAAGATGCGCTGACCTTTCTGGAGAAGCAAGAGAGGAAAAACCAAGCTTCGTAACGGGGCCGGGATTGACAGGGTCCCGTTATTTGGCATATAATTACCCTGTTTTGAAAAGGGAGTCGAGAATCGATGTTATTCAGATTTCGGGAAATGAAGGAACAGGCCGGTCCAATCCAACAGGAAGACACAGTGGAATTGGAAGGTCTGGAAAAGGAACACCCCGATCTGGTTCAGTTGGGACCCGTGGAAGTGACCGTGACGGCTTGGGAGGACCAGGGTTTATATCACCTCCAGGGAAAACAGTCGGCAAGGGCGACCTTACGATGTTCCCGGTGTCTCACCACCCATGAAGAGACGCTTTCCGCCGATTGGCACGAAGTGTTCACCGATGACAAGGATCGGTTGGAAGCGAGCGATGAGGAGGACGAGATTCATCCGGTGTCCCTGGATCAGCCGACGGATCTGACTCCCTACATCCGGGAAGCCCTGGTGTTGAGCCTCCCTTTCGCCCCCGTATGCCGGGAGGATTGCAAAGGGTTGTGCCCCACCTGCGGCATCAACTGGAACCAAGAGTCATGTCAGTGTGACAATCGGCGGGTCGATCCCCGTTTGGCCAAGCTGGAAGAACTCTTGAAGCGGGATGATTAATTCCCTATGATGGTAATGGTTATGGAAAAGGGGGGTGAGAGCGATGGCAGTACCTTTTCGGCGGACTTCCAAAACCCGTAAGCGCAAACGCCGCACCCACTTCAAGCTGGCCGTGCCGGGAATGGTGAAGTGCCCGCAGTGCGGTGAAATGAAGTTGTCCCACCGTGTCTGCAAGGAATGCGGGTACTACAAAGGAAAAGAAGTGGTGAACGACTAAATTCGCCGCAAGGACCCAAAAGGGGTCCTTTTTTGTTTGGGTGGATTGTCAAGGATTAAAAAAGTTCAATTCATGGTTGTCATCGGCATCCTTTTTCCGCTATACTGATTTAGTACTTGGTACTAAAACGTGGTGCTAATCAAAGGTGGTGAACCCCCCGCTGTGCGCTTGTCAAAACGTGAGCGGCAGAAGAAGCTGAAACTGGCTCTGGAGGCCGAGCCGTTTCTCACCGATGAGGAGATGGCCCGCCGATATGGGGTCAGCATCCAAACCATCCGGCTGGATCGGATGGAACTGGGAATCCCCGAACTGCGGGGACGGATGAAGCACATGGCGGAACGGAATTTCGACCATGTCCGCTCCCTCTATCCGGAGGAAGTGATCGGTCAGGTGACCGAGTTGAAGCTGGATCAAAGCGGAGTGTCGAAATTGGAAATCCGGGAAGAGCATGTGTTTGCCCGAAACCGGATCGCCAGGGGTCATCACTTGTTCGCACAAGCCAACTCGCTGGCAGTCGCCGTGGTGGACGCTGAATTGGTGTTGACCGCCACCGCCAGCATCCGGTTCGTCCGGCCCGTAAGGTTGGGGGAAATCTGTGTGGCGAAGGCCCATGTGACCCATGTCACTCCCCGCCGGACGCAGGTGGATGTCCGGACCTTTGTGGAGGATGAAACGGTTTTTCAAGGGATTTTTGACGTGTACCGTTCAAAGGAGGACCAGTGAATGCGCATCGCCTTAGACGCCATGGGCGGGGATCATGCGCCGGAAGCGATCGTGGAGGGGTGTTTGAGAGCGGCGCGTGAATGGCCGGAGACGGAATTGATCTTGCTTGGCACGGAAGAATCGGTTCAACCTCTCTTGGGCGGAAACCCGCCGCCCAACCTTCGCCTGCAACCGGTGGAAGAATGGATCGAGGCGGAAGAAGAGCCCGTCCGGGCGATCCGCCGAAAAAAAGGTTCCTCCATTGTGGTGGGTTGCCGGATGGTGAAAGAAGGTCGGACGGATGCTTTTATCAGTGCCGGCAACACCGGAGCTCTCATGGCCGCCGGCACCATGGTGACGGGTCGGCTTCTTGGCATTGACCGCCCCGCCCTGGCTCCGGTGTTCCCCACCTTGGACGGAAAGGGAATGCTCGTGCTGGATGTGGGAGCCAATCCGGAAGCCCGTCCGGAACACCTGAAGCAATATGCCCTGATGGGAAGCCTTTACGCGGAAAAAGTGCTCGGTTTTGAAGCCCCCCGCGTGGGCCTCCTGAATATCGGCACGGAAGCGGGAAAGGGAACCCAGTTGACGAAAGAAGCTTTTGAGCTGATCGGGGCCCTCCCCCTCCGTTTCGTCGGCAACGTGGAAGCCCGCGACATTCTGGACGGGGTTTGTGATGTTTTGGTATGCGACGGTTTTACCGGAAACGTCCTTCTCAAAAACACCGAAGGGGTGGCCAAGGGCATTTTCGGACGGTTGAAAGAGGAATTGACCCGAAATCTGTTCACCAAGATGGCTGCCGCTGTTCTCAAGCGGGGGTTGAAACGGTTCGCGGCGGAGATGGATTACAAAGAACACGGCGGAGCTCCGCTGTTGGGCTTGGTCGGACCGGTGGTGAAAGCCCACGGCTCTTCCGACAGCCGGGCGGTCTATAACGCCGTCCGTCAGACACAGCGGTTTGTGAAGCGGGATGTCACCCGGAGCATATCCGAGGAATTACAACGCTTGGAGAGGGGATGAGGACCATGGGATCGGTGGGCATTATCGGTACGGGAGCCTATCTTCCCGAAAAGGTCTTGACGAATGCCGACTTGGAGAAAATGGTGGATACCAATGATGAGTGGATTGTGAGCCGAACAGGGATCCGGGAGCGGCGCATCGCCGCCGAAGACCAGGCATCTTCCGACCTGGCGACGGAAGCGGCTCGGCGGGCCCTTGAAGATGCCGGGGTCGACCCGGAAGAACTGGATCTGATCATCGTGGCCACCGTCACCCCGGATATGCTTTTTCCCGCCACAGCCTGTCTGGTCCAGGATCGACTGGGAGCCGAAAAGGCGGCCACTTTTGACTTGTCTGCCGCCTGCACCGGTTTTTTGTACGGTCTGGCATCCGCATCCCAGTTCATCCAAAGTGGGATGTACCGTTACGCCCTTGTGGTGGGGGTGGACTGCCTCTCGAAGATTACGGACTACACGGATCGCAACACCTGCGTTCTCTTCGGGGACGGGGCGGGTGCCGCCGTACTGGGCCCTGTCGGAGAAGGGGAAGGTTTTTTCTCCTTCGAACTGGGGGGCGACGGATCCGGTGGGCCCCTGCTGATGCAACCCGCAGGAGGTTCCCGCCGTCCGGCGTCGAAGGAATCGGTGGATGAACGCCTTCACTTCATCTCGATGAACGGTCGGGAGGTTTTCAAGTTCGCCGTCCGGGTCTTGGGCGCCTCCGCCGAGGAAGCCCTGAAGAAAGCGGGCCTGACGAAAGAGGATGTCGATTTTCTGATTCCCCACCAAGCCAATCACCGAATCATCGACGCCGCGGTGCAGCGCTTGGGTCTGTCAAGTGACAAAGTGGTGGTGAACCTGGACCGTTACGGCAACATGTCGTCGGCTTCCATCCCCGTCGCACTGGACGAGGCGGTGAAGATGGGGCGGATCCGCAAGGGGGACATCCTGGTGCTCGTCGGCTTTGGCGGTGGTATGACTTGGGGAGCTTCCGTCCTGAAATGGTCCATGGACACGGTATCTTGAGGAGTCGAAGGAGGAACGGTTTTGGGTAAAACAGCGTTTCTGTTTCCGGGTCAGGGATCCCAGGCCGTCGGCATGGGAAAAGCGGCCTTCGATGAGGAGGCCCGCGTCCGGGAAGTGTTTGCACAGGCGGATGAAATTCTCGGGTTTTCCCTGTCCCGCCTTTGCTTTGAAGGACCGGAAGAGGAACTGAGACTGACGGCCAACGCACAGCCGGCCATTTTGACAGTCAGTGTCGCTCTTTCCCGGTTGGTGGAAGACGAAGGTCTGAAACCGGACTATGTCGCCGGCCACAGCTTGGGTGAATACTCCGCCCTGGCCGCAGTGGGGGCTTTGACTTTCGAGGACGCCGTCCGGACGGTGCGACAACGGGGATTGTTCATGGAAGAAGCCGTTCCGGCGGGGAAAGGCTCCATGTCGGCCGTGATCGGTCTCGACCGGGAGGCGGTGGACAGGGTTTGTTCCGAGGTGAGTGAACAAGTGGGTGTCGTGGCACCGGCCAATTACAATTGCCCGGGACAACTGGTCATCTCCGGTGAAAAGGAGGCCGTGGATGCCGCGGGTGAAAAGGCTTTGGAGGCAGGGGCCCGACGGGTGATTCCCCTGTCTGTGAGCGGACCTTTCCATTCCAGCCTGATGCAACCGGCCGCGGACCGGATGGAAGAAGTGCTGGCCCGGCTGGAAATCCGCGATGCCCGGGTGCCGGTGGTGGCCAACGTATCGGCCCGCCCCCGGACCGGAGCCGATGACATCCGCCGCTCCCTGGTGGAACAGGTCGTCTCTCCCGTTCTGTGGGAGGACAGCGTCCGCCGGATGGCGGAAGAAGGGGTGGACACCTTCGTGGAGATCGGACCGGGCAATGTCCTGACCGGGCTGGTAAGGAAGATCCAGCGGGGAGTCACGGCCGTTTCCATTCAGGACGGAGAATCTTTGAGGAAAGCTTTGGAAAAACTGAGCTGAAGGAGGTTCAACCATGCTCACCGGTAAAGTCGCGATGGTGACCGGAGGGTCCCGGGGCATCGGGCGGGCGGTTTCCGTCGCTCTTGCGGAAGCGGGGGCCGATGTGGCCGTCATTTACGCGGGCAACCGGGAGGCCGCGGAGGAAACGGTGGAAGCAATCCGGAAAACCGGTCGGAAAGCGTCCGAGATCCGGGCGGACGTTTCCAGCTCCGATGAGGTCCAAGCCGCGGTAAAAGAGGTGCTGGAAACGTTCGGGAACATCGACATCCTTGTGAACAACGCCGGCATCACCCGGGACAATCTGATGCTCCGCATGAAAGAGGAAGACTGGGACAAGGTGATCGATACCAACCTGAAAGGGGTCTTTCTCTGCACCAAAGCGGTCACCCGTCCGATGATGAAACAGCGGTCCGGCCGGATCATCAATATCAGCTCCGTTGTCGGGATCTCGGGGAACCCGGGTCAGGCGAACTACGTGGCCGCCAAAGCGGGTGTCATCGGTCTGACCAAATCCACCGCGAAAGAATTGGCCAGCCGCGGCATCACGGTCAATGCCGTCGCCCCCGGGTTCATCGAAACGGATATGACGTCCAAGCTGGGAGAAGACGTGCGGAAGGACCTTTTGGGCCAGATCCCCCTTGCCCGGCTGGGCAAGCCGGAAGACGTCGCCGAAGCAGTGAAGTTTCTGGCCTCGGATGCCGCCGCGTACATCACCGGACAAACGCTGAATGTGGATGGAGGCATGGTGACCGCTTGATCTTCTTCTAACCTTTGCTAGTTTTTTTCTTGTTCATTTCGTATAATACGAGAGGGAGGTGAAGGAAATGGCAGATACGATGGAGCGTGTGCAGCGCATCATTGTGGACCGTCTGGGGGTGGATTCCTCCGAAGTGACCAAGGAAGCTTCCATCAAGGATGACCTGGGAGCCGATTCCTTGGACGTGATGGATATGATCCTCGAACTGGAAGACGAGTTCTCCATGGAGATTTCAGACGAAGAAGCGGAAAAGATCAACACGGTCGGGGATATCGTTAACTATATCGAGTCCCGTTCTTAAGGAGTCGGAAGTCCCGTTGTGAACGGGACTTTCTACCCTTTCACCCAACGCATGCATGATTTACCCTCCCACTTTGCAATGATAAAAGGCGGTGATGAGATTGTCGAAACGGGTAGTGATCACCGGTTTGGGGGTCCTCTCACCGGTCGGCAACGATCTACCGACATTTTGGAACAACCTGATCAACGGAAAATCCGGGGTCGGCCCCGTTACCCAATTTGACGCCAGTGACTATCCCACCCGCATCGCGGCGGAAGTGAAGGATTTCGATCCCCATAAATACTTGGACCGCAGAGAAGCCCGGCGGATGGACCGTTTCGTCCAGTTTGCCGTGAGCGCTTCCAAAGATGCCCTGAAACATGCCGGTCTCGAGATGGACCGCGAGGACCCGGACCGTGTCGGGGTGTATATCGGTTCCGGGATCGGGGGGCTTAAGACTTGGGAAGATGAACACAAAAAGCTTCTCGAAAAGGGCCCCCGCAGGGTCAGCCCCTTTTTCATCCCGATGATGATCGCCAATATGGCAGCCGGTCAGGTATCCATCACCACCGGAGCGAAAGGACCCAGCAGTGCGGCCATTTCGGCTTGTGCCACGGGAACGCATTCCATCGGGGACGCGGCTAAAATCATCCAGCGGGGAGACGCCGACGTGATGATCGCCGGCGGAACGGAAGCCACCATCACCCCGATGGCCTTCGCCGGATTTTGTGCCAACCAGGCGATGTCCCGCCGCAACGACGAACCGGAAAAAGCAAGCCGTCCCTTTGACAGGGAACGTGACGGTTTCGTCATGGGCGAGGGCGCCGGTATCCTGATCCTGGAGAGTCTGGAGCATGCCCGGGCCCGCGGTGCGGAGATCATAGCGGAAGTGGCGGGCTACGGGATGAGCGGCGACGCCCATCACCTGACGGCCCCCGCTCCGGAAGGGGAAGGTGCGGCAAGGGCCATGAAACGGGCGCTGAACGATGCCGGCCTGAATTCGGAAGATGTGGGTTATATCAATGCACACGGCACTTCCACCGACTTCAACGACAAGTTTGAAACGATGGCGATCAAGACCGTCTTTGGCGATCACGCCTACAAGTTGGCGGTCAGTTCAACCAAATCGATGACCGGTCACCTTCTGGGTGCGGCCGGGGGTGTGGAAGCGATTGCCACGGCGCTCGCGCTGAAGGAAGGCATCTTGCCTCCCACGATCAACTACGAACACCCCGATCCCGACTGTGACTTGGACTATGTGCCCAATGAAGCCCGTCGGGTGAAGGTGTCGGCTGCTCTGTCCAACTCCCTGGGCTTCGGCGGCCACAACGCGACCATCGCTCTGAAGGCTTTTGACGGAACGGAATAAGCAGGTGGTGATCGGAGATGAACCTGGCCGAACTGGGACAGACGATCGGCCTGTCTCTCCAAGACGAAAAACTGTTTTTACAGGCCTTCACTCATACGTCATTCGCACACGAGCGAAAAGGGGAGCGAAACCAGCCCGACAATGAACGGCTGGAGTTCCTCGGCGACGCGGTGCTGGAACTGACGGTTTCGGAGTACCTCTACCAACGGTATCCTCATCTGAAAGAAGGAGATTTGACCCGGATGAGGGCCCGGATCGTCTGCGAACCTTCCCTGGCGTTTTTTGCACGGGAGCTGAACTTCGGCAAATTTGTTCGCCTGGGGAAAGGGGAGGAGATGACGGGGGGCCGGAACCGTCCCGCTCTCCTGGCGGACGTGTTCGAGGCTTTCATCGGGGCCCTTTACCTGGAGAAGGGATTGGACGGAGTGAGGCGGTTCATGAAATCGATGATCTTTCCCCGGATCGATGACGAATGGCTCGCCCAGGCCACGGATGCCAAAAGCCAACTCCAGGAAGCGGTTCAACAGGAGCACCTTGGTTCTTTGGAGTATCAGATTGTGGATGTCAAGGGCCCGGCCCACGACCGGCAGTTCGTGGCGGAGGTGTGGTTGGCAGGCGAAAAGCTGGGAACCGGCACCGGACGCTCCAAAAAGGAAGCGGAACAACGGGCCGCTGCCGAGGGACTCCAACGTTTCAGGAAATAAAACCGATTGGATCAATCACCGGTTCCCCTTTGGAAGGCCGGTGATTTTTTTGTAAACTGCAAGGGGACACCTGCTTTGATATGGAATTAGACCAAGGAATGATCTTGGGAGACGGGTCTCCCTGGAAAGAGAGGATGGAATGATGCAGATGATGGTGCAACTTTTGCCCGTGGCCCTGATGGTGACCGTGTACGTCGGGGTGGTGATCTTCATCCTGGTTCTCGCTTGGCGCGGGGTTCGGGCGCATGAACGGATCGCCGATTCCCTTGAACGGATCGCCGCGGGGAGGACGCAACACGACGGACCGGCCGCCGACCGCGCCGGCAAGGACCTCACGGAGACGGATCAAAGGTTGGAAGCGGACCGCGGGACTTCCGAAAAGAAGGAGTGACCGGCCTTGCACCAGGTGGGCATCGGCTTTGTTCATTTGCTTCAGTTCCTCCTGTTCCTCTTCCCCGTCGCCGTCGGCGTGTTTCTCCTGATCATCAGCTGGCGGTGGGTGAAGGCCCACGAATCCATCGCCCGCGCCCTCGAAACCTTTGCGGCGGAAAAGGGAAGCGGCTATGACGGGGAAACAACAGGACCGCGGGATCGGAAGAATGAGGGAGGTTGACCAGGACGATTCGTAGCCGCGGATTGGGAAAGATCGTGTTTTTTGTCATAGCGTGACCCGGAGCGAAAGCGACGTTGGCACGACTTGTGCTCCGTGAGTGCATAGCGTGACCCGGAGCGAAAGCGACGTTGGCACGACTTGTGCTCCGTGAGTGCATAGCGTGACCCGGAGCGAAAGCGACGTTAACAAACTGGGAGGTGAACCCATGTCACAGATTACATATGACGATTTTAAAAAAGTGGAGATTCGGACCGGCAAGGTGATCCGGGCGGAAGCATTCCCCAAAGCACGAAAACCCGCCTACAAACTCTGGATTGATTTCGGGGAAGAGGTGGGAGTCAAAAAAAGCAGTGCCCAGATCACCAAGCTCTATGACCGGGAGCAGCTCATCGGAATGCGGGTGCTGGCGGTCACCAATTTCCCCCCGCTTCAGGTGGCCGACTTCCGTTCGGAAGTGCTCGTTCTGGGGGTGGAGATGGAAGGCGGGGAGGTGGCTCTGATCCAGGCCGACCGGGAAGTTCCCTTGGGCCTGCGGGTCACCTGACCCTGAGGGCAAATCCGCGGCACCGGAACCGTCGATGTCCGGTGCCGGTTGTTTGTAAAACGGAAGGAGGGGAGCGTACGTGCACCTGAAACGGGTGGATATGGTGGGGTTCAAATCTTTCGCTGACCGAACCGAGCTGGAATTCCCCCCCGGAGTGACGGCGGTGGTGGGGCCCAATGGAAGCGGGAAGAGCAACGTCACCGACGGGATCCGCTGGGTGCTGGGGGAACAGAGCGCCAAATCGCTCCGGGGCTCCAGCATGCAGGACGTCATTTTCTCCGGGAGCGACGACCGCAAGCCCGTCGGATATTGCGAAGTTTCCATCACCTTCGACAACACGGACCACCAGCTTCATCTGGATTACGGGGAAGTGACGGTGACCCGCCGGGTCTACCGCTCGGGCGAAAGCGAATACTACATCAACAAACAACCCTGCCGCTTGAAAGATATCAACGAGTTGTTCATGGATACCGGAATCGGGAAAGACGCCTATTCGATGATCGGCCAGGGACGGATCGACGAGATTCTGTCGACCAAGTCGGAAGATCGGAGGGCGATCTTCGAAGAAGCAGCGGGGATTGTGAAATACAAATCCCGCAAACGGGAAGCGGAGCGGAAACTGGAATCCACGGAACAGAACCTGTCCCGGATCCGGGATCTGGTGAGTGAACTGGAAGATCAGGTGACCCCTCTGGAAAAACAAGCGGAAAAGGCGAAAAAATACAAAGAGTGGAGGGCGGAACTGACCGAGAAGGAAATCGGATTGTATGTACATAAAATCGAAACCTTGCACCAAAGTTGGCAGGAAGCCAATCGCTCCCTTCAGGAACAGACGGAGGATCAGGCCCGGCAATCAGCTGAAGTCTCCCGCCGGGAAGCGGCGTTGGAGGAGTTACGCTGGAAAATCGAGCGGAAGGAAGAAGAGGTGGAAAGCCTCCAGGGAGAGCTTCTGCGGGTCAGTGAAGAGCTGGAAAAAACCGAAGGGCAACGGGAAGTTCTCCAGGAGCGGATGAAAAACCGGCTTGAGGCCATGGAACGGATCCGGGAACGAATCCGGGGACTGACCGAAGAGATCCACCGCCTGGAGGAAGAGCGTTCCCGTCAGCAGGAACGCCTTCAAACCAAGGAACAAGAGCTCGCCCAGGCGGAAGAAGGGCTGAAGAAAGCCGAGGCGCGCCTTTCCCTGGACGGAGAAGAAACGGTGGCCGACCTGGACCGCCTGCGGGAAAACCTGCAAAGCCTGGTGAACGAAGGCACCCGGCTCCAAAGTGAAAGGAGCTATCTGGAGGAGGAAAAGCAGAAGGCGGCCGAACAGATGGAAAATCTGACCGCCCGGGAGGAGCAGGAGCGACGGGCAGCCCAGGAGCTGGCCGACCGAAAAGCCGGGCTGGAACGGGAACTCCGGGAAGTGGAAGAGGCACTGAACCGGTTTGCGGAAGAGTATCGTGTGGGCGCCGGTGAACGGGAGCGGCTGGAACGCGAGATCGCCGGGACCGCCCATACGCTGCGACAGGCGGAACAGCGGTTGGACGGTTTCCGATCCCGGCGGGAGATCGTCAAGGAGATGGAGGCGGAACACGCCGGTTTTTTTCAGGGGGTAAAGGAAGTCCTCAAGGCCCGTGACCGGG
Organism: Melghirimyces profundicolus; assembly: GCF_003054245.1. Classification (GTDB taxonomy): domain Bacteria; phylum Bacillota; class Bacilli; order Thermoactinomycetales; family DSM-45169; genus Melghirimyces; species Melghirimyces profundicolus. Next base: position 51,520 of record NZ_QBKR01000007.1, read on the forward strand.
GAGATCGGGAGTTGACAGGGGTGCACGGGGCCGTCGCCCAGCTGATCCGGGTCCCCGAGAGAGTGGAGGCGGCCATTGAAACCGCCCTGGGCGGGGCGATGCAACATCTGGTAGTGGATAATGAAGAGACCGGACGGAACGGGATCCGTTTCTTGAAGGTGCGGAAAGCCGGCCGGGCGACCTTCCTGCCACTGGATGTGATTCGGGAGCGGTCTCTCCCTTCCCGTGAACGGGAGATCCTGGACGGTCTCCCCGGAGTGGTGGGCATCGCCGCCGACCTGGTGGAGGTCGATTCCGTTTACCGCAAGCTGGTGAAAAACCTGTTGGGACAGGTGATCGTGGCCCGAACGCTGGAAGACGCCAATGTCGTGGCCCGGCAGACGGGATACCGTTTCCGGGTGGTGAGCCTGGAGGGGGATGTGGTCAACCCCGGAGGGTCGATGTCCGGGGGGAGCCGGCAAACATCCCGGGGGAATCTCCTGGGACGTTCCCGTCAGGTGGAAGAGCTGGACCGGAAAATCGAAGAAGCACGGAATGAAGCCGAGCGGGCGGAAGCCGCCCACCGAAAAGCCCGCTCCCGGCTGGAGGAGTTGGATGACCGGCTGGAAGAGGTTCGGAGAAAAGGGGAGGAACACCGGCTCCGGGAGCAGGAGTTGAATGGCACGCGACGGGAACTGGCAGCGGAGGTCCGCAATCTGGAATCCCGCCGGAAAGAGACGGAATCCCTGCGGCAACGGATTGAAAAAGAGGTGCAACGAATCCAAGAAGAGCTTGACCGGCTGGAGGAGCGGATCGAGGTCGTGGGGAAAGAGGAAGCCGAACTCCGGCGGAGGATCCATCGATCCCAGGAGCGGGTGGAGCGGGAGGCCTCGGAAAAGGATGAGGCCAACCGGGAAGTGACGGACTGGAAGATCAAAGCGGCCCGTCTGAACCAGGAAAAGGAGTATTTGGAAGCCGACTGCCGGCGCCTGGAGCAGGAACGGAACCGCGTCAGGCAGCACCTGGATGAGGCCCGGGAGCAACTCACCGACCTGGAATCCGGGGATACGGATCACCGGGAGGAACAGAGGGTGCTCAACAACCGGGCAGAAGAGCTGAGGGAACGGAAAACTTCAGCTCAGGAGCGACTGGCCGCAACCAAAAAAGAGCGGGACGGCCTCCACAGCGACCGGGGAGAGCGGGAACAGGAGCTTCGCACCTTCCGCGGAGAGCTTAAGAAAAAAGAAGAAGCGCTTCACCAGCAGGAAGTGAAGGTCAACCGGATGGATGTGGAACTGAACCATCTGTTGGAGAAACTGGCGGAGGAATACGAAATCAGCTATGAACTGGCCCGGGACCGGTACGGCAAACCGGAAGATCCGTCCCGGGCGGAACGGGAAGTCCGCTCCCTGAGGGGGAAAATCGCTTCTCTCGGAGAAGTCAACCTGGGGGCGATCGAAGAACACAACCGACTCAGCACCCGCCTGGAGTTCCTTCGTTCGCAGCAGGACGACCTCATGGAGGCCCGGGAGTCCCTGGAAGAAGTGATCCGCAACATCGAGTCGGAAATGTCCAACCGCTTTCAAGCGACCTTCCAGGCCATCCGCGAGGAATTTCACGATGTTTTTGCTAAAATGTTCGGTGGAGGACGGGCTGACCTGCAGTTGACGGAGCCGGACAACCTTTTGGAGACGGGAATTGAGATTACCGCCCAGCCTCCCGGGAAAAAACCGCAAAGCCTGGGTCTGCTCTCGGGGGGAGAACGGGCGTTGGCGGCCATTGCCCTCCTGTTCGCCGTCCTGAGGTACAAGCCGGTTCCTTTCTGCGTCCTGGACGAGGTGGATGCGGCATTGGACGAAGCGAATCTCTCCCGTTTCACCCGCTACCTGCGGGAATTTTCCCGGAAGACCCAGTTCATCATCATCACCCACCGGAAACGGACGATGGAAGGGGCCGATGTGATGTACGGGGTGACCATGGAACAGGCAGGGGTTTCCAAGATCGTCTCCGTCCGCCTGGAAGAGTTCAGCGAAGAGGAAGCAGCAGCGGCCAAGGGATAAGGAGGAAACGTCATGAGCTTTTTCAAACGGTTGAAAGAAAGCGTCTCCCGGACCAAGGAGTCGGTGACGCAGAAATTTAAAAGCGGGCTGGAGAAGACCAGCGCGTCCCTGGTGGGTGCGATGGATTCGGTCTTCAGCCGGAGCAAGATTGACGAGGATCTTTATGAAGAGCTGGAGGATATCCTGATCGGTGCCGATGTGGGGGTCAACACCACCATGGAAATCGTCGACCGCTTGAGGGCGGAAGTGAAGGAGCGGAAATTGAAAAACCCGGAGGAATTGAAGCCCCTCCTCTCGGAGATCCTGGTGGAAATTCTGAAAGATGGCGGTTCCGGGATGAACCTGAATCCCGACGGACTCACCGTCATTCTGATTGTCGGGGTGAACGGAGTCGGCAAGACCACCACGATCGGGAAATTGGCCCACCACTACCGGGAGGAAGGGAAAAAAGTGCTCCTGGCCGCCGGCGACACTTTCCGGGCCGGGGCGATCGAACAACTCGAAATTTGGGGGGACCGCGTCGGAGTCGATGTGGTTCGCCATCAGGCGGGCTCTGACCCGGCGGCGGTGATCTTTGACGGGATTCAGGCCGCCCGTGCCCGGGGAGTGGACATCCTGCTCTGTGACACGGCCGGACGGCTCCAGAACAAAGTGAACCTGATGGAAGAACTGAAAAAGGTGCACCGGGTGATCGGCCGGGAGGTTCCGGATGCACCCCACGAAACGCTGTTGGTCCTGGATGCCACCACCGGTCAAAACGCCATGCAACAAGCCAAGATCTTCGACGAAGCCACCAACCTGTCGGGGATCGTGCTCACCAAGATGGACGGAACCGCCAAAGGCGGCATCGCTCTGGCGATCCGACGGGAACTGAAGGTTCCCGTGAAATGGATCGGCCTCGGGGAGAAAACGGACGACCTGCAACCCTTTGACGCCGAACAGTTCGTCCATGCCCTTTTTGTGGAGGACATTGAAAAAGAGTCGAAAGAGGAATGACAGGGTGGATGGACCTGTTTGAAAGGGTAAAAGGGTGGAAACCGCGAGTGGGAGGAGGGAGACGAGCAAAAAAGAGGCGATCCTTCGCCGGGGAAGGCGTGCATCCGCACCCATAAAGACGATGGGGCCTTTCAGGGACTCCACCGGGAATTGCGTTGAACGAAACTTTCCGTATCCCTCCGAAAGACGGGTGAAGGAGATGGAGTGCGGTCCTGGAAGGGACCATTTTTTCATATATGAAGTGTAAACACAATTACCTTGACACGGAATTCCGCAACTGATATGATATTCATCGTGTAAAGGGGATCGCCTTGACGCGGATGTGAGGGGGTTTCGATATTGCTGGACGAAACGACCCGGATGAACCTTCTCTATGATTTTTACGGGCCGTTGTTGACCGGGCGGCAGCGGAACGTCATGGAGCTGTATTTCCACGAGGATTGGTCCTTCGGGGAAATCGCGGACCACCTCGGCATTTCCCGTCAGGGGGTGTTTGAGGCGGTCAAGCGATCCCGGACGGTCTTGGAAGACCTTGAAAAGGAACTGGGACTCTTGTCCAAGCACATCCGCAGAAAGGAGATCGCGGAGGCGATCCTGGATCAACTGGAAGGCCTGCCGGAAAAAGAGGCTGTCCGGCGTCTGTTGGACGAGCTGCTGGAGCTGGATTGACGACCGGATCACGAAACGGGGGAGGCGGCAACATGGCATTTGAAGGGTTGTCCGAACGGCTGCAATCGGCCCTTGCGAAGTTGCGGGGCAAAGGGAAAGTGAGCGAGGCGGACGTCAAAGCCGCGATGCGGGAAGTCCGGCTGGCCCTTCTGGAAGCCGATGTCAACTACAAAGTGGTGAAGGACTTTGTGTCCAAGGTGCGGGAACGCGCCGTCGGCCAGGAAGTGCTGAAGAGCCTGACACCCGGACAACAAGTGATCAAGGTGGTCAATGAGGAACTGACCCGCCTCATGGGTGGAACCCAGAGCAAGCTGGAGCTTTCCTCCAAACCGGCGGTCATCATGATGGTGGGGCTTCAGGGGGCGGGGAAAACGACCACCACCGGGAAGCTGGGCCGCTATCTCAAGAAGCAGAACAAGCGGCCGCTCCTGGTGGCGGGAGACGTCTACCGGCCCGCGGCCATTCGGCAACTGGAAGTTTTGGGGGAACAGGTGGATCTGCCCGTCTTCTCCCTCGGGGACAAGGAAAGCCCGGTCCGGATCGCCGAAGAAGGAGTGGCCAAAGCGAAAGAGGAAGGCCATGACACGGTGCTGGTCGATACCGCCGGCCGCCTCCACATCGACGGGAAGATGATGGAGGAACTGAAGGCGATCAAGGATACGGTTCGCCCCGACGAAATCCTGCTGGTGGTGGACGCCATGACCGGTCAGGATGCCGTTAACGTGGCGGAGAGCTTTAACCGGGAACTGGGGTTGACCGGCGTGGTCCTGACCAAACTGGACGGCGATACCCGGGGCGGAGCGGCCCTCTCCGTCAAATCCGTCACCGACTGTCCGGTGAAATTTGTCGGGATGGGGGAAAAAGTGGATGCCCTGGAGCCCTTCCATCCCGAGAGGATGGCTTCCCGGATCCTGGGGATGGGAGACGTCCTCACCCTGATCGAAAAAGCCCAGGCCTCCGTCGATCAGGAAAAAGCGAAGGATCTGGAACGGAAAATGCGCACCCAGCAGTTCACCTTTGATGATTTTCTGGATCAACTGGACCAGGTGCGCAACATGGGACCTTTGGACGAAATTCTCGGCATGATGCCGGGAATGGGACAGATGAAGGGGATGAAGAACCTCCAGGTGGATGAGAAACAGCTGACCAAGGTGGAGGCCATCATCCGCTCCATGACTCCGAAAGAGAAGCAGGAGCCACACATCATCAACGCCAGCCGCCGTAAGAGAATAGCAGCAGGCAGCGGGACGACGGTCCAGGATGTGAACCGGCTGATCAAGCAGTTCATGGATATGAAGAAGATGATGAAACAGTTTTCCTCCATGTCCAAAGGAAAGAAGAAGAAAGGGTTCGGGAAATTCAAGTTTCCGTTTATGTCCTGAACCGGATGTTGATCCTACAGAGGAGGTGAGCGAAATGGCAGTGAAAATCCGTCTGAAACGGATGGGGGCGAAGAAATCCCCGTTCTACCGTTTGGTCGTGGCTGATTCCCGTGCGCCCCGCGACGGCCGTTTCATCGAAGAGATCGGGTATTACAACCCCCTGGCCCAACCGGCTCAGGTGAAGATCGACGAAGAAAAAGCCGTGAAATGGCTGAACACGGGTGCCCAACCTTCCGACACGGTGAAAAACCTGCTCCGGAAAGAAGGCATCCTGAAAAAGATCCACGAATCCAAAAACCAAAAGTAAGTTCCCTGCCTGAGCGTTCAGGCCCGAGGGGGAATTCGAATGAAGGAACTGGTTGAAGTGATCGCCAAGGCGTTGGTGGACCACCCCGAAGCGGTCCGTGTCCAGGAACGGGAGGAGGGGAGCCGGCTGGTGCTCCGCCTTTCCGTCGACCCTGACGACATGGGCAAAGTGATCGGAAAGCAGGGACGGATCGCCAAAGCGCTTCGCACCGTTGTCGGGGCCGCCGCAGTGAGGGATAAGAAACGGGTGACGGTGGAGATTGTCTGACCGGGCCGCCCGGCCCTTTGGAAAGGAGGCCGGTCCATGCGTGAACCGAATTGGTTGACCGTCGGCCACATCGCCGGCACTCATGGCATCCGCGGCGAAGTCCGGATTCTGTCCCGGACGGATTATCCGGAGGTGCGCTTTGCTCCCGGTGCGGAACTCTTTCTTTCTCATCCCAAACTGGATGCCCCTCTCCGGCTCACGGTGAAGGGAGCCCGGCCTCATAAACGGTTCTGGCTGATCCGTTTTGAAGAGTGGACGGACATCAACGAGGCCGAGCCCTTCAAAGGGGGCACTTTGATGGTCCCCCGGGAGGATGCGGTGGAAGCGGAAGGCTACTATCTTCACGAGATCATCGGATGTGAAGTCGTCACCACCGAAGGGGAAAAAGTCGGAACGGTCACCGAGATCCTGCAGCCCGGCGCCAACGATGTCTGGGTGGTCAAAAAGGCGGAGGGCGGCGAGCTCCTCCTCCCCTTCATCGATGACGTCGTCAAGGATGTGGATCCCGACGCCGGACGGGTGACCATCCGGTGGATGGAAGGGTTGGAGTGATTGAGGTGACGAAACCGTGCACTTCGATGTGTTGACGTTGTTTCCCGAAATGTTCGAGGGCTTTTTGGGCTCCAGCATCATGAAACGGGCGATCGACCAGGGACTCGTCACAACATCCGTCGTCAACTTCCGGGAATACAGCACCAACAAACACCGCACCGTCGACGATACCCCGTACGGCGGGGGCGGGGGAATGGTGCTGAAGCCGGAGCCGCTGTTCCGGGCTGTGGAGGATTTGACCAAAGACGAACCGGTCCGGCCGCCGGTTCTGATGATGAGTCCCCAGGGGACGCCCTACACCCAGAAGAAAGCGGAGGAGTTGGCCCGGCACGACCGGCTGATCCTTCTCTGCGGTCATTATGAAGGGTTTGACGAACGGATCCGGGAGCATTTGGTGGACGAGGAGATTTCCATCGGGGATTTTGTGTTGACGGGGGGAGAACTCCCTGCCATGGTCCTGATGGACAGCGTGATCCGGCTGATTCCCGGTGTTCTGGGCAACGAATCCTCGGCGGAAACCGATTCCTTTACCACGGGTCTCTTGGAGTATCCTCAATATACCCGGCCCGCCGAGTTTCGGGGTTGGAGGGTCCCGGATGTCCTGTTGTCGGGGCATCATGCGGAAATCGACCGTTGGCGGCGACGCCAGGCCCTCAAACGAACCCTCGAGCGCCGGCCGGATCTTTTGGAAAGCGCGGAATTGACGGAGGAAGACCGCGCGTGGATCCGGGAGATGACGCAAGGGAACGGGGGGCGGAAAGATTGAGCCCTTTTGGGTTCATTGTTTTCGGCCAACCCATATGATAAAATGGATCTTGTGCTCGATGGATTTTAGATTCGGCTGAGATAAAACAAGCGAGGGGAAGGAGGGAATACCCGTGAACCAACTCGTACGCGAAATCGGTGAAGAACAACTGCGCAAAGATATCCCTCAGTTCCGTGCCGGCGACACCGTCCGGGTTCATGTGAAGGTCGTCGAAGGCCAACGGGAACGGATTCAGGTATTTGAAGGGGTTGTGATCCAGCGCCGCGGCGGGGGGATCTCCGAAACCTTCACGGTTCGGAAAGTATCCTACGGCGTGGGCGTGGAACGGACCTTTCCACTTCACTCCCCGCGGATCGACAAAATCGAAGTGATCCGCCGCGGGAAAGTCCGCCGTGCCAAGCTGTTCTACCTGCGGAAACTGCGTGGCAAAGCGGCCCGGATCAAAGAAATTCACTAATCAGTTGGAAGGGCTTGGGGGTCTCAAGCCCTTTTTGTCACTTTTTTCTATCTGAAATCTCCGTTTTCTTGATGTTGTGTTCTCGAGAGTCAGGAGGAGCTTCATGAGCGAGTTCACCCCCCGTTCCGCCAGGCACGGACGACGCAGGAGGCGGGGAAACGATGAAGCGTGGGAGTGGGTACAGGCACTCGCCATCGCGATCGTCCTGGCCTTGATTATCCGCTATTTTATCTTTTCCCCGTTCAGCGTTTCCGGACCCTCGATGTTGTCCACCCTGCACAATGGTGATCTGGTGATCGTAAACAAGGTGGTATACCTGTTCCGCGATCCGAAACCCGGAGAAGTGGTCGTTTTTCATGCGACGGAAGACAAGGACTATATCAAACGGGTCATCGCAGGGCCGGGTTAGACGGTCTCCGCCCACAACAACGTGGTGCGGGTCGATGGCAAGAGTATAGAGGAACCATACATAGACGAGGGGAACCGGACGGCGGATTTCGGACCCGTCAAGGTGCCCAAAGGGCACATCTTCGTGATGGGTGATAATCGGATGAACAGCAGTGACAGCCGCAGCCCGGATGTGGGACCGGTTCCCATTGACGAGGTCGTGGGCAGAGCGGATCTGGTTTTCTGGCCTCTGAGCGACTTCAAGGTTTTGGTGGCGAAAAGGTGATTTTTTCAAAATGGTGATTCAATGGTATCCCGGCCATATGGCCAAAGCCCGCCGGCAGGTGGAGGAAAAACTGAATCAGGTGGATCTGGTCCTGGAGCTTCTGGACGCACGGCTGCCCCTGTCCAGCCGGAATCCGATGATCGACGACTTGATCAAGGGAAAGCCCCGGATCGTTCTCCTCACCAAGAGTGACCTGGCCGATCCGGATGCCACGCGGTGCTGGACGGAATTTTTCCGCGGGGAAAAGACCCAGGCCCTTCCCGTGGATATCCTGTCGGGAAAAGGAGTGAAGGCCATCTTTTCCATCAGCCGGGAGCTGATGAAGGAAAAGATTGAAAATCAGGCCCAAAAAGGGATCCGACGTCACCGCATCCGGGCGATGGTCCTGGGGGTTCCCAATGTGGGGAAATCCGCTCTGATCAATCGGTTGTCGGGGCGGAGTACGGCCAAGACCGGAGACCGGCCGGGAGTGACCAAAGCCCAACAGTGGATCAAGCTGGGAAACGGGATGGAACTCCTTGACACTCCAGGCATCCTGTGGCCCAAGTTTGAGGACCGGGAAGTGGGGCTTCGGCTGGCCTCCAGCGGGGCGATCAAGGAAGAGATCCTCCCGGTGGACGAGATCGGGCTCTACCTTCTCGAGTATCTCTCCCAACGGTACCCCGAACAACTGAAAGATCGCTACAAGCTCTCTGATATCCGGGACTTGCAAGGGCCGGCCCTCCTGGAAGAAGTGGGGAAACGGCGCGGTTGCATGAGAAAAGGCGGGGAGGTCGACCTGGAGAAAGCGGCGGAGATGGTCCTGCGGGATCTGCGGTCGGGACGTTTGGGCAGGATCTCCCTGGAATTTCCTTCGGATTGGGAGGAGAAACCGAATGAAAGTGAAGGGGACGGTCCGTGAGATTGCCGACCGATTGCGTCGGGAGGAAGATCTCACGGAATCTTACTTGGAATCGCTCCTTCGGGACCCCCGGGCCGGCGTTCAGAAGCTGGCCCGTTCTTATTTGCGGAAACGGGATGCCGAACGGCGCGAGAAGAAACGGTTGGAACAGATGTGGCAGTTTGAACGTACATACCGCGATCAGGGGTACCGGTACATCGCCGGTGTCGACGAGGCGGGGAGGGGTCCCTTGGCGGGGCCGGTGGTCGCCGCGGCGGTGATCCTGCCGGAAGGTTTCGATGTCACCGGTCTGAACGACTCCAAAAAATTGACTCCGGAAGAACGAAGCTCCCTCCGGGCCCGCATCGAACGGGGGGCGGTTGCCTGGGGGATCGGCGTAGTGGACAACGCCTATATCGATGAACATAACATCCTGCAGGCGACTTTTGAAGCGATGCGCCGGGCTGTGGCGGAGCTGGAGCCGGCGGCGGATTTCCTTCTGACAGACGCGGCCAAGGTACCGGGGTTGTCTCTTCCCCAGGAGCCCATCGTGAAGGGAGATGCTCTCAGTCATTCCATCGCCGCCGCTTCCGTCATTGCCAAAACGGTCCGGGATGAGTGGATGATCCATGCCGGGAAGGAATATCCCCAATATGGATTCGACACCAACATGGGTTATGGCACGCCCGAGCATCTGGCTGCGCTGGATCGCTGGGGGGCTTGCCCCCTTCACCGGAGGAGTTTCGCACCGGTGGGGGAACGCTGCCGAAAAGAAAGACTTTGTTGATCCGGATTTGCCATAACTGAAGTTTGAAGAAGGACACACTTGAAAGATCGAGCGCCCCGGGATCGAATGCAAATCAATTTTCATCCACTTTCCATAACGGGAAGTGGATTTTTTTGGTGAGTAATACTTATCATTTAAACGGATAAATATATATTGTTCATTTTTGTTGTTGATTTTATAATAAACCGAACGATATAACATTAAATTGTTCACATAAAGGGTTCCCAATGAATACGGAGGTGTGACCCATGGTTGGAAAGGAAAACGTCATTTGCATGAATGATCTGACAAAATACTACGGCCAGCATCAGGCTCTTGACAGGCTGAATCTTGAAGTGGAAAAAGGGACGGTTTACGGTTTCATCGGACCGAACGGTGCAGGAAAATCGACCACCATCCGTATTTTGCTCGGCTTGCTCAAACCGACGTCAGGAAGTGCTTTTATACTGGGGAAGGATGTCATAAAAAAAGGAGCTGTCATCCGACGTCATGTCGGTTACCTCCCTTCAGAGGTACATTATTATGAAAGGATGAAGGTCCGGGACGTCTTGAATTACGCATTGAGTTTTTATCCCGATGCCGATCGTTCCAGACTGGAATATTATCTTGATTTGTTTGAGGTGGATCCGAAGAAGAGAGTCAAAAACCTTTCCCTCGGTAACAAAAAGAAAGTGGCCATCATCCAGTCTCTCCTGCATGATCCGGATTTATTGATTCTGGATGAACCGACCAGCGGATTGGATCCTCTCATGCAGGGTGTCTTTTTCAATGTATTAAAAGAAGAGAAGGAAAAAGGGAAAACCATTTTCTTTTCCACGCACATCTTGAGTGAAGTGGAGAAAATATGCGACCGGTTTGCCATCATCCGTCAGGGGCAAATCGTGGCGACAAAAGATGTGGAAAGCATCCGGAAGCAGGTCATGCGCATTTTGAAAGTGGAATATCCGGCTCAGGATCGGATTCCGCATATTGAACATGAACAAATTGTCAAACGGGAAGTGCATGATCATATCGTCAGGTATTATGTACAGGGAAAAATCAACGAGGTGTTGCGCCAAATTGTCCATGATGAACTGAACGACATCCGTGTCGAAGAACCGTCCATCGAAGAAATATTCATGGATTATTACCAACCGAAAGAACCGGAGGGAGGGAAATGAGGATGTCCATTTTCAAACAAGAATTAAAATTCCATCGTAACAGTTTTATCATTTGGGCGGTGGTCATGGTTCTTTTTGTCTTCGTCTACCTGGGTTCATATGAAGCGATCGCAATGGACGAACAAATGATGAAAGTGTACGAAAAATTGCCGGAAGCCATGAAGAAAGCATATTATATGGATCAGGTCAATATGGCGGATATCCACGGTTATTTTGTGAGTACATTTATGTATCTCATCATCCTGATGGGGATTTATACGGCCATTTCGACCGCCACGGTTTTTGCCAAAGAAGAAGATCGGCGGACAGCCGAATTTTTGTACACCCGACCGGTGACGCGCACGAACATTTTTGCACAAAAAATTTTGAGCAACTTGACCGGTTTGATCCTGATGCATCTGATGGTTCTGGGTGCCATCTTTTTGACCCTGACCGGCATCATTACGGCAGACTATGAGCCGGCTGTCTTTGTTTATGTTGTCATGTCAACGTTTTTTGTCAGTGCAGCGATCGGTGCCGTGGGGTGGTTGATATCGACATTCCTGACCGGCGAAAGACTGGCTTCGTCCTTCGGCATCGGACTGGTGCTGGGATCCTATATGTGTCATATCCTTTCCGGACTGGCCGAAGAGCTGGAACCTTTTCAATACTTCAGTCTGATGTATTATACCGATCTGCCTTTCATTGTTCAGAACTCCGCTTTACCTTGGGAAAAAACGGCGATCATGCTTCTGATTTTTGTCGTTTCCGGTGGTTTGGCCCATTTCCGGTTCCAAAGCAAGGATATTCATGTGTAGTCAGAGCTGGTTTCATCGGTCCATGATTGACATAATAGGAAGGGTGAGACTGGAATGAGTTGAGGAGGATCACTGTGGCCGAAAATCGTTCCCGAAGAACATCAAAAAAGAAGCAAAAGATTCTGCTGACCGCTGAACGGTTGTTTTTAAAAAAAGGGATTCGCGCCGTAACTGTGGAAAACATCGTGGATGAGGCGCAAGTGAGCAAGGCTACTTTTTATAAATATTTTCGCAACAAAGAAGATATCTTGGAGCGGGTTTTTATCCACATGACGGACGAAATTGCCGCTCATTACCGGGATATAGTCGAACAAGCAAAGCGGGACGGCCTGACGAAGGAGATGTTTTTAAAACTGTTCAATGTGAACGAATATGATCGGTATTACCAGTCCGATTATGCTCTGGAACTGTTTCGGGATTATCCTGAACTTACAAATAAAATACAGTCGCACGGGTTGGAGAAGGTGATGCCCTTTTACCAGGAATTAATTCGTCTGGCCAAAGCGGAAGGGATCATCCGCACGGATGTGGATACCGACGTATTAATGGTATACACGCTGCAGATCCGAAGAATGTTCATTGAGCATCCCCAGCTGCCCGGACACATGAATGTGAAAGAGGCCACTACCCGGTTCTTGGATCTGTATTTGTACGGTGTGATGGAAAGGGATTCATCCATTAAAACCCGAAGGGAGAGATTCCCGCCGACTGTGCCAAAAAAAGATCTGCACAGTCTCGTGGACCGTCTGGAGGAACGGGATCAAAAAAGCGCCCGTGATTTTCTTTTGTATCTGGTCGACCGCAGTAAAAACACGGGTGATGAATAAATGTAAAAAACCGAACGGAGAGGATGGGTGGGGACCGTGAGAAAAGACCGGAGAAGGGAGACCGGCCGGATCGGGGAAGCCCTGGCGGCCCGTTTTTTGTCGGACAAGGGGTACCGGATCCTCGAAACCAACTGGCGTAATCGCCTGGGTGAACTGGACCTCATTACGGAAAAGGACGGCCTGCTGGTCATCGTCGAAGTCCGCACCACCCGGAGCCGCCGTTTCGGAATGGGGTTCCAATCCGTCGACCGGAAAAAACAACAACAGGTCCGCAGGCTCACCCTGTCTTATCTCCAAGTCCGCCATCGGGAACTGACGCCTTTCCGGTTCGACGTCGTCTCCGTCCTCCTCACCCCCACCAATGAACCGGCCCGGATCGATCACCTGGAAGGGGCGTTTTGATCATCGGTAACGGTTTGGGGTCCAGTCATATCTCAAGAACCCGTCTGGACAACGATTTCACCATGGTGAAATGGCTGCTGCCGGGGGGAGAGTCTTAAAACCGGATCACACCGCCTCCAAGTGTCCGTTCAACAGCTCCCGGTAAAGCTCGTCCCCGCCGATGTGGACGCGCATCGACACCTGATCCCGGCCGTTTTCCTGCCATTGGTAGAGCTGTTGGAACACCAGGTAAATGCACTTTTTCACTTCGATGTGGGGAAACAATTTCAGATCGACGAAAAAGCTGTACAGACTGGACTCGTCCACGGTGTGGCTGACCACTTTCATCGCTTCAAAGGTTTTTTCCAACCCGTTCAGCAGGTGGCCCATCCATTCCGGGCGCCCCGCTTTTCCTTTTTCGTCCAGATAGTGAATGGTGAAACCCATCATGGGATAGCGGTGGATGTCCGCCTCGGTGTACTGGGTTTCCTGATCGCTTTTGGCGTCGTACAGGAAAAACTCCAAGTGGTACCGCTTCGATTCCCCGCGTTCCACAGATTGCTTGCGAGCCATCTGATGTTTCAGTCTCAGCTCGTCGTTTTCCTTTTTCAAGCGCTGCAACTCTCTATGTAAATATTCCTTTTCCTCGGAGTAATCCGGATCCGGAGTAAAGTCGAAGAGCCGTTTGAGTTTCGAAAACATCCAACCTCTCTCCTCTGGGAGCAAAATTTTCATATCGTGTACATTATATAATACATAAACGTACATGCCTGAATAAAGTGCGTCAGGGCCGTTTCGGTTGGAGTCCCACGGACGGGGGGCTTTTTCCTGTTTTCGGAGTCCACCTCCCAAAACCCTCCCGGACGGGGGGATTCCCGCGGCAACAGGAAAACCCGCTGTCGGGGACAGGGGTTTTCCATCCGGCCTGTTTTTGTTCCTCTTCCCTTCCATGAAGGGAGCCAAACATCCGTGGGAATGAAGAAAAAACAGAAATCCTCTTTTTGCTTTCAGGCCTGAAACAGGTGAAAGATGAACAGAGAGGGGGAAGGTGAATTGATGGCGGTTTGTCCAACTTGCAAAGGAAAAGGAAAGATCCGAACCCTCCTCCCCATTCCGATGGATGCCCCCTGCGCGATGTGCGGCGGGACGGGGAAAAGACCGCCGGAAAAGCGAGACGGGAACAGGAATTCCGATGACAAAACGAAATAAATCCGCGACGCAAACGAGCCAACCCCGAGAAGCGTTGTGAAAAAGTGAGCGGCAGCATTTACCCAAAGCCGCTCCGGCTGCACTCACAGAGCACAAGTCTCGCCTGGGGTCGCTTCGCTCCCCGGTCTCGCTATGCTGTCCTGCAGAGATGGTTGCACTGTCCGCTCCGAATCATCCTGCTGCGGGCAGGGGCAAAGGCCTTCGGATGCAACACAGCGGAGCTTTTGCCCCTGAACGCCCTTTCAGGCTGATTCTCCGCTGGGCAGGACAGCAAAGTCGCTATTTTGGGTAAACGCTTCCCCTTTTCTCGAGAAGAACATTAAATCACCAACGCTTCGAGAGGTTGGTTCTTTTTTTGCACGTTAAACTTTTTTGAGACCGGATCCAATAAAAACGCCCTCTTTTTCTCAGCCTCCGGACCGAGAACTTTTTCGGCCGGTCCCGGGACTTCCCCGGCGATCGCTGGGACCGCACCCCGGAGGGCCAGCCGGAGGCTTATCACGTTCCTGAGGGCAACGCCGCGTATTTTATGATGGACCGGGTGGAAGGACCTTACCGTCTGTCCAACGGTTGGACCACGGTGTTCATCACCGGGCCCGACGGGGAGGTGCTGGAGTTCGGGGAATTCGATGGGGAAACAGAAGAAAAACCGGCCCGAAGCCAGGGGCCGGTGGAAGAGTGACACCCCATTTCTTGCGGGAGGGGTGTTTTGTCGTTTTATGCACGGGAGAGGGATCCGTGGGGTTTCAGACGGTGCCAGGCATAGCCGATCAGCGCTCCGAGCAGGCCGGGAAGAAGCCAGCCGATTCCTTCCGAATAGAAGGGGAGCCAACCATAGACTTGGTCCGTCCACCCGAGGGAAATATTCATGGCCTTCAAGCCGTCGGTGAAGCTGACCAGTGCGGTTCCGATCAATGCGAGGCCGTATATTTCCCGTGCCTGGTTCAAAGAAGGGAACAGGCTGAGCAGAATCAGCACGATCGCCATCGGATACAGGGCGGTCAGGACCGGAATGGAGACGGCGATGATCTGGGTCAGCCCCATGTTGGCGACGACCATGGCGGCGATACACAATGCCGCGGCGGTCTTTTTATAATCCAGGCCAGGGATGAGGCTGGAAAAGTAGAACGCCGAGGAAGTGACCAATCCCACGGAGGTGGTGAGGCAGGCCAGGGTGACTGCCGTTCCCAGCAGGAGCACTCCCGGATGGCCGAAGAGTTGCAGGACCACGGAGGTCAGGATCTGGCCGCCGTTTTCCGACATCCCCAGGGATTGGCTGGTGGCTCCCAGGTACCCCAGAGTGAGGTAGACCAGCGTCAATCCGAGGGCCGCCACCAGGCCGGCTTTGACCGTGACGGAGATGACGGTATTGCGATCGTTGGTCCGCTCCTTCACCGAACGGATGACCACGATTCCGAAGACCAGCGCCCCCAGGGTGTCCATGGTGAGATAACCCTCCATGAATCCCCTGAAGAAGGGTTGGGTCTTGTAATCCCCCATCGCGGTGCCGAAAGGTCCTGCCGGATCGATCAGGCTTTTCACCAGCAAGACACCGATGATCACCAGCAGCAGAGGAGTCAGAATTTTCCCGATGCGATTCACCAGTTTGGAGGGATTGAGCGCAAGCCAGAAGGTGATGGCGAAGAAAATCAGCGTATAGAGAAACAACGGCCAACCGTAGGCGTCGAAACCTTCCGGAAGGAAGGGGAACGCGCCCATTTCAAAGGCGACGGTGGCCGTGCGCGGGGTTCCGAACAGAGGGCCGATCACAAAATAAACCGCAACGGTAAAAGCCACTCCGAACCACGGATGGACCCTTCCGGCCATTGTCTGCAGGTTTCCGCCGGAAACCGCAATGGCGATCACGCCCAGCAGGGGAAGACCGACCGCGGTGAACACGAAGCCGGCCATGGCGGGCCAGACCTCGATCCCCGCCGCCTGTCCCAGGGCGGGAGGAAAGATCATGTTTCCGGCTCCGAAGAAGAGTGCCAACAGCATGAGTCCGATCATTGTGATATCCTTGGTATGAAACGGTGTCATACATATTACTCCTTGTATTCTGAATAAACCGTTGTCCGCTATACACGGAATTTTTGATTTTCACTATAACAGATGGAAACGCGGTTTGACACCGGAATAATGAAAGAAATGTTAACCATTTTTTAAACGGTTGGAGGGTTGAAAATTGAAACAGATCATCGCGATGGGGGGAGGCGGTTTCTCCATGGAGCCGGACAACCCTCTCCTGGACCGGTATGTGTTGCGGCAGAGCGGGAAAAAGCGGCCGAAAATCTGTTTTGTCCCCACCGCCAGCGGGGATTCCATCGACTATATCCGCCGCTTTTACCGGGCTTTCAAAAAGATGAATTGTGAACCGTCCCGCCTCACTCTGTTTCCCCCTCCCACCGCCGACTTGGAGGATTTCGTGATGGATAAGGACATTTTGTACGTGGGAGGGGGAAACACCAAAAACCTGATGGCCCTGTGGAAAGAGTGGGAGCTGGATCGGATCCTCCGGAAAGCGTGGGAGGAAGGGAAAGTACTCGCCGGCATCAGCGCCGGGGCCAACTGTTGGTTTGAAGAGGGAGTGACCGACTCGATCCCCGGCCAGATCAGCCGGGTGAAGTGCCTGGGATTTCTGAAAGGGAGCTTCTGCCCGCATTTTGACGGCCAAAACGAGCGACGCCCGGGGTTTCACCGTCTGCTTCTGAACGGGGACATCGGAAACGGATTCGCCGCCGATGACGGAGCTGCTCTCCATTTTGTCGGGAGCGAGTTGAAGAGCGTCATCGCGTCCCGTCCCCATGCCCGGGCCTTTGCTTTGAAAAGGGAGGGCGGGAGCGTGGTGGAACGGCAACTGGCGACGACCTGTTTGGGAGAAGAATGAGCCTTTATACCCGTCCAACGGTGAAATGCAGGGAAACAAACAGAGACGGACAACCGCTCCGATTTCGGTCGGACTGAGGGCGGTTGCCCGTTTGGTTTTATGGTTCCTTTCGCTGGCTGGGCCGGGTCCCTTCTCCGATCAGGCGAAGGTCCGCATCCGCATCCCCGTGCTCCCGTTGAACCTCTGCCGGTTCCCGCTTCGCTTTTTGCGCCTGGGTGAGGTGCTCTTCTTTTTCATTTCCACGATGGGTCATCGTAAACCCCTCCTTTCCTTCCTTTTAAGGTTCCCTTTCGTTGAGCCGTTAATCATGGAGAAAGAAAAAGAATGACAGCGATGGCAGCGCGTTACCCCGGCATGACGTATTTCAGGCGATCACCGATCCGAGATGATTCTCCGCCGGTTCCTGATTCCAATGGATTTGGAGCCCCCATGGGCGCTGTTTTCTTTACAGTCTTATCACTGTTTATATATATATATCTTCTCTCCGCAGAAACACTAATGGAAAGCTTCCCTCCTTTAACGATGTCAACAAGGGGAATGACAAAGTTGCATTTTCTTTGCATTGAGAAGGGGATGTAACCGCTTTATCCTTGAGATAGACGGGAACCAAAGGAGGGAATGCGCATGTCCGGCCTTCAAGCAAATCAGAGTGTCACCCATGGTGACCATTCCTGGCGGGTAAAAATTCAACGGATGGGCAGTTTTTTAAGTGGACTGATCATGCCGAATATCGGGGCATTCATCGCCTGGGGACTGATTACGGCCCTGTTCATACCGACCGGATGGCTGCCCAATGAGAACCTGGCCCAGTTGGTCGATCCGATGATCAAATATCTGTTACCGCTGTTGATCGGTTTCACCGGCGGCAATATGGTGTACGGCGCCCGCGGCGGGGTGGTGGGTGCCACAGCTGCGCTCGGCGTCATCGTCGGAGCCGACATCCCCATGTTTCTGGGGGCCATGATCATGGGACCCTTGGGCGGGTGGGCCATCAAAGGGGTGGACCGCCTGTTCGAAGGAAAAGTGCGTTCCGGTTTCGAGATGCTGGTCAACAACTTCTCCGCCGGGATTGTGGCGGGTCTGCTCACGATTGCAGCCTATCTCGCCATCGGACCGGTGGTGTTGGGGTTGAACAAAGCCCTGGCCGCTGGCGTGGAGTGGATCATCGGGGTGGGATTGCTGCCGTTGGCCAACATTTTCATTGAACCGGCCAAGGTGTTATTTCTGAACAATGCCATCAATCACGGCATCCTGAGCCCGATCGGGGTGGATCAGGCCTCCAGAACAGGTCAGTCGATTCTCTTCCTGCTGGAAACCAATCCGGGGCCGGGTCTCGGGATCCTGGCCGCATACTGGCTGTTCGGCAAAGGGATGGCCAAGCAATCCGCACCCGGTGCGACGATCATCCATTTCCTGGGCGGCATCCATGAGATTTATTTCCCATATATCCTGATGAAACCGGTACTCATCCTGGCTGCGATCGGTGGCGGCGTCGCCGGGGTCTTCACTTTCTCCCTCTTCGGGGCGGGATTGGTGGCGGTTCCTTCTCCGGGCAGCATCTTCGCCCTGATGGCGATGACACCCCGGGGCGGATATCCGGGTGTGCTTGCCGGAGTACTGGTCGCGACGACCGTTTCGTTCCTGGTGGCCTCGCTGTTCCTGAAACGAAGTGCCGCAACCGAAGGGGATCTGGAGGCGGCCACCCGCAGAATGGAAGCGATGAAAGGGAAGAAAAGCAAGCCTCTTTCGGCGGTGATGGAGGAACCGGCGGAAGTCACCGTTCGCGAAGAACCGCTTGAAAAGGAAGAGGAAGTGAACAAAATCGTATTTGCCTGCGATGCGGGCATGGGTTCCAGCGCCATGGGCGCCTCGATCCTGAAAAACAAGGTGCAAAAAGCGGGTCTCGATATCGAAGTGACCAACACTGCCATCAGCAAACTCCCCGCCGATGCCGACATCGTGATCACTCACAAGAACCTGACCGACCGGGCGAAAGCGAAACTGCCAGGAGCCCGGCACATTTCGGTGGACAACTTCCTGGGCAGTTCCGAATACGATGCCCTCGTCAACCGGCTGAAAAAAGACGAAGCGAAATAAGTACTCCGAAGCAGGTGACCCCCATGTACTTCACATCCAGGGAAAGAAACCTCCTCCGTTTACTGACCGGCCAGGCACGCGTCTGGACCGTGGAAGAGTTGGCGGAAGCCCTCGGCGTCAGCCCGCGAACGATCCACCGGGATCTCGCGGGTTTGGAGACCACGCTGGACGGCTTCGGCCTTTCCTTGCGTAAACAGGCGGGAGTGGGGGTTTCCCTGCAAGGAGATCCCGCCGGTGTGGAGTCGCTTCTTGCCGCCCTTACGGATTCTCAGGAAACGGACTACACACCGGGGGAACGGGAAGCCTATCTTCTCTGTACCCTGCTGGAAACCTCGGAGCCGGTCAAACTGGCGGCCCTTGCGGGGGACCTCGGAGTGTCGCCCGCCACGGTCAGCCAGGATCTCGACCGTGTGGAAGCGTGGTTGAAATCCTTCGGCCTCACCCTGGTCAAAAAGCGGGGATGGGGCATCCAGGTCATCGGCGGGGAAAAGGGCCGCCGGGCAGCGATGCGGAGTCTCCTTGCCGAGCATTTTGACGAAGGGGAAATCCTGGGACTCCTGAAACGATCCATCACCCGTAAATCCCCGGACCACTCCGATCCCGTCATGGAGCGGCTGTTGGGGTTGGTGGAAAGAGAGAGACTGGCCCAAGTGGAAGAGGCGGTGAAAGAGGAGATCGGAAACCTGCCGTATTCCATGGCGGATACCGCCTATATCGGCCTGGTGGTCCATTTGGCCTTGGCGCTGGAACGGATCGAAAAGGGGGAGACCCTTGAGTTCGATCCAGAAATGCTGGCACACATGGCCGGGACAAAGGAACAGGAGGTGGCGGAGAAGATCGCCGCCCGATTGAGCGCTGTTTTCGGTTTGCCGTTTCCGGATTCGGAGATCGCCAATATCGTGTTGCATTTGCGCGGGGCGAAGCTGGGAAGCGACGAAGGGTATTGGTTCCGGGAGCGTTCCGGAGCGGTGATCGGGGAGACCCGGGAATTGATCCGGCGGGTCGGGCAAGCCATGGGTGTCTCCCTGACGGAGGATCCCTCCCTGCTGCAGGGACTGCTGGCCCACCTGGAACGGGCCGTCTATCGGCTGGAAGAAGGCCTGCCGATCCACAACCCGCTCCTTCCCCGCATTGAAAAGGATTATCCGGCGCTGTTTGATGCGGTGGAAAAAGCGATGGCGGAAATCTTCCCTCAGCACCGGATCCCCCGTGAAGAAATCGGTTATCTGGTGATGCATTTCGGGGCCGCTCTGGAGAGAAAGCGTCGCGGCCGTCCCCTCAGGGCTCTCGTGGTTTGCGCCAGCGGAATCGGAACATCCAAGCTGCTTGCCAGCCGTCTGCAGGCGGAGTTTCCGGAGATCACCGGGGTGGATACCGCATCGTTGTTGGAATGGCAACGGAAGGAGCCCCGAAACTACGATCTGATACTCTCCACCATCCCGCTGGAGCTGGAGGAAGGGGAATACATCCGCGTCCATCCCTACCTGACGAAACGGGATGTCTCCCGGATTCGGACCCGTCTGGAACAGAGGGGACGCGGAGAGTTCCAACGGCCGTCGCCGGAGCCAACCGGAGACACCGCCGATACCCAAGCTGTCCTGGAAGCGATGGAGCGGGTCCGGGAGGCGGTGGAGTGTACTCTCATGATTCTCCGCGGTTTTTCTTTGACGCGGATTCCCGCCGCCTCAACGCTCCCGGCCGTATTGGAGACGGTCTGCGAGCGGCTGGCAGCCGAGGGGGTGCTTCGCGAGCCCGCTGTGGTGATGGATCAGCTCCTGGCACGGGAGCGGTTGGGGGGGCTGGGGATCCCGGGAACGGAACTGGCACTCTTTCATGCACGGGCCGATGAAATCTCCCGTCCATCCTTTACCATCTATGACCTGGAACGGCCCATCGATGTGGAAGGGATGGACGGGAGAAAGATGCGGATGACCGGCCTGCTGGTGATGCTTGGGCCGGAGAACGGGGTGGACGTCATCCCGGACCTGCTGAGCCGGATCAGCGCTCTCATCGTCGAATCTCCGGCGATTTTCCAATCCAAGGACGAAGACCGGATCCGTGGATTCCTGACGGAACAACTCCACCGGACTCTGTTTGAAAAGATTGAGGAACAAAGGAAGGTGTAAGCAGAATGAACGATGACATCCTGAACGAAAAAACCGTGCTCCTGAACGCCCGGGCGGAAGATAAAGAAGAAGCCATTCGTCTGGCGGGCCGCTTGCTCGTCGACCAGGGGTACGTGGAGCCTTCCTATATCGACAACATGATCGAACGGGAAGCATCCCTCACCACGTACATCGGGAATTCCGTGGCCATCCCCCACGGGACGGAAGAAGGAAAAGCCAACATCCGCCGATCGGGCATCTCCATTGTCCAATTGCCCGAAGGTGTCGATTTCGGGGACGGGCAAACGGCCAAAATCGTGATCGGCATCGCCGGAAAAAACGGCGAACACATGGAGATTCTCTCCCGGATCGCCCTGGTCGCCTCGGACGAGGCGAACGTGGCCAAAATGGTGGAGGCCGGGTCCAAAGAGGAGCTCCTCTCCATGTTCCAAGGGGGGAGCTGAGGATGCGGGCGGTCCATTTTGGTGCTGGAAACATCGGGCGGGGATTCATCGGTGCCCTGCTCAGTCACTCCGGATACCACGTGTGCTTCGTCGATGTCCGGGCTCCATTGGTGAAGGCGCTGAAAGAACGGGGGAGCTATTCCGTCCGTCTGTTGGGAGAACGGACCGAAAGGATGGATGTGTCGGGGGTCACCGCCCTCGACAGCCGGACGGAACCCGAGCGGGTGAGAGAGGCGGTGGCTGCGGCGGACATCGTCACCACGGCCGTGGGTCCGACCGTTTTGAAAAAGGTCGCGCCGCTGATCGCAGAGGGTTTGCGCCTGCGGCTCCGCCGGAATGAGGTCCCGCTTAACGTCATCGCCTGCGAAAATATGCTGGGCGGTTCCACCATGCTGAAGAAGGAAATTGCCGCTCATCTGTCCCAAGAAGAGAGGGAGTCCCTGGAACACAGGATCGGATTTCCCGACGCCGCCGTCGACCGGATCGTTCCCGTCCAGACGGGGACGGATCCCCTGGAAGTGACGGTTGAACCCTTTTATGAATGGATGGTCGATCGCAAAGGGGTCCGGGGAGAAATCCCGCCCATCGAGGGGATCACCTATGTGGAGGAACTCACCCCCTACATCGAACGGAAACTGTATACGGTGAACACCGGCCATGCCGTCTGCGCCTATACAGGGCGGCTCCTGGGACACGAAACCATCCGGGATGCGATGCGGGATACCCGGGTGGAGAAGATCGTCACCGGCGCGCTGGAGGAAACCGGAGTCCTGCTGGTTGCCAAACACAGCTTCAGCGAAGAGGGGCACCGGGACTACATCACCCGGATCATGGAGCGATTCTCGAACCCCCGCCTCACCGATCCGGTCGCACGTGTCGGCCGTTCCGCCATCCGTAAACTGAGACCGACGGACCGCCTCGTGGGTCCCGCCCTCCAGCTGACGGACCACGGTTTGGAACCCCGTTATCTGGCCGCCGGAATCGCTGCAGCGCTCTTCTTCGATGACGGGAACGATCCGGAAGCAGTGGAATTGCAACAACTCCTGGACCGCAAAGGCATCGCGGGAACGCTGCAAACGATTGCCGGGATCCCACCGAATTCTTCCCTGACTCGATTGGTTTCCGAGCGATACCGGGAGTGGGAAGGGGAAAAGGAGAAAGCTTGACGCTTCACACGGTTGTAACACCCCAAGGGCACTTCCTGAGGGAACGCCTTCAGGCCATGTTTCAACCACCTCGCAAGTTCAGGGGTGTGTCATCTCAAGCTTCCTTCCATTCTGTCATGGATGGAAGGAGGTTTTTTTTGTATTTTTGACGGTCTCATGTGACCCGGTGCAATGTCTGGACAGCACACTGGCTTGCGAAAAGAAAAAACTTTTGCAAACATTTCGATTGTGATATAAAGGAAGTGGAAAAACGACCCATTTCGACAGAGCGGAGGAGCCTATGTACGCCAAACTTTACAGCAGTTCGGTCTTGGGGATCGATGGATATATCGTCGAAGTGGAAGTGGATATCTCCAACGGCCTGCCGACCTTTGATCTGGTCGGGCTGCCGGATTCCGCTGTGAGGGAATCCCGGGACCGGGTGCGGGCGGCCGTCAAGAACAGCGGTTGCCAGTTTCCGCTCCAACGGATCACCACCAACCTGGCCCCGGCCGACCTGAAAAAGGAAGGGTCCAGCTTCGATCTGGCCATTGCCGCGGGGGTGTTGGCCGCGAGCGGACAGGTGCCGGAAAAGGGATGGGAGAAGACGCTGTTTCTGGGGGAGTTGGCTCTGGACGGGATGTTGCGTCCCCTGAGCGGGGTGCTGCCGATGGTGATGGCGGCGATTCGGGCGGGATTTACCCGGGTGCTTCTGCCGGTGACCAATGCACCGGAGGCCCGGTTGGTGAAGGGGATGGAAGTGATTCCCGTCTCTTCGCTCCAGGAGACGATGGCTTATCTGCGGGGAGAATGGGAACCCCGGGATGGGGAAGAAGCCACGGGGTGGGAAGAGGAGGAGCCGAGCCCCGATGATTTCGCCGACGTCCGGGGTCAGTCCCACGTGAAACGGGCGATGGAAGTGGCCGCCGCCGGCATGCACAACCTCCTCTTCATCGGGCCGCCGGGGTCGGGAAAAACGATGCTGGCCCGACGGATTCCCTCGGTCCTTCCCGAGATGACGATGCAGGAGTCCCTGGAAGTGACCAAGGTGTTGAGCATCGCCGGCCAACTGAGCCGGAAGGGGAAGCTGGTCACCCGCCGGCCCTTCCGTTCGCCCCACCACACCATTTCCCAAGCCGGTCTGGTGGGCGGGGGGTCGACGCCCAAACCCGGGGAAGTGAGCCTGGCTCACCGGGGTGTGCTTTTCCTCGACGAGATGCCGGAGTTTTCCAAAGGAGCCTTGGAAGTGCTCCGCCAGCCCCTGGAGGACCGGGAAGTGACCGTCGCCCGCGCCCGGGCGGTGCTCACCTTTCCGGCGGAATTCATGCTGGTCGGTTCCATGAACCCCTGTCCCTGCGGCTACTTCGGTTACGAGGAAGATCGCGCCTGCACCTGCACCCATCCGCAGGTCCGGCGCTACCGCTCCAAGCTCTCCGGTCCCTTGCTCGACCGGATCGACATCCACGTGGAAGTCCCCCGGGTGGACTATTCGACCCTCACCTCGACGGAGAAGGGGGAGCCCTCCCCCGTCATTCGGGAACGGGTGGCCCGGGCCCACGCCATCCAGTCCGAACGCTACCGGGGCACCTCCATCCTGCACAATGCCGCCATGCCGCCGGCTTCCATACGGGATAACTGTCAACTCAACCGGGACTCCCGGGATCTCCTGAGGCAGTCCTTCGACACCCTCGGCCTCTCCGCCCGCGCCCACGACCGCATCCTGAAACTGGCCCGCACCATCGCCGACCTGGAAGGCAAGGACACCATTGACACCGCTCATGTGGCCGAGGCGATCCAGTACCGGACGCTGGACCGGAAATGGTGGGAGTAGGGCGACCGCGGCGGAGGGGGGAGAGCACGGCTGGGGAAAGAAGCCCGGTAATTGGAATACGATGTAGAAAAGCGGGATCCATACGATCGGGGTTTTGCGTATGTATGGCGGACGGGAAGAACGTACAGGAACACAGTCGGTGGCGAAGGGATTTGGCACGGGTCGAATATTTCTGTGAGAGCGCACATAAACTCAGGAGGTTTTTGTGAAGGGAATAGAAAAAACGCTGTGTAGTGTGACACCTTTGTGAGGTGAAATCATTGCGCTTATTTAAGCAATGGGCAGGGTTTCTTGGAGGGGGGTTGGAATTGTTGTCAGTATCTTTTGGTGGAATGAGGATTTTACCCGTTTTTTTGGGGGAAGGGTGGAAGACATAGGTTGGACGATGTGGATGAAGCTGGGGATGGGAATGATCGTGACGTTTATTATCTCTCGTTATGCTTGGTACTGTCCTTTATTCCATTTTCCGCTCGCTTTATCGTCTTTTTCACAGCTGCGTTTGCGGGGCTGCACTTCGCCCAAGAACTTTGGTACCCGTCTTTCTTCTTGTTTTTTATGGTGGGTGTTTTGGACTTTATTCAATTATTGAGGGATGCGGTACTACTAGACCTGACTGAAGGGGTGAAACAATGAAACCGCTTGTCGATCCGAATACGATCCACGCAGAGAAGCCTTCTCCGGAGGAATATCCGGTAAAGGTGTTGGATGAACCGATGAACGATCTGTTTCGACACAGGAACATGGTCCATGGAAGCTCCAAGAAACCGGATCCGGACAACCCTTATGTTCAACGAGGGTTGAAGTTTGGACTCATTTACCTGATGGTGGTTTTAGGAAATGCGAGCGGGAATCCTCCCCATTTCAATGGGGCAGATGAAAGTGAGCGCACCACAGGCATTCCCTTCGGTCATCGGACGAGGGGGGTATTAACCCCCTCGCAAGTCCGACAATCTGATCAGACCATATGTTAAAGAGAACTCGCTTGAAATATAGCTAATTCCCATCATTTTCGCTATACTACATGTATGGGAAAAGAGAACATCAAGCATGCAAGAACCTGTGTCTATACGTCAATTATCATATCGTTTGGTCCGTCAAATACCGCAGAAAAGTACTGGATGCGGAAATCGAATCCTATCTGAAAAAGCTTTTTCAAGAAATCGCGGAAGAAAAGGGTTTTAAAATTGTCATGATGGAAGTGGGTGAGAAGGATCATGTCCATGTATTTGCTTCCGCTCATCCAAAGGTGGCCCCCTCGTACATAGTCAAGATGCTAAAAGGAATCTCTGCCCGAAAATGTTTCTTAAAATTCCCTCATCTAAAGAAGAGGCTTTGGGGAGGACATCTCTGGAACAGTAGTTTCTACATCGAAACCATCGGTTCCATCTCAGAGGATACCATCCAAAGATATATCAAAAACCAAAAGAAAGGGGGAGACTGATGCTTCGCACCTACAAATTCCGGTTATATCCAAAGCCGGAGCAACAGGAAAGGATCGACTTCACCTTGGAACGGTGCCGATTGTTGTATAACCGTTTGCTCGACGAGCGGATTTACGCATACCGAACAGAAAAGAAAACGCTGACTTATTATGAACAAAAGAAGACTCTGCCGGAGCGAAAAAAGGCCATTCCAGTATTAAAGGAAGTTTACTCGCAAGTGCTGCAAAATGTAGCCGAACGGCTGGACAAAGCATACAAAGCTTTTTTCAAGCGTGTACAAAGCGGAGGAAAAGCGGGATTCCCCCGATTTAAAGGGGAGAACCGCTATCATAGTTTCACCTATCCGCAAAGCGGATTCTCCGTGGAGGGGAAATATTTGCATCTGTCCAAAATCGGAGAGGTTCGAATCCGCTTGCATCGTCAAGTCACCGGTACCATCAAGACCTGCACCATCGTCAGGAAAAACGGGAGGTACTACGCTTGTCTCACCGCAGAACAAGCTCTTAAACCCTTGCCGAAAACGGGGAAGGAAGTCGGTGTGGATCTGGGAATCAAGCACTTAGCCGTTACATCCGATGAGCAGTTTTTTGCCCCTTCCCAACAATTGCGCAGATCGGAATGGAGACTGAAACGGCTCGGGCGGCTCGTATCCAAAAAGAAAAAAGGTTCCCATCGCAGGAAAAAGGCGATCCGTCTTCTTGCCAGAATGCATGAGAAAATCGCGAATCAGCGGAAGGATTACGCGCATCGGATCAGTCATGAGTGGGTGTTGCGATACGATTTGATCGCCTTTGAAGATCTGAACGTGCAAGGGATGATCAAGAATCATCACCTGGCGAAAAGTATTGTGGATGCGGGATGGAGGCAACTGGTTCAATACACGACTTACAAGGCTGAGAGTGCTGGTAAGCGTGTGGTCCAGGTCAACCCCCATCAAACCAGCCAACGATGCGCAAGCTGTGGTGAAATCGTCAAAAAAACATGGGTCGAACGGGTCCATCGTTGCCCCTTTTGTGGCTATGTACAGGATCGGGATGTCAATGCGGCCATTAACATTCTACAACTGGCAAGACAAAAAGTTTCTTAACACTTGATCAGGCCAGGAACTGGCCTTCGTGGAGAGTGCGGCAGGAGTCGGCTCGATGAAACGAGAAGCTCGCCATTTCAATGGCGAGAGGTTCACGGACAAAGATTTTAATAGGGTTAGTTCTTGGGGCCATTACCGGTTTTTTTCTGGGAGATCGGGCTGAGTTTTTTCAACCGTTGGGCGATCTGTTTATAAAAATTGTACAAATACTGGTCATCCCTTTGGTATTGGCTACGATAACGAATTCCATTCTTAGTGTGTCTAATTTTAAAAGCTTTGGCCGAATGGGGATTAAAACGGTCCTGTATTTTTTAAGTACAACAACGGTTGCTGTTGTAATTGGTCTCATTGTAGCTCTTATCATCCAACCGGGAGCGGGAGTTAAACTCGATATAGAAACTTCGGGATTTACTCCGCCGGATCCGGTCAGTCCAACTGACATGTTATTCGGACTTGTACCCAGTAACCCAGTAGGTGCAATGGCTGAAGGAAATGTTCTGCAAGTGATTGTTTTTTCCATCCTGCTGGGTACGTCGATCATGTTAGCTGGTGAAAAAGGAAAGGAAATGGCCCGATTTTTCAATAGTTTTGCAGAAGTCATGTTCAAATTTGTTCAGATTGTAATTCAAATTGCTCCCTACGGTGTATTTTGCTTGATTGCGCCAACCACGGGTCTCTATGGATTAGAAGTTCTTTTACCATTGATCTCGGTTGTTTTGTATTTATTGGCTGCAGTGATCATCCATGTATCCCTGGTCTATTTACCCATACTTAAAATCATTGGCCGATATTCTGTTACCAAATTTTTAAAGAATTCTTCGGAAGCGTTGTTAATGGCGTTTTCAAGCGCCCTCTCTTCAGCTGCTTATCCGTTCAGTATGAAATCGCAAGAAAATATGGGGGTTTCCAAGAGAGTCAGAAGTTTTGTGATGACGGTAAATATGGATGGTACCAGCTTATATTTGGCAATTTCAGCTGTTTTCATCGCTAATGTGTACGGTATTCATTTAAGTGGGATTGAGCTTGCGTTAATTGTATTAACAGGTGTGTTAGCGTCAATCGGGGCCACTGCTGTCCCAATGGCCGGATTAATTATGCTGACGCTTGTCTTGACGTCTGTCGGCTTACCCAAAGAAGGCCTTGCTTTAGTAGCTGGTATTGACCGGATTTTAGACATGCTGCGCACATTCACCAATGTTTTGGGTGACAACATTGGAAGTGTAACGGTTGCCGCAACAGAAAAGGAAATGATACATGAAAAAAAACAGGATCATCGTTATGAAACAGCGCAATAATTTTTTGATTCCCGCGAACATTCAAAAGAGGAAAGATGAACGAAACCCCCTTCCCGGGGGTTTTTCGTAACCGATTAATCTTCTCCATAATCGCTTTTCGATGTTTCGTTGTTGTACCATTCAAGCGTCGCGAACGTTTGATCGGTTGTTTTGATGATGCGTTGCTGTCCTTTTAAAAACAAGGAAAAGACTGCCCTGAATGGACGACCACTCAGATGCAGATATGGTAAAATAGACCATGGTAGTAGCCAAGGGCGGCGGCCACACGACCCTCCGGAGAGAGGGGGTGAGGCCGATAAAGCTTCTTAGCCTGATCACCAAGGTGGCTGGTGTGGTTGTTCAAGCATTAGCCGTCTATGTCGCGTATCGGGCGTTCAAAAAGAAGTAACCCGCCCCCTGGCAAAGGTTCGCGGGTTACTTCTCGCCACTGTGGCCGCCTGTCTGCGGCAGCTACCCGGCGGTGGGGATCACCCTGCCGCCGTTACTATTTCTATCCACAGGTTAGCACAGGTATGCATTTTTTGTCCAGTTCAGGAGTGTTGCAGTTTTCCAAGCGGGCGGGTTACATATCGTACGTGAAGACGATGCTGGCCCGACGGATTCCCTCGGTGGTAAAACAACCGCTCCCCATAGTTAATTATTCTCATAAACACCCCATCAGGAGCCTGATGTGCACCCCTTAAAGTAGACACAGGAAAAACCCCCTGTGAACGGGACTACTTTTAAGGGGTGTTTTTCATGGCGAAAAAAGGACAGAAGTTCAAGTTTCGTTGAAGATGAAGGCAGTTCAAATGAGGATGCAGGGTGTTACCAAACGGGGTGTGGCCGAGAAATTGGGGATCCATGACGTGGGTCGTTTGAAAGTTTGGGTTCGTCAATACAAGATAAATGGAGCAGAAAGGCTTCAAGACCGCCGAGGCGGTGGAAAGAAACCAGTGGAAAGGGATGGCTACCATCAGTGACTTAGGCTATAGAATCGATTCATTTATGAAAATATATTGACAAATGTTTATACTTGATGTATTCTTGTATACAGAAATACTGTATATACAGAGACGCAAAGGTGGTTTCTTCTTTCGTGGAACATTTATCTTCCATTGGTAAATTAAAAACGGAATCGATTGGTGATAAGGCTTATTTACTGTTGAAAAAGTATATCATCGAAGGTAAATTACCTCCCGGAAAAAGGCTGAAAGAGGATGAGCTTTCAGGTTTGCTCGCTGTAAGCCGGACACCTCTCAGAGATGCGATGAAGAGGTTGGAACTAGAAGGTTGGTGTATAAAAAGCACCAAGGGAGGTGTTCGCGTTTCCGAAATCTCGGTAAAAGAAGTCAACGAGTTATACGGCGTCCGGGAAATGATCGAGGGACTGTTGGCCCGTGAATGTACCGAAAAGATCGACGATCGATCGACTGCGATGTTGGAGGAACAGATTATAAAAATGGAAAGGGCCGCTTTCATTCAAGATTCACAATTGGTCATAGAATACGGACAAAAGTTTCACCAGCTTATTTATGAAACGAGCGGAAATAAAAAGGCAAAAGACCTTTTACAACATGTCATCGAACATATTAAACGTTACCGTTACTTCGGTGTTGATGCTGTTCCCGATAGAGGGATGAAGGCCGTTGAAGAACATCGAGCGATCTTACATGCACTAAAAATCAAGAACCCGGAAACAGCTGAAAGAGTCATGCGGGAACATATCCGAAAGGGGAGTACCGCCGTTTTGAACAGTATTAAGAAATATATCTAATATTTATAATATTGATTATTTAAGAAAAGGAGATGAATGACTTTGAAAAAAATGGCAGGAGCTTTGGTTTTGACCTTTGTCCTGGTTTTCACGGCCGCTTGTTCAAGCAGTAGCTCCGGCAGTCAAGAAAGTGATAGCGGAGAATGGAAGCCTGACAAACCGATTGAAATCGTGGCACCAGCCGGTCCGGGCGGCGGTTGGGACACGACGGCCCGAATGGCTGCCAAAGTTTTTGAAGAAGAAGGAATCATCCAACAGGATATCGGGGTGATCAATAAACCGGGCGGCGGCGGTGCCCTCGGATGGTCATACATTCATTCAAAAAAGAGTCCTAACAGCTTATTTGTTTCCTCTCCGCCGCTTTTGTTGGTTCCGTTAAACGGACAGTCACAGTATACGTATGAAGATTTTACCCCGATTGCCAACATGATTGCCGATTATGGCGCCTTCGCGGTCAGAAAGGACGCAAAATGGGACAACCTGAACGAGCTTTTTGACGATATGAAAAAAGATCCATCCAGCATCACAGTCATCGGTGCTTCCTCTCCGGGAAGCATGGATCACATCCAATTTGTTAAAGTGGCAAAAAAAGCCGGGGTTGACATTAAAAAAATTAAATATGTATCCGATCAGGACGGAGGAGCTCTAACTGCACTCTTAAACGGGAGTGCCGATGTTTATACAACGGGTGTGGCAGAAACGTTAGAACAAGCGAAAGCCGGAAAAATTAAAGTGTTGGGCGTGACGTCCGAAGAAAGACTGGACGGAGATGTAGTGTCAACGTTCCCGACGGCAAAAGAGCAGGGAATCGATGCGACGTTCGTCAACTGGAGAGGCTTTTTCGGTCCGCCGAACATGGACGAAGCGGCCCTCTCCTATTACGAAAAGAAGTTTAAGGAGTTGAGCGATTCCGAAGCCTGGGCTGAAATCCGCGAGAAATATGGATGGAAAGAAATGTACATGGATCATGACGAATACATGGAGTTCTTATCCAAAGAGAAGGACGAACTTCAAAAGTTGATCGATGAGTTAAGTTTAGGAAAATAAAACAAATGGGAAATGGAGCCGATGTTTCCCATCGGTTCCATCTCCTGTATTTAGGGTGGTGGATGAAGGTGTTAAAAACAACAAACCAGAAAATTGCGCTTTTCTTAATCGTACTTTCCATTGTTTATCTAATCCTGAGTTTTCGTTTGCCGCCGTTTGCATACGTTCCGGTGGATTCGGACGTTGTCCCGATTTCGCTCGGTTTTCTTCTTCTCTTTTTATCGGTTCTGCTGTTTTTCAAAAAGGACCGGGAGAGCGAGGAAGGGCAAAGCAACCGCGCGATACCGAAACAAGAGATTCTCATTCTTGTGGCAGTGCTTTTGTTCATTCTACTCTATATTTTTCTGCTTGAACGGGTCGGCTTCATCCTGGTGACTACATGTTTTATTTTCGTTTGCTCCTGGTTTCTCGGTTATAAAAAATGGGTCATCAATGCGGTCGTTTCCGTACTTACACCCATTTTGATTTATTATCTGTTTACTTCTTTTTTACAGATCGAGCTACCTCAAGGTGTATTACCTATTTAAAGGGGGGATCCTCATGGAAGCACTGGAAGGATTGTTGACCGGCTTTCAAATCGCGTTCAGTTTTCACGGGATCCTGTTCGTTTTAATCGGTGTTGTGGTTGGAACATTGATCGGGATGATACCGGGATTGGGTCCGATTACTGCCATTGCGGTGATGATTCCCGTCATTTACGGGATGGACCCCACCCTCGCTCTGCTCATGATGGCAGGTGTTTATTATGGTGCAGCTTACGGCGGTGCCGCATCCTCCATATTGCTGAATGCGCCAGGGGTTTCCGAAGCCGTAGCAACCACATTTGACGGTTACCCGATGGCGCAGCAAGGGAAAGCGGGGAAGGCACTTGCGATCGCAGCGATCTCTTCCTTTGTCGGAGGGACGGTCGGTGTTATCCTTCTCACTTTTTTTGCGCCGACACTTGCAAAGGTTGCGGTTTCATTCGGGCCTCCGGAATATTTCATGCTCATGCTGATGGGTTTGACGGCCATTTCAAGTCTCTCCGAGGGGTCGACCATCAGAGCACTCATCTCGGCAACCGTCGGTTTTATGTTTGCGACGATCGGGATCGATGCACAAACCGGAACCCCCCGATTTACATTCGATAGTCCTCATTTAACAGAGGGAATCGATTTCCTTGTCGTCGCTCTGGGACTGTTTGCCCTGGCCGAGGTTTGTTCTCTTATTTTAAATCGGAAAGAGAGGTTAACCGATCAAAAAAATATAGGGAGCTTGCACTTGACAAAGAAAGAGTTACACGAAATGAAGGGTCCGATGGGCAGACAATCCATATTGGGCTTCCTCATCGGAGTGTTGCCTGGAGCGGGAGGAACCATCGCATCGTTTTTAGGTTATCTAACGGAAAAAAGAATAGCGAAAAATTCGGATGAATTCGGTAAAGGCTCCGTAAAAGGGGTGGCAGCTCCCGAAACAGCCAACAACGGCTCTTCCACTGGTGCCTTTGTACCGCTTTTGAGCCTGGGAATCCCCGGTTCGGGGACAACCGCTGTCATGTTGGGAGCCTTGATTGTATTGGGGATTCAACCCGGTCCGATGCTGTATCAACAACACCCGGATGTATTTTGGGGTGTGATCGCCAGCATGTATATCGGAAACATCTTTTTGTTGATTTTAAACCTGCCGTTGATCCCGTATATCTCTAAAATATTAAAAATCCCGCGTCCATTGCTCATCTCTTTGGTCATTGTGTTTTGTATCATCGGTGTCTACGGAATCAGCTTCAACACCTTTGATCTCTATCTGCTATTAGGATTCGGAGTGCTCGGTTATTTGATGAGACTCGTCTCTTTTCCGGCTGCACCCTTTATTTTGGCCTTTATTTTAGGGGGGATGATGGAACAGTCCTTGCGTCAGTCCCTCACCATTTCCAACGGCAGTTTGATGATCTTTGCGACAAGACCGGTCGCACTGACGATTCTCATCCTATCGATTTTATCCTTGTTGTTTCCCTACTTTCAAAACAGATGGCAGAAAAGAAACCGTATCAGACAAGGGTTATAAAATAAAGAAGGAGAGAGGTTTTCCATGCGGGAGACAAAATCCTTGAAAAAACAGGAAACCGATCCATTGCTCGAGGAAATTGCAGAATATGCCGTCCATAAAAATATTACCAGCCGGGAGGCGCTGGAAACAGCGCGTTACGTTTTGATGGATACCCTCGGCTGCGGAATTCTCGCCCTTCTCTATCCGGAATGCACCAAGCATCTCGGACCGATTGTTCCCGGGACGGTCGTGCCGAACGGGGTCCGTGTGCCCGGAACATCCTATGTACTCGATCCGGTGCATGGGGCCTTTAACATCGGATGCATGATTCGCTGGCTTGACTATAATGATACATGGCTTGCCGCTGAATGGGGACATCCCTCCGATAATCTGGGCGGTATTTTGGCGGCGGCGGACTACTTGAGCCGAAAGCGGATTTCGGAGGGGAAAGCTCCCGTCATGATGGAGCAGGTTCTGGAAGCGATGGTAAAAGCCCATGAGATTCAAGGGGTTCTGTCCCTTGAAAACAGTCTGAACCGCAAAGGTCTCGACCATGTATTGTTCGTAAAAGTGGCCTCGACGGCGGTCGTAACCGCCATGCTCGGCGGAAATAAGGAAGAAGTCGTCAACGCTCTTTCTAACGCTTGGATCGACAGTGCCAGCTTGAGGACATATCGCCAAGCGCCGAATACAGGCTCACGGAAATCGTGGGCAGCCGGCGATGCGACTAGCCGCGCCGTTCGCCTCGCTCTGATGGCCTTAAAGGGCGAAATGGGCTATAAAACCGCTCTGTCGGCGCCGGGTTGGGGGTTTCAGGATGTTCTGTTCGGAGGTCAGAAGCTGACGTTGGCCCGTCCCTTGGGCTCATATGTGATGGAAAATGTTCTCTTTAAAGTTTCTTATCCCGCGGAATTTCACGCCCAAACGGCAGCCGAATGCGCAGTCCGACTCCATCGCGACGTAGTCGGCCGTCTGGATGACATCCAAAAAGTGACGATTACAACACATGAATCGGCCATTCGGATTATCGATAAAACGGGGCCTCTTCATAACCCAGCCGACCGGGACCATTGCATCCAGTATATTACGGCCATCGGCTTGATCTACGGTGACATCACGGCCGATCATTACGAAGACGATGTCGCCGGGAATCCGCAAATCGATCAACTGAGAGAGAAGATGGAAGTGATAGAAAATAAGCGATACAGCAGAGACTACTTGGATCCCGACAAACGTTCCATCGCCAATGCCGTTCAGGTTCACTTCAAGGACGGAACAGCAACAGAACAAGTGGAAATCGAGTATCCGATCGGCCATCGCCGCAGAAGGAACGAGGCTATTCCGCTTATCATAAAAAAATTCGAGCATAACCTGAGAACCCGCTTCCCGTCCAAACGAGTGGAGCAGATTCTCCAGTTGTGCGAAGACGAAAATCGTTTAAGAGACACGAGTGTAAATGAATTTATGGATTTATTTGTGATTTGAGGAGAGGGGCAGTTAAAAATGACCTGGATTGTGGAACAGGAGATTAGTCAGGCTGAACTCGCTAGAAGATTAAAATTCTTATTGAACACCCCTTCCATCTTAAAAATTCCGGGTACCCATGACGCCATGGCCGCCTTGGTTGCCAAGCAGGTCGGCTTTCAGGCCTTGTATTTATCCGGTGCGGCCTATACCGCCAGCAGGGGGCTTCCCGATCTGGGTATGATCAGCTCGGAAGAGATGGCCGCCCGCGCCCGGGACCTCGTCCGTGCCGTCAATTTACCCTTACTTGTCGACATCGACACAGGCTTCGGCGGTATTTTAAATGTGGCCCGAACGGCAAAAGAGATGGTGGAAGCCAGAGTGGCAGCCGTACAAATCGAAGATCAGGATTTGCCGAAAAAATGTGGTCATTTAAACGGAAAAAAACTGATATCAGTGGAAGAAATGATGCAAAAGATTGAGACGATCAGGGAAATTGCCCCGACATTAACGGTGGTCGCACGGACGGACGCAAAAGCGGTGGAAGGGATCGACGGAGCGATCCAACGGGCGCAATGCTATATCAAAGCGGGTGCTGACGTGATATTTACGGAAGCCCTTACCTCAAAAGAGGAATTTAAACAAGTCAGCCAAGCAGTCGAAGCCCCCTTGCTCGCCAATATGACCGAATTTGGAAAGACTCCGTATTATACGGCTGAGGAATTTGAATCATTCGGCTATCATGCGGTCATTTATCCTGTCACTTCCCTGCGAGTCGCCGCAAAAGCCTATGAAAGCGCCTTTAAGAAAATCTTTGATCAAGGTACGCAAAAGGAACTGTTGAATGAAATGCAAACCCGGGAGGAACTTTACAATACCATCCAATACTATTCCTATGAAGATCTCGATAAAAAGATCGCCAAAACCGTGTTGCCGGATATCGGTAAAGAATCGGACGGCTGACCCGGCGGTCGTCTCGAAAAAGAGTTAACCGGTTCGTGAAGGGGGATCGTCGTAACATTCAGGTGGCCGCCCCCAGTTTCAAAATATATTCTTCCACTTCCACACCGCGAGCATTGGAAAATCCTTTATCTTCATCGATGATCGAAAACCCGCATTTTTCTAATACCCGAAGTGAAGCAAGATTGTCTTTGGCCGCACGCGCATAAAGGGGGCGTGTCTTTACATGATTCAAAAACTTGAATAGCGCTTGTGTAGCTATGCCTCTGTTCCAATATTGCTTTCCAATCCAGTAGCTGACGGCCTGTTGATCGAACTGTTTGAAATTCGAAATGTGGCCAACCACGATTCCTTCTAAGAGAATAGTCTTTTTGGTGATCGCCTCGTCGCTTAAAATCTGCCTCCAATGTGTAGAGAAGACTTCCCAGTCCGACGGGTCCTTAACCGTAAAAGCGGCCTTGTCGTTTGCGGATGGATCCAGTTGCTGTTCAAAGAATATGGGAAGGTCTTCTTCGGATACGTCCCGCAGTTGGACGTCGCTTTTCCATCTGTCATTCATGGAGATACGCTCCTTCATCCGACACTTCCTTTTGGAAGTCGATGTGTTGAATTCATCTGATCGATATACTCCACAGCGATCTTAATTTCCTTCTCTGTAGATGGAGCGAATCAGGTTTGTGATCCCCACTGGTGAAACCTGGGCAGGACAGCAAAGTCGCTGTTTCGGGTGAACGCTTCCCTTCTTCTGAGCCTGACCATAAATCACAACGCTTTTAGTGACTGAAGGTTTAAATAGGGACTTCACAGCGTGAGGTAGCAGACGGCTGCTATTCTGGTGGTATGGCAGCAGCCGTCTTCTTGGGATTAGTGGCCCGCCTCTGGCTTTTCAGATGACATTGTCACGATCGTCCCCTGAGCGGTGGCGCACAGGATCTCCCTTTCTCCGTCCTTGGTGTCAAAGACATCACAGCGACATACGGCTTGGCGCTTACTCGCGTAAACAACGTTGCCACGGGCGACCAGCTTTTGCCCAACAGCGGGCTTCAAGTAATTGATCTTGTATTCGGACGTTAAGACATTGGGTCCCAGAACCGAGCCGCCAGCGAAGGTCAGAGCGTTGTCAGCGGCATAGCTGAGAACGCCGCCATGCACAAATCCGTTTTGTTGCAACAAGTCCTTGCGCACGGGGATCTCCAGCACGGCCTCACCAGGTTGGAACACTGTGAGCTTCGTTCCAAGAAGACTGCTGAATGACTGCGCCCCCAGTGCTTTTTGGCCGATGTTGAACAGCTCATTCTTATCCAATCATTTCACTCCTTGAGTGGAATCTTCTTTAGAAGTTGTCTTTAGAAGCAAAGCCAGTCAAATTCAAACTCTTCTTCCATCTGATTAGCCAGCTCAATGGAAGGTCGGCTTCCTCGTTCGATAGAGGCGCAGCCCCCCAACGCATCTCTCTCATTGACTCCGTCTGTGTCATTGGCGAATTTCTCGAAGGCCATTTTTCATTTGCTTTTTCCCCCTAAACTTTGCTTGTTCTTTCTATTTCTCGGATCTTGGTTCGATTCCTTTCATTTTTTAAGAAAAGGAAATGGTATGAGAATACCGAATCAATCCTTCATCAAGGAAAAGGGAGGACGAATGATCCTCCTTAAACCAGATAATCGAATTCATTACTTTCGGGGGGAAACAGACTAGAAGTATTGTGAAAAAATGAGCGACGGCATTTACCCCGAAGCCACTCCGGTTGCACTGTGTCATCAAACAACCCGGCTTCCATTCACGGAAGCCGGGTTGTTTCAGGCGATGAAAGGACTGTCAGGGTTGAAGTGCCGGGCGTACAACGTCAGTTCATCGATCCTTTTTCGATTTGGCTCAAAGCCGATGCCTGGTTTTTCCGGTACTTCGATGATCCCGTCATGAACCTCCACTTCCGGGTCGATGATGTCCCTGGCCCAATAGTGGGAAGAAGAGGCGGTATCACCGGGCAAAACAAAATTGGGCAAGGTGGTGATGGCGATATTGTGCGCCCTTCCCACACCTGCTTCCACCATCCCTCCGCACCAGACCGGTATGTGGTGGCTCTCGCACAAATCATGGATTTTCCTGGATTCCGTCAACCCGCCGACGCGACCGATTTTGATGTTGACGATTTTACAACTGCCCAATTGAATGGCCTTCCTCACATCTTCCGCGGAATGGATACTTTCATCCAAACAGATGGGTGTTTTCAGTTTGGATTGCAATTGCGCATGATCCACGAGGTCATCAAAGCCCAGCGGCTGTTCGATCATGGTCAGATTGAAATCATCCAGCGCGGCCAACCGGTCCATGTCTTTCAGTGTATAGGCACAGTTGGCATCCGCCATCAGCGGGATATCCGGGAACCGTTTTCGGATGGCTTCCAATATATTGAGATCCCAGCCGGGCCGGATTTTCACCTTGATCCGCTTATAGCCCTGTCGCAGGTGTTTTTCGATCCGGTGCAACAATTCCTCTTCGGAATCCTGGATCCCCACACTGACCCCCACTTCGATCCGGCTTTTGGTGCCGCCGAGAGCTTTTGCCAGAGGCTGTTCTCTTTCTCTCGCGTAAAGATCCCAGACCGCACCTTCCAGAGCCGCTTTCGCCATATAGTTTCCGCGGATGGGGTTGAAACGTTGGGAAACCTGGTCCGGATGGGTGATCGGCTCCCGGAATAAGAGAGGGATGAGGAAATCGCTCATGATATGCCAGTTGGTCTTTACTGTTTCTTCTTTGTAAGTGGGGTCAATGGCGGCCACCGATTCAGCCCAGCCGGACAATCCGTCTTTCGATTTCACTTCGACCAGAATAAAATCCTTGTCCACTTCCGTGCCGACGCTGGTGGTGAATGGATGCAACAGCTTCATTTTCAAATGTCTCAGAATGACCTGCTTCAGTTCCATCTTATGACCTGCCTTTTCTCAAAACGTAAAAACACAGATTTTTGTGTTGTTGGCTGCGGATCAGATCCACCGCCATCCAATGGCGTTGAAAACAGTGGGTGAATGCCTGACGCACCATGATCCTCCATTTTTTTGCGACTTCGGGTGTTTGTTGTTTGATCTGCTGGAAATTTGCGGGCACCGGGATAAACAAGGTTTCCGCTTTTTTTTCCGGGTCCAGGTTCACTCCCAGGGGCACACCGTCCGCTGTGTCGATCAACCGATTTTGTTCGGATGGAAGGGGAGGAGGGTCCTCTCTTCCGGGAAACGGAACCGCGTCCGGTCCGCCCCGGATCCGCCACTCCACCAGCAGGCGGTCCGACGGAATGCCGGCATTTAATTCGTCCGGCATGTCACCGTAGGCATCGACCATGTATACGGAACAGGTCCCGCCCAATTTGTGCAGATTCAGATAACCGTTGACCGTCTCGAGCGGATCGTACGTCCAGATGATCCGGTCATATCCTTTTTCGAGGGCTTCTTTTTTTTGGGCCCATTTCAGCTTTTCGCCGATCCCCTGTTTTCGGTATGCCGGATGAATTCCCAGGGTGTGGGAGCAGAGATAGGCCTTTTTCCCGTCGAATCCGGCAAAGCTGTACTGGAAGCCGACCAGGATGTGGTCCATGTACGCTCCCAACACCAATCCCCCGTTTTTTACGGAGGCCACGGTGTGATGGATCGGCACCGGGTCATCGTTTTTCCAGATCAACCTTTCCAAATCACGGACGGCGGTCAATTCTTCAGGGGATGTCAAGCTGCGTATGGAAACGTCGGGGGGCGTTTTCCTTTCCAAATCAGACACCTCCTCTGTTGACCCTTTCGGGGGTCGGAAAATGGTCACCATTCGAGCGGGTCCGCCTGCAACACCATCTTTGTCAGGATTTCCGTTCCATCCGTCAGGGCTTCCTGGTTGAATGTCATATCCGGATGATGCAAACCGGGCTGAAGATCACATCCCAATCCGATCATCGTGGAGGCGATATGGGGGTTTTTTAAGGCGTAAAAATGGAAGTCTTCCCCTCCCGGCGATCGGCAGACCGGGACCAGGTTTTGTTCGCCCAGCGTGGATACAATGGCATTTTTGGCCACGTCGACAGCCTTTGGGTGGAAGCTCGCGGCGGGCAAAAAATCCTCCACTTTGGAATGGATGGCGGTGCCGGTCCATTCCGCGGTTTTTTCCACCGCCTGCAGCGCTTTTTCCATTAACTCCTCCATCGCTTCGTTGGTGTCGGCCCTCATGTCGAAGGTGAACCGGGCCGTGTCCGGAATGATATTGGTAGCGTTGCCGCCGGAATGCAATTCGGTGATTTTAACGGAATGGGAGTGGCTGCTTTTCAAGCGGATTCCTCGGATGGTTTGGATCAAACACGCAGCCGCTTCGATGGCATTGTTGCCGTCCTCCGGCCTCGAGGCGTGGGCAGGGGTTCCTTTGATGACCCCGGTCAGGTTGGCCGCCGAACCGTGGATGATGACGGGGGCGGCTTGTCTGAAAGGAATTTCCGAGCGGGGCCTTAAATGGATCCCGACCAGCAATTTGACGTCATCCAGGGCGCGGTCTTTCATCATCTGCAGCGCGCCCTGCCCTTTTTCCTCGGCCGGCTGGAAGATGAACCGGATAGTGTGATTGAGTCTTCCGGCGCAGCGGGCCAAATGGAGGGCCGTGTGCAGGACCATGGTGCTGTGTGCGTCGTGTCCGCAGGAATGGTTGGGTCGGAGGGTTCCGTTCACTTCCTGGACCAAAGCGTCCAGATCAGCACGAAGGGCGATGACATCGGGTTTTCTTCCTTTGATTTCCGCTGTCAGCCCGAAGTGGTTTTCATAAGTTTGGACCGGAAGGCCTTGATCCCGCAATTTTTCACGGATGAACCCGGAGGTTTCTTTTTCCTTCCAGCTGGGTTCGGCCAACGAATGCAGTTTCCGCCAGGTTTGAAGGATCTCGTTTCTCTGCCGGAGGATTTGTTGATGGACCTCGTTCAAAGGGATCCCCTGCCTCTCAAAACAGAATATGGGCGATTGCCGTGATGATCGGAAGGGTGATCAGAGTCCGTTCCAAGAAAATGATGACCAGATCTTTGAAGTGGATGGGCAATTTGGAGCCCAGCAGCAATCCACCGATTTCCGACATATAGATCAGCTGGGTAACCGAAATACAGGCGATGACAAACCGGGTCAGCTCACTCTCGATTCCGCTGCCGACCACGGCGGGGAGGAACATGTCGGCAAACCCGAGGACCATGGTTGGGGCGGCCGCGGCGGCTTCGGGGACCTGCATCGCCGATAACAGCCAGACAAAGGGATAACCCAGTAATTGGAAAACCGGAGTGAATTCAGCGATGATCAGGGCCACCGTTCCGATGGCCATGACGACAGGAACCACTCCCGCCCACATTTCGACAACGTTTTGCAAACCTTCTTTTACAAGGGAAAGGATGCGCTTGTTATTCCGGGCTTTTGTCACCGCCTGATCGAGTCCCCATTTCAGGTTGGAGCGCAAGGAAGGACGGACTTCTTCCGTTTTGTATTCCGCCGCTTCATACGGGGTGTCGGGTTTCCTTGACAAAGGGGGGATCCTCGGCATGATGAGGGCGGCGATCAGTCCGGAAAAAATAATGGTCAGATAATAGGGAACAAAGTAGGGCTCCAGCTTCAGATAGGAAATCACCACGATGCTGAAAGTGATGGACACCACGGAAAAGGTGGTTCCGATGACCGCCGCTTCACGCTTTGTATAGTATCCGCCTTCATACTGCTTGGTGGTGATCAGAACCCCGATGGTCCCGTCTCCCACCCACGAAGCGATACAGTCCATCGAAGAGCGTCCGGGCAATGTGAACAGCGGCCGCATCACCTTGGTCAGTAAAGCCCCGCACAATTCCAACAGGCCGAAATTCAACAAAAGGGGGAGAAAAAGTCCGGCCAGAAGAAAGATGGAAAACAACAGCGGCACCAGATCGTACATCAACAGTCCGCCTGTGTTGTCGGAATAGACCCAACCGGGACCGAACCGGTAAAGCGTCATCACCGCGAACACCATTCCGAGAAACCGGACGGAGAGCCAGAAGTTGCTGATGTTGAACAGATTGAAGAGGAAAGATTGTTTCTTGAGAAAACCGGAGGGAAGGGTTCTCACCAGGATGGATCCGGCCACGGACAGGACCATCATGTAAGTCATGACAGTGGGTAACCATGCTTCGAAATGTTGGTTGATGAGATCCGCCACAAAAGCGATCGGGATGGTGAGACTCTCATTGGAAGGGATCGGAATCATGAATAAGAGGATTCCGAGCACGGAAGGAATGATAAACCACAGATAATCCCCCGGGGAAAAAGAAAGGACCGGCCCTTCTGCCCTCTTCTTCTCAGCTGCTTCACGCATGTTTTTTCACCTCATTTCATCCAAGCGGATGGGTTGTCAAGCCGTCACTCCAGAAATGTTTGCTGACGGGTATACATCTGTTCAAGCTTTTTCTGCCGTTGACCGATCTGCTCGGAATCCCGCTGGTGAAATCCCGTGATGATCAGGTCCATCAAACTGATCACCGAGGCGATGGAGTTGAACCCGGATGCCATGTTTTCTTCCGTGATCAAAGTAAGGTCGGAGATTTGGCCGATCGGGGACAGCGGTCGATCGGTGATCGAAATCAGTTTGACCTTTTGTTTTTTTGCCTGCTCTCCCATCAGCTGTGCTTCTTTGGTGTAACGGGGAAATGAAATCACCACCACCGCGGAATCTTCGTCCAAGTCACACATGTGCTCCGGTAGAAAATGAGTCGGTGATGTGATCCAAACATTCTCCCTCAGCTGGCTGAGTGTGTAGTAGAACCAATAGGCGGCGGCGAAGGAGCTGCGGAATCCTCCGATGTAGACCCGATTGGCCCGGATCAGCGCGTCAACGGTTTTTAACACCTTTTCCGTGTTCGTCTCTTCCAAGAGCTTGTCCAGGATCGATTTTTCTGTTTGGATCACCCGTTGGAAGGAACTCTCCACCGTTTGTCCTCTTGGTCGTATGACTTCATCGTCATTGTCTTTGTCCATCTGCTTCCCGGCTAACAACTCCTGGCGTATGGTGTTTTGCAATTCAGAAAATC
This sequence comes from Melghirimyces profundicolus, assembly GCF_003054245.1. Taxonomy (GTDB): domain Bacteria; phylum Bacillota; class Bacilli; order Thermoactinomycetales; family DSM-45169; genus Melghirimyces; species Melghirimyces profundicolus. The sequence goes on from NZ_QBKR01000007.1 coordinate 94,325, forward strand.
CGGCGAATCCGAGAGCAAAGGCAAAGCGGATGACCGTGGTTTCACTCACGCCGGCTTTTTGTCCGATCTGATAGGCCTTCATCCATACGGTTTCTTCCAAATGGGAAACGATAAACTCCGCGACTTTTTTTTGGCCGGAAGAAAGTGTGGAAAATTTCGCTTTGATCAAATCGGAGATCGGGGTCCGGGTCTTCTTCATCATGCCACCACCGTTAGATGCAGTTTATGCTTCGTAAATAAATTATAATGCAGTTTATGCTTCGAAGCAATCACAAAAGGCAGGGGAAGGCTGCGATTCCCGGGAACGACGTGGTTTCCACCTGGCCGAGCTTAAGATGGACCCCCTTCTTTCTTCAACGTGGGATGAGAACGCTTGGCTTCTCCGGCCCCCCAGATGTAAAATAGTGAATGAATGACTATTCACTCAATATTTGCGTTGCTGAAAGCGGAGGTGTTATGTTTGAGAAGTTGCATTCAAAGGATTCAGGGTATTCATTCGTTTCAAGTTCCCACTCCCTTCCCCGTTGGACCGGTCAATGTTTATCTTATCGAAGATGACGCCTTGACATTGATTGATGCGGGACCGAAATCGGAAGCCGCGTGGACCGCCCTGAAACGTCAACTGAAAGAGGTCGGGTATGTTCCGGAGGATATCGATCAGGTCGTGTTGACGCACCACCACGTGGACCATGTGGGACTTTTGGACTACCTCGGACAAGAGAGCCCTATCGATGTGTTGGGACATTGGCGAAACGAGCCTTGGATCAGCCAGGACCCCGCCTTTTTCGAAAACAGCTGGGCCTTCTTTAAAAAACTGTATCGTTCATTCGGCGTGGAGGAGCGGTTTCTTCCCTTTCTGAAGCAAATGTTCGAGGGTATTTTCCGATTCAACTGTCAGACCGGTTTAGACACGGTGTTGAAAGAAGGGGACGCTGTGCCGGGGATGACGGACTGGAGGGTGATGGAGACGCCGGGACACGCACAAAGCCACATCGCCCTGTACCGGGAACGCGACGGGGTGATGATCGGGGGAGATCATCTTCTCGCACACATCTCCTCCAATGCGGTCATGGAACCTCCCTACCCGGGTGAAGCGGAACGGCCAAAAGCGTTACTCCAGTACCGGGAATCCCTCAGAAAAATGCTTCCGCTGGATTTGTCCCGCGTGCTTACCGGTCACGGGGAAGAGGTGACCGGTGTGCATGAGCTGATTGGACAACGGTTGCAAAAGCAGGATGAACGCGCTACTGCCATTCGGGCTGTTTTGGATTCGGGGCCGCTTTCGGGCTTTGACATTTGCAAACGATTATTTCCGTCCAAGTACGAAAGCGAACTGTCACTGGTCCTGTCGGAGACCCTCGGCCACCTCGATTTGATCCAATCGCGGGGAGAGGTGAAAGTGATGGAAGAGAACGGGGTCTGTTACTACTCAGCTGTGTATTGGTTCCATGAAGGAACCGGGCATATGCCATTCTCTTCGAAAAGACGGAATTTACATGACCAATAGAAGTGTTGTGATGGATTGTCAGGCTCAGAAGAAGGGAAGCGTTTACCCGAAACAGCGACTTTGCTGTCCTGCCCGGCGGAGAATCAGCCAGCAAGGGGCGTTCAGGCAAAAGCTTCTCTGTGTTGCATTCGCAGGTGTTCGCCCCTGCCCGCAGCAGGAAGATTCGGTGCGGACAGTCCATTCATCCCTGCAGGACAGCATAGCGAGACCGGGGAGCGCAAGCGACCCAGGCGAGACTTATGCTCTGTGAGTGCATAGCGAGACCGGGGAGTGCAAGCGACCCAGGCGAGACTTATGCTCTGTGAGTGCATAGCGAGACCGGGGAGTGCAAGCGACCCAGGCGAGACTTGTGCTCTGTGAGTGCATAGCGAGACCGGGGAGTGCAAGCGACCCAGGCGAGACTTGTACTCTGTGAGTGCAAAGTGAGCGGCTTTACCGCCGCTCACTTTTTCACCATACTTCTAAGGCAAGAACCCCTTCTGACTCAAATAGAGTTGTTCATCGGGGAATACTTTTTTTAGTCTGTCATAGACGATCCGATAAGCTGACCGATCATACCATTCTTCCAAACCCAGTTCTTCGTACATCGAAAAAATACCCAAATTCCCGGTTCGTTTTCCTCCGCTGCCGTCTCCCATGAAATAATCGTCGACACAGACACGGTTGACCAATTTCTTTAACTTGACCGGAAACTGTTCACTGCTGGGCAACACCGGGGCGATCGTCACTTGAGTCGGCACCCCTTTATCGGCCAAAAGTTGCAGCGCCTTTAACCGAGCCTCAATCGGCGGGGCACCCGGCGTAAAATGTTTACGTATATCTTCCCGGTCTGTTTCAATGGTCATGCTGACCCGGACGCGATCCTTTAAAAGAAGAAACAGATCAATATCTCTGCATACCAGAGGGCTCCTGGTCTGCACGAATAAAAAGTCCGGTTGATTCTCCACCATGACTTCCAGCAAGGATCGGGTTATTTTCTCCTTGTACTCGACAGGTTGATAAGGGTCGGTGCTGGATGACATAAAAATCGTCACTTTCCCTTTACTCTTGGCTCTCTTAAGCTCTTTGCGCAGGATGTCTGCCGATTTCTTTTTGATGTCCACCCAGGTTCCCCATTCCTCCTCACGGAATATCGAAACAGGCATTTGGCGCACATAGCAGTACGAACAACCAAATGAACAACCCGTATAGGGATTGAGAGAGTGGCTATAACCGGAAAGAAATCCTGTTCCTTTATTAAGGAGTCTTTTTGGGTATTTATAAAAGAACTTGCTCTTCATGCGGAATCCTCCAGAGGTTTTACACTGTACAGGGTCCGTACATTCGTTTTGAGGGTTCGATTTTACTTTCAGTATAGCGCCCGGGCATCACTTCGCGTCATGGAAAATAATACCCAAGCTGTATCTCGTACCCGAAGTGACGGTGCTGACCCCGTGCCGAAGTCGGGTTTTATAGTAACCGCGCTTTCCGGAAACAGGACGATGATGGGTGGGAAAGATCAGTCCGGATCCTTGTTCCAATGTAATCACATGTCCCCTGCTTTGTGCCCTTGGCCTTTGTTCCACCAGCATAAATTCCCCACCGGTGTAATCCACCCCTCTTTGATTTAATGCGAATACCACCTGGAACGGAAAGAAAATGTCACCGTATAAATCCTGATGCAGACAATTGTATCCACCTGCTTCATACTTTAAAATCAGCGGAGTTGGCCGTACCTGTCCCTGCTGGTGACATTGATTGAGAAATTCCTGTAGATCAGATGGATAGATGGCATCATCTCCGAGCCGCTGCAGCCACCGATTCGCCGTTTTTGCCAGTTCGGGGTAAAAGCTTGTGCGCAGTTGTTGCAACAAGGGCGGAAGAGGAGATTGAAAATATTTGTACTCTCCTCTTCCAAACCGGTATCGGGTCATATCAATCGTGCTTCGAAAGAAGGATTCCTGATCATACATATTTATGATTTCGCGGCACTGATCCTTGTCCAATAAGGAAGGAATCAAAGCATATCCATGCTCGTCCAGCGATTGTTGCAACAACTTCCAGTCCAAAGAAGCAACGCGTTCCGTGATCGGATCAGGCATAACGGATTCTCCCTTGCATGTGCTTTTTCATCACCCGAGAAAGGACCATCATCCATTGGATATCGGCACCAAGAGCGGCTCCAACTTTTTCCGCCCTTTAATATTCTCTATGTTCGTCTGTTTTTATTCATTGGTTTCAACCGGCTGATAGGGTGGGTCCAGCCCACCAAGGGGATGCCCCCTGTCCGGGTTTGCTGTTATTAAAAGCCTTCCTGCCCAATGTATCATTAAACCATTCAAGCCAAGTGGAGCAATCTACCTGGCTTTTTTTATTCAAGCACATCCAGCACGATGATCCGTTTAACCACCAGTCCTATTAACGCATCATCATCAACTCCAAATATTGTAAATCAGTTTGATTTGTTTGTCCATTAAGGTAAAATATAGGAAGGAAATTGTACGACGGAGGACGACAGACGATGTTCAAACAGATCCTATTCCAATTGGTATTTGCCATTTTCACCCTGTTCGTCGTTTTGTCTCTCAGTGTGTTAGGCGTGGATGCGCTCATGGCCTATCTGGGGGATCATCCAACCATTGTGGACGCATTTTCCACGCTATTTTCATAAAGTCGTAACTTAGGGACTTGAGATTAAGGTAGATGAAATATAATGGGGCGCGCATTTTAGCTGAAACGTTGCTGAATGCTTGAGAGCTTGTTCTTTTGCAAGATAATACCTTTTCATATTTTTCTAACAAAAACAAATTGACGATCGGCACAAGAACATTTATTCTTACCCTGCCAACGACTATTAAACGACAATTACCCAAATTGTATTAAAAAATTAGCAACGAAAAACGCACAACAGAGATAAGGGTGAGAGGAATTACTATGAAAAAAGAGATGAAATTCAGTATTGCAATTATTCCGCTCGTCGTTATGATCGTTGTGATGGCGATTACTGTTATTAAACTCGAGCAAGGGCCTCATATTCCACTCATCGTTGGAACCATAGTTGCTGCTCTTGTCGCATGGCGTTCCGGGTTTAAATGGAAAGAGATAGAAGAGGCAATGTATAAGGGGATTCGCCTCGCACTACCTGCTGTTGTCATCATTATGCTCATTGGTCTGACGATCGGTGCATGGATTGGCGGCGGAATTGTTGCCACAATGATTTATTTTGGTTTAAAAATGATTACACCATCACTCTTCCTCGTTACGATGGTAATCATTTGTGCAGTTGTATCTTTAGCCATCGGCAGTTCCTGGTCAACGATGGGGACAATTGGGGTTGCCGGTATGGGAATTGGATTAAGCATGGGCATTCCTGCTCCAATGGTAGCTGGTGCGATCATTTCAGGAGCTTATTTCGGCGATAAAATGTCACCACTTTCAGACACGACAAACTTAGCATCAGGCCTGACAAACACAGATTTATTTGTTCATATTCGCCACATGCTTTTTACAACGATTCCAGCTTTCGTCATTACGTTAATTGTTTTTGCGATATTAGGAAGGAACTTTGGAGAAAATCGGATCGATTCAACAAAAATTGATCAAACGGTGCAAGTATTACAGGACAGCTTTGTTCTTTCACCTTTTTTATTAATCATTCCAGTGCTTGTTATTGTTTTGGTGGCAAAAAAGGTTCCTGCCATTCCGGCATTAATCGTTGGAATTACCCTTGGCTTTTTGGCTCAAATAGTTGTTCAAGGAGACTCCATTTCCGAAGCAGTTTCAGCACTCCAAAGCGGCTATGTGATTGATACCGGAAATAAAATGGTGGACGACCTTTTTAATCGCGGTGGCTTGGATTCCATGATGTACACCGTTTCGATGGCGATTGTAGCAATGACTTTTGGTGGTATTCTTGAGAATACAGGAATGCTGGAAGCCATTGTGAAACAAATTTTAAAGGTTGCGAAATCCGCAAAAGGATTAGTCGTTTCGACAGTTGTCTCATGCTTTGCAACCAATGCGTCTTGTTCTGAGCAATATATTTCGATCATTATTCCATCTCGGATGTATGCAAAAGCATACCGTGAAAAAGGATTGCACTCAAAGAATTTATCTCGTGCGCTTGAAGATGGTGGTACATTGACATCCGTTTTTATTCCATGGAATACATGCGGAGTCTTCATTTTTGGTACGCTGGGTGTCCACGCGTTTGAATATGCACCATATGCCGTTCTGAACTTTACCGTTCCGTTGATTTCGATTATTTTTGCGATCACAGGTTTAACAATGACAAAATGGACAGAATCTGAAATCATCGCACTGCAAAAGGAAGAAGAAGCTAAATTGAACGGTTAATAAGGAAAAAGAACTTGATATTGGTTCAGACGTTCCAATCAAAGAAAGGAAAGTTCGAGCTTTAAAACTTTCCTTTTCGTTATTTATAGACAGTGTGCCAGCATGGGAGGGAAACATCTTGATCACCTCATTCCAGCGTAGCCGAACGGGTGATCGATGGAACTGGGGATGGGTGGGGAAAGTTACGAGGTCACCTGGAGTGCTTTATTCAAAGAATTCTATTAAACAAAAAAGTATCATTTATGATATGGTTAATATGAGTTTGGTGCAGGGAGGGGGATCAGATGTCCTTTCTTCAAGTTGTGAAAGATGGACAAGTTGTTTCGATGGATAAAAAGGCTCTTTTTGATACAGAGAGATATGATTATCTGTCTGCTGTTACTTACGTTGCCTCCCCTCGCTATTTTTTCGAGGCCACACAAGGTTTCTCATCCGTTCATCTCATTCTGGGAATCGAAGATCGGGAAAACCATCAATCATTTACCGACGGACTTTATAAGCTGGCCAGTCAAGATGAACGGGCAAAATTTTGGAATTCCCTCGATCTGCCGACCAAGGAAAAAATGAGAAAGGGCCAATACTCTGTTCGCTTCAGTTCAGATAAACCGATTCACTCAAAGATCTATCTGTTAAGTCACTCCCAAACAGAAGAGACCCGCCTGATTATGGGATCCGCCAATTTCACCCCCCATGGATTTGGGGAGGGAAACCAATTTGAAGACGTGATGGTCTTTGACAATGACCCACTATATGCCGTTTATAAAAAACGGTTTGATAAAATTCAGGAAGAAACGATCGATTACATACCGGATTTTATCAAGAAAGAGAAAAAACCGGAAGAAATTCTTCTTGTCGATCCCGATTTGAAGACGAACTGGACCATTCAAGAAATGACGGAGTTGAGAGACAAAAAAATCGCGATACCCGAAGAGACTTGGGAAGCCCTGCAAAACCGTCCTCAAGAATTGGATAAGGAAAAGAAAGAAGCTCAGGATCGAATCCAGCTTCTTAAATTAGTCATCCAAAAAGATTCTAAAAATAAGACAATCAAGCCTGCCACGGTGAAGATGCTGCAGAAGAGACGGAATAAAATCACCGCGACCGTTACAACGAAATACCAAGACAATGAAGGACTGGACAATCGACAGCCTGTTTTATTTGACCCAGGGACCTCCCAGTTATATGTCAAAACCGAACCAGAAGAAGGCGAAACGGAACCCCGTTTAATCCCATATTCCAAACCGGCCACAAAAGAGGAGATTCACCATCAGCTGTCCTTGATCCATCAATTTATCGATGCGTATCAACGCTTCACCGTTGAGAAAGAGGTGGAGAACCAAAAGCGGATCTTTGAAGCCATCCTTTATGGGCTAACATCGCCTTGGATGTGGAAGATTCGGGACCATTACGCCACCATGGAAGGGAGCAACAGTGCTCGTTCCGATTTTCCAGCTTTCTTGATCCTTGCTGGAATGCCCCGACAAGGGAAAACGGCTGTGATCGAATTTCTCGGCATGATGATGGGATGTGACCCCCATTACCGTTGGTACACCGATTTTAAGAGTGAAGTTCATCTCCGAAGTTTTTTTGAGTCCGAATGGATCATGCCGTTACTGATCGATGAAATCCCCGATCGTTTCTTCACCGGAAAAAGAGGAGAAGAGCTGATCAAACACGTTAGCAATCAAATGTTCAACAAGCACCCGTGTATGATCGGAACGACCAACTCGACCAAGTTCCATTCCTCACCGCAAAACATTCGCAGGATCTATTACCTTCAAATCAACAACACCTTCCCCGAAGAGAACTTAGCCGAATCCCGACGATATTTAACCCGAGTTCAGTCGGAACTGAATGCTTCGTTGTTCAAAGATGTGACCTATCGGATGGGACAAAAGATCAAAAACGATGAACCCTTTTACACACTGGATGATCCTCTGTCTGCGACCCGACAAATCTTTTTGGACTATTACAACAAAGTCGGGTTGGAAGTCCCGCCGTATTTCCCTTACCATCGGTTTTCGGACTATAAAGAACGCCAACGAAACACGTGGAGGAACCTGTATCGTCAGTTCAGTGAACACTTCCAGTTGATCGACGGGGAAGAAGATAAAATGGTAATCAATATTCACGATTTTCCAGGAACGAAAACCGATTTACAACAGAAAGTAAATCTGCTGCCCGTCGAATGCATTGCAGACAATCAAGACCTGCTCATTGTATGGACCGATCGCTTTTTCAATTTTATCGGGATGAAGAAGCCTAAACTCAGCCTTTTGCGTCGGATTACGTTAGGAATTAAAGGATCGCTGATAAAACAATAGATAATCAGAAGATTAAAGGCTTTCGAAGACGGCCTGGAAAGGGCCATTTTTTTATCCACGGATCATCGATGGTTGAAAAAATAAAAGGGAAATCTGTCCAGATGAATCCGAGACACTCCCGGAAGCCGTCGATGGAGATGCTCCTGCAAATCATTATCACGGTATCTGGAAGATCAGGTCCTTGGAAGTGGTGTGGATGAAGGAAACAATCGCGTATTCTCCTTACTTGTGTAGGTGGTAACGGTTTGTGTTCTGATCGCACGAAAATGACCCGTACATGCTTGAAAACTGGGCGGGTCACTGTACGAGTCGTCTGGGATCACGCCCGTAAGGCGTGGCCCGGTATCCCTCACACTCATAAACAGTATGCTCGGTTGTTGAAATCAAACCCCTAACCATAAGGAAATGGTCAAAGTTTTCTTATTTAAACCGCCTTCAATCCTTATCAGAAAAAGGTTATATCAATCTCACAAAGCTTAATTGCTTGTATACGATAGGAAAATTAGACTTCAGGGGCCCGGCAATCCCCGGGGGAACTAATTGTAGATTTTTAGCTTGCAGGTTCTGACCCGAAGAATACATAGGATAAACAAATTGTTCATAGAGTAGTCAAGTTGTTCATCCTTTTAAACAGTTTGGGAAAACACGGTGTGTATAAGCTTGTTGTGTCGTCGTTTATTAATCCCTGCCTTTGGTATGATTTTTGCTCTTTTAACTAGAGCGACTGGTTAACATTGCTTACCAAATCTTAGGGAGGGGAATGGTTTGCAGTTGTAGATGTCAAACCTCTGGTTAGTGAATTTTTGACGGAGTCTCGGGGCCCAGGTGATCGCCGTCGATATTGACGATCAAAAGCTGGAAATGGCCAAGCAAGAAGGGGCAATAGCAACCGTCAATGCCAAAAATGAAAACGTCCCCGAAGCAATTCAAGAAATTACAAAAGGCGGTGCACATGTCGGACTGGATGCGTTGGGCATTAAGGATACGGTTCTCAACTCGGTCCTGTCCTTGCGAAAAGGTGGACGTCATGTACAGGTTGGACTTACCACGGCAGAAGAAGGTGGTTTTGTGTCTCTGCCCGTTGATCTCATTACTGCATTTGAAATTGACTTTGTCGGCAGTATCGGCAACCCACACCCTGATTACCAGGGTCTGTTAAATTTGGTTGCATCAGGTCGGCTTAATCCAAAAAGATTGGTTGAGCGTGAAGTCAGCTTAAATGATGTCAACGAAGTGTTCGAAAATATGACACAATATAAAACGAAGGGCTTCAATGTCATCACTAAATTTAGTTAACTACTTTCAAAGAGGACCCCTGCCGGATTTTTTCCTGCAGGGGTCTTTTTTAACGGAGACCGTATTGTTTAAGCCGTTTATACAGAGTGCCACGGGAGATACCCATGATTCGAGCTGTTTTTGAGATATTGTACTTGGTTGATTACAGAAGCCTGAGGATATATTCACGTTCCTTGTTTGGTTTTTCTTTCTCTATTCTCATAGACTCGTTAAGGGGGGGATCGGCGGAGCAGAGCTCGTCTTCCAAAATGGATGGCGGCAAATGTTTCAACTGGATAACGGAACCTTCTGTAAATAATAAAGCATACTCTACAGTATTTTTCAGTTCACGCACGTTGCCAGGCCAATCGTAATGTTCCAATCTGTCGATTGTTTCCGGTGCAAAGACGTGGGTTTTCTCCATATTTTCTTTTTTTCAAATTGCCGCATAAAATGCTCAGACAGAGCAAGAATGTCCTCTTTTCGTTCTCTTAGTGGCGGGACAGTAAATGAAATTATATTTAATCGAAAATAGAGGTCGGAACGGAACGTTCCTTCATGAACCGCTTTCCGTAAATTTTTGTTTGTAGCGGCAATTAAGCGAACGTCCACTCGGCGCAATTTTTGTTCACCAATACGTGTCAACTGTTTTTCTTGTAAGACTCGAAGTAGCATCGATTGGGTCGGAAGGGGGAGTTCGCCAACCTCATCCAAGAAGAGGGTGCCGCCGTCTGCGCATTCGAAGAGTCCTGCTTTTCCTTCTTTCAATCCACCAGTGAACGTTCCTTTGCCGTAACCGAGAAATCCAAGTGTCATCTGAATAATAGGAAGCTTCGTAGTACCTCCCCCCATACAGACGATACTCTTGGGTCCAATGGGTGCTTCCTCTTGTAGACTATTATAAAGACATTAAATGATAAAAGTAAGAAAACAAAGGAGTTACATCCCAAGGAATAAACAGAAGAAGGTGGTTTTGTGCATCGCCCGATTTACGAAAAACTGGATTGGGAAGCCTCATTTTTTATACGGGATCTCGATTCTTCACCCTTGCTTGAAGCGAAGGATACAGTTCTCTGTTCAACAATCTGGATCGCTATTGACTTGTAACTTCCCTTGTGTAAATTTATTGACTTAGTATTATATTCTGATTATTATAGAAAGGGAACAAATCCCAATCAAAGGAGGTTTCGCGTTGTTTCCCAACTCATTTGAGTATATGGCCCCCACCACTTTGGCGGAGGCGGTGGAACTGATGCAGCGGCACGAATACGACGCGAAAGTGCTCTCAGGCGGACAAAGTCTGTTGCCGATGATGAAACTGCGCATGGCGGCGCCGCCCATCCTGATCGACATCAACAGTATTGATGAACTGAGAGGGTGGAAAGAAGAAAGCGGTTTCCTTCGGATCGGAGCGCTGACCCGACACTCGGAGCTGGAAAATGCGGTGGAGTTGCGGGACCGCTACCCGCTTTTGGCTGAGACCGCCGTCTGGATCGCCGATCCTCTGGTGCGCAATCGGGGTACGATCGGCGGCTCGCTGGCCCACGCCGATCCGGCTTCCGACTGGGGGGCGGCCATGTTGGCCTTGCATGCCCGGGTGGAGGGGATTGGGTCCGGGGGGGAGCGGCAGATTCCCATGGACGACTTTTTCGTGGACACGTTCACCACGGCGCTGGAGGAGACCGAGATCGCCACGGCGGTACTTGTTCCGAAGCCGGCGGGTCGGACCGCCGGACGGTATCTGAAGATTGAACGGAAAGCCGGTGACTTCGCGATCGCGGGACTCGCCATCCATGTGGTGCTGGCTTCCGACGGAACCGTCGCCGAGGCGGGGTTCGGCATCTGCGCGTGTGGTCCGGTTCCGCTGCGGGGGAAGCGTGCGGAGGAGTACTTGCTGGGCAAGAAGCTGACGCCGGAGACGATTGATGACGTCTCCCGCATGGTCCCGGAAGACGCCGATCCGGAAGACGATCTGCGCGGGAGTGCGGCTTATAAGCGCGACGTTCTGCGGGTGTTCGCCGAGCGGGGTTTATCCGATATCGCGAAAGAACTGCAGGGAGAGGGGGTAGTGGGATGAAGATCCAGCTTCGCATCAACGGGCGGACAAAGGAATCCGATGTCGAGCCGCGGAAGCTGCTGGCCTACTACTTGCGGGAGGATCTGGGACTGACCGGCACCCATATCGGATGCGATACGACCAACTGCGGCGCCTGCACGGTACTGCTCGACGGCAAGGCGGTCAAATCGTGCACGGTGTTGGCTGTTCAGGCCGATGGATGCGATGTGATGACCGTCGAAGGGCTGGAAGGGGAGGACGGGCTGCATCCGTTGCAAACGGCCTTTTGGGAGGAACATGGTTTGCAGTGCGGCTACTGTACGCCTGGCGTGCTGATGTCCGGCTACGCTCTGTTGCAAAGCAACCCACAGCCGTCGGAAGCGGAGATTCGGTCGGGGATTTCCGGGAACGTCTGCCGCTGCACGGGATACGTGAACATCGTGAAAGCCATTCGATCGGCTTCGGCGAAGTTGGCCGGTGCGGCCGACGATACACCCTCTGAATCAGCCAAGGAGGTGGCGGCCAGTGGCAAAAAGTCAGACTGAGTTGCGCCCACTGGGCAAGTCCGTCGGACGCAAGGAGGACCCTCGCTTTATCCGCGGCATGGGCCGCTATATCGACGACATCGTGTTGCCCGGCATGCTGTACATGAGTTTGGTTCGCAGCCCCTACGCACATGCGCGGATCAAGCACGTGGATCCTTCGGCGGCGCTGGAGGCACCGGGCGTCAAGTTGGTGATCACCGGTGAAGATCTGGCGGCCATGGACCTGGCCTGGATGCCGACCATGGCCGGGGACAAACAGATGGTGCTGGCGACCGGGAAAGTGCTGTACCAGTACCAGGAAGTGGCCGCGGTGATCGCCGAGTCCCGGGAGCAAGCGGAAGATGCCGCGCAGCTGGTCGACGTGGAGTATGAACCGCTCCCCGCTGTCGTTGATCCGATCCAGTCGCTTGACCCGGACGCGCCGGTCCTGCGAGAGGACAGGGAGAAGAAGTCCAACCACATTTTTCACTGGGAAGCAGGCGACAAGGAGGCGACTGAAGAACTGTTCCGGAACGCGCCGGTGGTGGTCAAGCAAAATGTGCGCTTTCCCCGTGTCCACCCGTCGCCGTTGGAACCGTGCGGCTGTGTCGCCGACTACCAGTCGTCGACCGGAAAACTGACATGGTACGTGACGTCCCAGGCTCCCCACGCGCACCGGACCGTCCTGTCGATGGTCAGCGGCCTGCCGGAGCACCAGATTCGCGTGATTTCGCCGGACGTCGGGGGCGGGTTCGGCAACAAGGTCCCCGTTTATCCCGGATATGTTTGCGCCATCGTGGCCTCGCTCAAACTGGGCCGTCCCGTCAAGTGGATCGAATCGCGTACCGAAAACATCAGCAGCACCGGCTTTGCGCGCGATTACCACATGACCGCCGAAATTGCCGCTGAGGAGGATGGACGGGTGTTGGCGCTGCGGGTAAAGACCATTGCCGATCACGGGGCCTTTGACGCCGCGGCCGATCCGTCCAAATTCCCGGCGGGGCTGTTCAGCATCGTGACCGGTTCCTACGACTTCAAGGAGTCCTTCGTTGAGGTCGACGGTGCCTATACAAACAAGGCGCCCGGCGGGATCGCCTACCGCTGTTCGTTTCGCGTGACCGAGGCGGCGTATTTGATCGAGCGTGTGATGGATGTGCTCGCCCGCCGTGTGGGCGTCGATCCGGCGGAGCTCAGGAAACGCGACTTCATCCGCAAGGAACAGTTTCCGTACCAGTCGCCGACGGGCTGGACTTACGACAGCGGCGACTACGAGAAAACCCTGGATCTGGCGCTGGAGAAAATCGGTTACGAAGAACTGCGTAAGGAACAGGCGGAAAAGCGGGCCCGCGGAGAACTCATGGGTATCGGCATCTCCACTTTCACCGAGGTGGTCGGTGCGGGGCCGAGCCACACCTTTGACATCATGGGAATCAAGATGTTCGACAGTGCCCAAATCCGGCTTCATCCGACAGGCAAGGTGCTCGCCCGCCTGGGGGTCCGCCACCAGGGACAGGGGCATGAGACGACCTTTGCCCAGATCATCGCGGAGGAGTTGGGGCTGAGCACCGAAGATGTCCTGATCGAGGAGGGGGATACCGACACCGCCCCCTACGGATTGGGAACCTACGCCAGCCGCTCCACTCCGACCGCCGGTGGTGCCGCTGCGCTCTGCGGCCGGCGGATCCGTGATAAGGCAAAGAAGATCGCGTCACACCTGCTGGAGGCGGGGGAGGACGACGTGGTTTGGGATGGCGTTTCGTTTTCGGCCAAGGGGTTGCCAGACAAGAGCGTGACGATGAAGGACATCGCCTTCGCTGCCTACACCAATGTGCCGGAGGGCATGGAGCCCGGGTTGGAAGCCACGTACTATTACGATCCTCCCAATCTCACCTTTCCCCACGGAGCGTACATTGCGGTCGTCGACATCGACAAGGGAACGGGAGCGGTGAAAGTTCGCCGTTTTCTCGCGGTCGACGATTGCGGTAACGTGATCAACCCGATGATCGTCGATGGACAGGTGCACGGCGGGTTGACGGAAGGCTTTGCGATCGCGTTCATGCAGGATATCCCGTTCGATGAGGACGGAAACTGCCTGGCACCGAACTGGATGGATTACTTGGTTCCGACCGCGCTGGACACCCCGCACTGGGAGACGGATCGGACGGTGACGCCCTCACCGCACCATCCCATCGGGGCCAAGGGGGTCGGCGAATCGCCGAACGTCGGTTCGCCCGCGGCTTTTGTCAACGCGGTGGTGGACGCTCTGGCGCCGCTGGGGGTGGAGCACATCGACATGCCCATCTTCCCGTGGAAGGTATGGGAGGTCCTGCGTGAGCACGGAGTGAACAAGTGACGGCGGGAACATAAGGAAGACGCCGACGGTCACGGCTTCAGACGGAACCGATTGGTGACGGCCACCCCCGGGGTAGTTTCCCCGGTCGATCGGCGGGAATCCGGCGGTGATCCGGTGCTGGAGCGGTGGGGTTCACAGAAAAAGGCGGGGTAAGGAGGTGATCTCCGGCGGGGGTCTTCCCCTGCCGGTTCACGCGATGAACACGTTACAGAACGAGATTCGCTTGTTGGAGGAGCATCGGGAACCTTACGCCGTGGTGACCGTGGTCCGTCGAGTCAGACCCAGCTCGTCCACCGTGGGCGACAAGGCCGTTGTCACTTCCGACGGTCGCATATTCGGTTTTGTCGGAGGTCAATGTACGCACGGGTTGGTGACGGATCAAGCCCGGCAATGCCTCGAAACGGGTCAGAGCCAATTGCTTCTGATCACCCCGCGTCCGCCCGCCGAGGCGGAAGAGGGGGTGACGGTTTTGCCGATGACTTGCCAGTCGGAGGGGGAGGTGGAACTGTTCATCGAACCGAAACTGCCGGATCCGCTCCTGCTCGTGATTGGAGATTTTCCGATTGCCTTGGCACTGGAGGAGCTGGCTCCGAAATTCGGGTGGTTTCCCCGGCGGCTGGCGTTGGAACAAAATCAGGCGAATGGAAGCGACCCGCTGGAACGTTTGAAACGAGGCGTGTCGGAGGTGTGCGAACCCGACATGTACGCCATGGTGGCAACGATGGGACTGTACGACGGCGACAGCCTGCGGATGCTTCGGGATTATCCGTTGGCTTATGCCGGGCTGGTCACCAGTCCGAAACGCTGGCGTTCGCAGCGGGAGGAGTTGATCCGCACGGGAGTATCCGCTGAGTTTTGCGATTTCGTTGACGCGCCGGCCGGTCACGATATCGGCGCCGTGGGACCGCAAGAGATCGCACTGAGCATTTTTGCGCAGATGATCGAGCGGCGGCGCCGCCAGACGGATGTTCGTTACTTTCCGCCCTCCGGTACGTCAACCTCGGAGACGGTTGCCGGGGGGACTGTGTCCACATCCACGGGGTTGGGGACGGGGATCGATCCGGTCTGCGGGATGCGTGTCGATCTCGACAATACAGCTTATCGTACGGAGCACGACGGAAAGACGGTTGGGTTCTGCTGCCCTCACTGTTTAAGTAAATTTCAACAAGATCCGGAAGCATACGCGATCACCCGCTAGAAGCGTTGTGATTGATTGTCAGGCTCAGAAGAAGGGAAGTGTTGACCCAAAATAGCGACTTTGCTGTCCTGCCCAGCGGAGAATGAGCCTGCAAGGGCGTTCAGGGGCAAAAGCTTCTCTGTGTTGCATCCGCAGGCGTTTGCCCCTGCCCGCAGCAGGATGATTCGGAGCGGACAGTGCCTGCATCTCTGCAGGACAGCATAGCGAGACCGGGGAGTGAAAGCCGACCCAGGCGAGACTTGTGCTCTGTGAGTGCATAGCGAGACCGGGAGTGAAGCGACCCAGGCGAGACTTGTGCTCTGTGAGTGCAGTCGGAGCGGCTTTGGGTAAATGCTGCCGCTCACTTTTTCACAACGCTTCCAGAGAGGGCGGGGTGCGTCTGACTGTTTCCGGCGAGGAGGTAGACAGGTGCGTACGTATCAAGGAGACTTTTTCATCGATTTGCCGCGTCCGACGGTATGGGCGTTTGTAACCGACCCACACCAGATGGGGTCTTGTATTCCGGATCTTTTGCAGTTGGATGTGGAGAGCGAGACCCGCTTTCGCGCGCTTGTGCGGGTGGGTGTCGGGCCCGTGAGGGGAAAATTCAACTTGCAGACCGAATTGACCGTAACCGAGCCGGAAAAGTCGGGTGAGCTCTCCATCCGCGGCGGGGGGATGGGCAGCCGCGTCGACATGAAGACGAAGCTCACGCTCAGCGACACGGAAAACGGGGGAACGAAACTGGATTGGCGCTGTGACGCCGTGATCAGCGGGCCGATCGCCAGTATCGGCGGCCGGTTGATTGATAACGAAGCCAAGAAGATCACGGAGAAGATGTTCGCCAATTTGCGCGAATCGCTTTCGTCCGTATCGAAGCAAGCGGCTGCAGCGTCGGCGGATACGGAGGAACCCGGGTCGACGGACTGACTGCCTGGGGTCGTACGGAGGGATCGACCGTGGACGACCGCGTGGAGAAGTTGCGAAAAAACTTGCATGATGCGAATTACGTAGCCGATGAAGGACTGGCCACGGTCCTCCACTTGGCACATCGGCTGAACCGTCCGTTGCTGTTGGAGGGCCCGGCCGGTGTCGGCAAGACCGCACTGGCCAAGGCGGTGTCGACGATCCGGGAGGTCGAGCTGATTCGTCTGCAGTGCTACGAGGGGTTGGACGCGGCTCATGCCCTGTATGATTGGGACTACCCGAAACAGCTGTTGCTGACCAGGGCCACGTTATCCGATGAGGCCGGGGAGACGGCGCCGGACATCTACACCGACACTTTTTTGATCGAACGGCCTTTGTTGCGTGCTTTGAAGACGACTCCCGCCCCCGTTCTGTTGATCGACGAGGTGGATCGGGCCGATGAAGAATTTGAAGCTCTGTTGCTGGAATTTCTGTCAGAGTTTCAGATCACGATTCCGGAACGGGGCTCGTTCCGGGCCGAAGTGCCGCCGACGGTGATCCTGACATCCAATCGCACGCGCGACCTGTCGGACGCGCTCCGAAGGCGCTGTCTCTACTATTGGGTGGATTATCCTGATGTGGAACAGGAGGCGGCCATCATTGCCCTTCATGTGGCCGACGTGGCTCCGACCGTCACCCGCCAGATCGCGCGCGGGGTGCGCCGGTTGCGCAAGGCATCGTTGCTCAAGCCCCCCGGTCTGGCAGAGTCGATCGATTGGGCGCGCGCGGTTACCGATCTGACCGCCGGAGAACTGGACGAAACCGTCAGCCGCCTGACGCTCGGGTGCCTGTTGAAGACGCAGGAAGACATGGAACTGGTGAGAGGGAAGGGGCTGGCCTTGTTGTGGAACGCGTAGATCTTTCCGGACTGACGGGGCTTACCGCAGCGGCGATTCGTCAGGTGCGGGATTTTGCCCCTTTTTTGCGTCAACACGGTTTTCGCGCGGGCACGCCGGAGACGTTGACCGCACTCAGGTGCTTGGCGGAGGCGGACCTGTCGATGCCGGGGGAACTTTTTGTTGCGCTGCGCTCGGTCTACGCCCGCTCCCCTGCCGAGTGGAGGTCGTTTCCGCATTTGTTTGAGCGCCACTTTTTGAATCGGGGACCCCGGTTGGAAGAAAAGAAACGGGTTCAGGTTGAGGATCGTTCCGGGAATTCGGGTGGTCCGGCTTTGATGCAGGATCGCCCGCCCACCGTGAGTTTCGCCATGCAGCCGGGATCCAGTCCGAGTCAGGGGGAACGCTACGCCCTGCAGGCCGACCCGGATCGGTTACGGGAGGTGATGGCCGTCTCCAAGCGGGCTTTGCAGCAATTCGACAGCCCCCCGGGGCGACGGTATCAAAGCGGCGGGTGTGATCGGGTGGACCTGCGCGCGACGATCCGTGAGAGCGTCCGTTACGCGGGGGAGCCGCTTCGCCTGCGTTGGCAACAGGTTCGTCCGGACCGGCCGTCGGTGGTTCTCTTGATCGACATTTCCGGGTCGATGAAGGAGCACACCCCGTTCATGACCGCCCTTGCGTGGTCGTTTACGCGCTTGCGACTGCGTTGCGAGGTGTTCGTCTTCTCGACCCGGCTCAAGCGTGTCACGCAACTGGTGGCGCGTAAAGCCGTGCAGGGGATCCCGGTGTCGGAATTGACAGAACTCAAGGGCGGAACGCGCATCGGGGAAGCGCTGGAGGAGTTGCAGCTCAGGTACGGCGGTCTGCTGCGGCGACACACTTTCGTGATCATCGTGTCGGACGGGTTTGACGCCGGCCGACTCGAACGCCTGCGTTCCGCCATGCAGGGGCTCTCCGAACGGGTACGGCACGTGGTATGGTTTAATCCCCTGCTCGGCGATCCGGGCTATGAGCCGATCTCGGGTGGCATGTCCACCGTGATGCCGTACATCCATCGACTGGTCGATGTACACGACCTGGACAGTTGGCGGAAGGCGGTGGAGGGTCCGATTTTCCGGCCCCTCTTCTTGCCTCCGGCACCTGGTCCGAACAGGTAAGCGGCGTCTGGACAGGGGGACCGTGACGGGGTCCAATTGGAAGATCAAAGGGAAGTGGGACTTGTGCGATTGGGAGCCGGAGTGTGGACAGAAGATTCACCGGTCAGTTTTCGGAGGACCTGCGATCCTCCCTCCTTCGGGTGGCTGACGAATCGCATTCAATTCCGGAGGTGATGACGGACATGAAAGAGAATCGGGAAATCGTCCTGGCGATGGAAGAGACGGAGCGGGAGGGCAGAAAGATGGCGCTGGCCACCGTCATCCGCGTGAAGGGATCCGCCTATCGCCGGGAAGGGGCCAAAATGCTGATCGACGAGGAAGGAAATAGGACCGGTGTGATCTCCGGCGGCTGTCTGGAGCCGGATGTGGCGGAAGTGGCCAAACGGGTCATCTCCGAGGGACGACCGGTTCTCAAGCGTTACCATTTGGACGAGGATCTCGTGTGGGGGTTGGGCCTGGGCTGCCCGGGAACCGTCGACGTGTTCATCGAGGCGGTATCGCGGAGTGGGACGAAGAGCTGCGCGGATGCGCCGCCATCATTTGCCGGCGGGGATGCGGAAGGGCAGGGTTTTGCGGGGAAGGAGTCATCCTCATGAATGGACGGAAGGAAAACGACCGCCTCCGTCCGGGGCGTGATCCCTTTGGCGCGTGGACCACGTGTCTGAAGGAAGAGCAGGCGGCAGTGTTGAACACGTTGTTGGAGCTTTCTCCTTCACCGGGCCTTCCCGCCGGGGTCCGTCTCTTTGTCCCTGAGAACGGCGAACCACTGGGAGACTTGGGCGATGAGGCCTTGAACCGGTTGGCTGTCGAACGGGCACGAAAAAAACTGGACACCCTGCATCCCCAATCGGAGACCTGCCTGTTTTCCTTGCCCGGAGGCAGACAAGCGGAGGTTTTCGTCGACGTCAACCTTCCCCCGTTGGAGCTGGTGATTTTCGGTGCCGGTCACGACGCCGTCCCGTTGGTGAAATTCGCCGTCGAGTCGGGGTTCAAAACGGTGGTGGTGGATCCGCGCCCGGCCTACGCCACGGAGGAACGCTTTCCAGGAGCCCGGATCATTCCGGCCGATGCAGGTTCGTGGGAGGAGCGGGTGATCATCGGGAGGCGGACGTTTGTCGTGGTGATGAACCACCATCTGGAGCGTGACCAGGCCGCCATCCGGTTTTCCCTGAACTCCGCCGCCCCCTATGTGGGCGTGCTCGGGCCGCGATCCCGTCGTCAGCGGATGTTGGAGGAGTTGGAAAGGAAAGGAATCACCTTCGGGGAAGAGCAAATGGCGCGGATGTACAATCCTGTCGGCCTGGACATCGGCGCCGACAACCCGCAGGAAGTGGCGATCAGCATTTTGGCGGAGATCCTGGCGTTTCGAAATGGTCACCCGGGCGGGTTTTTACGGGGAAAGGACAAGATTCATCAATTGGCCCGGAGATAACGCGACCGGGTAAGAAATAGAAGAGCCATTCGATATGGGGGGACATCATGAAGGAAATACCCATCCATGAAGCTGTTGGGATGAAGTTGGGCCATGATGTGACACGGATTGTTCCCGAAGAAGTGGATGAGGTGGCTTTTCCAAGAGGACACGTGATTCGGGAAAAGGATATTCCTGTCTTGAAATCCATCGGAAAATTTCATATTTTTGTAATGGATATTCCGGCCGATCAGATTCACGAAGAGGAGGCTGCGTTGAAAATCGGCAAAGCCATCGGGGGAGCCGGCATTGAACTTACGGCTCCCTCCGAGGGCAGGGTCAATCTCATCGCCGAATACAGGGGCTTAGTAAACATCGATCGGGAATTGCTCCGGCAGATTAATTCCATCCCTGATGTGATCGTGGCCACCATCGAAGACGGTATTCCAGTAAAGAAAGGGGATCGAATAGCGGGAACCCGTATTATCCCGTTAACCACCGCACAACAGAATATGGATGATGTGCGGAAATTAACCGAACAAAAACCCCTTATCTCCGTCCATCCTTTTCAGCCGATGAATGTGGGAATGATCAGCACAGGAACGGAGTTGTATGAAGGATTCGTATCCGATGGGTTTAAGGAAAAAGTAAGTGAAAAACTCTCGGCTTACGATTCACAAGTGAGTGAATATCAAGTGGTCCCTGACGATCAGCCGCAAATTGTTTCGGCGATCAAGACGATGCTGGATAAAAAGATCGACTTATTGCTCGTAACAGGAGGAATGTCCGTCGATCCGGATGATCGAACACCTGGCGCGATTCGCGCAGCAGGTGTGAATGTCATCTCTTACGGGGTTCCAGTCTTACCCGGTTCGATGTGTTTAGTGGGTTATGATCACGAAATCCCGGTGCTGGGATTGCCAGGGTGTGTGATTTGGGATCCGATCACCGTTTTTGACAGGATTTTACCTTGGGTTGCGGCAAGAAAAAGGGTCAATAAGGCGGACCTTGTGGATTTGGGTTATGGAGGTTTGTTAACCGTGGAGCCCGTGCCTGGCAAATCTTCCGTAAACAGGTGAAAAATCGTGGTATCAAACGTTTGTGCGCTGATCCTGGCAGCGGGATTATCCAGAAGAATGGGAGAACCGAAACAGCTGTTGGATTTTAAAGGAGTCCCTTTGCTCCAACATATTATCAGTCGGTGCTTGTTATTTCCGTTTTCCGAAGTGATTGCCGTGATCGGATATGAAGCGAAACGAATTCAACATTCCATTCAAATCCATGACAGTCGATTTCGTTGGGTTTACAATCCCGATTACGGCATGGGTCAAAGTTCATCGCTGTGGGCAGGGTTAAAAGAGTGTCACCAAGGAAGATCGGTGATGGTCTTCTTAGGGGACCAACCTCTGATTTCACCCGGTACGATTCAGTTTATCTTTCAGTCAGGCCTTGAACAGCAAAATAAATCGGACGAACCCTGCATGTTCCGTCCTTCCTATCAGAATTTGCCGGGTCATCCGGTGTTCCTCGGGAACATCAAACAAATGAGTTTCAGGAATTTGAAAGGGGACCAAGGAGCCAAAGATATCATCCGACACCTTAAAAACCGGAATCTCGTACCTGTGGAAGATCCGGGTGTGACATTTGACATTGACACACCTGAGGCATACAAGAGGGCAAAAACAATGATGGGCAAAGGATGGGGTGTATGACGATCGATGGGGGTGTCCTTTTACACTTGTGCCAGTTACTTGTTTGACCACGCCCCCTGATCGGCGTGGAATCCCCAACCGGGATTTTTGTTCTTCCGAGGAGTCGGATTCCTTTTTCAGGCCTTCTTGGCAATCTGCCAAAAACAACTCCTCCTCAGATACAGGCCGCAGCGGGATGATACCTTCCGACCCTCATCCCTGTGGCGTCAGACCAAAACAATGAAACAACCCCCTTCGGGAATGGCCCTTTGAGGGCTTTTTTCTTTTCCTGGAATGTTCCATGCCGGGCAGGACAGCAAAGTCGCTGTATAACGCTTCCCTTCTTCTGAGTCTGACCATCCATCACAACGCTTCTTGGAGGGAAGATCGGCCGAGAAAACGTGGCCCCATCGATGGATACATCAAAGTGTATTTTATTAATTTTCATATGAATAAATGACACCATCCGACGAATGATGGATGTCACCATATCAAGAACATGAATATACGACACTATCACCATAACAAAAGCGGTTTCAGTCAGCGCTTTCATTACTCATAATTACAACAAAGTGTCGATGCAAATATTATAAAGTGGAAATAAATTATGAAAAGGGAGGAAGAGTATGAAAGTCTTTAAACGTAAACCAAAGTCGTCTCAGATCAGTTTAGCAGTAATTTTGAGTTTGGTTTTCACCTCGATGTTAACGCCAATAACAATAACCGAATCCCGAGCAAACAAAAAGAAATTACCTGACGAACCAATTCAAGCATTCTTGGTGGACAAAGCACGATATAAACCGGGTGAAAAAGTGAAAATGTCGTTATTGTTTGATTCGTCTGTAGAGTGGAAAGGAAAGCTTCATTTAGAAGTCCATCATTTAAATGAAAAAATAGCTGAGGGAAAGAAACTGATCCGTATCAATGATGATGTGAAAGGATTGGAAATAGAATGGACCCCTCCGTCTCAAGATTTTCGTGGTTATATTGTGAAAGCAAACATTGAGGGTTCAGATCAACAGCTGACAGCAGCCATTGATGTTTCAAGTGATTGGACACGTTTCCCCCGTTACGGCTATACAACAGATTTCCCACAAGAGTCAGAAGCCGAAAGTGATAAGAAGATGAAACAACTGACCCAGGAATATTACTTGAATGGGTTTCAATTTTATGATTGGATGTGGCGCCACGATGTATCTGTCTATTCCAAAACAGATAGCAATGGAAACCCCATTCTGGATGAGAAGGGAAATTTTATTTCAGAAAAAATAGAATCGGATACCTCTTATGATGATTTGTTGGGGCGCAAACTCTACCCGTTAACAGTAAAGCAACAAATTCAAGCATCTCAAAAATACAACGCAGCAGCAATGGCCTATCAAATGAATTATGCAGCCAGGGAAAATTATGAAGCTTTCGGAGTAAAAAAGGAATGGGGACTTTATAAGAAGAACACTCCTTTTCCCGACCCGGATCCCGATCGTTATCAGGAAGGATTTTTCTTTGACTGGGTTCAACCACCGACAGCTCTTTATCTCCAAGATCCAGGTCATCCGGAATGGCAAAAATATATTACGAAACAGTTTAACAGAGGCGTGAACGAATTTGGCTTTGATGGGATGCACCTTGATCAGTGGGGATGGTCGGATAGTGATTACTTATACAGTTATGATGGTGAAAAACGTTATTTTTCCAAGGACTATGATTCACTTATTGAGGCTGTAAAAGAATCCCTTGTCCAAAACAATGAGCAGAAAAGTTTTGTTACATTCAACATGGTCGGAGGAAACACTGGTTATCAAGATGTTACGTCACCATCTACAAAAACGGATTTTGACTATAGTGAAATTTGGCAAGACAAAGATCATTATCGCGATTTATTGAAAGTTGTTGAGGATACACGTGCCAAAAACGGCGGTAAAGCGGTTGTCATTGCCGGCTATATGAATTATAAACAAGCGACCGGGGATCACTATGAAGTTGCGGATGTGCAAGGGGTTCCAAAATCAACAACTTTTATTTCCAATATTAAAAAAATACCTGGCTGGGTAGGGGACTTTGGCAAGCAAGATGAGGACCAGATTATATGGACAGTCGATGTACCCGAAAGCGGGACATACAATGTTTCTCTCTTGTATGGACATGATAATCAGGATAGCCCTGAGGGGAAATTGTCCGTTAATAATCAAATAATCGATGGCAAAATCGCTTTTGATGAAAGAACGGGCTGGGGAAATCCTGTTGCAGTCAAAAATATATCTGCCAATTTGGAAAAGGGCAAAAACGAAATCAAACTTCAACTAAATACAAACAACCGATGGTTGAATGTAGATAGTTTAGTCCTTCAAAAAGACGCTTTTGAGAAGGAATTTGAGGCTGAATATGCTGAACTGATCAGTTGTAAGGTGGATAAGCATGGACATGTATACAACTTTGAAACAGATGGAGATTTCATCGAGTTTACGGTTAAAGCAGATCAAGCAGGGACGTACCCTGTCAGCTTCCAATATGGTGTCGAGCGATTGGCCGTAAATCGTTCTCTTTATGTCAATGATAAACGGATCAGTGATTCCGTTAAATTTGAACCTACAGGTGGTTGGGAGTGGTTTAAGAAATCGGAGGATGTTGAAGTCCCCTTACATCAAGGAGACAATAAGATTGTTCTCAAGGTGGAGAATGTAAACGATACGGGAGCCAAAATAGATTACATGAAGGTCGGGGATCAAAAATATCAAGCTGAAAAAGCGAATATAGGCTGGAAACCAACAAAACAGCCAGTGATCACAAAAACGAATGAAGGGATTGAAAACTTTAAGCAACAGGGAGATTTCGTATCCTTTCAAATTGATTCAGACCAGCCGCAAGAGGTACCCCTCTCCATTTTTTATAAGAATCCAGGTCAAAAAACAGAACGAAGCCTATTGGTTAATGGAAAAAAAGCAGGAGTGGTAACTCTTCCTCATACAGATGGAGATGATTGGAGCAAAACCGAATCACAAGTCTTTCTGAATAATGGAACCAATGAGATTCAACTGAAGATGGAAGATGAAACGACTGAAACAGGAATTGAAGTGAATCAATTTGAGTTGCTGGATACCGTTAAGGAAGCAGAGGAAGCAGAGACAGGCTGGAGTCCGGTGATCCCCAAAACAAACGATGTCAAAACGGTTCCCGGGAAAACGGATCATTTTGGGAAGGCAGGCCAACGCGTCCTCTTCTCTGTAGACAATCAAAAAGAGGCAGATGAGCTTGTATTTAAATACAGATCTGGTAATAATCCAACGGTCAATGTTTATCTCGATGGAAAAGTGATTGCTGAAGATGTTGTCTTTACCAGCACACCAGGAGGCTGGGATGGTTCTATGGTTGAGAAATCAATCAAAGCAAATGTATCCTCCGGTCAACACGAGGTTGTACTCGAAATGGTGTCTGATGGTCAATATATGAATTTAGACAGTTTACATGTTAATGATGAGGATTATCAAGTGGAGAATGCAACCTTTGCTCCGGAAGGACACGGGATCACAACCACTGCAGGTCATGTATACGACTTTGATGATGAAGGAGATTTCCTGCATTTTGAAGTTCATGCGCCGGAAGCAGGCAACTATGACTTGGTATGGAGATATAACAATGATTCTGCATCGAAACAGACTGCCAAACGTTCTGTCTATGTCAATGAGAAAAAAATGGATCATGTTCGTTTCCCCTATAATAACGCTTGGGAAGACAATACAATGACTGGAATTCCTTTAAATAAAGGACGCAACACGATCTCCATCAAAGTTGAAAATGTGGAAGATGATGGTGTAAAGCTTGATTTTCTGCAAGTAGGAAATAAAAAGTATCAAGCTGAATTGGCCGATATCCTTCCTCCGATGCACATATACAAGGATACATTGCTCCACTTTGGTCACACCGGAGATGAAGTCACTTTTGACGTAAGTTTGGCAGAAGAAGGAGAAACCAGTTTTATCTTCACATACTCCAATGCCGGAGCAGATACAGAGCGAACGATTTACATCGATGGAAAACCCGTTTTGGATGCTGAAGGCAAGCCTTATGTCGTTACTTTCAGAAGTACGGGAAGTATCGACTCATACAGCGAAGATGGTTACGTTGTGCTCCCGGATTTGAAAGCAGGTAAGCATAAAGTGACATTGAAACAAGAGGCGGGACAAGAAGGAACCATTCATTTGCGTCGCATGACCATCGGACTCTTTGATGAACCTTCGGTGCGTCTGATGGATGCAGGGTTAGCTGCAATGGGGGCTTCACATATTGAAATTGGTACAGCAGAAAAATTTGAAGAAGGACCAAACATGTTGGCGCATGAATATTATCCAAATCGAAGTAAAAAAATGAGCCGTTCTCTCAAGCAAGCGATGAAAGATTACTATAAGTTCTTTGCTGCCTATGAAAATCTTCTCTTTGACAGTCATAAGTCAGAGGCGGAGGTGAAGGTGGAAGATCACGGACAACCACTGAAGGTTAGCAAAGATGGGGACAGTGGCACAATCTGGACGATCGTCAGGGATAATCAGAACAATAAAGGATTTGAAGATTACGATGTTGTTCACCTCATCAATTTGCTCAATAACGATGAAAATTGGAGAAATGCCGCGACATCACCACAGAAACATACTGACTTAACGGTAAGATACCCCATAGGAAAAAATGCAAAGGAATTACCTGACTTAAAGGTGTATACGGCAAGCCCCGATCATCACCAAGGACAGTTGAAAGAAATTCAATACAAATGGGATAATCAAGACTTAATTATTACACTTCCCAGCTTGGAATATTGGGAAATGATCGTCATTGACCGTGACGGTCCCCAAAATAAAAAAACATCCAAAATAAAATGGTAAATGAAACTATATTAAGATATTGAGAAACGCATTGAAACTTCAATGCGTTTCTTATTTGCGGTATTGAACATTACAATTTGTAATGCAGGGAAGTTATTTTTTTCAAAAGTGTATTTTGTTATGTTTTATATTAATGAATGACACCATCCAACGAGTGACAAAATATGACCCTATCCAGAATATTAATATATGACACCATCACCATAATGAAAACAGTTTCGGTCAGCGTTTTCATTGTTCATAATGTGATTATTCCAAAAAGTTGAAAAGGGGGCAACAAAGTGCGAACACCATTGAAAACATTATCAAGTGTGTTAACGGTGTTGATGTTACTTTTGGCAAGCGCAGCTTGCAATGGGAAAGAAACATCCAATGCTGGCGGTGCAGGAGAAGAAGTCGTTCTTGAATATTGGCATACTTACAGTGATGAAGAAGAAGTCATTTTGAAAGAAAAAATTAAGCCGCTGTTTGAGAAAGAACATCCAGGGATTAAGTTGAAGTTAACGCGTATGCCTTATGAAGGTTTAAAACAACAGGTTATTGCCGGTGTGGGCAGTGGTGAAGCACCGGATCTGATGAGAATGGACATTATTTGGGTCCCTGAATTTGCAAAAATGGGTGCATTGCAAGAGGTCAGTAAATTTGACGGTTTCGATGAAATTAAAGACAAGCAATTTAAAACAACGATGTCGACAAATGCATATAACAGTGGATATTATGGTTTGCCGATAGACACAAATACAAAAATAGCTATATATAACAAAAAATTATTGAAAAAGGCAGGTTTATCAGAAGCACCCAAAACAATGGGAGAACTGGCTGATGCTTCACGTACACTGGTTGAGAAAGGAGAGCTGGGCGGCATCGGAATTGGTGGTCCAAACAGCTGGTCAATGCTTCCTTACTTCTGGAGTCTCGGAGGTAAGTTAACCAATGATGACTTTACCAAAGTGGATGGTTATCTCAACAGTCAAGAGAGCATCAAAGCACTTGAGACCCTTGTATCCTGGCACGAAGAAGGTTTAATCAGTCCTACCATTATCGGTAAAGAGCCAGGAACCTGGGATGGTATGAAGCATGATGAATATTTAATGATTGACGATGGACCCTGGTTTTACAGTGTTTTAATGAACGACAAGAAAGCAAAACGCGACGTGATGGAATATACAATCAGAGGATTAATACCTGAAGGTCCGGGTGGATCCCATTCTGTAATCGGTGGTCAAAACCTGGTCACGTTTGTAAATTCCGAACATCCAAAGGAAGCCTGGACTTTCATGAAATGGATGGCATCGAAAGAGCCTCAACTGATAATGGGTGAGACCGGGCTGATTCCGACAAATAAAGAAGCTGCAAATGATCCGAAGTTCTTGGAAACGCCGTTTGCAGAAGAATATGTACAACAACTTGAAACCGCACTGCCGCGCACACCCATCCCTCAATGGGCTGAAATGGAAGAAATTCTTAACTTGAATTTTGAAAAGGCGATACGAGGAAAGATGACACCTGAAGAAGCTCTGGAAGATGCTACGAAAAAAATTAAGGCGGTCATGAACTAAGATCATGAACGAAAACCGAAAAAAAATGAAAATACTTTACCAGGTGATCATCATCACCTGGTGGGTATTTTCATATTAAAGCGGATTCGAAGGGGGAGCACAATGCCTCAAACCCAGCAACGGTATACTTCTCAACATCAACTCGCTTTCAGTGAACGTGTTAAAACGGGGCTGAAACAATGGGTGGAAGTGTTTCCATTTTTGATTTTGGGATTGATCGGGACAGGTGTTTTCGTTATTTATCCGTTAATGAAAGGAATAGTCATGAGTTTTCAAGACTACAGTGTCATTCCGGGAGCAGAAAATCCCTTTGTGGGGCTTGCAAACTATAAAAAGGCTTTCAGTGATCCTGCTTTTGGGTATGCCGTTCGAAATACAATTTTAAATACGGTTGTCACAGTACCGATAAACTGGTTTCTGGGATTGTTCTTTGCAGTATTAATTAACTTGCAATTTGTCAAATTTAAAATCACGTTTCGCACTGTTTATTATTTACCCATTGTTACATCCTGGATCGTTGTTGCCTTTTTATTCAAATATTTGTTTGCCGGTGGAGAAGGTGGCGTGGTCAACTATGGACTCATGAATTTAGGTATTATTGACCGTCCGATCGGCTGGTTGCAAAATCAATGGACAGCAATGGTTGTTATTTGGCTCTTTCATATATGGAAAACGGTCGGATGGGTGCTTGTTGTTTATTTGGCTGCATTACAGGGGATACCGCGGCACTTGTATGAAGCGGCTGCCATTGATGGTGCAAACGGGATTCAACAGTTTCGTAATGTGATCATTCCAACGATCAAACCAGTGACTCTGTTTGTTGTCATTCAATTGATCATGGGTGCCTTTAATATTTTCCCGCAAGTGTACTTCTTGACGAATGGTGGACCGATGGGACAAACAGAAGTGCTGCAAAGCATGATTTATAAGGAAGCGTTCAACAATTTTAACTTTGGATATTCCTCTGCCTTAAGCGTGATGATGGGTCTGACGATTTTTATTGTCACGTGGTCACAGCAAAAACAATTCGGAAAGCAGCGCTTTTTATAAAAAATGACAAACGGGGGGATTGATGGTGAAAACGAGTTTACATTGGCAAATCATTATATACGCAACGATCATTTTAGGAGCCGCGGTATTTATACTTCCATTTATTTATATGATTTTAACAACATTTATTTCGTCTTCGTATTCTTTACCCAGACCTGCAGAGGTATTGTCTGTTGTTCCTAATCTTGATAACTATATAGCGGTGTGGACAAAAGAAAAATTCTCACGCTATTTCATGAACAGCTTACTTGTTGCAGGTGTGGCATTAGTATTTGGATTATTTCTCGGTGCGTTAACAGCATATAGTTTTGTCCGGTTTGAATTCCCGGGTAAAGAATTTCTTTTCCGCACGTTTTTGTTCACGATGATGATACCGCTTGTTCTGGCCATTGTTCCACAGTTCACAGTCATTAACAGTTTAGGGTTAGTCAATACGTATTTAGGTTTATGGTTGATTTACGTTGGTGGCGGTGTAGTCGGTTCCACTTTCTTCTTACGCGGGTTTTTCCAGTCCATCCCAAAATCATTGGAGGAATCTGTATTGATCGATGGTGGCGGAAACTGGCGTATCTTTTGGAACATTTATTTACCTCTGTCCCGGCCTGCATTGGGAACACTGGCCATCTTTTCATTTGCAGGGACCTGGGATGAATACTTTGTAGCGTTGGCCATCATTAAAGATGAAGCATTACGTACGCTGCCCATCGCATTAATGATGTTTCAAGGAAAATACGCAAGTAACTGGGGATGGATTTTTGCCGCGTCGATCATTGTCATTTTGCCAGTTATGATTATTTATATTATCTTCCAGAAGAAATTTGTACAGGGAGGCATTAATGAAGGGAGTGTGAAAGGTTAGGCGCCATGACGAAGCAGTCAACACTCTTTATGCAGTTCCCCTTGCTCCAATCACCTCAAAAAGGATTTTGAGAGGCGGATGGTGAAAACATCAACCAATAGGATCCGTCCGGCACCGAAGAAAAAAAGACAACCAGGGAGCATTGGAATTGGGAATTTATACCCTGTTCAAGAATCGGATTGCAGTTAAAATGGTGGTTGCTTTTCTCCTTGTTATATTACTCCCTACCAGTTTTACAAGCATTTTGTTTTATGTGACTTCGTCAAATATCGTCAATCAAAACGTTCGGGAATCGTCCGTTCAAATCGCTGAACAATCCGCCCAGAATTTATCAAATATTGTTCAGATCGGAAACGATACGTCCAATTTGGTTTACAGTAATATGAAAATTCAACAAGCAGTCCTTGATGATTCAAAAGATGGGATTGGACTCGATGAACGGGAGGAGAATAATCAGTATGTCACCGAGTTTCTCAATCAGGTCATGTATGCAAATTCCATGGTCAAAATTATCTACGTTTTTAAACCAGAAGGGACCAGTTGGGGAAGCGGCACATTTTCCCAGGCTAAATTGTCTCAACACTCTTTGAATGAATTGGATTGGGTCAATGCATCTGAAAGGGCAGACGGCGAACTCGTTTGGATGGGTTTGCAATATGATCGCTTTAGCGGCGCAGGGACAAATACGGACCTCGTTCTCCCTGTCGCCCGTGTACTAAAAGATTTTTCAAATATGAATAACGTCGGTTATGTATTAGTCAGTCTGGATGGGAAAGTGATTTTAGAAAAAATCAAAGGGTTAAAACTGGGGGAAACCGGTCGTTTTTTTGTCGTCGATCAAACGGGTAAAGTGATGATTGATAACAATCTTGAAAACGTTAACAAGACGATCCAAAATGATGCTCTTTTTCATCATGTGGTTCATAACAATAAAGCTGAATTTGAATTTGAAATGAATGATGAACCTTATTACGGTGTGAAACAGCCAATTGAAAATGGATGGACAATGGTTGGAATCGTACCGGTGAGAGAGATTACGAAACAATTAGACGATGTTCAAAAGCTCATTTTATTATCTTCCATTGGATTTACAGCTCTTGCTGTTGTGATCGGTTTGTTTATTGCCGGAAAAATGACCCGACCGATCAAGCAACTTACGACTCAAATGAAACGGGTGGAAGAAGGAAATTTAACTGCCAGGACAAGTATTCATTCTTCAGATGAAATCGGGATCATGAGTATACAATTCAATCAAATGATTAACCGGATTGAACAATTGCTGGAAAAGGTCAGAACAGAACAATCTCAAAAGCAAGAGGCAGAATTAAGGGCACTTAAACATCGAATCAATCCTCATTTTTTGTTTAACACATTAAGCACCATTCGCTGGTTGGTTAAATTTA
Source organism: Melghirimyces profundicolus (assembly GCF_003054245.1). GTDB lineage: Bacteria > Bacillota > Bacilli > Thermoactinomycetales > DSM-45169 > Melghirimyces > Melghirimyces profundicolus. Next base: position 125,682 of record NZ_QBKR01000007.1, read on the forward strand.
ATCAGAATAAACAGGCTGATGAAGCTTTAACTGCTTTAAACCGGTTAATGGAAGCAAATATGGGAAAAAAGGGGCCTTTTATTACAGTAGAAGAGGAATTGGATTTTATCGAGAAATATATTGATATTTTACAAATCAGGTATGATTCAACATTTCATCTGCTGATCGATGTTCCAAGAGAGGTTAAAGAATTTCGGATCCCAAGAATGCTGTTGCAACCCATTGTCGAAAACGCGGTTTTTCATGGGATTGTACCGACGGGAAGAGCGGGAACGATCTCTATTTCGGCCCATCGCGATTCAAAACAGGTACGTTTTGATATCCATGATAATGGAAGTGGTTTAACCCAAACCAAGTTACAAAAAATCGAACAAGCTGACCGATCCAGTCAACTTTTTGGAATCGGGTTAAAGCATGTTTATGAATCTGTTCAATTATACTTTCCCGGAGGATCCGACGTTGCGATTAAAAGTCGGCAAGGTCAAGGAACCACTGTGACGATTATATTGAAAAAACAACATGAAACAGGTGGTGTGGATGTATAACGTCATTATTGTTGATGATGAGCCGGTGATCCGTTGTGGTCTAAAATCGTTATGTAATTGGGTTGAATTAAATCTAAATCTTATCGGCGATTATCCAAATGGAGAAGAAGCCTTGAAAGCGGTGGAAAACAAACAGTTAGATATATTAATCACAGATATTAAAATGCCGCTGATGGATGGAATCACACTGACAAAAAAGGCACTGGAGCTTTTTCCGCATCTGAAAGTGATTTTAATAAGCAGCTATAACGATTTCGAATATGTGCGGGAAGGATTAAAACTGGGAGCTGTGGACTATCTTTTGAAACATACGCTGGAACCTGAAGAAATAAAGCAGCTGGTCGATCGTTGCACAAAAGAAATAGAGGAAGAGAATAAGGTAAAGAAACGATTGCAACTTTATGACCGGACGGTGGAAGACAAAGAACGAAAACAACTGGAAAGCAGTCTTAAAAGATATTTGTTTAATTATGAAGAGCTGGAAGACCGTCACTGGTTAGCAATACAGCGTACCATGGTTTATGGGATGATTGACCATATCGAGGAGTTAATACAACACTCCGGTCAGGCGTACTTAATTTTATTGATGGAACAAATCAAGGAATATTATTATAATTTTATGGATGGGATTTGTTTTTCGGTAGGTGAAAGTGAAATCATATTCATCATGGAACATGGCAGAGAAACGTTTCTGCAAGTGAATCAATTAAAAGAGCATCTTGAAAAACAATTTGATATCAGTCTAAGTTTTGGAATCCATACAGGATCAAATATAAGAGAATGTTATGAAAAAAGCAGAATCGCTTGTCATTACCGCTTTTATGAAGGAGTTGGCTGCATACATACGTACAAACCATTTGCCATGGTTGAAAATCATCTTGAGAAATTAGATGTTTTAATCGATAAGTTGGAACCTTCAGTGGATATCGATCACTTTCTTTCCTGCATTGAAAGAAGATGGTCTGAACAACGGCTGGACCCCGATGCAATCAGACAAGAAGCATGTCGTATATTATGCAAACTTTTTTCGGAAAAAGGGAATGCATACAGCTTGCTGGAAAAATTTGAAGTTCTGAAACAAGCAGAAACTGTATCACAATTAATTCATAAAATGCACCAATTGATAAAAGAGTATGAAGACACAGCTAAATTATTTCCACAACAGCGGTTTAGTGATAATCAATTAATTAAACATGCGATTGTATATATCCACGGACATTATACTGGAGAATTAACTTTACAGGATGTCGCAAACCATGTCCATGTAAGTAAAAACTATTTCAGTATATTTTTCAAAAAACAGACGGGTCAAAACTTCAGTGATTATGTCACTCAGTTACGTGTTCAAAAAGCGAAAGATCTATTAAAGGACACAGAATTAAAAGTATATGAAGTTGCTGCTCATTCAGGATTTAATGATGTGAAATATTTCAGTAAATTATTTAAAAAAATGACCGGCTTGTCCCCGGTTGATTATCGGTTAAAGAAAAAGTCTATCCTGTGAAAGTCGGGAGGGGACTGATTTTGTTGGCACGGTTGTTATTTGTTTGTATGCTGCTTTTTTCAACAGGTTGCAGCAATCAAAGTATCATTAACGGAGCTAAGGTGGAAAGCATTAATGAAGCTTCTTCCACCGAACTGGTGGTTGTTTGGCATACATATGGTGATGAGGAAACAAGGGTTTTTGAGAATCAACTGCTGCCTATGTTTGAAAAGGAATATCCGCATATAAAAATCAAAGCGGTACGTCAGGCATATAACGATCAGCTTTTAAACACCCTGATTACACGTGCTTCTGCCAAACAACCGCCTGATGTGGTCCGAATGGATATGGTTTGGGTCCCTCAATTTGCTGACCTTAACTTATTATACCCTATCAGTAAATTCAGTGATTTTAACCAATACTCAAAAAAATTTTATACTCAAGCTATGGAAACAAATAAATATCAGGGGGAGTATTATGGCCTGCCTTTAAACTTAAATACAAAAGTTGCCATCTATAATAGTCAGCAATTAAAAAAAGCCGGTTTGACCAAACCTCCACGCACAATGGAAGAATTTCTTGCCGTTGTTAAAGAAAACGACTATGTCATTGGATTGCGGAATTCTTCCGCATGGAACAGCTTGTCATACTTTGTCGGTTTTGGTGGTCAATTGACAAATCCTCAGTATACAAAGTCATCCGGATATTTAAACAGCCCTGGGAGTATACAGGCTGTTCAAACAATGCTTGAATTATTTAAAAACGGAAATATTGACGCTCATTTTTTGAATGAACCGATCGATCAATGGAATGGTGTTTTGCAGGGTCAATATTTTATGATCGATGAAGGTCCGTGGTTTTATAGCATATTATTGAATGACAAACAAAAAAGCTCTTTGATCCATAAGAATACAGTGGCAGCTCCGTTTCCCGTGAACGAAAATAAAGGTTCTGTTATTGGCGGGGAAAATCTGGTCATTATGAAAGGTACACGACACCTTCAGGCAGCATGGACCTTTATAAAATGGATGTCACAAACCGAAGTTCAGGAAGTAATGTTCAGAACGGGGCTCATCCCCACAAATAAGGAAGCTGCGCATTCTTATGATCAATTGGATCAACCATTTATCGAGCCTTATGTTAAAGGCCTGGAGCAGGCGTATTTAAGACCACCCGTAGATAATTGGAGTAAGATAGAGAAAATTTATCGTGATTATTTGGAGAAAATTTTGGCTGAAGAAATGGGTGTGGAGGAAGGTTTGAATAAAGCTGCGAAAGAAATTGATCCGTTATTGAAAGAATAGGAAGGAATTGTAGAGGCCCGGTACTGACTATTGCGCAGAACTGTCGATGCTCCAATCCATTGAATATCTGCCAAGGGCATCCGACTTGGTTCGGACATGTTTGAGCAAGTGATCCAATAAGAGCAGTCGAACTGGAGGGGCGTTTTGAGTATGGAAAAAGCCTGGTGGAAAGAGAGTGTTGTTTACCAAATTTACCCGAGAAGCTTTAATGACAGTAACGGTGATGGCGTCGGCGACATTAAGGGAATTACAGAAAAAATGGATTATTTGAAAGAATTGGGAGTAGACGTGATTTGGCTCTCCCCGGTATATAAATCACCAAATGATGATAATGGTTATGATATAAGTGATTACCAGGCCATTATGGATGAGTTTGGCACGATGGATGATTGGGATGAAATGCTTAAAGAAATTCATGATCGCGGAATGAAACTAATAATGGACCTTGTTGTTAATCATTCATCAGATGAGCATAAATGGTTCATCGAATCCCGTAAATCGAAGGATAACCCTTACCGGGATTACTATATTTGGCGTCCGGGCAAGAATGGACAAGAACCCAACAATTGGACGTCATTCTTTAGTGGCTCAGCTTGGCAATATGATGAAGCAACGAATGAATACTACCTTCATCTGTTTAGTAAAAAACAACCGGATTTAAACTGGGAAAATCCGAAACTGAGAAAAGAAGTTTATGACATGATTACATGGTGGCTTGATAGAGGAGTCGACGGTTTGCGTATGGATGTCATCAATCTGATTTCAAAAGCAGACGGATTGCCAAGTGTTCCGGGGGGAAAAAGATACGACTGGGGCGGCGAGTTTTTTATGAACGGTCCGCGTGTTCATGAATACCTGCAAGAAATGAATCGTGAAGTCCTTTCGAAATATGACATCATGACGGTTGGGGAATGCCCGGGTGCATCAACAGAAGATGCGGCAAAGTATGCAAACCTTGAGGGTACGGAATTAAACATGATTTTTACATTTGAGCATATGGATTTAGATTCAGGCCCCGGCGGAAAATGGGATCTGAAGCCATGGAAACTCAATGATTTGAAGGAAGTCATGACAAAATGGCAAAAAGATTTAGAGGGGAAAGGCTGGAACAGTCTGTACTTAAATAACCACGATCAGCCAAGAATGGTTTCCCGTTTCGGAAATGATAAGGAATATCGTGTTGAATCAGCGAAAATGCTGGGCACATTTCTGCATATGATGCAAGGCACACCTTACATTTATCAAGGCGAAGAACTGGGTATGACGAACGTTCGCTTTGAATCATTGGAAGATTACAATGACATAGAAATTCATAACATGTACCGTGAAAAAGTGATAGAAGGCGGTCAGGATCACAACAAAGTCATGGAGGCAATCTATATAAAAGGGCGAGACAATGCGCGAACACCCATGCAATGGGATGACAGTGAAAACGCAGGCTTTACAACCGGCTCTCCCTGGTTAAAAGTAAATCCAAACTATAAAGAAATCAATGCCAAAAACGAATTAGACAATCCACAGTCGATTTTCCACTATTATCAAAAACTGATACAGCTAAGAAAAGCAAATGACATCATTGTCTATGGAACATACGATCTTATTTTGGAAGAGCATGAGCAAATTTACGCATATACACGTACTTTAGATGATCAAACACTGCTTGTTGTGTGTAACTTTACAGTGGAAGATGCCGACTTCGAATTGCCGGCACATATTCACTTTAAATCCAACCAACTGCTTATCAGAAACTATGACGTTCAAAACAGTGAAGACATTTCATCCATGGTATTGAAGCCATATGAGGCACGTGTATATTTGTTGAAGTAACGAAAAAAAGCGGCTTCGGCCGCTTTCAAAGGGGGCCCGAACATGATAAAAAAAGATGTTATCAATGTCGGTTTAATCGGGTTGGGCGGGATGGCAAATGCGCATCGTAAAATGATCTCTGAATTAGAACACCTGTATACAGGAGCAGTATGTGACGTCAATGAAGAACGATTAAATCATGCAGGTGATGCAGAAGGGGTTCCTCAAGAGAAACGCTTTAAAGATCTGGAAGCGTTGATTGCAGATCCTGATGTTGACGCTGTCATTTCCATTGTACCCAATGACTTGCATGCAAAGGTGTTACGTCTATGTATTCAATACCAAAAACCTGTCATGTCTGAGAAACCGTTCACCTTAAATTTTGATGAAGCCAAGGATTTGGCGGAATTGTATGAACAACAACCGATTCCGTGCATGATTGGATTTTCCTACCGTTATGTCCCATCTTTTCGGTATGTAAAAAAGCTTATACAGGAAAATAAGATTGGTCCCATTCGCCATATGGCCGTTCGCTATCTGCAGCAATTCGGATCCCCTTTATTTGAAAGGCCATATGCTTGGCGTTTTAATAAAGCGGTGACAGGAACCGGAGCTTTAGGAGATTTAGGTGCACATATGATTGATAGTGCCCGTTTTTTTGTTGGTGAATTTCGATCTGTATCAGCACGAATGGAAACCTTTGTAAAGATGAGGAAAGATCCAAACAGCGGAGAAATGAAAAAAGTGGATGTCGATGACTTTGCCAGCTTTCAGGCTGTTCTTGAAAACGGTGTCATTGGAAATTTTGTTGCGACAAGAAATGCAGTTGGGTCTGACAACCAGCATGAAGTCACAGTATATGGTGATTATGGTACGATTCATGTCAACTGTGAACGTCCTGAGGAGATCAATCTTTGTATTCAAAATGAAACCGGTGAAAAGATTGCTTTTAAAACAGAAAAAGTACCTGCAGGTTATAAGAAGAACCAATTGCAAGATTTCGTTGATTTAATTACAAACAATCAACAGCAAGGAACACCGACTTTCTATGATGGCTATCAAAATCAAAAAGTGCTTGATCGCATCATCCAGTCTGCTGAAAGCGGTGAATCTGTCAAAATTGATTAATGGATGATGTAAAGAAGTCACTGAATCCGCTGATCCAGCGACTATGGAACATGGGAGGATTTTCCCGCTTTATAGATTAAGAATGGGGAACAGGAGGTCTCGGGGATGGAATTGGGAGGGGTGATGGGTGGTTTCTATCGTATTTCGGAGTGGGTAATGCGCCTGGCTTACGTTAATCTGCTCTGGATATTGTTTACGCTGGCGGGACTGATCTTGTTTGGAGCCGCTCCCGCAACGGCGGCGATGTTTCAGGTGATACGCAAATGGGTGATGGGGAAAGAGGTTCCGGTATTCCCGACCTTTTGGAAAGTATACCGGTCAGAATTTATTACTGTGAACTTTTTGTGGTTCATTTTAGTGGTAATCGGTTTGATTTTATTTGTGGATTATCTTTTTTTCGGTACGTTGGAAGGTTTTGCATCCAAATTGCTTCAGTTTGGGAGTATAAGCATTTTTTTAATGTATCTGATTACCCTGATGTACATTTTCCCGGTTTTCGTCCATTATGATCTGAAAACGCTTCAATTTATCAAATATGCCTTTATTTTGGGGATCACTCACCCTCTCCAAACGCTGATGATGGCGGTTGGTGGTGTTGCTGTCTGTTTCGTGATCGTGAATTTCCCCGGGTTGCTTCCATTTTTCAGCGGCAGCGTGTTGGGGTTCCTGTGGATGTGGTTGGCGTACCAAGCTTTTTGTCAGTCGGACACCGTTTTCAAAAAAAAGAGCAATGCTTTCAATCAGAATGAAACGTCGGTCTGATAAAGACAGGTTCTAACGAACGGCACCGTAAAACTGAGGATCCAACACCGGAGGAAATCGTAGACAAGGCATTATCCTATAAACCGATTGAGGCCGAGGTGCCGACCGACGATCTTTAAAGTGAGGTGAAGAAGTGAATCCAGAGGACTTTGTGAGAAGCCTTATAATCTACATCCGTGATCAATCCATTCAGGACACAATAGAAGATTTTATGGATCCGCCAGGGAGAAATCCTGATAAAAGACTGCTTGAGTTATCAGAGTGGTACAAATAACTTCCGAAGTTGGATCAAACCAAAGTGAAAGAAGCCATAACAGAAGCTGTAGATACTGCACTCTTTCACTTTCTTGCTGAAATTGACGGTGTTGGATCAATGACTCTTGGGGATTTCGTACTTTTTCATGTTGAGGAAGGCAATCAAGTATTACTGAATGATCCTGAAGAAATGGATCTTCACGACCTTTTTAATGCTTTAACTAAGAAGCATAACTAAACAGCAGAGGGGCCTAAACCAACGATGGATTGCGAAACGTGATGGCATCCAAATTAGGCCTGTTCCATCCTTTGTCAACTCCCCAATAACCGGTAAAAGTACATTTCAAATCACAACAATGAAATATTGTTAAAAGATTTTATGGGTCTCACCGTACCATTCGCATAAAGGGTACGGTGAGACCCCTTTTTTTCGAGGATGTTCAGCTACGGTGAGAATTCTGTTGTGTTGACTCCTTAACTTCTATCCAAGCCGGACCATCAAAGTCATTTCTCATAAGCCCCTATTCGATTTTGGACACATACGTGATGATGTTCCAACGTAAAGTCTATAGGGGTTGGCACCCCGCCTGACTGGATGGATCAAACTCGAAACCTGCACAAACAAAAAGACTCCTGTTCGGTTGAGAAAGCGATGGAAGCACCAATGATCCGTGGTTTTTAGAAATATATGGAAAAATTTTTAATTGTGCGACTATTACTATATAATTAATGATGATTGACAAGGGAGGTTGTGATATTGTGAAGTTTTTATCCGGAAAGTGGTTAAAAAAAGGCGCGTTCATTTTTATGTCGGTGTTGCTGATCCTGTCCCTGGCGGCATGTGCCGCTCCGCCGGAGACGAAAGAGGGGAAAGACCGGCCGATCGTTTTCGCTGACCCCGGATGGGACAGCATCCGCTTTCACAACAGCGTGGCTCAAACCATTATCGAAAGAGGATACGGTTATAAAACTGACGTCATTCCCGGCTCCACTCCCAACACCCTGACGGGACTGGAACAGGGGGATATACAGGTATTGATGGAAGTTTGGACCGGCAACATCAAAGAACAATGGGAAAAAATGCTGGACAGTGGGAATGTGATCAAGGTGTCAACCAATTTCGACGACAACCGTCAGGGGTTTTATGTTCCCACGTATGTGATCAAAGGAGACAAAGAACGGGGCATCAAACCCATGGCCCCTGATCTGGAATCGGTTCAGGATCTGGCCCGATACAAAGATCTTTTCAAAGACCCGGAAACTCCCGGCAAGGGTCGGATCGTCGGTTCCCCCTCCGGATGGGCCGTCGACAAGATTTTGGAAGAAAAAGTGAAAACCTATGGCTTGGACAAGGAATTCACCTATTTCCGCCCCGGATCCGATGCGGCCCTGTCCAGTTCCTTGACCAAAGCATATAAAAATGGGGACCCTTGGGTCGGTTATTACTGGGAACCCACATGGATCATGGGACAATATGATATGACTCTGCTTAAGGAACCTGACTATGACAAGAAAAAATGGGAAGAAGGCTACGGGACCGAATTTCCGGTGGAACCCGTTGAGGTTGCCGTGCACAAAAGCCTGCCGGACCGTGCCCCCGAAGTCAACGATTTTTTGAAAAAATACCAAACCAGCACCGAACTGACCAACGAAGCCCTGGCCTACATGCAGAAAAACAAAGCCGACGCGGATCAAACCGCCCAATGGTTTCTCAAGGAACACGAAGAAGTTTGGACCCCATGGGTGTCGGAAGATGCGGCAAAAAAAGTGAAGGAATTCTTGAAGTAAATGGCTGTGATTCTGATCCGTTCAACAAGAAATCGAGGTGAAAAGGCCGCTTTTCTTCACGTGCGGCCGCTCCCATGAATGAATTTCCCCGACAATTCAGCACCGACCCCGGCGGAATTGTGGAAGCTGCTGTCGATTATTTGACGAATCATTTCCAAGGCGTTTTTGACGCCCTGAAAATTGCGGTTCTCACTTTTTTGTACAATATGCAGCTCTTCATGGAGTGGATTCCCTGGTGGGTGGTGATTCTGACCGTTTTCCTGTTGGGTTGGCGACTGGTCCGCCTGACAGCCGGGATCACCTTTGCCGCTCTGTTGTTTTTGATCGGAACCTTCGGTTACTGGGATATGATGATGTACACCATGGCGATCGTCCTCACCTCGGTCGTGATCTCGCTTTTGCTCGGGATTCCCGTCGGCATCCTGCTGGCATACAGTAAAAAGACGGAAGCGGTGGTCAAACCGCTTCTGGATGCCATGCAGACCATGCCCAGCTTCGTCTACCTGATTCCCGCCATCATGCTGTTCGGTTTGGGAAAGGTGTCTGCGCTGTTCGCCACGGTGATATACGCGATCCCACCCGTCATACGACTGACCAACTTGGCCATCCGGGAAGTCTCCAAGGACATGATCGAAGCGGCCCTTTCCTTCGGTTCTTCCCGCCGGCAGCTGTTGCGCAAAGTACAGATCCCCCAAGCTCTCCCCACCATTATGGCGGGGATCAACCAGACCACGATGATGGCCCTGGCCATGGTGGTGATCGCCTCCTTGGTCGGCGCAAAGGGGCTGGGGATGGAAGTGTTGATCTCCATCAATCGGGTGGACATCAACCAAGGGTTTGAAGCCGGTTTATCCATTGTCATTATGGCGATCATCATCGACCGGCTGACACAAGGGATCGCCAACCGGTATAACTACAAAAAGGAGTAGGGTCATGTCCGGCATCATCAAGATCGAGAACGTAACTAAAATCTTCGGCCCCCATCCGACATCCGTTTTGGAAAAGATCCAGGCGGGAGCTTCGAAAAGTGACATTTTGAATGAAACCGGCCACACTGTCGGTGTTTATGATGTCTCCTTCGAAGTGAACCGGGGGGAGATCTTCGTGATCATGGGGCTGTCGGGCAGTGGAAAATCCACTTTGATCCGCTGCCTCAATCTCCTTAACCAACCGACGGAAGGTCGAATCCTGATCGACGGGGAAGACATCGTTCGGTACAGCGGCAAGGAACTGCAGAGATTCAGGCAAAACAAAGTCGCCATGGTCTTTCAGCATTTCGGCATCCTGACCCACCGAACGGTGGAAGAAAACGTGGTATACGGCCTGGAAGTGAAAGGCATCCCGAAAGAAGAGCGAAAACAAACAGCCAGAGAAACCTTGGCCACGGTCGGACTGGAAGGCTGGGAGGAAAAAATGCCCGGCGAGCTGAGCGGAGGAATGTTGCAGCGTGTCGGTCTGGCAAGAGCCCTGGCCAACGATCCGGACATTTTGCTGATGGATGAACCCTTCAGCGCTCTGGATCCCCTGATCCGGAGGGAAATGCAACAGGAGCTTTTGGACATTCAGTCCAAATTGAAGAAAACCATCGTCTTTATCACCCATGACATTAACGAAGCATTCAAACTGGGAGACCGGGTGGCGGTGATGAAAGACGGACAAGTCATCCAGACCGGAACCCCTGACGAAATACTGAACGAACCGGCCGATCCTTATATTGAAGACTTTGTCAAAGATATCGACCGTTCCAAGGTGTTAAAGGCGGTACAGGTGATGTCCAAAAGTCTTGCCGCCGTTTCTCTGAGTGAGGGTGTCCAAGCGGCGGTGAAAGAGATGGAATCCAGAAAGCTTACCAACATGTTCGTTGTGGACGATGATCAAAAATTACAAGGCGTCGTCACCATCGACGACGCCATCCGGGCCCGGGAAGAAAACAAAGACCTGCCGGAGATTGTCCATCAAGACTATTTCACCGCCAAACCCGAAGAAATTCTGCAGGAATTGATTCCCAAAGCCGCGGAATCCCCTTTTCCCGTCGCCGTGACGGACGAAACAGAAAAACTGCTGGGAGTTGTTCGGCAGACCTCCATCCTCGCCGGATTGACTTAACGAACAGGAGCCTCCCCCAAGGGAGGCTCTTTCCGTGCAGCATACAACCAACATAACCGCTTTTTCACCTGCTTCCAGCAAAACCAAGACCATTGGTAACCCATCGAAGTTTCATTATGATCCCCTCTTCTATCGTCGTCGTGGTTTATTCTCTTCAAGATCGTTGTAAATCCTTCGCTCGATCCGCATATATATGGGATGGATCCTCACAAAGAGTGACTCGAGATAAAAGCAAACATCCCACCTGAGGCTCCCTGCTCAAGTGGGGTGTTTGCCCGTTTTCAAATATGTTGATTATTTCCATTGGGGAAGTGGACTTAAACACGATGGTTGATTCGAATAACCTTATATAGCCAACTTCTCTTTTACTCTATAGATGGCCCCCCTCGTCAGGGGGGCTTTTTTCCTATTGGCTCTCACGGGATGTCTTGTCCATGAACACTGATCTTCATTCTTTTACTTCAGCAATACTATGCAATAAAAATCTTTTTATCTTCTTTCCGACTCGCATCACCAGCCGTTCTTCAAAAGGAAGAACATCAACGACGTATCCGGTATATTGTTTCATGCCTTTTTTGGTGTGATACGTAATGGTGATCGCGGTCTGTTGTATATATGATTTTCTGATCAGTCGGAGTAACAAACGAATTTCCTCCCAATTGAAGGTCCTGAATACGATGTTTCCTATCGTCAAGTGAAATGTCTTGATGGGAAAAAATCCGCACGATATTGCATCCGTCGTTATCGGTCTTCCCCAATCGATGATGGCGTTAAGATACGCTCATATTTTTCACACATACTTAACAAGATTTCCTTGGCGTATCGCCGTGCTTTTTGTTCCGATGTAATACCTTGAGTGATCTCCACGATATCACCTATCACATTTTTGCCTTCTCTGAACACACAAATTTGAAAAAGAGACCACATGGTACCTTCTCGCTGAATGAAAATCATGGGATTGTTTAAATGGCTTCCTTCGTCAAGCCATATGTAGTAAGAATCTTGCCCTGATTTTGATTCTTTAAAGCGAACAGGCGGTAGTTTTTGTTGTGTTCGCATGATTGGTGCACCCCCTGGAATCATTTTTTCTCTGGTTCATGGGCCTCTCTTTCCTATCTCTCCCGATCAGGGAAAACACAAAGACGTTTGTTGAATGACTACGTCTTTGTATCTAGTAGAATGGATCTTTAAGACGATTCGTTTCGATAAAAGGATATGTCAGAGATAACAAAATTTTTTTATGACGGGCGAACCCGCACCATCACTGAGAGACCCCTTGTTTTTTGATGATTACGAAAACGTTCCCGGCACTGCAGATGAACGGAGAGTAAGCGGACCGCTCGCAGGCGTCGGGAGTGTTTCGGAAAAACGGGAGGAGTTGTAGACGAACCCGGGGTTCCCATGCTTGCTTCAGAATCAAGTTTTTTTGACACCAAAACACGAACATCTTGCGAATAACGAGATAGAAACAATAAAATCTCAGTGAAGAGGGATTGATTGAGTGAGTATGAGCATGGGACCGAGGAGAAGCGGGAGGACGAGGATGTAAATTTCATGTGAGGTGATTGTAGAGTGGGAATTTTCGATGGGTTGATGGGCAATGCATCTGAAGTGGATGTCGATCAGGCTCAGAAAGAGTTTGGCCATCTGCTGGCTTCATCGGAAAGCATTGAAAAAAGTTACATTCTCATTCGCGACATGTTTCTGTTTACGAACAAACGTCTGATATTGGTGGACAAACAGGGGTTAACGGGTAAGAAAGTGTCTTACTTATCGGTTCCTTACCGGAGCATTACCCGTTTCAGCATTGAAACGGCAGGTCACTTTGATCTGGATGCTGAATTGAACATTTGGGTGTCGGGTCATGATCAACCGGTCATTCAAAAACAATTCAATAAAAAGCTGAATATTTATGATCTGCAAAGTGTCCTGGCCGAATATGTCTTACAGTGAAAGGGAACAGAAGCTATTAGCATATCGATGCTTCTTCATCGTTCCGGAATATTGAGTTGCCCATGACAGTCTCAGAATTTTGAATTCTGGGGCTGTTTTCGTATGATGAGGTCAGCCGGAACGAAGGTTTATTTAGCATGCCTTTTTTTCATTCTGACACAGGAGTTCATAGGTGTTTATCAGTACAGGGGTCACCGGACCGAAAAAAGAATATGGTACGCTGCGCTAATCATCCTCTCCATCCAGTTCTCCGGCCTTCTTGAAACTCCGTACCCAGCGGGTGATATCCTCCACTATCAAGGATGGACTGTTTTTCCCGGTCCTTTTCTTGTAAGGTTTGTTTGAGCATTTTCTTCTTGGAGGATAAATCCGTTTTTATTTCACACTTTTCTTCCATACTAGTATACGCTCCAAAAGAACCCTTAAATTCTATGACCTTAATACCAAAGTTTTAAATTTTTCTAAGGTTATACAAAGGAGGGTTGCCTATTGAAAATCTTTTATCAGGCCTGTTGATTAGGGAAAATCAACCAAAATCATCGGTATCTGTCTAATAACTCATAAACGGATAGTTCAACTTCTGTCGGTAATTGC
>NZ_QBKR01000008.1 GCF_003054245.1 Melghirimyces profundicolus
ACGTCACCCCGAAGGGATCCGTCGGCTTCCTCCGCTCGACTTGCATGTATTAGGCACGCCGCCAGCGTTCGTCCTGAGCCAGGATCAAACTCTCCGATGAAGTCCGGCGGTGGCCGGGCCACCTCCGGACCGAGCTTGAAACGCTCATTGACAGGGTCATGTCTGCGCTCTTCAGTTTTCAAGGAACGCTCTCGTCGCGGCTTCCCGCGACCGCCGCTCCCTCGCGGCGACAAGTAATACTATAACACCGTCCAAAAGTGCAGTCAACACTTTTTTTCGTTTTTTTCTCCGCCCTTTTTTTCATTTCAGTGAGCGCCCGGAGGGCAGACGGTAATGTTGTTCCGCCACGCCTTTTCCGTTGATGATCACTTCTTCCACCAAGGCTCGGCGTACCAACTCTTCCATGATTAAAGACAAATCCAAACGGATTCTTTCCAGGCGAAGACGGTCATGGATCTGACTCAAGGTCCAGCAGCCGTCTTCGGAGGAAAGCAAATCCAAGAGGTAGCTGCAGTAAAACTCCAGCTTGTTCAAAATGGCATACTCCTCGGCCAACAATACGAGATGGATCCGCTGTTCCATCGACTCTTCTCCGCGAACCAGCTCTCTCATCAGTTTCACAATCCCCGGACTGATCGTTTTCACTTGGCTCCAAAGCTGCCCCCGGGGATACTGGCCCTTTTCGATCAGGGCTAGTCTGACCCAGTGTTGCAGACTTTTCTGCAAAGAACAAAAGGCGTCCAGCACATCCTTTTCTTTCATATAGTATTTGCTCTCCGAGTGGCCTCTTAACAACCCGGAAAATTCCACGCACATTTTTTTCCGTCTCAGTTCGTTTGGAAAACGGCGCAAATGGTCACAGAGATCCCGGAGGGTCTGCCGGGGGTCATACAGGACCTCCCCATCGAGCAAACAGTCGATCACCTCCTGCCGGTCACCGTTCACCACCTCCGCGGTTAATTCCTCCAGCCCGACCCAGAGCTCTTTTACTTTCCAAACACCCGCCATATAAGTAAGGTTCCAACCACTGAATTCCGGGTTTCCGGTCACAACCAGCACCAAGAGATCAGCCGGGCCTGAAACCACCGGGGGCTTCCGGTCGGCCGACAGGACCATGGCCCCCGCAGCATGGCGATTCTCATTCAATTGTTGGATCAGCTTCGGGTAGAGCGTTTGGATCATGGCCCGTTCCCCCATCTCCGGCAAGTTCGAAATGCGCTGTGGTATTCAACGTTTTCGACGATTCCGTGAAAACTCCTTCCCTTCGTCCGTTTTCGATTCTTCTTTTGAAAATGCTCCATTTTTCTCCTCTGCCGTCCCATGGTATACTGATACACAGCACAAGCATGAAATCATGCACCCGAGAGGGGGGACCCGGATGCTGTTCGCAAGCAAAATCAATAAATTCCGCACCATCGCTCTCCTGATGATTTTTGCGGGCATGGGTATCATGTATTTCGGTTTTCTCTGGCGGGAAGCGATGGTGTTTTTCTTCATACTTGGTTTGCTCGGAATCGGCTCCAGCGTCGCCATTTACTTCTGGGTGGGGGTTCTTTCCACCCAGGCGGTTCAGGTGGAATGCCCCGAGTGTGGAAGGATCACCAAGATCCTCGGCAAGAGCGATCAATGCATGTATTGCGAAGCCCATCTGACCCTGGATCCCCAACATGCAACAAAGGAAAACCCGTTGCAGGAAGATGAGTGAATCTCCGCCCCCGTGAAGGGGGTTTTTCAATGGACAAATAATTCAGCATCACCCCACATATTTTTTAAGGAAAATATCCAGAAAGTTCTATTGTTTTTGTCGTTGATTTTGGTATCATATGTGTACGCTGACGTACTGCCGGGAGGGTGTAAATAAAATATGACAACCGACACAAAACAGCGGGAATATCTCCATTCCCTCGATCAACTGCTCGGAGACAACCACCATGTCCCGGATCAGGAAAAGCGGCTCATTTCAGCCTCATTGGAAGCGCTTACGGAAAAAGGGTACATGGATACCACGGTGGATGACATCGTTGCATGCGCCCGGGCATCCAAAAGCACCTTTTACAAGTACTTCCGCAACAAAGAAGCCGTCCTGATCCGGACCCTCCACTTGCTGGTCGATGTCCTCATCAACAAAGTGGAAGAGGCGATCCGATCCCACCCCCCGACGACCAAACGTACATACCATGCGATCCGGACCTATATCGAAACCTGTTTTATGCACCGGGAAGTCACGAAGTTGTTGATGGTGGATACCGTCGGCGTCGCGCCCTCGTTGGAAACCACCCGCCTGATGTTCCATCGGTACTTTTTCAATATCTTCCACCGGGAAATCAGCGAAGCGGTGCGGAAAAAGAACCTGTCGAACTGCGACCCCTGGGTACTGTCTTATGCCATGGTGGGCGCCGTTCAGGAGGTGATCATCCAGTCCATCATTCTGGAAACTCCCCCCGCTCCCCGTCATCTGGCGGAGGTATTGGAGGGGATGATGAGCCGTTCTCTGCGGCCGGAGGGTTAACCCATACTCCTTATGGTGTATCTTCTTTCATAAGGCGTATACCCGTGTAAAGGAGGGAGACCCCATTGACCAAACCTGTCCGCGTCTTTTTGTTACTGGGCATCGTCGGCTTACTGGGTGTAGGAACTTGGGCGGCTGCCGGTCACAGCTCCTGGGCCGAAGAGCTTGAGGAGGTTCACCATAAGGCGGATCTGAACGGAATGCTGGAGAAGATCGGTAAAAACAACGACCGTCTGGGAGCCAGCAACCAATCGATCCTCGGGAACCTTCAAGCCATTAATCAAAAGTCCCTGGTCACCAAAGACATCCACGGGAAGCTCAACAACGTCCGGTCCGGGCTCGGGGGCCAGAACTCCACCTTGACCGACATCGAAAAGGTGACGGGGCAACAGGTGGGACTGAGTAAGAACCTGAACAGCCTCAGTATTTTCCTGGAAGGGAAAATGAGCGTGATCAACGGGAGCACCGAATCCCAGATCAGCCAGGTGGGAAATCTCCGTTCCATCACGCTGGATACCCGTAAGAAAATGAAGTCGGTTCTCAATGAAAATGTGACGCTGGAGAAAAAACTGCGCTCTGCAGCGGAGAAAAGCAAACGGGCGGAACAATCGATGCCCTAAAAAGGAGGGGAGCCACGATGATCCGTAAAGTGCTTTCCATCCTTGGAATCCTCGTACTCGCCGGGTTCCTGATCAACGGGGTGACCATGACCCAGAACATGAAAAAATTGCATGCGGGGTTGGAAGACAACCTGGAATCGACCGAAAAGCTGAATGACGTTCAGGCGGCGGTCATCGATAAAAACGAAGAGCTGAAGGGCATGTTGGTCACCGTCGACAAGGTCAACGGCAGCCTGGATGAGACCACGGACAAGACGGACCAAACCTTAGAACTGCTCTCCCAGGTGGTGGATTACAACGCGGATACCCTGCGACTCAACAATCAGATGTTGAAATATTCCACCACTTCAGGCGAGAACATCAAAGCAGTCGGCCAATCCCTGAAGGAACTGTCTCCGTACATGGACCAACTGGATGCCATGTTGAAGGACCTGGACAAAACAGCGGCCAAGGATGAAAAACACCTCCGTGAAATCCTGAAGGCCACCAGAAGCCTCAATAACAAGACCCCGGGAGGGACGCCCTGATGAAAGCCGCAATTGCCAAAATCAAGGTCGTCCCCGTCCTGATCACCCTCCTGTTGGGGGCGGCTGCCGGAAACACCTGGCTCCAGGTTTGGATTCAACAGGACATCGCAAAAAAATCGGAAGTCTTGGAAACCAAACTGGGAGAATCCGCCGAGAAGTCGAAAAAAATGAACACTCAGCTGGCGGATGTGCAGAAGCTGAAACAGCAAACGGACAACCTGAACAAAAAAGTCACCGGGATTGAAAAAAACACCGCCGGTCTTGACAGAGAGCTGAAGGAGCTGGATCGGGTGGTCGCCACCATCGCCAAACGGGTCCACGCCATCAGCGGCAATACGGCCGTGACGGAAAAAGACCTGAAATCGATCCAGGCGACCGTGGACAACAGCACCAAAGTGCTCCGTTCGATCCAGAACTCCAACGCCAATATCGTCAACACCCTGAACACGATGGAGAAAATCCAGCTTGAGATCAACGCCAACCTGAAGGAGATCAACCGGAAGACCCGGGCTGTCCCGGAGAAGCCGAGGGGGTGAGCTTATGTTAAAAAGGATTTGGGACCTGGCGATTTTCCATAAGAAAAAGGTGATCGCCGGGGCGGCCGCCATCACCCTTCTCTCCGTCTCCCCCGCTCTCGCCCGCTTCAGCGACGAAAAGGTTTTGCCGGCACTGTCGGAAAACAACATCTTCGGCCTCTTATCCGACCTCCAGGGCATGACGGGTGAGATGGTGGAGGACACCAAGGAGCTGGAAGACCAAGTCACCCAAGCGGAAAACGCCATGCAAGGCCTGGACCGGCAGGAAGCGCTGCTGAAAAAGCAGATTAACACTAACGAGGCCATCAAGGACGAACTGGATAAACAGCTCTCCGGCAACGTGGAGGCCCGGGGATTGATGGAAGCCATCCTGAAACGTGAGAAACAGACAGCCAAACTGACCGACACCGCAGCTGCAAAAGGAAATGAAGTGACCGCCCAAATGACCGACACCGTGGCCAGCCTCGGGGTTACGGCGGATTATACCGGCAAGGTGGGGAATGCCACCGCCAAGACGAACAGCCGGATGGACCTGTTGCTCGCCGAGCTGGACCGGTCCGTGGAAAACTTCCGATACGTCGCCCTCGTTCCGCAGTTTTTAAGCAGTCTGAACAACCTCCCGGGACTGGACTCACCGGATACGGGCGATGATAAAAACCCTCCGACTCCATCCTCAAGGGAGGTGATTGACGACACCGTCAACTCCCTGACAGGAAAAGAAAGCGAAGGCCAACAGGATGAAGAGGATGGGGAAAGCAACGGATTGCTTTCCGACCTTCTACCCTGAATGAAAGGGGGTTTTGACCCATGTGGGGTCGTACCCTGATCATCCTCATCAATCTCGTCTTCCTGGTGCTGATTGGAGTGGGAACCGCGAAACAGATCGAAACGCAGAAGGAGAACAACCAGGTGATGGCCGGTGTTCACGACAACATCAAAAAGGCCAAGGAACTGACCACGGAAACCAATGAAAAGCTGAAACCCCTCCGGGCCACCGCCGACACCATCGAAGAGATGAACGGCAAACTGGTCCGCACCAAGACGATGCTGACCGGCATGAATCAAAACCTTGCCGGTGTGATCAACAGTGAAACGAAGATCGTCCATGGTCTGGACGAATTGAACCGAAACACCACCCAAGTCATTCAACAGCTGGATGGGGTGAAGCAGAAGAACGCGGCCTTGCTCGGTCCGGCCAAAACCGTGGCGAAGCAGACGGGCACGGAATACGGAACCATCGAACGGCTGTATAGCCTGACCGGGATTTCGATTCGTGAGCTGGCGGAGATCAACAATAAATTCGGTTGGCTGAATGTCAACTATTAGGAGAAGCCATGTTTTTCAGCGTACTTTACCTGATCACCATCGTCGGCATCCTCGTCTTTTCCGGCCTTGCCATCGCCGCCATTATCCGGAACCGGGCCGTTACCCGTTGGCTGGCCGGCCTCGCCGGGGTGACATTGTTCTACATCCTTGCGGTTTGGATCACGGCCATGACCTAAAAACATCAAGGAAAGACCCGCCCGTATGATGGGCGGGTCTTTCCTTGATGGTGGATCAAACCGCTTTTTCGTTCTGACATTCGGCACAAACCCCGTAAATCTCCATCCGGTGGTTTTCCACCCGGAAACCGGTTTTGCGCGCCGCTTCCTTTTCCACATCGACCAGGGAAGGGTAGTCGAAATCCACAATCCTGCCGCATTCCCGGCAGATGATGTGGTAATGTTCTTCCATATTGGCATCAAACCGGCTGGAGGCATCCCCGTAGGTGAGCTCACGGACCAGCCCCGCCTCCTTGAAGACGCGCAGGTTGTTGTACACCGTCGCCACACTCATATTGGGGAATTTGTCCTCCAACGCACGGTAGATTTCATCGGCGGTGGGGTGGCCCATCGAGGTCAACAAAAATTCCAATATGGCGTACCGCTGCGGTGTCATGCGGACACCTGTCGATTTCAGTTTATCAATCGCTTGGTTGAGGCGGTTCTTTTCCATTGCCATCACCCCGTTGTCACCGCCAATAATGATCAGAAATGATTCTCTCTTAATAATTTCTACAATCAGTCTACTGCCCTTTCCGGGATTTTGTCAACGGTTCTTCCTGATTCCGGTTCTTTCCGTACCAGCAACAGGGGAAAAGGTCGCACCGTTCACACTTGGGATTGCGGGCTGTACAGATCCTGCGTCCGTGCCAGATGAGCCGGTGATGAGTGATGGTCCATTCCTTCCGCGGGATCCTCTTGGTCAGCTGTTTTTCCGTTTCCAGCGGGTTACTGCTGTCCGCCAAGGCCAGTCGGTTGGAAACCCGTTGGACATGGGTGTCCACTGCCAGGGCCGGCACACCGAAGGCGTTTGACAGCACCACGTTGGCCGTTTTTCTCCCCACCCCGGGAAGTTCTTCCAGCGCTTCTCTTTGAGCCGGCACTTTTCCGTTGTATTTTTCCACAAGTATTTGACAGGTTGCTAAGATATTGCGGCTTTTATTCCGGTACAGGCCCAACCCACGAATTTCCTCCGCCAGCTCCTCTTCGGTCAGTTGCAGGATCTCTTCGGGGCCGGGATATTTGGCAAACAGCTTGTCTGTCACGATGTTCACCTGGCGGTCGGTGGACTGGGCAGACAGAATGGTGGCAATCAACAATTCGAAGGGGTTCCGGTAATTCAGTTCACAATGGGCGTCGGGATACATATCGGCCAATGTGTCCAAGATTTTTCTGGTGGGTACGCGTTTGGGTTTTTCTTTCATCGTCTTCCTCCCCCTTCAGTATCCCCGGTCCGGGTCGAGAAGATTGACAACCTTCCCCTCCCCCGAAAGATACACGACGAGATTGCGATGAAACAGTTCCAGTGCCCGGGTCATGTACATCGGAGAGCGGCCCGATACGTGGGGGGTAATCAACAGGTTGTCCAAATTCCAAAAAGGATGTTCCTTCGGCAGGGGTTCTTGTTCAAACACATCCAAAACCGCGCCGCCGATCCGGCGGTGGGTGAGTGCGTTCAGGAGTGCTTCTTCGTCCACCACCGCTCCTCGGGCCATATTGATCAGGCAGGCGGTCGGCTTCATCCAGCCAAGCTCTTCCTCGCCGATCAACCCACGGGTTTGATGCGTGAGGGGCAGCGTGACCACCACGAAGTCCGAACGTTTCAGGATGGATTTCAGTTCTTCGGGACCGGCCATCTCATCAAACCCGTCCATAGGAGTTCCGGACGTGTTCATACCCAGTACCGTGACGTCAAAAGCTTTCAGCCGCTTGGCAATTCCTCTGCCGATCGCTCCCGCACCCAGGATGGCGACGGTTTTTCCCGCCAGTTCCGACACTCTGAGACTCCGGTCCCATTTTCGTTCCCTCTGACGGTCCACGAATTGATGAAGACGGCGGGTCCACTGGAGGATGACGGCCAGTGCGTACTCCCCCATCGGAATGGCATGGATGCCCCGGGAGTTGGTGACCATCACCTTCCTTTTTTTGAGTGCATCAAAGGGAAGCAGTTCCACCCCCGCGCTGATCACATGGACCCAACGAAGATTGGAAAGACGGGGAATATTGTCGGGCGTTAAGTCTTCCCCGTAGGTAATCAGGACTTCGGCTTCGGGTGCAGCGTCCAGCACCTCCCCGATCTCTTCAAAAAAGGAAAACCGGACTTGTGGAAACGCCTCCCTCAATCGCCTTTGGTGCTTTTCACTGATCCTGGCGGAAGAAGTGACATGAGTCATCTCCCATCCTCTCCTTTCTCCGGTCCCTGCGATCTCGCTTCCACCACCAACTCGCCGCTTTCCGGTCCGAAAGGCTCCCGGCGGAACCCTCCGAAACAGTGGACCACTTCAAACCCGGCGAGATTCAACAGGTGAAACAACTCGGTTGGAAAAACGTAACGGATGGAAAAACGGGTCCGCAATCGTTCAAGAGAGACTCCGTCAGGTGCGAACCGTTCATAGTAGCGGGTAACATTCGCCCGTTGGTAAAAATGTTCGTATTCCGTGTAATCGAAGACTTCTATCGTCTCTTTCGTACCGGGGACGGGAAAGTGCCCCCGGTGGACATAGCGTTCCTCCTCTTCCGCCATTTGGGAAAGATCGGGAACAAAAACATTGAAAGCCAAGATCCCCCCCTCCGTCAAGTGCTCCTTCACTTTGCGGAGGGTGGCCATTTGGTCCTTGACTCGAAGGAGATGAAGAAAGGAACGGTACGGAATCAACACCAAGGGAAACTCCCGCTTCAGTTCCAGTTCCCTCATATCCCCACACACCCATTGGCAACGGTCGGACAATCCCATCGCTTTCGCTTTTTTCTCGGCCATTCGGATCATCTCGGGTTGAAGATCCACTCCCACCACCTCCATCCCGTGACGGGCGATGCCGAGAGTGCAACGTCCGGTTCCGCAACCCAGTTCCAAAACGGGGCCACCCGACTCCATGGAAAGATGGGCATAATAGGCCACGTCCCCGTCCAACCCCTCGGAAGTCCAGTCGTAATAATCCGGCCAGCGGTACATATTGTCTCCCGTCAAAGGCAACCCTCCCGTCATCCAGCAAAGAAGGGTTGAAGATCCACCTCCTTCAACCCCTCCCGCAGATGCGAATGATTTACTTATTTCAGGTTCTCCCGAATCCACTTCAGGGCTTCGTCCACATGACCGTCGACTTTGACTTTCCTCCATACTTTGGCGATGGTGCCTTTTTGATCGATGATGAAAGTGGATCTTTCAATCCCGAGTTTCTTTTTACCGAACACGTTTTTCTCCTTGTACACCCCGTATTTTTTCGAAATCTCCGCCTCCGTGTCGCTGAGGAGGAGAAACGGCAGGTTATATTTTTGAATGAATTTTTCGTGGGATTCAAGATCGTCCAGGCTGACACCGAGAATCACCGTGTTCAGGTCCGAAAAATCCTTCTCTCGATCCCGAAAGTCACAGGATTCGGCGGTGCATCCCGGTGTGTTGTCCTTCGGGTAAAAGTAAAGGACCACGTTTTTGTCACCCCGGTAGTCGGACAGGGACACATTCTCTCCGTTGGATGCAGGCAAAGTGAAATCGGGTGCCTGATCGCCTTCCTTGATCATGTGCAGCCACCTCCATAGATTGTTTCTCTTTTATTTTATCATTTCACCGATGAAGGAGGGAAAACGGCAAATCAAAAAAAGCCGGAAAAACCCGACTTTTTGAAGGAAATGAGGGTGGAAAGGGAAGCTTCCATGGTTCATTACAGAGAATCTTTGAAAAACGGAGGACCGAACAACGGATCCGGTCTCATTTGCCGAACAGATGTTCAGGAACCATCGGAACCGGCGGGATGACGGGGCGCGGGATGACATAGAAGGGTTCCGTTGACGGAAAAGAACCTCCGCCCTTTGCGGCCTGCCCTGCGTCAGTCCGGCGTGAGGCTCTGGAGGTGGTTCCGGAAGAGCCGGGAGGAGTCGCCGGACCGGGAGGTGAGGGCGGGCCGGGAGGAAGGGGAGGCTCGGCAGGTTCTTCCGGAGGAGGTTCCGGTTCCCGGTCCGGAGGCCTTGGAACCGGTTCCCTCTCCGGCGGAACGTCTCTTTTCAAACAAACATTGAGCGTACTCCCGATATTGACGGAACCGTAATTGCTCACGGCGTTCACGTTTAACTTGTAAGTCTTGATACAAAGATTCATGCCAACTTCCACCCGCCTCACACTTGGTCGATGACATCGGGGTCGATGGCCTGGTTGCGTTCGAGGTCAATGTTTTTCGCAAAGTCCCCGATGGGTGAGGAACCGCCGAGAGATTTGGAATTGCTTTCCGCACCGATGTTGACGGTATTTCCGAAATTGACAGACCCGGCGCTGGAAACGCTGTGAATTTTCAGGTTGAAGATATTGTTGATGGTTCCCATGAATCGAGCCTCCCCGCTGGGGTCTAAGGCATCGTATGTCCCGGTTTTGGGCGATGTGCCTGTTTCCAGTCAGTCCCGGATGCGTATGGACGGAGAATCGGATTCAACCTCCCCCCTGGGAAGCCGGACTTCCAGCACCCCCTTCCGATAACGGGCGCTGCTGTTTTTCCGGTTTACGGAGGCCCCGAGCTGGATTCGCCGTTCAAAATCGCCCGTATACCGTTCCTGCAGGACGGGCTCGTAATGCGTTTGTCGGGGGCTCATCCTCCCCTTGACCAGCAGGGCATCCCCTTCGACACTCAACCGGATCTGATTGACATTTTCCAATCCGGGAAGGTCCACCAAAACCAGTAATTCATGATCACCGTGATACACGTCGGCTTTCGGGACGGTGGCCGGCAGGTGTTCGATCACATCGGACCAGAAATCATCCCCCAAAAATTTCTTTGCCAACTGACTCCATTTCATGAAATTCTGGTGCGGATCCACTCTTCTCTCCTCCCCGTTCGCCGGAATATTCCCTCGATATCAACCTATTCAGCTGACGCCCAGCCTGACACACCTCGTGAAAAGGTCATGATTTGTCGGGGAAAAGCCATATAATGAAGCAAGGCCGGGGAGGGGAGGAAAGAAAACGTGTATGCCTATTTGTGGGACCGGATCAACCGCATGGAGCAGGAGCTCGAAGACCTGAGGAAAGAAAACCAGGAATTGCGGAAAAAGATTGATTCCATCCAGCCGGTTTCCATCGAACAGTTGGTGTACAAGATCCAGGAATTGAACGTGCAAACCCTGAGCGGAACCCTGAACGTGGGCTTGACCGCTCAGGGAGACGGGGAAAACGTCACCCAGCTGATCGAAAAGCTTCACCGGGAAGGAAAGACCCAGTTTGAAATCGGGGACCCGGAGGAAACCCATACCGTTCCCCTCCGGGAGGATGAAAGCTCCTCCGCCTCCGTCGATCCTCCCGGAGAACCCTCTCCCGAAACCCAACCGGACGCCGATGATGACAGATAAAAAGCCGCCGAGCTTTCAGCATTCAGTTTCCGGCTCCCCGATAGTTTCGGATCCCCCGGTTCCACACGGCGACCCCCAACATCAGCCAAACCGCTCCAACCAGCGGCGTCAGCAAGGCAAAGGTCATCCAACGTTCCTTGTCCAAAAGGAAGCTGGCCGGATAGAAGCCGACAAAAGCAAAGGGGATCACCCAGGTCAGCACCAGCTGGATCACCCGATTGTAAACGTTGATGGGATACCGACCATAGTTTCCGACATTGTACATAATCGGCTGGATATCCGTCTTGGAATCGGAGTACAGACTGATACTGGTCAGCAAAATGTAGATCCCGGCATAGATCGCCGCCCCTCCCGCCACGAACAAAATGAACAGGAACGGGTCGTACCAGGAAAAATCCACTTCCATCTCCTTCACGGCCCACCCCATCACCATAAAACCGGTGACCGCGCCGGTCAGAGACTCGGGAGTCATCGTTTCCAGAATGACCTGATAGAGGCTGTGGGCGGGGCGGGTCAACACCCGGTCCAATTCCCCTTTGATGATATAGCGTTCATTGAAGTCCCACAGGTTGAAAAAAGCGGAGAAAAAGGAGAAAGGAACGAGAAAGTATCCATAGATGAAGATGACTTCTTCCCGGGTCCACCCGCTCAGTTCGGTTGTGTGGGAGAAGACCACCAGGATAAAGACCAGGTTGACCGCCTGAAACAGAAGATCGGTGGCCAACTGAACCAGAAAATCGCTCCGGTACGCCATCCGGATCTTCAGATACTGCATGAAATAATGAAAAAACAATTTCACATGGAACAACGTTTACCCCCCCTGTACGATCAGACGGCGCCGAGCCGTCATCCACAGGAGCTGGATGGGGATCCACAGAAGGATCCCCCAGAGGAGTTGGATCCCCAGATACCGGAACAGCTCCTCCATAGGCAGCCCTCGGGAAAGAATGGTACTCGGGACGTAACTGATCCCTTGGAATGGAAGGTAAGACAGCACCCGTCCGGCCCATTCCGGAAAAAAGTGGATCGGGATGATCAATCCGGACAGAAGGTCCACCAACACCCTTTTCGCCCGGATCAAACCGGTGTTATTCAGGATGAAGAAAGCCATCAGCCCGGTGAGAACATTGATCTGGGAGTTGATCACAAAAGCGAATATGAGGCTGATCACAAACCCGAGCCAGCGTCCCGCATCCGTCGGCAGGTGAATGGGGAAGACCAGGGAAACGATCACAAGCCCCGGCACACTGAACAGGAGGAGACGGAACAATCCCTCCCCCAGGCCTTGGAAGCACTTGACCAGCAGATAATGATAGGGGCGGATCAGCTGCACCGCCACGGTCCCGTCCCGGATCTCTTCCGCAATTTCCCGGTCCAGGTTGTTGAAATAAAAAGCCCGGGACATCCAGGCCACCGCCACATAGGTGGCCATCTGGACCGCCGTGGTGCCGTTGACCGTTGAATTTTCCCCGTAAATCGCCATCCAGAGGAAATAGTACACCCCGATATTCAGGCTGTAGATGATCATTCCGCTGTAATAATTGACCCGGTAGGCCAGCATCATCAAAAAGCGAATGCGGATCAGCTCCAGGTAGGTGTTAAGCATGGGCCGCTCCCTCCCGGTAGATCCGCCGGACGATGTCCTCCGTGGTCGCCTCCTCAATCTTCAATTCCTGTACAGCCACGGCGGGCACCAGACGGGAGAGAACGTCGGACACCGTCGTTCCCTTCTCCAGACGCGCCGTGTAACGGGTGCCTTCCCCTTCCCATTTCACGGAAAGACCCCGGGTTTTTTCATTGAGGACAAAGGACGGAACCTCCTCCTTCAGTTCCAGGATCAAACGCCGCCCGTCGCCCCATTGGGTCCGGAGTCGTTCCAGGTCCCCGTCGTAGATGATATTCCCCTTGTCCAACATCACCACCCGGGAACAAAGCGCCTCAATATCGGACAGATCGTGAGTCGTCAAAAGAATCGTGGTTCCGTATTCGGCGTTGACCTGTTTGAGAAATCGGCGGATATTCTCCTTAACCAACACATCCAGACCGATGGTGGGTTCGTCCAGGAAGAGCAACCGCGGCTGATGCAAAAGGGCGGCCGCCAGCTCACACCGCATCCGCTGCCCCAGGCTCAACTTGCGCACCGGCTGATCGAGGAATGGACCGATCTCCAGAACTTCCACCAGCCGATCCAAATGCTGCCGGTATCCTTCCCCGGAAAGCCGGTAGAGCTTTTTCAGGAGACGGAAGGACTCCTTCACCGCAATGTCCCACCACAACTGGCTTCTCTGCCCGAACACCACACCGATGGTTCGGACAAATTCTTCCCTTTCCCGGTGGGGGTCGTACCCGTTCACCCGAAGGCAGCCTCCCGTGGGTTCCAGAATGCCGGTCAGCATCTTGATGGTGGTGGATTTGCCGGCTCCGTTCTCCCCGATGTATCCGACGATTTCACCCGGTTCGATGGTCAGGTCGATCCCGTTTACCGCACGGATCGTGCGGTATTGCCGGTTGAAAAGATCCCGAAAGGCGCCCGTCAAACCGGACCGGCTCTGATAAACCTTGAATTCCTTTGTCAGCCCGCGGGCTTCAATACTCCGCATCTTCTACCACTCCCCGGTGCTCCCGCCCACAAAAAGGCACCCCAAAACCTGGGATGCCCGTTCCGCGGTGTGGGCGAACTCCGATTTATACCGAATCGTTCCTACGAAATGGAAACCGTTCTTCAACCGCTTTATATGTTAACACACTTCCGGTAAACCGGCGAGGCTCCTGACATGGGCCATCCGCCCATCAAAAAGACGGCAGGAAATATTCCTGCCGCCAACGGAATCCCGAACCCCTGAGTCCTCGTCAATGGGAATGCTGGTAAATCAGGTCAGCCAGCTTACGTTCCAGTTCCTGATCCCCGCCTTTCACTTCCTCGGCGGTGACCGACACCCGGAATGTCTTGCGATCCAGCTCCAGGGCTTCCTCCAACGAAGTCATCAGGTCGGTTGCCCTTCGATCCACTTGGAAAATCGCCTCCAGCCGCTCCTCACCCACGTAAAACATCAGATCCAGTTCATCCAGTGACCCTCTCAGGTCGCCGGTGGGTTTAAACTCAAATTCCTGAATGAAGGGATGACGGGAATAGAAGTTTTCAAACTCAAAATCGATGTCCACCAACTGGAAGCCGATCCGTTCCACCACTTGAAGCACTTTCTCCACCAAGGGGTGGGGGAGGACTTCGATGCCATCGGTGTCATCGGGATCGACCGCCATCTGGATGTCGAGACCGGTTTTCAGAAATACCGGGCATCCTCCCGTGGTGACGGGAGTGTCGTGGGGCAACTGAAATTCGAAGGGAATCACTTTGGTCTCCCGAGGACCGATGGTAAACACCTCCGAAAGTCGGTGCTCTTCCATCACATATTCGTGCTGAGAATTCTCCCGGTGGTAGAGGATAACCAGGTAAAGGTAGATTTCATCGATTTTCTGTTCCACTTGTCCTCCCTGGATGAAAACTTCCCCCTCCACCATTTCTCCCTGACGGTATTGGGCCTGTTTCAGCCGGGTGTCCACTTTGGCGTTACCGATTCCGGGGCTGGCCACCGGCTCGTGACGACCGCTGTGGTCATTGGTGAGCGAACCGTCCGGATCGTTCAATTGCCAGCTGAAGGAAGTGTTCAGCGTGCGGGTCCCCCGGCTGATTTCCACATCCATATGAACTTCATGCGCCGAAACATCGAAAAAGAGATTCATTTCGTCCAGATAACCGTGATACCGCTCCGCCGGCCGGAACTGGAAGATCTGAATGAAGGGCAACGTCTTGGACTGGGGAACATGTTCATTAAACAGGCGGTACATCAGAAACCCGGATTGTTCGATCTCTCCGAGCACTTTCTCGACGGTGGCGTGAGGAAAAACCTCAATCCGGTCCAGGTCGGTCGGATCCTTGGCCATTTTGATGTCGAGACCCGTTTTCAGATAGATGGGGAAACGGCCGCAGGACATGGGGGTCTGGTAGGGAAGCCGAAATTGGAACGGTATGATCTGATAGCCCTTTTCCTGAATTTCAAAGGATTCACTCAGGTGAAATTTTTCCATGACAAAGGGAACTTTCCTATCATTTTTTAAATAATGAATGATTAAGTACAGGTAGATGTCATCCACCACCTGACGGGCACCCCCGCCTCGGATCATCACTTCCCCCCGGACAAGATCCCCCGGTTGGTACTGGGTCTTCTCCAGCCGGGTATCCACTTTGGCGCTCCCCACCCCGAGGCTGGCCAGGGCTTTTGTAAACATGGGCTGTTTCACCTCCTGAAGGGGTTTCGTTCGGCCGGTCCATCATCCTCCGGGATCAGGTTATCGGGGTCGAGGACCCGCTCGGCTTCCTCCTTCGTCAGGATCTTCTCCTCCAGGATCACCTGCCGGACGGTTTTCCCTTCCCGGAACGCTTTTTTGGCCACTTCCGCCGCTTTGTCGTATCCGATGACCGGGTTGAGGGCGGTGGCCAGAGCCAGGGACTGTTCCATCAGGCTGCGGCAACGCTCCTCGTCCACTTCCAAACCCTCAATGCAACGTTCCCGTAAAGCGTCCATCCCGTTGGTCAGGATGTTGATGGAGTGAAGCAAATTATGGGCGATCACGGGCATCAACACATTCAGCTCCAATTGGGCGTGCTCTCCTGCGGCGGTAATGGCGGCATCGTTACCGATCACCTGCACGGAGATCATGTTCATCATTTCGGCCATCACGGGATTGACTTTCCCCGGCATGATGGAAGAGCCGGGCTGAACGGCGGGGAGCCGGTACTCGGCCAGACCCGTCCTCGGGCCGGAGCTGAGCAGGCGAAGATCGCTTGCCAGCTTGCCGAGGTGAACAGCCAGAACTTTGAGCGCGGAACTCGCTTTGATCGCCGCACCCGTATTTTGCATAAAAGCATACCGATATTTGGGTTGACGGAAGGGAAGACCGGTCCTCCGGGCGATTTCCTTCACCGCCTCATCCGCATAACCGGCGGGAGTATTGATCCCGGTGCCTACCGCGTTGCCGCCCAGACCGATTTGACAGAGAAGGTCCAGGGTTTCCTTCACTCCATCCCGCGCTTGTTCCAAAGCCCCGATGTAGCCGGACAATTCCTGCCCCACACGCAGCGGAACCGCATCCTGCAGGTGGGTGCGGCCTGATTTGACGATTCGGCCGAATTCTTCTTCCTTTTTCCGAAGGGATTCAATCAAGGATTCGAGAGAGGGGACCAAGCGATGGACCAGCTCTTCCGCCGCAGAAATGTTGATGGCTGCGTGGATGGTGTCATTGGTCGATTGTCCCCGGTTCACATGGTCATTGGGGTGAACGAGGGAAGTGTCCCCCACTTCCCCGCCCAGAATCCGGGCCGCACGGTTGGCGATCACTTCATTGGCGTTCATGTTTTGGGAAGTTCCCGCTCCCGCCTGATACACATCGACCACGAAGTGTTCATCCCACCGGCCCTCGATCACTTCTTCCGCCGCTTGGATGATGGCGGCGGCAACCTTCTCTTCCAGATCCCCGCATACCCCATTGGCATGGGCGGCGGCCGCCTTGATCAATCCCTGGGCCCGGATAAACCGGCGGGGCAGCCGCCAGCCGCTGATCGGAAAATTTTTCACGGCCCGCTGTGTCTGGGCCCCGTAATACCGGTCCGAAGGGACACGCACTTCCCCGAGCGAATCCCGTTGAATCCGAAAATCTTTCGACATGCTGGTTCCACCCCCGGAAAATTTTTGGTTCCTCCGTTACTTTTCCCGGGGACTATCGATTAAACACGTGCTGCACGTATTCCTCCATCTGGGCGGCGATCCGGTCGTGCTGCTCACGTTCCAATTTGGCACGGGACAGCCGTTCCCTCTCCAGCCGTTTCGCCTCTTCCGCTTTTCGTCTGGCCGCTTCCCGTTCCCGGCGTTCTTTTTCGAGGCGTCCCGCCTGGAGAAGGATCTGACGGGCCCGTTCCAGGTGGGCTTCTTGTTCCGCTTTCCGCCTCGTCTCTTCCGCTTTTCGGTCTTCTTCCTTTGCCTGTTCCTCTTCCGGGAGGGCTTTTTCTTCCGTTTTCCGCTCTGCTTCTTCCTGTTCGAGGCGTTCCCGCTCCAGGCGCTCCCTCTCCTCAGGGGCCCGCCGTTCTGCTTCCAGATGGTCCTTTTCTTCTGCTTTTCGCTCCGCTTCTTCCTCTACCCTTTGCTCCCGTTCCTGACGCTCCGCCTCCTCACGGGCCTGTCGTGCCTGTTCTTCTTTCATTCGCCGGGCTTCTTCCAGTCGTTGCTGAAGCACCTGGGATGGTGGCGTGCCCGGTTCCTTCCCGACCTCCCGGGATTCCGTCTCCTCCTCCTTTCCGGAGGGCTGGGGCCGCTTAAAAAGCTGGTCCAAGAGGCCTTTGGATTCCCGCTTTTTAAGATAGGCATCCATTCGTGAAGCGACATAGCCGGCGGGTCGGTTGAAGCTTTTTTGAATCAGTTTGGCCAACGGTTTAGGAAAATCGGCATCGGCAGGGAGCTTTTTGATCGGTTCATCCACCAGATTTCCGGAGAACAACATATAGAGAAGGTTTCCCCAATCCATCTCCGGATTCGGAAGCGTCCGTCCCTCCACCCCGCAGTAGAGGACCTGAAGTTCTCCCGAAGCAGTGATGGCGATATTCGCCGGGTGAAGGAGGGTATACATGCGAAGGGGTTTTTCCTTCAGGATGTTCTCCACGGGAAACAGACTTCTCACCCAGGAGAGGATTCTTTCCTCTTCCAACCCGCCCCGGGCCATACGTTCGTGGAGGCGATCCTCAAAGGGGACATAGGGACGGATCATGACCAATGACCGCTCTTCCGAGTAAACCTGAAGGTACGGTACAATGGAGCGATGTTTCAGAGACAGATACTGCTGAATCGCCCGGGGCGGTGCCGGCCGTTGCAGACGGGTGTATTGAAGATAGAAGCGTTTTCCGCCCGCGGCTGCCACCGCCAGTTCCCCCTGAAAAAACGGTTCCACATGTTCAATTTGATATGTATCCCGGTAGATCTCTCCAACGTTGAAAAACGACAATATCCTCCCCCCACTCCATGATTTCAAGGGCTGGATCAAGGCGAAAATCATAGAAAATGCCATTTTCAGAATACCACAGCCCCTTTCGATCGTACAGTCGGTTTCCGACAAAGAGTTCCATCCGCCGACACATTCCGATCATTCAATACCGTCCGCTTTCCGGACGATGGGGCGCCTACAAAAAAAACGGCCGCCTGAAAAAGCCTGCGAATTGCATCGCGGACTTTTCAGGCGGCGTTGTTCTCTCAACTCTCCGTATCCAGATACAGGTTCCCCCGATCATCCCGGCGCCAGCAATGACCCCGCGTGAGCCGTGCTCCTCCCAGCCACCAGTCAATGCCGGAGGCCC
This sequence comes from Melghirimyces profundicolus, assembly GCF_003054245.1. Classification (GTDB taxonomy): domain Bacteria; phylum Bacillota; class Bacilli; order Thermoactinomycetales; family DSM-45169; genus Melghirimyces; species Melghirimyces profundicolus. Next base: position 18,464 of record NZ_QBKR01000008.1, read on the forward strand.
GGACGCGATCCTCGCTGCCTGACAGCACCTCTTCTCCCAGGGGGGTCAGGAATATCCGGCCCTCCAGCCCGTCCGCTTCCCCATCCCCCTTCTCGGTCCGGATCAGGGGAAACGGGCCGTCTCCGAGTTCGTTCAGCAAAGCCGCGAAATGAACGTCGCTCAGTCCGTCACCCTCCCGGGCCCGGCTCACTTCCCGGAAGAGCTCTCCGAATGTCGGGGCTTGCTCCCGGATCCGATTCATCGCGAGTTCCTCCACCCGGTTCAACCCGTTTTCCGCCGACGGGAAATAGTCGAGATGCCGGCGAAAGCTTGCGAAAAGGTATGGCAGGTGATTGTCCTCCGTCTCCAACCAGCGTTCCACGTCCCGGGGATCGGTGGAGATGTAAGCGTTCCAGGCGGAGACGGCTTGTTCCATGTGGCGCTTCTCCAGCGGAAGCCGATCTTCGTACAACCGGACGAGATCTTCATTGGACAGGGATTTGCCTTCGGGAAGGTCGACCCAATCCACGTTCTCCAACCCCAGCCGGTCCATCCGTTTCAAAAGATAGATCAGCATCATCTGGTCATAGCGGTCGGGTTCAAACCAGAGCACCACCCTGGAGGACTCCGGGATCCTTTCCAGGCGCTGCTCCTGGTAGCGGGTCACCATTTCCAGCTGTTCCGCCGGAATGCCGATCCGGTCTTCGAAAAAAGCCGCCCGGTCCTCCAGACTGACTCCTTCTTCCCATTGGGGGGAAAACGGGCCGAAATCGTACATTTCCCGCCAGACGAACACTTCTCCTTTCAGGGGGGCGCAATCCCGCAGGCGTTCCCCCGGAACATCCCCGTTCACAATGTGGATCAATGGCCTCTCCCCTTTCTGTCTCAGCGGCTTCCTCCATCACGAATCTCTTCTTTTCCAGCATGACATAACCACCCGCCTGTTTCCAAGCGTAAAAAACCCGGGCGGCAGCCGGATTTAATGACCAAGTTTGTCAGAAGATCCTTCCGCTTTGAAGATGCCCCATCGTCCCCCTCTCCCCCAGCCCCAATCAACCCCATGTTTTTGTTTTGGGTTTCTCTTCAGATGTCTACTTTTGTGTGTCACAAAGGAACCGCGAATAAAGCTCGCAAAAATAGTTGGGCCTGAATAAATTGGCAGCATGACCGGCCAACGGAATCTCTTCATAAACAACATGGGGAAGAATGGTGTTCAGATCATAGAGACACGACTGATACAGTTCATCATGTTTTCCCATCACCCAAAAAGTCGGTTGACTCAGTTTCCGTAAACGGGACTTAAGATCGAACTCCAGACGATGTCGCAGAGATTCCGGAAGAATGGATGGATGCAATTCCATTCCCAGACGATAGTAAATTTTTCTGGAAATCAAAGCGCTCGATGATTGCCGATTAATCCATGGATAAATACGATCGTTTCCTTCCCCGGATCCTTTCTTGTTTGCAAGGATAATCCCCTTTCAAAGGATGAATGATTGGATTACCGCGTCAAACGATTCATCAGGGATATCTTAACCTCTCACTATGTAGCTTATATAAAGATCGGATTGAATGTGGAGCAGGAATCGGCGGAAACCCAGGCACACCCAAGAGACCCCGCAGGATCAGACCCGTCGTCATTTTTCCCTCCCTCGTGTACACAGTTGGGAGCCTCTCCGTTTAACCTCCTGATTCACTCTTCCCCTCCTTTTCCAAACATATCTTTCCACGCATCCGGGGCTGTCTTGCCGCTTTCCGGTTTCACCCCGTACAATGGGAGAGAACCCGAAAAGGAGGCAGCCATCATGACATACCCGAAATCCCAATCCTTACATAAAGAAGCGACGGATGTGATCGTGGGCGGCGTAAACAGCCCCTCGAGGTCCTTTGCTCCCGTCGGCCTGGATCATCCGGTGTATATGAAGAAAGCCGCGGGTCCTTACTTCTGGGACGAAGACGGCAACCGGTACATCGATTATCTGGCCGCATTCGGCCCCATCATCCTGGGCCACGCCCACCCGGGAGTCACCGAGGCGATTCAACGCACGGCCGAAGAAGGAGTCCTGTATGGCACCCCGACGGAAAAAGAGATCCGTTTCGGAAAAATGCTCCGGGAGGCCATTCCCTCCTGCGAACAGCTTCGTTTCGTCAACAGCGGAACCGAAGCGGTGATGAGTACCATTCGACTCGCCCGGGCCTTTACAGGAAAAGATAAGATTATCAAATTTGCGGGCTGTTACCACGGGCATTCCGATCTGGTTCTGGTGGCGGCCGGCTCCGGCCCCTCCACCCTGGGAACGCCGGACAGTGCCGGTATTCCCCAAAGCATCGCCAACGAGGTGGTCACCGTCCCCTTCAACGACACGGCAGCTCTGGAAGAAGCGCTCACCCGCTGGAAAGATCAGGTCGCAGCGGTGCTCGTGGAACCCTTGGTCGGCAATTTCGGCATTGTCGAACCGGCTCCCGGGTTTTTGGAGTCGGTGAACGAACAAGCCCATGCTGCGGGAGCATTGGTCATCTATGACGAAGTGATCACCGCGTTCCGTTTTCATTACGGAGGCGTTCAGACCCTTTACGGGGTGGAGCCGGACCTGACCGCCCTGGGCAAAATCATCGGGGGCGGACTGCCGATCGGCGCCTATGGCGGCCGCCGGGAGATCATGGATAAAGTGGCGCCCACGGGCCCCACTTACCAAGCGGGCACCATGGCGGGGAACCCCCTGTCGATCTCAGCCGGCATCGCCTGCCTTGAAGCCCTGTCCGTGCCCGGAACCTACGAGGAACTGGACCGGAAAGGGGCCACACTGGAAAAAGGACTTCTCTCCGGAGCCGAAAAAGCCGGCGTCCCCGTCCGGATCAACCGGAAAGGCGGGGCCCTGACCGTCTATTTCACCGAGCATCCGGTGACGGATTACGAGGGAGCCCAACAGGCGGACGGCCGGCGCTTTGCCCGCTTCTTCCGGAGCATGCTGCGGGAAGGGGTCTACCTCGCCCCTTCCAAGTACGAGGCCTGGTTTTTGACCACCGCCCATTCCGACACGGATATCGAAGACACGGTCGCAGCCGCGGAAAAAGCTTTTCAGGAATGTGTCTGATCCGATTTCACGGAGAGGAGGCAACCGATTGTCACAGGAACCCTTGACGATTTATGAACGCATCGGCGGCGACGATGCCGTCACCCGGATTGTGGAGGCCTTTTATCCACGGGTTCAGAAAGATCCGCTGCTGGCCCCGCTCTTTCCCGAAGACATCCGGCCGGTGATGGAAAAACAACGGCGGTTTCTCACCCAGTTTTTCGGGGGACCGCCTCTGTACAGTCAACAGTATGGACACCCCCGGCTCCGGGCCCGCCACCTTCCCTTCCCCATCACCCCCCGCCGGGCCGAAGCCTGGCTTCGCTGCATGGCGGAAGCATTGGACGAAGCCGGAATCGAAGGCGACGTCCGGGAAGAGATGTGGAGCCGCCTCTACTTCACCGCCGGTCACATGGTGAACACCCCGGAAGGAGAAGAAACGTAAAACCGGCTTTGGGATTCGAAACGGTCTCCGCAGCCGGAGCGGCATTGAGTAAATGCTGCCGCTCACATTACGCGTAACCACATCGGTCCCTCCGCCCCATGCTGACCCTCAACCGCCGAATGGGATTTCAAATCGGCGAAAAACGGGGATACAATGACCCTTCCCCTTTCTGAATATTAACCCCCACCCGCGGTACAAGCGGGTGGGGGTTTGATTTGTGATCACAGGGACCCGGTCAGGATCAGAAGACATAACGCCAGGGAGATCAACGGAAACGCGCTGAGCATTCCGCCGATGATCACTGCATGGGCGGTGATTCTCTTTTTCAGGACCTCGTTGGAGCGGGGGTCCTGAACCACCTGCATTCGGGTCAGGAAAACGTTCACCCATCCGAAGATGAGGAGCAAAAAGATCAGAATCAGGGGCACTTCCACTTCGACGGCCCCTCTCCCCTCCAGGACTTGAATGAAAAAGAATATCACGAGAAGGAGGGGGAGACTTTCAATGACAAGCATTTTGATGAAGAAGCGTGTAAACTCCCGTTGAACCAGGGATGGAACCCCTTCTTCAGCCCCCTCCATTTGGCCCGCCGAGAGGACGTTGGAAACCGTCTGTCGAAAAGCAATCACGATGCCCACCACGACGATTGCTGAGGCTGCAAACAACAGCCAGGCCGGATTTTCCACCAACATACGCATTCCCCCTTTCCGATGTTTGGGAAGATCGGCGTTCCCCCCTATTACCATACCGTATTTGATTGGAATGAAAAGTGCAATTTTTCCGCCCCCGAATCCCCACACTGTTCCCGCCACAAAAAAAGGTGGCCCGAAGGCCACGAATTAACCACCATTTCAGCAGAGAGTACCAGCTACTCTTATTATAGAAGATTCGTTCCGGAAGTACAAGAACATTCGTTCCTCTTTTCATGGGAAACTTGAGCTGTGTACGTGGAAAACGGGTCCAAGAATTGACGGATCTATCTGCCGGAGCGGGGAGATCGGGTGCTTGAGTCCCCGGAAATGATGTTCCGTCCGGAGGGTTTGAAGGCGGAACCCATCGGTCAGACTTCCTTTGAGTCCGTCGAACCCGGGGGGAGAGCGAAAACGACCTGGCGTGTTCTCCGCGGATGAAGTCGTAGTCCGGGTTGTAGTTGAACGTGACGATCGATACGGGGTGTCCCTTTTTTTCATAAAGAAGGTTGGCCCGCTGGATGAGGTTCCGGGTCAGCCCCCCTCGAATGTGACTGACCGAGTTCAATAGATAATAGAGGGGTACCATTAACACACCACCTACAAATTTCAGACTTAAAAACAAAGGAAAAATTCATTTGATATCAAAATTATGGCTTATAATCGATTGTTTGATCTTTCTCTTTTTACTCTTTTATCTGGTTATTCGAAACCAGATCCCTGTGTTTTGGTGTTATTTTGTCGATTATCGACCAAAATCATTTCTGAAGAAAATTTATTTTCGATTATCTCCAAGACCGGCAGGTCATGACCGTTCATGTCATGGTAACGATACCCGAACGGGCAGCCGGGGGGTTGATTGAATGGCCCCTCATGAAAAACATCCATCCAAGGTTCTTGTCCGGTCTGAAACGGTGATTCCACCGTTCATCCCCCCCTGTCAAACCATTCACTTTCCGGAGGAAGCAATATGAACCTGAATGATCCCTTATACGGCTGTTTTGAAGTGGATGAGGTCCTGGCAAACTTGATCCGTTCCCGGCCGGTTCAACGGTTGAAGCGGATCCATCAGACCGGAACGGTTCCATTGCAGGATATATCCGTTACAAGACGCCACCGGACATCGTTCAATTCCGGGAGGCCCCGGTCCCTTCCGGAGACGGGGCGATCCAGTCCGTGGTCTCTCCCTTTTTTTCGGTGACTGCTTCATCGTCCGGGATCCCATATCGGTCTTTCTCCCCCTCCCGGCGGACCCATTGCAGGAAGGTGTGGCCGAGCGCCACGGCGTAAGTGATCTCTTGGAGGATTTTCATGGTCACCCCACCCAGTTGCTGATCGTTCTCCGGGGAAAGGACCGAAAAAATCGCCGATCCCGAATAGGAAGCGAACAGCAGGTGATCGGCGAAGATGATCAGTGCGCAGGCGGGAGTCAACAGCCAACCGGCCGCGGCGATATAAACCATCTTTTTCAGGGGGGAGAGTACCTCCGCCTCACTCAGGGGTGTCATCACCGGCCACCACATCAGCGTTGCGGTGAGGACCAACAGGCCATGGGAAAGCAGATGGTATCCTTCATTCCCCATTAAAAAATCGAGTACCCGCGGCACGTGATAGAGGGAAAAGAGACCGTTAAACATCAGCAGGGCCACCACCGGCCTTTTTCCCCATGACGCCCATTTCTTGCCCGGTGCCGTTTGCAGGATTCTCTTCCACATCCAGGGGGCGATTCCCCGGATCAAGAGCGGAGGCATGATCAGGTAGAGGATCGACTGTTGCAACATATGCACGCTGAATAGTTCATGGCCGATCGGATGGATGGGACTGCCCAGCGCAAGGTAAAAGAGCGCCAAGCCGGTCAGAAAGAGCATTTTTTTGCCAATGGGGACCGGAGTGGAACCCGGGAATTGTCCCCTCCATCTCCCGGTGGCTGACAGATACAGCCCACCGATGCTCACCACGACCCAGTTGAACCCCACATTCCACAATCCGGGGGTGAAAAACGCCCCGATCAAGGCTTCCATATCCTTCCCTCCCCGTCCTCGCGATTCAGGGGATCATCCCCATCAGGTAGACCACTGTGAAAATAAAAATCCAGACCACATCGACAAAGTGCCAATACAGGCTGGCCACATAAAACTTGGGGGCCGTATGAACGGTAATCCCTTTGTTTCTCCCCTGGATCATCAACCCCAGAATCCACAGCACTCCGAACAGCACGTGGCTCCCGTGGGTCCCCAAGAGCAGGTAAAAAGAGGAGCCGAAGGCGCTGCTGGTGATGGTGTGCCCCTCGTGGATATACTCCACGAACTCATATACCTCCAACCCCAGGAACACCGCCCCCAACAGGATGGTGATCCCAAACCAGCGCAGCATTTTTTGAAGATCATTTTCGTGCATGCCCATAATCGCCAGCACGCTGGTCAGGCTGCTGGTCAGGAGCACCAGCGTGGAAGCCGCGACCACCGGCATCTGGAACAGTTCATATGGAGTCGGCCCGTTCAGGCTGGACCCCTTCAACGCCAGGTAAGTGCCAAACTCCGTGGCGAAAAGGGTGGTCTCCGCGGCGATAAATAACCAAAACCCAAGGATTTTGTTTTTTCCTTCCAGGGTCGCCCGTTCCGGCTCGGCGGGGAGACCTGCCACCGAAGCATTCTCCTCGATTTTCATCAATGTTCCACTCCTTTCAACTCATCCGGCTGAATGTGGTAGCCCGGATCCTCCTGGAAGGAACGGACATACATCGTGACCACCACGACGATCAACCCCAGAACCCCCACCTGCCAACTGTGAAAGACAAAGCCGAACCCCGAGATGAAGAAGCCGAGGGACATCACAAAGGGCAGGTGCGACGGAGAAGGCATGTGGATGGGGCCGAGGGGCTCGGCCGGTTTCAGTTTGCCGTCCCCCTCGTGTTTCTCCAGCCACCAGGGATCCAGTCCCCGGACCCGGGGAGTTTGGGCGAAGTTATAAGCCGGGGGCGGGGAGGAAATCGCCCATTCCAGCGTCCGGCCGTCCCAGGGATCCGGGCCGGCCGCCTCCCCGTGACGGAACGTCTGAACGACATTGTACAGGAGAAAAAGAAGCCCGGCCGTCATCAGGATCGCTCCGAGGGAACTCAAGAGATTGCCCAACTCCAGATTGTAACCGGCTTCATAAGTGAAGACCCGCCGCGGCATCCCCCACAGCCCGAGGAAGTGCTGCGGAAAAAACGTGAGGTGAAAGCCGAAATAAAAGAGCCAGAAATTCCATCTCCCCCATCTTTCATCCAGCTTGATGCCGAACATCTTGGGCCACCAATAATAAACACCGGCCAGGATCCCCATGATCGTTCCCCCGATAATCACATAATGGAAGTGGGCCACCACAAAATAGGTGTCGTGAAACTGGTGGTCGGCCGGCACCACCGCCAACATCACCCCCGTGACCCCGCCCATGACGAAGTTGACGATGAACCCCGCGGCGTACAGCATGGCCGTGGTAAACCGGATCCGTCCCCCCCACATGGTGAACAGCCAGTTGAAGACCTTGATCCCGGTGGGAACGGCGATGGCCATGGTGGAGACGGCGAAGATGCTGTTGGCGATCGGCCCCAGTCCGACGGTGAACATATGGTGAACCCAGACCATGAAACCCAGGAAACCGATCAGAACCACGGCAAAAACCATGGAATTGTACCCGAACAGACGCTTGCGGGAAAAGGTGCTGATCACATCCGAGAAGACGCCGAATGCGGGAAGAACCAGGATATAAACTTCCGGGTGTCCGAAAATCCAGAAGATGTGTTGCCAAACGACGACGTTTCCCCCGCCGGCGGTGACGAAGAAGCTGGTTTCAAACAGCCGGTCGAACATCATCATAAATAACCCCGCTGTCAACGGCGGAAAGGCGAACAGGATCAGGGCGGAAGTGACAAAGGTAGTCCAGGTGAACAGCGGCATCCGGAGATAGGTCATTCCGGGTGCCCGCATGTTAATGATGGTCACCAGGAAGTTGATCCCGCTGATCAATGTCCCGATCCCGGCGATCTGCAACCCGAGCACATAGTAGTTGACTCCCGGACCCGGACTGAAATCGTTCAGGGCCAGGGTCGGGTAATTGAACCAACCGGAATCGGGGGCACCGCCGAAGAGCCAGCTCAGGTTGAGAAGGAGTCCTCCGGAGAAATACAGCCAAAAACCCAGGGAATTGAGAAAGGGAAAGGCCACGTCCCGTGCCCCGATCTGCAGGGGAACGATGAAGTTCATCAAACCGAACAGGAGTGGCAGCGCCACCAAAAAGATCATCGTCGTTCCGTGCATGGTCATCAGCTGATTATAAACGTCCCCGACAATGAATTTGCTGTTGGGGAACATGAGCTGGATCCGGATCAGAAGCGCCTCCAGCCCTCCCATAAGAAAGAAAAACCCGCCGGCAATCAGATACAGGATCCCAATCCGCTTATGGTCGACGGTGGTAATCCAGTTCCAAAGCCAGTTTTCCTGAAGAAGATCCAAGTATCTGCGGTTGTAACCACCGGTCAGGATGGCTGCGAGAAACAGGATGAACACGATCAATACGACAAGGGTGGCCAAGAAACTCCCTCCTTTACGGATATGGTGCTCCTGAACTCATTTGAGCTCTTGCAGATAGTTCACGATGGCGTCCAGATCTTTTTCGCTCAGATGGTCAAATGCCGGCATCCGGTTACCCGGTTTGATGTCCTGGGGATTTTTCAGCCAGGCTTTCAGATTGTCCCGGTTGTTGTCCAGCACACCGGCAATGCGGGTCCTCTCTCCGAAGGCGGTCAGCTCGGGGCCGGTGCGGCCCAGGACTCGGTAGCCGGCTCCGCGCACCGCATGGCAACCGATACAGTTTTGTTCCACCCATCGCCGACCCTCTTCCGCCCTTCCGACTGTCGGTCGGGACTTTGGATTCTGTTGGGAAGAAATCCATTGATCAAAGTCTTTCGGCTCGTGGGCGATCACCCGGAAATTCATCAATGAGTGGGACGCCCCGCAAAGCTCCGCACACTTCCCCTCATAGATTCCGGGTTTGTCCGCCTGAAGGACCAACCGGTCGGTCTTTCCCGGGCTCAGATCCTGTTTCCCTCCCAGGCTGGGCACCCAGAAAGCGTGAATCACATCATGGGCCGTCATGATCAAGTCCACTTTTTTCCCGGTCGGGATATGGACTTCATTGGCGGTGGTCACTTTCTGTTCGGGATACTCAAACCCCCACCAGTATTGGTATCCGGTAACGTTAATCCGGAGAGAGTCGGCGGGATCGGGTTTTTCTTTGAGGCTAAAGGTGGTGGCAATGGTGGGCACCGCGAGAACGATCAGCAGCATGATCGGAATGACGGTCCACAGGACCTCCAGCTTTTTGCTCCCGGCCACCTGCTCCGGAATCCCTTTCTCTTCATCTCCCGGACGCTCCCTGTATCGCCACACGACATAGATGTAAATAACGGTGACAACGACCACAACGAAGGTCATGATGCCGGTGCTCAGATAGATCAGATTTAACTCTGACTTTCCGACGGGACCCTGGGGATCCAGAGCAGACATATTATGGTTGCCGCACCCGGTCAGCAGGCTGAAGGCGGTAAGGATTCCCATCGCGGCCCCACTTGCGGGCAGACATCGTTTCATCCTGGCTCACTCCCTTTCTTCACCTCGTGATGATATTCCCGACAGGCTGGAAGGACCTCATGGCAGAGCTGTGTCGGCAAATACGGCCAATGCCGTCAGGATGACGGTCAGATATGCCAGGGAAAACCGGAACATCCTCCGGGCCCACTTTTTTTCCTCGGTCGCAAACATCCCCCGAACCGAAAGACAGAAATAGATCCCCCCCAACACCGATGCAATCAACAAATACCCCCCTCCCACCGTCCCGGACAAGACCGGCAGCAAGGAAACGGGTATCAGAAGAGCCACGAATGCGGTCATTTGAATCCAGGTGGCACGGCTTCCTTTCACCACAGGCAACATCGGAATATCAGCCTTCCGGTAGTCTTCCTTTTTTAAAATGGCCAAGGCAAAAAAATGGGGGGGCTGCCAAAGGAAGAGAATTCCAAAGAGCACCCAAGCGGGCCAGTCCAGCGTATCCCGGACCGCCGTCCAGCCGACCAAGGGCGGCACGGCTCCGGAGAGACTGCCGACAATGGTGTTGGAAACGGAAACCCGCTTCAGCCACAAGGAATAGATGACGACGTACAGAAAAGCTCCACAAGCCGCCAAAAACGCCGTGAGAGGATTTACACCCAGAAAGAGGAGGGCTTCACCAACCGCCGTCAGGAGGGCTCCCAGGGCAAAGGCGGTTTCCCGATGAATTCTTCCAGCGGGGACCGGGCGGTTCTTCGTTCGCTCCATGAAACGGTCAATATCTCCGTCCATGCTGTTGTTCAGCGCACAACTGCCTCCCACCACCAGCAAAATTCCCGCCAGGGTCAGAGACAGATTCCCCCAATCCCATGCTCCGTTTGAAGCCAGCCAGAGCCCGGTCAGACAAGCCCAGGCGTTGGAAAGATTGATTCCGGGCTTCGTCAGGGAAAGAACATCCTTCCAACCGACGACGGACACGGACACGCCCTCTTGAAGAGAAGCCCGATCCGAGGGGGTTCCCTGACCGGAAACGGAAGTTTGATCCATGCGATTTCTTCCTTTCTGACTGTTGACTGACATCACCATTCAGGGGAGATGTTTCATCAAGCATTAAGGTTCCTAAAACCGGTGAGGATTATGTAAAAAGTTGGATCGGATGGTTTTTCTTCATGGGTTTTTATTTCTTCAGAGGATTCATTTGGAAAGGTCGTTGGCCTGTATCTCGAGAAAAAACCGGTGCCACGTTCCCGCCTATCCAGACTCGGAAACGTTCAGCACCGGTTTTCAGGCAACTTCCCCGTCAACAAATCCTCCAAAGTGGTCCGGTCCAGGACATGGGCGACGGTGTCGCGAACCAACGCCCACAGGGGCTTTAACAGGCACCCTTCTTCCAACGGGCAAGCCTCGTACGCCGTCAGACTGACACACCCCATGGGAGCCAGCGGTCCCTCCAACTGCCGCACCACTTCTCCGATCACCACATCCTTCGGCCGGACCCGGAGAGTGTACCCCCCGTTGGAGCCCCGCTTGCTTTTCACGTATCCGTGTTGTTTCAACCGCAGAAGAATTTGTTCCAGATAGGGAGCGGGTACCAAAATTTGTTCCGATATCCCTGACAGCGGCATCATCTCTTCTCCCCTGTTTCGGGCCAATACCAACAATGCCCGGAGAGCGTATTCCCCTCGACTGGATACCTTCATGTTTCTTCACAATCCCTTGAATGAATTAAAGGTGAGGTCTTGAATCCTGTGGTTTTTCCCTTTCTTTTTTTCGTTTCCACACGGCCAACGCCAAACAGGTGACCCAAAAAACAGACAAAATGCCGTAGATTGCGGTGTGCCAAGAGCTCGGCACGGACAAAGATTCGAGCAGCGTCCGGGCATTGATGGTGATGATGAGTCCCCCCACCAACACTCCGAGCAGATAGGAAGGGATCATTCGGACAAACCACGCCGCAATCGGGGCAGCCACGACTCCCCCTGCCATCAGCATCCCCACCCAGATCCAATCCACTTCCCCGAGGCCGAGGGATAATAAAAAACCGGCGGAGGCGGATACGGCTATGGCAAATTCGCTGGTATCGACGGACCCGATCACTTTTCTCGGTTCCATTCCTTTGTGGGACATGAGAACCGGGGTGGTCAGCGGCCCCCACCCGCCCCCGCCGGTGGAATCAAAGAATCCGGCGAACAATCCCAATGGAACGGTCCAACGCCCGGGCTTACCGGATCGTTTGTTTTGCTTGGAAGACTTCATGAACAAAAAACGGTAAATCACGTAAAATCCGAGCAAAAACAAGAATACGGCGATAAAGGGTTTGACCGTGTCCCCCGGCAGGCTGCTGAGAAAGCAGGCCCCGATGAAAGCTCCGATGGAGCCGGGGATCATCAGACGCCGGACCACGGTTTTGTCGATGTTTCCTAACTTCCAGTGGGAAACGCCGGCCGCCGCCGTGGTCACCACTTCAGCCATGTGGACGGATGCCGAGGCGACTGCCGGAGCGATCCCGTACATCAAGAGCAGCGAAGTGGAGGTGACCCCGTAGGCCATTCCGAGAGAACCGTCGATCAGTTGGGCAACAAATCCGATAAAAGCGAGGACGATCAGCCTTTGCATGAACCCTTTCCTCCCCAAAGCGCAATTCTGCCGGTTTCCCAGGCCGGAAGTGGACCCGGGGCCAAACACGACCTTTCCGAGTATTTTGGTCGGGTTCGGAACGATACGGCATCTTATGCGCCGGAAAGTCGTCCGGTTCCAGATCGATTGCCCGGGAAATGAATCCAATAAAAAAAGCGTGCGCAGATGCACACGCCTTGTTCCTTCAGTCAATTCCCACAGGCCGGAGAGGAAGAGTTCCGCCCCTTTGCCGTTTCCTCCTGTTCCGCTTTGTCTGCTTCCCGCTGCTTTCGCACCCATTGGAAGAAAGTGAAGCCCAAAACACTTCCATAAGCGATCTCCTGAATGATCTTCATGACGACTCCGCCCAGGGACTGATCATCCAGGGGCCCCAGGAATGCAAACACCTGAGGCGCATCCCGGTACATTTCGTACATCAGGGTATCGGAGAATGCGATGATCGCACAGGCGGGGGTGAGAAGCACACCGTCCGCAAAGATATACGCCATTTTTTTCAACGGACTGAGACGATCCCGTTCCGGCAACGGACAGACGATCGGCCACCACATCATAAAGGCCACCACCGTCAGTACCAGGTGGGACACCCCCATCCACCACGCACTTGCCATAATGGTGTCAAATACCATCGGAATATGATAGAGCGAGATCAACCCGTTAAAGGAAAAAAGGGTGATCAAAGGGTGTGTCAGGAAGGAAAAGACCTTCCGCCGGAGTGTTCCCCCGAACAGCGGACGGAACACCCAGGAAGGCAGCCCCGCCAGTACCAGGGGTGGAACCAGCAAATATTGCAGGGACATTTCCGTCATGTGGGCGCTGAACAGCAGTTGACCGAAAGAATGGACCGGGCCACCGGCCACGTAATACAGGATCAGACCCAACAGGAACAGAAACTTTTGCTTGGTCGTCGGTGCCTTCAGATCCTCCCGACGCATCGGTCCCGTCAGGATGAAATACAATGCACCGATCGCCAGGACAAACAGCAAGAAGGGGGGATGAACCAGGTTCCAAACATCAAAGGGATCGTGGGAAGCATGGTGATGATGCATACCGACTCCTCCTTCCCAGCCGGGATTGCGGGAAAAACCGCCGTATACGGATCCCCCCTCGCACCGCGGCGAGGGGGGAATTCATCCGTTTTTGGGTTAAACGAGAATCCAGAGGGCAACGGCGCAGATCACGCCGATCCCGATCCCGGTGAACATGAACATGACGGTCAGCCGGTGTTTCTTGAAGTCCAGGTGCATGAAGGTGAAGAGTTGCAGGAACACCTGAACCACCGCAAGAGCCAGAATCAAGGGGATGACCAGATTCTGCGGCACGATGTTCAGGGCTACGGCGGCAAAGGCGACCGCTGTCAAAAGGATCATCCACCCAAATGAGATCAGGTGCTTCAGGCTGCTTTCGGAAGACTGTTTTTTTATCTGAGTTTGGTTTTGTTGAACCTTGGCTTCCATCTTTAACCCACCTTCCCCATCAGGTAGACGACAGTAAAGATGAAGACCCACACGACGTCCACAAAGTGCCAGTAGAGACTGGCCACGAAGAATTTCGGCGCGGTGTCCAGGTTGATTCCCCGACGGCGGGCCTGGATCATCAGAGCGGTAATCCAGGTGATTCCGAAGAGCACGTGGGCCCCGTGGGTCCCGACCAGCGTGTAGAAGGCGGAGCCGAAGGCGCTGCTGGTGAAAGTATGTCCTTCATGCACATACTCCACGAACTCATAGATTTCAAGCCCGAGGAAAGCGGCACCCAACAGAACGGTGACTCCGAACCAGAACATCAGCTTCTTGTAGTTGTTCTGATGCAGTCCCAGAACCCCCAGGACGCTGGTCAGACTGCTGGTCAACAGAATGATCGTGGCAGCCGCCACCATCGGGATCTTGTAGAGTTCCTGGGTGGTCGGTCCATCCAGGGTCGATCCTTTCAGAGCCAGATAGGTTCCGAAAAGACAGGCAAACAACACGGTCTCGGCCCCGAGGAAGAGCCAGAATCCGAGAACTTTGTTCCGACCTTCCATGGTGGCCCGCTCGGGATGGGGGGGCAGCCCGGCCGAAGTTTTTGCGTGCTCCAGTTCGGCTGTGCTCATTATGCGTTCGCCCCTTTCTCCGTTTTTTCAATCTCATCCGTTTCCACGTGATAGCCGTGGTCTTTTTCGAAGGAGCGGACAAACATTGTCAGGATCACGATGATCAACCCGAGGACCCCCACTTCGTTGGAACGGAAGACGAAGCCCAGACCGGAGACGAAAAATCCGAGGGTCATGACGAAGGGCAGGTGAGTATCGTTCGGCATGTGGATCGGACCCAGCGGTTCCGCCGGTTCCATCTCTTTTCGGCCGTTCATTTTCTCGTGCCAGAAGGCGTCCAGAGCCCGTACCCGCGGCAGTTGGGCAAAGTTATAGAAGGGCGCCGGGGACGAAATCGTCCACTCCAAGGTCCGGCCGTCCCAGGGATCGTTGCCTGCAGGAACGCGGTGACGGTAGCTGTAGACGATGTTAACCACCAACAGAATCGAGGCCACCGCCATCAGGAAGGCGCCATAAGTACTGATTTGGTTGATCAGGGTGAGGCCGTCCTCCGGCTGATAAGTGAACACCCGGCGCGGCATCCCGAACAGACCGATGAAGTGCTGAATGAAGAAAGTCATATGGAAACCGATGAAAAACAGCCAGAAATTCCATTTCCCGATCTTCTCATTGAGGGTATAGCCGAACATCTTGGGCCACCAGTAGTAGAGACCCGCCAGGACCCCGAACACGGTCCCTCCGATCAGCACATAGTGGAAGTGAGCCACCACGAAGTAGCTGTCGTGGTACTGGTAGTCCGCCGGCGGGGAAGCCAGCATGACCCCGGTCACTCCCCCCATCACAAAGGTCGGAATGAACCCGACGGCATACAGCATGGCGGTGGTGAAGCGGATCTTGCCGCCCCACATGGTGAACAGCCAGTTAAAGACTTTGATCCCCGTGGGGACGGCAATGGCCATGGTTGCAATCGCGAAGATCGAGTTGGCGACCGGTCCCATGCCCACCGTGAACATGTGGTGGGCCCACACCATAAACCCGAGGAATCCGATCAGGATGGTGGCGAACACCATGGAAGTGTAACCGAACAGACGCTTCTTGGAGAAGGTGGAAATCACTTCGGACATCACGCCGAAGGCGGGCAAAATCACGATGTACACTTCCGGGTGACCGAAAATCCAGAACAGATGCTGCCAGATGATGGGGTTTCCGCCTGCGGCCACATCGAAGAAGTTGGCTCCGAAGAGACGTTCAAACATGATCAGAAAGAGGCCGGCGGTCAACGGCGGAAAACCGAACAGGATCAGTGCGGAAGCGACGAAAGACGTCCAGGTGAACAGCGGCATCCGCAGGAAAGACATCCCCGGAGCCCGCATGTTGATGATGGTGACGAGGAAGTTGATGCCCCCGATCAGAGTCCCGATTCCGGAGATCTGAAGACCGAGCACGTAATAATCGATCCCCGTACCCGCACTGTATTCGTTTGCGGCGATCGGTACATAGTTGGTCCAGCCCGCGTCCGGAGCGTTCCCGAACAACCAACTCAGGTTCATCAGCAGCCCGCCGGCGAAAAACAACCAGAAACCCAGAGCGTTCAGGAAAGGAAAGGCAACGTCCCGCGCACCGATCTGAAGCGGAACGGCCACGTTCATCAGGGCGAACAACAGGGGCATGGCCACAAAAAAGATCATCGTCGTGCCGTGCATGGACAAAAGTTCGTTAAACGTCCGTCCCACAATGAAATCATTGTTGGGATAAAAAAGCTGCATTCGCATGAGCAGGGCTTCGATCCCGCCGAAGATGAAGAAAAAGCCGCCGCCCAACGCATAGAGGATCCCGATTTTTTTATGGTCCACGGTGGTGATCCAGTCCCAGAGCCAGTGGGACCTGAACCGCGCCATCAGTTCCTTGTTGTAACCACCGGTCAGGATGGCGCCGAGGAACAGGATGAATACGATGATGGTAACGATCGTAGCCAAAGGTTTTCCCTCCTCCAGTCACTGCCGACCCGCCCCGCAGCCAGGGGCGGGAGGGCCCGGATTACTCCAGGCTCCGCAGATATTCTTTCAGGTTGTTCATGTCTTTTTTGTTCAGGTAATCGAAAGACGGCATGTAGGTCCCGGGTTTGATCTGATCGGGGTGCTTCAACCATTTCTCCAGGTTCTCATCGTTGTTTTCCATCAGACCCGCCACTTTGTTCCGCTTGGCGAATCCCGTCAGGTTGGGACCTTTGTCTCCCTTGGTTTTCATTTTGGTGCCATCGATCGCGTGACAGCTCATGCAGTTTTGGGTGAATACTTCTTTACCCGCTTTCTGCTCGGCTGTCTGCGGTTCAGAGGAAGGGTTCTTCCTTTCGGCTACCCATTGGTCGAAGTCGCTCCTGTCTTCGGCCACGACTTCAAAGTTCATCAGGGCGTGGCTCGCACCGCAAAGCTCCGCGCAGCGCCCTGCGTAAGTACCGGGTTCCTTCGCGTCCAGCCACATCGTGTTGGTTTTTCCCGGATTCAGGTCCTGTTTACCTGCGAGCTCCGGCACCCAGAAGGAGTGAATCACATCATCCGAAGTCAGTTCCAGGTACACCTTTTCGTTCGTGGGAATATGCAGTTCCTGGGCGGTTTTGATCCCTAAGTCCGGATACTCGAACTCCCACCAATATTGGTGTGCCGTCACCTTCACCCGGAGGGCGTCCCCGTTGTCGGGGGCTTCCTCCGCCAGGGAGAAAGTGGTGGACAACGTGGGTACCGCCAGGATCGCAAGCAGAATGATCGGGATCACGATCCAGAGCAATTCCAGCTTCATGCTTCCTTCAATCTGCTTGGGAATGCTGTTATCCCCCGGTTTCTGACGGTAACGGATCAGGACATAGAAAAAGATGGCCATAACGACGACGAACACGAAGATCATGATGTAAATGCTCAACATGATCAGGTCAAGCTGGCTTTCACCGGCGCTCCCCTTGGGGTCGAACACCGTTTTGGCCGGTTCTTCGCATCCGGTCATCAAAAGGGTCAATATAGCGAAAATGGATAAAAGACGCGCTGAATGTTTCCCTCGACTCATACCCGTTTAACCCCGCTTTCTCTCTTCAAATCGATCAGACCGAACCCTATTTTATATCAAACAACGTCGCCGGACATTTGGGAATTGGAGCCAGGCGACCGTTGAATGCGTAGGTGGGACACCCGTATGGGCGACATCAACCGAAAAGCACCGGATCAATAAACATGGCCACCTGCATCAGGGTAAGATAGAGAAGTGAATAGAGGAACATCTTTCGTGCCCATCCTTCATCGTCTTCAGAAGACCAACCCGCCACGGCAAGGTAAATCCAGGCGCCGCCCAGAACCAGGGCCATCGTCAGATAAAGCCAGCTGACCACACCCGTCCCGAAGAGAAAGATCGAAACAGGCAACATCAGGGCGACGAAGAACAGCATTTGACGCCTGGTTTCGGCGAACCCTTTCACGACCGGAAGCATGGGAACACCGGCCGCCCGGTAATCTTCCACTTTCATCATCGCGAGAGCGAAGAAGTGGGGAGGCTGCCAGACAAACATAAACAGGAACAACATCCACGCGGGAAGATCCAAAGTCCCTTCCACCGCAACCCAGCCGATCATCGGAGGGACGGCTCCGGAAACACTTCCCACCACCGTGTTCCAGACCGTCGTCCGTTTCGTCCATGCAGTATAAACAAATACATAGACGAAAAAGCCGATCGCCGCCAAAAGCGCCGAAAGAGGATTCACAAGGGCCAGCAACACAGTGACGCCTGCCAGGCCCAGGAGGATTCCCATCCACAGGGCGGTCGGCGGCCGAATCCGTCCGGCAGCGACGGGACGGTTTTGCGTTCGTGCCATGAGGGGATCGATATCGCGGTCGATGAAGTTGTTGACTGTGCATCCACCGGCGATCACCAAGGCGGTTCCCAATAAGGTCGCCAGCAGGAGAGCCATGTTAAAGCTGTCATAACCGGCCAACCAGAACCCGGTGAATGCCGCCATCAGGTTGGACGCGTTGATCCCGGGTTTGGTCAGGGTCCAAAAATCTCTCCAAGTGGCTCTTTCCGCCATTTCCGAAGGAGATCCGCCGGTAAGGAGCCTGCCCGAGGATTCTTGAGTAATCGGTCGTTTCACGGTACCCCTCCTTTCTATGGACCGGGCCCACCGAGTTTGTATACTGCCCCGCTCCGCAGGCAACTTCACAGGATTCGCGGCCTCGTTGCCGGAGGGAAGAACGCCATTCTCAAACCCGGCAGGTTTGTTGCGATGGACAAAAAACTGCGCTGGAAATCCCCCGTCGCAACCCATGTGCTCCTCAAAGGGGATCCAGCGTTGTTTCCCCGGCGATTCAGGGCGCCAGCCCTTTGGGCACCGGAGATCTTCCCTGTTTCCTTCTTTCATTACCCGAGAAAAAAATATGGAAGTCTAGCAACGGGACAACGCATACAATGAATGGCAGCATAGTTCATTAACATTGTAGATGAGCCCAAATAACAACGTCAAGCAATCCGAAAAAGGTTCAAAATATGGATACATTAGTGGTGGGAGCGCTTTCGGAATACATAAAAAGAAGATCCGGTCCGCCGGATCACCTTTACGCTACTCCTCCGATTCCACCGTGGAGACATCGAGCCACTTGCGGACTTCCACACAAGTCCCTTTCCCCTCCACCGCCCGGATGGTGAAATCGTCCATCAGTTCCCGGACCTGACGCAACCCGTAGCCTTCCGTCGACGCCGGCGACTCCGACCGTTTGATCACCTGGTCCAGATCCTCAATCCCCGGTCCGAAGTCCTGAACCACAATCCGGATCCCTTTCTGATCCCCTTCGTGGACCTCCTCCACGAGGACCACCCCTTCTTCCGCATGATGCACCACATTCCGGGCCAGTTCGGATACCGACTGGACGATCCGGCTCTGTTCCAGTTCGTCGAACCCCAGGTCTTTGGTCACTTCCCGAACCTTGCTGCGGATTTTGACCACATCCCATTCATATTTAATGGGGATGATCTTACTCAACAAAGATCTCCTCCCGATCGGTTCACGGTGCACCGGTACGGATCGCCGGCGCATCGGACCTGTCCAAATGTTGTACGTTAAACAGCCGGGCGTACTTCCCTTCGAGCGCCATCAACTCCTCATGGGTCCCGCTTTCGACAATCCGCCCTTCTTCGATCAGACAGATCCGGTCCGCATGGGTGATCGTCGATAAGCGATGAGCGACCATCAGTGTGGTGCGCTGAACGGTCAACCGTTTGAGCGATTCCTGAATCAACCGTTCCGATTTGAGATCCAGGGCGGAAGTGGCTTCGTCCAAGATCAGGATCGCCGGATCCTTCAAAAACACCCGGGCAATCGCGACCCGCTGTTTTTGCCCACCGGAGAGCTTCACTCCCCGTTCCCCGATTTCCGTGTCATACCCATGAGGAAGCTCCATGATGAATTCATGGGCGTTGGCCGCTTTGGCGGCGGCAATCACTTCATCCATGGAAGCCCGGGGGTTTCCCATCCGTATGTTCTCTTGCACGCTTCCACTGAACAAAATATGATCCTGCAACACCATCCCGATTTGGGCCCGAAGGCTTTTCACCTTCCAATCCCGGACGTCGACCCCGTCCACCTCCACACGGCCCTTCTTCACATCGTAAAAACGGGGAACCAAGGAGACCAGGGAGGATTTCCCCCCTCCGCTCATCCCGACCAGCGCCACCGTCTGTCCCGGTGAAATCTCCAGGTCGATGCCTTTCAGCACTTCCTCTCCGCCTTCCTGGTAAGCAAAATGCACGTCCCGGAAGGCAATCTCCCCCCGTGCACGTTCGAGAGGACGGGCCCCGGGCCGGTCCACAATATCGTAGGACTCATCCATCAATTCAAACACCCGGTCCATCGAAGCGAGGGCCTGGGTCAGGGTGGTGGACGCATTCACCAGCCGGCGGATCGGGGAATAGATCAGCTGCAGATAACCGTAAAAGGCAGTCATCTCACCGATGGAAAGATCCCCCTGGATCACCTGGAACCCGGCGAAGGCAATCACCAGGATCGGCGCAATGTCCGTAATCGTGTTAACCGCGGCGAAAGTCCGGGCATTCCAACGGGCATGTGCCAGCGCCTTCCCCAAAAAATGCCGGTTCCTCTGTTCAAATTGTCCCTGTTCATGCTCTTCCAAATTGAAGGCTCGGATCACGGAAATGCCCTGAATGCGTTCATGGAGGTGACCCTGCATCTCAGCCAGTGCCTGAGAGCGTTCTCGGGTCAACCTCCTCAAACCCTGATAAAAATATTTGACAGCCAGCCCATAGAGGGGGAACACCGAAAGGGAAACCAAAGTCATCCAAGGATCCATCCACAGCATGATCCCGACGGCGATCGACAACGTGGTAAGATCCAGCCAGATGTTCATCATTCCGGTGACGACGAATTCCTTGGTCTGTTCCACGTCGTGGATGACGCGGGATATCACTTGTCCCACCCGTTGGTTATTGTAAAAACGAAGTGACAGTTTCTGCAGGTGGTCCATCAGACGATCCCGCACATCGAACAACACGCGACTGGCTGTCCATTGAGCAAAATACTGTCGGTAATATTCAATCGGCAGACGTAACACCGTAAAGATAAATAACGCACCGGCTACCACCCAGGTCAGGTCCGTCACCTTTTCCCGTGCGGGCAAATCCGCCAGCAGGATATCATCAACCGCGTATTTGAGGATCAGAGGCAACAGCAACGGAATGCCGAATTTGAGGACGCCCACTCCCATGGTGGCGGCAATCTGCTTCCGGTAAGGGCGGATAAACCGTAGATATCTACGAATACTCCCCAACCGATTTCAACTCCAGACTTATGAAATCTCAATCACGTTCTTCTCAATTATATCAGAGGCAGGATACGCGTTCGGAGTAAAAAGAAGGATGTAACAAGAATGTACGATGTTGTTCATCCCTTTTACTCCGAATAACGGTTTCGAAGTCGCTTAAGTTTTTATGTAAATCCGTCTTCGGAAATATTTCTCCAATTTTTCGATATCTATCCCCTGATCACCTCTTCGTCAAGCTCCTTGTACGGCCTGCGACTTCCTTTCCCGTTATGAATCGCTCGGGGATCTGCTTGGAGGTGCTTTTGAACCCCTTCATAATGGGCTCTGTTCAGATATTGCCAAATCACCGTCATCTCTGTGCCGCTTCCATTGATCCACTGTCCCACAAGTCTGGCACCGTACTTGGCTTCGTTGGGATAAAGGACCCGGTGAAAGTAACGGCGGAACGCTTCCTTCTGCTCGGGACTGATTTGGTAAACCCGTTTCCGATAAAACACGAATATCCCTCCATCTTCCATCAAAGTCAATCGATACACCATCCGGTATCCCGTCATCCAACACCGCTCATCATTCATGTTATTCCCGATGCAAACCGTTTTTTCATTCCCTGAAAAGAAAAAAAACCGCCTGTTGGCGGCTTTTCTTGAGGCTGCTGTTTCAGCTCCGGGCTTTTTCCAGAGCGGGAAGCAGCTTGTTGTTCAGGATTTTGATATAGGTGCCTTTCATCCCGAGAGAGCGGGATTCCACCACACCCGCGCTTTCCAGTTTGCGGAGAGCGTTCACGATCACCGATCGGGTAATGCCCACACGGTCGGCGATTTTGCTGGCGACCAACAGGCCTTCGTTCCCGTCCAGCTCATTGAAGATGTGTTCCGCGGCCTCCAGTTCACTGAAGGAAAGCGAGTTGATGGCCAGTTGAACCACGGCCCGGCTGCGCGCTTCCTCTTCAATTTTGCCGGCCCGTTCCCGGAGAATTTCCATACCGACAACGGTCGCGCCGTACTCGGCGAGGACCAGGTCATCATCCACAAACTTTTCGTTGATCCGGGACAGAACGAGGGTGCCGAGATGATCCCCACCGCCCACGATCGGTACCAGCGTGGTATACCCGTGTTTGAACATGTCTTTCATTTCCACCGGATAAGCCGTCAGTGGATCATCGACACTGATGTTGGAAGAGGTTTTTTCCACATCCATCAGCATGGTCGCATACTCTTCGGGAAATTGCCGCTCTTTGAGATACTTCTGCATGCGTTCGTTTTCGATTTCATGGTTGATGGCCAGTCCGAGGATGTCCCCTTCGGGGCTCACCACATAAATGTTGGCACCGATCACGTCACACAACGCTTCGGCCACCTGGTCAAAATCCACCAGATGGTGACCCACATTTTTTTGCAGGATCTTGGAGATCCGTCGGGTTTTGTTCAACAGATCCATGATACTGTTCCCCCCTAAAATCAATTCAAATTCAAAGGTTTGTTTTTCTATTCACAAATTGCACCGGGATCGTGTAAAATATTTCTGCACTCGACACGCTTTGTATGATCCGATGCTTAGATCATTGTCAATTATGTGAAGCGGTGGGCAAACCCCACACTTTTCCCATTATGCAACGACCTTTTCCCGCGCGCATCCGGTATTTGTGAACAGTTTTTGACTTTTTGCGTATTATTTGAAATCGCTTCCTCTTTCCGTCAGAGAAAAGCAGCCAGGGACGGTCTCCAGAGGATGAACTCCACCTTCCCTTCGATCAGATCGTCGGGCACCTGACCTACGCTGGGATACCTCGAATCCCTGCTGGCATAGCGGTGACGGTTATCCCCCATGACAAACACATTCCCCTTTTTCACAATCATCGGACCGAATTTCCCGTCTTCGATTTCGCTGTCGATATAAGGTTCACGGACCCTTTTACCGTTCCGGTAAAGTTCACCTCCCTTGATTTCGATGCGGTCTCCGGGAATGCCGACCACACGCTTGACCAGGTATTTCCCGCTGTGTGAAGGATCTTCGAAAGTGATCACGTCCCCCCGCTGGGGCTTTTCAAACATAAAATGGAACTTGTTGATTAACAGACGATCTCCGTCCTGCAGGGTCGGCTCCATGGAAGTCCCGTTCACTATGGAAAACGCCATCCCGAATTGGTTGATGACCAGAGCGGCGGAAACAGCCAGGAGCAAGGTTCGAACCCACGATACAAAACGGGGTTTACGACTTTTCATCTTTACATCACTTCACCCCATTAACTTGGTTTGCATACGAAAGATAGAGATAATAACTGTTTTCCACAAACCCGGGGGTGAACGGTTCTTTCCCGTTTTCCGCACGATATTCCAACTCGGAAGCCGCATCCAGCACTTTTTTCACCACATCGGACGGATAGCCGTATAAACGCCGGTTTTTCAAGAACTCGTCCCAATCGAGCCAGCGGAAGTTCCCTCCGGGTTCCACCAGAAGATCCAGGTCATAATCGATGTAAACCAAGTTTCCATCCTCCATCTCAAAGGGGGAAGCCAGGTTGCAGTAAAATCGGTGGGATCCCTCGGGGGAAAACAATAATATCGTATTAAACCACTTGTTTCTATGAAACTGGCAAACGGCCAACCCTTCGGAAATCCACGTTCTCCCGTCGGATTCCGTCACCTTCACATCCCGGTTGGCCACCCGGAGGGATGATCCGACAGTCAGGACAACGGATCGTTCCCAGGAGCGGTGAAAGCTGCCGTCGTGTTTTCGGCTGATAATCCGGATGTGGTCTTTCGGTTGAACCATTCGGATCGAATCCTTTCTCTCTACCCATTTTCCTGTATTGCCAAAAAGAAGGATTTATAAACAAAAAATCAGAATTGATACGAAGCGCTCTTTCTCCCACCTGGTTCCGTCGCTTATTTACCACCCAAAGCTTCGAGGTTCAAAACCCGGTTCCAAAGGCGAAAAGGTGTCATCAAAGGACTCCTTTCGGGCACGATTCCTCGATTTTAACAGTCCTGACTTGACATGGTTTCCGGCGGTATGCATAATAATAAAAACCACAATTAAGCATGAACGTAACAAACGCAATGAAGGGGCCAGTAAGGCCGGGCGTCCGTTCAGAGAGCGAACCCCGCAGGCTGAAAGGGATCGCCGGCAACGCCCGCCCCAACCCACCCCGGATGCGGACGGCGAAGAGCCGGAACGGAACATCCCCGTTATCGAAGGAGGAGGCTGATCCAGCCTCCCGCAAAGCTGGACACATCTGTGTCAACTAAGGTGGTACCGCGGAAGAAAACCCCTCTTTCGTCCTTGAGGCGAAGAGGGGTTTTGTGTTTGGAAAAAGAGGGCGAAGGAGGAGTAAGAAATGGAAGATCAAAAGCAAATTCTCTTTCTCGGAGCGGGTTCCATGGCGGAAGCGATTCTGTCCGGCCTTTTATCCAACACCCAAACCACAGCGGACCGTATTCATGTCATCAACCTTAAAAACACGGAGCGGATTCGGAGACTGGAGGAAAAATACCGTGTCCTTTCTCCAAGGAACAAGAGAGAAGCCATTCATAACGCGGACACGGTCATTCTTGCGATGAAACCGAACGATATGGGATCAGCCCTTCAGCAGTGGGGATCCTGCTTTTCTTCCGGACAATGCGTCATTTCTGTCGCCGCCGGGATTTCCACCCGTTTCATCGAAGAGCGGATCCCCGCCCGTACGGCAGTGATCCGGGCGATGCCCAACACTTCCAGCATGGTGGGGGCGTCGGCCACGGCCCTGTGCAGAGGGCAAGATGCGGATGATTCGGACCTGCAGGAAGCCATCCGTATCTTTTCCTCCATCGGAACCACGGTGGTGGTTGAGGAGAAGGATATGGATGCGGTTACCGGACTGTCCGGGAGCGGGCCCGCTTACATTTATTATTTGGTGGAAGCCCTGGAACAGGCGGGCATCTCCGCCGGGCTCACCCCTCCCGTCGCCCGGAGGCTCACGCTGCAGACATTGATGGGGGCCGCACGGATGCTGGCGGAAACCGGTGAGGAGCCTGCGGAACTTCGACGCAAAGTCACCTCTCCCGGAGGGACGACCATGGCCGGCCTGGAAACGCTGGCACAGCACCACTTTCAGGAATCTCTGATCCTGGCGGTACAGCGGGCACGACAACGCTCCAAAGAACTGGGAAGCACCTTCGCCTCCCCCGCCGCCCGTTAAAAAAACCACCCCTCATGGGTGGTTTTTCATTTTCAGCTTTTCATTCCCAAGGTAGCCTCTTGGACGTTGCGGTATTCTTTCGCCAGTGAGACCGCTGGACGAACGTCCAGATAACCTGCCTGATCTCCTTCCATCTCCTGGGCGGTATGCATCAGGATGGCTTTGACGTCATTGGGGCTGAGCCGCGGGTTGGCTTCCAACAGGAGTGCTGCCACGCCGGCGCAGAAAGGGGTCGCCATGGACGTTCCCGACAGGCTGATGTAATGTTCATTCACCATGTTTTCAGGAAGTTGCTCTTCAATGGGCGAACCGGGAACCGACAGGGAAATGATATGGGTGCCGGGGGCATAGACATCCGGCTTCACCAACAGGTCAATGGTCGGGCCACGGCTGGAATAAGGGGCTTTTACATCGTCTGCCCGATCCACGGTATTGCGGTCATCGGCGGCTCCAACCGTGATGATCACAGGGTCAAACCCGGGCGTACTGATGGTTCCCGGATAGGGACCTTCGTTGCCGGCAGCGGCACAGACCACGATGCCGTGATGCCAGGCCACTTCCGCCGCCTGAGCCAGGGGGTCGTCCCTGTAGGACTCATAGGCGGGAGCCCCGAGGGAAAGGGAAAGGATTCGGATCCCGTATTTCTCCCGATTCTCCACACACCACTCCACCCCTTTGATTACGGTGGACAGTTGACCGCTTCCGTTCGCATCCAACACTTTGACACCGACGATGTTGGCTTCGGCGGCCGGTCCTGCGTATAACCCTTCCGACCGGTAGCCGTTCCCTGCAGCATCCCCCGCGCAATGGGTGCCGTGGCCCTGATCGTCGTACGGTTCTTCTCTTCCGTTTACCAGATCCGCGAAAGCGATGATCCGGGAATCGGGTTTCATCAGGTCATCATGAGGATAAACGCCCGTATCGATGACCGCAATGGTCACGTTCTTGCCCGTCAGACCCTCTTGGGCCTGCACATCCGCCACACCGCTCGATTTCCGTGCCACGTCAAGAAAAGCCCGGACTTCCCGGTCGTAGTAAATGCGACGGACTTCTTCCCTTTCGGACAGTTCCCGGAGGGTGCCGGGCCGGACCTTCCCGTGGAAACCGCCCAACAGCTTCAATTCCCCATCCACCGTGTTGCACGACCCGTCCCGGCAGAGGTTGAGCACTTCCTCCCGCTTGGAGTCTTCCGCTTCGCGGTGGAAGCTGACGATGACCGGAACCGCTTCATTCTCCTCATCCGCTCCGATCTCCCTCAGCCGCTTCAGTTCCCGGACCAAACCGGGATCGAGAAAGCGACCGGGTTGTTCAAACCATGCTCCCTGTTCTTTAGCCATGCCACCACCTCCTGCCGTTACATTTGGACATCCACAGGATAATCCCCTTCTTTAAAATGTATATTTTTAGAATCTTTTTCCCTATGAATGAACAACAAAAAAATCCGTACCCGTTTGGAAGTACGGAAGTCGACTGCATATACAAAAGGTTTTGTCAATTGACTCCAAAATAAGATCAAAAAGATACAAATGCATGATACCCATGGAAGTCAAACCGATCCCGATACCCGAAAATGATGCAGTCCGTTCTTCTCCGACTGTGAAGACCGGATCCCCTGGTATCCCAGATGCTGATAAAAAGGGTAGAGTTTCTCCGTTCCTTCGTCCACCATCACCTGAATCTGACGAACCCCTTTGCTACGAAAACGGTCTTCCAGCATTTCAGCAAGACTGCGCCCCACCCCGCGCCCCTGATATTCGGGATGAACCGCCAAACAGTAAAAATAACCCGTATCTTTCTCCATCGTTCCCACAATCGCACCGACAACCCGATCATCGATTTCCGCCACCAAGACCAGGTCCCGGTCATAGGCCAACTGCTTGGACAAGACCTTCAGCGTCTCCTGTTCCTTTTCCATGGAAGCCGTCAGCTGCCAGATGGAAGTGACCGCATGAATGTCGGAGAGCTGGAAAGAACGCAGCATCATAAGGCAAATCCTCCTGTGATGATGGTGCCATTAGTGTACTAGATCAGATGAAGCCTGTGCAATTGTGATCATTGTGTAAAGAAAACGCTTACTCCGACCTGTACAATCTTCGTTCGCCCGTTTTTTGCTTTTTTCTTCAAACTGATCCCGGCACTCAGGGAAATTATCCCTTTTCGGTTGCCACAGGGGATTCCTTCCGGTTGCGGATGATCTCCTTCGCTAAAAACCAGGACCAGGGGACCGTCAGCAGAAGGGAACATGCGGTCAACCAAGGCAACAGGTTTTCAGACCAACGGAAAGCGAGGGAGGAAAGCAGTACAAAACTCCACACCGCCAGGGAATAAAGGGCGACGCGATTGGAAAAGTGATCTGTCCGGTACATGACCGCCGTATATATGTAACCACTGACCGCAAAGCAGGAGCAGCTGAACACCCCCAACAACTTTCCCAACAACGCCTCCCATTGGATGATGTAACCCGCCATACGCTCAGTAGGCACCTCCAGAAACATTTGGGAGAGCGCCGGCATGAAGGTCATCTGGATGATGTCGTGCAACATCCACGCCATCGCGCCGATGATCCAGATCAACAGAGCCATCTGAAGAACCGGCCGGTAACCGGAATCCAAGACGCGAGTCAGAACCGCAAACACTCCCGTCAACGCCAGCACCGCCAGCAGATTGCTCCCCCAGGACCAAAACACGACTGTCTTGTTCGCGTGGATATACATCATCCGTTCGCCCAGGGAACCCGTCCCCTTCCCCGTCAAGAACATCAGCGTCAAAATCACCGCCGCCAGATTTACCGCCGCCGTTGCCCGCATCCACCACGGGGCCCAGATCCTGTAGCCTTTCATCCTGCCCCCCCTTTTTATTGCCGCCTTTCGGACTCTTCCCATCCATGAATCGGGTATGTGACCCCAAAGGAATACTCAAAAAAGAGTACCCGTCCGTGTGGGTGCTTTGCTCCCGGTCTCCCTGAAAACATTGTGAAAAAGGGAGCGGCGGCATTCACCCGAAGACGCTCCGGTTGTACTCACAGAGTACAAGTCTCGCCGGGGTCGCTCACTCCCGGTCTCGCTATGCACTCACAGAGCACAAGTCTCGCCGGGGGTCGCTCACTACCGGTCTCGCTATGTACTCACAGAGTACAAGTCTCGCCGGGGTCGCTCACTCCCGGTCTCGCTATGTACTCACAGAGCACAAGTCTCGCCGGGGGTCGCTATGCTTCCTTAAGGGATGCAGGCACGGTCCGCTCCGAATCATCCTGCTTCGGGCAGGGCAAAACGCCTGCGGATGCAACACAGAGAAGCTTTTGCCCCTGAACGCCCTTGCCGGCTGATTCTCCGCCGGGCAGGACAGCAAAGGCGCTGTTTCGGGTAAACGCTTCCCTTCTTCTGAGCCTGACAATATATACAACGCTTCTGAGAGAGAATGGTGTCTTTCAGCATCAAGGTACTGGATTCAACTGTTCTTCCTATATTTATATGGTGGGGCAACCCCTCTCTTGACTTTCGTTGTCACCATTTTTTCCTCCACAAACGGGTTTTAAACGGTATGGGTTGCGTGCAGCGTCATACCCGGACAGCAGCCTGGTTGACTTTTTCCACCCCGGGGATCCCGTCCAGTTCTTTCATCAGTTCAAACAGGGCGTCATCTTTCTTTTTTGCCTCGATCATAATATCCAACCGGTCACAGTGCTTCCGGGCCATTTTCATAAACGGGAGGAGATCGTCCGGATCCACGTAGTCAGCGTGACTCCGGAAGTCTTCTTCACTTTTGGGAGTCGATACATGAATTTTGGGTGGAAAGGTTTCCTTCTCCCATGTGTTGACGATTTCAGGCCACAGCTCCTCCAGGCTTTCCCCGTCATGATTGCAACGATGATGATGAATATCCAACACCATGGGCACGCCGCAGCTTTTGGCAATTCCCAGAGTCTCCCCCGCCGTAAAGGCTTTATCGTCGTTTTCCAGACAGAGATATTGCTGAAGCTCCGGTTTCAGACGGGCAAAATTTTTCTTAAAGGTCTCCCCGGAGGCTTTTTTGTCTCCGTAAACCCCGCCCACATGGATATTGCATTTGTAAGCGGAATCCAACCCCATCGCCTTCAACATGTTGACATGACGTCTGAGATCGGCCACCGAGGTCTGGAGCACCTGCTTTCGGGGGGTGTTGAGCACGGTGAAATGATCGGGATGAAACCCGCTTCGAATTCCGTTTTCCCGGACGAATTGTCCCAGGGGCTGAAAATCCTTCGCCAGGACTTTGACGAAATCGATCTTTCGCACCGACTCCAAACCCGCCAATGGAATCAGTCTGGAGGAAAAACGGTAGAAGTGGATATCATGGGCTATGCAATGATAGAGGATCCGCTGGGTATTATGCAGGTTTTCCCTCGCGATCCGCACAATTTTTTGGAGGGCCGCTTTCCGGTCCGCAATCTGTTCGAAGGTTTTCTTCGTCATCGTTTTGGAAGGAGAGGCGTTTTTCACGTGGAGACTCATGGCGACGAAGCCGAAACGAACCAACATCCTGATCACCCTCCGTAGGTTGCCCTCAAGAAGCCCGATGTATGAAAACCCGGGGATCAACCATACTGTGGGTGAGGTGATCCGTATGTACATGGGAAGAACGCTGGACGAATTGACCGGTGTGCCGGTGTCGGAGTGGGAGATGGAGGAGCTTTCCTATCATCACTTCGCCATGTCCCAGTTATCCCCGCTGATGAATGCCCAGGGTATCAGCCTCCACCATCAGGTGATCAAAGAAATTGAACGGAGGGGCGGCCTTCATGACTCGAAGGATGAAAACCACCCCGGAACCGACAGGGAGAGTTACAACGAACACCGGTTCACGTTTTGAAAACCCCAAATCACCCGCGGATTCAGCGGGTGATTTGGGGTTTCAACGAATCTGTTCCACCGCTTTCTGATAACGCATATTGCCGGGATCGAGATCCAACGCCTTTCTGTAATGGTCCGCCGCTTCCTGTTTCCGGCCGAGCCGTTGCAACACCACACCGAATTGATAGTGGTAAGCGGCTGTTTTTGGTTTCAGTTCCATGGCTCTTTGGGCACTCTCCCCGGCTTTTTGGTATTCGCCTCGGTAGTACAGGGCGATGGAAAGAAAATAATGGGCTTTCGCGTTGTCGCCATTCAGCTCGATGGCGTCTCTCAAGGTCCGGACGGCGGCATCCACCGACTTCGCCGCCTTCTTTTCCTGTCCCTTTTCCTTTGAGTGCCTTTCTCTTTCCGCCAGATGGGCCTGTCCCAAACGGATCCGGTATTCCGGTTCATTCGGCTCAGATTCAACGGCCTTGCGGGCATGTTCCACCGCTTTTTTTGAATTCCCTTCTTTCAACAAATATTCGGCAAGGGAAAAATGATAAACGGGTTCTGCCGGAGACAGACGAATCGCCGATTCGACGGATTGAACGGCCGCGCCGTAATCCTGCCGGGCGGCTTCGATTTTACTCTGGTGAAAATAATATTCCGCGTTTTTTGCGTCGAGAGAAACCGCTTTGCGAACCGATCTCTCTGCGAGGTCCAGATCATTGGAATAAAGGGCGTACACCGCCAGCGCATCATACATCTCCGCTTCGGGCACACTCTTCACGCCCCGGAGCATGACCTTTTTTGCCTGCTCGTATTCCGCTTTCTCTCCGTACAGCCGGGCGAGGTAAAGCCAGTATTCCTTCCCGGAAGGATCCGCCTCCACCGCCTGTTTGGCTTTAGCCAAGGCCTGTGCGCGCTCCCCGCTCTGCATGAACCTCACGGATTCCCCGTAATACCGGGCGGCGTCTTCCGCATGATCGGCAAACAAGCTCCCTTCAGTGAAAAAATAACCACTCGCTCCCAACCCCAAAGCCAACAGCACACCCGCCGTCCAGAGAAACCGCTTGGTCCGGCGCGGCGGGAAAAATCCCCGGGGCTCTCCCTCTGTGTTCTTTACCGGAGCAAGGGGACGATCCGACGAAACATCTCCGCCCTTGCCCGGCACTTTGCTCCAAACCTTTAACCCAGGGGAAAGTTCCCGGGATTTGTCATGACCTTTTTCATCCGATCCCTCTGCCGGGCTCGATCCCTTTTCCCCATTGGCCGGGAAAGGACGACCCGCTGTCCACCCCTCCCAGCTCCCGGGAGTCAGGGGATGGGCCGGCAGGGACGGCTTCCCGTGCAGCCACGATGCGAAGGGATCGTTCCGGATCCCTTTCGGACCGTTTTCTGCCGGGGCAGCCTCCGGCTCGTCCGTCTCTGGGACAGGCGCATCCAGAGATTGAATCAACGCAGCCAAACCGGGACGTTCCCGGGGATCGGGACTCAGGCTCCGCTCGATCCATTCCTCGATTTCAAGGGGCACATTCTTCCGGTGCCTGCAAAGAGGTCCGCCTTCGGCCGAGGAAGGCCCGGTCCCCGTCAACATGAAATAGGCCAAGGTGCCCAGGGCGTGAACCTCCCGGGCTTCATCCGAACCCCTCATCTCCCCCGGATTCAGCGCCCCGGAGTTCGCAACCGCCCGTTCGGGCAAACACCCCTCCGGCCCCCCCAGGAGGAAGCGGGCCCCGTCTCCGGTGAGAAAGATATTCTGAGGATGAATCACCGTCACACCGTCTTCCATCTTCATCTCCGCCAAACCGGCGGCGACGGCTTTCAATATGCGAACACTCCCGGACAGGGACAAGGGAGCCGAACGGTAGAGGTGATGGGCCAACAAGGTCCCTTCCAGATTTTCGAAGACTTGATACAGAACCCCGTCTTCCACGAACAGGGACTCCACCGGGAAAAAGGGGGAGGGGTCCCGGTGGAGAAACGATTCCGGCCGGGTATGCCGATCCAGCCAACGGAGATCCATGGCATGAATGAAACGGGTGGACGCTTTTTCCTCCCCGTTACCTGCTTTCCCGGGATCGAGCCGAACATAGTACAGCGTTCCCACCACGAAAGGATATACCTTTAACACCCGAAAGACTCCCCGGATCCATTCATCCTTTCTCTTTTTGATCATCCGCACCTTCTCCTTATCCCCTATCAACTGAATTCACTGAAATTATGACTCGGAAAACGTTTTTTCCACAGGCTCGGGTCTTTTTCATCTTACCACGGACCACCGGGAAGCGTTGTGGAAAGTGAGCGGCAGCATCCACCCAAAGCCGCTCCGGCTATTTTGGGTAAACGCTTCCCCTTTCCTTGAAAACCGATCATTTTATTATTATGACTAAATTAAAACTTATGGCGGATACCACTTTACGGGCCGGAAGGCCATAATGGACAGGAATATGTTGTAAGGGAGGAATCAAGGCCTTGCCCAGCAAAAAAGCCAAATTTGCCGCCATCACCTCCATGTCGTTGATGGGCCTGCTGGTGGCCAGCCCCGTTTACGCCAACCCGTCCGATTCGTTGCAAGATCCGGAATTATCCGTTGAAGTCGATCCCGGCTCCGGGGACGGGACCCCGGTATCGGTTCAAAGCCCGTTGGATCCGATCCTCAATCCCTCCCCCAATCAACCCGGCAACCCTTCCAAAAATCCGGAAGAACCCGAACCGGGAGAGCCGGCCCCGGAACTCCCTGGTAAGGGTGACGATGGGGATGAGCTCCCCGGTGGGGACGATAACATCGGCCTTCCCGGCGGCGATCTTTCGGGGGAGGGGGATGACAACAACGGCCGTGATGACAAAAACGGCGGCGACCACAGTGGTAACAACGACGGTTCCGATGACAACGGAACGGACGGTTCCGCACCGGAAGAAGATGAGGACCTGGTAACCCCGCCGGATCCGACCGATCCCCCCGAAGACAAAAAACCGGAATCGGTCAGCTACCTCCATCATGCCAAAGAACAACAAAAAATGACGGACAAATCCTCCGGGGAAGAGGGTGGCAAAATTCCCGACACCTCCACCTCCCACCCGGCTCAAATGCTCGCCGGGCTGATGGCCGCGTTGACCGGTGCCGCCCTTCTGTGCTTCCGCCGCTTCCGCTCCCAACAGAGTTGAAGCCATCCCCTGGACCGTTTCCCGAATCCCCCTTGAAAGGGGGATTTTTTTGTTGACACACGCCGGCAGATCCGGCAGGAAAAAGCGGAAGACCCGAAAGACCAATGAAAGTTCTCCCGCTTAAAATAATCCACGGTATCATTGTCTGTTCCCGGACTCCATGGGAAGTAAGCAGGGATCGATTCAGGGATTAAAAAAGGCGTCCCTGGATCCCTTCCGGAGTTTCGGACGCGATTTTCACCGCTTTCCGATAGACGTTGGGCAGTGCGTAGGCCGTTACTTCCGACTCTTCGACCCAGCGGCAATCCTCGGGAAGAGATCCTCCATCACCAAGACACAGCGCCTCCACCAACGTCACATACCATCGTCGGTGGCTGAAGATGTGCTCCATTTCTCCGAGAATGGAGCCCAGTTCCACCGTCAGGCCCTGATCGGCAAGAGTTTGTTTTAAGGTTTCACCCGGGGAGGATTCCTCCGGCGGGTGATCCACGGTGGGCAGTCCCCACATGCCGGCCAAAAGGCCCTCTGAGGGACGGCGGTGAAGAAGCACCCGGTCTCCCTTCCGGATCCAACCGAAGGTGACGCGGGCAGGGACCGGAGGTTTCCCCTTTTTCTTGACAGGCAGCTCCTCCTGAATTCCTTCCTTCCGGGCCCTGCATTCTCCGCGCACCGGACAGGTGTCACAGGTCGGGGACTGGGGAGTGCATACCAAGGCTCCCAGTTCCATCAGCGCCTGATTAAAGTCCCCCGCCCTTTCTTCGGGAATGAGCTGCCGGTCGAGTTCTTCCATCCTGCGCCGGGTCGAAACCTTGGAAATATCCTCCCCCAAGGCAAACCACCGGGACAAAACGCGGAGCACGTTCCCATCCACGGCCGGTACCGGCCGGTCAAATGCGATACTCAAAATGGCCCCCGCAGTGTAAGGACCCACTCCTTTCAGACGGGAGATGGCATCGGGATCGGAGGGCACTTCACCCCCGTAGTGTTCCACTACTTCTTTCACCGCGGAATGAAGATTTCTCGCCCGTGAATAGTAACCCAACCCTTCCCAGGCTTTGATGACTTCCTCTTCATCCGCCTGCGCCAAGGCTTTCAGAGTCGGAAAATGGGCCATGAACCGCTCGTAATACGGAATAACCGTATCCACGCGGGTTTGTTGCAACATGATTTCCGAAACCCAGATCCGATAGGGATCCTTGTTTTTCCGCCAAGGCAGATCCCGCCGGTTTTGATCGTACCAATCCAGGAGATGCCTGCGGATGGCCCCGATCCACTCCCCATCGGGTTTTGGAATGGAGTCGCCCGCCTTTAATGCCATGGAAACCCTCCCCGTTCCGTTCTGTGTGGTGTTGGTTGGTCTCATTCCGGGGCCTCCCGGCTCTGTTGGAGACGGACGAGTTTCAGGACTTCCCCGTTTTCCGTTCCTTCGCGAAGCAACAGTTTGTTCCGCTTTTCGGACAGATAAAAACCATGAATCCATCGGTCGGTTTGATAGATTTGTTTCTTTTCCATCCGCTCACTCACATAGAGGATTTCGTGTTCCCGTGCCAGCCAGACTCCATCCGGACCAAACCGGATATAGTCGGCCTCGCTCTGCACCTGATTTTCCACCTGACTGTAAACATCGTAGACACGGGATTCCAGACTCCTCAGATCGATCAGCTTCAAAATGCCGTTGACGGTATAGGACAGGTAGTCGCTCCCGGAACTCAACGTCAGGTGATTCAACCGGGTCGGCATCAGGTTTTGCTCATTCTCCACGTAATGAAACATTTTCCCGTCGGTGACGTGAATCTTCCCGAAAAACAAATCGCCCTTCACCTTTTTTCCGGTGGGAAAGGCCAGGTACCGTCCTTCCGGGTCCCAGACGGCCGGCCCTGCAATCCACTGATCCGGTTCGGTGCGATAATAGGTGACCGATTTCCCGCTTTCCATATCCAGCACAACCAGACGGTCGCCCAAAAGAGAAGGGCGGTCGCCGTCACTCTCCTCTTTCACCTTCCTGGATCCGGCGACATAGGCGAGCCGGGCACCCGTCGGGGACCAGACACCGGTATTTCCGGCCAGGGTCATCACCTTTTTTGCGTCTTTTGTTTCATAGACGGCACGGGCCATCAGGAAGTACTCGCCTCCCGGGGACCAGCGCACCCAGTCGGCTCCGGTGGCAGCGGTCTTGTTGACTCCTTTCCTTAGGACCCGGTCCCGTCCGTCCTCCACGGAGTACAGGTGCAGATCCAAATCCGCCCCCGATTCCCGGGTGTAAATAAAGGCATTGCCTGCGGGGGAGACGGAGACCGGCTCCTTTGACAGGGAGAGAGAGTCGGTGATCTTGGTGGTCCCTCCGTCCCGCTCCAACACCAGGGAACGCCCCGACTGTTTGTCCAGGATCCTTACCTTGACGCCTTCCCCCAGGTGGTACACCTCTTTGCTGTCCCCGTACCGCCGGGTCCAGTCTTCCTTGACCAGGCGTCCGGTGGTCAGGTCAAAAATATAGTAATCGCTCCCCCGATCGGTCTTTCCCCTGAAATAAAACCGATCCCCCTGAAAGAGGTAGGGGACCACCTCACGAAATCCCTTTTGTTCCAATACGGTTGAAGAGGAGGGACCTTCACGGACAAGCCAGATGACCCCGATCCATCCACCGATCAAGAACCCGAGGAGCAGGATGGAAACCCACCCCGTTCTGACGCGATCCCAACCGGTCCATCCGGCTCTTCCAACCCCCGGCATTTCATCGTGCCACCGTCGCCCCAGATTCCACATCCCCGTTACGCCCCTTAAGCGTTCAAAATCAAACCATCCTAATGTACTTCGCGCACCGTCGCGACTCCCTTTTTTTTCCGCTTCAAAGAAACTCTTCGGATTCAGTTTATCAAAAAGTTTTTGCCCTTTGAATATATTTTCGTCGCCGTTCGTCTGTTATGATGGATCGATACTCCGCCGAAAAGAGGGACATTCTCTCGGAAAAGGGAGAGGGTTGGATTGTGGAGGGTCCTCCGGCTCTCCCTGTGCTATAATGGAGCAGGATCAAATCCGCCACCTTCCATTCCCGAACGTCCGTCTCATATGGGGAGGAATCGGATGTCGACCGGTCCTTCCCCGTCAAATCACCGTTTTCCCGGCTTACGGGGTACGAACGATTCGATTGAACCACTTCTGCACGGAAGGTGAGACAGAATGAGCTTATTTGCAATCCAGCGGTTGGCAACCACCTGGTTCTGGACAGCCGAATGGATGACAGACATGGAAGGAATGCAAAAAAAAGCGGAAAAGGTCGTCGAGGACCCCTCAAACGAGCTTTGGAGTCCCTTGGTCGACAAAGTTCTGATTCCGCTCGGACAGATCACCCTGATTATCCTTCTGGCCTACATCGCCCTCCGTTATGTGGACCGGGTGATCGACCGCCTGCTGAATATCAGCCGGTTTCATCAAAAAAAAGGGGCCACCCTGAACCGCCTCATTAAATCGACGGCGCGATATGCCATTTGCTTCATTGCAATCATCGCCGTTCTGGAGAAATTGGACGTTCCCGTCACCTCCATCCTCGCGGGAGCCGGTATCGTCGGTCTCGCCGTCGGTTTCGGCGCCCAGAATCTCGTCAAAGACGTGATTTCCGGCTTTTTCATCATCTTTGACAACCAAATGGATCTGGGCGATTACGTTCAGATCAACGGGAACATCGAAGGCACCGTGGAGGAGATCGGCCTCCGGGTCACCAAGATCCGGGAATTCAGCCAGCGCCTCCATTATGTCTCCAACGGGGAAATCACCCGGGTGACCAACTACAACCGGGATCGGATGCGGCCTCTGGTGGGTGTGACCGTCCCCTATGAAGCCGATCAGGAACTGGTTCAGCGGACCCTTCACGATATCAACGAAGACTTAAGCCGGAGGCTGGCCCCTTATGTCATCGAGCCTTTCAGTCTCTTCGGGGTCACCAACATCCAGCATGATGGTGTGGAATACACCATCATGGGGGTCGTCACTCCGGA
The DNA here is from genome assembly GCF_003054245.1 of Melghirimyces profundicolus. Lineage (GTDB taxonomy): Bacteria > Bacillota > Bacilli > Thermoactinomycetales > DSM-45169 > Melghirimyces > Melghirimyces profundicolus. The sequence continues at coordinate 55,859 of NZ_QBKR01000008.1, forward strand.
AGAATACTGGATGGTGGAACGGGAAATGCGGAAAACCATCGTCCGCGTATTCCATGAAAAAGGAATCGAAATCGCATACCCGCGACAAATCCTAGTCCCCTCCCAGGATCTCCGGCCCATCTTCCCTGTGGTTCCGCAGAACGAAAAGAAGCCGGAAGAACAAAAGCGGAAGGAGATCGAAACGGAACCAAGCCGGGAAAAGGGAGATGTTCCAGAAGGAGAAGACGGCTGAGAAACTCCCTTGCGCTCAGATGGTGCGCATGATGGCGGCCAGGATCGCCGTCACTCCCAGGGAAATTCCCACCCAAAAGACCAGCCGTTTCATATCCGACGCCAGCGTTTTGGTGTGATCCACCGGCTGGCGTTTTTGCTTTTTCTTCTGCTTTTTCGACATGGTTGCCACTCTCCTTGAATCGGTTAGTACCAAGACCTGAAGCCCTTGTCATTATGATCTTCATTTTACAAAAATATCTTTTCGCTGTAACATAGATGTAAAGCTTCTGTTAAAAGGCACATTTCCCAGGTCGCTCACATATTTTTTATCAGGGGTTTCATTCCGTCTCCAAATCATTCATTTGGCATAGGTTCTCTGCGAAAAGGGAAAAAGCAGAGTAGAGGTGAACAAGATGTTTTTCAGGGAGAGTATGACCGTCATCCACCAATCCTACGGTACACCGCGAGTGATCTATTCCTTGCAGAACCGCCTGGAGCGGGCGAATATCCCCAGCGAATTGAAAGTCCGACAAGGAAAAAGCATAACCACCTATCAACTGCTGGTGCCCCGGCGGGATGCCAAAAGAGCGTTGGAACTCCTGAACCGCTACAAATCGGAGCTGGAACAGGCCTGAATCTCCGGTTCACCCGCTGAGAAAGTCCCACAGATAAAAGGTGACGTAACTCCTCCAAGGTGCCCAATCTTCCCCCCATTGCCGCACCTCGGCTTCCGTCGGCTGATGGGCCAGACCGTACAGTTTTTTCAGAGCGTTTCGGAGCCCGATATCCGCCGCCGGCAACAGGTTGGGACGGCCCATGCCGAACAGCAGTAAACATTCCGCCGTCCAACGGCCCACTCCCCTCAGGGCAACCAGACGTTCCACCACCTCTTCGTCGGGCAGCCGTTCAAGTGCTTCAAGGTCCAATCTTCCATCCGCGATCATCCTGGAGAGATCGATGATGTACTCGGCTTTCCTGCGGTTAAACTGCAGCTTTTGAAGGTCCGTATATTCCAGGCGGGCCACCTGCTCCGGGGTGGGGAATACGGGAAGCCGTTCATCCCCGTACTCGAGAGTTTCCCCCGCAAGCTCCACCAGACGCCGGATCAAAGTCCCGGCGAAGGAGAGATTCAGCTGCTGGCTGACGATGGTTTTTATCAGGCATTCATATAGGGTGGGATCCAACATGAAATGGAGTCCGGCCCTGGCTCTGATCACGGGTGCCAGGCGGGGCTCCTTTTTCATTTGTTCGTAAAATGGCTGGAGATCCACATTCAGCGAGAGCATTCGACGGACCAACCGCTCCAGGAGCTCCCGTTCCTTACGGCTCAGGTCTTCTTCCACCCGTACCCGGACACCCCCCGCTTCCCAATCCAGCTTCACCGTCACCGGGCGATGGCCCAGTCGCAGCGTCCTGTAAAAACAGCCGCCACGATAACGGTAAAACGTTTTTTCAAACAGAAGCAACCGTCGGGTGGTCCGCTCGAAAGAATAGGGTTGGGCGGGTTCCAATCTCAGTTCGGTCATCCTCGGATTCTCCTTCCCCGCAAATCGTTTCTATTATATCATCCCTTTCTTTCCGTCGGAACGCGAGGACGAAGACAAGGCCGACGAAAGGGGCATTCCCTTCCGCCGGCCTTCCGGCATCCTCTATTCCACGAAGCCCTGACGGCTGCGGTTCATCACTCCACCAGTTCCACCTGGACCCCTTTTTTCACCCCGAAACGGCGGGCTTCATCCACTTCGTCCATATAGACGTCAATCCGTTGACCCTGGATCGCACTGCCCGTATCCTGCGCCACCCGGTATCCGATCCCCTCGATATACACCAGGGAACCGATGGGGATCACGGCAGGATCCACCGCAATGGTGTATCCCTCCTCCACCCGGGCCCCGCTGGAAGTGATTCCGTAACCGGGATCACCGGGGGATTTCCCCGTGGATTCCCGTCCCGATGTGTACGCGGTCAACGTGAATTCACCAAGGGATTTCCCCCGCGCCATGGCGGGAATCGCATTCCCTTCCTTCCCCTTCTTCCCGGAGCTCTCATTTATCGGAATACGAAGTTCCTGGCCAATCTGGATCTTCGAGGGATCCGCCAGGTGATTCAGTCGGGCGATGGCATTCACATCCGTTCCGTGTTCACGGGCAATCCCGTAGACGGTATCCCCTTTTTCCACGGAGACGGTCTGATACTTCGTACCGGCTTCCGCCATCTCCGACAACCGGTCTCCGTTTCCCCAAATCAGGGCCCCCAATCCCGCCAGGCAGAGGGCCGCAGCCAACCACCGGTTCTCAGTCATCGACGATCACCTCATAGATAGATTTCATTTCTTTTACTAGATTTGCTATCCATCATGGCCGAAACCGGAAGAGGTTATACCTGCTTCATCCCGTTGAGGTAAATGGGCAGCTTCTTCCAACTTCATCAGAGGTGAACGTTCTTCGATCCGGAAGGATCGGGACCTTCCGCCTGCGCTTTCGCAACCAAATAAAAAGGGCCTTAACGGTTCTCCGTCAGGCCCTCTTCCGATAATTCATCCAGAGTTTTGGTGAAGCTGGGGGCGAAATGTTCCAGGAAATAGTCGATCTCCGGCATCTCCAACCGGTCCAACCGGGTTTTCAAATCTTCTTTGGCGATGGCAAACTCCCGGTTTCCGGCGGACATTTCCGTCAGGCACTTCAAATACCCGTCCAAAAGATCCGCCCCTTTCACCCATTTGTACAACTCCGGTTCCGTCTCCCGGATCAGAGGGGCGTAGCTTTTTTTCAACTCCCGCGGGATCAGGTCACACAGCCGGTCGGCAGCCAGATCTTCTATCTCCCGGAATCCTTTTAATATCCTTGGGTTATGGTGTTTGACGGGACTGGGAATGTCCCCTGTGATCACTTCCGTGGCATCATGAAACAGGGCGAGGGTCACAGCCCGCTCCACAGGCACGTTTTTCCCGTAAACTTCTGCCGCGATCGTACAAAGGGCATGGGTGAGCACGGCCACGTGATAACTGTGCTCGGCGACGTTTTCCGGCATCACGCTACGCATCAGGTTCCACCGTTGGATGAAGCGCAACCGGAACAGATTGGCAAAAAAGGAGTTCAAGTCTCCCACCTCGGTTGTCTCAATGAGTCAAAACCCAGAAGCGTTCTGTGAGTGCAGCCGGAGCGGCTTTGGGTAAATGCTGCCGATCACTTTTTCACAACGCTTCTAGCTAGTGTCTGTTCGCTTCCGGAACCTGCGATTCCTGCCGGGAAAACCATTCCGGGCGACGAAGGCACCGCTTTTCATATTGGTCGTGGATGACGATCACGGCCAACATGAATATCAATCCGATCTGGGGAGCGATAATGGGATAATCGTACATCCCGTGACCGAGCAGGGCAAAAATAATCGACGTCAGTGCGCCCGCCAACCGTTTCTCCTCTTTCTGATTGGCCGTCTTCCGCCACCGTCGGGCACGGTGAGTCGTTACTGCAATCAGGCTGAGGAAAAGCAGCAGTCCAACCCCCCCGTACTCCACTGCCATTCCCAGAAGAATGTTGTGGGCATGAAAGAGGTACTTCCCCGTCATCTGGTCAAACAGGTAACTGAAATGAAGGGGCAGCACCCCCGTCAGCCAGTTTTGTTCAAACAACCGGAAAGAGTTTTGCCAGACAAAAATGCGGACCTCCGCCGTGGCGAATAACGTCTCCTCCCGGGGAATCAGCGTTTTGTTGGTGTAGATGATCAACCCGAGGAAGAGCAAACCTAAAAAAAGGAGCACCGTCCGCTTCCGGTTTCCGGTCATCCACACCTGAATCAACAATCCGATCACCAGTCCCACCCACGCTCCGCGGGAACCGGTACACCAAATCCCAACGCAATAAATCACGAACGAAGCCAGGGCCCCGATTCGATGCCACCGTTTTTTCAACACCGAAGAAGCGTAAATGCTGAGCAGGGCCAAGCAAATCAGCATCGCCGCCGCGAGGTTGGAGTTGGAAGCGGTTCCGATACTTCGAACCGATTCGGCCTGTTGCATCGGATAAAAGCCCAGTAAATAAAAAAGGATGGATTTCTCGGTCGGGATCCAGTCCACACGCTGAAAGACGGTGACGAAAGCCACATACAAACCGAAGAACCAAAATTGGAGATAAAGTCTCTGAAATTTCCGCCAGTCCCAGTCCAGAACCTCTTTGACCCAGACGGAAAAGAGATAGTAAAGGCCGAAAAACAGAACGGGAACAAAGCCGACGGGAAGCCATCCGAACAGCAGATAGGGATTAAAAAACCAACTGATTAGAGACCAAATCACGAAACCGAGAAAAATCCGTTCCGGCCATTCGAATAGATTCCATTTTCCCCTGTTGATGAACAAAACAGCGATCCCGAGTGCCAACATCACCAAAACGGGAAAGAGGGGGGAAATCAGGATGTTGATATGTAGGAATTGCATCCATCGTTTATATATTTCATCTCTGCGCGAGTCCATATCCACTGACAGACTCCCTTAACCGAAAATTACGTTGCCCTTTGCATTATATCCATGCAATGGCAAAAGAACAAGATATAGAAAAAACACAAACTCAGGATGTGATTGGAAAAGCGGTCGGTCAGGAAGTCAACAGGTTCAGGACAGCATTGACGCTGTGGGAGGGATGAATGTGATGCCGCCAGTTCAACATCCGTTCACGGAGCCGGTCCAAGCAGGGATCCTTCGACAACAATCGTCGGAACCAAAGATCCAGGTCCGCATCATCCACCGCCGCTTCAGCCAATCCTTGTTCGACCATGAAGCGGCTGTTGTTTTCCTCGTGGCCGGGTATCGCCCCGTAAATCAGAAGAGGCTTTCCCTTGGCGATCGCCTCGGAACAAGTCATTCCCCCGGGTTTGGACACAATCAGGTCCGCTGCGTCCATCCAATCGGCCATCCGATGGGTGTAACCGGTGATCCGGATGTGGGGGTGATTCATTCCTTCCTCTTTTTCCAGGGTTTCTTTCAGTCGCCGGTTATGGCCCGTGCAAACCAGCACCTGCATCCGATCCTTCCATTTGGCCGCCGCCCGCACCAGCCGGTCGGTCCTCCCGATTCCCAATCCTCCCCCCAGGATCAGGACGGTGGGCATGTCCGCAAGTCCCATCCTTTTCCGGACTTCCTCCCGGCTTTGCGATTCCCAGAACCGTGGATCCGTGGGGATGCCGGTAATGAAAATCCGGTCGCCCTCCACTCCCATCCGCTCCAGCTGGTCCTTCACCCCGGCATGGGTCACCAGGTAACGTTCCGTTTCCGGGTGGATCCAGGAACCGTGGGCGGAAAAGTCGGTGATGAGGGTACAGAGGGAGACGGGGAAACCCTCTCGGATCAGCCGGGCCACTCCCGAGCTGGCGAATGGATGGGTGGAAACAACCAACCGGGGCCGGTAGCGCATGAGGTAGTCAGCCAGACTGGAATAAAGAGCCTGATACAGACACCATTCCACCCACCTCGGGAACGCGCGGGAATGATGCTGGCCATAAACTTTTTTCCACAGACCCGGGACCTTCTGAATCATACCCAGGTAAGAAGCCAACAGCGCCCGATGGACTTGAGGCCGCAACTCGCGTCCCAGCTCCACCGTATGGACACCGATTTGACCGTTTGATTCACGGATCCCTTTTTCCAGTGCTTCGGCGGCCTTGGTATGCCCCGTACCGAAATTTTCCGACACGATCAGTACGTTTTCCGTCTGCGTCCCGTCACCCGTTTCCACTGCAACGGGACCATCCGCCCAGGCAGTTTGGTTGATCATACCCTTTCCACCTTTCTCCGGTTCCGACCCGGCAGTCGGCGATCACCCGACAGGCTGCGGTGTATTTCCGTTCGGCTTCACAAGTGGCCCTCATTATACCATAGACAGCTGATGGACAACTGATTCAAGCCTTTGTCCGAGTCCGGCCGGGGTCTCTTGAAGCGTTGCGAAAAAGTGAGCGGCTGCATTTACCCAAAGTCGCTATTTTGGGTAGACGCTTCCCCTTTTCTCGAAACGAACATGAAATCACAAAGGCTTCTTGTGGCAAAAGAAAAAATCAGGCGCCTCTTCGCCTGATTCTTACATTCGGTATATAAACGTCATTTTTTGGCCAGGTGTTTCTCCAGATCATCCAACATCTTATTGGCGCCCTGGATTCCGCCGGAGAGGTTCCAGTAAACATCGTTCACTTCATAAACCTTTCCTTCCTTCACCACGTCCAGCTTCTTGAAGAGGGGTTTGTTCATCCATTCTTCCTTCAGCTTGGTGGCCTTTCCGTCCCCTTCTTCCATTGTCAGGACGAACATGACGTCCCCGTCCATCTCGGGAATCCGCTCTTCGGTCACTTCACTGGAGTGCTCCTCTTTGATCTGGGATTTCGGGCGCTTCAACCCCGCTTCTTTCACGATGGCATCCGGGAAGCCGTTGTGGTGAATCCGGACCAGCCCCGGAAGGAACCGGATAATGGAGACCTTGGTGTCCAGTTTATCCCCCATCTTTTCCTGAAAGTCTGCGATCTTTTGGTCCCATTCCTTCAGCAGTTGGTCAGCTTTTTCTTCTTTATTCAAAGCTTTGGCGTACAATTTGAAGTTGTCCTTCCAGACATGGCCGACCGTTTCGCTGTACACGGTGGGGGCGATGGCGGACAGCTTGTCATAAATCTTTTCGTGACGGACTTTGCTGCCGAGGATCAGATCGGGCTTCAGTGCGGCGATCTTCTCCAGGTTGGGCTGGACTTCCTCGCCCACCACTTCAACGCCCTTCATATCATCCTTGATGAAATCATACCAAGGGTCCCCGATCCAGGATTTGACCGCACCCACCGGCTTGATTCCGAGGGCCAGCGCATTATCGACCCCGTCATTGGTCAACACAACGACCCGTTCGGGCGTTCCTTTGATCTTGGTTTCCCCCATCGCGTGTTGAATCACACGGGTTTTTTCGTTGTTGGCTTCCTGATCCCCGGAAGCGGATCCCCCGGTTGACGCACCGCTGCCACAACCGGCGGTAAACACCAGAAGCAACGCCAATCCGACCGCAAGCCAACTCTTCTTGGCAAAGCTCATGGAATATACCCTCCGTTTCTCATTGAAAACGATTTTCAATTACAGTCTTCATCTTAATCTCACAGCCAAAAAACTGTCAAGAACAAATTTGAAAATGATTATCATTTATTGACCCGTCATCTGATAATGATTATCATACAAGTGAGTACCTTGGTTGCAACATGAAGTTACCGATGACAGGAGATATCCCATGCGCTCTCATCCACTACATACTCCTTTCCGCCTCACCTTCGGCTTGACTGCGGGTGTTCTTCTTCTGCTGACCGCTTTTATCGGCAGTATCAAATTGGGTTTGACCCGGGTGGATTGGCAAACCTTGTTGGAAGCTTTCCGGACTCCGGACCCAACCAAAGAGCAGCTGGTCGTCCGCTCCACACGGCTTCCCCGGGCGCTGATCGCCGTGTCCGTGGGAAGCAGCCTGGCGATGGCGGGAGCGTTGATGCAGGCATTGACGAGAAACCCTCTCGCCTCCCCGGGGATCTTCGGCATTAACGCAGGAGCCGCTTTTTTTGTTGTGGCGGCCTCCGCTTTTTTCTCGGTATCTTCCTTCCAGGCTTACACCTGGATCGCGTTTTTCGGGGCGGCGATCAGCAGCCTGGTGGTCTATGGATTGGGCTCAACGGGCCGAAGCGGGCTGACTCCGCTGAAACTCACCTTGGCTGGAGCGGCGATCACCGCTTTTTTCGCCACCCTGACCCAGGGAGTGCTCGTCACAAACGAATCCACCTTGGATGAAGTGCTCTTCTGGTTGTCCGGATCGATTGTGGGGCGGGACTTGAGCGCCCTGGCGCAGGTCCTTCCTTTCATGGCGGTCGCCTGGATCCTCACCTTGGGAATTGCCCGCCCCATCACCACGCTGATGATGGGGGATAGTGTGGCCCGGGGGCTGGGTCAGAGAACCGGTTGGGTCAAATTCTTCGCCTCCCTCTGTGTGGTCCTGTTGGCCGGCAGTGCCGTGGCGGTGGCGGGGCCGATCGGAATGGCGGGACTGGTGGTCCCCCATGTCGCCCGGTATCTGGTGGGAAATGATTACCGATGGATGCTCCCCTACTGCGCGGTCCTCGGAGGGGCCTTTCTGCTCCTCGCCGACATCGGAGCCCGGTATCTGATCATGCCGGGGGGGCCGGTGGTCGAGCTCCTCTCCGGAACAGGGGCCCGCGTGCTCGCCGACGAAGTGCCCGTCGGTGTGATCACGGCGCTCATCGGAGTCCCCTTTTTCATCACCATCGCCCGAAGGAGCGTTTCGGAGTGAACCAAAAAATCACCTTTCGAATCCCGTCCCTCGGCCTGTCGTTCATGATGGAGGCAGGCACCCTCCTGTGGATCACCATACTGGCCTTGGCGTGCGGGGCGGTGTTTGTAATCAGCATCGGGATCGGAGAGATGAACATCGCTCCCCCGGATGTGTTGAAAGCATTGTTCGGCCAAGGGAATCCCGCCGATGAGATGGTGATCACCACCCTTCGGCTGCCGCGGGTCCTGGCCGCCCTGTTGGTCGGAGTCGCCCTGGCGGTGGCCGGTGCCATTCTGCAGGGAGTGGTGAGAAACCCTCTCGCCTCCCCGGACATCATCGGCATCACCGGCGGGGCCTCGGTGACAGCAGTCGCTTTCATCACCCTTTTTCACGACGCCGGAGCCCGGTGGCTTCCCGTCGCCGCCTTCGCCGGCGGCGCAATGGCCGCCTTGTTGATCTACACCCTGGCATGGAAAAAAGGGGTCTCTCCCTTCCGGCTGATCCTGATCGGAATCGGGGTCAACGCCGCCGCAGCGGGTTTGACAACCCTTCTTCTGATCATCAGCCCGATTTACACGACCAGCCAGGCCGTGGTCTGGCTGACCGGCAGTGTATACGCCAGCTCCTGGAGCACGGTGTGGGCGACGTTGATTCCGATCGCCGTCTTTCTCCCGCTTTCGCTTCTTTTTTCCCGTCATCTGAACGCTCAGGAGCTGGGAGACGCCCTGGCGACAGGCTTGGGCAGCCGCGTCCAACTCCACCGTCTTCTGCTGGTTTTGTTCAGCGTCGCCCTGGCCAGCACTGCGGTGGCGGCGGCGGGGCCGATCGGTTTTGTCGGTTTAATGGCTCCCCACATCGCGCGTATGTTGACAGGTCCGTCACAAGGCCAGCTGCTGCCCGTCGCCGCCCTGACCGGAGCCCTCCTGGTGATGGTGGCGGACCTGACGGCGCGCACCGCCTTCAGCCCCCTCGACTTGCCCGCGGGTCTGTTCACCGCTGTGTTGGGAGCTCCTTTCCTGATCGCTTTGATTTATCGGAGCGGGCGAACGGTCTGACCGGACCCGGTCCAATCTTGGTGGGAGGATGATCTTCGATGAAACCGACCCTGGAAACTAAAAATCTCACTCTTGGTTACGGAAAAGAGCCTGTTATCGATGGTTTGGATCTCCGCATACCCAAAGGGAAGATCACCGTACTGGTGGGAGCCAACGGCTGCGGCAAGTCCACTCTTCTCCGGTCCCTGGCCCGATTGTTGAAACCGGAGAAGGGCTCCGTCCTGCTGAACGGAAAAGACCTCACCCGCCAATCCACCAAGAAAACGGCAAGAGAACTGGCCATTCTCCCCCAGGGACCGGTGGCCCCGGAAGGGCTGACCGTTCTTCAGCTGGTCAAGCAGGGCCGTTATCCGCATCAACACTGGTTCAACCAGTGGTCGCCGGAGGATGAACGGTGCGTCCGCTGGGCCTTGGAAGTCACCCGGATGACGGAACTGGCCGACCGCCCCGTCGATTCCCTCTCCGGCGGGCAGCGTCAACGGGCCTGGATCGCCATGACACTGGCCCAGGGAACCGACACCCTGCTCCTGGACGAACCCACCACCTACCTGGATATGACCCACCAAATCGAGATTCTGGACCTGCTTTTCGAACTGAACGAACGGGACAACCGGACGATCGTAATGGTCCTTCACGATCTCAACCAAGCCTGCCGCTACGCTCACCACATGGTTGCCGTTTACAACCGGGGCATCCACACTCAGGGGCCGCCGGAGGCGATTGTAACCGAACGGTTGGTAAAAGAAGTCTTCGGCCTGGATTGCGATGTCATTCCCGATCCGTTGTTCGGCACGCCCTTGTGTGTCCCCCACGGGAGAGGACGGCGGATTGCTCCACAACAAGCCACCGGAACGGGGGTTTGATCACCGATGGCGATTCACACCCTGAATCAAGAGAAAACGGCGGAGAATCCTGTTCCTTCGGTTCCGGACCTCCCGGTCCGCTCTCTCCTGCAACCGGATCTGAGGGATTCCCTCCTGCGGGCGTGGGGCGACAAAATCAGCGCCGACCATTCCGCCGTCGCCGCTTCCATGCTGGCCAAACGGTATCTGTCCGTCCTTCTGGCCGAGGGGCTTTACGCCATCACCCGGCGGAACGAGTGCCCGGATTACAGCCTGGGCAATCTTCGGCTTCGTTTCGGGAAAGGGTGGGACCTCACCCTCTCCCTCGGCGTCGATCAACGCTCCCGTCCCCCTTCGGGTGACCGGGACGTTTGGCGGAAGGAGGCCTTCCGCCACCTGTTCCGCGAAAACGTGACCCCGGTGCTGACTTCCCTCTCCGCCCATATTTCTCCGGCGATCCTGTGGGAGAGCGCCCGGGGTTATGTCACCCATCATTATGAGAAATGGTTGGCGGAGACGGAAGCCCCCGGGGAAAGGGAACAAATCCGGTCCGACCACTCCTTTTTGACGGAGGAGCGCAACCACCGGATCAGCGGTTCTCTTCCAAACCCCCTCTCCCTGCCCTTCCGCTTGTCTCCCGATCCCGAAAACCCCGGCAGAGAACTGCGCTTCAGGCGGACCTGCTGCCTGTATCACCGCCTCCCCGGCGCCCGTCCCTGCCCCACCTGCCCGGGGATCTGCGCACCCGGGAATCCGAAAAAGAGCAAATGAAAAAAGTCAACCTCAAAAAGACTGAACCACTCCGGATCGCCGGGAGTCGGTTCAGTTTTTTAATTGAAACCGTCTTGGAACATTTCGTTTGCATTTTCAAAATAATCGGCATTGTATAAAATAAAACCAAAAGCCGGAAGGAAGTGAACAACGGTTATGGCACAAATGGAAACCTGCGAGATCGGAGAAGTTATAAGGAAAATCCGAAAAGAAAAAGGATTGAGGCTGGAAGATCTTTCGGACGAACATATTTCCCCCGCCACCATCAGCAACCTGGAACGGGGCATTCCCCATGTGAAAAAAGAAAAACTCCTTTATCTTCTTGAGAAATTGGACCTGTCCCTGAACCAATTGCCGGAATTGCTCATGGATGAAAAACAAAATCTGGCCCATGTTCGGTTTCAACTGGAAGCGATTGAATCGATGCAGCGTTTCAATCAGTTGGATCCAGCCTTGGACTCATTAAACGCTTTGGGTTTGGACGACGGTCACCCCTACGCCCCGACGATGTATTGGTTAAGAGGAGTCTGCTATATGTTTCAGAATAAAATCGAACGGGCTGAAAGGGAACTCTTCAGTGCGATTCGACTGTCCAGCCAAAGCAGCCAGGCAAAATGGGACAATATCGAATCCTACAGTTTTAATGATTTGGGCCTTTGCGCTTATAAACAAAACGACTTACAAAAAGCACTAAAGTTCACCGGGAGCGGACTGGCATCCTTTGTTCCCGAAGGAAACCGGAAGGTCGTCAAATACATCCTGCTTCGAAATAAGGCAATCTATTTGGAGCGATTGGGTCGCACCGTGGACGCGTTGAATACCGTTCAGGACGTATGGAACGATCTCGCCCACATCGAACAATCGGAAACCCTTTTTACCTTCTACTGGCTGCGGGGTGAATTGCTGCGTAAAAGCGGGGCGATTGACGAAGCCATTCAATATGCACGTAAAGGCATCGAGCTCGCCTCGTTGAACAGCTACTACAAAAGCGCTTTCGATCTTTGGTCACTCCTCGGCAGCTTATACACGGAAAAAAGTGCGTGGGATGAAGCGGAAACATGCTTCAATCTCGCCATGAGTATGCCGAAAGAAATGGTATACACCAACCAGTACATAAACACCTGCACCAAGCTCGGGAATTTATATTTGTATAAAGGCGACTGGGAAAAAGCGGAGGAATATTTAAACTTGGCCATCCGGGAAGGAGAAGATTACACCTCCCCCACTTATTTAACAGATGCTGTTTTAATCAAAGGTCACTTTTATTACAAGCAAAAAAGGATCCGGAAAGCCATCGCTTCTTATCAAAGAGCCGTCGAATTGTCAAAAAAATTTCATTTTCCGGACAAAGAATACCAAGCCTGGTATCATCTCGCCAGGTGTTGGAAGGATATGGACGGGAAGGAATTTATGCACTCCACGGAGAATATGTTTATTGCGCAAGAAAAACTGACACAAAAAGAAAGGAGGGGGGATCATTTTGAAATGGTTTAAAGCTCCGTTGGTTGCTGTCATTTTTTCCGTGCTGGCGTTCACAGCCTGGACAAGCCTTCCCCTGGAACACTCCGTCCAGCAATCCGCCTCAAGTGACCGTTCCGGAGAACCGGGACACTAAAAAGCCGGGGGTTTCCCGGCTTCTTTTTTGTCCGGCCCTTGCGTCCCCTTTCCGGCATCCAACGTCAGCCTCAATTCCACTTCGATTTCCTCTGTTACCTCCGACGGGCCGGAATCTGCGTGGAGGTCCCTTTCTTTCTTCTCCTCAGCCTCTTCCGTTCGATCGGATGGGCCTCCGTCCGATCTGCGAATCCACTTTCATTTTTTCCGTCGAAAGCGAAGCCAGCCGGGAGTACCCGGCTGGGTGATGGATTACGGCTTGGGACCTGCCTTCTCCAACACGATCTCCAACCAACCTCTCAACTCCCGGACTTCCCGTTCCAGGCTTTCCAACCGGGCTTCCAGGTCCGGGGAGGGACGATCGGGAGCTCCTCCGTTCCGGTTCAGCTTCCACCGCTGAAAGCGTTCGTAGAGAAGGAGGAGGCTGGGATCATTGACCACGGTGTCGATCAAGGCGTCCTCGAAGGTCTCCCGGTAGCCCGGCATCCCGTGGTCGCTTGCGTAGATGAGGTGTTTTTCCAGGAGACGGGGGATCTGTTCGTTATTCGGTCCGCCGCTCTGCCGGTAGAACGCCTCAATGCGTTCATCCATCGTCATTTTTTCATTCGCCATCTCATTCACTCCCATGGGATTTATTCTTTCTCACCCAGAAAATCCGCCAGGGCGTCAACGGCCCGTTTCGCCTCCTTCCCTTCCGCCGACAGAATGATCTTCGTCCCGGAGGTGATGTTCAGGTTCAAAACCTCCGTCAGATTCTTGGCGTCCGCCTTTTGATCACCCCGCCGAACCGTAATCTCCGCCTCGTATCGATTGGCCTCCCTTACAAACGGAAGCGCCGAAAGGAGTCGACCGAGACCGCCCTTTAATGTTACAACCACTTCTTTCACCGTTTCCCCCGCTCCGCCGTCATCCATCCCCGGAATCTCACCGCCTCCGTCATCGGGAGGGAGAAGGGGCGGTTCAGCTGGCTGTGGTGATTTCGGGTCGGGCAGACGGGGTTCTGCAGGCGGTTCCGCCGGTTCGGGAATCGGCGTGCTCTTCGGCGGTTTCGTCGGTCCAGGCTCCTCCGAACCCGGCTCTTTCGATAAGTCTTCCCCCGACAATCGGCCCAGCGTCCCGTTGACGAGGTCCGTCAATCCTTTCAATCCTTGAACCTCGGGCAACCGCTCCAGGTCGAAAACAGGGTCGTCGGACGCCAGGGAAACCTTTCCTTTCGTCTGTAAATCCATCTGCGGCATGCCGACGTGATCCGCATCCAGCCGCTCCACCTTCAAATAGACGTCGTAAAGAACAACGGAAGGAAGCGATTGATCCAGTTTTAACGGAGGTCCTTTCACTTTGAACCCCAAGGCGGTGGCATCGGCATCCAGGTTTTGGATCGATACGGGACCCGCGTCGCCGATCTCCGCCCCCCACGGCCCCGTCGGCGTCTTTTGTCCCGTGACCAATTTCATGCCATAGGCCTCCGCCCGCTTGGCGGAGAGGCGGATCGCCACTCGACCGGTCTCCGTCACCGTCAGGGAAGGGATCAGCCCTTGGATTTCAAGACGTTCGGCACGGACGACGACCCCTTCCTCCGGAGCCGTCCGGGCAAGCGGTACGCTCAGCTTCTCATCCTCCGGGGAACCCGGCTTCTCCGTTGCCGCCTCATCCATTGCGGAACTTTCCGCTTCCTCTTCCTTCGGAAGGGTCGTCTCCCCCTTCGAAGCCTCCTGCCCGGGAGACGGCTTCAGCACTCCGGGCATCCGAGGGTGCTCCGGTTGAGCCAGCACGCCCCCGTCCGCAAAAAACACCATCGAGCCACAGAATGTCAGGACCAGAATCCTCCCGGCGGTCCGGCGAAATGACGATGGCAAACTCTTCACCCCCTTGATCCACCCTTTTTCATTCATTCCTTCCTACTTGAACCATTGATGCCATGTAGCGGCAGCTTCCCGTTCAGCGGACCCTGTGTCTTCTCCGCATTCTTCCTTCGCGTCTTCGGCCCCTTCCTCGCCCGTGCCCGGGGAAGCCGGGCCCCAAGCAAGGCATAGAGCTCCACCCACAATTCCCAGCACAGTGCCGATGATCAGCCCGCCCAGCGCTCCGATGATCGAGGTGATCGACAGGATCATCGCAAATGCCCCCAGAAGTCGTACATATTGCGGCATCAACCACCCCAGAACTCCGCAGCTGAGCACCAGCACGCCGAACATCAACCCGGCAAAGGCGAAACTGCCCGGAACGAACGCCAGCCAATACAGGTTGACCGGAATCCACAAAATGAACAATCCGGACAGACACACCAAGGTGAGAGCCAGCTTCGGCCGCTTTTTTTCGTCAAACCGGCGGTCTGCCTGCGAATCCGGTCCCGAATGGTTCAAAGACCTCTCCCCGACGACGGTTTCCCGCATGTTGACACCCCTTTACTTAGAAGCGTTGTGATTGAATGTTCGTTTCGAGAAATGGGGAAGCGTTTACCCAAAATAGCGACTTTGCTGTCCTGCCCGGCGGAGAATCAGCCTGCAAGGGCGTTCAGGGGCAAAAGCTTCTCTGTGTTGCATCCGAAGGCGTTTTGCCCCTGCCCGCAGCAGGATGATTCGGAGCAGACAGTGCCTCCATCTCAGCAGGACAGCATAGCGAGACCGGGGAGCACAAGCGACTCAGGCGAGACTTGTGCTCTGTGAGTGCAGCCGGAGCGGCTTTGGGTAAATGCTGCCGCTCATCTTTTCACAACGCCTTAAGGGTTCATCTCAAGTTTCAAGCTGAGCCCCGGCAGCGAAATGCTGTTGGCAAAAAGGTAGTGACCTTGAATCGACGGCTTTTTCAGCACCACTTCGGGAGCGGACAAGCCAAATTTTTGCTGCCAATCGCTTCTGTTTTTCTCCGCTATTTTCAGTTTGTTAAAGGATGCGTCCGCATCCAGCTTGCTTAGATCGAGGACGAGCCCCGAAGCTTTCACATCTTCGGATGCCGTAATCAGCACACGGACTTTTCCTTTTCCCGGGACATTGAGATCTTTGTACAACTTGAGGTTTTTGATCACGCCATCCAGCTGGGCGCTTCCTTGCGGATATGCCGCCCGTTCGCTGGTTTCGCCGATCTTGGGCAACAGCTTGAAATTACTCATTTGGATCTCGTCCGCCTCAACGGTGAATCCCCCGATCCCCCCGATGGGCACGGCCAGGGCCACACCCCCGGTCCAAATTCCCAATACCATGGCGAACACCAAACACAGGGCGGCGACCACGCTCGACCAGAACCATTTTCCCCGGTACTTCAACATCGGTTCCTCCTTTGACAGTGATGGATTGCTATCATTCAAGCTCTCTTGGAGCGAATGACCCGCCATATGAGATAAACGCTGAGGGCAGAAGACCCCCACAGCATCCCCGTACCCAACCAACGAAGGGATGGAATCGCATTCAATATTTCTGTTCCAAAGGAGAGCAAGATGGAGGCTCCCGTGAACAACCCGCCGGCCATCACGGCCAAGGTCACCCGGTTGACCATTTTGTTTATTTTGTGAATCAAATGATCGTCCACCCGGTTTTCCACGATCAGTTTCAGATCATTCCAAGCCAGTTTTTCCAATATTTTGTTGATTCGCCTGGGAAGGGTACCGACCAATTTGCCCGCTTCCGTAATCAGACTGGCATTCGCCCGGAAGTTGAATCGGCGGGACAACCAGCGACGTAACATCTGCACATCCGCCGACTCCACCACCGTGTGGTAGCTGATCTCCGGACACAACCACCGGGCCGTCCCCTCCGCCGCCGTGAACCCTTTCGCCCACAGTGCCAATCCGTTGGGGATCCGGCAGGAGTTCAGCATCCCGATGGTGATGATCTGAATGACCAGGTGGCCCCAGTTGTATTTGCTGGCCTGTTCGCTGTTGACATAGTGGATGAACATCGAACGCAGCTGATCCTTTAAATGAACCGGATCGGTATAGGGGGTGGGTTGGACGATGTCCAGAGTCGCTTCTGCCGCGTCCTCCGCTTGATTCAGCCGGGTATGCAGCAGCATGCGGAAAATCGCTTCCGTGTGGAGTGAATCCATTCGTCCCACCATGCCCCAATCGATAGCAAACGCTTTTTTGGAATGGCGGTCAATCATGATATTGGAGCCGTGGGGATCCGCGTGATAAAAACCCTGGGAAAAGGTTTTGATGTAATAATGGGCCAAGTCCGTCATCCGTTCAAAACGCTCTTCAAAGCTCAGTAAATCCACCGGAAACTCTTTTAAATTCCATCCATCGACAAACTCCATCACCAGGACATGTTCCGCAACCGCATACACCTGGGGTACGTCGATCGTTTCAAACTCCTCCATGATCTCCCGGTGATCATTCATATTGCGCGCTTCGATGCGCATGTCCAACTCATTGGTCGAACTGCTGTAATAGTCGTTGATCAACCCCGGCAAGTCGGCGGAGGCCGCCAAGGCGGGCGGAAGCAGCTTTTGCACCCGCTTGACCAGCTTTCTGATGATGGCGATATCCGTTTGAAACAGTTTGTCGACCATGGGGCGGACCACTTTCACCGCACACTGCCGCCCGTCTTTCAACCGCGCCCTGTACACTTGGGCCAAGGAAGCGGACCCGATGGGCTCCGGGTCGATCCATTCAAATGTATCCAACCCTTCGGGAAGCTCGTCGTCCAGGATGGCGGCCATAAACGAAAACGGCATGGGTGGCACTTCGTCCAACAATTCCGCCAGTTCCGTCGTAATCGGCTCGGGGATCAGCTCCTGCCGGGTGACGAGCACTTGACCCAGCTTGATAAAGGTGGGACCCAGTTCTTCGAACACCAGCCGCAGGCGGCGGCCGATGTTGTGCAGTTGTTC
Source organism: Melghirimyces profundicolus (assembly GCF_003054245.1). Classification (GTDB taxonomy): domain Bacteria; phylum Bacillota; class Bacilli; order Thermoactinomycetales; family DSM-45169; genus Melghirimyces; species Melghirimyces profundicolus. The sequence continues at coordinate 73,466 of NZ_QBKR01000008.1, forward strand.
TTCCTCCTCTTTGTTGCGGTTCCTTCGGAACAGCCGGAACATTTTCCGGTCGCGCAAAAGGTGAAGCAGTCCGTGTTTGGCAAACGTCCGCACCATCGCCCGGTAACGCTTCCCTTTCGTGATCCCCTCTCTCATTTTTTGAATGGCAAGTTGCGCCCGTTTCTTATCTGCCGCTGAAAATTCCTCTCCTGTCACGCCTCGCCTTTTTTCCGACAGCTTTTCCACCGGAGTCGCAGTCACCATGATTCCCCCGTTTCCGCCAAACTTTAAAAATCCAATGATCATTCATAATGGATAATCGGCGATGGAGGACTGGAAGTCTACCATCGCCGATCCGTAACAGAACGACTCACCACACTTTCCAAGACGGAACCACGCTTCTAGGTCAAGTTCACCCACACGCTCTTCACTTCGGTGTAATGCTCCAGAGCGTAGGGTCCCATTTCCCTTCCCACTCCGCTCTGTTTGAACCCGCCCCAGGGGCTGGCGGCATCAATCATGTTGTATCCGTTCACCCAGACCGTACCCGCCTTGAGGGAGTGGGCCACCCGGACCGCTTTCGCAATATCCCGGCTCCAAACCCCTGCCACCAGACCATAAGGGGTATCGTTGGCCCGTTTCACGACATCGGGTACATCCTTGAAGGGAAGGACCGTCAGAACGGGACCGAATATCTCCTCCCGGGCCACTTCCATGTCGTCCCGTCCTTCCAACACGGTCGGCCGGATGAAGTAACCCTTCCCTTCCCCCCGTTCCGCTCCGGCGAGGACGCGCGCCCCTTCCTCCTTCCCCCGCTGGATGTAGCCCCAGACCCGGTCCCGGTGGGTTTCACTGATCAGGGGCCCCATCTGGGTGGTCAGGTCCACCCCGGGTCCCTGGCGGATCGTATGCGCCCTCTCCACCACCTTCTCCAGCACCTTGTCATAGATGTTTTGGTGAAGATAGAGGCGGGAACCGGCGGCGCAAACTTCTCCCTGGTTAAAGAAGATACTCATCATCACCCCGCCGGCGACCGCATCGGGGTCGGCGTCAGGAAACACAATATTGGGAGATTTTCCACCCAACTCCAAAGAAAGGCGCTGGAAGTGGTCGGCTGAGTTCCGGACGATCTCCCGGCCCACCGCCGTTGATCCCGTAAAGGAAACTTTGTCCACCTCCGGATGGCGGGTGAGCGCAGCCCCCGCCGTCGGACCGTAACCGGGGAGGATATTGACCACCCCCGGCGGGATGTCGGCCTCCTGAACCAGCTCTCCCAGACGCAGCGCCGTCAGGGGGGTCAGTTCCGAAGGCTTCAGCACGACGGTGTTCCCGCAGGCCAGGGCCGGCGCCAGTTTCCAGGAAGCGATCATCAGCGGGAAGTTCCAAGGGACGATCGCCCCCACCACCCCCAGGGGTTCCCGACGGGTGTAGGCCAGATATTCCCCGGGAAAGGAGACCGGGAGCGTCTCTCCCGTCAGCTTGGTGGTCCACCCCGCGAAATACCGGAAATGGTCCACTGTCTGAGGGATGTCCACCATCGATGTCTCCGTCACGGGTTTGCCGGTGTCCAAAGACTCCAGCTGGCTCAGCTCTTCGGCGTGCTCCTCGATCAGGTCGGCCAGTTTCCACAAGAGCCGCCCCCGCTCCGCCGGGCTGATGTTCCCCCAGGTACCCTCCAGTGCCCGGCGGGAGGCGGCAACGGCGTCGTCCACATCCTCCGCATCCGCTTCATAAAGCTCGGCCAGGGGTTCCCCCGTCGCCGGATCCATCGTTTGAAACGTTTTTTCCGAACGGGAGGCGACCCGCCGGCCGCCGATCAAAAGTCTCAAAGGCGCCCCTTGCACAAACCGTTTCACATCGGGGTGAAGGGTGGGTGTCTCCAGGGTGGAGGTCATCGGTTCACACTCCTTCTTCCAGAGGGGACGACCAGACTTCATCCAGGTTCCGCTGGGTGTTTTCCAGCCGGTCCATCCGGGCACTGAACTGTTTCATGGCAAAGTCCAGGAAGGTTTCCTTCTCCATGCCGAAGGGGTTACCTTCGATCCGGTCCCACAGTTCGTTGACCACCCCGATGGCGTAAGGGAGGAGGAGCTCCATCCGCTTGCTGAGGACTTCCCACAGATCGGGGTCCGCGGCCACCAGGCGTTGAAGAAGATAGGTGCCGTAAGCAATGTGGCGGGATTCGTCCCGTTGGAGGTAACCGATTCCTTGGACGATGCCCGGCATTTTGCCCTGCTCTTTCAATGCCTGGTAAAAGGCCTGGTAGCCGGTCTCCGCCAACACCCCCTCCACGATCATGTTGTAAGTGACGGAGGCTTCCACCATCGCCTCAGGAGAGGGATCCCCGATCAGGCGTTCCATCGCCCGGGGAAGATATTCATAAAAGATGGCCCGGTAATTATCCTGAAAGTTGGGAGTGAGGTCCCCCTCCGCCCCGATCACCTCGTCCAGAAACCGGCGGAACAGTTCGGTGTGCTTCGCTTCTTCAAACAGGAATGTGGTCAGGTACATCTCCTCCTCCACCCGGCCTTCCAGGGAGATGGCCCGGATCAGCGGCAGGAGGTCGCGGGTGACTGCTTCTTCCCCCGCCTGGAACATGGAGCAAAGGCGAAGGATGGTCTCCTTCTCCGACTCGTCCATGGCCTTCCAGTCTTTGATGTCCCGGGAGAAATCGATCTCTTTCGGATCCCACACCCCCAGCTTCTTCGCCTTGTGATACAGGCGCATGGGCAGAAGATCGTGGTTCAGCCCCTGCTCCCCCGTCGTCTGCAATTCCCTCATGTTCATCCTCCTTTGTTATAAGGAACCATCCAGGATCACCTTGCTCGCTTCCCGTTTGTCAAACAGCCGGTACCCTTCCGCCGCCTGACTGAGGGGAAGGCGGTGGCTCACCACCACCGTCGGATCGATCCGGCCGCCCCGGACCAGGGCCAGTGTGGCATCCATATCCCGGTGGATGTTGGCCAATCCGATCCGGAACGTGACATCCTTGGTCAGGCTGTTCATCAGCGGATAGGCAAAGGTATCCTCCGCCGTCACTCCCACCGCGGAAATCCGGCCGCCCCCCCGCACCAGCTCAAAGGCCAGTTTCAGAGTGGGAGATCCGCCCACCGCTTCGATGACCACATCCACTCCCTCCCCGTCTGTTCCGTTCAGAATGCGGGAGGATGGGTTCACTTCCCCCGACGGGACAGGGACAGCCCCCAATTTCTCCGCCAGGTCGGTCCGTTCTCTCACCAGATCGACGGCGAATACCTTGGAAGCCCCCATCGCCAAAGCGCTCTGGACCGCCATGATTCCCACCGGACCGCAGCCGATCACCGCGACGGTCTCTCCGGGTTGCAAACCGCTGTTGGCCACGGCCCCGTAAGCGGTGGTGAGGATGTCGCCGGAAAAAAGCGCCTGTTCATCGGTCAATCCGTCGGGTACCCGGCGCAGGGTGGTATCGGCGAAGGGAATCCGGGCGTATTCCGCCTGGGTTCCGGCGAGATCGCCGAAGGCAATCCCGTAACCCAGCACCCCGCCGTGCTCGCACTGATTGTAGGCCTCCCGCCGGCACATCCGACAACGGCCGCAAGCGACGTGAAATGCCCCCACCACCCGCTCGCCCTTTCGAAAAGCCGTCACTTGGGAACCGACCTCTTCCACCACTCCGACATACTCGTGGCCGATGATATGGCCCGGCAACAATCCCGGGATGGCGTTGTGGTACAGATGCAGATCGGATCCGCAAATCGCGCCCGTGGTCACCCGGATGATGACGTCCGCCGGATGCTGGATCCGGGGGTCTTCCACCCTTTCCACGCGGACATCTCTTTCCCCGTGGAACGTAACCGCTTTCATTTCACCGCCTCCGGAAACTCCGCTTCCACCTGCAACGCGGACTCCACCAGGTACTTGGCGGCAAGGACGTATGCCGACAGGGTGGACATATTTCCCTTTTCCAGCTTCATCCTCCCCCTCATGATCGTGGAGATCGGCTCCAGTTTCCGATCGAAGATCTGTTTCCAGGTGAATACATCGGCGCTGATCACATAGGGCGCGGAATCGATGTCATCCGGACCGGCCACTTTCGCTTCCCGGCACTCCCCCCGGTACAGGTCCAGAAAGATCGCCTCATCTTCCTCCAGTCCCAAAGACGGATCTTTTTCCATCTTCAGCACGAGAGGCCATTCCCAAGTAGCGGCGGCTTGCTTGTACTGAGGGTTTTGGTTGATCGCTTCACACCAGGCTTTCGCCCATTCTTCGTCGAAAACCATCATGATCATCCACTCCTGTCCTGGGTGTGTTTATTCGGTTTTGTATATCGAATAGTATAATCATTCAGATATTATCACAACCCCGAAATTTCGGGGTTTGCTCCCCCCATGTTTATGGGGGTACGATGTTGTATTATTTTAAATTTTCATCTCACCTGTTGAATCGAACCCGTGGTATACTGTGAAATAACATTGATTCCATCCCATTTCTGCGGAAAGGAGGAACTTCCGATTCGACCCCCCGATTTTCCGGCCTATCCTCTCGTATCCCGTCAGGAGCTGAGCCGGATCCTGGAGACGGTGCATCGCGGCAGGCAGGAATGCTTGGCCGCCTGGAAGGTCCGTCTTTCCACCTTCCGGATGACGGCCCGGGAAAAGCAGGCGGCCCAAGGGTTGTTCCAATATCTCCTGGACCACTTCCACGATTCCGCCAACTTCTCCGGCTTTAAAGAGCAGTTCTTCCAACGCACGGCGGAGTACCGTTCAATTTTGGGCTTGCAACACACGGTGGCGGTCATCGGGCTGTTTGAAGAGATCATCCTCGTGCTGCTGTTGGAACGGCAGGGACGTCCCGATGTACACACCAGTTACCGTTGGCTCCACTCCCTGACCCTCTCCCTTCTCTGCTCAATCACCCGGGAGCATTCGGAAGGCCGCCGAAAGGAGAGGAACGGGCCAAAGCTTCCGTTACCCGGATCGGACGAAAGGTCGCCGAGATTGAAGCGGATGGAAGCCATTACCCGCTTGGATGAGTGGCTGCTGACCTCCCGCACCCTGGAGGAGGCGCTTTCCCGTTCGGTCCGTTTTATCACGGAGGCGACGGGATTCCGGCGGGGAGCCCTTTTTTGGTATTCCTCCCTTTCCCGGACCGTGGAGGGAATCTACGCCCACGAGGTGGACCTTGGCGAAATCCGCCGAATCCGTGATGTGGAGGGAAACATACCCGCGATCGCCCGGGTCATGAAGGAAACCAAACCCCTTTATCTCCGGGAGGCGCGACTTTACTTTCCCGCCCACTATGTGGAAAAGTTCGGACTCACCTCCCTTCAGACCGCCACCCTGTACGGCCCTCAACGACAACCGGTGGCGTTTCTGTTGCTGGACCAGGAAGGCCGGCCCTTTGAACCGGATCCGGACACTGAACACCTCCTCACCGATCTGATTTCGCGGGTTTCGCTCACACTCCGGTTCCGGTTGTTTGAAAACGCTTTCACCCATGTGGACGCCGCTCCCCCGTTGACTCCACGGGAACGTGAAATCCTGCAGATGATCGCCGACGGCCATTCCACGCGGGAAATCGGACAGGCGCTTCACCTGAGTGAACACACCGCCGCCGAATATGCCCACTCCGTTCTCCGGAAACTGAAAGCCAAAAACCGGCCCGAGGCGGTGGCGGTCGGTTTGAGGAAAAGCTGGATCCGTTGACATCCTTTCAAAAAAAAAACCCCGGCAGGGGCAAAGAAAGCATTTTCGTTTCTTAAACGGCAGACGGGATAGTTTCATGTTGAGTTCAAGCAACCGAGACCCTGAGATCCACAACAGAGGTCTGTCCCCGGGTGAGGAGGACTGTGTCTCGAATATATCGAAAAATCACACCGGACACCATCCTCTGAAATACCGGTTTTCCCCTACGCCTTTTTATGGATTCCCCTCTCGACAGGTTATACGAATCACCAAAACGGGAATCATAGAAACAGAAGACAGAATTCCCAGAAACCCCCGTTGCGTACCCCTCCTTGTTTCCTTGACGAATGGAACGGCAACCACTATAATTCCAAAAAAAGCCTCACATATGAACCATCTCTTCTTCCTTACACCCCAACTGTAATGTCACTGGTTTCAGTTCGGCGGGATGTGCCGACATCATCCGAAGGTGGTGCATAACCATGACGACCCTGCTTCATTTCAACATGCAGGACGGAGACTGGGTAAGAGGGAAAACGAACAATGACGAGCTCTTTCACGGATATATCGAATCCATCGACCATCAAGAAGGCATTGTCAAAGTGCGGGTGATCAATTCGGATAACCGGTTGACCATCGGCAAGGTGTCCACCAGCACCTTCGACCGGCTTCAAAAACTGGAAAACACTCCGCTGAACGAGGAAGGCCACATCCGCAACCTGATTGACATCGCCCTTTCCATCAAAGACAAAAAATGGTTCATGGAACTGGCCGACGCTCTGAAACAGGCTCAGGCAAAACAGGAGGAAGAATTGACAGCCTGATGAAAAGACCCATCATCCACTGATCACCCGCAGCACCTGTGGTGATCAGTTTCCTTTTGGAGGGGGTTTTCATGAACAGCGACTTCTCTCTTGCGGTTCACAGCCCCGCTCTCCTGTCACGCCGGTCCGGAGGGCTGGTGACCAGCGATCTGCTGGCGGAAAGTGCCTCTGTCCACTCAACTCCCATCTTTCCGATGTGCTGGAAGATTTGAGAGCGCGTAAAGACGACTAAAGCACGGGGTTCCCCGTGCTTTTATTGTGTCTTCTTCTTTCACGATTCGGCTCTCTCCGATCCAACGACTGCAAAGAAAGCGGAAGCCGTCCCCGGTGATTCCATGCAGAAATTCCTCAGGCATACATCTCCCTTACTTTTTCCTGCAAGTCTTCGTCGTCCAGGTACTCGTCGTAGGTGGTCATCTTATCCACCAGGCCCCTGGGGGTCAGTTCCATGATCCGGTTGGCCACGGACTGGACCAGCTGATGGTCATGAGAGGTAAACAAAACCGTCCCCGGAAACTCCTCCAGCCCCTTGTTGAGCGCCGTGATCGCTTCCATGTCGAGGTGGTTCGTCGGCTCATCGAGGATGAGGACGTTGGCGCCGGACAGCATCATCCGGGACAGCATGCACCGCACCTTCTCTCCACCGGAGAGGACATGGGCTTTTTTCATCACTTCTTCCCCGGAGAAGAGCATCCGGCCGAGGAAACCGCGGACGAACGTCTCCGACTGGTCAGGGGAATACTGCCGCAACCAATCCACCAGGTTGAGGTCCACGCCGTCAAAGTAAGCGTTGTGGTCTTTGGGGAAATAAGCCTGGCTGGTGGTGATCCCCCAATGGTACTCCCCGGCGTCCGGTTCCAACTCCCCGGCGAGGATCTGGAAGAGGGTGGTTTTGGCGAGTCCGTCGGGGCCGACAAAAGCCACTTTGTCCCCTTTGTGGATAGTGAAACTGAGGTTGTCCAACACCTTCCGGCCATCCACCGTTTTGGTGAGTCCCTCCACCCGAAGAAGGTCGTTCCCCGCTTCCCGTTCCGGTTCAAACTTGATGAACGGATACCGCCGGGAAGAGGGCTTGATGTCTTCCAAGGTGAGTTTCTCCAGCAACTTCCGCCGGGAAGTTGCCTGGCGGGCCTTGGCTTTGTGAGCACTGAAACGGGCGATGAAGGTTTCCAACTGCTTTCGTTTCTCTTCCAGCTTCTTGTTTTTCTCCTTCATCATCTGCTGGGCCAGCTGACTGGATTCGTACCAGAAATCGTAGTTCCCCACATACAGCCGAATCTCCCCGTAATCGATATCCGCCATGTGGGTGCAGACGGTATTGAGGAAATGGCGGTCGTGGGAAACCACGATGACGGTGTTGTCAAAGTCGAGGAGGAAATCCTCCAGCCACCGGATCGCTTGAATGTCCAGGTGGTTGGTCGGCTCGTCCAACAGCAGGATATCAGGCTTTCCGAACAGCGCCTGGGCCAGGAGCACCTTCACCTTATCCTTTCCGTCCAGCTCTTTCATCTGTTTCCCGTGAAATGCCTCGGCCACTCCGAGACCGGAGAGAAGCCGGGCCGCTTCCGCTTCGGCTTCCCAGCCGTCCAATTCGGCGAATTCCCCTTCCAGCTCCGCCGCCCGGACCCCGTCCTCTTCGGAGAAGTCCGGTTTGGCGTACAGGGCATCCTTTTCTTTCATGATTTGATGGAGACGTTCGTGACCCATGATCACCGTCTCCAGCACCTGATTCTCCTCGTACTGAAAGTGATCCTGCTTCAGCACCGCCAGCCGGTGGCCGGGGGTGATGGAGACTTCCCCCTTATTGGGCTCAATCTCCCCCGACAGGATCTTCAGAAACGTCGACTTCCCGGCCCCGTTGGCCCCGATCAGGCCGTAACAGTTCCCCGGCGTAAATTTGATGTTTACATCTTCAAACAGCTTCCGCCCGCCAAACTGCAGGCCGACGCCTTGTACCGTGATCATAAACGCATCCGTCCTTTTAACAAAAAATACTCCCACCCATTGTACCACGGGGGTGAGAGTTACAGGAGTGCCTGAAGCGTTTTAAACCAAAGGTCATCTATCATATAGGTAAATCCAACCATCTTTTTGGTGAGATTTTCCAGCGAAATATGATAGAATGAAGCTTGGGACGATGAAGCATCGGTTTGAAGAGTCCCTCTTTCGTGGGATGAGATCCACATGAAAGGGGGGCTGTGTGTGAACGTACAAGACATAGCAGCTGCCATTGCCGCAACTGTTGCTCTCGCTCGCCTCTGGCTCGACTGGTGCAGGAACAAACCCAAGCGCCCGAAGAGATAGAGGTAAGCGCGTAGTCCCTTTCGGCCGGAGCATGTAAAAACCCTCTGGTAGGACCGCCATCCTCCAGAGGGCTCCAGCCCCGAAAATGGGGCTTACGCCAAAGACCGTTTGCTTCGTTCGTCCTTTATTATAATATACCCATTATCAGGAATCAATTACACCGGATTCTTTTTTTATGTAAGTTACCCCCGGCTGTTCCCGGGGGGTTTTTCATAGCCTTCTCCATGATCGCTTTTCGACTCGGATTCGGGTGGATCAACGTCGTGTTGATGTTTGAATGTCCGGCCTTGCTTGCCACATCATGAATGCTGAAACCCTGTTCCAAGGCAGAGTGCAGAAGTACAGGGAAGCGGTTTTCCATGATGGGCAATTCGGTGTATCGGTTTCCGTCGTGTTACAAGACAATACGTCCCTCCGGGAGCAACCGGAGGAATTCGCCGTCCGGCCCGGCGCACCACCAAGGTTCGTTCATTTCCCCGTGCATCATCGCCCCACGGGGCGAGCATCCGGCTGTAGAGCTGTTCACTCCTGGAAATTCCGGACAAAAAGGCGAGTATCGCTTCATCCTCCGGCGCCGGTTGATACTGTTTCAATCGAATCTGTTCCCTCCTTTGGGGTCCGGTAACTACGGTCCATCCATATTCTTTTGTTCATGATGACCAACCTCCTTCCGTTTTGCCTGTCACAATATTCCCATTAAGAGACACATTCCTTTCCCCCAACAATGAACAAGAGGTTCGGGATCACCGTTTACTGGAATCTGCTTCAAACCCCTCAGGCCTTCGTTGCAGTCCGCCCCTGCCAAACTCCCCGATTTCATTCACTTTCCAGTCTGATTCAGCAATTGAGCACTCCCCCGAGCAGAGTCGGCAAACTCAACCAAAGCGTCGAGATCGTTGGAACAAACTTTGGGCACATTCGTCCGAGTCCTTTTTAAACAGGAGCAGGATCCCCGGTGGATCACGTTGTACTCCGCTTGATTGCCGCCGAAGAAGTTGAAGACATAACCCCGAGGATTTTCAGCCTGCCAAGATATGGAATTTTTGAATATTTTTTACCATTCACTTCCCCTTTCCTGAGTGACCGGATTTCTTACTCATATACATCCAAGAACTCTTGAAGGCGGGAAATGGTTTGTCCATCCCTTCCTCCGGCAGGGAATTCCACACAAAGGATTAGTATTGAACGGGGGAGATCTTCATGCCGGGAATACAACGTCCACAGAAGGCCTTGTTTCCATATTCGAATCTGGAGGACCTGTTTTTCCTTGGATCCACTCCGTTGGCGGAAGTTGACAGTTCAGTGGGCAAAGGCACGTAATCATGAGGAGGAGCGATCGGATGATAAAAATAGGGATCTTGGGAACGGGTTTCGGCAAAGTGCACGCAAGTATTTACGATAAGATGGAAGGAGTGGAGGTTGCCGGGATCTTCGGGGGAACACCGGAAACACTGAATAAACTTAAAGAAGAATTCGATGTCCATGTAACCACGAACGCCGATGACCTGCTCCATGATCCCGAAATCGATTTGATTGATGTTTGTCTGCCTACATCGGTTCATAGAGAATATGGTATCCAAGCCCTAAAACAGAAGAAACATGTCTTTTGTGAAACCCCGGTGAGTTATGCCTTGGAAGATGCAGAAGAAATGAGGACCGTTGCAAAGGAATACAATCGAGTGTTATTGGTTAATTTGTTCTTTAAATTTTCGGATCCCCATCGGTTTGCGATAGATAAAATCAAGTCCAAAGCGTTAGGTAATCCCCTGGTGGTCACCGCTTACCAAAAGACACCTCCGCATTGGGGGAATATGAACTTATACAGGATGGTCCAGGATTTTACGCTGCATAATTTTGATTTCATCAATGAGATCATGGGCACGCCGAAAGAACTCACCGCCAGGGGGATTCATCGAGAGAGAGGAGTAGAATGTTGGGTTTTCTTGGATTGTCTTATTTTGATGGTTGGGAAATATCGTTACGATTCGCTGTTGCTCTCATGTTTTTATTCACAGCGACAGCTCATTGGGGAAAGAACGTCCGGATCTTATCAAAATGGTACCTCCAGTTCTGTCCCATCCGGATTGGATTGTGACGGCTACCGGTATATTCGAGATCGCAGGTGCCTTCGGCCTGCTGATTCCGTTGGGTTGGCATTCTTACTGATTGTGATGTTTCCGGCTAATATTCGCGCAGCACGAAAAGGGATCAGTATTGGCGGAAGACCCAGTACTCCCCTTGTGCCGCGAACCATTTTACAAATCATATTTTTGACAGCTGTCATTTTGGTCGGATCATGAATGAGGAGAAACGATGTCAACTGAATCCCCGAAATTTATAGGCCAACGGACCTCCCCGGCGGAAGGTCCTTTTTTATTTTTTAAAATCTGCCCGCTCCGTCCTTATTCCAACCCCAAAATCTCCCGGATCTCCTTTTCGCTCAGCGAGGAGAGCATTGGTTCGCCGGGTTGGATGACTTGTTCGACGAGGGCCTGTTTTTTCTGTTGCAGCTCGTGGATTTTTTCCTCGATCGTGCCGCGGGCGATCAGTTTGAGTACGTCCACCGCTTTCTTTTGGCCGATGCGGTGGGCGCGGTCGGCGGCTTGTTGTTCCACGGCGGGGTTCCACCAGAGATCGCAGAGGATCACGGTGTCGGCGCCGGTCAGATTGAGGCCGGTGCCTCCCGCTTTCAGGGAGATGAGAAAGAGATCCTTTTCCCCGGCGTTGAACCGGTGGGCCATCTCCAGCCGCTCTTTTCCAGGTGTGCTTCCGTCCAGATAATGATACGATATCCCCCGCCGGTCCAGCGCATCCCGGATCAGGGCCAGCATGCTGGTGAACTGGGAAAAGACGAGGATGCGACAATCGTTTTTCAACCGCTCTTCGAGGGTTTCCAGCAGTTGATCGAACTTGCCGGAGCCGTCGGTGTAATTTTCCAAGTAAAGGGACGGGTGGCAACAGATCTGGCGCAAACGGGTCAAGCCGGCCAGGATCTTCATCCGGCTTTTTTGAAAACCGTCGGTGATCAAAGCCTGTCGGGTATCCTTCCGGATTTTCCGGAGGGTGGCCAGGTAGAGCTCCTTCTGCTTGTCGGTCAGTTCCGAGAGGTGAATCGACTCGGTTTTTTCGGGTAATTCATCCAGAACGTCCCGCTTGAGACGGCGCAGGATGAAGGGACGGATCCGCCGGGCGACCTGTTCCGTGGACAGCCCCCGCAAAGCCGGCCGGCCGGGAAACAACCCCGGCAGCACCACATCACAGATGGAGCCCAGTTCGTCCAAGCTGTTTTCTATCGGGGTTCCGCTCAGGGCGAAGCGGGTCTGCGATCGCAGGCACCGGACCGCCTGAGCCGTCCGGGAGCGCTGGTTTTTAAAGTTTTGAGCCTCGTCGAGGATCAGCGTCCGAAACACATGGGGTTCATACCACTGGACATCCCGCCGAAGGAGTGGATAGGAAGTGATCAGCACATCGACGCCGGTAAGGTCGTTCATCCGCTGCTCCCGTTCCCTTCGGGAACCGGCAATGACGGCGGTCTTCAGCCGGGGGGCAAAGCGGGTGCACTCCCGCTCCCAGTTGTAAATGAGGGAAGCCGGGGCGACGACGAGAGCCGGGGACCGGGTCGGCGTTTTCGGCGAGTCTTCCGAAGCGTCCTTCTTCAGCTCGGACACGATAAAAGCCAGGGCTTGTATCGTTTTTCCCAGGCCCATGTCATCGGCCAGGATGCCCCCGAAACGGTAGTGAGCCAGCGTTTTCATCCACTGGAAACCGAACCGCTGGTAGTCGCGCAGGATCGGTTCCAAGGAGGCCGGAGGTGAGAACTCCAGGTTTTCCGGATCCCGGAGGTTGCGAACCAGCCGCCGGAAACGTTGTCCCCGTTTCACGCTTCCCCCCTTCTCTTCCAGCATCTCTTCCAACTGCAGGGCCCGGGTGGCGGGCAGTTTCAGTTTGGAACCGTCGATGACCGGACGGTTGTTTCCCTCTTCCTCGAGCAGGGAACGGATCGCCTCCGTCTTTGAATCTCCCAAGGGGAGAAACGCTCCGTCAGGCAAACGGTAATACCTCTTCCTTTCAACCAACGCCCGCAACAGGTTTTCAAGCTCCCGTTCCTCCACATCGGGCAAATCAAACTGCACTTCCAGCCAGTCCGACGCGGCGTCGACGTCAATGCGGGAGACGGGACGGTGTCCGGGCTCGACCAGCAGGTTTCTGACCGCTGCGGTGGCATATACTTCGGCCAACTCTTCCAACTGTGGGATTTTTTCGTACAAAAAGCGGCAGAGGTCTTCTTCGTCGTCGAGATGGAGTTCCCGGCCGTTGAATTGAAAGTTGGATTCTTCAAAGATGTTCATGATCCGCTGCTCTTTTTCCATATCCCGGATCAGTACGACCCCGTCACGGCCCTGTTCGTCACCGGATGATAACGGATCGACGGTGATCTCTCCATAGGTGTACCGGAGGGTGGCCGTCAACTGGTCCCCCGTCTCTTCCACCATCCGCCGATCCAACCGGATCTCCGCCTGCAAGGGATGTTGGACCATCCGTTGGGAGACGCGGCCATCCACCCTCAGGCAACCTTCCTTTTTCAACGCCGGGAAGATGACGGAGGCAAAGGCTTCTCCCGCCTTTCGGAAGATCAACAGCTTCTTCCCCGGCAACCGGCGGATCCGGCGGTACAGGGGCAGAATCATCTCTCTCTGCACCTGGTTGAGCCGATAGATCGTCCCCGAATCAAAACAATACCCGTCCCCGGAGAGGAGGGTCGGCTCCTGCTTGCCTCCTTCCTTTTCCAGTTGCAACACCAGAGATTCCCCCTTCTCATTCAGGGAGAAGGCCACAGGGAAGCGGTTTTCCATGACGGGCAATTCGGTGTATCGGTTTCCGTCGTGTTCCAGGACAAAACGTCCCTCCGGGAGCAGCCGGAGGAATTCGCCGATCCGGTCCGGCGGCACCACCAAGGTTCGTTCATTTCCCCGTCCATCATCGCCCCACGGGGTGAGTATCCGGCTGTAAAGCTGTTCACTCCTGGAAATTCCGGACAAAAAGGCGAGCATCGCTTCATCCTTCGGCGCCGGTTGATGCTGTGTCGGATCGTAGGTGAAGTTTTTGGTGAAAAAGAGGGGCTGTCTCTCTTCAAAAGACGCGAGAAAATCCCGGATGTTTTTGACCACATACCGCCGTTTGGAACCGACCTTCAACCGGACGGTCAACCACCCATCCTCCCGGCCGCCCCGTGAGGGGATCAGACCCAGCTCGTATTCCACCCCCAGCAATTCAACGGGGGAAGCGGACACCGCCCCTGATGGACCCTGCTGAAAAAGGTCGAGGATGTCGCGAACCGCCCGTTGGTGTTCATTCTGTTCCAAAGAGGCGGCGGCGACCGGGGCACTCCCCTCCCTCTCCTGTCCGCTTTCGCGAAGGTGAAGCAGCAAAGCGACAATGTGTTTGCAATACCCATCATAGGAAGAAAAAGCCGGACAGGCACATTCCGCGTCCTCCAAACCGCCCCGGGGATCCGTGTAAATATTCACCTCATAAGTGTACATCCCTTCAACAAAGGCGCGCCAGACGGGAACCGATGGGTCAAAGGCCGCCTCTTTCACCCGTCCGTTCTTCATATAGCGCATTCCCCGCATGTAGGTCTCTCCACTGGAGCATAAACTCTGGATCTGACCGAGGCTGATCACCAAAGACATTGTTCGAATGACTCCTTTGAATGGCTCTTGTTCAGCCCATTGTAGCATAAACCGGGGCGGAAACTCTCGCCCCACGTCCGGTGGCTGTTAAACGCTTCCGCTTTTCTCGAAACGAACATGAAAGCACAACGCTTCCAGTGGATCGGCAGCTTTCTTCGCTCAGCCGAAATTCCTGCGTTGGCTAAGTTCTTCCGGAAAATGTCTTTTACTGTCGGCGGCCCCCGGTGTATGCTGTACACAGCCATTCAATGAACACGGGAGGTTCACATGTTTCGTACCGTCATCCAGCCCCGCGTCTCTGAAACAGACGGAGTGGGGCACATCAACAACACCACGGTGCCGGTCTGGTTTGAAGCAGGCCGCGAGCCGATCTTCAAAATGTTCACACCGGATTTATCCTTCGACCGATGGAAAATGGTGATCGTGAACATGAATGTGGATTACCTGGACCAACTCTATTACGGTAAAGAAGTCGAGGTGCTCACCTGGGTGCAAAAGATCGGAAACACGAGCCTCGTGCTGGAGGAAGAGTTGCATCAGGAGGGCCGGCTGTGTGCCAAAGGCACAGCGACCTATATCAACTTTCATTTGTCCACACAGAAACCGGAACCGATCCCCCCGGAGATTCGAGAACAATTGGAAGCTCACATGAGGGGGCAGGATCCAGCATCAAAAGGCCAAGGGGATTGATTCCCCGCAAATATCGATCCCAGGGAAGGGTAATATTACCCATAATGACCGGGGGGGGAGCGAATGTGACTCCCCCTTCCGGTGGACTCGATAAAAAAGGCCACATAAGGTGGCCATTTAAGAAGACAGGATGCGAGTTCCAGGTTCAAATCAGGATCGATGAAATCCCGCCGTGGACCGGCAATCGGTCCCGATTGTCAATGGACTCATTTGAAGTAGCTGTCCATTGCCATACAGTCATAACAATAAATTTTATCGGGATCGATTCCCATGAGCTCGAACCGCCCAAGCGGTTCCATTCTTTCCGATACCGCTTTTAACACCGCCTCTTCACTTGTTTTTGTTTCGATCACTCTTCCGCATGTGTCGCAGGTGGCGATATACTCCCCTGTGTTCTCATCGCGCTGGATCATCCCGATCACCTCAGTATATTATCGGGAGAAATTTATCTTAAATATACAAAAGGGTTTTTAAAACAGAAACGATGGTTTCAGTGCAGTCGCCCGCTCTCATGCTGAGGGGGAATCACAGCCAAAATCACGAACGGGACTTCAACATCTTCAATCGCTCCGCTCCGGCCGGCTTATTTTTTCACTTTTCCGAAAACATCACTTGGGTTTCCTCCGGAATGTGAGGGGACCATCTTGTTAAAAACCGCCTCTCCCCCTTTTACTTCAAGGGGGAGAGGCGGTTTATACAAGTCCCCTCTTTCTTCTGTGACCGCAGTTACAATCTCCCTTCCTCTTTTCGCTTCCGAAACACCGTCACACACTCCACATGTCCGGTTTGGGGGAACATGTCCACGGGCTGAACCTCGTGGTTGACGTATCCCCGTTCCTTTAAGTAAGCGGCGTCGCGGGCAAGGGTAGCGGGATTGCAGGAGACGTAGACGAGGCGGTCGGGATTCATCTTCACAGCTGCGTCCAGGAATTCGGGCGCGCAGCCTTTGCGGGGCGGGTCGACGACGATGACGTCGGGGCGGATCCCCTCCTCCGCCCAGCGGGGCATCACTTCCTCGGCGGTCCCCGCTTCGAAGGAGGCGTGATCGATCCCGTTCAGCGCCGCGTTGTGCCGGGCATCCTCCACCGCCTGGGGGATGGATTCCACTCCGAAGACGCGGGCGGCATCTTCTGCCAGGCAGAGTGCGATGGTGCCGATGCCGCAGTAAGCATCGATCACCGTCTCCCGGCCACTCAGTTCCGCGTGTTTTTTCACCTGCTCGTACAGGATTTCCGTCTGGGCAGGGTTCACCTGGAAAAACGAATGGGGCGAGATGACAAACCGGACCGGGCCGATGGTGTCATGGATGACCGGTTCTCCCCAGAGAATCCGGTTTTCCGGGCCCAGGACGACGTTGGTCCGCTTCGGCTGGATGTTCTGAACCAAGGAGACGAGCCCCGGAATGTCTTCCCGCAACCCCTCCACCAGCCTCTGCCGGCCGGGAAGCTTCGGACCGTTGGTGACCAGGACGACCATGACGTCCCCGGTGTGGACCCCGGTCCGAACCATCACATGGCGGAGCACCCCCCGGTGTTTCCGCTCGTCGTAGGGCGGGATGCCCAGCTCCTTGACCCGTTCCTTCACCCGTTGGATGGCCCGGTCGTTTTCGGGCTGCTGGACCATGCAGTGTTCGAACTCCACAATCTGATGGGAGCCGGCGGCATAAAAGCCCGCCCGGACCCTTCCCCTGGAGCCGCCGAAGGGAACTTGGGCCTTGTTCCGGTAATTCCAAGGCTCCTTCATGCCGAGGACCGGAAGGACCTCCACGTTCTCCAAACCGCCGATCCGGGCAAAGGCGTCGGCCACCTGCTTTCGTTTGGCCTCCAGCTGGACGGGGTAAGCGATATGTTGCACCTGACACCCTCCGCACCGTTCAAAGACGGGACAAGGCGCGTCCACCCGGTTCGGGCTGGCTTTCAGCACCTTCTCCAGACGGGCGTGGGCATAGGTTTTTTTCACCCGGGTCACCCGCGCTTCCACCCGTTCCCCCGCAATAGCGAGGGGAATAAAGACGGTGAAACCCTCCACTTTTCCCACACCGTCCCCGGTATGACTTTGGCCCGTGATCTCGACTTGTATGCGTTCACCCGGTTCCACCGGGGGCTTCAGCTTCGGCATGTTGTCCGACTCCTCCACAGTTCATTCACAAAACCTCATTTTATCAGTATATCCCACTGCAGTGGAAGGAGCCATCCCGCCCGACCGTCACCACGGCCGAATACGATCCGATGAAACGGAGGTTGGATCTCATGGGGCACGAGAGCCCGGAAGAGACAAAACCGCAGATTCCCGAACAGGCCAAGCATGCCTACGGCATCAAAACCAACCGCTTTCTGGGCGGGTTTGAAAGCTGGATTTACGAATACGACCATCCCGCCGGAACCCGGATCCTGCGGATCACCCCCCTGTCCCACCGATGTCCGGATCAAATCCGGGCCGAACTGGACTGGGTGCGGTACCTGGGCGAAAACGGTTTGTCCGTGTCCAAACCGGTCCCGACTTTGGACGGGCGGTGGGTTTTCCACCTCGACGAAGGGGATTCGGCCGGTACCGCCGCCGCTTTCCTCAAGGCACCGGGGAAACCTCCCACCAATGAAGATTGGGACACTCCTCTCTTCCGCAACATGGGGGAGTTCGTAGGGAAGATGCATGCCCTGACGAAAGCCTACACTCCCCTCAACCCACAGTGTCGCCGACCGGAATGGCGGGAAGAGCTGGACGACTGCGGGGACCGTTACCTGGACCGGGTGGATGACGGCATCGCCAAACGGTTTTGGGAAAACCGGGAGTATCTGGATCAACTCCCGAAGGGACCGGATTCCTTCGGTTTGGTTCATTCGGATGTCCACAGAGGCAATTTTTTTCTGGACCGGGGAAAGATCACCTTGTTTGATTTCGACGACAGCACGTATTCCTGGTTTGTGGAAGATATCGCTCTGGCCCTTTTTTACGCCGTCTTTCCCGGAACGGAAGAGAGAAGAAAGGACGCCCCCCGGTTCTATGAAGCCTTCCTGGAGGGATACGCGCGGATGAACGCCTTAAGTTCACAGTGGCTGAAGGAGATTCCTTTCTTCATGAAAAAGCGGGAGTTGCTTCTGTACCTGGTTCTGACCGGCCGGAAGAGGACGGATCACCCGTTCATGAAAGGGCGAAAAGAGCGTCTGTTGGAAGACCTCCCCGTGGTGGAGATCCCCTTCTAGAAGTATGGTGAAAAAAGTGAGCGGCGGCATTTACCCGAAATCGCCCCGAATTTTCCGGCTGCGGGCAGGGGCAGGCGCTCCGGGATCCGGTTCCCTCTGTTATCCGAATCAAGCACCTGATGGAGTCATCACGCTGTCTGACGGCCCCGGGTCCCGAAGATCAGGAACAGGACGGCCCCTAAAGCCTCCAGGAACAGAATGATGAAAAACCACATCCATTTGGGGCCCCGGGTGTCCGGAGCTTTCCAAAGGCGGACCCACGCATAGACAACGATCACCAGGTTGATTACGAACAAGAACAGCTCCACTGCCGTTCACTCTCCTTTGACATGACGTTGGTTTTCAACAAACCATCAAGCGAAAAAAGCATCCGCTTATTACGGGCGGGTGCTTTCGACGATTCGTTTTTCCAATTTCGGAATCCATACACAGCGCGTACCCTCCGGTGCTTTCTTCCACCCTTCCCTGAAAAGGAGCAAGCCGGCCCGGCTGACATCGACCTCCCGGACCGCAACGGTGCCGAGCTCTTGGTCATCCGCCATCAGGGTTCCGAAAAACTCAAGATTACGGACTTTCATCCCATTTCACCTCACTGCTTTCTATTGTTGCCACTTTTTAAAACCGGATATTCCCTCCGAAAGGAAAAAACCTCCCGCATCAGCGGGAGGGATCGCGTTCCGAAAGGATCGCGCTCTGCTGCACCTTCTCCGGCACCTGGACCTTATCCACTTCCCCTTTCAACCGGTGAATCCATTCCTGGCGGACTTTTATCTGTTCATTTTCCAAATCGAGGGTGTACTCCACCGCTTTTTCGGCTTTGGTCAGGCGGAACGTCTCTTTGTCGACCCAGAGACGCACCTTGGCGGCGGGTCTTACGGGCCGGGCTTCGGCGTCGGCCGGAATGGGGGTCCAACGCTCCGACAGAGGGTCGAGTAAGGGTTCTGCCGGTTTTCCCTCCAGACGGACGGTGATCACCAGTCCGTTTTTCTTTCGCTCCACTTCGGTCTTCTCCGCCGCGAACCGTATTTTTTTCAACACCCACAGGGGATCCGTTTCCCGGTTCATGGTCATCCCGGCACCGTCCCGCTTCCGTTCCCTCCAGCGGTTCCGGTCAAACCGGTATTCTTTTTTTTCCGTTACGTACGTGCGTCGGGGACGGGTTTCCCGGAGGTATTTCCGGTGAAGGGACCACGTCCCGTCGATATGGATCCGGACGGGCTTCCGCGTCATTTCCACTGTTTGCTTCATGTCCACCCGGGTGTTTTTCTCCGGTTGGTTCCGGAACGCCAACTGCTGGCGGTGGGTGCTGTTCCACCGGTATCCTTTCATTTTGCCCATGGAGTTCAGGGACTCTCCCAGGAGGTCCTCCGGGGTCATTTGCCGGATCCGCTCTTCTTTCGCCTTTTTTCTTTCTCTCTCCGGTTCCCCGGATGCGGGACTGCAGCCGGACAGAACCAACAGGAGGGAGAGAGCCAAGGCGGTCCATCGGTAAAGGTACATGAATGATCCCTTCCACAAAAAAAGTCTGTGGAACGGATTCTACCGGATTTTGCCGCTCTGTCAACAGAAAGGAAGTGGTGTTGCAGAGGGGTCAACAAAACACTTCCAAGTGTCCCGCCAGGATTTCCACCCGGCCGGAAAGCTCCCCGCCCCACTCTCCGTCCAGGTTGAGCTTCATCGTCTCCTTGGGGGTGATCACCATTTGATCCGCCTGAAAATAAAGGATTCGATCATCCCGGAGATGCTCTCCCCGGAGGACGGCCCTCACCAGTTGAACGAGGTCCGTCAACCCCGCTTTCCGGACCACCAACACATCCAACCGGCCGTCGCTGATGTCCGCATGGGGAGCCAGTTGATCAAAACCGCCGATGGAGGGACTGTTGGCGATCAGCAGAAGCAGGATTTCTTCTTCCACCACCCGGTCCGGAGTTTCCACCCGGATCCCGAAGGGGCGGAACAAGCTTCCCAGCTTTTCCAGCCCTTTGGCATAGTAAGCCGCTTGTCCGAGAAGGGTTTTGAGCCGACTGGGAGCTTCATAGGTCACCTCGGTCATCACTCCCGCCGCGGCCACATTGACGAAATACTGATCCCCCACTTTTCCCACGTCCATCCGGGAGGTGCAGCCTTTTCCGATCACGTCGCAAGCTTCCAGCAGATTCCGGGGAAGACCTAAGGCCCGGGCCAGATCATTGCTGGTGCCGCAGGGAAGAATCCCGAGCCGGGGCCGATGTTCCCGTCGGGAGAGACTTCCTGCCACTTCGTGAACCGTCCCGTCGCCGCCCGCCGCAATGACGACCTCGAAACCGTTATCCACCGCCTCTTCGGCGGCGTTGGCGGCGTCCCCCGGACATCGGGTCGAGTGACAGGAGGTTTCCAGCCCATGCCCCTCCAGACGTTCCAGAATGCGGGGCAGTTGCCCTTCAAAAACTTCCCGCCCCGCTGTTTTGTTGTAGATGATACGCGCCCGTGTCCGCACCCCGATCCCCCCTTCAAGCTTTTGGACAGATGAACCCGCCGTTTGCCGCATACAAATGAAATCAGAACACCCCGGAAGGAGGGTTGCTCAAATGAAGACTTCCGAATCCGGGCAAAGCCGGGCGAAGCAAAACCCTTCGGCCGGGCCCCGCCCCGAGCGGTTGCAACCGGCAAAAAACGCCCTTTTCCAAAGTCTGTTCGCCGAATCCATCCTTCTCAGTATCGCGGGTCAGATGGCCTCACTCCCCGGGATCCACGAACGGCCGGAACTCCGCTCGGTCCGGGAAGAAGACATGCGGAGAGGGCATCACCGCCTGACGGCCCAAGGCTGCCTGGAACGGATCGGCGGCGAAGACTGGCATGAAACGGTAGTCTCCCAGCTGGTCGGCAGTCTGTATAACGCCCGGCGCCATGACCGGATCCAACGGGGGAATCTGATGGAACTGAAACGAAAGATTCCTGCGGACGCCCGGACAGCGGTGGAAAATTGGATTCAATGGCTGGATTACTCAGAAAATACCCTTCAGGAAGCCATGGTTCATTCCCGGGAACTGATCGGAAGCCTGCAGTGGAATCGTTTCGCCCCCCGATAAGAAGGGCCACGTCCATCGTGGCCCATTTCTCATCCATATATTTTATGCCCTTCCATGACGGGGTTAAACCTCATCCGTCCCGGCCTTTCCAAGAAAAAGGGAGCCAAACCGGCTCCCTCTCTCTTCTTTAGCCTCAGTACTGCTGATATTCGGCGGGGTTGTTGATGGACTGCGCCTGCTGAATCTTTTGCTGAGCCTGGCTGAGGTCCTGCACCGCCTGCTGCAACTGCTGTTGTTGCTGGGAGTTCATCTGCCCTCCCTGGCTCTGTTGCAACTGTTGAACCTGTTGTTGGGCTTGCTGCAGTTGCTGCTGGGCTTGATTCAAGGCTTGAGGATTGGCCTGGTTTTGGGCCTGCTGAACCTGTTGCATCGCTTGGCGGGCTGCTTGAACGGCCTGCTGGTACTGCTGGTTTTGCTGCTGTTGCCCTTGCTGCTGGTTGTTTTGCTGAACCATAAAACAAACGCCCCCTTTTTCCGAATCTTCGGCGGGCGGCTAAAGAAACCCACCGACAGCTATTGTGCTGCACATCGCCGGCTCTTATACGTCTGAAGAGGGTAAAAAAAAGGCCCGCCGGCAGGCGGACGGTCAGATCGAAGTCAATGCCGGAGACGGCGCCGGCCCTGCAGGGCCAGATAGGCGAAAAACAGGCTGACCAACCCGAAAATCGCGTTGTTTTCCGCGAGGAAAAACTGGATCATCGCGTTTCCTGTCAACAGGAGGCTCAGGAGAAGGTACGTCCGGCGGGAAAAAGGCTTACCCCTGAATTCGTACAGGATGACGAAAAAATACAGCGCGATCACGAAAAAATTGACCGCATGAGGGGGCTCATCCTGCAGGTAGCTCAGTCCCAGCCCTAAGGAAAACAGGACGATCGCCCCGTACCAGATCTGCATGCGAAACACCTCATTTATCCCCACTTCCACCCGATCCCCCGGTCGATCCGGAACCGATCATCGGGTCTCACCCGTTGATTCTCTCCAAGATCAGCCGGTTGACCATTTGGGGATTGGCTTTTCCTTTGGTCGCCTTCATCACTTGGCCAACCAAAAAGCCAAGCGCCCTGTCCTTCCCGTTTTTGTAATCCTCCACCGATTGCGGATTGGCTTCGACCACTTCCGTGACAATCTCTTTCAGTTTCCCTTCATCACTGATCTGTACCCAACCTTTTTCTTCCACGATTTTGGCCGGATCTCCGCCGTTTTCCACCAGTTCCTTAAATACTTTCTTCCCGATTTTCGAGCTGATGGTCCCCTTTTCGATCAGCTGGATCATCGAGGCAAGGGAGGAAGGAGTGATCCGGGTGTCTTCCAGTTCCCGGTCCTGGTTGTTCAAATACCCCAGGAGTTCGGAAGAAACCCAGTTGGCCGCACTTTTGGGGTCCGCACCTTCGGCGGCCACCTGGTCGTAGAAGTCGGCAATCTTCTTGGTGGCCGTCAACAGATCCGCATCGTAAGCGGACAGACCGAACTCTTTCATGTACCGCTCCCGGCGGGCGTCCGGCAATTCCGGAAGACTCTTTTTCACTTCTTCCTTCCAACTCCGGTCTATTTGAAGCTGCACCAGATCGGGTTCCGGGAAATAACGGTAATCGTGGGCTTCCTCTTTGGAACGCATCACTTTGGTCCGGTTTTCGTTTTCCAACCACCGCATTGTCTGCTGGACAATGGTGCCTCCTTCAGAGAGCACCCTGGCCTGCCGTTCCTCTTCGTATTTGAGCGCCCGCTCCACATTCCGGAAGGAGTTGAGGTTTTTCATCTCCGTCTTGGTTCCGAATTCCCGGCTTCCCGCCGGCCGGAGACTGATGTTGGCGTCACAGCGCAGCGATCCTTCTTCCATTTTAACGTCGGACACACCGGTGTATTGAAGGATCTGCTTCAGTTTTTCCAGGTAGGCCCGTCCTTCTTCGGGAGAGCGCATATCGGGCTCGGAGACGATCTCGATCAACGGGACGCCGACCCGGTTATAATCCACCAGGGAACCGTCTCCGTTTTCCGAGTGGTTCAGTTTCCCGGCATCTTCCTCCAGGTGCACCCGGGTGATGCCGATCCGTTTTTTCTCCCCTCCCACCTCGATCTCGATCCAGCCGTTCTGTCCGATCGGTTGATCGTACTGGGAGATTTGATAAGCCTTGGGCAGGTCCGGGTAAAAATAGTTCTTCCGGTCGAATTTGCTGACTTCGGCAATCTTGCAGTTCAGAGCCAGGGCGGCTTTCATGGCGAATTCCACCGCCCGCCGGTTCAGGACGGGAAGCGTTCCCGGATGCCCGAGACAGATCGGGCAGGTGTGGGTGTTGGGCGGAGCTCCGAATTCGGTGGAGCATCCGCAAAAGATCTTGGATTCCGTGGACAGTTCGGCATGAACCTCCAGACCGATCACCGTCTCAAAACGGGTCATTGGACCTCGCCTCCCAACTTCGGTTCCGGCAAGCGTTCCCCGTGCTGCTCATAAGCATGGGCCACCTTCAGCACACCGGCTTCGTCGAAGGGACGGCCCACGATTTGAAGACCGACCGGCAGTCCCCCGGAAAGGCCGCAAGGAACGCTGACCGCGGGCAGCCCGGCCAGACTTACCGGAATCGTGCAAATGTCGTTCAGATACATGGTCAGGGGATCGGCGGTCTTTTCTCCGATTCGGAAGGCCGTGGTCGGAGCCGTCGGTCCCACCACCACGTCATATTGATTGAAAATGTTTTCGAAATCGCGGCGAATCAGGGTCCTCACTTTTTGCGCCTTCAGGTAATAAGCGTCATAGTAACCGGAACTGAGGGCATAGGTTCCCAGCATGATGCGCCGCTTCACTTCCTCGCCGAAGCCGGCGCTCCGGGTGTTGCTGAAGGTGTCGATGAGGGTCTCCCCTTCCACCCGGAGCCCGTAGCGGACGCCGTCGTAACGGGCCAGGTTGGAAGAAGCTTCCGCCGGGGCCAAGAGGTAATAGGTGGCCACGGCGTAATCGATGTGCGGAAGCGACACTTCTTCCACCCGCGCCCCCAGATCCTCCAGGACTTTGAGGGATTGTTCCACCTTCTCCCTGACACCCGGATCGATCCCTTCCCCCATCCACTCCGCGGGAACCGCCACTTTCAGGTCTTTCACCTCTCCTTTCAGAGCGGAGAGATAATCCGGCACTTCCACATCGGCGGAAGTGGAGTCCAGGGGATCGTGTCCGGCGATGGCTTGCAAGACGTAAGCGGCGTCCTCCACATTCCGGGTGATCGGCCCGATCTGGTCCAGAGACGATGCGAAGGCGATCAGTCCAAAGCGGGACACCCGACCGTAGGTGGGCTTCAGTCCGACCACACCGCAGAAGGCCGCCGGTTGCCGGATGGAGCCGCCGGTATCCGACCCCAGGGCAAAGGAAACCTGCCCCGATGCAACCGCCGCCGCCGAACCCCCGCTGGAGCCGCCGGGGACGCGCTCCGGATCCCAAGGATTCCGGGTTTCGAAGTAGCCGGAGTTCTCATTGGAAGAACCCATGCCGAATTCATCCATATTCATCTTGCCGATCATGTTGGCCCGGGCTTTCTCCAACTTCTCCATCACCGTGGCATGATAGAGGGGCGTGTAATGGTCCAGGATCTTGCTCCCCGCGGTCGTCAGGACTCCCCGGGTGTTGATGTTGTCCTTGACACCCATCGGCAACCCGGCCAAGGGACCGAATTCGCCCGAGTCGTCCAGCTTCTTCGCCCGGTCACGGGCGCCCTCTTCATCCAGCTTCAGGAAGGCGCGGATTGTTCCGTCGATCTCCCCGATCCTTTCCAGGGAAGTGTTCACCAGGTCCGTGGCGGTCAGTTCCCGGTTTTTCAGCTGTTTATGTAATTCTCTGATCGGTTGTTTCACAAGCGACATGATTTTCCTCCTTTACTCCTCAAATACATCCGGTACCCGGAACATGCCGTCTTTTTTCTCCGGCGCGTTCAATAGGGCTTTTTCCCGATCCAGAGAAGGTCGGCTTTTGTCTTCCCGCAACACATTGGCCATGGGCCGCACGTGACTGGTGGGTTCCACGTCCTCCGTGTCCAGTTCATTCAGCTTTTCGGCGAACTTCAGAATGTCGTTCAGTTGTTCGGTGTACACCTTTGCCTCTTCCTCCGTCAGATTCAGTCGGGCCAGTTTGGCCACATGTTCCACCTGGTCCTTGGAAATTGCCATGACATCCACCTCCGTCTGCAGATCTCGTTTCAAGAAACAAAGCGGCGCCCAGTAACCCGTCGCCGCCCACTTTTCCGATGATCGGACAAGGCCTCTCTTTCTTCATAACAGTATAGCACAAACCGGCCGCCTTCTACCCCCGTCCCCTGTGACAGCTCATTGGAAAAAGAAAGGCCTGTTCGGCGGGAGGGACCGGGATTCTGACAAAGGGGGACTGGGTTCCCCCGCCGTGGAATCGTACCGGACATGGACACCGATACGTCGTCCTCTGAGGGGAAAGGCATGATCACGGTCGCCGGGGTCCACCCGCTCCCATTTTTCGATGGAGATTCCGTCCAACATCACCGTGCCCCTGTCGGGCCGGTGGTCCAGCCCGATGACATGCCGCTCTCCATCCAGGGTGACGGTCCGGCTTTTCTTTTCCATCCCGGCTCTCCTCTGTAAACAGGTTTCATTTCCTTATTCGAAAAAAGACCGAACGGCAAAGATCCGTTTCGGTCGGGAGAAGCCCTGTGCGTCCATCAATCCGTTTGGGTGGGGTCGGGCCGGAACCAGTCGAGGTGGATCGCCTCGGCCATCGCCTCATAACCTGCGTCGTTGGGATGCAGATGGTCTCCGGAGTCAAAGGCGGGGTTGAGCCGGTCCGGGTCGGCCGGGTCCGCCATCACTTTGGCGAAGTCGATCACGCCGTCAAAGGCCCCGGAAGTCCGGATCCATTCGTTCACTCTCTCCCGGACGGCATTTCCTTCTTCGGTGTAATAGTACGATCCCTCGTAAGGGAGAAGGGTGCCTCCGTATACCCGCAACCCTCTTTCATGAGCCCGGTCTATGATTTCTTTCATCCCCCGGATCAAGTGCTCCGCATCCTCATCATGGGGTTCATGGCCGATATCGTTGATCCCTTCCAACAGGATCACGTCGGTCACACCCGGCTGGCTCAGCACGTCCCGTTCCAGACGGTGGAGAGCCGACGGTCCGTACACCCTGTCATCGCGCCAGATTTTGTTTCCGGAAATTCCCGCGTTCATCACCGATTTTCGGATCTCTTCCTCCCGAAGGCGTTCCGCCAGGAAATCCGGATACCGATGGTTGGCGTTGGGGGTGGAACCGGCTCCGTCGGTGATCGAATCCCCCAAGGTAACAATCCCCCCCGTGGTTCCCGGATGGGGAATCACATCGAGTCCGGTCAGCCAGTACCAGGAATGAATCCGTCGGGTGTAGGCATCAGCCTCCGTGGTGGCCGCGTGGTTCCCCGGTTCGGAAAGGTAGGAACGCTGCCTCGCCAGCCGGTGCCAGCTGACGGGACCGGTGGCGTGAGGCACATAGAGGCTGACGGCCAGGTTTTGTCCGGCCTTCACCTTGAAATTCAACGTGTCGCTTGTCACGGCTTCCCCCACGCCCAGAGTGACGGAAGGCTTCCCTCCGAAGGTGACCCGGGTGTTGCTGCGCGGAACCAGCGAAGCTCCATCCCCCGCCACACCCAGGTAGACTTCCTTGAAGGTGACCGATTGCTGTCCGAACGGATTGGACAGGCGGAGTCGCACCTTTTTTCCCGCCAGATGGGGATGAATGATCATTCGCACACTCCGGTTTGCCACCCCTTCCAGTGCCGTGCCGGAAGGGGTTTGCTGGCTGGCCGTCCAGGAACCCACCCACTGTTTTTCCGGGTCGACCTCTTCCGCCTTCCCTTGGTTGTCAAAACCGGAAAACATCCACACCGACACAAACATGATGAACAACACGACCAATGATTTCTTCATCCTCGCCCTTCTCCGTTCTCTGTTTATTTTCGGTTGGCACTGAAAGTATTGTGAAAAAGTGGGCGGCGGCATTTACCCGAAGCCGCTCCGGTTGCTGTCCTGCAGGGATGTATACAATGTCCGCTCCGAATCTTCCTGCTGCGGGCAGGGGCAAATGCCTGCGGATGCAACACAGAGAAGCTTTTGCCCCTGCCCGCCCTTGCTGGCTGATTCTCCGCCGGGCAGGACAGCAAAGTCGCTGTTTCGGGTAAACGCTTCCCTTCTAATGCCTAATCACTACGCTTCTAAACAACAATTGCCCTGATTATGTATTCAGTGAAAACCCTATTTTTCATTATAATGATTTTGTTTACAGATCGAAAAAGCTCAGATTAAGGAAAAATGACAACTTGGGGACCGCTTTCAAAGGGGCCCCGCTTCTGCCGTCCAGCCTGTGTTATGATAGATTCAACTGACAACCCGGCTGAGGTGAGTTCCGGTGAAAAGGACCCGATTTTCCGCCCCGCTGGCATGGGCTGCACTATTGGCGGGGATTCTCATGGTTCACTTTTTCCTTACGTTTCTCTACCTGACTCCCAACAATCCGGTGAAGAACCGACATTGGGATTCGCTTCATGCTTACATGGATCCGCTGTTCGCCCAGAATTGGAAACTGTTCGCCCCCAACCCCGTTTCCCAGCACCGGGAGGTTTGGGCCAAAGCCCGCATCCGGGATCCCGTCACCGGGGAGATCAGGGAAACCGGCTGGAAAAACGTCACCCGCCCCATGGTCCGGGAAAGGCAGAATCACCGGATCTCTTCCGAAGGAAGGGTGCTCCGCTTCCTGATTTCCGGTTCCCGCGATTTTAAATCGGAGGACCCGGAGGAAAAGGAAAAAGGAAGCTGGATGCTGCAACGGGCGACTTCCACTTACCTGGGAGAAGTACTGCCCGGGGAAACCATCCAACAGATCAAGTTCCGGGTGGTCACCGACACCTTTCCCCGTTTCGACGAACGGCACAAAGCGGATGGCTCCACACTCCATTTTGCGGAGTCGGACTGGCTGGGTTACCGACCCGTCCCTTCCGGACCGGCAAAGGAGTGGCCCCGATGAGGGAACGGCTGGAACGCTTTCTGACCACGAAACACCTTTTGATCGGCACCGCCCTCACCCGGATCGGCCTCGGGGCGGGAGTGCTTTTCCATCTCCTTTACCACTATTCCGAACGGCATCTCCTCTGGGGGGGGGAAGGACTCTGGCCGACGGCCAAATTCCTGGAGGGCTCGGAAGAGCGGGGGATCTGGACGCTTTTTCATATCAGCGAATCCCCCTGGTTCTTTGAAGGGGTTTATCACTTGGGGATCCTGGCCACCCTGATGTTCATCCTGGGTTTTAAAACCCGTCTGGCCACGATCCTCACCTTTCTCACCGTCTGGTCCCTGTACTACCGGAACCCTTTCGTCACCAACGGCGGGGACAATATCCTCCGGATCCAGCTCTTTTATCTGATGTTCGCCCAGGCGGGAGCCCGTTTCTCCCTTGACCGGGTTTTCCGGAAAAACAAAAAACCCGGCCGGGCGGAACCCTGTCTTTCGATCCTGCACAACGCCGCCGTGGTGGCCGTCATCCTCCAGCTGTTGTTTATGTATTTCACATCGGGAATATATAAAGTGATGGGTTCCATGTGGCAGGAAGGGACCGCCGTCTATTACGCCATGCGGGTCCAGGACTACGTATGGCCCGGGGTGAGCGAATGGATCTGGAGCTCGGAAGCCAGGATCGTCTTTCTGACTTATTCCTCCGTCCTCTTCCAGGTTGCCTTCCCTTTCCTGCTTCTGAACCGGTACACCAAATACCTCGCGGTGGCGGGAGCGTTCGCCTTCCACACCGGTGTCGGCCTGATGATGAACCTGGCGCTTTTCTCCTGGTATATGATCTCCTGCGAGTGGATTCTGCTCACCGACCGGGATTACCGCCGGCTGGCCCGCCGGTGGCAGCGCCTTCGGTCCAAAGGAGGGTCCTTGATGGAAAAACACCGCCCCCTGTTTCTGACCCGGCAGGAAGTCACCGTCTTTTACGACGGATGGTGTCCTTTCTGCACCAAAAGCGTCCGGACCGCCCGGAAACTGGACTGGTTCCGGCTGTTGCATTTCGTTTCCTTCCGGGAACCCCACGTGGTGAAAACGCACAACCTCGATCCGGACCGGCTGGAAAAACGCCTTCACAGCACCCGGGACGGGAGACGCTTCTGCGAAGGCATTGACGCGATCATCCAGATGGGAGCCCGTCTTCCCCTTCTCTGGCCCGTCCTGCCATTCCTCCTCCTGTCGAAATGGCTGGGTCTCGGACAGCGGGTCTACGACGCAATCGCCGCCCGCCGGACGATCATCCCCACCGGCGCCTGCGACGAACACTGCTCCTTGGAAGACCGGAAGCGGACTTCTTGAAAAGAACGACGCGGTGACATGGGCAAGGCAAAGGACCGGGAAACCCAATCCGCGGTCCTGAGAAAAGCCCTTCAGACACTGGAAGAAACAGATCCCCGGAAAAATAACCGAGGCGGGGATCCAATACACCTCCGGCAAGTGATAAGAAACGGCTTCCGCATTTCACGGAAGCCGTCTTTTGGGTGCCGCCACTCCATGACAGAAAGGAAGTGGATCCTTTCGATCACCTATCTTCTTCCAACCCGGTCATCCAAGAACAATCGGGCTGATGTTTTTTTAATCCTGGTCCCCTTATAGAGACCAGGCTTGGAATGATCAGCGATCCGTGCTTGGAATCTTCTCGTAATCTTCCGGGTCGATCTCGTGGACGGTTCCGGCCGCCACGGAATCAAGGATCCCGTTCAGGCCCGTTTCCACCGCCTTGACCAACTGACCGCGCTTTTTCTGTCCCATCGACTGGGTTTGTCCGCGAACTTCAAACAGCACGGTACCGCTGCCGTTCAGAGCGAAGGACCCCAATGCAGTTCCGGGGAGATCCAAGCCCTGCGGGTACAACGTGATGTTGTCAAAGGGCGAATGGCCCATCTCTTGCAGGGCATTGTAAGCTGCTACGTTGAGCTGCCGGGAGAAATCGTAATTGTACCGGTCCGCGTATTCGGAGTATTTGGCCCCCTCCGGGCTGTTGGGGTCCGGGACGAACTGTCCGGACAGGGAGAGGGTGACCAGGTCGTCGCTTCCCTCCACTTTATAATAAGGTCCTTGGTGATGCAGGTCGATGTAAACATCCACTTTTCCGTGTGTTTGAGTAAGCGAGCGGTATACATCGCGTATCGTTTGCGCTTCAGGAGTAATGTACCATCCCGGTTGAGAGGACCGGCCCGGGAAGTCTTCCGGCTGCGGTTGGTAATCCAGATCGGGATGGAAGTCCCGGTTCACATCAAAGCCGGGACGTTTCGAATAATCATGACCTTGAATCGTTCGGGTATAGTAGTTCCATGCCGGTTCGACATTTGCCAGACTCGGAAAGGACGCGGTCACATCCTCCCAGGGCATGTCATTGGCCCTCCGGTTCAGGACGGCGGCGTCGGGATTCATCTGCGGAATCGCCACCAGGGTAAGCTCGTTTCGCAGCTGTTCCGCCCGCGGGGACCGGCTTGATCCCAAATATTGAAGGAGGTTGACCAAGGCTTCTGTTCCGGTGGGCTCATTCCCGTGAATTTGGCTGGTGATCATGATCACCTTGTCCCCGTGGCCCACCGTGGCTGTGTGTATCGCCCGTCCTCGGTTTGAATGGCCGGCCGCCTCCACACTCACCCGTCCCTGGCTGTTCTGCTCAATCTGCTTCAACTTGGATACCAGCTGTTCATAACTTTTAAAGCCGGAAACGGAAAAATGCTGATGGTCCGGTGTTCCGGGATTCGTCTCTTGTGCTTGTGCGGCAACCGGCGAGATCGCCAAACCCGCCGCTGCAATCAACGTCCCGAGTCGTGTCAGCGCTTTTTTCATTTCTCTTCCCTCCGTTTTTCAACTGTTTTCGGGTGAAAAAGCTTGTCCTTCGCGAATCCGTGCCGTGCATCCCCCATCGATACAAATTTTATTTAATTTTACCTAAATTCATACAATATTAATTTTACCCGGAACCCGTATTCCTTTCAAGATCATATCCCGATGATTCCATCCTTTGCCCGGTGAAATATAAAAAAACGGACCACGCTGGATACCTGCGTGAGCCGTCTTTCCAGGCTTTTGCTTGTAAAGCGGAGGCCCTTTTTATTTATGTCTCATCAGATAATCGGCCACCCGCCACACCCTTTTTTGCACCTCTTTTCGATCATCCAGGTGCGTGGCGATATTCAACAATTCGTGATACGCCTTGTGCATCGCTGCGCTTGCTTCTTTATAGAGAGCTTCCCAATTCATCGTCGGTTCAGGCATCGTCGGTCGGCTCCTCGGCTCCGATGATGATGGAGAACGGGAGCATCTCCTTATCCTCTCCGTTCCGCATGACCAGCCAACGCTCCACGGGATCGACCTTCACCACGTGACCGAGGTACTTTTTCGGTCCGTATTTGCTGGCGTAGGTCACCACGATCGGTTTCTCCTCCAGCTTCGACCACTCAATCATGCGCCCGATCTCTTCCAGGGCATCGGGGGCCAACTCCGGCGGGCGGTACTCCTCTTTTCTCTTCCGCTCCTGCCAAAGTTGGGCCTCATGTTCCGGCAACATCATCCGGTGGCCTTCCCACAACTTATTCCCACGCTCCAACGCCTTCACGTTCATCACCTCATTTCTCATTATACCCGAACATATATTCGCATTATAAGCGGGAATTTATGACAGGAACGTCAAAACTGACGGAGCATCGGTTTTGGTGATGACTGCCAAACCGTGATCACGGTCGGACATCATAAGAAAAAGGCCCAAAGAGGGCCTTTTTCCGGGGCAAGAAGCGGTATGGGCTGGAGGAGGGGATTGGTTCCCCCGCAATGGCAGAATAACGAATGAATATGAACCATTTGATAAGCGTCCTTTTCTTTTTTTTAAAAAAACAATCCATCTGAATATTTATATTGCCATTAATTTTCATTCTATTATAATATTAACTGACACATATTTTAATTATGTTCAGTATTCATTCTGATGAGAGGTGATCCCGTGAAAAGATGGATCCCGTCCCTGTCGGTTCTGCTGGCTGTCGCCATGCTGGCCCTCGCCTTCGGGGAGCGGCCGGCCGTCCGGGCTTTCCAATCCATTGAGCCTTCCGGCGCCGAAGCGGCGGAAGGGGAACTGGACGTACGCAAGAAGCAGGAGAGGATTCAGCCGACCGACAAAATCAAAAACGCGCTGAAAGATCTCTCCCTCGAAGCGGGAAGCGGTCTGAGGGTGACCTGGAACCCTGCCTTCGGCACGCCTTCCTTTCTCTTCAAAAGCAAAGGTTACCTGTCCAAGCCGAAATCCGGTTCGGCGGAAGAAGTGGCACGGGGATGGCTGTCCGCCCACCGGGAACTGTTCGGATGGTCGGAGGCCGAAGTGGACAAGCTTCAGCTGGTGAGGGATTACGCCCTTCCCGGTACCGGCCTTCACCCCGTCACCTTCCAGCAAACCTTTGACGGCACCGCCGCCGCAGCGGGAGGCCGGGTCATCGTCGCCGTGGCCGAGGACGGGAAAGTCCTCTCCGTCTCCGCCAGCGCCCAACCCTCCGCCTCTCTGGAAGGAAGCTTCCAACTGAGCGCGGCGGACGCCCTGGACAAAGTGGCTTCTTCCCTCGCTCCCCAAGTGGATTTCACCCCGGGTGAATCCAAAGAAGAAAAGGGTTGGCACGTTTTTCCCGGAGGCAACTTCCCCGCCGGGCAGCGGGTGAAAAAAGCGGTCTTCCCCATGGGAAAAACCGTTCGCCCCGCCTGGCGGATTCTCTTCATCGGGAAACTGAATGAGGGATATGAGGTCCTGGTCGACGCGGAAACGGGGAAGTTCCTCTTCAAACGTTCCCTCGTCAACCACAGCGGACCCGAGGGGAGCGTGTTTGAAAACTTCCCCGGGGCTCCCGCCGGCGGGACCCAAGTCATTAAGTCCTTCCAAGGGGACCCCGACGCTTCCCCCAAAGGGTGGGTATCCCCCGTGGAGGGCGTGGACGGTCCGACCACCGCCGGCAACAACGCCGACTCCTACGCCAACTGGAGCAACTTTCTCGTTCCGGAGGGAACCGGGATCGTCCGGCCGGTCAACCCCCTCTCCCATTTCCATTACGGGTTTGCCGATGCCTGGCACCGCACCCAGTGTGAAGACACGCCGCCTTCCTACGCGGAGGACGTGAACAGTGCCACGACCAATCTGTTCTACCATCACAATCTGTTCCACGATCACCTCTATCACCTGGGTTGGACGGAACCGGCGGGCAACCTCCAAGTGGACAACTTCGGCAAAGGCGGCCTCGGAGGGGACCCGATTCTGGGTCTGGCCCAGGCCGGTGCGCTGACCGGAGGGGAGCCCACTTACACGGGACGGGACAACGCCTATATGCTGACCCTCCCGGACGGAATCGCCTCTTGGAGCGGGATGTTCCTTTGGGAACCGATCCCGGGTGCCTTTGAAGGGAAATGCGTCGACGGCGACTACGATGCCGGCATCATCTACCACGAGTATTCCCACGCCCTTTCCAACCGCCTGGTGGCCGGGGGTGAATCCCTCAACAGTTTCCAGAGCGGTTCCATGGGAGAAGGCTGGGGCGACTGGCTGGGTGTCTCCTACCTGATGTCCCGCGGGCTCCAGGAGACATCCGTGGTCGGGGAGTATGTCACAGGAAACGCGGAAAGCGGCATCCGAAACTGGTCGCTTGCGGACAACCCCCTCGGCTTCGGTGACCTGGGATATGACATCACCGGCCCCGAGGTCCACGCCGACGGCGAGATCTGGTCCGCCATCCTCTGGAAAATCCGGGAAGTGCTGGCGGCCAAATACGGGGAAGAAAAAGGCGCCCGGGTGGCGGAACAGCTGATTGTCGACGCCATGCCGATCTCCGCGCCCAACCCCTCCATGATCGACATGCGGGACGCGATCCTGGCGGCCGATGTGGACCGCCACCACGGAGACCACTTCCATGAGTTGTGGAAGGTCTTCGCTTCCCGCGGCCTCGGGGCCGGTGCCGCCGCCGACAGCGCCGACGACACCGATCCCCGTCCGGCCTTTGACCATCTGGACAGCAACCAGAACGGGCAGCTGGTCGGAAAGGTGATCAACGCTTCCACCGGCAAACCGGTGGAAGGAGCCCGTGTGATCGTGGGATCTTATGAAGCCCGGACCAGCCACGCCGCCAAAACCGGCACCCGGGGCGGCTTCGGAATCGACATGACCGAAGGCACCTATGACATCACGATCCAGGCCCGGGGATTCGGCTCCCGCACCCTGAAAGACATCCCCATCACCAAAGGGAAAACCCAATCCCTGAAGGTGAAG
This sequence comes from Melghirimyces profundicolus, assembly GCF_003054245.1. Lineage (GTDB taxonomy): Bacteria > Bacillota > Bacilli > Thermoactinomycetales > DSM-45169 > Melghirimyces > Melghirimyces profundicolus. The sequence goes on from NZ_QBKR01000008.1 coordinate 108,177, forward strand.
CTGAGTCCCAACTACGCCTCCCTGGCCAACGGCGCAAAGGTGATGTCCGTCACCAGCGAAGATGCGGCCCTGAAGGCGAAAAACGCCTTCGATGACACCGAGGCGACCGTCTGGGCGACCCAGGAAAAGGAAAGCGGTTTTGACGGGGAACACGTGGTCCTGAAACTGGCCGGCGACGAACCGGTAACGGTGAAAACCATCCAGGTCAGCGCATTCAAGGACATCTCCAAGGCGCGATTTGCCGCCCTGAAGGATTTCACCCTGCAAGTGTCGGAAGACGGGATCGTTTGGAAAACGGTCCAACAGGGGACCTTTAAGGCCAGTAAACCTCGGCCGACGGCCCCCGAACTCCACTACCTTACCTGGGAGTTGAAGCAACCGGTGAAGGCCACCCACATCCGCTTCTTCGCCGACCATGCCCAGGATGACTCCCTCGGGTATGCCCAGACCGCGGAGATCCAGGTGTTTGGCGACGGCCGGCAACCGGAGGTGGAACCCGCCCCTCTCCCCGATGAAGATCCCGTGGTGGAAGAAGGGACCGTCGAGGCGGGCAACCCCACCTCTGATACGGCGGGCGGCGTGACCCAGAATGATTTCGCTGCCTCCTGCAACCCCAACCCCGCCACCGAAGGGTTGGACGGCTGGGTGATGGAAGTGCCCGAATCCTTCGGGGACGGCACCCACACCGTCTCCGCAACCGGCCCCGGCGAGGGCACGTACGACTTCGATCTCGCCTTCTACTCGGCCGACTGCCGGCTGCTGGGCACCAAAGCCTCCAGCGCGGCGGACGAGTCCGGCGTGATGCCGGGAGGTACCTGGTACGTGGTGGCCAACCTTTGGCTGGGTGCCCATGTCCCCGTCAAGATGACCGCACGCCCCGCGGAATGAACGGCATTCAAAGAGCCGGAAGGATGATCCCTTCCGGCTCTTTTTTGTTTTACACCGGTTCCTGGCGGCTGTGATCGGCCATCAGCCAGCAATCCTCATATTTGCCTTCATGTAATTCATGTTGCGGTAAAAGACGTACTTTTTTCGAACCGCTGGGCAGGACAGCAAAGTCCATTACCATCTTATGGCATGTTGATTTACCATTTGTAAAAATGCCTTAAGAGCTGGTGACAGCCACTTATCTTTATGATAGGCCATTACCGTTGCCACGGAGTGGGGTTCTTTCCAGGGTATACCCGCCAATTTCCCTTCCTCAATCTCAGATTGAACCGCAATGCGGGGCAGTAACGATATCCCCAAGCCGCACATGACACACTGTTTAATCGCTTCCACACTCCAGGACTCCACGGACGTTTTGGGAGCAATCCCATTCTTCTGTAAGTAATCCTCAAAGAGCATTCGATAACTGCATCCTTGCTCCGTATACAAAAAGGTTTCCTCCACGAGGGCCGGAAGTGTCGAAGTGGATATTTCCCGGAAACGGTGATCGGGAGGAGTAATGAGCACCATGGGTTCGTCCACCAATTTTTTGATTACCAAATCCGGATCTTTCCACTCACTTTCCAATAAGAACACCAGATCGGTTTCCCCTGTACGCAAACGGCTCAGTGCTTCCCGATTAGGTGAAGGTTTCAACACCATTTCCACCTGCGGATACCGTTGTTTGTACTCATGAATGACCGGTGGCAGTCGATAAACCGTTAAGGATTCGGGTGCCGCGATTGTCAAAGTTCCGGTGGGACACTCGTCATCTTCCCGGATTTCTTTTGCTTTCTCATAGAGCTTTAAAAATTGGATTGCGTAAGGTAAAAATCGGCGACCGGTTTCGGTAAGAATCGTTTTCTTTCCGAGTCGGTCAAATAAGGGGGACTCCAACTCCTCTTCCAAGAGTTGAATATGACTGGTGATCGTGGACTGAGCATACCCCAAATGTTCAGCTGCTTTTCTGAATCCCCCTGCATCAACCACTGCCTTAAATGTTTTCAAGTGCCGAAGCTCCATTCTTTACCCCCCTCTTGTTTGGTTTTCTTGAGTATATCACGAAAACCGATCAATACGTTCGTATTGTTCTATTTTATAAATCATGGTCAAGAAGATACAATGAATATATAAAAGCAACAGCAAAGGATATTGTTGTTATCAGAGGTGAAGAGATGTTTGGCTTCATGGAAGAGATGTCAAGAACACGCCGGGAAGAGATTCGGAGAGAATACCGGGAAACCAACCGGGGGCACCGGTTTCGATTCATTCGTAACCTTTGGAAACGGCTCCAAAAACCTGAACATATGAGTCAAGGGGAAGCTGGCTGTCCGGTACACCATTGTTGCGTTAAGCCTCAGATTTCACTTAATAAGGCGGATTGCCTCTGGAATGTGAAACCCGATAGGAGATGATATTTTATGGGGATCGCAGTGCTGTACGGAAGTTCCCGTAAAAACGGAAATTCGGAACGGTTGGCGAGATTATTGGTCAGAGGATTCGATGCGGATCATATTTATTTGACCCACTACCGGATTGAACCCATTGTCGATTACAGGCATGTGGAGCCGGGCCCGTATCCGGACGATGATTACCGAAAACTGATGAACCGCGTTCTGAAGCAGGACACCCTTGTGTTCGCGACTGCGATCTACTGGTACGGTCTGCCGGGTCGTTTGAAACTCTTCATTGACCGCTGGTCCCAATCCTTGCGGGAGAACCGGGGGGATTTTCTCGCCAAACTGTCCGGCAAGCAGGCTTATGTCATTGCTGTAGGGGATGACGAACCACATGTGAAGGGACAGCCATTAATCCAACAATTCCAATATATTTTCGATTTTGTCGGAATTAGATTCGCAGGCCATGTAATCGGAACGGGAAACAGGCCCGAAGATATTGAGCAGGATGCCGAGGCACTTTCCGCCATTCAGACCATCAGGTTCAAACTTAGCGCTGACGGTGACAGTTCTATGAAAGAACCTTGAAAGGAGTGTAGCCCGTGAGAAAGTGGGTGCAAGTCTTTGGATCAGTATGGAAAACGTTAGATGAAGGCTATCCCCATTATGCAAAACGACAAATCGCTTGTGCTGTACCGCCGCCTGGCTACGAAACCCCTTTCAGAGAAAAAGGGGAAGAATACGTAAATCTGGGACCCTCGATTCACTTTTGAATACCATGTTTGTTCAGGGGACAATATCGGTGCCGAATATATGTAATTTTCTCGCAAATTTTAACCAGTCTGTGGTAATCAGATTATTGGTAGTTTCTTCCTTGGCAGAGTGTTATAATGCTCAAATAATGGCTTGGGGCAGGCGGTAACTCCCTTGTGAATGGGGCGGCCTTTGCTGACTTCTATCTGGTTCAAAAGTGATGCTTGAAATTTGGCGTTTAATCGAAGAACGGATCTCCCAGAAGAAAAGGCATACGCCCCCGGCCCTTTCGCTCAGTTGGGGGCTTCTGCGTCCTCAATGCAACCAACCTTCGCCAATCGTCGCGGTACATCGACCGTCGGGGGTGCCACCCCGGCGGTCTTTGTTATTCTGTGTGCATCGTACCCAAATTCATTTGGACCTGTAAACCAACCACCTTGGGAGAAACAACCGCAGGATATTTGTCCCACGTGCGCCGACCTTCAAAAGAAAAGATCACTTTTGTTTCAGTGTACCTTTTGGTTCTGAGACGAAGCTTCGTCACGATTCGGGAATCCTTCTTCCCGGGAAAAATAAGCCCGGTGCAGGGTTGAGGCTTGGACAGAAACGACAGGCGAGTCATCCGGGGAAAGGGAATCCTTCCCGGAGGGGGAAAAAGTTTTGCTTTCCACAAACCATGATATAATGAAATCGGTTTCCTTAAGGACATCATAACGGAAAACCGGCTCCGAAAGCAGCTTCGGGGTTCTTATTCGTGTCCTGATCCCTATCCATCGGCATAACCGAAGCGTCCAAAACGGAAACCGGGAATCCAATCAGTCTGTGAGGGATGAAGGATGTCTATCGCACGAAAAGCTGTTCTGACCGTCACCGCCAACCCCCTGGTGACAAAGCTGGTCTCCAAGTACGGGATGAAGCTGGGTGCTTCCCGCTTTGTCGCCGGGGAGAACATGGCCGACACCATCCGCAAGGTAAAGGAACTGAACCGGGAAGGGCTGGTGGTCACCCTGGACCTCCTCGGTGAAAGCGTCACCACCCGGGACGAAGCCACCGCCGCAACCCAGGCAGCCGTCGATTCCTTCGAGGTCATCCGGGAGGAAGGGGTCGACTCCAACGTCTCCGTCAAGCTGACCCAGCTGGGATTGGATATCGACTTTGATTTCTGCCTGGAAAACATGGACCGGATCGCTGCCAAAGCGAAGGAAACGGACAATTTCGTCCGGATTGACATGGAGGACTCCCCCCGGGTCGAGGCCACCATGGAGATTTTTAAAAAGCTCCTCGCCAAGTACGGCAAGAAACACATCGGCCTGGTGATCCAGTCCTACCTGTACCGTTCCGAAAAAGATGTGGAAGAGCTGGGTGAGCTGGGGGCCAACCTGCGAATTGTCAAAGGGGCCTATAAGGAGCCCAAAGACGTGGCCTATCCCGACAAAAAAGACGTGGATGAAAATTATCTCCGCCTGGTGGAAACCCATCTCAAAAACGGCTGCTACACCGCGGTTGCCACTCATGACGAAAATATTATTCAATGGACGAAGAACTTCGTCCAAGAGCACAACATCCCCAACGATCAATTTGAATTTCAGATGCTCTTCGGAATCCGGGAAACCCGGCAGCGGGAACTTGCCAAGGAAGGCTACAAAGTGAGGGTCTACACTCCTTACGGCAAGGACTGGTACCCTTACTTCAGCCGTCGGATCGCAGAACGCCCCGCCAATGCCCTCTTTGTGCTGAAAAGTCTCTTCCAAAAGTGAGCGCTTCAACACCGCAATGGAGCCATGAGGCTCCATTTTCATTTCTTCGGTCCGTCGTTCAACGGGTTTTCCCACGACAACTTTGAAACAATCCCATCGACAAACTGATAAAATGGAACCAGCTTGAAATTCTTGGCTTGGAACTCTCAGACAGGACACTCGGGAGTAGAGAGGGGACTGCATCATGTCTGTCGCGTTGATCACCGGCGCTTCCTCCGGCATCGGGGAAGCCTTCGCCCGGCTTCTGTCCGGAAAAGGGTATCACGTGGTGTTGGTGGCCCGGCGGAAAGACCGCCTTTCGCAATTGGCCGATGAGTTGGATGGAAAAGGAGGAACGGCCGAGGTGCTCCCGGCCGATCTGGTTGAGGAAGAAGGCGTGGAAGAGATTCGGAAACACATCCGCAACCACCGGGTCGATCTCCTCGTCAACAACGCCGGTTTCGGTCTTTACGGGCCGGTGACGGAAACCCTGGACACCCGCGAACAGGAGATGATCCGGCTCAATGTGAGCGCCCTCGTTTCCCTTACCCGGGCCGTCCTGCCGCAGATGGTGAAACGCAACTCCGGGGGCATCATCCAGGTGGCCTCCACCGCTTCTTTCCTGCCCACCCCCTACATGGCGGGCTACGGTGCCACCAAGGCTTTTGTCCTCCATTACAGCGAAGCCCTGACCGCCGAGCTGAAGGGAACCGGTGTCAAAGTCACCGCCGTCTGTCCGGGAAGTACGGTAAGCGAATTCGCCGAACGCACCGGAATCCGGCAAAAGTTTCCCATGTCCGCTGAAAAAGTGGCCGAACTGGGGTTAAAAGCCTGGGAAAAGGGACAACCGGTGGTCGTCACCGGTTCGGGCAACAAAGCAGCCGCCTCCCTCCCCCGTTTCCTCCCCCGCTCTTGGATGGCCCGTCTCGTCGCACGCGCATTCCGGGACCGGACGTGATTCCCCTGTCCCCGCATCCCATGGCCAATCGGTTCCGGGATCACCAGAAGCGTTGTGAAGAAGTGAACGGCAGCATTTCCCCGAAGCCGCTCCGGTTGCTGGATATTCGTTCGTTCTGACATTTAATCGTAAAGACTTAACGCCACCCTCCTTTCCCGCGGGTCCACGTCCATGCTGTATAACTGGCCGTTCTTTTCCCAGGCATGGCGGACTTTTGCTGCCAGTTCTTCAAACCAGGCCCGATCCGTATAGCGTACGTCCGTGATGGTGTAGTTCGTCTCATCCATCATCGTGATCTGTATGACAGGGTCCCAACCGAGGGCGGCCACGCAGTCATAGGGAATCTTTTCCTGCCCGTCCCCTTCCAGGATAAGACGGTCCTCTTCCAGCCGCACCTCCCGGTATTGGACGTGGCGGACCCACCGTCTTCCGTTCCGGATCGGCGTAAGACCGGCCCGTTTTGCCGCTTCAGCTAACTCCGCCGCCCGGGTGGGGTTGTACGGAAAGTTGCTGACCATTTCCTCCGTTTCCACCCGGATCTCTTCGTGAAAAGAATCCAGCCGGACATGGATCACCTCGGAAAAGGGAATCTCCTTCCTTCTGCCCCAATGGGAAATGCGGAGGGACGTCCCCTTGACCCGGAATTCCCGCCACCAGACGGACATCACCACGTAGAAGAAAACAGCGAACACCCCCGCGGCAAACACCCCCAGGGCGAAATCCATCAACCGCTTCAGGAGAGGGTAAGCAGCAAAACCTTCGTCTTCAAAGGAAAGGATCAGTCCCTTTTCCCTGACGAGGGTCACCTCCACTTCCTCTCCGTTGCGGACCGCCTGCGTCAATCTCTCCCGGTTCATGGGATAATAGGGAACTTCAAACATGCCTTCCCGGGTGATCAACTGCCGGTCCACCACGCCCACGGGTTGAATCGCGTCGGTTACCCGTTCCCCCCGGTGTTCTTTCACGTGGCCGCTGCCCAGATACACCACACCGATCAGGATCACCAGCGTCACCACGAAATATTGCAAGGGGTGGTTCTTCCCCCAATGCACCTTCCATGTGATTAAAGCTGCTGCCGGCAATCCGAGGTAAAAATACGGCTCAGCCAGCCAAAAGGGATAATAATCCGGAGAGTCCAACAGCCGCTGGTAAACGAACACATAAATCAACGCCAGCACAATGAGGATACCGAAACAGAACATAAGCCAGTACCCCACCCAGCGATGCAACATTCCACCACCTCCGGATTCCAGGATCCCTCTTTTCTGTTGCTTTGGATCTATTTTATAATGTTTTTAGAATTTTTTAAATACCATAATTTTAACCTTTGATATAGTTATGTTTTCAAATATTTCACCATGTAAGATGGAATGATATTTTTTGTCGAAAAATAATTTTATATATCAAACGGCGACGAACCAAAGAAGCTTCCCAATCGATTGGCCACCCATCGAAAAAGGAGAGGTTTCCCTCTCCGGATTCAGGAGATCGTATACTTACGACCCGGTGATTTCGGGTTGTTCCCGGCGCAATCGGGCATCGAAGACGAAGGTGCCGAAGGGAAGGACCGACGCGACGGCCGCACCCAGGAGCCGGCCGAAAGACCATCGGTGGACCCACCATACATGGACGAGGGCGGCGAAATAAAGAACGAACAGAATACCGTGGATCCACCCCGTTACGGTGACGGCCATCGGCATCCCGGCCAGGTATTTCAAAGGCATGGCGATTCCGAGAAGGAGAAGGAAAGAGGCCCCTTCCGCCAGACTGATCAGACGAAAGCGTCCCAGGGGGGTACGCATGAAAACCACCTCCGTGTTTTGAAAAATACCGGTACCCCCATAAACGTATCACGAATGGCCTCCGCAGGACTTGACATTTCCATGAAAGCCTTCGCTTCTCAGAGCTCAACGGGAAACGCTGTTTCACTCCCCCTTCCCTTCGGACCACCATTTCGGGATCCAAACCCCACCACAGCAAAAAGGGGGAAAGGACCCGCAAAGAAGGCACACCCAAGCCGGGCCGTGGTTCTGCAAAACGCTTCCGGGGTGAACATCCGTTTTCATTTCTGGAACATCCCGAACGTTCCCCCTCATGGGACAGCTTCAGAAACAAGCGGTCCGCGGCGACGGGACCGCAGCGGCCGGCCCCGTCCCCCACACCGTCCGGGTCGGACCGGAAACGGAAAACAACCGGGAAGAAACGTTCAAACAGCGATCCCCGATCAGATGAAACGGGAATCGCTGTTTTTCTTCATGTTTGCTTATGTTCGGCAAGCCACCTTTGGATGAGCAGGGAATCCAATCCCCACCACAGCAGAAAAGGGGAGATGACAAGCAATGGGGAAACCCCCAGACCGGGAAGCCAGTGGAAAAACAACCCGAAAGAAATGATCAGGGGGGAGATCAGGGCCATCAAAAGACCGGAATTCCTTTTGCCCAGATAAAACCGGTGAGCCCCGAACACCCCCAGAAAGAGCCATAACGCGTAAGCGGTGATTTGTCGTGATCGTGAATCCCTTTCAGGAGTGATATTTTCGGAAGAATGACCGGTTTGGACCATGGCAACACACCCTGTCACATAGGATCTTCTCCTATGGTACCTCATGTCCCCATGAAAAACGAACCCTTCCCATGAACAGTTTTGGACAATAACCCCCCCACCATCGTGGGGGGCTCTATCAGACGACGTAGCGCCCGGCTTCCAATACCCGTTTGGCGATGGTCCGCTTCAGCTTCACTTCGTTGATCGGCTCATAGCGGGTCAGCTTCTTCAGGATGGAGAGCTGGGTGCGCAGGGTGTCCCCTTCTTCCATCGCGCTCAGGGTGTGTTTGGCATTCTGGTCGATGCGCGGAAACGCCTCGTGGATGTATGCGGTGGTCAGATCGATTTTGGCCTGGGCCTTCTCCAAGCCGTCCTTCTCCAAGGCTTTTTTGGCCCTCAGATAGGCGCTCTCCATGGCGAAGATCTCGATGGCGATGTCAGCCAGATCCCGCAGGATCTCCTGCTGCTTTTCCAACTCCATCTGATACTTCTCCACCGCCAGACCCGCGGTCATCATAAAGATTTTTTTGGCGTGGTCGATCCGTTCCGCCTCTTTTTCCAACGGGGCCGGTTCCTCTTCGGAAAGGGTCGGCATCATCATCATGAGCTCTTCCTGAAGGCCGGAGGCCTTTTCCATGAAAGGCAGTTCGCCCTTCATCACTTTCCGCATCAGGGTGGCTGGGATCAGAAGGCGGTTGATCTCGTTGGTTCCTTCGAAGATGCGGTTGATGCGGGAGTCACGGTACATGTTCTCGATTTCGTACTCCTGCATGAACCCGTAGCCGCCGTGGATCTGCACCCCTTCATCCACCACGTGGTCCAGAACTTCGGAACCGAAAACCTTGGTGATGGAGCACTCCAAGGCATATTCGGCGATGGCCTTTGCCGCTTCCGAACCTTCGGCGTTGTCCAGATGGGCGAGGCCTTTTTCAAAGAACCCGGCCGTGCGGTAAATGGCGCTCTCCAGCGCGTAGGTCTTGGCCGACATGGTGGCCAGCTTCTCCTGGATCAGCGGGAATTTGGCGATCGGGGTATTAAACTGTTTCCGCTCATTGGCATACTTCGCGGAAATTTCGATGGCCCGCTTGGAAGAACCGACGCAACCGACCCCCAGCTTGTAACGGCCGATGTTCAGGATATTGAAAGCGATCTGGTGGCCTTTGCCCACTTCGCCGAGGACGTTCTCCACCGGCACTTTGGCTTCGTCCAGGATGAGGGTCCGGGTGGAAGAGCCCTTGATCCCCATTTTTTTCTCTTCCGGACCGGTGGAGACGCCCGGGAACTCCCGTTCCACGATAAAGGCGGTGAATTTCTCCCCGTCCACTTTGGCGTAGACAACGAAGACGTCGGCGAAGGCGGAGTTGGTGATCCACTGTTTCTCCCCGGTCAGGATGTAGTGTTTGCCGTCATCGGAGAGCTTCGCCACGGTTTTGGCGCCCAGGGCGTCGGAGCCGGAGCCCGGTTCCGTCAGGGCGTAGGCGGCGAATTTTTCGCCGGTGGCCAGACCCGGCAGGTACTTTTCCTTCTGCTCCCTGGTGCCGAAGAAGACGATCGGGAGCGTCCCGATCCCGACGTGGGCTCCGTGGCTCAGGGCGAAGGACCGGCCCAGGGACATCTTTTCCGTGATCAGGCTGGAGCTCACCTTATCCAGACCGAGGCCGCCGTAAGCTTCCGGCACGTCGGCCCCCAACAGACCCAGCTCACCGGCCTGCTTCAGCAGGTTGACGGTGTGGTCGAAGTTGTGGTTTTCGATCTCTTCCAATACCGGCCACACATTGTCCTTGATAAAATCCTCCGTCGTCTTGGCGATCATCTTCTGTTCTTCGTTGATCTCTTCCGGAGTGTACACATCCTCGAGGCTGTGCTCCTCGAGGAGGTAGCTGCCCCCTTTGGTGATGGTTTTCTCGGCCATCCTCCGATTCCTCCTTCATTTTGGTCGGATAAGCGGTTCAGTTCACCATTTCAAACACGCCGGCCGCGCCCATACCGCCGCCGATACACATGGTGACCAAACCGTACTTGCCGTTCCGGCGTTTCAGTTCGTTCAGGATGCTCACGGTCAGCTTGGCGCCGGAACAACCCAGCGGGTGACCCAGGGCCACGGCTCCGCCGTTGACGTTGACGATGTCCGGGTTCATTTCCAGGTGGCGCATCACCTGGATCGACTGGGAGGCGAAGGCTTCGTTCAGCTCGATCAGGTCGATCTGGTCCAGGGTGAGTCCGGCTCTCTCCAGTGCTTTGGGAACGGCGACAATCGGACCGATCCCCATCACATCGGGGTCCACCCCGCCGACGCAGAAGGAACGGAACACGGCGATCGGCTGGATGCCGAGAGATTCGGCCTTCTCCCGGGACATGACGACCACTCCGGCGGCGCCGTCACTGGTCTGGGAGGAGTTGCCCGCGGTGACCGACCCGCCGGCGCGGAAGGCCGGGCGCAATTTGCTGAGTACCTCCATGGACGTGTCACGGCGGGGACCTTCATCGGTGTCGAAGACGAACTCCTCTTCGTGCAGTTGGTTGTCTTCCCCCACAAACCGCTTCTTGACCGTCACCGGGACGATTTCGTCCTTAAACTTCCCTTCATCGATCGCCCGGATGGCTTTCCGGTGGCTCCGAAGGGCAAACTCATCCTGGTCTTCCCGGGAAACCCCGTAACGTTTGGCGACCTCTTCGGCGGTATGGCCCATGGACATGTAGATCTCCGGTGCGTGGTCCATGAGGTGGGGGTTGGGGGCCGGTTTATACCCCCCCATGGGGACCATGCTCATGCTCTCGACGCCGCCGGCGATGATCGTGTCGGCAAAACCGGCCATGATGTGCTGAGCGGCGATGGCGATGGACTGAAGCCCCGAAGAGCAGAACCGGTTGATGGTGAGACCTGCCGCCGTATTGGGCAGTCCCGCCCGGGTGGCGATCACCCGGGCCAGGTTCATCCCCTGCTCCCCTTCCGGGAAGGAACAACCCATGATGACGTCTTCCACTTCTTTCGGATCCAGTTGGGGAACCCGCTTCATCAGATCCTGGACGACAAAGGCGCCCAGATCGTCGGGCCGTGTATCCTTCAACGAGCCGCGGTTCGCCTTGCCGACAGCGGTCCGTGCCGCGGCCACGATGACTGCTTCGCGCATACTCCTCTCCTCCTTCGGTTGGGTTCAGCGTCCCTGGAAGCGTTGTGAAAAAGTGAGCGGCAGCATTTACCCAAAGCCGTTCCGGCTGCAACGCTCCCCCTTGTCTCGAAACGAACATGAAATCACAACGCTTCTGGACTCCCGTCAGTTTCTGAGGGGTTTGTTCTTGGTCAGCATATACTGCATCCGTTGCTGGGACTTCGGCTCACCCGCCAGGCTGAGGAACGCCTCCCGCTCGATGTCCAGGAGGTATTGTTCATCCACCAGCGTCCCTTCCGGTACTGTGCCTCCGGCCAACACGTAGGCCAGCTTGCCGGCGATCTTGTAGTCATGCTCGCTGATGTAGCCGGATTGCAGCATTCCATAGGCACCCAGGCGAAGCGTGTTGTAACCGGTTTCCCCGACCACCGGCACCTTCCGGGGCTTGGGAACCCGGTAACCCGCGGCGTCCAGGGCGAGCACCTGCTGCTTGGCGTCATACAGGAGGTGGTCCCGGTTCATGGTGATGCCGTCCTCCCGACGCAGGAATCGATAATCCCGCGCTTCCTCGGCGCTGGTGGATACCTTGGCCATGGCGATCGTTTCGAACACTTTGTTGACCAGAGGCTGGAGGGAAATCCGGTCTTTCGGGTCCACCCCGTCCATCCAGCGGAGGAGCATCTCTTTGTTGCCGCCGCCTCCGGGGATCAGACCGACTCCCGTCTCCACCAGGCCCATGTACAGCTCCGAGGAAGCCTGAATCCGGTCACAGGGCAGGGAAACTTCCACCCCGCCCCCGAGGGTCATATTGAAGGGAGCGGCCACCACCGGTCTATCCACGTAGCGGAGCGAGCCCATCGCTTTCTGGAATTGTCGCACCATCAGATCGAGCTCCGGCCAGTTCTGATCTTGGGCTTCCATCAGGATCAGCATCAGGTTGGCCCCGACGCAGAAGTTGTCTCCATGGTTCCCGATGACCAATCCACGGTAGTTTTCGGACACTTCCTTGACCGAGTGCTGGATCATCTGAATGATGTCCGCGGCGATGGCGTTTTTCGGGGAATGAAACTCCAGGCAGAGAACATCGTCCCCGATGTCGATCAGACTGGCTCCCCGATTGGATTTGATCACTTTGCCCTGTTCTTTGAGGCGGGCGAGATCAATGGTTTTGGGGTGCTCTTCCACCTTGCGGAGTTCGCCGCCGAGGTGGAACGCTTGGATCTCTTCCGGGCTCTCCTCATAGAAGGACTTTTTGCCGGAGGCGAGCAGTTCTTCGACCAGCGGCGGAATGGTCTCCCCTTCTTCCTTCATGCGGGCAACGGATTTTTCCACACCGATGGCATCCCAGACCTGGAAGGGACCGAGGTCCCAGTTGAAGCCCCAGCGCATCGCCCGGTCGACACTCACGATGTCGTCGGCGATCTCCGGAATCCGCGCCGCGGAATACAGGAGGACTTTTTTGGTGATGTACCAGGCGAAACGGCCGGCGGCATCATCCGCGTACACCAGGGCCCTGAGCTGTTCCTTCATGGTTTTGGCCCGCTTGGCCATCTCCAGGGAGGGAGCCTTCAACTTCCTGCGTGGACGGTACTCCTTGGTCTCAGGATCCAGAACCAGGATCTCTTTTCCTTTATCGGTTTTCACTTTCTTGAAAAAGCCCTGGCCGCTTTTGGACCCGAGCCACCCCTTCTCCACCATCTCCCGGAGGAGGTCCGGCACTTCGAAGGCTTTCTTCTCTTCCGGTTCTTCCACATTTTCCCGCACATTGTCGGACACGTGGACGAAGGTATCGAGTCCGACCAGGTCCAGGGTCCGGAAGGTGGCGCTCTTCGGACGCCCCATGGCCCGCCCCGTGACCGAATCCACTTCGTCGGGTCCCAAGCCGTCTTCAAGCATCTTCTGGAAAGTGACCTGAAGGCCATACACCCCGATCCGGTTGGCGATGAAGTTGGGGGTGTCCTTGGCCGTGACCACGCCTTTGCCCAACACGGACTCGGAAAACGCTTTCATCCCGGAAACGATGGAGTCGGAAGTGTCTTCCGTCGGGATGATCTCCAAAAGCTTCATGTACCGCGGCGGGTTGAAGAAGTGGGTCCCGAGGAAATGGGAACGGAACTCGGCGGACCTCTCCTTCACCATCTCATGGATGGAGATGCCGGAAGTGTTGGAGCTGACGATGATTCCCGGCTTCCAGACTTCTTCCACCTTGGCGAACAAGCTCTGTTTGATCTCCAGGTTTTCGATAATGGCTTCGATCACCCAGTCCGCTTCGCCGAGCTTTTCGAGGTCGTCCTCCAGGTTTCCGACTTCGATCAGGTCCGCGGTTTTCTTGTGAAAGATCGGGCTCGGCTTCTCTTTGAACAACCGTTCTTTCCCCGTCCGGGCGATCCGGTTGCGGACTGCTTTGTCTTCCAGGGTGAGTCCCTTTGCCTTCTCTTTTTCCGTCAACTCTTTGGGTACGATGTCCAGAAGGACCGTGCGGATCCCGGCGTTGGCCAGGTGCCCGGCGATGGCAGCCCCCATGACGCCGGCTCCGATCACGGCCGCTTTCTTGATTCTCGCCAAGAGTACTCCTCCTCTCAGATGGACGCTTCTGACCACTGGCATCCGGCAACCCGTTGAATGAACAGTCATTCATTTCCTTGGGTTAAAAAAACCTCTCCAATGACGTGGACAGGCGGATGTCCGGACGATGCTGTCCAAGGTCCTCATCTTCTGTGACTGGGTGCGGATATCGGCCACCGGAAAGTCCGGATGAAACCTTTCAAATAATATTATTGATCCGAATCCTTTCTTCGTCAAGGGTTTGCGCATAACTTTTTCGATTTGCCAGAAATCGGGCGTCAAAAAAGCGGGCACCTTCCGGTACCCGCCCGCGATTCCTATTTAAAGAAATTGGCGTTGATCTCGATGTACTCCTTCTCTTCTTCGGGAACCATTTCTTCTTCGTAAATCGCTTCCACCGGGCATACCGGTTCGCAGGCCCCGCACTCAATGCAGGTATCCGGGTCAATATAGTACATGACTTCGTCCCCGTGAATGCAATCCACCGGACATACTTCCACACACTCGGCTGCTTTTTCGTCTTTGCAAGGAGAAGTGATGACAAAGGCCAAACGGAATGCCCCCTTTTTATTCGTTCCTGTAAATGATCCGACTCCGGAATTGAATCCCGGAAGTGATCAGCGGTTTTCAGCACGTCTCCGGTCTCCGAGGTATATTATTTCCTCGCCGGCCCGGATTCTAAACCCCCGGTTTTCGCAGGGGCTTCATTCCGGTTTTCACCCGCGGTCCACTGCATCAGCGCGAGGGAAGAAAAGAGGAGTCCGGCCCCCGCCCACCCCAGCGCCGTCAGCCGTTCCCCCAGCAACAACACGGCAAGCAGTGCCGCCGTGAGGGGTTCCGTCAACGCACCGATGGAAGCCCGGGTGGCCGTGGTCCGCTTCAGCCCGTAGATGTAACAAAGGTAAGCCAATGCCGTTGGAACGGCACCGACGTAGAGAAGAAGCAACCAAGCCTCAAGCGAAGGTTCCGGCATCCGGAGCATCGGCAGGAGGAAACACGCCCCCAGGGAAAAGGTGATCGCCAACATCCTGAAGGGAGGAATCCCTGCCAACAGATGCTTTCCGATCAGGGTGTAGCCTCCGTAACAAGAGGCTGCGAACAACGCCAACAGGTTCCCCGATAAATACCTCGGTTCCGCCAAACCGGCTACGCTCCCCACCCCGATCAGAAGGAGCGTTCCCGTTAACCCCGCGACCAGGGACACGGCGGTCCACCCGCCGATCCGCTCTTTCATGAACACCCGGGCAAAAACCGCCACCATCAACGGAGCCGTGCAAACCGCCAGCATGGTGGCCGTGGCCACCTGCGTCCGGTCCACCGCGGAGAAATAACCGACCTGGTAACCGGCAACGGCGAGACCGAACAAAAGCAACCAGCCAGTCGGCCTCCCCCGCTCCCGGAGCCGGCCGGGATGCCGTTTCCTTTCCAGGAGCGCCGCCGTAACCAGGAACGGCACACTGAACACCAGCCGCCATGCGCCCACCACCATCGAGTCCAGCCCGTGGCGGACAATCAGCACTTTTCCCACCAGTCCGGCGGTCCCCCAGAGAAATGCACCAAGGAAGACCCAACTCATTCCATTTCCGCGCCGCATCCCCATCCCTCCCAAACAAATGGTCACCGGGCGGGATGCGAACCCTCATCCGTCATGCCCCTGAGGTCTCGCCCCGCCCTTGTCAATGTCCGGACGGTGTCACGGGAACACGGAGGGGCGGGGGAAGAACGTTCTTCATGGAGATCGTCGATCACCTCCTTCAATCAGCGGCCAACGAACCGCTTCACCGTCCTTGAAGGCCGGTACGGTCAGAGATGGATGGATACACCTTAGGTGAATTGTATCAAAGAGCCGACGGACTTACGACAGGAAAGTCCGGATGGCGAGGGAAAAGCGGTGGGTATACACTTCGATATCCCACCCTGACCTTCCTGTCGTCACTTCACTTTCCGGATCGGCCTCAGGATCCGGGATCCTGGATGCCGGCCTTCCAATCCCCAATCGGAACGAAGCCCGATCAGGCTGGAGACCTCCTCCGCGGTCAGCCGGCGTTCTTCCCCCAAGCCGCGGGCGATGGACCGGACCCGGGCTGCCATTTCAACCCATTCCATCTTGCGGTGCGCCTCGAACAAATCCCCACCCACGGTCACCGCCCCGCGGTTTTCCAGCATCAAGGCATCATGGTCGGTGAGGTAAGGGCGGATTTTCCGCACCAGGTCTTCGGTACCCGGCATTCCGAGTGGAACGGTCGGAATCCCGCCCAGACGGAGGACGATCTCCGGCAACACCGGATCCATCAGCGAAATACCCGCCACCGTCAACGCCGTCGCCGTGGGCGGATGCGCATGGATCACGCTCCCGAGGTCTTTCCGTTCACCGTAGATCGCCGCATGCATGCGGGATTCCGGAGAGACCTTCCCGGCGCCTTCCACCACCCGGCCCTCAAAATCGACGACGACCACGTCGGTCTTGTCCAAAAATCCTTTACTGACCCCGCCGGCGGTGATCAGGAAACGTTCCCCGGGAAGGCGGATGCTGATATCGCCCCCGTCGGAAGCCACCAGGCCCCGGTCATAAAGCCTCCGCCCCACTTTGAGGATCGATTCGATCTCTTTTGAATATTTCCGTTGATATTCCATAATCCCACTCCTTTATCCCTTGAAAGAGAGATTTAAAAGACACCCGAGGGAATTTTCCTATTATTAAACATTCTATAATAAAGACCGTTTTTCCGCCAAAAAATCCACCTTCCAATTTTTCCTTTTTTTATACGTAAAAAGCATCCCTTGGTTGAAGGGATGCGGCTCCCGAAGAATGGCCCCGGTACGCGTCAAAAACAAAAAACGCCCCTTTCCGGGCGCTGACAAAAAGGATCAATTCTTGATCACATGGAGGGTTCTCTTGGCTTTCACCGGCTGGCCGTTGATGGTGACATCCACGTGTTCCGGGGAGCCAATGGTGACCCAGAGGTCGGTGCTGACGCTCTTTGCCTGTTTAAAGGGAAAGCTCTCTCCTTTTTTCAACGTCACATCTTTCACATACCCCTGGTCGGAGTTTTTGGTTTCGCGAATCTGGATCCAGCTGGTTCCCTTGGCTTTAAACTGAAATTCCACCGCACTGGGTTCGCTCAGCTTGTATTCGCCGATTTGGCTTCCTTCGTTCACCGGGGTCACGCGGGCCAGGTCGGTTCCTTCGGCGGCGGTGCCGGCGGTCTGTACGTCCTGCCCCTTCTCCTGGGTTTGCTCTTCCGCGGGCTGATCCATCATGTTGCTGTAAGCCCACACCGTCATCGGAATCAGCAGGATGCATGAGACGACCGCCACGCGGGCCATCCACTTGTTGGAAAACAGCCCTTTCTTCTTCGCCTTGGAGTGGCGGGCAACCCCCCCCGCAGCCTTTTGTCTGGTGGAGCGGGAAAGGCGCCCTTCCCCTGTCTCCCGCTGAACGGGGAGGGGAAATCGGCTTCTTTCCTCATAAGGTGCGTTTTCCCCCGTGTAGGCACCATCCTCTTCCCTTGAACCGTAAAGGTCGGGAGATCCCTCCGCATGGAAGGAGTCTTCGCCCCCCTCTCCATAGGGCTCCTCCACGGAGGATCCGCGGCCGCTTCGGCTCAATCCCGACACCCTCCCCGTCCCTGTCAGGCCGGAGGTGGATCGTGGATTCGTCCGGGACCGGGAAGGCAGTCCCTCTTGGAGGTAGCCGCCGCCCTCATAGGAATCATGGGAAAAATCATCGCCGTACCCGCCGTGATTCTGATCCTGGGAAGAATCACCGTGATGGCCGATCCCGCTGCGGTCCTCCGCTATCCGTCCCCGGCCGGTTTTTCCCAGCCCCGGGATCTTCATCGTTTCCGTCAGGCGGGCGGCGGACCATTTTTTCGTCTGGGACCGGGTTTTCTTCACACTGGATCGGGAAGGCAGTCCCGGATCCTGGAAGAACGGATCTTCTTCGTGAGAGGAGGCTTCTTGCGCGGGTTCCTCCTCTGCCTGCACACGGGAATATTTGGAAGAAACCTCCGACCGGGTGGAGCGGTAGGGATCATATCCGTTCCGGGGATCTGACCGGTTAGGGGACTCCGGCGGCTCCGGCGGCCGGTGTTTCCCTGTCTGTTGCAACGGCACTTGAACCATCCCCGTGCTTTGATTGACCGGACGGAAGGAAGATGTGGTCTGTTGTTTCAGCGGGCCGGTGTTTTGGTTCCCCTGGTCTCCCTGACCGTCGTCCCCCTCGGGAATCGGGCGATACTTTTTCAGAAGGTTGGTGGGTTCCAGCCCGACTTTTTTGGCGTAGGTACGGATGTAGGATCGGACATAGAACGGACTGGATATTTTGTCAAAATTCCCGTTTTCCAACGCTTGCAGGGTGACCGTATCAATCTGGGTCTGATCCCGCAGATCATCCAGAGAAAGCCCGGCTTCTTCCCTGGCTTGTCTCAGTAGTTTTCCGATCTCCACCCACACAGCAACCACCTCCGTTGCGGATTTCCTGTCACCGATCCCTCTCTGTCTCTATCCATATCAGGTCTCTTGAAATCTTCCCTGTCCGGTTGTTTACATCCTGTACAATCTGTGAATTAATGTTGTATAGGCGCCAACAGGGTAAAGCGGGACTGATCGAGTATAAAATAATGCGTTTTGACAATCAAGCCGGGAGGTTCTCAAGGAGGAATCATTGTGAATTGGTTGAAACGACTGGGAGCTAATATCTATCTCATCATTCTGTTGGGTTTGGCATTTCTTCTCCTTCTGTTGGGAGGCGTCAAAGTGTTCGGATGATCCCAAGCGGGACCGGGAGGCTTGGCCTCCTTTTTTTATGGTTCATACCCGGGAACGTACCCAATGGCCGAAAGCCAAGAGACAGAATGAGATCCAGACCACCACCAGCACCCACATACCGGCGAGATTCCAACGACCCGCATCCACGGCCAGGTAGATGGCGGTGGGAACGGTCTGAGTTTTCCCGGGAATATTCCCCGCCACCATCAAGGTAGCGCCGAACTCTCCCAACCCCCTCGCAAAACCCAGGGTGTAACCGGTGAGGAGGGACCGCCAGGCCAGTGGCAACGTGACCCAACGGGCCAGTTGCCACTCTCCGGCCCCCATCACCCTTCCTGCCTCCAGAAGTTCCCGGTCGACGTTTTCCAACCCGGATTTCACCGTCTGGTAAATCAGGGGGAAGGCGACCACAGCGGCCGCAATCACCGCCCCCCACCAGGTGAAGACGACGGTCCCGCCAAAAAACCGTTCGGCCAACGCACCCAACCAGCCACCTTTCCCCAACACTGCCAGGAGACCGAAACCGATCACCGTTGGGGGTAAAACCAACGGAAGCATGATCACCGTCTCCAAAACGGTTTTTCCCTGAAACCGGCGGCCCGCAAGCAACCAAGCCACAGCCAACCCGGAAATGAAGGAGAAAAGGCTGGCAATCACCGTCACCCGGAGGGAGAGGATGACCGGCGCCCAGAAATCGGTGACGATCATGGCTGTTCAAAAGCCTCTCCTTTAAATCCGTATTTTTCAAACACGGCCTTTCTTTGGTTCCCTTTCAACCAACGTAGAAAATCCTTCGCTTGTTTCGGGTTTTTTGCATCCCTCACGACGGAAACCGGGTAAACAATAGGGGAATAGAGGTTTAAGGGAATGTTTCCCACCTCTTTCACCCCCTCGGCCCGATAAGTATCGCTTTTATAAACGAGACCGGCATCCGCGTTTCCGGATTCCACATAGGAAAGAACCTGACGGACGTTTGCGCCGAAAACCAACTTCGGACGAAGGTCGTTCCAACGGCCGGTCCGTGTCAGAAATTCCTTGGCATACCGGCCCGCAGGAACGACCCCGGGCTCACCGATCGCCAGCTTCTTCACGTTTTCGGAGCGAAGGTCTTCCAGCCTCTTCACCCCGCTTTCCCCTTGTTGGGGGACGATCAGCACCAGCTCGTTGGTCAACAGATTCACCCGGGTGGAGGGAACGATCTTTCCCCCGTTCTCCAGCTTGTCCATCTCCAGGCTCCCTGCGGAAAAGAAGATGTCCGCCGGAGCCCCCTGCTCGATTTGTTGGCGAAGCTTGCCGGAAGAAGCGAAGCTGATGACCAGATTCAGACCCGGATGTTCCGCCTCGTATTTCTTCTCCAATTCACCGAGGGCGTCGGTGAGGCTGGATGCCGCCAACACCACCACTTCCCGGCGTTCGTTCTCCGGAGCACAACCGAAGAGTGAAAAGGCACAAAACCAAACAGCCAGAAGACAGGCTGAACCGCGTTTCAACATAGGCGGTCCTCCTCGACCGGCGAAAGCCGGAGATCCGTTCAAGGTTGTCCCTGTATAGTTTATCACTTCAAGAAACGCGAAACACGGAAAATCGGCGGAACCGTCCGGAAAAACTACTTTAGAACGGGATTAACCGAAAAGTTTTACAAAAAAGACCGGCTTTCAATAGGGCCGGGGGTAACTGACGATTTTTCGGTACATGGAAGGATCCTTCAGCTTCCGGAACAAAGACAAGGCCGGTCTCGGATTGGCTTCGATCATCCAGATCTCTCCGTTTTTATCCACCCCCATATCAAAACCGACAACGACCCCGCCCAGCCGCCGCGCAGCCCGAAGACTGAAATTCCGAAGCTTTCGGATCACCGCATCCGTTGAAGCACCCCTTACGTCAGACAGACGAATCACCTGCGGCACCGTGAGAACATATCCTTTGCTGCGGGCCACATTGGTGACCACGTGTCCCTTACCAGCCACCTTGGCCAGATAACCGGTCACTTCCCAGGGGGTGTTTCTCCTTCGCTGGACCATGACGCGGATGTCGATCGGCCTTCCCCGGACGGTCGCAAGCGGGATCCTTTTTTGCACCAAATAAAGACTCCGGTGACGGGTCATCGACCGGACGCGGGAATAAAGCCCTTTCCGTCCGATTCCCTGCCTCCGGGTTCCATGGTGGATCTCATACTTCCCCGGACCAGTTTGCCGGATTTGGATGATCCCGTATCCGCCCGTCCCGCCGGAAGGTTTGACGATCACGGAACCGTGCCGATCCAGCATGGACAACAGAGTGCCCTGTTCCAACCAACGGGTCTCCGGCAATGAAGCGGTCAGTACCGGATCTTTCATCAGGATCCGATGAACCCTCCATTTGTATCCTTTTTTAGCCATCGCTTTCCCGCCCTTTAAGTTCGGTATTTTTCCGGATGACA
This sequence comes from Melghirimyces profundicolus, assembly GCF_003054245.1. Taxonomy (GTDB): domain Bacteria; phylum Bacillota; class Bacilli; order Thermoactinomycetales; family DSM-45169; genus Melghirimyces; species Melghirimyces profundicolus. The sequence goes on from NZ_QBKR01000008.1 coordinate 129,356, forward strand.
TCCACAATCCGGTTTTGTTCATTTACAAGAACGACCCGCGGCTTCAGATCTTCCAATTCATCGTCCTCCACCATGGCAAGGCTCAGGATCACCACTTGATCACCGGGTCGGAACATCCGGGCCGGGGGACCGTTTAACCCGATTTCTCCTTCCTTTTCTGAAGGAATCGCATAGGTTTTCCACAGGATGGCATTCTGAAAACTGGTGACCTGGACCATTTCAAAGGGGCGGATATCGGCCGCTGTCATCAGCCGGGAGTCGATTGTGATGCTTCCTTCATACTCCAGATCCGCTGTCGTCACAGTGGCATGGTGGATTTTTCCTTTGCACATCCATCGTTTCAATAACCCTTCCTCCCCTTTGCCGGTTCTTTGTCCTTATAGTATGAAGCGACCCGCCAATCCGTATGGACGAATAACAAGAGGGAAAAATAATAAACCCCCGTTCCGTATTTCGGAACAGGGGTTTGAGAGTCCGCTTCAGGGACGGACCCGGGTGGCTTTCACGAAGCCCCAGTCCAGCCAGCGTTTGCTCATGTCGTCGTAGCGGACACCGCCGGGGCCGTAAGTGTGAAGGATTTTGCCGTTCCCGGCGTAGATTCCCACGTGTTCGATCCCGAGATGCTCTTTCCCTTTCAGTTTAAAGAAGACCAGATCCCCTTTTTGCAGTTCGCTGCGGGGGACTTCCACACCCACTTTGGATTGCGGTTCGGCGGTGCGGGGGAGTTTCACCCCGTTTTCAGCAAAGACCCGCTGGGTAAACGAAGAGCAGTCAAATGTTTTGGTGGTTTTGGAGGAAGACCCGAATTTATAAGGGGTCCCCAGATATTTTTCACCGGTTGCAATAATCCGGTCACCGAAATCGCTGGTGTTTTCATCTTGTGTGTTTTGTGCAGGTTGTTGCTGCTCTTGTTGCGGTTGTTGGGTGGTTTGCTGCGGTTGCTGGGCGGGTTGTTGCTCTTGTTGTTGAGCGGTTTGCTGCGGTTGGGCCGGCTGTTCGGTTTGGTCCTGCTGCTGGGCGGACGAACCTTTACCGGTCAAAGGGTTGGCCAAGCCGACCTGGTCGAAGATGTTTTGAACCATTGCGTAAGCGTTCAGGTTATTGGAGCCGGCGGCATGGGCCTGCCCGGTCAACGGAGCGGCCGTGCTCACCAGGGCAAATGCGGTGGTCGCGAGAACAGCTTTTTTGATGATGTTTTTGATTCGCATCGTATCCTCCTTTTTGTCGGTGGTTTTGACGATACACGGTTATACTAACATAGGACTTTGGTTGTATCGATTGTAAGATTTATACAAAAGATGACTGACAATAAAGTCAATGAACCGCCCGCCGTGACACCTAACCGCATATAACAGCGTCAAACCTCATCACCATGCGGTTCCTTCGCTTTTGACCGTCACAGCTGTTGCCGCTTTCATTTCCAGATCCTTTTAATAAATGTAAGATATTAATAGTTCTACCTTTCTATTGCCCGTATAGGGGTCCATTGTGTGCAGGATCGGGAGGCATATTGTTGCATTGGCATTCTTTTTGCTTTATAGTTCGGGGTGGCTTGAAAACGGTCTTACAGGAAACAACTTCGGGAAGGATGGGATAACATTGACTGCCGAACGCATCAACGGAGTGGGGGCCGCCCCCGGCCTGGCCATCGGGCAGGCCGTTCATTGGCGAAAGGACCACCCGAAAGTGGAAACCCATACAGTGGACAACACGGATCAGGAAGTCGCCCGCCTGGAGGAGACGGTGGATCAGGCAAAAGAACAGCTCACCCGCCTTCGTGAAACCACCCGGGAACGGATGGGAGAAGACGAAGCGGGAATCTTTGACGCCCACCTGTCGTTTCTCGACGATCCCGCCTACATCGGGGAAATGAAAAACCGCATCCGCAATCAAAAGCGGAACGCGGAGTCGATCTGCGCCGAAGTGACCGAAGAGATGTCCTCCATGCTGGCTTCCCTGCCCGATGAATATATGCAGGCCCGGGCGGACGACATCCGGGACGTGGGAAACCGGATCCTGCTGTTGCTCTCCGGGATCGAACCCTTCGACCCTTCCCTCCTGCAACCGGGAAGCATTGTCGTGGCGGAAGAACTGGCTCCTTCGGATACCGCCCAGTTCCCGCCGGGAATTGCGGCCATGGTGACCGCCCGCGGAAGCAAAACCGCCCACGCGGCCATCATGGCCCGGACCCTGGGAATCCCGGCGGTTCTCGGTCTGGGGGACCACATCGACCGGATCCAGGACGGAGACACCCTGATCGCTGACGGAGAGAAAGGGACCATCATCCTCTCCCCCGATCCGGAGACGGAGGAACAAGCCCGGAAGGAAATGGAACGTCAGCGGGAGCTGAGGGAAGCCGCCTTGAAAAAAGCGGATGAGGATGCCGTCACTTCCGATGGGAAGCGGATCCAGGTCTTCGCCAACATCGGCAGTCCGGCGGATGTGGAAGCCGCCCTTGAAAACCGGGCGGAGGGCATCGGACTCTTCCGGACGGAATTTTTGTATCTGGAAAATGACCAATGGCCAACGGAGGAAGAACAAATCCGGGCTTACCGGAAAGTGCTGGAAGCCTTCGGCGATAAACCGGTGGTGATCCGCACCCTGGACATCGGCGGGGACAAAGACCTTCCCTATGCGGAACTACCGAAAGAAGAAAATCCGTTCCTCGGCCACCGTGCGATCCGGTTCTGCCTGGACAACCCGGAAATATTTAAAACCCAGCTTCGCGCCCTCCTTCGGGCCGGAGTGTATGGAAACTTATGGATCATGTTCCCCATGGTGGAAAGCGTCTCCGAGATCCGGGAAGCGAAACGCCTCCTGGAAGAAGCTCGCACCGAACTGGAAAGGGAAGGAGTCGAAACCGCTTCCCCGAAAGTGGGGATCATGGTCGAGGTGCCGGCCGCGGCGGTGACCGCCGACATTCTGGCCAAGGAAGTGGATTTCATGAGTATCGGCACCAATGACCTCACCCAGTACACTCTGGCCGCCGACCGGGGGAATGAGCGGGTGGCTCCCCTCTACGACGCCGCCCATCCCGCCGTCCTTCGCCTGGTCCGCCAGACCTGCGAGGCAGCCCTCAAGGAAGGGATCGTTGCCGGCATGTGCGGCGAGCTGGCCGGTGACCCCCACATGACCGAAATACTGATCGGCCTGGGACTGGACGAGCTTTCCATGAGTGCCGGAACCATTCCGGAAGTGAAGGAAAAAGTCCGTCGGACCGATACCGAAAAAGCCCGCACCCTGGCAGACGAAGCCCTGACCCGGCAGGCTCCGGAAGAAGTCCGGTCTTTGGCCAAAGAAGAAAACTGAAAAAGAAAGCATCCGAAACCGAACCACCCCCCGCCTCATCAGCGGGGGTGGTTCGGTTTTACCCGGTTTCAATGCACAACGGCCAGTCCTGCGATGGATGCCATCTGAGCGATGATCGTTTCCGCCATGCCGAAAAGCGGCCCGAAGACGGCGTCCCCCAGCGGAGTGACCAGCAGGACGACAAAGACCAGAATCCCGTATGGTTCGTACTGCCTCAACCTCGGCCGGAGCCGGGCGGGAGCCAAATCTTCGAGGATCCGGTATCCGTCCAAGGGCGGGACGGGGAACAGGTTAAACAGAAACAGGATCACGTTGAGATACACCAGGATGTACAGTCCCGTTTCCATCCCCGGAACCGCCGTGCTCCCTCCGAACTGAAACCAGGCCCTGAACAGCAAGGTGAACAAAAAAGCCAAGGCCAGGTTGCTGAAAGGACCCGCCACGGTGACCCACACTCCCGCCAGCCTCGGATGACGGAAATAAAAACGGTTGACGGGAACCGGTTTGGCCCAGCCGAATCCCATCAAAAACACGGCAATCGTTCCGAGGGGATCCAAATGGGCCAGGGGATTGAGCGTCACCCTTCCTTCCTTTTTCGCCGTGGGATCCCCGAACCGGTATGCCGTCCAGGCATGGGCAAACTCATGAACGGCAAAACCCGCCAAGAGCGCGACCACCACATAGGGGAACTGCTCCAAAGGGTAAGCCAGAAACCTTTCCAAAGCGACTCCTCCCGGTCAAGGATAACAAAACGCCTCCCAAGAATCGGAGGCGTTGGCTTCAGGTCAAATCACCTTTTTCACTTTGACAGGCTGATCAGGCCGGACAACCTCAATGGGCCCATCGCCGCGCCGCATCGCCTTTTCAAAGGCTTGGGTCGGCTTCAAAACATCCATCATGTAGCGAATGGCGATCATGGGATCCACATGATACCCGCACGTGTAACAGTCCAGTGCGGCAAAACCTTTCTCCGGATAAGTGTGGATCGACAGGTGGCTTTCCGACAGGAGCAGCAGAACCGTTGCCCCCTGCGGGTCAAAGTTTTTGGACTGGGCGGACAATACCGTCGCTCCGCACTTCTCGGCGGCCACCCTCATGTGCTTTTCCAGCCGCGAGGTGTCGTTGAGCAGATCAAAATCGACACCCCAAGCATCCAAGGCTACATGACGTCCGAAAGTAGAGTATTCCATCCCCTTCGGCCCCCTTCCTAGGAAATATGGTGTTCAGCCAATATTCCGCTAGGATCTGCTCGTTCACCACGGGGGAAGGTTAGTCCACAGAGGTCCCAACCCTTTAAGTGAATCTTGGATCCTTCTAGCGCAATCAAGAAACAAAATATCACATTTTGTTACGGGTTGCAATTGTTTTTTTTAGTGACGGATCCTTTACATTCCCATGATATTGTATCCGGAATCCACGTGGATCACTTCACCGGTGATGCCGCGGGACAAACGGCTGGCGAGGAAGAGAGCGGTGTCTCCGACTTCGGATGCGTCGATCCCGCGGCGCAGCGGAGAACGCTCTTCCACCACGTGCAGCATGGAGTTGAAATCTTTCACGCCCTTGGCGGCCAAAGTGCGCAGGGGACCTGCAGAAATGGCGTTGACGCGGATGTTGTCCCGTCCCAGGTCATAGGCCATGTATTTCACGCTGGTTTCCAGGGCGGCTTTGGCAACCCCCATTACGTTGTAGTTGGGGATGACCCGTTCGGCTCCCATATAGGTGAGAGTGATGATGCTCCCCCCCTCTGTCATGAGGGGCCGGGCGGCGTTGGCGGAGGCCACAAGGGAATAGGAGCTGATGTCCTGGGCCAGGGCGTATCCATCCCGGGAGGTTTCCACAAAGGGCACTTCGAGATCTTCCTTCTTGGCGAAGGCGATCGCGTGGACCAGACCGTCGATCCGGTCCCATTTCCGTCCGATCTCTTCAAAGGCTTGCTTGATATCTTCATCGGAGGTGACGTCACAGGACACACACAGGGAACCCGGCATCTCCTTTTCCACCAGGCCTTTCACCTTCTTCTCCAGACGTTCCCCCTGGTAGGTGAAGGCCAGTTCCGCCCCGTGTTCATGGAGAGACTGGGCGATCGCCCAAGCGATGCTCCGCTGGTTGGCCACGCCCATGATGACCACCCGCTTACCTTCCATCAACTTCATCGTTCGTTCCCCTTCCTATGTATGATCAGGTTCCCGCACATGTGCTTCCTTCGCACGCCGGGAATTAGTACCTGCTACTAAATTCAGTACCAGCCTATCGGAAAACATTAGGAATGTCAATGTCCCTTGTTCCGGATCGCAGTGACCAAACACCGGAAGAACACGAATCCCGATCCCGGGTTTCTTATTTCACAGAAGGAATCCGTGACAAGGATGACGAATAGATCGAACGCATGTTTCTGATTCTGTTTCAGGAGAGGATGAGCAATCATGCCGGAAGTATCCGTCGTTCGGGATCTCTTGCTGGAGGAGTTGCAGACGGGAGTCCGCACCACCAAGAAACTGCTGGACCGGGTGGAACCGGAACAGTGGTCTTACCGTCCGAAGGAGAACATGAGCTCCCTGTTGGAACTGGCCCGCCACTTGGCCCAGATCCCCCTGGTGGACCTGGCCATTCTCCGCGAACGCAACGAACAGGAGGTGAAAGCGCTGGAGAAAGAAACCTCCTTTGACACCTCGGAAGAGCTGGGGAGCCTCATGGACCGGGGATTCAGAGAGCTGAACGACTACATGAAGGCCCTGTCCCGGGAGGACTTCCTCCACAAACGGACCCGGCCCTTCTATGCCGATCATGCCCTGCCGCAGGCCCAATGGCTGACGGAGATCGTCACCCATGTCTTCCACCACCGGGCCCAGCTGTTCAACTACCTGAAACAGCTGGGGCATCCGGTCAACATGTTTGATCTGTATTGAGCTGTCAGGCGTTTCTTGCTTTCAGGATATCCATGTGCATCCGGTACTCCACCGCACCCAGAACGGCGCCGGTGACGAGGGCGACGGGAAAGCGGACGAGGGAGCCCGGGAATAAAAACTGGGCCCCCCAGATGACGGTCACCATGAAAGAACTGCCCGCGATCGTGGAGAGGAGGTTCCCCCATCGGGGCAGGATCCATTGATCGGCAACATGACCCACGGTGGCGAACAGGAACACCAGCCCGACCGGGGCGAGCAGGGTGGAATAATGGAGCCCGTCCACCAACAGGTGGACTCCGTGAATCACCGCGGCGTAGATGACGATTTTAAGAAAAAAGTTCACGGTCCGGACCCCTCCCACTCCCAGAAGCGTTGTGATGGATTGTCAGGCTCAGAAAAGAAGGGAGCGTTTACCCGAAATAGCGACTTTGCTGTCCTGCCCAGCGGAGAATCAGCCTGCAAGGGCGTTCAGGGGCAAAAGCTTCTCTGTGTTGCATCCGAAGGCGTTTGCCCCTGCCCGCAGCAGGAAGATTCGGAGCGGACAGTGCGACCATCTCTGCAGGACAGCATAGCGAGACCGGGGAGTGAAGCGACCCCAGGCAAGACTTGTGCTCTGTGAGTGCATAGCGAGACCGGGGAGCACAAGCGACCCAGGCGAGACTTGTGCTCTGTGAGTGCATAGCGAGACCGGGGAGCACAAGCGACCCAGGCGAGACTTGTGCTCTGTGAGTGCAGCCGGAGCGGCTTTGGGTAAATGCTGCCGCTCACTTTTTCACCATACTTCCAGTATGTCTCCTGTACGTATGGGAAACCCGTTCGGAGGAAGACTGGAAGGAAACGTCGATCACGGGAGGTTGGAAAATGGAACTGAACCCCGAAGAAACCAAGTCGGTGGAAAAAGCCCTGCGGGCGGCCATCGACGCCGAGCCCCAATCCCCCGAAGGGAAGAACTGGCGCCGCCTCCTGAGTCGTTTGCAGGGAAAGGAAGCCTCCCCCGCTGCTTTCCAGGACGGTTTCCGCTACGACTACGATGACCCGAGCGGGCTCCGTTAGGGACCAAAGCCCTCCTTCGCCCATAGGATAAAGGGAAAAGGAGGGCTTTTTATGCCGTATATCATCGTGGATCTGTCTGACCGCACACTGTACCTTTTGGAGGGGAACCGGATCCTGCGGGCGTACCCCGTCGGGATCGGAAAAATTCTGACCGTCACTCCCGTCGGCACCTACACCATCATCAACAAGGTCCCCTATCCTTACACCCGTCCCGGCGGGAGGCTCACTCCTTACGGAACCTTTTGGATGGGGCTGTCCCGGAGGGGATACGGGATCCACGGGACCAACAATCCCGCCTCCATCGGAAGACGCGTCTCCCGGGGATGCATCCGGATGTTCAACCGGGATGTACAAGATTTGGCAAGGCGGGTTCCCATCGGGACCCGGGTGATCATCCGGCCCTGATGAAGCAACATGGGCAGCGATTGTCCCGATGGAGATCGCTGCCCCGAATCTGGAAGCGTTGTGATTGAATGTTCGTTTCTAGAAAAGGGGAAGCGTTTACCCAAAATAGCGACTTGTGCTCTGTGAGTGCATAGTGAGACCGGGGAGCGCAAGCGACCCAGGCGAGACTTGTGCTCTGTGAGTGCATAGCGCGACCGGGAGTGAAGCGACCCCCGGCGCGACTTGTGCTCTGTGAGTGCAGCCGGAGCGGCTTTGGGTAAATGCTGCCGCTCACTTTTTCACAACGCTTCCAGGCGATGGTCCCTTTGCCACCGATCCTCTTTTCCCATGCCTCTCCCCCGTCACCAATCCGCTTGGGGGTGCCGCTTCAGGTAGAGATCCTGAAACAGAAGCATGGGAGTGTCGCTGCCCAGTTTCCCCAGATCGCCTGACGCGATCAGGATGGAGAAGAAACCGTAAGCCCGTTCATCTGTGAGCAGCCGGCCGCCGTGATCCTTGGCAAAGGCAACCGCCCGCTCCGTTCCATCTTTCAAACGGAAGCAGAAGATATAGGCGTCTTCCCGTCTGTCATACAACCAGACTCTGCGCGCTCCCGCGGAAGAGCGACGGACCACGTCTTCCCAGTCCGGAACTTGAAGCATGAGGACTTCTTTTCCGGCCAATTTGGCCCAGCTTCCGTCTTCCGGAATGGCTGCTTCCTTCACCCGTGGCACATACCGTTCAGCCATCGTTCTCTCCTCTCTCTCCCGTATTCCCCGCTTGGGACAGCAGATGCAACAGGAGCGGGGTAATCCCGGTCAGATCCCACTTCACCCGGGCGGAGGCAAACCGGAACGCGTCCTCCGCCGCCCCGGCCACCAAGGTGGGCACGGGGTTCAGGGTATGGGTTTTGATGCGAAAATCTTCACTGTTGCCGTGGTCGCTTACCAGGACCACGGTATCCCCGTCCTTTTTGTTGGCGACAACCTCCCCCAGAAACCGGTCATAGTCCCGGATCACCCGGGTGATCAGGTCCCGGTCCTGTCGGTGACCGGCCAGATCGCTCAGAAAAAATTCGTGCACCACGAGGTCGTGTTCCTTCCCGAGATCCAAGAGATGGCGTGCCGCCAGATCGGGTTCGATCACTTCCACTTCCCCCGGCCGCCTCAAAGCGAGGGTCTGCCGAGTCAGATCGTGGTAGACCGCTTGTCCCGCCAACAGATCTTCCACCATCCGCAAGGACTGGCCCGTACTCAGAATCGTCGCCGTGGAGACGGAGATCCACCCCCGTCGCGTCGTGGGAAGGCGGAAGAATTCCTCGGTGTAACCATTGGCGAAAGTGGCCCGCAACCCGAGATCGGCAACCCGAAGATAAAGGTTGTTCCGCTGAACCCAGTCCCTCAGACGCCGGAAGGGAAGACCGCTCTGGTGTTCTCCCATCGCCTTCGGCGCATTCCTCCCGGTGAAGATGGCGGCCTGTCCCGTGGCGCTCTGGGGAAGGCCCTCCACTCCGAGCGAGGCGTCCGTCGACAACAGCAGGACTTCCTTCGAGGGACGACCCACCGATTTCCGCACCAGAGGGCCTCCCAGGATTTCCCGGATGCGTGGAGGGTCTTCGGTAAACCAAGGGTTATGGGAGGCATTTTCCCCCAGTCCCACTCCGTCGATGAACAGAAGATAAACCGACATCCCACACTCCTCCCTTCCACGCGGGTCACCCCTTCATTTTATCACAGGGTGGAACCCCCGCCCCCCGCCTTCTCCCCACTTTTGAGATCAGGACTGGAAGGATTGTGATTTCATGTTCGTTTCGAGAAAAGGGGAAGCGTTTACCCAAAATAGCGACTTTGCTGTCCTGCCCGGCGGAGAATCAGCCTGCAAGGGCGTTCAGGGGCAAAAGCTTCTCTGTGTTGCATCCGAAGGCGTTTGCCCCTGCCCGCAGCAGGATGATTCGGAGCGGAC
>NZ_QBKR01000009.1 GCF_003054245.1 Melghirimyces profundicolus
GCTTGGCGCTGGTGGTTGCAGCGGGTTCAGCGAATGGTGATCTTGGTCCTCACCTGTTCTTCCGACTTTCTTCGACAACTTTTTGCGACTTAGCTATAAATCTCAAAGCAGTACTAGGGAGGAGCGAGCAGGAGAAGAGTCAGGAAACAAACGGACAGAAGTGAAGCGGGCATCTGCGCTCAGCGTGGAGAGGTGCCGGGTGTTGGGAACCTATTGGATGATCATCCAATTTTCTGTTTCCAGGTCCGGTGACCATTACTTCAGCCCTTCCGTGGCAGGCCCTGGGGAATAAAATAAACTATCAAATCTATGTGGGATTGGTACCTAATCGACTCTCCATTTCTGGTAATAAGGTTCATGATTATGCCGGAAACCGGATGAAGAGAGATGAAGGAAAAAATTGATTCGCTGAAAGGTGATCAAATGTCGATTAAAAAGCACCATGTGAAAAGCAAACTCGCCGTCGTTTACCAACTCATTCACACTCCTGGGGTTGCCGACTATATTCCTGAAACGGAACTGCTTAACAAAAGTTCGTTGCAACGAATGATACAGAAATATGAGAAGGTCTACCTCAAACCGGACAGAGGAAGAAAATCCAAGGGAGTGATAAGAGTTGAAAGGTTAAAAGGCAACCGGTTTAAAATAAGGTACGGATCCCTCCAGAAATATGCAGATAAGAAGGATATATGGAAAAAAACAGATCGTTTGACAAAAGGAAAAAGATACATCGTTCAACAAGCCATTGAAAGTGTGACAAAGGATCGGCGGCACTTTGATCTTCGTTGCCATTTAGTGAGAATTCAAGGTCAATGGAAGGTTGGGGGGATCTGTGGAAGGTTGGGGGAACCGGGAAGTATTGTGACCACTTATCATTCCGGGGGTACCCCGACTCCCCTGAACACTCTCCTCACCCGACACTTGAATTATTCCGGCAGAAAGAAAGAGAATATGATCCGGCGATTGAAGGAATGTGCCATCCAAGCAGTCCACCATGTGAGCAAAATGTATCCGAATCTCAAAGAGTTCGCCGTGGACATGGGAATCGACCCCAAGAGGAGAATATGGATTTACGAGGTAAACATTGAACCGCTGATTCGGGCAAATTTTAAAAAGTTACCCGATAAAACGGTATATCGAAAAATTAAAAAGGTGAGAAAAATCGCCAGGTAAAAAATTTTACGATGAATCGTAAATAACTTTAAATCCCGATATGGGATTTTTATTTTTCCAGGTAGTCTGAGCAAGTTGCTGTCAATAACTAAACCAACCCAGCGGCCAAAATAACTTTGGTTCGCTGGGTTGGTGCAATCTTGGAGGGGGTTTTTGCATTGGTTTGTGGATTATTCGCGAATCCTTTCCTTTTAGGTTCCATTTAACCCGGTATTCAAGCACTCCGGCATCAACCCTTTTTATATCTCATAATTCGACGGTACATCGTTTGGTCTTTCAGTTTGCGGAAGTGGGATGTCATGGGGAGTCGATTCGCTTCGATGATCCAGATATGTCCGTTCGGATCCACCCCCATATCCATTCCGAACATGCGATGGTCAGGGTATCGGTCGGTCAATCTCTGGGCAGAGAGCAAAGCAACCCTTTTAATTTCGGACAGGATGCTTTTTTCGGAAAGATGTTTCAGAGAAGATTTTTGGATCGCGGATTCAACTGTCAGCAGGGTCCCTTTGCTCCTTTCATTGTTGGTGACAATGTACCCTTTTCCGGCCACTTTAGCCACTTTTCCCGTCACTTTCCATGAATCGGAGCTCTTTTTTCGTTGAACCATCACCCGTATATCAAACGGGCGGTTGCGTATTTCCGCAAGTTGAACCCGTTGCTGGACCATATACTTCCCGGACCCGATCAACTTTTTGATATACCGGTACATTCTGCTGAACCCCCGCTTCGTTTTCTTCTTTTTATCGATGTGGATTTCATAGCGTTTGTTTTCTAACCTTGATACCAGGATCACACCAGATCCTCGGCTCCCGATCTCAGGTTTCAGAATCACCTGTCCGTACTTTTTCATCATTTTTCGCAACGCTTTTGAGGTAAGAAGCTTTGTTTTCGGCAGATGGGGTGCCAACCGGTCATCCTCCGCCATAAATGTGTATCTCAACCATTTGCTTAGTCGAAGGCTCCGTTTCACTCACTGTCCCCCTTTCGGAACATAACCGATGACTTTTAGGTAACTTTCCAAAAGGTTTAGAAATCGATCGATATCTTTGGGGGTGATATCGCCGATATTGGCGATTCTGAATGTTTTCGACTTCTCGAGTTTACCGGGATAAATCGTGAAGTTCCGGTCGTAAAAATAATCGTGCATTTCCGTGAAACTGTATCCGGCGCAATCCGGTTCAAGGATGGCTGTGATGAGTTTGGAATGATGTTGCTCCGGGACGAGACAGTCCAATCCAAGCCGGACAATCCCGTTTGTCAACGTTTCCCACGATTCAGCGTACCGTTGGTATCTCCCTTGGACTCCCTCTTGTTTCACCTCCACAATCGCTTGTTGGAGGGCGTACAGAGTTTGAACGGGCGGGGTGAAACGCATTTGACGGGTTTCCAAGAAAAACTGATATTGAGCATGCAGATTCAGGTAGTAATTTCGCCCTTTCTTGTTCTTCAAGTCATTCAATTTGCCAAGGTCAGCGATCACGAAGGAAATCCCCGCCATCCCTTGAAGGTTTTTGTTGGAACTTGCAGCCAGAAAACTGATATTCATCGCCTTCATTTGGATCGGGATCGCCGCGAATGAACTCATGGCATCCACAATCAGATCCATCCGGTATTTCCTGCATAATCGTCCGATCGACCCGATATCGTTTAACAGACCGGTGGTCGTCTCATGATGGACGACGGCGAGATGGGAGATCTTATGAGAGGAGGTTTGGATCCGTTTTTCCAAGGCGTGCAAGTCGATGGAGTCATCGGGAGGGCTGTTGAATTCGATGAAATTTAATCCATAGGCTTCCGCAATTTCGCACATCCGTTTACCGTACGCACCATTGTTGATAATGAGCAAGTAATCCTCATCCACCACGGAACTCAACATGGATTCGACCGCCGCCGTACCCGATCCGCCGAACAATACGGTGGCATATTCTTGCGGATCGGCCACCAAACGGGTCAGTTCCGTGGACACGTTTTCCATCAGGCGACCAAACTCCGGTTCCCGCGGGCAGATATCGGGTACCACTTGCGAGTATTTAACGGTGTCTGTCGTGGTAGCGGGACCGGGAGTGAGCAGAATGTTTCTCTTGACCGTCCGCATATGATTTTCCCTCCGTTAATCAAGGGAGTGATTGTTAATAAATGTCTTTAGCCGCTCTTTCACTTCATAGGGTTTGATTTTGGGGCGGCCCAGTTGTTTCCGGGATCCTTTGGAAATTTTCATATATAGAAAAGTCAATCCGCCGCTTTGCCTCCATTCGCGCAAGGCGGCTTGCAACTCTTTCAGGCTGTGGATGTAAATCGATTTTGTGTAACCACAGGAAGCGGCGATTTCCACGAAATCGGTATGATGAGAGACCGTGCTTTGCCCTCCCGTCGAATCGTGGGCATGATTATCGAGCAGGATGTGGAGCATGTTTCGTGGGCTGTAATAACCGTTGGTGGCCAAACTCCCCATGCGCATGAGCAGAGAGCCATCCCCGTCGATCACAGTGATTTTCAGATCCTTCCTGGTCAGTGCCATGCCGAGTCCGAGAGAACTGGAACATCCCATGGAACCGACCATGTACAGATGGTTTGGGGCATCCTCGATTTCATATAATTCCCGGCCTGTTTTTCCGGTTGTGGCAATCAGGACGGTGTTGCTCTTTTTCCATGCGCTGATGACGGGGAGTGCTTCATGCCGGCAGGGTATTTGATCCTTGAACCCTGCGTTTTTTTTCTTTTTGATACGGTTTCGTTGAAGGGGAGGCGTTTGTTTTTTCAGGGGTTCATCGGCAAACGTCCCTTTCTTCACGACAAAAAAGAAAGGACGGTTGCCGGCAATCCATTGATTGGCCTGGGACAGTTGTTGTCGGGCTTTTTTCAGATCGCAAGACAAAAACTGCCATTTCACTTGCATTAAATCCAGCATTTGCGTGGTGATTTGCCCCATCAGTTCATGCTGCGGTTCATCAGGAGTACCTGGTTCCCCGCGGAGGGTGACAAAACCGAGAACCGGAATCCGAAACGGATAGCTCAGAGAGACCAACGGGGAAACCGCGTTGGTCAGCCCTGAATTTTGCATCAGGACCACGGATTTTTTCCCCGCCAGCCAGGCCCCGGATGCGATTGCGACGGCGTCGCCTTCGTTTGCCGCTGCGACATATTCGCATTCGTTGATGGCGTAGTTGATCAGATTTTTGAGAAAGGAGCACGGAACCCCGCTGTAAAACGAGAACCCCAATCTTTGCAGTTCATTCCCGAATGCTTTTGTATCCAGCATCGACTGTCACTCCACTTTCTTTTTGGCCGGAAAGTATTTCTTTTCCGCGGCCATCAGCTCTTCCGCTCGTTGCAGGCGGAAGATTTCCTCGACGGTTGCCACGTTGCTCTCCACATTTATCAGGCTTTTCTCCCGATGGAGTTGTCTCGCTGTTTTTTGCATCGCATCGATGGACGCTCTCATATTGTGGTTGGCCCAAATGATGAGGTTGATCCCCAATTCCTTAAACCGGGCCGTGGGAGTGGAATAATATTTGGTGGGCACAATGACCACCGGGTGCCTTCCGTTCCATTCTTTCATAAATGCCTCGATTTCCTTGATGTCCGACCGTTTGCTGTGGATCAGGACAGCGTCCGCACCCGCTTGCCGATATGCTTCCGCCCTTCGCAGCGCTTCCTTCAAACCCCAGCCCGCAATAAAAGCCTCCACCCTCGTGACGACAATGAAGTCTTCATCCTGTTGCGTGTCTTTCATCGCTTTGATTTTGCCGCAAAACTCCTCTACATCGGCAAGGGGTTGGGCTTTACTGTTAATAAAGGAGTTGGTTTTTGGAAACAGCTTATCTTCTATGCAAACGCCCGCTATATTTCGCTGCTCCAGTTTTTGGACCAGCCGCCTTGCGTTATTGAAATTCCCGTATCCCGTATCACCATCCAGCAAGATCGGAATGGATGTGGCGTCACTCATAAACTCCAAAACATCCAATACTTGGGTCCAGGAAGCTTCGTTGTTATCCCGGACACCCAGGCTTGCGGAGATGGTGAATCCGCTTGCCCAGATTCCTTTAAAACCGGCTTCCTCCACGATTTTTGCGGACATTCCGTTATGAGCTTCCATGATAAAATCCAGGTTCTTCGAGTAAATGGTCTCTTTTAATGTGGTTGTTTTTTTCATTGAATTCTCCTTTTCAGCAGAATCGTATTTAGTCATATAAAATATTTAGAGTAGAGATGAAATGAACCGGCTGGTATCTACTTGGATCTACCCAATTTACAAAACAAGACAGCGTTTATTGCCCTTGGGTTGATTGAATGGATCAGAACCCTCTGATGTGGGAAAGAACCGGCACGGGCCGTCCGTTGTTTCAATATTCGGAAACTGAGGATTGCAGTAAAAACACGCTTTCTTAAAGGAGTGCAGCAGATCCGCAGAGATGATGTCATCTGCGGATTATTTTCATGTACAGTATTTAAACAACCCGTTGTCAACGGATGTCCAGGCAATGAATAAGAGAGAAGCATAGGGTATACCAACGTCACAGGAAGGATGGGATCTCAGTCTATGGGGAAATATTCGGTGTACCCGATAAGAGTTGGATTATTGAAGGGCCTCCGGAGACAAACCGTTTCCGTGTCTTACAAAATATTCCTACGGTTGAATTCACCCTCAAAGATAAGGCTGAAAGTGGGTCAGTGGGAAACAGCCGTTGATCTGATTCAGCACTCATCGGACGAAAGAATTCTTTTGTCCGATGATCTTCTGTCAAAAAGCGGTTTGTTCGACGGGACGGAATGTCACGTAAAGGCAGGGGGTAAATACCTGCAATTGGGGCCCTTGATTGGTGTGTTCACCCGACGGCACTACATCCGAAGGCTGAATCGACAGAACGCCACCTTTCGTACCTCGGAGATGTTGAAGGCGAGCTCTGAAGCGGGGACAGTCATTTACCATTTCAGTGTTCGGGACCTGAAGCTGAAGGATAAAACTGTGAAGGGGACCGTTTTCAACCCATTAACCCAAAAATGGAAAAAAAGAATATTCCCCTTACCGGATGTCCTTTATGACCGATCCAGTGGGAGGGCTTACCGGAAATATAAGCGACATGTCTGGGCCAGAAAGAAAATGGATGAGATGAACATTGCCAAGATGAATGCTGTTCATTATTTTGATAAATGGGAGTTATTCCGCCAATTGGGTCAATACAGAAATGTGAGCAAATATCTTCCGGAAACCCGGGTATACCAACCTTCCAGGCTGAAGAACATGCTGCTGAGAAATCCCGTGATTTACTTGAAAGCAACGATAGGCGGCATGGGGACCCGGATTATGCGCATAGAGAAAGAAGGCGGTGGTTATCGATACAGTGTATACAGAAGAAAACTGGAGAGCAATCGTCTATCCTCCGTTCAGAGAGTGAACCGAAGAGTAAACAGTTTCTTCGGTCCTGATCGAATTATTATGCAGCAGGGCATCCAATTGGTAAAAGCAAATAATGGAAACGTGGATATGCGCGCGACGGTACAAAGGAACGGAAAAGGGGAATTGGAGATCAACTCCATAGCGGTGCGAATGGGAAAAGAAGGATCTCCGATCACCAGTTCACGGACGGGGTCCAACATTGTACGTTTGGATGAGTTTATGAAAGCATCCGGATATTCGAATGAATTGAAAGAGAGGATCCATAAATTTCTGATCAGGGTCTATCGCAGGATTGAAGATGTATACGGACCGTTTGGAGAAATGGGAATCGATTTTGGTTTGGATGTATCGGGGAACATCCGCTTCATTGAATCCAATTCCAAACCAGCCAAAGATTCGCTTTATAAAGCCTTTGACAGGAAAACCATCGACCTCGCATTCCGAAATCCGATGGAATATGCCAAGTACCTTTCGGGTTTCCGTTCCGAACTGCCGTAGACCGTTTATTGCCGTCAGGGGAATAACTCCCGGATTCGATCTGGGAGTTATTGGCCCATGATTCTGATTTTAATGGAAACAATGATCCTGTGAAGGGAAGACCGGTCCTTTTTGATGCTTGATTTAACCGTATTTTTTTTTGATATAGCGGTGGGTTTTAAGTGCCCGTCTATACATTTTTCGCTTGCCTAATTCCCTGAACATTTTTCGGAACATCGGGGAGGAATTCATCTCGATAAACCAGATATGACCTTGCTGATCCACCGCCATATCCAACCCGATGATCCGTAGATTAAAGTGGGTACCGAAGATTTCGGATATTTTGTGACACAGATCCGTTAACTCCTTCAGAGCCTCAGGCATCTTTATGGAAGGGTGGGAGTTCAATGCCTTCTCCAACGGAAAAGGCTTGGCTCCCCGGATATGATTTGTAACGATCCGGTCCTTTCTCCCCACCCGGGCCAACCAACCTGAAATTTGCCATTCATCTTCCGGTTTGTGCATCAGAATACGGATATCATAAGGGTTTCCATTCAGAGTAGCCAGGTTCAGTCCTTGTTGGACAATATATTTGCGGGGTTGATCCATCCTTTGAACCAATGTTTTATAAAGCATGGAATGCGGTACTTGTTCGATTTGATCATTGCTGCTTGATTGAATCATGCACGTGCCGTCTTTTGCCGAGACCCGGTAAATCCCGTTTCCCCGGTGGTTGGAATTGGGTTTTAAATAAAGTGTTACGTGATGATCGATCATTTGTTGCAATGTTTTTTTTGAAAACCAGACGGTTTCGGGAACATGAGGTTCCAGATCAGGGTTTTCGACGAGGAGATCATGATATTTCATCTTATCGGAAACATATCGTTGAACCGCCAAACAAAAAACCTCCATTCTTATAAAATATAAAGTATGGCACAGAGGAGGGGATATCTCCAAAAAGGGATGAAGGGCAAAAGCTGAATTCTCTCCTTTCTTGCTTTATATGATTTAAAGTATGAAAATAATATAAAGGTTGTTCCTCAGAACTCATTTTTAGGTGTTTCATAGAAGGAATTTGGGCTTACGGTAATCATGGGTCTTGATCCAAAAATAAGAAACCCCCGCAAATCCGGGGGTTCTTCTGAATTAGTTATTTCTTAAAAGGATGGTCTGAATCTGGTTGACCAACAGATTGACGGCCACCTGGTTGTATCCTCCTTCGGGGATGATCAGATCGGCATACCGCTTGCTGGGCTCGATGAACTGCAGGTGCATCGGGCGGACGACGGTCAGGTATTGCTGAATCACCGAATCCAACGTCCGGCCCCGGTTTTTCATGTCGCGCTCCAGTCGGCGCAGGATCCGCACGTCGGCGTCGGTGTCCACAAAAACCTTGATGTCCATCCGGTCCCGGAGGCGTTCGTCCTCCAGAATGAGGATCCCTTCCAGGATGATGACATCCTTCGGCTCCACGGTGACGCTTTTGGGAGCCCGGGTATGTTGACTGTAATCATAGACGGGTTTTTGAATGGGCTCCCGTTTTAACAGTTTGTCCAGGTGGTCCAGCAGCAGGTCCGTGTCAAAAGCGAGAGGGTGATCGTAATTGGTTTTAATGCGCTCCCCCATCGGCAGATGGGACTGATCCTTGTAGTAGGCGTCCTGCTCAATCAAAGCCACGGAGTCGGAAAAGCGTTCGCAAATATTGCGGGCGACGGTGGTCTTTCCGGAGCCGCTCCCTCCGGCTACACCAATGATGATCGGTTTCATCTAGGGTTCCTTCCTTGTCCCTCGATCTTGAAAGCCAAAAATTGATCCGCTTACCACTTCGTGATGATAGCAATTCCAGGTGCTTTTTTCAAGCAAACGGAACAGAGTGGGACTTTTCGTGCTTTTTGAACCCCGAAAAAGTTGCGGATCGGGTTCATCCGTTCACCTGCCGAATGACAGAAATACCCTTCCCTCTGCAAACCGGGAAGGGCACTTCTTTTTTTTCCGCGGGATTCAGTCGTTTCGGGGGCCGGCGTTTCGGATGACATCGCTTACACCGGAGAAACGTCGG
The DNA here is from genome assembly GCF_003054245.1 of Melghirimyces profundicolus. GTDB lineage: Bacteria > Bacillota > Bacilli > Thermoactinomycetales > DSM-45169 > Melghirimyces > Melghirimyces profundicolus. The sequence continues at coordinate 9,111 of NZ_QBKR01000009.1, forward strand.
AAATTCTTCCGGAAGCGACGGGCCAACTCCCTTGCTTTCGCGTCGTAAGCTTCGGGGTCTTTCCAGGTGTTTCGGGGGATGAGAACTTCCGTGGGCACCTCCGGGCAACGGTCGGGAACATGGATCCCGAAAACGGGGTCCGGCGTGAAGCTCGCCTCTTCCAAGGTTCCGTCCAGAGCGGCCCGGACCATGGAACGGGTATATCTCAATTCCATCCGTTCCCCTTCCCCGTAAGGACCGCCGGACCAGCCGGTATTCACCATGTAGACGCGGACGTTGTGACGGTGGATCTTTTCTCCGAGCATCTCGGCGTAAACCCCTGCCGGACGCGGCAGAAAAGGCGCGCCGAAGCAGGCGGAAAAGGTCGCTTCGGGTTGGGTGATTCCCCGTTCGGTTCCGGCCAATTTGCTGGTGTAGCCCGACAGGAAGTGGTACATCGCCTGTTCGGGCGTCAGTTTTGCGATCGGTGGCAATACACCGAACGCGTCAGCGGTCAAGAAGATGATCACCTCGGGATGCTCCCCGATTCCGGGGACTTTGGCCGAAGGGATGTGCTCCACCGGATAGGCGGCTCGGGTGTTTTCGGTAAGGGAGCTGTCATGGTAGTCCGGACGCCTTTCATCATCCAATACCACGTTCTCCAGTACGGCACCGAAGCGGATGGCGTTCCATATCTGCGGTTCTTTTTCGGCGGACAGGCCGATGCATTTGGCATAACAGCCGCCTTCGATGTTGAAGATCCCGTTGTCCGACCAGCCGTGTTCGTCGTCACCGATCAAACTTCGCGCCGGATCGGCGGAAAGGGTGGTTTTGCCGGTCCCGGAGAGCCCGAAGAAGAGAGCCGTGTCTCCCCCGGCACCCATGTTGGCGGAGCAATGCATGGGGAAAATCCCTTTTTCCGGGAGCAGGTAATTCATCACACTGAAGACAGACTTCTTCATCTCGCCGGCGTACTGGGTTCCGCCGATCAGGATCACCCGGTGTTTCAGACTGATGACAATAAAGGTTTCGGAACGGGTTCCGTCACGTTTCGGATCCGCTTGGAAAGAGGGAGCGCTCACCACGGTGAAACGGGGTTCATGGACGACGGGTTCCTCCGCCGAGGAACGGATGAACAGCTGTCTGGCGAACAGGTTGTGCCAGGCCAGTTCGTTGATGACCCGGATGGGCAGGCAATATTCCGTATCGGCTCCGGCAAAGCCGTCAAAAATAAACACATCCCGTTTCCTGAGGTGGTCCCGGACCCGCCGGAACAGACGGTCAAAGTTTTCGGGATCCATGGGACGGTTAACGGTTCCCCAGTCAATCTGTTCCCGTATTTCCGGGTCCTCCACCACATATTTATCCTTGGGGGAACGACCGGTAAATTTTCCCGTCGTGGCGCAGAAGGCGCCGTTGGAAGCAAGATGCCCCTCTCCCCGCTCCAACGCCTTTTCCACCAGTCGGGCGGTGGACAGATTGCGATATACCGTCCCTTCCAGCACAAGGTCCAAGGAGCATTGGGCGTCAATATGTGTTTTCATCTGTCCATCCCTTTCTTTCTGCCGTACCATATAGTATGAAAAGGAAACTGAATCGCAACGACTGACGGAAAAAGTATAACACATTTCGGTTTTGGTTTGAATCGGTATGGGATAAAGGACAGAGTAAGCCTTTGGCACTGGGTGGTTGACCCATTGACTTGAAATCGAATAAGTGTTATCTTCATACAGAATGAATAAGTTTGCGGGAGTGTTTGAATGAGTCAGCTAGCGGAAGGATCCGTCGTGACCGGAGAAGTCGTCGCCATTAAACCTTTCGGTGCCTTCGTTAAATTGGAATCCGGGGAAACGGGTCTGGTTCACATCTCACAAATTTCCAACAAATTCGTTGAAAAGGTGGAAGACGAATTGTCCGTTGGGGATGCGGTAAAGGCGAAGGTGCTTTCCATTGACTCTTCCGGTAAAATTTCTTTGTCGATCAAAGCACTGACCGACGACCGTCCGCGGGGTGGACGTCGTGGTCGCCGGGGAGCCCCGGACTTTGAGGATATGATGAAGAAGTGGATGAAGAGCAGTGAGGAACGCCTGAGCGCGTTGGCGGCCAAACAAAAGAAAGGCCGTTGAGACATAAATATTGCATCGTTGCCCGTCACATCTTCCGGAAGACCCCACGGAAGGTGTTTTTTATGGCAAAAAGCCCGCCGGGATCGCCTCGGCGGGCTTTTTTAATCGCTCCGTTCATCGAGGATTTTGACCGCTTCCTCCGAACCCTTGTAAAGCCGGATCTTAACCAATCCTTTCTCCGGAAGGTCGGATACCTCCACCGGAAAGGTGAGCTCTTTGAATTTCCCCTCTTCACCGGAAGAGACAGGGATGCCGGTGGCGGCGTTTCGTTCCCCGTCCGCGTCGTAGATCAGCACATCATAATGGAATCCGGAAAAGTCGGTTTCCAGGGTGACTTCGTATCGGCCGTCACCAACGCTTTCGGAATCCACATTTTGAAAGTGGGGATTGTCGGTTTCGCCCTTATGGCGTTCCCAGTCGTAATCATCGGAGGGAGCCTCATCCCGGTCTTTTTCCCCATCCTCTTCCCCTTCTTCCCGCGAAGGAGAGTGGGGGGATTGGCTGTTTGTCCGGTCCGGATTCGTTTCCGGCGCCGGCTTGCGATCCTCCTCGTGGTTCTCCGATTCGTTTTCGGGAACCGCCCGGTCGTCTTTTTCCGTCCGGTTCGAAGGGGGTTTCTCCCGGGCCTGCGCATCCTTCACATTTCCCGCTGAAGGATCTTCGCTTCCGTCAAAAGCCCTTACACCCATCAGCATCAACAGGGCCGCTGCCACCGCTGATGTAAGAATCAGCCATTTCTTTTGCCGGTTCCGTCTGTGGACGTTCCTTCTGGAGGCCGTCATCCGGTTGCTCCGGCTCCCCGTTGTCCCAAAATGCCGTTTCGCTTCGGTTGCCGGATCCGAGAGTTTCCCCTCACCGTAATTCCGGGTGGGGCGACGGTTCGTCTCCCTGTTTCCGGTGGGAGCAGCGTGAAGGTTTCGGAGTGCGTTTCCCAATTCCCTGGCGGAACCGAACCTCTTTTCAGGCATTTTTTCCATCGCGCGAGAGAGGATTCGGCACAATTCTTCCGGAACGTCGGGTGAGAAGGTACGGGGATCGGGGACGGGTTCCTGCAGGTGCTTCAAGGCGATGGCAACCGCCTCCTCCCCGTCGAAGGGAAGCCGTCCGGTCACCATCTCAAAAAGAACCACTCCCAGAGAATATAGGTCGGAAGGATAACCGGCCCCTTCTCCCCTTGCCTGTTCGGGGGAGAAATAGTGAACGGATCCCATGACATACCCGGTTTTGGTGATGGTCGAGGACCGGGTGGATCGGGAGATGCCGAAGTCCGTCAGCTTGAAATGGCCTCCGGGGGTGCTCATGATATTGTGAGGTTTGATGTCCCGGTGGACAATCCCGTTTTCATGGGCGTGGGCCAGCCCGTCACAAATTTGCGAGGCGATGGCAACCGCCTCTCCGGGAGGGATCCGGCCCCGGTCCCGGATCAGCTCCATCAGAGTGGGACCTTCGATATATTCCATCACCATGTAATAAGTGTGGCCTTCACTGCCCGCGTCATACACATTGACCACATTGGGGTGGGACAGGCTGCCGGCAGCCCGGGCTTCCCGGTGGAAACGTCGGATAAATGCCTCGTCGTGGCTGAGGGACTCGTTCATCACTTTCACGGCGACATGGCGGCCCAAGGCCGTGTCGTTCGCTTTGTAGACGACGGCCATCCCGCCGCCGCCCACACGCTCGATGATCTGATACCGGCCGCCCAACCGCTTTCCTAGCACCTTCATCCACCTTTCTCTGGTTAAAGCGATCCATGACCGGCCAAAAGGGCGGCCACAGGCTCGTTAATGATTCTATCACGACCGTAATGTTATAAAAATAATATTTGACAAAAAAGTGTTTCATCTTGCAGCAAAAAAACCGGAGGCGGAGGATGATCCTATCCGCCCGGTTTGAATACGGCGATCAGGGAAGGGGCGTGGCGGCGGTTCAGAAAGCGGTATTGGACGGCCCGGTAAGCTCGGGGGTCCAATTCATGGATGTAACGGAGGACTCTGTCGGCTTCTTCCGCCCCGCCGGGATGACGGGTGTAGAGAACGGCGGTGAGTATGCCGCCGGGAGAAAGCCATTCCAGCGCCTGGGAGAGGGCGGGGAGGGTGGTGGCGGGACGGGTGATGACAGTGGGATCTCCCTTGGGAAGATACCCCAGGTTGAACATGACGGCCGATACCTTCCCCTTCCACTCGGGGGGAAGATATTCTTTCATCCGGTGGTGTCCCTGATGATGAAGAGTGACCCGGTGGGCCACCCCGTTGTCCCGAAGCCGGGCTTCGGCCCGTTCCAACGCTTCCCGTTGGATATCGAAACCGTGGACCTTTCCTCCGGCCCCCACGCTCCGGGCGAGAAACAGGGTGTCGTGTCCGTTGCCCACCGTGGCGTCCACGGCCCATCCTCCAGGTGGCAACACCCCTTTGACCAGTTGATGGGCAAAGGGGAGAGTGGCCGGCAAACTCATCGACCGGCTCCCTGTTCCCGGCGGGGGAGAGGAGTGGGGCGGGAGGGGGACCATTTTTTTCCTTGCCAGGAACTGCGCTGTTTCAGTTCGTCGTCGATGGCGTTGAGGGTCTCCCACTTCTTGGTGCTCCACAAGGGGCCGATCATCAAATCGGGGGGGCCGTCCCCGGTCACCCGGTGGATCACCATGTCAGGGGGGAGCGTTTCCAGGGTGTCGGCCACAAGCCGGACATAGGTCTTCTTGTCCAGGAACTGAAGAAGCCCCTCCTTGTATTGTTTGACCATCGGTGTTTTTTTCAGCAGATGAAGAGAATGAATTTTGAGTCCCTGGATATCCATGGCGGCACAGGCTCTGGCGGTTTCCAACATCATCTCCTCGGTTTCCTGGGGAAGACCGAAGATGATGTGGGCGCAGGTGCGAATGCCGTGACGGCGAAGTTTGGCCACGCCGTCCAGGAAGCAGGCGTAGTCGTGCCCCCGGTTGATCAGGTCCGAGGTGGTGTCATGGACGGTTTGAAGGCCCAGTTCGACCCATAGATAGGTCCGCTCGTTCAATTCGGCTAAGAGCTCCACCACGTCGTCGGGCAAGCAATCCGGCCGGGTGGCAATGGACAGGCCGACTACGCCGGGCTGCTCCAGAACCGTCTCGTACATGGGGCGCAACACCTCAACGGGAGCGTAGGTGTTGCTGAAAGCTTGGAAATAGCCGATGTATTTGGCTTTGGGCCATTTTTGATGCATCCGGTTCCGAACCGTGTTGAATTGCCGGACGAGGTCTTGGCGCCGATCGCCGGCAAAATCACCGGAACCGCGGGGGCTGCAGAAGGTGCAGCCCCCGGCGGCCACCGTTCCGTCCCGGTTGGGGCAGGTGAAACCGCCGTCCAAGGGGATTTTGAACACTTTCTCCCCGAAGTGACTGCGCAGGTGGTGGTTCCACGTATGATATCGTTTGTCTCCCCAAAAAAGAGGGACCGGTTCCATCGGTTGGGTGTTCAGGTCGGGCATGAGACATCCGTCCTTTAAAGAGCAGAATCAATCTCCATTATACCTGGATAGGGTTCAAATCCAAAGTTTGATTCTCGGCGGAATTGGGAAATCCTTTATCAGAACCGGGCAACGTGGACTCCGAGAACCGAAAACGGAAAGGAGAATCCCCGTGAATCAAGATATTCAACCCCTGATCGACGGATTAAATGAAGATTTGGCCTGCGAATACGCGGCGGTGATCACTTACACTTACAACGCCGCCATGGTGTCCGGGCTGGCCCGGCCGATTCTGAAGGAGTTTTTTGAAAGAGAAGCGCAGGATGAGATCAAACACGCCAGCTACCTTTCGGAAAAAATTGCCGCGCTTGGAGGGACGCCGGTGGTGCAGCCGGCCGAGGTGAAGCAGGCAAAAGAAGTCCGGGAAATGCTTGAAAACTCCATCGCGGATGAAGAAGCCACCATCCAACGATACCTGGAACGGATTCAACAGGCGGAAAAAGCGGGCCAATACGGCCTGAAGATCGAACTCGAAGATATGATGGCCGACGAGTCCAACCATAAAGAAGAATTGCAACGTCTGCTGAATGATCCCCGTCTGTAAGGGGAAACGTAAAAAAACCGCGACCGAAGGGTTGCGGTTTTTTGTGGTTCCGGATGACTCCTTGCTCCCTTCAGTGCCGGTTCATCGGAAGAGGGTCATGGCTGTTCCACCGCTGTTTCAATATCTGTACTTGTCAACTGTGCATATCTGTTATAATACGCAAAATACAGTTATATCAATGGAAGGATCGATTTTCTGTCAGTGTTGACGGTGCCGGATGTGAGGTGTATCATGCAATTGTAATGGGGAAAAGTGAATCCGGTTGCATATCCATACGCTGTCTGTGGGAGAAGTTTCCGACACGGAGGTGTCGGGTATTTGTGTGATTGGAAGATTCTGTGGACGTCGAGTCTTTTTCAAGGAATTGGAATTGATCGGGTGGTTCTAACGCAATCTATGGGATGAACTGCCTGAAACGATGTTCCTTATTTTCGGGTCGAACCCAAACAAGCGAGGTGTATCATCGTGCCGAAAGTGATGGAATTGAAGCAGGAGGCGGAGATGTTCCAAATCCTGAATGAAAACGGCGAGATCGTGGAAGGTCAGAGGGCTCCGGACCTCAGCGACGATGAGCTGAAAGACATATACCGCTGGATGCTCCGGATTCGGACGTTCGACGGCCGGGCCATCAAGCTGAACCGCCAGGGTCGCCTCGGTTTCTACGCTCCGATGGCGGGACAGGAAGCCTGTCAAATTGCATCCATGGCCGCTCTGAAGCGTTCCGACTGGCTCTTCCCCAGTTACCGGGATCTCGGGACCGCGATGTTTCACGGTCTCCCGATGGAGATGGGTTTCCTGTACTCCCGCGGGATGAAGAACGGCATGAAAATCCCGGATGACGTGAACATGTTTCCTCCCCAGATCATTATCGCGGGGCACGTCCCCCATGCCGCCGGTGCCGGGTGGGCGTTCCGGTTGCGTGAGGAAGATCATGTGGCCATTGCCTTCTTCGGGGACGGCGCCACTTCCGAAGGGGACTTCCACGAAGGCCTCAACTTCGCCGGGGTCTATGACGCAAACGCGATCTTCTTCTGCCAGAACAACCAATATGCCATCAGCGTGCCCCTGTCCAAACAGACGCGTTCCGAAACCATCGCCCAGAAAGCTGTCGCTTATGGCATCCACGGGATCCAGGTGGACGGAAACGATGCTCTTGCCGTCTACCAGGCCACCAAGGAAGCCGCCGACCGGGCCCGCCGAGGGGAAGGCCCGACCCTGATCGAAGGCGTCACTTACCGCTTGGGCCCCCACACCATGGCCGGTGACGACCCGGGCCGCTACCGGACCAAGGAAGAGGAAGAGAACTGGGCTTCCAAGAAGGATCCCCTCAAGCGTTTCCGCAAGTACCTGGAGTCCAAAAACCTCTGGTCCGACGAGGAAGAAGAGAAGACGAAAGAAGAAGTGCTGGAAGAAATGAATGAAGCGATCAAGAAGGTCGAAAAGATGCCCAAAGGCACCGTCGCCGAATTGATCGAAGATGTTTACACCGAAACTCCGGCCCTTCTCAAAAAACAAAAAGAAGAATACCTCTCCTGGAAGGAGGGCAAATAATCCATGACCACCATGACTTTGATCAATGCCATTAACAATGCGTTGCGCGTGGAGATGGAGCGGGACGAAAACGTGATGGTGTTGGGTGAGGACGTCGGAGTCAACGGCGGTGTGTTCCGCGCTACCGCCGACCTCTACCAAACCTTTGGTGAAAAGCGGTCTGTCGACACTCCGCTGGCCGAATCGGCCATCATCGGAACCGCGATCGGGCTGGCTTCCCAAGGGTTCCGTCCGGTTCCGGAAATCCAGTTCGCCGGTTTCGTTTACGAATGTATGGACCAGATTTCCACCCAGGCGGCCCGTCTTCGCATGCGTTCCGGCGGACGTTTCAACGTGCCGATCACCATCCGGATCCCCTACGGCGGTGGAGTCAAAACCCCCGAGATGCATTCCGACAGCCTGGAAGCGCTCTTCCTCCACAGTCCCGGGGTCAAAGTGGTGGTTCCCAGCAACCCTTATGATGCCAAAGGACTGTTGATTTCCGCCATCCGTGACGACGATCCGGTCATCTTCTACGAACCGATGAAGCTGTACCGCTCCGTCAAGGCCGATGTGCCGGAAGGCGACTACACCGTGCCGCTGGGCAAAGCCAACGTGGTGAAAGAAGGCACCGACGTGACGGTGATCGCTTACGGCGCCATGGTCCCCCTGGCGGAAAAAGCAGCCGCCCAGGCGGAAAAAGAGCGCGACGTCAACGTGGAAGTGATCGACCTCCGGACCATCTCTCCCTTCGATCTGGAGACGATCGTCCAATCCGTCGAGAAGACCAACCGGGCCGTCATCGTTCACGAAGCGGCCCAGACCGGCGGTGTCGGCGCCGAACTGGCGGCCCGCATCAACGAAGAAGCGATTCTGTCGCTGGAATCCCCGGTGGTGCGCGTGACCGGGTTTGACACGCCTTACCCGTTAACCGCCATTGAAGACGAATGGCTTCCGTCTGTGGAACGGGTGTGCGCCGGCATCTACAAAACCTTGGACTTTTAATTTGATCCGGAAAGGAGGGAACAGGATTGGCTTACGAGTTTAAACTGCCTGACGTGGGTGAAGGGATTCACGAAGGAGAAATCGTGAAGTTCCACGTTCAGGAAGGTGATTCGATCAACGAAGACGATGTATTGGCGGAAGTTCAGACGGACAAAGCTGTGGTGGAAATCCCCGCCCCCGTGACCGGGACGGTGAAGAAGCTGAACGCCGACGAAGGCGATGTGGTGGAAGTCGGTTCGGTCCTGGCGGTTTTCGACACCGGGGAAGGGGATGACGCCGTCGATCAGGAAGAAGAGAAAAAAGAAGAAAAGCAACAGGAATCCAAAGAAGACAAATCGAAAAAAGAAGAACGGCCCGTTGCCCGGGTTGGGGGTGCCAAATCCGGAAAACAGGTGCTGGCCATGCCCTCCGTCCGTAAAAAAGCCCGGGAGATGGGGATTGATATCACCCAAGTCGAAGGAACCGGTAAAAACGGCCGTGTCACTCTCGAAGACCTGAACCGCTTCAAGGAAGGCGGAGCTGCAGCCGAGGAGAAACCCGCAGCGGAAGCCAAGGCCGAAGCGCCCCGGGAAGAACAACCGGCTGCTCCTCTGCCGCAGGGAGACGAAGAGCGGATCCCGCTTCGGGGGATGCGTCGCACCATTGCCAAGCGGATGGTTCAAAGCAAATACACCGCTCCCCATGTGACCGTGATGGACGAAGTGGATGCTTCCGAACTGGTCGAAGTGCGCAAATGGGCCAAGCAGATGGCCGAACAGCGGGGAATCAAACTGACTTACCTGCCCTTTGTCATCAAAGCCCTTACCGCCGCATTGCGTGAATTTCCGACCCTGAACGCTTCCATCGATGACGAAAAGGAAGAAATCGTCATCAAGAAGTATTACCACATGGGGATCGCCACTGCCACCGAAGACGGACTGGTGGTGCCGGTCATCAAAGATGTGGACCGCAAGTCCATCTTCCAATTGGCCGATGAAATCCGCGATCTGGTCACCCGAACCCGGGAACGCAAGGCCGGCGTGGACGAATTGAAAGGAAGCACCTTCAGCATTACCAACATCGGTTCTTTCGGCGGACAATTCTTCACGCCGATCATCAACTATCCGGAAGTGGCCATATTCGGCATGGGCAAAATGGCCGAACGTCCGGTGGCCGTGGACGGTGAAGTGGTGATCCGCCCGATGATGAACGTCTCTCTCTCCATCGATCACCGCCTGATTGACGGAGATGTGGCGGCCCGCTTCTTGAACCGCGTCAAAGAGTTGCTGGAAAACCCCAAACTCTTGATGATGGAGATGAATTAACATGGTAGTAGGAGATTTCGCAACGGAAGTCGACGTCTTGGTCGTGGGCGGTGGGCCCGGCGGTTATGTGGCCGCCATTCGCGCCGCCCAGATGGGGAAAAAAGTCACGCTTGTGGACAAGGCCGAGCTCGGAGGAGTGTGTCTCAACCGGGGGTGCATTCCCTCCAAGGCTCTCATCCACGCCGCGGACGAAGTGCACAAGGTGAAAAACGCCTCCCACATGGGAATTGAAGTGGACGGCGTCAACATCAACTTCACCGAAATGATGAAGTGGAAAGACGATGTCGTCGGCAAGCTGACCGGCGGAGTGGCCTCCCTCCTGAAAGGGAACAAGGTCGAAGTGATTCAGGGTGAGGTGTACTTCTCCGGGGAGAACACGGTCAAAGTGGCCACCGAGAAGGACAGCACCACCTACCAATTCAACCACTGCATCCTGGCCACCGGTTCCCGTCCGACGGAGATTCCGTCCCTGAAATTTGACGGAGAGAAGATCATCTCTTCCACTGAAGCCCTGTCCCTTCAGGAAATCCCGGACAAACTGGTCGTGGTCGGCGGCGGTTACATCGGGCTGGAGCTGGGCACCGCCTACAGCAAGCTCGGCACCGAAGTCACCATATTGGAAGGGATGGATTCCATCCTGCCGGGGGTGGATGCCTCCATGGTGCGCATGGTGAAGCGCAACCTGAAGAAGCTGGGTGTGAATGTGGTGACCCATGCCATGGTGCAAAGTGCCGACACCTCCGGAGACGGGGTGACTGTTACCGCGGAAGTGAAAGGAAAAGAGAAAACCTTCTCCGCGGACAAAGTGCTGGTGTCCATCGGACGTACGCCCAACACCGATGAGCTGGGTCTGGATCAGGCGGGTCTCGAGACGGATGACAAGGGGTTCATCCCCGTGGACAAACAGATGCGGACCAAGAACGAAAGGATCTTCGCCATCGGTGACATCGCCGGACAGCCGATGCTGGCCCACAAAGCGAGCTACGAAGGAAAAGTGGCTGCGGAAGCCATCGCCGGGGAACCCAGCGAGGTGGACTACCGGGCCATGCCCTACGTCATCTTTTCCGATCCGGAACTGGCTTACACCGGTCTGACGGAAAAAGAGGCCAAGGAAGAAGGCTACGACGTCGAAGTGAGCCGCTTCTCCTTCGCCGCCAACGGTCGTGCCCTTTCCCTGGATGCAGCCGAAGGTTTCTTCCAGGTCGTGGCCGACAAGGGGTCCAAGCAAATTCTGGGCGCCCAAATCGTCGGCCCGGAAGCGGCCAGCCTGATTTCCGAAGTCGTCCTGGCCATCGAAATGGGGGCCAATGCCGAAGACATCGCCCTCACCATCCACGCCCATCCCACCCTCCCCGAAACCTTCATGGAAGCGGCGGAAGGCATCATGGGCAACGCCATCCACATGGTCAACAAATAACCGAATCGGTCGAACCCCGGGGAACCCCTCCCTGGGGTTCGTTTTTACGGGAAGGAATGAAAGCGGGTGGCCAGCAAAGGGAAGGGAGCGATTTTTTGAATGGTTGAATCACCTCACATCGTGATTAGAAATACAGGCTGTCGTTAATGCTTTTTATCGGGAATATGGACGATTTAGAGATCGGTTTATCGCTGGTTTGGTAAACTCCGGCTCCTACTGACAGGCAAAGGATATTGCTTCAGTTGCCAATCGGTGACCTCCCGTTTGTTTTCAGCTGTTCCTTTCATGGCTTGGGTTTCGGACTGCACCGGTGATCCCCCGTGGCGGATCTTGTAACTACCACTGTTCATGGTATAATCACACATTTTTGTAGATAGGTTTGTCTGCCTGTGTCAATGATAACAGAGAAACATAATATGAGATGAGCTTTGGTTCGAAAGGGGGAGAGGTTCATGAGTGGATACGGGTCTCTTGGTTTGCGCCGACTGCTTCTCTTTCTGCTGGTCATTGCCACCATTTTCGGCTTGGTCGGTGTCATTAATGGGTACGGGTACTGATTCCCGAAATAAATCAGGCAGGATCGAGGGCGACCGGCAAGTATTCGTGCCTTTGCTCATTTGAACTGAAACAGCTAAAACCGTAGCCCCACCAGCTTAGCCTTTGTCAGTCACCCTTAACAGCAGCCCCCTTCCCAATTGAAAGGGGGCTGCTTGCATTTCAGGAGTGGTGTTATCCATTATTTTGACGGACTGTCGGGGTGACTGGTGAATATCACTTGATTTATATACGATAACAATTTAGGAAATGATGTTAACACTACGGAACAAAGGAAAATCCAAGCATGTCTCTGGTGGAGTTATTAAAAAAAGGGAATCAATCGGCGGCTGCTGCTGCCTTAGGAAATGCCATTATCGCGGTATCCAAAGGAACAGCCGCTTGGTTGAGTGGTAGTGGCGCCATGTTGGCAACCACAATTCACTCCATCGCGGACACCCTGAATCAAGCCTTTGTTTTTGCGGGGAGCATTCTCGCCGAAAAGAGGCCGACCAAACGATTTCCGGCCGGTTTTGGGCGGGTGGTCAATCTGTTTGTGTTAATCGCAGTCATTATCATCTCCATTATGGCTTATGAGACCATCAAAGAAGGTTGGCATTTGATTCAACATCCTGAGCCTTCTCAAAACCTTCTGTTAAATGTAGTTATTTTGGTACTGGCGGTTGTGATTGATGGTTATGTATTATTCAAAGCCATGAAAGAAATTGTCAAAGAAACCGGAGCGAATGCCACGGGGTGGCAAACGATTCGGGCTTCGTTTCAAAATGTGGGGTTGGCTTCCCCTCCCACCCGATTGGTTTTTTATGAAGATATCTTAGCCACCTTCAGCGCCATGTTGGCATTGATGTTTATCTTTTTGGCGGACTTAACAGGTGTTTACATACTGGATGGAATCGGAACGCTTCTGATTGGTTCTCTGTTGATTGGCATTGCGATAAAAATCGGATATGAAAATACGATCGGTCTGATTGGAGTAGCGGCCCCTAAAGTGATTCAGGAACGCATCGCCAAAATCATTCTCGATGATCCGGATGTGGTGGATATTAAAAAAATGCGGATCCTTCAGGAAGGCCGGAAGTATCACGTGGAAGTTACATTGAACTGCGGAAAGGATTTTCCCTTGCTGTAGCGGATGACATTAAGTTGCGTGTGATTGAAAAAGTGCTGAAAGACCCGGATGTGGATGATGTCACGATGGGGATTTTGGAATCTGATGATAAACAAAACTGGGTTCCGTCGGAACAAAATTCATGAGCTTGGGATGGAAAACGGAAGGTCTTATCAGAAGAAGAAAACCTATTTCAAATCGAAATTCATCTCTTTTTCAAGTACAATGACAGTACAAGAACTTAAGGAGGTTAACGTATGTCGGACCCCAATGACAAAGTGGAAGTTGAGATTGAAGACGGAGAACTGGAAATCGAAATCGGTGATTTGGAAATTGAAATCAGTGAAGACGGCATCGAGCTTGAGTTTGACTAAAGGGTCGGAGTAGGGAGCAGTAGGCTGCAAAGGGCGTGTTTATGACACAGAATGGAGGTAAGGGGCAAGGCAAATGCAGCCGTTTCGGCTGTATTTGTCTTGCCATTTGAACTGAGATGGGGAGATCAGGATTGCTTTCTTGGGCAGAACGATGGATTGAACAGCCTTGGTTTATCGGCTTTTTTTGTTTCTCATTTTTTTGAACGCCCTATAAGCGTTGTGAAAAAGTGAGCGGCAGCAATTACCCAAAACCGCTCCGGCTGCACTCACAGAGCGCAAGTCTCGCCTGGGGTCGTTTCACTCCCCGGTCTCGCTATGCTGTCCTGCGAAGATGGTTGCACTGTCCGCTCCGAATCATCCTGCTGCGGGCAGGGGCAAACGCCTGCGGATGCAACACAGAGAAGCTTTTGCCCCTGAACGACGTTGCTGGCTGATTCTTCGCCGGGCAGGACAGCAAAGTCGCTGTTTCGAGTAAAAACGGTCAGATCACGTCTTTTTCCGGAGCTTTGGAGGCCCATGCCGCGGCTGTTCCAATGATGGGACAGGTCATGGTCGCCAAGATCACTTCCGTATAGCCGCCGAACCAGTCGTAAGTCATGCCGTAAGGCAGGGGGCCCAAGGCCGAACCCACGACCGTGACGGCCATGACAATCCCCTTGATGCTTCCGAGATGACGTCGTCCGAAATATTGGGGCCATATGGCATTCAGCACGATCTGTCCCAGTCCGTTGCAGGCCCCCCATACGACGGCGAAGAGCACGGCTGTCGTGACGGAATGGACATTCAGAATCAAAACCAGAAAAGACAATTGCAACAAGAAGACAAAAGCCAAGACCCGGTTAACGGGATACCGGTCCACCGCAATCCCGCCGACGAAGGTCATGGGAAAACCGATGCCCGCCATCAGGCTCAGGACGAGGGCCGCCGTGGAAACTCCCAGCCCCTGTTCTTCCATGATCGACGTCAGGTGGAAGGTGAGTCCGGTGTTGACCAGAGCCGGAAAACTCACGCAGAGAAGGATCAGCCAAAAGGCGTGGGTTTGCATCGCTTCCCTCAGTGTCCAGTTTGTTTCATTTAAAGCAGCCGACGGGTCCGGTTGACTGTTGCTCCCGGTTTGGTCCGGCACCAGTCCTACATCCTCCGGCCGGTTCCGTACGAAGATGGCCGCCAGGGGGACGAAAACCACCAGCAGCAGGATCCCCCAAATGCGCCAAGCAGTGGGCCAACCCCAATGGTCGATCATCCAGGCGTTGAAGATCGGTGCCAGGGTGGCCCCGGCGAATCCGCCGATCATCATCAGGCTCAGGGCACGGCCCCGCTTGCGGATGAACCACTGGGGCACCAGGGTATTGGGCAAGAGGGTCATGGAACCCTGTCCCAACAGGCGAACCGTCAGAAACCCGACGAACAGCATCACGGGCGTGAAGACGAAACTGTTCCAGAAACAGGCGAGAGCCAAGAGAGCCCCCACGATGGTCATCATGATACGTGGACCGAACCGGTCCACCATCCGGCCGATGAACATTAACAGGAACCCGGCAATCAGTGTCGCCCCGGAATAGATCCCGGAGACCAGTGAACGGCTCCAGCCAAAATCACGGATGTAATAATCGATAAAAATGGAATTCGAATACGTCTGGCCCGGTGCGGAAAAAAAGACTCCCAACCCGCCAATCAGTACCATCAACCAACCGTAATAAATGGGAGTGTGAATCACCCTCTGCGGGCTGTGTAACAAACGTGTCCCCAACATCCATCCTCCCAACAAACAAAGAAGCCTGATGGCTTCTCTTCCTTCATTGTTTCTGTTTTTCAGGCAGGCTTCCGAAATGTACATTTCCTCTTGATTATACCACGATGACAGCAATCAGGGATCCCTTTAAAAAGAGAGAGATCCGGGAACACGGGACCGGCATGATGCAGGGAGAAAGGTCATTCCACCGTTTGGAAGAAGGAGTCGGGAAAGACCGCGGTGCTGGTGGGGCAGGAGAAAGAGTGATAGAATATTCGCAAGTGATCGGGTAGGAAGGGGGAGCAAGATGGAAACTTCCATTGAAATTGAAGTGCGCCCGACGGAAATCGATGTCATGGGCCATGTCAACAATGCCAAGTACTTGGAATACATGGAATGGGGACGGGAAGACTGGTACAACAAAGCGAATCTTTCTTTTGACCGGTTTACCGAAATGAACATCGGCACAGTGACGGTGAACATCAACATCAACTACCGGAAAGAGGCCCGTCTGGGGGAGCATCTGACCATCCGGACCCGTCCTCTGAAAAGAGGGCGCACCAGTTATGTATTGGAACATGTGATCGAGAACGAGCAACAGGAGCTTGTGGCGGACGCGGAAGTCGTCAACGTCACCATCGATCTGAAAACACGGAAGAGCGTGCCGATCCCCAAGGAGTTGGCGGACCGGTTCCCTTCATAAAAAAACCGCCTGTTCCGGCGGTTTTTCCCGTTCTCAGTTTTGTCGTAGTTCGCTCAATTCCTGAAGGATCCCTTCCAATTCCATCATGGTGAGATTGCCTTTCTTCTTCTCCATCATGTTGTAAAGATCACGGATGTCCCCGTACTTCTCCAGACTGAAATCTTCGGGGCGGATCATGGAAGCATTGACCAGGTTCAGACGGTTTTTGATGGCATCGATCATAAAAACCAGGTTTTCCCGGTTCGGTTGTTCCAGGTTCATGAAATCGCTCCTCTCTGCCCTTTCTTTTTTCCATTGTAAAGCATCGGGACAAAAATTCCACCGGGCCGGCGGGAAGAGTCCGAAATTTTTCGGGAGGGATGGATGTTGGATCACTCCGGTGACAGTCGCTATTCTCCCCTTTTCATCCGTTTTCTTTACCATTTTAACGTGGATCGGGACTATTTTGAATGTCACGAGGTGCTGGAAGCGTTGTGGATGGAAGAAGGAAGAGATCCGCTTTATCAGGGGCTGTTGCAGGCGGCGGTGGGCTTGTACCACCACCGCAACGGGAACGTGAACGGCGCCCGGAAACTGTTCCGCGCTGCGTTGGAGAAGCTTACGAATGAACCCGGTGATTCACTGGGGATCGATTTGGCGGGGTTCCGACAACAGGCGGAGCATTATCTGAACCGATTGGAGCGTGCGGAAGCGGAGCCGGTTTCATTTCATGATCTGAATATCCGGATTTTGGACCCGGAGTTGGAGCGGCGGTTGAAGGAGATGCGGCGGGGGAAAAATCATACCGAAGAGTCCTGAAAAGAAGGAAAGGGGGAGGAAGCCATGTACACCCTGCAGTTGGTGGATACCCACGTGCATTGGGACCGGCTGCCGGAAAAAGAATGGGAAGGAATCGTCGACCGGGCCCGGCGAGCGGGCGTGGTGAAGGCGGTGGCCGTGGGAACCGATGCGGCTTCTTGTACCACCCTTCTCCGGGCTAAAAAACGGTTCCCCGATTTTCTTGATATCTCCTTGGGCTATCATCCCGAGCAAGCGGTGCGATGGGATGAAGTGGAGACGGTTCTCCGGCAGATCCGGGAGCACCGGGATCTCCTCGCCGGTGTGGGGGAAGTGGGGTTGCCCTGGTATTCCCTCTCCGAAGAAAAACGGAGCGATCCTTCCGATCCCGACCACAAAGGAGCCTTGGAACGGCTGATGCGAACGGCGGTGGAGCTGGATTTGCCGGTTCTCCTCCATGCCGTTCATGACCGGGCCGAAGAGATGTTTCGCATCTTGCAGGCCCACGGGGTCCGGAAGGCGGTTTTCCATTGGCTCAAAGCTCCGGAGAAGACGGTGGACAAAATAGCAGGCGCCGGCTATTTGATTTCCGTCACTCCCGAAGTGTGTTACCGGAGCCGGGATCGGGAATTAGCAAAACGGGTTCCTGTCTCACAAATCCTGTTGGAGACGGATGCCCCTTGGCGTTACAGAGGCCCTTTTCGTAACCGTTCCGCGGAGCCGGCATGGGTCCGGCGGACGGCGGAAGCCCTCTCGCAGATCAAACGGGTCTCTTTCCTTCAGGTTTCGGAACAAACCACGGCCAATGCGGCCCGACTCTTCGGTTGGCCGAAATGACGCCGCTCACTACATCCGGGGATTTTGACGGAGAACCCTCCTGAAACGGGCCCAATGGAAAATCGGTCCGCGGGGGGACCGTTTTTTTCTTTCCTTTTCCTCCCCCACGCGGTAAGATAACGATGGATGAAACAAGCGGATCAACGCAGAAGATAATATTTGACAAGTGCGAGGCATTCCCGCGTCTTATGATAAGAGATCCGCAGGCTCCCGCTCTTAAAGGGAGCCGGAGTGACCGGAACTCCCGCTCTCTTGGCGTACCTTGCCGCCCGGTACATATGGAAATCGTGGGTGATCAGGTAGACATCCCGGATTCCGTGACGGCGAAGGATCTCACGGGTATTCGACAGGTTTTCCGAGGTATCCGTCGAGCGGTCTTCCAGGAGGAGAGCTTTTTCCGGGACCCCCTGCGCCGTCAGCCAGTCTTTCATCACTTGCGCTTCGACGGCTTTTTTTCCGGGAGCGCCACCGGACAGAATCAGACGGGGAGCGAGCCCTTCCCGATGCATCTTGAGAGCCTGATCCAGCCGTTCGGTCAACGCGGGGCCGGGTTGCCCGTTTTTCAGAGAGGCCCCGAGTACGATGGCCCCTTCCCTTCGCACCGGTTGACAGGTCTTTCCGTCATAACTGGAGACGAGACGCCACATCCCGAACCAGCCGATCCCGGCCACCGCTCCGGCCGGGACGATCCACTCGATCATCCTGCGGGCCCCCTTCTCTTCTTAGATGTATTGTGAAAAAGTGAGCGGCGGCATTTACCCGAAGCCGCTCCGGTTGTACTCACAGAGCACAAGTCTCGCCTGGGTCGCTTGCTCCCCGGTCCTCGCTATGCTGTCCTGCAGGGATAGATGCACTCTCCGCCGGGCAGGACAGTAAAGTCGCTGTTTCGGGTAAACGCTTCCCTTCTTCTGGGCCTGACAATCAATCACAACGCTTCTATAATCGCAAGTGGGGTGACTTCCCGGAGACCCTGTTCATTGTAAGCCGGGTTCGCCGGGGGGACAAGACTTTCACCCGATGCTTTCCTCTTCAAACCCATTTGATTGGATCGGAGAAAGGTGGATGGGGTTGAAAACACAACGTCGTTGGACGCTGGCCATCCTCGGCGTCCTGATCGTTTCCGCTTATGTTGTTCCTTATGTGTTTCTTTCCCGGATTGAATCCTGGTACGGAAGCTTTCTGTTTTGGATTCTTTTTTCTCTGGCGTCCATTTTGGTCATTTCCCGGATCGCCTGTCAATGGAGGGATCCCGAATGAGTGCGGCACTGGTGGTGTGGGGGCTGGGTCTGTATATCCTTTTTGCCCTTGTGATTGCCTTTCTTGCCAGGAGCGGGAAAGCCGCCTCCCTCTCCGATTACTTTCTGGCGGGTCGGTCCCTCGGCGGTGTGGTGTCGGCATTGAGTTACAGTGCCACCACCTACAGCGCGTTCATGTTGGTGGGGTTGGCCGGATTGACTTATCGGGGCGGGGTGGGGGCACTCGGGTTTGAGCTTGTCTACCTTTCCGGGATGGTGCTGGTCGCTTTTTTCGGGCCCCGATTTTGGCTGGTCGGAAAGAAGTTCGGATACGTCACCCCGCCGGAAATGCTGGGAGACCGGTACGGCAGCCGGGGGGTGGCCGTGATCGCCGCTTTGGCCAGTTGTCTCTTTCTCATTCCATACTGCGCGGTCCAACTGGCGGGAGTGGGATACCTCCTGGAGGGCATGACCGGCGGGGCGGTCTCCTTCACCGCAGGAGCGGTTTTGGCCACGGTCCTGGCGGTACTGTTGGCCTGGATCGCGGGTATGCGCTCCGTCGCATGGACCGATGCCTTTCAGTCTCTGGTGATGATTCTCACCGCCACGGCGGTCGTCCTGGTGGTGGTGAGTGAACTGGGGGGGTTCGGAGGGCTTTTTTCCCGTCTGGAAGCCGAAAAGCCGGAGTTGCTTACCGTCCCGGGAAACGGATTTTTCAGCTTTTCCACCTTTGTGGGACTGACGCTCCCATGGTTCTTTTTCAGTATTTCCAATCCCCAGGTGAGTCAGCGTCTCTTTATGCCGAAGAGCCTTGTGGAAATGCGCCGGATGCTCATCATCTTTCTCGGCTTCGGGTTGGTGTACACGCTGGTTTCGGTCCTGTGGGGATTTTCGGCGGCCGTCCGGTTTCCCTCGCTGGCCTCCCCCGACCTGGCCACCCCGACGCTGCTTTCCTCCGGATGGGTGCCGCCACTCTTGGGTGTGATCGTCATGGTGGGAATCATGGCCGCGGCCATTTCCACGGTGGACTCGATTCTGTTGACTCTGTCGTCCATCGTAGCGAGGGACTTGTACGGTTCGATGGGGAAAGAGAGGGATCCGGCCCGGCAGCTTCGGGCCGGACTTTGGGTCATCCCCCTGATCGCCCTTCTTTCGTATCTGTTTGCCAGCCTGAAACTGAATCTGATCGCGGTGTTGGCGGTCTCGTCTTCGGCCGGATTGCTGGTGATGGTCCCCTCGGTGTTGGGAGCTTTTTTCTGGAAACGGGGGACTTCCGCGGGAGTGCTGGCCAGCATCCTCGGAGGCGGCATCACCGTCATATGGTTGGAATGGACCCAGACCCGTTGGTTCGGGCAGGCGTCCGGGGTCTGGGGGCTGGCCTTCTCCCTGCTTCTGTTCGTGGGGGTCAGTCTGCTGACAAAGCCGGCGGAAGAACCCGCCGACCGGTTTCTCGGATACCTCCGGGGGGCCTTGAAAGAGAGGAACATCTGGTGAAGGAGGGCCATCCCGCAAAGGGTGGCCTTTTTGGTTGAATGGTCCAGTGTGTGGGGGCTTGTCATTCCATCTTTTATATTAGCGTTGGGTGCTGTACTTCTGGTTTTCGGTACCGGACTTCCATTTTTTCGTTGCAGGAGGCTCCTTGGTTTGGAACCGTCTTGCGAGGCCTGGACAGGGGAGAGTGAGAGGAAATGGTTAGGTTTTGAAAAGGGATGGGTTCGGACTCATTTTCTTCGTATGAACGGGATGTCAGACGGTGCAAGGATCGTGGGTACAATCGCCCCAAAATCAAGCGGGTTGTTTTGATGCTCTTTCCAACTTGAAAGGCCATTATTCAGAGTTGGGTGGGTTGTTCCAAAAAGTCTTTAAAGGACCGGTTTTTTTGAGACGTCCCGGAATGTCCTTTTTGTGAAGGGATTTATACAAAAGGAGAGAAAAATAACACCATTGAGCTGATTCCGCACCAACTGACGGCGAAACCATGACATGGTATGATGACAGAGAACGCTTTCATTGGGAGGGGATCATCTTGAGCGATCGTTTTCGCGCACTGGTGGTGGACAAGACGGAGGAATCCTTTGCCGTTGATGTGAAAGAGCGGACCCTGGAGGATCTTCACCCGGGGGAGGTGGTGATCCGTGTCGCCTGGTCCGGAGTGAACTACAAGGACGGCCTCGCCGCGACCCCCAAGGGGCGGATCGCCGAAACCTACCCCCTGATCCCGGGGATCGACCTGGCTGGAACGGTGGTCCGCTCCGGGGACACCCGCTTTAAAGAAGGGGATGAAGTCATCGTGGCCAGCGCCGAACTGGGGGTTTCCCATCACGGCGGTTTCAGCGAAATGGCCCGGGTCCCCGGGGATTGGATCATTCCCCTGCCCGAAGGACTCACCCTGAAGGAGGCCATGGTCTTCGGCACCGCCGGATTCACCGCGGCCATGTCGATTCAGCGGATGGAAGAGAACGGTCTCCGGCCGGAGGCGGGTCCCGTCGTGGTGGCCGGGGCCACCGGTGGCGTGGGGAGCACCGCCGTCGCCATGTTGGCCAAGCGGGGCTATACGGTGGTCGCCGGTACGGGGAAAACCTCGGAGCACGACTATCTCCGCAAACTGGGGGCGGCGGAAATTCTGGACCGGGAAGAACTGACCGGGGCGGAACGTCCTCTCCAAAAATCCCGGTGGGCCGGGGCGGTGGACCCCGTCGGGGGTGAGACCCTTTCGTATCTCCTCAGCACGATGAAATTCGGGGGCTCCGTCGCCTTGAGCGGCCTGGCCGGGGGACCCCAATTCTCCTCCACCGTTTTTCCTTTCATTTTGCGGGGGGTGAATCTCCTCGGCATCGACTCCGCCCACATTTCCAACGGGTACCGGAGAAAGGTCTGGAACCGTCTGGCCACGGATCTGAAGCCGGAAGGGCTTCTCGATTTGATCGGCGCGGATGAGATTACTCTGGACGAGCTTCCCGACACCCTGTCCGCGATCCTGAAAGGCGAGGTCCGGGGCAGGAGACTGGTGAAACTGATCTGAACGGATCGTACAAAGAGAGCGCCGCCCTGAAGGGGCGGTGCTTTCCCTTTGGTGGGAAATGTTTCCTTGTCCCCGTTCGATCTTGTGGTAAGATAGAATCTGTATTCCAGAACTGGAACGAAATAGAGAGAAACAGGAGGGAGAAGTGTGGCAGCGAATGGCCTTGTCCGCCGGGGGATGGTGTTCCTGGCGGGCGTAACCGTTTTGGTTTCGGGGTGCTCGTCGGATGACGGGGACAGGGTCCGGGCCGAAAAGGAAGAAAAGCCGGAAGTGAAGGTGGCATCGGAACCAACCGCGTCCGAAGAGAATCTGAAGACCGAAAGCACCCCGGTCTGGAAGGCATGGAAAACATCGGACGGAAAAGTCATGGCCCATGGGGCCGCCGAAATTAAAAACAAGGGAAAAAAGCCGATCCGGTTCGATTCCGCCCGATTGAACTTCCTGGGCAAAGACGGGCGCGTTCTCGCGACGGAAGAAGTGCTGTCGGTTGTCCCCAAAGTGATCCAACCCGGTGAGTCCGCTTACGTGGGCGGAACCGTCCAAATGGAACCGGCGAAAAAACCGGAGGAACTGAGGGAAGTCACTGTCAACGCCGATTTTCATCCGACTTACCGGAAGCCGGTCAAACTGAAAACCGAGGGGCTTCAAACCACCGAAAGCGTCGGTGAGCGGAAGCTGGTAACGGGCCAGGTATCCAATCCCAACGGAGAAACGGTCAAAGATGTTTTGATCGTCACCGCCCTGAAGGATTCACGGGGGAAGTTAGTGGCCGTGGTCGGAGACTACCTGAACACCGGGATCCCGCCGGGGGGTCAGACGGGCTTCACCGCCCGGGACGACCGGTTGCCCCCCGAACTGACGGATCAAGCCACCCAGGCGGAGGCCCATGCCTATCCGCTGTTTACCGGTGAAGACAATCAATAAAGCCGATCGTCGCAACATTGCCGAATGATCGGAATGGTGGAATCGGAAAAAAGTTGTAAGGTCAGAGGGCGCACGGGCACCGAGGGGAGCGGTCAGTAAAACGGTTTTGGGATCCTTCCGGTAGAGATACAGGACGGAGAGCCAAGGGAGCACCCATCCGGAAACATTCTTGCCTGATGGACATCTTACCCATAACAAAAGCCGACGGTGATCCGTCGGCTTTTCCCTTTACAGCGTCCCTTCCCGGGGGGAAATCACCACTCCGTCTTCGTCGGCATAGACGTAATGACCGGGTTCCCAGCGGACCCCGCCGAACTCGACGGGGACTTCCCGCTCTCCTTTGCCTTCCTTTCGGCTCTTCAGGGGCATAGGGGCGAGAGCCAGCACGCCGAGGTCCATCTCACTGAGCTCCGCCGAGTCCCGCACACAGCCGTTGATGATGACTCCGGCCAATCCCCTTGAGACGGCGATCCCGCCCAGTCGATCCCCCATCAGAGCACAATTTTTCGAACCGCCTCCATCCACCACCAGGACGGAACCCGGGGGGATCGTCTCCAGCGCTTCCCGGACCAGCACGTTGTCCTCCAGCACCTTCACCGTGGCGATCCGACCGGAGAACCTTTGTCTTCCGCCGAAGGATTGAAAGATGGGCTGACAGATCTGCAACTCTTCATGGAAACGATCGCATAAATCCGCGGTTTTCATTTAAAACCTACCCCTTTATCCTGTTATATAACAATATGTTAAACGATGGAGTTCAGGTGAACAACCGGGGAACCGTCATGTGAAATGAACCGGAAGAGATGGTCAAAATAAAAGCGTAACCACAGCCATCGTAAGATCCGCCATTGAATCGTGAAACTCCGGTTCGGGAAACCGGGATCAAAAGTGGTATACTGGTGGCAACAGACTGGTGAACCAAGGTGATACGCATATGGCAAACAACCACGAGGAACGGCCCGACTACGGACCGGAGAAAAATGCGAACTACACCCCCTGGGTGGTGGGTCTGTCCATTCTCATTTTGGCGGTTGTGACCGTGTTGTACGTGATCCCGAAAGAGGAGACCACGGGACACGAAAGTCTTTTGTTCCTGCCGCGGCTGAATGCGATCTTCAATACATTCACCACGCTGTTCCTGCTGGCCGCTCTTTACTTCATCCGAAGGAAAAACGTCATGATGCACCGGCGGTTGATCTATGCCGCCTTCGGGACGACCTTTCTTTTCCTGATCTCTTACCTTTACTACCACGCCAACGCCCCTTCCACCAGTTACGGCGGGGAAGGGTGGCTTGCGTATGTCTACTATTTCATCCTGATCACCCACATCGTCCTGGCGGCGGTGATCGTGCCCCTCGCCCTGATCACCTTCTTCCGGGGGATCAACATGAAGGTGGAAAAACACCGCAAGATCGCACGCTGGACGATGCCCTTGTGGCTGTATGTCAGCGTGACCGGAGTGCTGGTGTACATCCTGATCTCGCCTTATTACTGAACCCGGTTCCCGGCGCCCCGGTGTGGATCCGCCCGGCGCGGCCGGGTTTTTTACATGGGAGGGCAAACGTCATGAAACGAATCTGTGTTTTTGCCGGCTCCAGACCCGGGGGGCATCCGGGGTATATGGAAGCGGCGACCCGATTGGGCGAAATCCTGGCGGAAGAAGAATTGGAGCTTGTTTATGGAGGGGCCGGCGTCGGATTGATGGGACGGATCGCCGATACGGTGCTGGAGCGGGGAGGCAAAGTGACCGGTGTCATCCCATCAAGGCTCTTCGACCGGGAAGTGGCCCACACACAGGTGACAGAATTGATCGAAGTGAAGGATCTGCACGAACGGAAAGCCAAGATGGCGGAACTCTCCGACGCCTTCATCGCCCTGCCGGGGGGCTACGGGACCCTGGAGGAAATTTTTGAAGTGGTCAGCTGGGGGCACTTAAGAATCCACCAAAAGCCGATCGGGCTCTTGAACGTTCACGGTTTCTACAATCCCTTGGTCCATATGGTGGCCAAAATCGCTCAAGCCGGGTTTATTCCGGAGCGGAGCAGGCAATTGTTGATTCCGGAAGAAGATCCCCGCACATTGGTCAGTCGGCTTCGGGAGACCGCTTCCTCCCCATAAGGAACGTGGAGACAACGATGGAGAAGATCAAAAAGTGGGCTTAGCGGCTGAAGCGGGAGACCGGCACCTTGGGCCGGGCCTGGCGGGATCCGCGGACTCCTTGGTATGCCAGGGCGTTAGATGCGTTGTGAAAAAGTAAGCGGCAGTGCATTTACCAAAGCCGCTCCGGCTGCACTCACAGAGCAGCACAAGTCTCGCCTGGGTCGCTTGCGCTCCCCGGTCTCGCTATGCTGTCCTGCGGAGATGGTTGCGCTGTCCTCTCCGAATCTTCCTGCTGCGGGCAGGGGCCAACGCCTTCGGATGCAACACAGAGAAGCTTTTGCCCCTGAACGCCCTTGCCGGCTGATTCTCCGCTGGGCAGGACAGCAAAGTCGCTATTTTGGGTAAACGCTTCCCCTTTTCTCGAAACGAACATGAAATCACAACGCTTTTAGTGGCTGTTATAGTGGCTTATTGAGTCCCATCGACCTGGTTCCCGACTTCATTCCCGTGTTGGGCCACCTGGACGATGTGATTCTTCTTCCCCGGCATCCCCCTGTCTCTGCGTCTGATCCCGAAAGAGTCATCCGGGAGGCACGGGAGGAGGGGAGCGCATGGAGATCGAAAGGCGCGGATGTCGCATCTTCGGTCTGATTGTCCTCACCTTGTGGGGATGGGCCGGGGTTTGGGCGGTTTGGATACGGATCCGCCGGTGGGGTTGAGGAGTTTACGACAGCAAACGGAAAACGGAGGAGTGCCCCATGTGTCTGATTTTGCTTGCATTGCGGGTCCGTCCGGAGATCCCCCTGATTGTGGCTGCCAACCGGGACGAATTTCTGGACCGGCCGACGGACCCGGCCCGTTTCTGGCCGGATGCGCCCCGGATATTGGCGGGACGGGACCGGGTTGGGGGAGGCACCTGGCTGGGAGTGACCCGGGAAGGACGGTTTGCCGCGCTCACCAACTACCGGGACCCGTCGGAACCAAGGTCGGGAAAGGAATCCCGGGGCCGTCTGGTCCGGGACTATCTGGCGGATGACTTTCTTCCCGTGGAGTATCTGAGGAGGGTGGCGGAAGAGAGGGACCGTTACCCGGGATTCAATCTTCTCGTGGGAAACCCGGGGGAGCTTTGGTACTATTCCAACCGGGCAGACTGGATCACCCCGGTGAAACCGGGGATTCACGGAGTGAGCAATGCTTTCTTGAACACCCCCTGGACCAAGGTGGTCCGGGGCAAGCAGGGGTTGTCCGATGGTTTGAATGGGCGGCTTCGGGACTGTCTCTTCGATGTTTTGGCCGACTCCGAGCCGGCCCCCGACGGGGAGCTCCCGGATACCGGGGTTGGATTGGAACTGGAACGGGGGCTCTCTCCCGTCAGAATCGACCTTCCCGGTTACGGAACGCGGTCCTCCACGGTCCTGACGGTGAAGAATGACGGGGAAGTGACCTTTGTGGAACGTACCTTTTCCGGAGATCAGGTGGTCGAGTCTTCCTTCCGGTTTTTCATCGAGGACGAAAAATAAAGGACCGATCCGACGGGGTCAGTCCAGTGGTCTTCGGAACACTTTCTGTGATTTTACGTTTTCATATCCGATCTTTTGGTAAAATTCGTGGGCTTCGGACCGGATTTCGCCCGAGCGGAGCCGGATCTCCGCCAGGCCGGAGCGGACTGCCCACCCTTCGCACTCGGCCATCAGAAGTTTCCCCGCGCCCGATTTCCGGTACGCTTCGTCCACCACAATGCCGCCGATCTCACCGAATGGTGGCGTGTAGAGAAACTGACGTTCATGAACATGAACCCAGCCGATGACATGGCCGCCGGTTTCCGCCACGTACACTGCATGGTCCGGCCGGTGCATCAACTCCGCCAACCTTCGCGAAACGTCATCCGGGTCGCACGGATATCCCAACTGGGCGGAGAGGATGGTGAGGGCAGGAGCGTCCTCCACCCTGGCGGAGCGGATCCGAACGCCGGATTGGACCATTCGGTTCAAAATGTCACCGACCTTTCTTTTCCGTGAAGCGAACCGAAGATCCCTGACCGGCCTTTTGATGGCCCCCGGGAAGGACGGTCAGCGTCCTTCGCCGCGTTCGGGTTCGCAACCGTTTGATCCATTTCTCGATCAACCACGCCCCGGTGATGGAAAACAGGAGACCCGAGGCGAAAAACAGGGCGATCACCGCTTGGGGTTCCCAATCACTCATTTTCACTTGACCCTCTTTCTTTTATCGTTGTATCTGTCTCTACATAATGGTTACGACAGGAGCGGCGGTTCTCCTTCCGTTTCCCGGAAACGGAAGGAAGGGAAGGTTCGTTGTCGAAATCGGAAGGGGAATGGGTGACGAAACCCTCTCCCCCCGCATCTATTGTTAGGGAGGGGAAAAAATGACGGACAACGGGAAGCTGAAACGATTACTCGCGTGGCTGGAAGAATCCCGCTGCACCTCGGTCCTGACCGGGGCCGGGATGTCGACGGAGAGCGGCATCCCCGACTTTCGCTCCCGGGAAGGATTTTGGCGAAACCTGGACCCCCGGACCGTGGCCACCGTCGACGCGATGAAACACCATTATGACGAATTCCACCGGTTCTATTCCGCCCGGATCCGGGCGCTGAGGAAAGTGCGGCCCCACCGGGGGCATGACGTCCTGGCTTCCTGGGAGCGTCAGGGACGGGTCCACGCCGTGGCCACACAGAACGTGGAACGGCTTCATCAGGAAGCGGGCAGCCGCAATGTTTATGAGCTGCACGGGTCCATCCTGGACTTCCGCTGTGCCCGGTGTGGAGAGGATGCGGAGCGGGAAGAATTCCTTCGCCGTTCTCCCTGTCCGTCCTGCGGGGGGCCGCTTCGCCCGGGAATCGTTCTCTTCGGGGAGATTCTTCCGGAAAGAGCTTGGGAAAACGCCTTTCAATCGATGGAAAGGTCCGACCTCGTGCTGGTGATCGGGACCCGTCTCGAAGTCTCTCCCGTCAACCGGCTGCCGATGGTGAGCGGTGGCAAAAAAGTGTTGATCAATGCACAACCGACGGAGATGGATCACGACTTCGACCTTGTAATCCGGGGAAAAGCCGGGGAACTGCTTCATCAATTGGAAACCATGCGGAAGTCATAGAAAGGGGAGACCGGTTTGACCGGAAAAAAACAACGGGTTTTTGTTTACGGCTCCCTGCGCCGGGGGGAGAAGTACCATTCTTTGATGGCCCGGGTCAGGCCGGAAGCGATGCAGGCCTGGACGGAAGGGGAGTTGTTCGACACCGGACGGGGATATCCGGGTCTTGCCAAAGGGAGAAGGCGGGTCTACGGAGAAGTGTACCGGGTGAACTCGAGGGCGCTGGCAAGGATCGACCGGTTGGAAGGCCACCGGGAGGAGGCATCGGACATTCCGGGCGAGTTCCGAAGGATCCGTCGCCGGGTTCTGACGGACAGAGGACCGGTGGAGGCTTACGTTTACCTTTTTAACGGGCCCCGGAAAGGCCACATGGAAAACGTGCCCTATGGCGACTGGAAAGCCCGGCACCTGGATCGTCGGACAGAATGGCTTTACTTTGCTTACGGTTCCTGCATGGATGACGAACGCATCCGTTCCCAGGGAGTCGGAGAGGAATTCCTTGACGTCGTGGGACGGGGGGTGCTCCGCGGACACGCCATGCGGTACACCCTTCCTTATTCCGACGGAGGACGGGCGGATGTTGTGGAACATCCCGGCAGCACGGTGGAAGGAAAAGTGTACCGGATCGGTCGAAAGGGGCTGAACTACCTTTTTTGGAGGGAAGGAGTGGATTCCGGCGTCTATCGTCCCGCCTGGGTCCCCGTGGTGATCCGCGGGATCACGGTGGAGAATGTCCTGACTTTCATCGTGATTGAAAAGGGAAAGGAAACCCCCCCTCCCGAACACTACGCCAGGGAAATCCTCCGGGGCAGCGAGGGGACGGTCAGCGAAGTCTACCACCGCCGTCTCCGGCGTTATCTGAAGGAAAAGTTCAAGATGACGGTCTCGTACTGAGATCCGAAAAAGCCCGCTCATGAAGCGGGTTTTTGTTTCAGGATGTGTCTGGTCATTCTTCCAAAGCAGCTTGGGACTGATTTCCGGGTGATGCCTTTATGCCCGTTGCCGGCCATGTGTGGTTTCATTCTTATATCCATTCTCGGCTTTTCCTCACACAACACCTGGTAAAATACAACGCCGGCGGTTGTGGGGCGAGGTTGATCGAGTACGAGGAATTGTTCGAGGATGAACCAAATGGAAAGAATGAGCCAAGGCGTTTGTCGCTAAAACGAAAGACATTAGCCAATTATTGGTCGAACTGGACACACTGACTTTTACGAAACCTGTACACGAAATCGTAACCTACCAATCGTCGTGCCTCATGTTGAATGTGCAGCGCGTAGTAGAAGCACCGCTTCGCTTATTGAAATTCATACCCGGAGTCGTTTACCGGGAGATGGGGGGGGGCGGATCGATGCTGTGGATCCGCCGGCATTTACAACGTCATTCAATACGATGAATCCATGGAGATTCCGGATCAAAAAATGGAATGGAGGAATGGAAATAGCCGTCTGATTCCGTTTCCGGAGAAACTGAGGCCCGCAGGTGCCGTGCTGGTCATGCCACATCGGCTAACGCACTTGATTTGGACGACGGACACCGATTAACCAAAGGTCAACTTGGGGCGCTCGTTTTTTCCGCTGTGCTGACGGCGGCGGAAGAAGAGAGAATCAGTGGGAGAGATTTTCTGACTGCCTCTTAATCGGATATGAAGTGGGAATCCGGGCGGGGATCACTCATCAACTCAGGGGGGGACTATCACTGCACTGATTCCTGGGGAGCTGGGTGCCCCCGCAACTAACAACGGTTCCGTTTTGCCAATCGGCGGATGATCGGGGGAGTTTACTGGGTATGCTTTGAAGAGAGGTGTTTCATGATGGACAGGAAAACGGAAAATCCGATGGAAGGGAAATGGATTCCTGCGACGTCGGTCAGAAGCGGTGCAGGGGAAGAGGTCGTTTCCGATGTATACAGTTTGACGGTGCAGATTGTGAATGTCAGTTTTGTAGGCGATCCGGAATCGAAGCAAGGCTGGGTCCTGGTCGATGCCGGCATGCCGGGGTCGGCTGATGATATCCTGTCGACAGCGGCGGATCGCTTTGGGGGTCGTAAGCCAACGGCCATCATTCTGACACACGGTCATTTCGATCATGTGGGAGCAGTGGTCTATTTAGCGAAGAAATGGAACGTTCCGGTTTACACCCATCCACGGGAAATGCCGTATTTGACCGGAAGATCCCGTTATCCTGAGCCGGATGCCACGGTGGAAGGCGGCTGGGTGGCCAAGATCTCCCCCCTGTTTCCGACGGAGCCGGTCGATCTGGGGGGCTATGTTAAGGAGCTGCCGGAGGACGGCAGGGTTCCGGGAATGGAGGGCTGGCGATGGCTCCATACCCCTGGTCACACCCCCGGACATATCTCCTTGTACCGCAAAAGAGATCGCTCTTTGCTGGCGGGGGACGCCTTTGTCACTGTGCGGCAGGATTCGGTTTATCAAGTGATGACCCAGGCGCCGGAAGTGAACGGCCCGCCCCGATATTTAACGACGGACTGGCAGGCGGCGCGGGAATCCGTGAGGAAACTTGCGTCCTTAGAACCGGCTGCGGTGGTTACCGGTCACGGACGGCCGATGGCAGGAGAAGAGCTGTCCCGGGGTCTGGAACAGCTGGCACGGGACTTTGACCGCGTCGCCGTGCCGGATTACGGACGCTATGTGGATCGCATTGAACATTGATTAGCTCTGGGAGCGGATCGACCCAGCGAGACTTTGCTGCTAAGTCCTTTGCCATCCTATCCAGCGGAGAAACTGGAGGGAGGGCGCTTAGGGGCTACAACCTTCCTTGTGACGCTTCCGAAAGGCTTTGCCCCTGCCCGATCGGTCGAACCAATGGTGCACCCGGTTCTTGACCCGTATCAAGTTCTCTGATTTCGTTGGATCATGGCGATGCGTAGATCGGCGTAAACACCGGTGGGTACGTAGGGTTTCTGTACAGATCCTCTTTCACCAGGTTGAGCGATGACTTGGCATCATTGACATCATTCTTGGTTGGAGAGTTGTCGTCAGCTCTTTGCTCTTTTTAACGTGTTAAGGGTTGGCCAGTACCACTGAATCCCTTGTTTCCTCAGGAATGGGTCAACGGCGACCAGTAGTGGCCGGTCAGTTCCAACCCAAAAAGCACGTTCTTTTTCCCATGTTCCGCTTGGAGCGTTCGAATCCACCGAATCAGTCGGTAGAATCCGGCACGCATGATCTCAAACGTCTGGCGTGAACCATATTCGATTCCACGAAAGTTTTGTGCCCGGGCCATATGAACTTTCTTGGCGATGTCCACTCCGACGATGAGGGTGGATTCCGTAATTTGCTCCAGTTTGCTTATACTTCATGTGAGTGTCTCCTTGTTATTTTGGGGTCAAGCGCTTGACCCCTCGTATGCTAACGGAGGTACTATCTTTTTAGTTCCAAGTCTTTTGTTACAGGAATGCTCATAATACGAAAATGACCTGTCTGACAGGATGGGTATGGTTATCGATGGAACAGTTCGGTCAGGAACTGACGGTCCTCAAGGGACCAGTTTCCGGTTTGGAGGGCTTCCATTGCATCCGGCGAAAGAGGGGATTGGATGGTCAAGGGAATGTTGTGTTCCATGGCCAGACGGTGGATGGAACGGAGATCGCCCGGCCCCATGCCTCCGCCGTTCCAGATTTCCAGGCTGTCGCCGTCCTTGAATTGCAGGAGGTAGGAACCGGTGAAGACTTTCTCGTATTCATCCCCGAGCGTATATCCCACCGTAATTTTATCCACGTCTTCCCACTGGCGGGTGCTCTCCCGGCCAAGGGTCAGGAAGCTGGAATGGACCATTCCCCGGTCATTGACCAGAATGTACGAGTCCAGGAGCAGGAGGAACAAAGGAATGAGCGCCACGAGGGGGATCCAGTTCCGGCGAAGGATTTCACGCCAGCGGCGAATCCCGTTTTTGAGAAGCTGAAATTGGAAAAAGACCGTCAGAAGGATCATCAAAATAAATGCGGTCCGGCTGTCGCCGTTTTGGTAGGAATGAAAGTAGAGCGCTCCCTGCTTGTGGAAAAACCAGTCCTGCAACCAATGGAGGGACTGAATCAGAAGGGCGACGGGCAGCACCAAGACCGTCAGGTTCCACAAGGCGGAGCCGAGCGCTTTCCAAAACCGGGCAAGGGCTGGGCGGGCGTGTCCCTGGCGCAGCGATTTTTGGTCGACTGTCATCCGAACTTCTCCTTTTGTGAAAGATCATTGTTTTCTTACCTATCATGATACGAAAAAGTGACTGGATATACCATTACAAGAGATTTACAACTACATTGGAAGTCGGAGGTTCCGCAAATGCCGGAATGTCGGAAGAAAGGGGAGGGAAAAGTATCCATGTGAAAATCGGTGACCATAGGAGGATTCGACCATGTCCAAAAAGGAACAGCAACAAGCGACACTTCAACCCCCGCAACACCAGGACCGGCAACCCGGCATCGAGTCGGTGATGGTTCCCCGTCCCTTGGCGGAGGACGCGGAATATCGGGGAAGCGGAAAATTGGAGGGAAAAAGAGCTCTGATCACCGGAGGGGACAGCGGGATCGGGCGTGCCGTGGCGATCGCTTTCGCCAAGGAAGGGGCCGACGTGGCCGTCCTGTACCTCGACGAACACAACGATGCCCAAACGACCAAGCAGGACGTGGAAGAAGAGGGCCGTCGCTGCCTCCTGATCGCCGGTGACATCGGTGATGAAGGATTCTGCCGCCAGGCGGTGGAGCAGACGGTGACTGAACTGGGCGGGCTCGACATCTTGGTGAACAATGCCGCCGAGCAACATCCCCGGGACGGGATCGAACAAATCACGTCCGAACAGTTGGAAAACACGTTCCGGACCAATGTGTATTCATTTTTTTATCTGACCAAAGCGGCCCTTCCCCATTTGAAACCAGGGAGCACCATCATCAACACCACGTCGGTCACCGCTTACAAGGGAAATCCGGTTCTGTTGGACTACTCATCCACCAAAGGGGCCATTGTGTCTTTTACCCGGTCCCTTTCCCAATCCCTGGTGAAAAAAGGGATCCGTGTGAACGGTGTGGCTCCCGGCCCGATCTGGACCCCTCTGATTCCCTCCACCTTCTCGGAAGAACAGGTGGAATCCTTCGGAGCCAGCACGCCGATGGGGCGACCGGGTCAGCCTGCGGAACTGGCGGCCAGCTACGTGTTCCTGGCGTCGAAGGATTCATCTTACATCACCGGGCAGGTGCTTCACCCCAACGGAGGCGTGGTGGTCAACGGCTGATGCCCCGAAGGGAAAGGAGGAGTTCCCATGCCCGACGGGCGGGTCAAAAATGAGGATCGGCACGGGTCCGGTCCGGACTCCTCCCGTGTGGGCGCTGTTTCTGATCGATGTGATCAACCGGCTTGATTGCACACTGGGGAACGTTTCTGAAATATGCCTTGAAGCTAGCGCAAAAAAGTCGGGATTGCGGTCATCCACGTCAATGACAACAATAGAGGGGAAGACCGATTTCCATCCGATCGACCGGATCTGCATGCAGGAGTTGCCCGGGTTTCTCGAATGCTGGTACCGGACGGGGACGGCGATTCCGTCGTCAAGCCCAAAGTGGGCGGCAGCATTTTCCAATGCCGCTCCGGCTGCTGTCTTCTTTTGGCCTGCCTCAAAGGTAAAAAGAGAGACTCTCCCCTTGACGGTTCGGGGAAGAAGGAGAGCATCGGGAAACGCCCCGATCATGATTGCACGGGGCGTAAGGGGTAAAGGTCACAGGTGGGAGACGATCCATTCCCCCCGGCCCAAGATCCGGAAACGCCCCAGGCCGGTGGGAAGGATCAAGTGATCTCCTTTTCGGAAAGGAAAACGGCCGGCTTCCGTCACCAATTCCCCGGATCCCTTCAGAACACTGGCCAACAGAAAGGGTTGATCCTGGTTTAATTCTCCCTCTCCGTCGATGCGCCAGCGGTGGACGGTGAAGTGGCGGCTCTCGATCAAGGTGGTCCATTCCACGCCGCCCAGCTTTCGAATCCGCCGGTCGGGGATGACGGTTCGGTGGGGAACCGTGATTACATCCAGCGCCTTGTCAATGTGCAATTCCCGGGTGTTTCCTTCCGCATCCCGGCGGTCGTAGTCGTAGACCCGGTAAGTGGTGTCGGAACTTTGCTGGGTTTCGAGGACGAGGGTGCCTGCGCACAGGGCGTGGAGAGTGCCGCTGGGGACGTAAAAGAAATCCCCCGGACGGATTTTAATCCGCTGGAGAAGCGAGGACCATTCTCCCTGCCGAATCCTTTTTTCCAGCTCCTCCCGGCTTTCCGCGCGGTGACCGAAGACCAGTTCGGCGTCTTCCTCGCAGTCGATGATATACCAGCATTCCGTTTTGCCCTGTTCCCCGTTTTCATGTTTCCGGGCGTATTCATCATCGGGATGGACCTGGACGGACAGATCGGCGTTGGCATCCAGAATTTTGGTTAACAGGGGAAAGCGGTCTCCCCCGGAATTTCCGAAGAGTTCACGGTGTTCTTCCCAAAGCCGGTCCAGGGTTTCCCCTTGGAAGGGGCCGTTTTTCACCTTGCAGGGGCCGTGGGGATGAGCGGAGATCGCCCAGCATTCCCCGGTTCGTTCTGAAGGAATGCGGTAACCGAACCGGTCCCTCAGTGCGGTCCCTCCCCAAATGCGCTCTTTAAAAACGGGTTCGAGAAAAAGGGGGGTCTTCATCTGCTTCCACTCCTTGCCTGGGTTTGAGGATCCCTGCGGGTTCTTTTCGTCAACGTCATTATAAAGAAACCTTTGTGCCGAAGGAAATACCCGGAGAAAGTTTCCCCCGGACTCTTGAAGAGAAAGGTGGGATACGGTACCGTTAGATTTATAGAGTGTATCCTACATATTAGGAGGCAGATCCGATGGCACAAGAACGGGAAGGCGCAATCACCTTCAAAGGCAACCCTGTGACACTTCTGGGTCCGGAGCTGAAAACCGGGGATCCCGCTCCTGATTTCCATGTGTTGGCCAACGACCTGAGCCCGGTCACCCTGGTGGACAGCAAAGGGAGCGTCCGGATTTTCAGCGTGGTCCCCTCCCTGGACACCGGGGTGTGTGATGCACAGACCCGCCGGTTCAACGAAGAAGCCGTCAACCTGGGAGACAACGTGAAAGTGATCACCGTCAGCGTGGACCTGCCCTTCGCTCAGAAGCGTTGGTGCGGGGCCGCGGGGATCGACCGTGTGCAGACCGTTTCCGACCACCGGGACCTCTCCTTCGGCACCGCGTACGGGGTGGCGATCAAGGAACTCCGTCTGCTGGCCCGCGCCGTATTCGTCGTCGATGCCAACGACAAGCTGGTTCACGTGGAATACGTCTCCGAGGCGACCCATCACCCCGATTACGAAGCTGCGGTGGAAGCAGCCAAAAAAGCCCTCTGATCTTCCTCATCAAAAACCCGGGTACCCTCTCCCGGGTTTTTCCCTCTTTGATTTCTGAACATTTTTGGCCAACCTGCATTGTTTAAATAAGAGACAGGTTCTTCCTTTTGCCCGACGTCGGCAGATAACGAGAAAGAGGTGAGCGCCGCCGAACTCGGATCCGGGGCTTCGGTTCCCGTTTGACGTTCCATGGCCATTACGTGATGGAAGGCAGGTGCGCACCCATGGGCTCCAATCCTCTTCATCGTCTGTTCATCGCCCTTCCGCTGCCCGGTGAGCAAAAGGAATTGCTTGCCCATTGGAGCGGGCTCCTGTCGGAACGTTGGCCCTTCAAGAAATGGGTCCATCCCTCCGATTACCATATCACGGTCCAATTTCTCGGTCCCTGCACCTTCCGTCAGCGGCGGAAAGTCAAGAATGCCTTGAAGGAACTGGCTCCCGGATTGGAACCTTTCCGTTTGAGGATCGATGGCATCGGTCATTTCGGCGTCAAAACCCGCCCCCGGATTCTCTGGGCGGGGGTGGACGGGGAATTGAACGCCCTCCACCATTTGCACGATGTGGTCATTGACGCCGTGGAATCCCTGGGCTTTGAGCGGGAAAAGCGTCCTTACCGTCCCCATATCACCCTGGCGAAAAAGTACAAGTATAACGATTTTCCCTATGAGTCGATGAACCGGGTATTCAGCCCGGACCCGGATCGGTGCGAATGGACGGTCCGGGAACTGATCCTTTACGAAACCCACATCTACCGTTCCCCCATGTACCACCCCCTGGCCGCCTTCCGGCTGGGGGAGTAGACACAATTCCGCCCTTCGGCGGGCTTTTCTGTCCGTCGGTTCCTGTTCCGCCCGGGAAATGTGTTACACTGGAGCCGGGTTGGTTTAAGCCCGCAAAGAGTGTCGGAAACCCACCACTCTTAAAAAAATACTAGGGGACCGAAAAGCATACCACTCCTCCATGGACCGGCAGTCCCACGTGGACCCGGTCCGGGAGGCTTTTCCACGTCCCCCTTGTCGAAAGGGGTTTTTTCATGGAATTCAAGATACCCGATCGGGTGGAACGGCTGGGGATGGACATCGGGCGGCACGAGCTGCGCTATCACCGGAAGCGGGTGGCCGTTACCCGGGAGTTCACCTTTGACGCCGCCCACCATTTGCATCTGTACGAAGGAAAGTGCAAGAATCTTCATGGCCACACCTACCGTTTGGTGATCACCGTCAGCGGGTTTGTCGACGAAGTCGGGATCGCCGTCGATTTCGGTGAAATCAAACGGATGTACAAGGAGGAAATCGAAGAGCGGTTGGACCACCGCTACCTCAACGAAGTTCTTCCCCACATGAATACTTCCGCGGAAAACATGGTCGTCTGGATGTGGGAACGGTTGGACGCCCGTCTGGAACGGGATGGCTGGAAAAGTCGGGGGCACCGGCTGGAGGAGCTGGTTCTCTATGAGACTCCCACCAGTCGGGTCACGATGAAACGGGAATGGATGGAAGCGGGGGATCCGGATGAATAAATGGGAACTGCCGACACCGATGGAATACCGGGCTTGGAAACTGCCGATGGTGGAGATCTTCGAAACGGTGGAAGGGGAAGGGACGGCCGCGGGCTATCCCACCGTCTTTGTCCGGGTGTTTCACTGCAACCTCCGGTGTGCCTGGTGTGACACCCCCTACAGCTATGCCCCCGCCCGGCCGGAGTTCGAGGCGACGATTGGAGAAATTCTGGACCAAGTGAAGCGTTATCCGAGCCGGAGAATCTGCCTGACGGGAGGGGAGCCCTTGATGCATCGCGGGAAATCGGCTGCTTTATTGGCTGCCCTCGCCGATTTGGATCAGGTGGAAGATGTCCATGTGGAAACCAACGGGGCCATCGACCTGGCCCCCTTCGACCGTCTCCGCCGGGAACGGGCGGAACGGAGGGAAAAAATCCGGTTCATCATGGATTACAAACTGCCCGCCTCCGGCGAGGCGCACCGCATGGTACGGGAGAATTTCAGGGTGTTGACGGACCGGGATGAAGTGAAGTTTGTCATCGGGGACCGGGAGGATTTCCGTTCCGCCGTTCGCGTGGTGAAGGACTGGCACCGGGAAGGGCAAATCCTCTTCAGCCCGGTGTTTGAAACCCTGCCCCCGAGAAGGCTGGTCGAATGGGTGTTGGCGGAACCTCTTCCCCAAGTGAAGGTGAACCTGCAGCTTCATAAATGGATCTGGGATCCTGCGGAAAGAGGGGTGTAAGTCATGGGTGAAAAAGCGGTGGTGATATTGAGTGGGGGACTGGACAGCACCACTTGTATGGGGTTGGCCCGGGAGGCGGGTTATGAACTGTACCCCCTCACCTTTCATTACGGGCAACGCCATGACCGGGAGGTGGAGCAGGCCCGGAAGGTGGCGGAGTATTTCGGGGTGAAGGAACACCGGGTGGTCGACATCGGTTTTCTGCGTCAGATCGGCGGGAGTGCGCTGACCGACGAAGCAATGGACGTACCCGGGCCCGACGACCCGGATGAGGAAATCCCTTCCACTTATGTTCCGGCCCGCAACCTCATCTTTCTCTCCCTGGCCGCCGCCTACGCGGAGGTGATCGGTGCCGTGACCATCTATATCGGCGTGTCGGCGGTGGATTACAGCGGTTATCCCGACTGCCGGCCGGAATTCATCCGCAGCATGGAGGAGACGGTCCGCCGTGCGACCAAAACCGGGATAAGCGGAAACCCGATCCGGCTGGAAGCCCCCTTGATCCGTCTCTCCAAAGCGGAGACCATCCGGGAAGGCCTTCGGCTGAAGGTTCCTTATCACTTGACCACCTCCTGCTACCGGGGCGGTGAGGTGGCCTGTGGCGTCTGTGACAGCTGCCGCCTCCGTCTGAAAGGTTTCCGCGAGGCCGGAGCAAAGGACCCGATCCCCTATTCGAAAAACGTTGGCTGAAAGGAATAAGAAGATGGAACCATCACCTGAAATGTTGCTGAAAATTTTCGAGGGTGGCACTTCTACAACCGGTTGGAAGGCCGAAGGTGGGATTTCACCGCATCCCAGTTTGCGGAACCCATCCATTACCAAGACCTTTCCTCCGACCGAGCGGAAGCCTTCGCCGATCCCGATCACCGGCAGTACCGTTACCTGAAGGAAGCGGTCATCATCGGAATTCAAAATGAATCCGATTGGGGTAAGTTAAAATCATCGTGGAAAGAAAAGGCAGGAGGGGACGAGGGATGAAGACGGCGTGGACGCGTTTGGAGACAAAACCGGATGCGGTGCGGGAGGAGGCCCGGCTCACCGGGGGAGGAGACACCGTGCTCCTGGACAGCTGCGGGCGGGGGCGATACACGGTTCTGGCTTGGGATCCGGTTTGGAAAGGCGTGTTTCACCACGGGGATCAGCCGGACGTTTTCCGGGTGTTGGACGACCTCCTGAGCGATATGACCGCATTGAAGGCTCCGTCCGACGCCCCGCCCTTCCTCACCGGGGTGCTCGGCTGTCTGGGGTATGAACTGGCCTGGGATCTGGAGAGGATTGCTCCGCCCAAGAAACGGATGACCTCCGTCCCCGACGCCGTCCTCATGATCCCCGGCAAGGTGTTGGTGACGGACGGAGAAACGGATGCCGCCTGGGTGACGGTGACGGTGCGGGAAGGGGATCCGGAAAGGGAGTTGGAGCAGCTGGTCCGGAAGCTGACCTCGGAAAAAAACCGGGAGCCATCCGGACGAAAGATGCCGGTGGAGATCCTCCGCCCCATGACCCCGGAAATCGGGCGGGAGGAATATATGCACCGGGTCCTCCGGGTCCAGGAATATATCGGACGGGGGGACATCTATCAGGCCAACCTGGCTTATCGAGTGGAAGGAGAGATGAGAGGGGACCCCCGGGGGCTCTTTGAGGCGCTCCGGAAGACCAATCCCGGAGCCTGGTCGGCTTTTTTGCGGTTCCCGGGTTTCTCTGTCCTCTCTTCTTCCCCCGAGCAGTTTTTGCGCTGGGAACGGGGATTCATCGAAACCCGTCCGATCAAGGGCACCCGCCCCAGGGGAGAGAACCCGGCGGAAGACCGGCATTACCGGGAGGAACTGAAGATGAGCGAAAAGGACCGGGCGGAACTGGTGATGATCGTCGATCTGGAACGGAACGACTTCGGGAAGTTCTGCAAGACAGGTTCGATCCGGGTGCCCGAACTCTTCACCATTGAAGCCCATCCGACGGTCTGGCACCAGGTGGCCCGGGTCACGGGCCGTTTTCCGGAGGAAACGGGGCCGGGGCAGATCTTTCGTCACGTCTTTCCCGGCGGCTCCATCACCGGAGCGCCCAAACTTCGATCGATGCAGGTGATCCACGAGGTGGAAAAGAGTCGTCGCGGCTTTTATACCGGTTCCATCGGATACGCGGATCCGAGAGGGACCGGTGAATGGAACATCGCCATCCGGACGATGACCTGGACCGGTGGTGAGACGGGGACCCTTTCCTACCACGTGGGCGGGGGCATCGTGGCCGATTCCGATCCCCTTCTGGAATACGAAGAAACCCGGGCCAAAGGCCGGGGGATGGAGGAAGCAATCCGACAATGGGCGGCAAAGGGGATGAAAGTGTGAAGTGGATCGTGAGCGGTGAAGGAGTGGAGGAAGTCGATGCCCGGATCCCGGTGCGGGACCGGGGGGCGTTGTTCGGAGACGGGTTGTTTGAAACGTTCCGGGTGGAACGGGGGATCCCTCTTTTTTTGGAGGAGCACCTGGACCGCCTGATCCGGAGCGCGAAGACCCTCCGGTTTGCCCGGGTGCCCGGAGAGGACGAGCTGAAAGGAGCCATCCGGGAGGCCATCCGGCTGAACGGGGTGGGGAGCGGATATCTGCGCCTCACCCTGACCCGGGGAGACGGAGGGTACGGGATCCCCTTGGACCGGCTGGACCGGCCCCGCTATTGGGTGGAAGCCGGAGAACAGCGGTTGGATCCGGGGCGGTATGAACAGGGGATCCCCGCGGTGGTTTCCTTTCCGGCGAGAAACCCCGCCTCTCCGATTTCCGGCCACAAAACCCTCCACTTTCTCGAAAGCCTCCTGGCAAAAGACGATGCGGAAAAAAAGGGAGCCCGGGAGGCGATTCTCCGGACGATGGAAGGAGACCTTTCGGAAGGGGCCTCCTCCAACCTGTTTCTCGTCACCCGGGGAACGATCCGCACCCCGGGCCTCGATCGGGCACCGCTTCCCGGAGTGGCCCGGGCCTGGACGATCCGGACGGCGCGAAGGCTGAAACTTCCGCTGGAGGAGACCCGGCTGGAGACCGCGGAGTTGTGGAAAGCGGAGGAGGTCTTTTTCACCAACTCCACCTGGGGTCCCTTTCCCTGCCGGGAAATTGACGGATGTCCGGTCGGCGACGGCACCCCCGGCCCCGTCACCCGTCGTCTGATCCGGGCCTGGCGGGAGGATATTGATCGGCAGACCCGGAGATGAAAAACCGGCGGATTCGCCGGCTTTGTTCAAAGCTCTTTGACAAACAGGACGCGGTCCCTTCCGGGACCGTCGTAGTCTTTGTGGATGGGAATTTCATCTTCGGTATCCGTCGGTGCCATCCGGAAGCCGAGAGAGGTGTGGAAGGCGATGGATCCTTTGTTGACCGGAGAGGTGAGGCAGCGGACCCGACGGCATCCCCGGCAGGAAACCGAATCGAAAAACGCTTCGTACAACCGGCGACCCAGCCCTTTTCTCCGGTGGCGAGGGTCAATCCCCACGAAGTGGACGTAGGCTTCCTCCGGCTGACCGGGTGAGATGAAACCCACCAGAAACGCGATCACTTCACCTTCCTCTTCCAGGGCCAGACTGGTGGGATGGAAGTGGTTGAAGAAGAGCTTGGGGAGCATGTCGCTTACATGCCGTCCCCCCCACCACATGTTGAGCACCCGGATGACCCGGTCGTAATCGGAAGGCCGGAGGGGTCGCATCTCCAAGGGGAACACTCCTTTTTTCAAGATCAAGGCTTTTGACAGACATAAACAAAAGCACAGGGAATATTCAGGGGCACAAACCGCACGTCTTTCAAATGAAAAAGCCGACTCAACTCCCTTTTCATCTGAAGGGAATATTGATAAGTGACGAAGATGCCGCCCTTTTTCAGGGATCGGAAGATCGCCTCCAGGATGATTTCCCTCTTTTCCGGGGGGAAATTGAAAAAGGGCAGGCTCGACAGGACACAATCGACTTGTCCGGGGGGAAAGGGCTCCCCACTTCCCAATTCTTCCGCCCGGGAGTAATGACGGTAACGGGGGAAGGTTTGCCTCAGTTTTTCGCGCAACTCCGGATCTTGTTCAAAGACCGCGACCCGACAATTCGGATGGATTTGCTCCTGGATGTGGCGGGTGAGGACACCGGTGCCCGCCCCCAGTTCGACGAGGGTGCGGGTTTGCTGCCAGTCCACCGGTTTCAGCATGGCCTGAACCAAAAACCGGGAACTGGGCAGAACCGAACCGATGTTTCCCGGTGACTGAAGGAATTTGGTGAAAAACAGCGTCCGTTCTGTAAAAAGGTTTTTCATGTGTCTTGGAACTCCTTGTTCGGTTTAGTTGTGAATCCGGAGAAAACCCCTTATCCAAGATTACGAGTTCCATCAGGGTTCCGTTTCATCCGTTTTCACCACGGATGGACCAAGGAGAAAACCGCCCCTCCTCTGGGGCGGTTTTTTTCGCTGATCACTCTTCCCTCCGGGGACTCTGCTGTGGGGCGGATTTCGGAAAAGGAACGCCTTCTTCTTTTTCCCCGGCACGGACCGGTGGTTTTCTCCCGGCGTTGTTTCGCTCCGCGGGTTCCACCACGGGGCTTTTGTGACGTTCGTCGTTGGTCGGCATGGGGCACCCTCCTTGTGCGGTTTCTGATATAAGCTTTCGTCTCCGTCGTCGGGATTATGCAAACAAGCGGTAAACCAACGGCCTGTCATAATCGGGACCGGCCCGCCATATATCAGGAGTGAGCAAGTCCTGGTCAACACCGGTCACAATCGGGAGGAGGCAAAGATCGATGACGGGCTTTCCGGGAGGGAAAATGGGGTGGGGGTTGGCAATGGCGGCGGTTCTGACGCTTTACGGTTGGTTGGACTGGGACCGGGAAACTCTGGATCCCGGTCCCGATGCCATCGGGGTGAACAGTTCCCCGATTCCGGTGTTCACTTATACCGACCAAAATGGAAAGCCCTTCGGGACAAAAGAACTGAAGGGAACTGTCTGGATGGCAAACCTCATCTACACCCGTTGTCCCGACACGGCTCCCCCCATGACGGCCAATATGGCCCGCCTCCGGGACCGGCTGAAAGAAACCGGTCTGAATGTGAAGCTGGTCTCTTTCAGTGTGGATCCGCTCCATGACACCCCCGATGTTCTCAAGCGCTATGCACACAACCTGAGGACCGACTCCGGCAACTGGCACTTCCTGACTGACGACAGCGAACCGGAATTCCACCGGTTCTTGAAGACCGCTTTCGGAACTCCGGTACAGCCGCAGGACATTCCGGGGGAAGGGCCTCCCGTCATCGGTCATTCCACCCGCTTTTATCTGGTTAACGGCCACGGGAAGGTGATGTCGTCCTATGACGGACTCCGTCCGGATTACGATCAAATTCTGCGGGATGTTCATTCCCTCCAGTGACGGCGGAACAAGACCCTTTGTCAGGAGGGGCCTTGTTTCAAGTCAGAAACCGGCATAGATATAAGGATCTGCGGGAGCGGGGATCCGTTTGTAACCGTCGGCTTTCACCAACGGCATGTCACTGTTTTGGAAGCGGACGGATTTCAGCGGCCCCTCCACTTCGATCCAGATTCCTTCCCCGAGTTGCTCCACTCCGGGAAACGAGGCGAAAACCCCCACGACACTGGCGTCCGCCGCACAGCAGGTGACGGTGTAGCGGGACACCATCACGATCCCTTCGGGGAGGTCGTCGGAACGGTATACAAACCCGCGGATTCGGGTGCGTTTATTTTTCAGATCTTTTTTATGATACAACTGGATCGTACTCAGCCGGCTGATGTATTTCTCGTCCTTCAAATCGATCACCGGTGCGGATTTCATTTCTTCGAGAAACCGTTGGTAGTATTCATTCGGATCGGTTTCGGACAGCGGCTCATCGTTCTCTCCCGGGTCTTTG
The DNA here is from genome assembly GCF_003054245.1 of Melghirimyces profundicolus. Taxonomy (GTDB): domain Bacteria; phylum Bacillota; class Bacilli; order Thermoactinomycetales; family DSM-45169; genus Melghirimyces; species Melghirimyces profundicolus. The sequence continues at coordinate 52,469 of NZ_QBKR01000009.1, forward strand.
TCGGGCGATTCGCCCTTTTTTCGTTGCTCAGCCTCTTTTTGGGTCAGGGGCTTCTGCTCCTTTTGCATGGCTTCGGGGGAAAGATACGAGACTCCCTTGTTGGCGGCTATGGAAACGTCCAATGCACCGGGCCGGACAAGAATGAAAAGCAGAAGAGGCGTAAGGAGAAGAAGGTAGCCGATCACCCCCGTCCGGTGAAGTGCCGGTGTCCGCAGGTTCCAGAGTTGCACCAGACCGAGGAGGAGGAGGAAGAGCACCCCGGCGGCGGTGAAAGGCAAAAAACGGGGATTCACATAGAACCGGAGTTCTCCGGTAACGATCAGCACGGTCAGCAACAGGGCCGTTCCCAAGCAGACGGAAGCGCGAAGAAAAGCGCCCATGGTTTTGATCTCCTTTCCTCATTGGAAGGCTTTCCAGGCGATGATGGCAGTCAGGGTAAGAAGCGAGGTGCCCCCGAAGAAGATGCCGATCACCCGGAGACGGAAACTTCCCACCATCATAAAGAGGTTCTTCAGGTCCATCATGGGTCCGAACACCAGAAAAGCCAGAAGAGAGGTGGTCGGCAAAGCGTTGCGGAAGGAGGCCGCCACGAAAGCGTCGGCCGATGAACACAGGGAAAGACCGAAAGCCAGACCCATCATGAGGAGCACGGTGATCCATTCGTTCTGGGCAAAATCGCGGATGGCGGACAAACCGATCACGGTTTGAAACAGGGCGGCCACCATGGCTCCGGCAACAAAGTATTTTCCCATATCCATGAATTCAAAAACGGCGTGATACAGGGCATGACCCAACCGGTCTTCCCGGTGGCGGCGGGAGTGTGCGTGATGGTTACATGCGGGTTCCTGACACGGATGGTTTTCATCCTCTTTTCCATCCGGCCGAAGAGGACTTCCTTTCAAAAACCAAGAGAACACCCACCCCATGGTACAGGCGATGATTCCCGCCAGGGCCAGTCGGGAGAGGGTGATTCCCCAATCAAACCCGAAGGCGATGTAAGTGGACACGATGGTGATCGGGTTGACAACCGGGGCCGAAAGCAGAAAAGTGAAAGCGGTGTGAGGAGGCAGCCCCTTTTGGATCAGGCGCCTTGTCACCGGAACGATCCCGCATTCGCACACGGGGAGCAAAAGCCCCAGCAAGCTTGCCATGGGGATGGAGAGTATCCTTTTTTTCGGGACGAGTCGCCAGATGAGTTCCTCACGGACATACACCTGGATCAAACCGGATACCAGCACGCCCATCAGGATGAAGGGGATCCCTTCGATAAAAATGCTGAGAAACAGAGTGGTTACGGTTTCCACTTCCACAGAGACGGTTAAGCTCGGGAATTTCAGACCGTACAGCGTCTCGATGCCGCCCTGGATCAACCAGAAAAACAGGAGAAGAACGGCAAACCCCCCGATTTCCGCCGACCAATTACGGATCCAACGAGCCATTTTGCACCTCCCGTCGCTTTTGGACAAGTTTATTCCCGTCCGGTCTGATTTAGAACCGGTTATCGTCATCATCATACAGGCGATTCCTCCGTTATACAACCCTTCATAAGCTTTATAATCGTAATAATTACGATTTACAAACCGGGGAACAGGGATTATAATGAGATCAGTCATCATAAGAAGCGTTGTGATGGATTGTCAGGCTCAGAAGAAGGGAACGTTTACCCAAAATAGCGACTTTGCTGTCCTGCCCAGCGGAGAATCAGCCGGCAAGGGCGTTTAGGGGCAAAAGCTTCTCTGTGTTGCATCCAAAGGTGTTTGCCCCTGCCCGCAGCAGGAAGATTCGGAGCGGACAGTGCCTACATCTCTGCAGGACAGCAGCCGGAGCGGCTTTGGGTAAATGCTGCCGCTTACTTTTTCACAATACTTTCAGGGGATGGAATTTCTTACGGGAGGTGCGGGTTGTTGAACAGAGCGATCATCAGGGTCGGCATCCTGGTCCTCGTCGTCCTGCTGGCAGCTTCGGGCTGCAGCAGCGGCGGCGGGGATGACGCTTCTGCGGACGGAAAATTGAAGGTGCAGACCAGCATGTATCCGTTGGCCTTCTTTGCCGAAGAAATCGGCGGAAAGCATGTGGAAGTGACCCATGCGGTCCCGGCGGGGGCGGATCCCCACTCTTATGAACCCACGGCCAGGGAAGTGGTCGAAATCTCCGAAGCCGACGTGTTTCTTTACAACGGTGTCGGTTTTGAGGGCTGGATCGATCAGGTAAAGAAGACGCTGGACGGGGAAAAGACGACGGTGGTGGAAACGGCCAAGGGGATTCCGCTCATCGAAGCGGATGAAGCACATGGTCATCACGAGGAAGAGCATGGTCACAGTCAGGAAGAAGGGCACGGTCACGGGGACCACGACCCCCATGTCTGGCTGGATCCCCTGCGGGCCAAAAAACAGGCCGCCACGATTCGGGACGCCTTGGTGAAAAAGGACCCCGAACACAAAGAAGCCTATGAAAAAAACTATGATAAGTTGGCCGGAAAGCTGGACCGATTGCATGAGAAATTCAAGAAAACAGTGGAAAAAGGAGACAAGAAAACCTTTGTCGTCTCCCACGCCGCCTTCGGCTACATCGCGGACCGTTACGGCCTGAACCAGGTGGCCGTCTCCGGCCTGTCTCCTTCCGACGAACCGAGCGCGAAGGAACTTCGGGAAGTGGTGAAAATCGCCCGGAAACATAAAGTGAACTACATCCTTTTTGAAACCCTGGTAAACGGAAAAGTAGCCAAAGCCGTGCAGAAGGAAGTGGGGGCCCGGTCCTTGACCCTCCACCCCCTGGAGGGCCTGACCCCGGCGGAAAAGAAGAAAGGGGAAAATTACTTCACGCTGATGGAGAAAAACATCGACCACTTGGGGAAAGCCCTGGGCGCCAAATGAGAAGTCAAAAACCGTCCGTTCCGGAGACGGTTTTTTGCATGAAATGGAAATTGGATGGGAGCGTTTTCATCACTTCCCTGGTTTCCGCATGTATAGTACATTGTGAGAGAATCGGGTGGATCGGGGTGAAAACGTTGGTCTGGGAGATCCTTAACCTCATCGGGGTGGTCGCTTTCGCCGTCAGCGGGGCGCTGGTGGCGATGGAGGAAAAATACGACTTGTTCGGGACATTGGTGCTTGGATTTGTCACTGCCTTCGGGGGCGGAGTCATCCGAAACATCCTCATCGGTGTGCCGGTTTCTTCCCTTTGGAGGGAGGAGATGTCGATCTACCTTGCTCTGTTCGTTATCCTGTTTATCACGGCGGTTCCTTCCTTCCGGGTCGAGAGGTGGAAAACCTGGTACCCTGTTTTCGATGCCGTCGGTCTGGCGGCTTTCTCCATACAGGGGGCGCTGTCCGCCATCCGGATGGAACTGCCTGCCATCGCCGTGGTGACGGCGGCGGTGTTGACGGGAATCGGCGGGGGGGTCATCCGGGATGTGCTGGCCGGACGGAAGCCCCTCGTCTTCCGGAGAGAAATCTACGCCGTTTGGGCGGTGATCGCCGGCTGGATGATCGGCGTCGGTCTTGTCCGGGAAGATTGGCAGCTTTATCTTCTCTTTGTGTCGGTATTGCTGTTGCGGTTGGCTTCTCTCATCTTACACTGGGAACTTCCCCGCCGGATTTCCAAGACCTGAACAGGGACCGCAAGACAGAGAAAGCACCCTCGCTGCGAGGGTGCTTTCTTCGTTTCATTCTTTGATCAGGCGAATGGCGTCCGCGACCACGATCCCGTCGGCATCATCGGAGAGGACGACTTTGCCCGTGCCGGTGTCAAAGTTGTAGGTTCCGATGTAGACCCATTGGCTTCCACCGGTGCGCTGGTCCACCCGTTTGGTGGTTTGGCCGTCTTTGTGGTGGATGGTGTAGGGAGCATTGGTTGCCCGGTCGGTGTAAGACATGTATTTGGCGTAGACTTTGTAGGAGCCGGCTTCCTTCACGTCAAAGTTCCAGGTGAAGGTGTGATCCCCCGTTCCTTTGTAGTCGTATTGGTAGTTCGTCCCTTCATAGCCGGAGATATTGTTTGACACCTTCCAGGCGCCGATGCCTTCGTTTCCGGTGTCGGCGTTGTCGCTGGTGATGGTGGTGGGCGCCTTCTCCAGCTTGACGGAATCGGCGATGACGAAGCCGTCCGCGTCATCGGAGAGAACGATTTTGCTTGTTCCCTGATCAAAGTTATAGGTCCCGATGTAGACCCACTGGCTTCCACCTGTCCGTTGGTCCACCCGGCGGGTGGTCTGCCCGTCCCTGTGGTGGATGGTGTAAGGCGCGTTGCTTGCCCGGTCTTTATAGGCCATGTATTTGACATAAACGTCGTAGGAACCGGCTTCCGGGATGTTCAGGTTCCAGGCGAACCAAGCTCCCTCTCCGGGGTTGTTGGGACCGTTGTACTGGTAGCTGGTCCCGGTGTAACCGGAAATGTTGTTCGAGGTCTTCCAGGTTCCCACGGAGTCCACATTGGAGTCGGTGTTGTCCCCGGTGACGGTTACCGGCGCAGGCTCCAGCTTGACGGAGTCCGCCACGACAATGCCGTCGGCCTTGTCCGAGAGGACGATTTTGCTGCCGGTGCCGGCTTCAAACCGGAAGGTGCCCAGCTCCACCCATTGGCTGCCGTTTTTCCGCTGGTTGACTCGCTGGACGGTTTGCCCGTCCTGGTGATAGATCGTGTAGGGGGCGTTGGTCGCCCGGTCGGTGTAGGCCATATATTTGGCATAAACCTTGTAATACCCGGCCTTGGGGATGTTCAGATTCCAAGTGAAGGTATGGTCTCCGGTTCCCTTGTAGTCGTACTGGTAGTCGTCGCCTTCAAACCCGGCCACGTTGTTGGAACTCTTCCAAGCCCCGATGCCCTCGTTTCCGGGGTCGCCGTTGTCACTGATCACCGTGTTTTGCTCGACGCGCTCCAACTTGATGGCGTCGGCGACAACGATGCCGTCGGCGTTGTCGGAGAGGATCACCTTGCTGCCGGTGCCCTGTTCAAAGTTGTAGGTCCCCAGATCCACCCATTGACTGCCGTTGACCCGCTGGTCCACCTTGACCGTCGAGGTCCCGCTTTGGTGGTGGATGGTGTAGGGAGCGTTGGAGGCCCGGTCGGTATACGCCTGGTACTGGGCGTAGACCCGGTAGGTTCCCGTTTCCGGGATCTTCAGGTTCCAGGTGAAGGTATGGTCCCCGGTCCCCTTGTAGTCATATTGGTAGTTGCTTCCGTAATGTTTGAGATTGGTGGATGTCTTCCAGGTTCCAATGCCTTCATTTTCGCTGTCGGCGTTATCGCTGATCAGCACGTCCGAAGTCCGTTCAAATTTGACGGCATCGGCGATCACGTAGCCGTCGGCATCATCGGTCAGGGTAACCTTGCCTGTGGTGCCCTGGGTAAAGTGATAGGTGCCGAGGTCCACCCACTGACCGCCGTTGGTCCGTTGGTCCACCCGCCGGGTCGCCGTTCCATCCCCGTGAAGGATGGTGAACGGAGCGTTGGAAGCCCGGTCGGAAGCTGCCGCGTAATAGACGGAGACCTTGTAACTGCCGGTTTCCGGAGGGGTGAACTTCCAGGTGAAGGTGTCACCGCCGCTGCCCGCCGCATTGGGCTGGTAATTGGAACCGTAGTAACCCGGTGCGTTGGTCGATGTGGGCCAGCTGCCGCTGGAAGTGGTGTACTGGCTGTCGGTGTTGTCCACGATGGCCGTGGCGGGTTGGGCTTCGGGAGCATCTTCCACCTTTTCCAGCCGGAGACCGTCGGCGATCACGTACCCGTCGGCATCATCGGTCTGAACGACTTTGTTGGCGCCGCTGTTGAACTCGTAGGTGCCGAGTTCCACCCAGGAGCTTCCGTTTACCTGCTGATTGACTTCTTTGGTGACGACGCCGTTTTTGGTGTGGATCTCATAGGGGGCGTCGGTGGCCCGGTCAAAAGCCGCTGTGTAGTAGGCATAGACCCGGTACTTGCCGGCCGCCGGCAGGTTGAAGTTCCAGGTGAAGGTGTCCGGCGCGATTCCCCAGCCGCTGTCATTGGCCTGGTAGTTGGAACCGTAATAGCCGGAAACGTTGGTGGAAGTGACCCAATCCCCGTCGGCCACGTTGTCCGGATCACTGTTGTCCAGCGTGATGGTGGACCCGTCCGCCGCCGCCAGCCGGTCGGCCACCTCCTGACGAATCCGTTCATATTCCGCGTCCAGCATATCGCCGGGGCAGCTCGTCGATGCCCGGGGGACGCGTCGGTGATCCAGGATGTTGGGTACGTCGGGGTCCTCTTTCGGGATTCCGGTGCTTTCGTCATATTCATAGTTGCGCACATAATCCGTGCTCCCCAGGGGATCGATTCCGTGCAGGTCCGCCTGGTAGGAAAGTAAGTCGATCAGGGCGTTGTGCATATGGTCCGGGAGTTGAGCATCCGTGTAGGTCCCCATCATGGAGACGCCGAAGGAATAGTGGTTGAATCCGTACGCATGAGCGCCCACCACTCCGGGGGTGAGAACGTCCCCGTCTTTCCCTTTCCGGCCTTCGTAAATCTTGCCGTCGCTTCCGATAACGGCGTTGTAGCCGATGTCACCCCATTCATTCACCTTGGCGTGATAGTAATAGATGGAACGCACCCGGGCCGCCGGATCGGGGTCGTCGTTGGGGGTATCGGTATGATGGAAGACCAGGTGGTTGACATGATCATCGTACTCCCTGGGCCAGTCTTCCTTTCCGTCAACATAGCGGAGGGACTCATCCGCTCCCCACTCCGCCCGGCTGACAATGTTGGGGCGGTCAATGGCGGCCTGGGCTCTCTCTGACAGGAACCCGGCCAGGGTCATTTTGCCCTTGGCTTCCACTTTGGTTCCGTCTTCCGAGTTGAGCAGGAACAGTTTGATGTCCCGGATCCGGGGCTTGACGCCCTTGTGGGCTTTCATGGTGATTTTGTACTGAATGAATTTTCCGTGATCCCCGTACACCAGGTCACCGAGCGTTTCCTCGCTCTGTTTGTGTTCCGGTCCTTGGTGGGAGACGTGGACTTCTTTCCATTCCGTCCACTTTTCCCCGTCTTTGGAAGTTCGGAGGGAAAATTGAGCGGAATGGTAATGTGGGTTTTTTGCCGCCTTGGCGGTGTTTGTCCAATGCAACCCCACATCGGTGAAAACCATGTCGGACTGGATGACCGGGGAGGTGTATTCCGCCTCTTCCCCGTCCGTTTTCATGGAGAGAAGTGCTTTGTTTCCACTGGACTGAATGTCGAGGTTTTTGCCTTTCCCTTTGGCGAAATCCGATTTGGACCGGTGATGGATGGTCTTTTCCATCACTTTGATCTTCGCCGGCTTCGCCCAGGAAGCGGGCACCACCGGCAGCGCCATCAATAGGAAGAGTATGAATAGGGAGACAACGCCAACAGCAATAGACCGTTTGGTTAAACGTTTCAGGATTCCTGTCCCCCTTTATTTGAATTGGGTCCACCCCGATCAGGAGATGAGCCGGGCTCATCCCGATCGGTTAATTCCCCCCCCAAATAAGTTATTCGAAAGCACTTTCCCTTTTGTGACCGTTTTCGACAATTTTTTACGAAAAATTGAACGAAACACCATCCTCTGTCCATAAATCCCTGCCAAAAGTGAAGCGCGCACCGGGAAGCGGTGCGCGCGGTGATCAGTGAATCATGGAGACGGCGATCAGGTTGGCCAGAAACAAACCCGCGATGAGATAGACGGGGACGGGAACCTGCCGCCATTTGCCTGCCGCCGTTTTCAAGAGCGGATACGTGATAAAACCGAAGGCCAGTCCGTCGGCGATGCTGGAGGTCAGCGGGATGCCGGCGAGAATGAAGAACGCCGGGAACCCCTCGGAGAAATCGGAAAAGGGAATGTGCTGGACGCTCTGCACCATCAGGGCTCCGATGACGATCAGGACGGGAGCCACCGCATGGTCCGGAATCTTCCCCAACAGTGGGAGAGCGGGAAAGGCGAGCAAAAAGAGAAGTCCCGTCACGAGCGGCGGGATCCCGGTCCGCCCCCCTTCGGCGATTCCGGAGGCGCTTTCCGCCGCCGCGACGGTCGGGCTGGTTCCCAGAAAACCGGAAGCGACGGTGGAGACGGCGGTGGCCCGGTAAGCCTTCGGAAATTGTTTTGGGTCGGACAGCATCCCCTGCAACAATCCCATGTTTTCAAAGACGACGATCATGGTGAGGGAAAAGACGGCCACCCAGAACGGGTAATGAAACAGATTCCACTTCGCCGAAAAGAGGACCGTGCCAAACTCCATCAGCCGGGGAGAGGGAGTGTTTGCATCCGGCATCCCTCCGATTCCGTAAGTGAGCAGGGTGGTGACCAGAATCCCCCACAGCAAGCTGCCCGGTACTTTCCGCGAATAGAGAAGCAGCGTGATCAGCAGTCCGGTCACGGTCACCAGAGGGACTGGCTGTCCGAAGTCACCCAACGCCACCATCGTGTTCTCGTCGGTTTGAATCCATTGGGCCTTTTGCAGGCCGATAAAAGCGAGAAACAAGCCGATCCCGGCGGTGACGCCGTGCTTCAGGGAAGCCGGCACGGCTTGGAAAAGCCGGGAGCCGAGACGGGTTGCCGCGGCCATCCAGAAGAGGATCCCCGAAACGGTCACGGCCGCCAGTCCTTCCTGCCAGCTGAGGCCCAGCGATTGGATGAGGGTGTAGCTGAAGAAGGCGTTGACCCCCATCCCGGGAATCAAGAGAACCGGAGCCCGGGCACCAAACGCCATCCACAGGCAGCCGAAGGCGGTGGCGGCCACCGTGGCCGCCACTCCCGCTCCCAGGGGAATACCGGCATCCCTCAGGATCATCGGATGGACCACCAGGATATAAGCGGCCGTGAAAAAGGAAGTCAAACCGGCCATCCATTCCCGCTTCCATTCCACCGCATCGGACGAATCCGCCATTCTTCGCAAGAACCAACTTTTCAATGAGAAAATCCTTTTCTGTATCGAACCCTCAACCCACCCGTTGTGCCTCCACGGCACAACACTTCCATTATAGCGGTCAGGGGACGGTCGGGGGTATCAAAAACTGTAAAAGAATGGATTGGAAAATATGAAATTGCGAAAAATTATTGAAATCCTTATGGGAGGTGTGCTATTATCTTATCAACTTATTAAAGGCTGTTTATAAACTCCGGTGAACTCAAACCTATTTTTTTGATTACTTATTTAACTTTGTTTAAAAAGGAGGGGGTTCGGCTGATCAAAGGAAACCAGCGGTTGCTGAAAAAGATGAACCGGACCCAGGTGCTGGATTTGATTCGCCGAGAAGGGCCCCTGTCCAAAGCGCAATTGGCGGAACGGATGAAGTTGACCTTCGCGGGGGTCTCCAAAATCGTCAATGATCTGGAATCCTCCGGCATTCTGTTTCTCCGGGGGGAAGGGAGGTCCAGCGGCGGGAGAAAACCCGCATTGTATGCGTTGAATGCCACGGCGTTTTACGTGGTGGCCGTCGACTTGTCCGTGGATGAAATCCATGTGGCCCTAATGGATCTGTCTACCGTCACTGTCGACGAGACATGTTTGGCTGCACCCGGGGACCGGACGCCCCGGTCGTATGTTGAGGCGGTTCGACTCGGGGTGCAGACCCTGCTGGAACGTTCGGGAATTCCTCGAAAAAAAATTCTGGGCGTGGGGGTTTCGTCACCCGGTCCGGTCAATTCGGTCACGGGGGAGGTCCTTTACCCTCCCAACCTTCCGCTTTGGAACGTGGTTCCGTTAAAGGAACGCCTGGAGCAAGAACTCCGGATGCCGGTCAAAGTGGAAAAGGACGCTAACCTCCACGCTTTGGGTGAAAAGTGGTTCGGTGCGGGACGGGGGGCCGATAACCTGGTTTACGTATTGGTCGGGGAAGGGATCGGGGGAGGGATTGTGATTGAAGGATCCCTGTACCGTGGCACCCCTTTCGGAGCGGGGGAAATCGGCCACGGGACGGTGGATCTCCACGGGCCGCGCTGCAATTGCGGTAACTACGGTTGCTTGGAAGTCATGGCTTCGGGTTTGGCCGTCATTCGACGTATTCGGGAGAAAATCCGTGCCGGTCACGCGTCCCCGCATTACCCGGCTCCGGAGAAAATTCAATTATCGAATGTATTGAAAGCGTTTCAATGCGGTGATGACTTGACCATCCGGGAGCTGGAAGAGACATCGAGGGTGATCGCAGCGGGTTTAATCGGAGTGGTGAACTCCCTGCGCCCCGACATGCTGATTCTTGGAGGAAAGCTTTCCCGGGGATTTCCCCTGATGACCGACATTGTGAAAGGCGTGATCAGGGAGCGGGTCGTGCCTGCACTGAGTGAGCAGCTCCAAATTGTGAAAGGAGAGCTGCGAGACAAATCCGGGCTGGTTGGAGCCGCCGCTCTGGTGATGGAAGAAATCTTTACTCTGCAGTTGAAATAAGGAGGGAACGACATGAAAAAACTTGGATGGATCCTTGTGTCGGTTTTGTTGTTGGTGGCACAGACGTCTTGTTCTTCCGCTGGGGACAGCGGTAAGGTTGAGTTGACTTATTGGCCCGCGGCCCACCCGGTGGAAGTGAAGTTTGCCAAGGACGTGGTGAAGGAGTGGAACCGGAAACATCCCGACATCCAGGTGAAAGTGGAACCCTTGCCCGCCAGCCGTTCGACTGAGGAAGTGTTGCTGACATCCATTGCAGGGGGAACGACACCGGACCTCACTTCCAACATCAATCCAGGGGCGTTGAGCCAATTTGTGGAGGCCGGGGGGATGTATGCGATCGACAAGATTGATGGTGCGATGAAAACCATCTCCGAGCGGACGCCGAAAGACACGGTGGAATCCTTCAAATCGAAGGACGGCCATTTGTACCAGATCCCCTGGAAGGGCAATCCCGTGATGGTGATCTACAACAAAAAACATTTTAAAGAGGCGGGACTGGATCCGGAAAACCCGGATATCGGCACCTATTCCAAGTTTCTGAAAGCCGCGGATAAATTGACCCGGGACAAAAACGGGGACGGAAAAACTGATGTTTGGGCGATGAATCCCAACGTGGAACAAACCTGGTGGCAGCGGTTTTTCGACTTTTATCCCTGGTATCTGGCCGCGAAGGAAGGTGAAACCCTGTTGAAGGGAAACCAGGCGGCCTTTGACAATCCCGAAGCTGTGGAGACGATTCGCTTTTTCAAAAAGGTATTTGACGAGGGCTACGCCCCCAAATCCACTTTCAAAGAGAACCTGCTGGCCAAAGGCAAGGTTTCGATGACCATCACCGGCCCCTTTGCCCTGGCGGATCTGGAAAAACAGGCTCCCGATACGGAGTTTGGGGTGGTACCGGTACCGGTTCCGGATGACATGGAAGGAAACCAGGTGATCACCTACGGGGATCCCAAGAACATCGGCATTTTCAAAAGCACCGAGCATCCGAAGGAAACCTGGGAATTTGCCAAGTTCCTCATCTCCAAAAAGAACGATCTCAAGTTTCTGAAGGAGACCCAACAGATTCCGTTCCGAAAAGATTTGGAGAAAGATGAAGAGGCCCGTTCTTTTTTCGAGGAAAACCCATTGTTGCGCCGGTTCGCCGAACAGGCTCCCTACACGCGAGCCACCGACGATTCGCCGAAGCTGACGGAAGCCATGGAAGCGCTGTCACTGGAATACCAGAAGTCGGCTGTGCTGGGCAAAAAATCACCGGAAAAGGCAATTAAAGACGCAGAGAAAAAGGTGAACGAGATTCTGAAACGGCAGTAGGATATCCGTTGATTGATACGGCATGCTCCGCCCGATGGAAGGGGGAACGACATGAAGAGAAGCCACAAATCCGCATACCTGCTGATTTTGCCGTATCTGCTGTTTCTGTCCGTGTTCATGCTCTATCCGGTTCTCTTCTCCGTTTGGCTTACGTTTCATGACTGGAACATCATCTCCCCCGACATTCCCTTTGTCGGTCTGGAGAACTACCAACGGCTGATCGGGGATGAACTTTTTTTCAAGTCCCTGTGGAACACCTTGCGGTTTATCCTGGTCAATATCCCGATTCAAATCACCTTGGCCCTTTTGCTGGCTGTGGCTTTGAATCAACCAATCAAGGGAAGGGGGTTCTTCCGGGGAGCTTATTTCCTTCCGGTGGTGACCTCGGGTGTGGTCATCTCCTTTCTCTGGGCGTGGATGCTGTCCACGGATGACGGGATCATCAATGAATTGTTGGGGTTCTTCGGAATCGCTCCCGTTCCCTGGTTGACAAGTGAGACCTGGGCCATTCCCTCCCTGGCGTGGGTGGCGGCGTGGAAAAACCTCGGTTATTACGTGGTCATCTTCCTGGCAGGGTTGCAGGGAATTCCGAAAAACCTGTATGAAGCGGCCCGGATCGACGGGGCCGGTTCGTTGCAACAGTTTTTCCGCATCACCCTTCCCATGTTGAACCCGGCGATGCTCCTTGTGGTGATCCTGTCAACGATCAACGGGTTTCAACTGTTCACCGAGCCTTTCATCATGACCGGGGGAGGACCGGCGAACAGTTCCCTGTCGGTAGTGATGTACATCTACAAAAACGCCTTTCAAAACCTCGACATGGGTTACGCCGCCACCATCGGTCTCGTGCTGGCCTTTATGATACTGGCAGCGTCGCTGATTCAGAAAAAATTCCTGGAACGGGACACTTACTACTGATTTGTGGAAAGGGGGAGAGACATGACAGCCAAGGGGTGGAGCGCACTCCGGAAAATCACGCTTTACCTGATTCTCACGGCGGGGGCCGTTCTGTTCATCTTTCCGTTTTACTGGATGGTGCTGGCCTCGGTCAAAACGCCGAAGGAAGTATTTGAATTGAACCTGATCCCTTCAAAGGTGACCGAAGCCAGTTACGCCTACATGTTCGAACGGATCCCTGTCTGGGAATCCCTGTTGAACAGTTTCGTGTTCGCGGGAGGAGTGACCCTGATCACTCTGGTATTCACTTCGATGGCGGGATATGCTTTGGCCCGGCTGGAGTTCAGGGGGAGGAACCTATTGTTTTCCACCGTGCTGCTGACCATGATGATCCCGTTTCAGCTGCTGATGATTCCGCTCTACATCATCGTGGTGAAGCTGGGGTGGCTCAACACTTATGCCGGGTTGGTCATGCCCGTTTCGGTCAACGCCTTGGGAATCTTCATTTTCCGGCAGTTTTTCCTCACCATTCCGCAGGACTTAATCGATGCCGCACGCATGGACGGAGCCGGTGAATTGAGAATCCTGTTCCGGATTGTGCTTCCTCTTTCCAAACCGGCAGCGGTCACGGTCACCATTTTCACCTTTATGGGGCCTTGGAACGATCTGTTATGGCCCCTTCTGGTGGCAAGGGATCAGGAGATGATGCCGCTGGCACAGGCGGCGACCCTGTTCGGATTGGAAGGGCAGGGGGGGCAGTGGGGAAGCATCATGGCCGTTACGACAATTCTGGCTTTGCCGGTGGTTCTTCTCTATCTCTTTTTCCAACGGTATTTTATCGAAAGTGTGGGCAGTTCCGGAATGAAAGGTTAACGGAAAGGACGAGCAGCCATTTTCAACGGAGAGACAAACAGGATGAAACCGGCTTGTATCGGGGTGGATCTGGGCGGAACCAAAATCGCCGCGGCGAGGGTGGAACCAAACGGGTACCTCACATCCCGCGTCCGGATGGAAACCCGGGCCCGGGAAGGTCCGGAGCGGGTGTTGGAGCGGATTTCCGAAGCGATCCGGAACGTGATGGCCGGGGGAGAGGTGGACGGAATCGGCGTCGCCTCCCCCGGACCGCTGGACGCACGGACGGGAACGATCCTTTCCCCGCCCAACCTCCCCGGATGGGACCGGGTTCCCCTCAAAGCGGAACTGGAACAAAAATTCGGTGTCCCCGTCCGCGTCGAAAACGACGCCAATGCGGCGGCCTGGGGCGAATACCTGTGGGGGGCCGGGATGAACTCGGACCCGTTGGTCTACATCACCGTAAGTACGGGCATCGGAAGCGGGTTGGTGGTGAACGACCGACTGTTGCGGGGGGCTGATACCTTCGCGGGGGAACTGGGTCAAATGGTTTTGGAGCCTTCCAGAGCCCAGGGCGGTCACTTGCGTGACGGCACCCTTGAAGGCTTGGCCTCGGGCACGGCCATCGACGCGTTGGCGGCGGAAGCGGCCGGTCCGGGTTCACGGATATGGAAACTGGCGGAGGCCGACGGGGAGCGGCCCCGTGCGGAGCACGTGTTTGCCGCCCTGAAAGAAGGGGATCCGGATGCCGAAGCGATCGTGGAGAAAGTGATCCACTACCTGGCTGTGGGGGTGGCCAACGCCATTCATTTTCTCAATCCCCGGAGGATCGTCATCGGAGGCGGAGTGGCCAAAGCGGGAGACCGGCTGTTCACTCCTCTGAGGGAGAGGGTGGAAGAGTGGTTGATGCCTTCCTTTGTCGGAACCTATGACATTCTCCCGTCCGCCCTGGGCGACGATGCGGGGATACTGGGAGCGGCCGCTCTGTGGGAGGAAGGAAAGAAGGGGAGTGTTTCCCCTGCCTGGACGCCGGACAAAGATCAAAATTGAAGGAGCGAATCCAATGCAGGATATCAAGGTGAAATCTTTTCCTTTCGGAAACTTTCAGAAGCATGAGGAAAACCCGGTACTCTCCCCGGTCGGGGACGGCTGGGAGTCGAAGGATGTTTTCAATCCGGCGGCGGTGGTGAAAGACGGAAAAATTTATATGTTGTACCGGGCGGAGGACCAGACCGGACTCGGGAAGTGGAACGGCACTTCCCGCATCGGCCTGGCCGTCAGTGAAGACGGAATTCATTTCGAGCGCCGGCCCGAACCCGTTCTCGTCCCCACCGAAGACTACGAAAAACCCGGCGGTTGCGAAGATCCGAGGGTGACCCGGATCGGGGATACCTATGTCCTGACATACACCGCCTTTGACGGCGTCAGTGCGCGGCTCTGTCTCGCCGTATCCGAGGATCTGATCCACTGGGAAAAGAAGGGGATCGTGTTTCCGGGGTGGAAAGGAGATCAATCAAAGGAGTGGTCCAAGTCCGGGGCCATTCTGCAGGAAAAAGTCAACGGGAAGTATGTGATGTATTTCGGGGACAGTTCCATTTGGGTGGCCTATTCCAATGATGCCGTCCACTGGGAGCCCTTGGAGGAACCGGTTCTGCGGGTCCGGAAGGATCCGGAAGCCTTTGACAGCCTGCTGGTGGAACCGGGGCCCCAACCGATGATGACGGAAGAAGGGATTCTTCTCATCTACAACGGCGCCCGGAAGCTGGCGGAAGAAGGAAGAAGCGGTTCCGGTGGTATCCATCCGGCTCCGGTGCGCTATGAAGCGGGCCAGGTTCTCTTTTCCCGTGACGATCCCGCGAAAGTGATCCGACGGACGTCCGACTCCTTCTTTGCTCCGGAAGTGAGAGAGGAGCGGACGGGGCAAGTGGACAATGTGGTCTTTCTGGAGGGGCTGGTCGAATTGAAAGGGTGTTGGTACCTGTATTACGGAATGGCGGATTCCCATATCGGCGTCGCCGTTTATCGTCCGTAGAACCGGTGAGGGGGAGCGGCATGGGTTGAGGGATCGGGAAAAGGAAGGAAAACTTCCTGACTCAGCCTTGAGCAGAGGTTCAAGAAAAAAGGGGGAACCGGCATGGTTCGTATCGGTTTGCAGTTGTATTCGGTGAAAGAAGCCGCTCAGGCGGATTTGTTGGGGACCGTGGAGAAAGTGGCGGAAATGGGGTACGACGGCGTAGAGTTTGCCGGATTTTTCGGACACGGGGCGCGGGAGATCCGCCGCGTTCTGGAGGATACCGGGCTGAAAACGGCCGGGTCCCACCTCCCGCTGGATCAATTGCTTCCGGACCGGCTGGAGAAGACGATGGACTTCCACGAGGAACTCGGATGCCCGCTTCTGGTTTGCCCCTGGTTGCCGGAAGAGCTTCGGTCACCGGAAGGGTTTCGTGAGGTGGCCGGCATATTGGACCGCGCGGGCGAGATCTGCGCAAAAAGAGGGTTGGAGCTGGCTTACCACAATCACGATTTTGAATTCGATCCTCCCGAAGGCCCCAACGGGTTCGGAATTCTGTTCGACCACACGACCCGGGTGAAGATGGAACTGGATTGTTACTGGGCGGTCGACGCAGGGCTGGATCCCGGAGACCTGATCCGGAAGGATTCCGGACGATACGCGGCGCTCCATATCAAGGATTTGAAACGGACTTCGGATGGGAACATCAGCACCGAGATCGGTGACGGGGAGATCGATAACGGCACCTTGGTGGAATTGGCCGAAAAAGAAGGGATCCCCTGGGTGATCGCCGAGCAGGAACATTTCCGCGGAGACCCCATGGAAAGTGCGGCGGTCAACGCCCGGGTGCTGAAGGCGCTGGTTCGGGGAGCGGAGTGTCCTTGAAGACATCTTTGGCGGGGGCCGGAGGCGCAGAGTAACCGCGCCCCGGCCCCTTTTGTCCATTCACCTGAACAGCCCTCTTTCGAAAGGGTTGTTTTTGTCAAAGGGACAGGCCGCCGTTCATACATTGGTAGAAGCGAACAAGGATCACGAGGAGAGTGACATATGAGAGTGGTGATGAACCTCTCCGGAGATGAATGGTTGGCGGCGCTTACCTGCATTGAACGGCGGTACAACGATGTGCGGAGAAAGGTGCTGGAGGGGGACCGAAAGGGCCGCAGCATTCACCGATACCGCGAAGAAGCCCTGTTGTTGGCAAGAGTAATCGAAGAACTGAAACACCAAAAATAAGGCGGCACCCCGTGGTTCGGGGTGTTTTTCCATTCGGGCGACACGGTCAGGTGAAATAGAAACGGACCCACGCGGAATATCTGCGTGAGCCCGTCTTTCAAGGATTCAGCAGTTGGGCGGACGTCTGCTCCTGTTATTCAGAGTGGGCGAATTCTTTGACCTCCTTTTCGGAAATCAATCCCAAGGAACGATTGGTTTCTTTCCCGTTTTGGATTCGGATGAGGGTGGGGATGCTTCGTATCCCGAACTTGTCTGCAAGTTCCGGATTTTGATCGACATCGACATAATAAAAATCGACCGCTGTTTCCTGTTCTGCAACTTCTGAGACCACCGGTCTCAATTGACGGCATGCCGGTCACCAATCGGCCCCGAATTCAAGAATGACGGGCTTGGTTGCATTTTGGACCAACGCATCGTAATCGGCGCTGCTGATGGATTTGACCACTTGATATCACCCCCCTTTTTTAAAACCATCCGGAGAACTGCCTTTCCACACCTTTTATTATGGTGCATGGTCCTTCATAATATGCCGGGAACCCGTGTCAGGGAATCTCACGCGATCCCGCCCCGGGGGAGACAGGTCCGAAACGGGATCGAAGAGTTTTTTCCGATGGGGTATAATGGACGGGTGTGAAACGTGGGAGGATGGAATCATGGAAGATCGGTTGAAACAAACGGAAAACCATTTTCGGGAGATCGATCGGTGGCGGATCCTGTTGGAACCCCGGGAGGAACAGGGGGGTCTCAGCTACGCCATGGAAGAGGCCGTCGGGGAGGCGGTGGCCCGGGGGGAGGCTCCCGCTACGATCCGGCTTTGGCGGGGGCCGCAGGCCCTGGTGGTGGCCAAAAAGGACATCCGGACTCCGAAGGCGCTCCGGGCCGCCCGCATGATGAAGCAGGTGGATTGGCCGGTCTATGTCCGCCAGAGCGGGGGCACCGCCGTACCCCACGGTCCGGGTACGCTGAACCTTTCCCTTTTTTTACCCCGTCCGAAAGAGATGAAGTGGAACATCGACGAAATCTACCGAATGCTGGGTTTTCCACTGATGCGGATGCTGGAGCGGACCTTTGGTCTGGAGTCCTGTTTCGGCGAAGTTCCCGGCTCATTCTGTGATGGCCGGTACAATGTGGTGGTCCGGGGGAAAAAGATCGTGGGCACTTCCCAGATCTGGAAAGGCGGTCCCGCAGGGCTTACCTCCAAGCGTCCCGGATACATCCTGGCCCATGCCACGCTGCTCACCCGGATTGACCGGGAGCAGGCGGTTTCCGCCCTGAATGCTTTCTATGAGATGGCGGAAGGCACCCGGCCCGTCTATATTGACACCGTGGCCACCCTTTCCTCCTTTGTGTCTGCCGCCCCGGAAGAGGTGGAGCGACGGACCTGGGAAGGGCTCTTGGAAGTGGTCCGGGATCTGACCGGGGTGCGGACACCCGGCTCTCCATCGGAAAAAGAACGGGAAGAAGCGGCACGGTACCAGGAACATTGTCTTCCGGAACATTATGAAAAACGGTTGAAAGCGTGAACTTTTCTCGACGACGGCCCCGGATGGGGCCGTTTTGATGTTATTCAAAACGCCCCGGAATCCGGGGCCCGGTGCGGTTACAGAGACGTCACTGCCTCGATCACGGGGGTGTTGCCGGGGAGAAGGTCGTAAGCCTTTCGGATGGTATTGGGGGCATCCAGGGTGGCGGCCAGAGCCAGGGCGACATCTTCCCGGGGAATGGGATCGGGGCGGAAGTCGAGGTCTTCGGCGAGGCTGACGTTGCCCGTACCCTTGTCATTGGACAGGCGTCCCGGTCGGACGATGGTGTATTGAAGACCGCTCTGTTTCAGCCGGTCGTCGGCCTTCTTTTTGGCCACCAGGTAATGCTGCAGTTTTTCAGGGCCGGTTTCCGGCGTTTTGGCCCGGAGGGCACTCAGCATGATATACCGCTCTACCCCATGTTTTTCCGCTTCCTCGATGGACCGGACCGCACCCAGATGATCCACCCGTTCCGTTTTGTCCGGTCCGGTGTGAGCTCCGGAACCCGCCGCGAAAATGATCCCCTCGCATCCTTTCACGGCGTGGGAGAAATCCTGTTCCAGGTCGGCCAGGACGGTTTGGGCCCCCATTTTCTCCAACGGGGGAGCCTGTTGTTCGTCCCGGATCATGGCCCGGACTTCGTGTTCGCTCCGGCCCAGGAGCCCCACCAGCCGCTTGCCCACCTGTCCGTTGGCACCGATCACCAATACGCGCATGCAATCCCTCCTGCTGTTTTCTCTCCTACACTATACCCCAAATCCCCGGATTGCCAACAGGGCTGGAGCTTCCTTTCATCTCATGGACACCGGACAAAAAAAATTTATTTTTTCCATTTTTTGAAGGGATAGTTTATTCGTTTATCGAATAAATTGGGATGCGTAAAAGGGTGAAGGAGGATTCAACCCATGTAAGAAGGGACGGAGCTCTTTTTTGAATCGCTTTCGGAAAAGGAAGAGTCCTTGACATATACAAAGGAGTGCGTCTTTTTTAAATGAACACGTTCAAACGGTTGAAGGGTTTTTATTGGCCGTACCGAAAATATTTCTTCACTTCCATTCTGACCCTCTTGCTGGTGACGGGGATCACGGTGATCTATCCCTTGGTTCTCAAGTTGACCATTGACGGGGTGATCGGAGAAGGAAAATACGAATGGGTTCCCTGGATCGCCGGGGGGTTTCTCCTGTTGATGACGCTGAAAGCGGTCGCTACCTATTTCCATCAGTATTACGGGGATCTGTTCGGCATCCGGGCCGTTTACGAACTGCGGAACGCGCTTTACCGGAAAATGGAAGTGCTTCCCTTCCGGTTCTACGACAGCGCCAAAACGGGGGATTTGATGTCCCGGCTGACTGCGGACGTGGAGGCGTTCCGTTTTTTTCTCTCCTTCGGTTGCGCCCAGTTTGTCAACTTCCTGCTCCTTCTCACCTTCGGTTTGGGGATTATGATCTGGCTCAACCCGATGTTGGCTGTGGTTACCCTGATGGCCATGCCGTTCCTGGCGGTCACGGTCTACCGGTTCGACCGCAAGGTGCACCCCGCTTTTAAGGGGATCCGCCGTTCCTTCGCCGAGCTCAACACCCGGGTGCAGGAAAACATCAGCGGGATGAACACCGTCAAGGCGATGTCCCGGGAAGATTTTGAAATGGAGCGGTTTGACCGGAAAAATCAAAGCTACAAGTGGACCAACGTGGAGACGGGGAATATTTGGGGCACCTATTTTCCCCTGATGGAACTCATCGGGAACATCTCCGTGGTGGCCTTGTTGGCTTACGGGGGGGGGCTGGTGATCCGGGGGGAAATGCTTCTCGGGGAACTGGTTGCCTTTTTCAGCCTGATCTGGTACATCATCGGTCCGTTGATGTTCCTCGGGTTTATCATCAATACCTACTCCCAGTCGAAGGCGGCGGGAGAACGCCTCTTGGAAGTCTTGGATGAATCGGAAGACATCCGGTCCCGACCGGACGCTGTGAAAGTCGATCGCCTGGAAGGACATGTCTGTTTTGAAAACCTTTCCCATCGGTATCCCGGTACGGAGGAATGGGCACTGAGAAACGTCAGCTTCGATGCCCCGCCGGGGAAAGTGATCGGGATGATCGGGGCCACCGGTGCGGGGAAGACCTCCCTGACGCAGCTTATCTCCCGTTTTTATGAGTCGTCGGGAGGTAACCTTTGGGTCGACGGAAGGCCGGTGGAAGATTATGATCTGAAGTCCCTTCGCAAAAACATCGGGGTGGTGTTCCAGGAGTCCTTCCTCTTCTCCTCCACCATTCGGGACAATATCGCTTACGGAAATCCGGAGGTTTCGATGGAGAAGATCCGGCAGGCGGCGGAGCGGGCCCAAGCTGCCGAGTTCATCGAAGCGTTGCCCGAGGGATACGACACCGTTCTGGGCGAACGGGGCCTCGGACTCTCCGGGGGACAGAAGCAGCGGCTGGCCATCGCCCGGGCTTTGGTGATCGATCCGAGCATCCTGATCCTGGATGACGCCACCAGTGCCGTTGACATGGAGACGGAGCAAAAGATCCAGGCCGCCTTCCGGGAAGTGATGAAGGGGAGAACCACCTTCATCATCGCCCATCGGATTTCCTCGGTGAAAGACGCCGATGAAATCCTGGTGCTGGAGGAAGGCCGGATCATCGAGCGGGGAACCCATGAGGAACTTCTTCGGGGGAAGGGCACCTACCGGCGGATTTACGACATTCAGTTCAGGGACCGGGAAGCGGTCCACACATCATGAGGGGGTGATGGTTTGTCCCGAATGACACGACGCGAGCGGTTCCGCTATTCCAACGAGCTGGTGATCGAGAAACCGTTCAACTGGGCATTGATGGTTCGCCTCTTATCCTATGTGAAACCCTATGCCACGAAACTGTTGCCGCTGGTCTTGAGTGCGATGCTGGTTTCCACGGCGGTGCGGCTGTTCGCCCCCTATATCATCAGCCTGGCGATCGACCACGCGTTGGTGGATCAGGACGTGCCGCTGTTGTTCACCTTTGTGGCGGTTCTGTCGGGGATGTACATCTTGAACTGGATCGGGAACACGTGGCGGATCCGTTGGATGCAGGTGTTGGGGCAGTCCGTCATCTACGATTTGCGCCAACATCTTTTCCGGCACATCCAACGGCTCTCCCACCGCTTTTTTGACCAGCGGTCGGCAGGCTCGATCCTCGTCCGGATCACCAACGACATCAACTCGCTGCAGGAACTGTTGACCAACGGGATCGTCAACGTGATCATGGATATCCTGTTGTTGACGGGGATCATCGGGATGATGACCATCCTGAGTCCCAGCCTGACGGCCGCCGTCCTGATCATCCTGCCGATCATGTTTGTGATTTCGGTCAAACTTCGCCGGATGATCCGCCGTTCCTGGCAGAAGGTTCGGATCAAACAGTCCACTCTCAATTCCCATCTGAACGAGAGTATCCAGGGAATGCGGGTGACCCAGTCCTACACGCAGGAAGAGGAGAACATGGGCTTTTTCACCCGGCTCAATCGGGACAACTTCAACGCTTGGAATGACGCCACGCGAAAAAGCGCCACCTTCCGCCCGATGGTGGAGGTGACGGGTGCGATCGGCACGGCGATCCTGATCATCTTCGGTGCTTATCTCTACCGGACCGGGGAGATTTCCATCGGGGTCTTCGTCGCCTTTGCCGTCTACATGGGGAACTTCTGGGAACCGATTTCCCGTCTGGGTCAGGTTTACAACCAGTTGTTGATGGCCATGGCTTCGACGGAACGGATCTTTGAGTTTTTGGACGAAAAGCCTTCGGTTCCGGAGAAAGCCGATGCCAGACCGGTCGGAAAGATCCGGGGGCATGTGCAACTGAAAGACGTGGTCTTTTCCTATGACGGAAACCGGAAGGCCTTGAAGGGAATCAACCTGGAGTTCCACCCCGGCGAGACCGTCGCCCTGGTGGGGCACACCGGCTCGGGGAAAACCTCCATCGTCAATCTGATCTGCCGCTTCTACGATCCGACGGATGGATCCGTCCGGATGGACGGATGGGATCTGCGGGACCTGAAGTTGGAGGATCTTCGCTCCCAGGTGAGCATCGTTCTCCAGGAGACTTTTATCTTCTCCGGAACGATCCGGGAAAACATCCGCTTCGGCCGCCCCGATGCCACCGACGAAGAGGTGGAGGCGGCAGCCCGGGCCGTGGGAGCCGACAGCTTCATCCGGCGGCTTCCACGGGGGTTCGACACGGAAGTGGAGGAGCGGGGCAATATTCTGTCCTCCGGGGAACGGCAGCTTCTCTCTTTTGCCCGGACGCTTCTCGCCGATCCCCGGATCATCATCCTCGATGAAGCGACGGCGAGCATCGACACGGAGACTGAACTGAAAATCCAGGAGGCGATGAAAACCCTCCTGGCCGGGCGAACGTCCATCCTGATCGCCCACCGTCTCTCCACCATCCGGGATGCCGACAACATCGTGGTCCTGGCGAACGGCCGCATCCTGGAGGAGGGACCCCACCAGGATTTGATGGAAAAGCGGGGGGAATATTTCAATCTGGTCACCGCCCAGTTCAAGGTGCTGGATGCGGGTTGATGGTCCTCCAGCCTCCCCGGGGGACGGAGGGGTCTGAATTTTCTTCCCCTTCCCCTTTGCGGGGGAAGGGGTTCTTTGTGAGTTACGTTACTCCTGTCCTGCCAACGATCTTTCAGGAATAAACCGGAGGATCCGGAGCAGCGGAAGCAGAAAACAGGTATTGGTTTCGCTTCAGAAAGGAGGAGTCCGGTGAACGGAAAACCATTTTTGACGATCATGGTATGGGGAGCGTGGGGCTGGCGGTGGTTGGGGTTTTCTTGATCGAAGCGGGGATGTTTCGCCGATGTCGGTTTCACAGAGAGGACAGAAGTCGCATGCATCAGCTTTTCATCCATAATCATGGGTTACCGGCAACCATGAGAAGTGCCCCCCTTTCGTTTCACGGGGGGTTTCAAAGTCGCTGGTTCGTGTAAACGCTTCCCTTCTTCTGAGCCTGTCCATCCATCACAACGATTCCGGTTAATATTCAATAATGATAACCGTTTATCGCTGGGATCACTGCGGAAGTTGCAGGGATTGGAGGGTGTTTCTCATTTCTTTGGTCAGCGGG
Source organism: Melghirimyces profundicolus (assembly GCF_003054245.1). Classification (GTDB taxonomy): domain Bacteria; phylum Bacillota; class Bacilli; order Thermoactinomycetales; family DSM-45169; genus Melghirimyces; species Melghirimyces profundicolus. The sequence goes on from NZ_QBKR01000009.1 coordinate 75,753, forward strand.
AGGCTCCGTTGCCGGCGGTAGTCGTAGTGAACCAGGACGGCCCGTCCGACGGCGATCAGTTCATCGGTCTTCAGATCGCTGATCCGGTGAAGAAGAGTGAAGCTGCTGTTCCCGATCCGTTCCGCTTCCGTCGTCACTTTCAGCCACTGGGCGAAGGAGGCTTGGGATTTGTATTCGCAGCTGGTGGACGCGACGATCAATTTCCAGTCGTTCAAATCCATCTCCGGGTCCAGCATCTGAAAGAGTTCGATCCGGGCCGTCTCCATGTAAGTGTAATAAACGGCGTTGTTCACGTGCCCGAGCCCGTCACATTCGTTGAAGCGAACTTGCAGTGTGGTGGTCAGCGGCATGTTGCCCCCTCCTTCGGTTTTGATTCCGTTCCCTTTTCATTATAGCCGATGACGACCTGTCCGCGTTTCATCTTTTGCAGCGAAGGTATGTGTAAGGGTGGAGAATCATGCAGGAGTACCATTGTTATGTGTAAGGGAAATGATATAAAAAAACATGGGGGAAAATCATGAGTACAAAGAAATTAGTGTTGTCCCTGCTGGATTTTAGGTTTAAAAAGCAGGTTGGTTTCGTTCCACTGATGTCTGCTCTTGAAGGAGTACAAGCAGGCGAGGCTTCATGGCAGCCACATGCCAACAGTCATTCGATCTGGCAGATTGTAAACCACATTGGGTTTTGGAATGAAAACATATTGAGAAACTTACAAGGTAACACAACCCCTGTGAATGCAGACAACAATGCAACGTTTGGGGATCCTGGAGATCCTGCAGACGAGGCTGGATGGCAGGCTGCGGTTAAGGAGGTTCAAGAAGTCTGTAAAAAAATACAACTGACATTGTCTGATTGGGACGAGAGTCGATTTGATACACCTTATGATCAATCGGCTTCATCACATAAGCTTGTTCTTTCAGATTTGGCAATGCACGACGCATACCACATAGGACAAATTCTTTATATTCGTAAACTATATGCTGAACGATCCAATCATTCATGATTATTCCATATGGATGAAGCTTTCCATGAGGTTACCCGAATACAGAAATAGGTGTACCGGGCCATCGGAAGGCGAGCACAAGGACAGGGCACCGCTTGGTTCCATGAATGAAACCCCGGTTTTCCGGGGTTCATTTTTTAAACCGGTTGATCTTCGAAGTAAGGAAAACGCTCGTTTCGTTCCCAGGATTCCACGGTATAAAGGGCTTGGTGAAACGGGATCCCCCGGCCCATGAGGAAGGAGATGGCATTGGTTTGGTAAAGGACATGGCGCAGAGAGAGTCCGGCGGCGTGTTCCACGATGCCGTGGTGAACAGCCGGGGATACGAAGAACTTGATATCCCGGTGGCATGACAGGTGGATACATGGTGTTCCCTCCTTTTTCAGTCAGGGTCAGTATATTCTTTTTGCCCGGATGAGTTCGATCAAATTACGGAAACAAAAGGTGAAGGATGATGTTAAACGGAACTTCAGTTTCAGACGGATTCTGAACGCTTTGGAGGATGAAACATCATCCAAGGGTTCCCCCCTTTCCTGAAAGGACTTCTGCTCCCTTCACCGAATCAAACAAGGGGGTGTATTTTGGGGATTATTGTGAAAAAGTCGCTGTTTCGGGGAAACGCTTTCCCTCTTCTGAGCCATACAATCAATCACAACGCTTTAAGGGGGTACGAATGAATGATGCGGAAACTGTCAGCGAAACCATTCTCGAAAGCCCGCGATTTTCTTTTGACCCGAGCTCGACCCTTGGATCGCGCCATGTTTCGATTTGAGTTTGAACAAGGGTCTGCAGCTGACGTGTTGAAAGAACTGGAGAGCTATCAAAATGAGGACGGCGGATTCGGTCATGCCTTGGAGCCTGACTTTCGTCTGCCGGATTCATCGGCGCTGGCAAGTACGATCGCGCTCCAATACATCTCCCGGCTGAGGCGGACAGAGACGCCGCCGATGGTCCAGCGGGTGATGAACTACCTGAGAAAAACATTTGATGAACCAAATCAAATCTGGATGCCGGTACCCCAATCCATTGACCAATATCCCCGAGCGACCGATTCAGGTCGCCCCTTCACCGGAAGCGCATTATTATCCCATCCTCCGTACTTCCGTGGAAGAAAACCTGGACTTTCTCATCTCTCACCAAGCTGAGGATGGTGCCTAGAACCCGACGTGGGAATGGGGGAGATACGAGGAAGTCTGGCAGCGGGCCAAGGAAGAGTGGAAGGGTGTGCTGACCCTCGATGCCTTACGGATCCTGCGTTCATTCCGTCGGATCGAAACTTGAACAGCATGAGGGTGCGGGACGGAGGGGGTTGTCACCCTTCATCGCTGCTTTGGACAGGATTCGAATGATTGAGTGGTTTCTCACGATAATTTGAATATATAAGGCCATGGCCATTTTAGATCGTTCAGATTGGCTCCTGCTGGGGCTGAGTAGGAAAAGGCTTGGATATCAGCCCCATCCCCTCTGCTCCGTCCACCCACATAAAGAATACCGGCTTGAGTCCAATCGAGTCGGTGTTTTTTACTGGCTTTGTTGTATCCCCCATTCCCATATATCCAGCCACCACAGTTATCGCCCTTTATAAAAACGATGGGCTCTTTCTTTTGGCCAAACCCAAAAGGCGTTGCCTTGAGCCATGATCAGGTGGTCCAACTACATTTCAAAGGACAGGGGAAGATAATCTGGTCTATCCAGTCTCTCATGATCAATGTATACGAGGTATTCCTCGGCACCAGAGGCACATTTATAGGAGTCAATCGCTAAGTAGCCAAAATCTTGGTATATCCCTATGGGATAAATGTTTCCGGGGACAAATTCAGCCAAAGGTACGTGATAATTTTCCACAATCTCATCCAGGTTGTATAGAGTGAGTCCTCCGCCATAATAGGACATCTTGAACAGGACTGCCCCATTATGACGAAGGAGAAACTTCTTAGTAGTCTTTAGGCACGTACCATCCATTTTCTTCTTCAAACGCCTGAATTTGATCTGAAGTAGCCGATTCGTTAAAAGTGAATTCCATATCCACAACAATTCCTTTAGAACGTTGTACCTGTTTGAGTATCCCCGAATCATCCAGGCGGTTTTGCAAACTGTTTAGTGTCTTTTCAATCACATCTCCTAATTCCATTTACATTCCTCCTTTATTGATAAAGGGCTATCCAAAAGGATAGCCCAATTATATTTTACCGGTAGATCTCCGCTCCCCCCTTCCGGAATTCTTTCGCCTTCTCTTCCATTCCCTGTTGGCGGGCGTCTTCCAGTCCGATGCCTTTCTCCCTCGCGTATTTCCGGATGTCTTGTGTGATCCGCATGCTGCAGAATTTCGGTCCGCACATGGAACAGAAGTGGGCGGTTTTGGCCGGTTCCGCCGGGAGCGTTTCGTCATGGAAACTCCGGGCGCGGTCGGGGTCAAGAGAGAGGTTGAACTGGTCTTCCCACCGAAATTCAAACCGGGCTTTTGAGAGGGCGTCATCCCATTCCCGGGCCCGGGGATGTCCCTTCGCCAGATCGGCGGCATGGGCGGCGATTTTGTAAGCGATCACTCCTTCTTTGACATCCTCCCGGTTGGGAAGACCCAGATGTTCCTTCGGGGTGACGTAGCAAAGCATGGCGGTTCCATGCCAGGCGATCAGGGCGGCACCGATGGCCGACGTGATATGGTCATAACCGGGGGCGATATCGGTGGTGAGGGGGCCCAGGGTATAGAAGGGAGCTTCATGGCACCATTTCTGCTGGAGGTCCACATTCTCTTTGATCCGGTGCATCGGGACATGGCCCGGTCCTTCCACCATCACCTGGACATCGTATTCCCAAGCGATTTCGGTCAGCTCCGCACACGTGCGCAGTTCGGCGAATTGCGCCTCGTCGTTGGCGTCGGCGATGGATCCGGGTCGCAGGCCGTCCCCGAGGGAGAGGGAGATGTCATAGGCGCTCATGATTTCGCAAATCTCCCGGAAATGGGTGTAAAGGAAATTTTCCTCGTGATGGGCCAGACACCAAGCGGCCATGATGGAGCCTCCCCGGGAGACGATTCCGGTCATCCGCCCGGTGGTCAGGGGGATGTACCGAAGCAGCACGCCCGCGTGGATGGTGAAGTAATCCACTCCCTGCTCCGCCTGTTCGATCAGGGTGTCCCGGTAGATCTTCCAGGTCAGTTTCTCCGGTTCGCCGTTCACCTTCTCCAAGGCCTGGTAGATCGGGACGGTGCCGACCGGTACGGGGGAGTTGCGCAGAATCCACTGCCGGGTGGTGTGGATATCCTTGCCGGTGGAAAGGTCCATGATCGTGTCGGCTCCCCAACGGGTGGCCCAAACCATTTTTTCCACCTCTTCTTCGATGGAAGAAGTCACCGCCGAATTGCCGATATTGGCATTCACTTTCACATGAAAATTCTTTCCGATGATCATGGGTTCGATTTCCGGATGGTTGATATTGGCGGGAATGATCGCCCGTCCGGCGGCGACTTCTTCCCTGACGAGTTCGGGGCGGACTCCTTCCCGGAGGGCGATGAATTCCATTTCGGGGGTGAGGATCCCTTTTCGCGCGTAATGGAGTTGGGTGACCCTTTTTCCTTTTTTGGCGCGAAGGGAAGTACGTTTCAACCCCTCCGGCATCGAGCGGCCCGACGGCGGATTCGGGTCCGGGGAGCCGCCCGCGGTCTCCCGCACCGTTTCCACGTCGTCCCTTTCCAGGATCCAGTTCCTGCGAAGCGGAGAAAGCCCCTTACGGGGATCCGGGGAGATTTCCGGGTCGGTGTAGGGACCGCTGGTATCGTAGAGGCGAAGGCTGGAAGCTTTCGACCCGTCACCGGCGGCGGAAAGGGGAATCTCCCGCATCGGGACCCGGATCTCTTCCCGGGACCCTTCCAAATAAATTTTTCGGCTGTGGGAAAAGGACGAACGCAACAACTGGCCGGTTTTCATCAAAAAACAACCTCCCGATCCAATTTCGGCAAACCGCCAACGGGAGGAGGGCAGGGGCCGGACTCCTTCGCCGTATGTAGAAAAAGCCGTACTCAGCGTACGGCTTTTTTGCACGACGGTTGGGTACCGGTCCTGCATTCGGTGCTTTCCTACGCTGGAATTACCCAGATCAGGTTTAACGGTCGGCGTAGAGATCCCGCCCTCTCAGCCTGGCTCCTCCAAGCTCCCGTGTCTATGCAGTTGCCTGGTATCATTGAACCACAGGGTCCGGCAAAATAGCAAGCATTTCACTGAACTTTTTGTCAGAAAAACGGCCGGAGGGCGAAACTTTTTTCTGTTTGATTCGTCCATAAGAGGAAGGAAAAGAAACCCTTCGTATCCGGCCGGGACCATTGACTGACAAGAGATCCCGCCTGACCAAGTGGAAAGGGAAGCTTTCTTTCGGCCCGGCGGATGGGTTATCCTGAGTTGTAGCATGTGCCCGGGAAGGATGAAAACAATTGAGAATCGAATGGTCTCATGTGAATAAACAGTATGCGGAAGGCGAAAACGGACCGTACCGCCTCCGGAAACGGACCGGTTTGCTGGATTTCACCGTCACGTTGAAGGAGGGGGTGACGGCGGTGCTGGGTCCGAAGGGATCGGGAAAAACCACCTTGCTCCGGGTGACCGCCACCCTCTCCGTTCCCGATGACGGGCGAATCACCTACCGAACCTTTGGAGGGAGGCAGTATACTTGGTCCAGAAGCATCGCGGCCATGGGAGACACCTCTCCTCTGGAGCCGCTTCGGAGACGGCTGGGGTACGTCCCCCCGCATAAGAAACTGAACCAGGACGATGTGTTGCTGGAGGATGCCCTGGTTTATCTGGCTCAATACCACCGGCTTTCCCAGCCGAAAAAACAAGCGGTGGAGATGGTGGCGCGTTGGGGACTGGCGGCGTTTCGGAAACGGACACTGGCGGAACTTCCGGCAGCAGCGGCATCCCGGTACGCGTTGGCCGCCAGCCTGATTGGCGATCCGGATATCTGGCTTCTGGACGAACCGACCCGGGGGCTGGATGAGCTGGGTTGGCATCTGTTCCTCCGTGAGTTGGAACGACGGAAGGGAAAAGGGATCACCTTGATGGCCATTCACGACCTGGAACTTGCCGAAGTGGCTGAGAATCTTCTCCTGGTCGAAGGCGGATCCTGCCGACGGTTGGGGCGGAGGAAGCTGCTCACCTCCGGTGTGCCCGACGGTTCCGTGGCTTCCTGGTACCGGATGATGCAGAGCTTTTCTTCACAGGGCAAAACCGGAGGGTCCTGAGGAAGCGGGTACCGTTTAATTGTGAAACATTCCGCTTCAATCGTAAAAATATTCCCTCTCCCGTGAATAAACATGAAGTAAAGGGCGGTTTCCCCGAAGATCGGGGGAGTCAATCCGCCTGAGACGGGGAGGGAAGAGGGATGGACGTTTCATGGAGCCCCGGGGAAATGCTTCGCATCATCCGGCGTGGGCTGGTTCCAATGCATCCCCCCAAAAAGGTGGTCATTGTCGGAGCCGGGATGGCGGGATTGGTTGCGGCTTCCCTGTTGAAGGAGGCGGGACATCAGGTGGTGGTTTTGGAAGCTTCCGGACGAGTGGGGGGGCGCGTTGACACGCTCCGGGCTCCCTTTACCGGCGGTCAATACATAGAAGGCGGCGCCATGCGGATCCCGGAAGTTCATTTCCTGACGATCGAATATATCCGAAAATTCGGTCTCAGGCTCAATCCTTTTATCAATGGGACCCCTTGCGATTTCCTTTACGTGAACGGAATTCGGACCCGAATGGATTTGTATCAACAAAATCCCGACATCCTCCGGTACCCGGTTCTGCCTTCGGAGCGGGGAAAGACCGCGAAACAACTGATCTTGGAGGCGGTCAGACCCTTCCTCACCCGGTACAGACAATCGCCGCCGGACGGCCGGGCGGTCCTGATCCGTGAAATGGACCGGTATTCCTTTGAAGGATTTCTCCGGGCCAATCCCCTGGGACCGTCGCTCTCGGCCGGGGCGGTGGAGATGATCAAAGTGATCTGGGATATCGAGGGGCTGGCGGAGCATTCCTTTCTGAAAATACTGGAAATTTTTCTCCTCTTTATGGATCCCCGGATCCGCTTTTATGAAATCACCGGCGGCTTTGACCAATTGCCCCTGGCTTTTCTCCCCGGCTTGCGGGAGGAGATCCGGCTCGGGCAAGAGATGGTGAGGATCGAACAGAAACCGGACCGCGTTCGCATCCAAACCCGGAAAACGGAGACCGGTGAACCCTGTTGCTTTGAGGGGGATTATGCCGTCGTCACGATCCCCTTTTCGGTTTTGCAGCAGATCGATGTTGAACCCCGAAACTCGTTTTCCCACAACAAATGGCGGGCGATTCGGGAACTTCACTACTCCTCTTCCGTCAAGACCGGAATCGAGTTCAAAAGCCGTTTTTGGGAACGGGAAGGACTGTGCGGAGGGAAAACGGTCAGCGACCTGGCGATCCGCTTCACCTGCTATCCGAGTCACGGGATCGGCCGTCCGGGACCGGGGGTGGTGTTGGCCAGTTACACCTGGGAAGATGACGCGATCACTTGGCACAGCCGGTCGGATGAGGAGCGGGTCCATGTTGCGCTGAAAGATCTTTCCCACATCCACGGTTCGAAGGTGTACCGGGAATTCGTGACGGGGGCTTCCGTCAGCTGGACGCGCAATCCGTTTTCCGCCGGGGCGTTTTCGCTGCCCAAACCTTTTCAGCTGACCGAGCTGGTTCCATATATCTCCCTGCCGGAAGGAAGGATCCATTTCGCGGGAGAACACACTTCCGCCGGAGCCTCCGCCTGGATCCAGGGAGCCATCGAATCGGGCATCCGGGCGGCGGCGGAAGTCAACGGAAGGAGGGACTAGAATTTGAGAAAAGGGGAAGCGTTTACCCGAAACAGCGACTTTGCTGTCCTGCCCAGCGGAGCATCAGCCGGCAAAGGCGTTCAGGGGCAACAGCTTGTCTGAGTTGCATCCGCAGACGTTTGCCCCTGCCCGCAGCAGGATGATTCGGAGCGGACAGTGCAGGAGCGGCTTCGGGGAATGCCGCCGCTCACTAATACTTCCAGACGCAAAACCCCCGCATTCCGGAGAGAATGCGGGGGTACCATTATTTTTGCTCGATCAGCTCCATCCGGTTTCCGAAGGGATCGCGCAGTTCGAAGCGTTCATAGCCCGGGATGGGTACGGACTCCAGAATCTCGGCTCCTTGATCGGTGAGATGACGGCGCCAAGCGGACAGATCCTCCACTTGGTAGGGCCTTGCTCCGGCTCCGGTCGATTCCGTCTTCGGTTCCGACGTGGATTTCCACGTCCCCGAGACGGAGCCAGAAACCGCCGCGTCCGGAGAGGCTCCCCGGTTTGGGGATCTCCCTTAGTCCCATCACCCCGCAGTAGAAGCGCCGGGCTTCGTTTTCCGCTCCCCGGGGAACGGTGATCTGCGCATGGTGGATGGAAAGGAGCTCCATCAGGAGCTCACTTCTTCTTTGTCGTTCAGGAACTGACGCAGCACGGTGTGCAGGATGCCGCCGTTTTTGTAGTACTCGATTTCCACCTGGCTGTCGAGGCGGATGATCGCGTCGAAGCGGATGGTGGAGCCGTCGGGGCGTGTGGCGGTTACCTTCACTTTCTGCAGGGGCTGGATCTGGTCGTTCAGCCCTTCGATGTCGAAGGTTTCCTCGCCGGTCAGTCCGAGGGATTTCCAGCTGTCCCCCTCTTCGAACTGAAGGGGCAGGACCCCCATGCCGACCAGGTTGCTGCGATGGATGCGTTCAAAGCTCTCGGCGATGACGGCTTTGACGCCGAGGAGGTTGGTTCCTTTGGCGGCCCAGTCACGGGAGCTTCCGGTGCCGTATTCTTTACCGGCGAGAACCACCAGCGGGGTGTTGTCTTCCTTGTACTTCATGGCTGCGTCATAGATCGGCATGGTTTCACCCGTGGGCACATACTTCGTGAAGCCGCCTTCCGTTCCCGGTACCATTTGGTTGCGGATGCGGATATTGGCGAAGGTGCCGCGGGTCATGACCCGATCGTTCCCCCGGCGGGAACCGTAGGAGTTGAAGTCGCGGGGCTGGACGTTGTGCTCCTTCAGGTATTTCCCGGCGGGGCTGTTGGGAGCGATGGCACCGGCAGGGGAAATGTGGTCCGTGGTGACGGAGTCCTTCAGGAGCGCCAGCGCGCGGGCTCCCTTGATTTCCCGGATCGGTTCCGCTTCGGGGGAGAGATCCGTGAAGAAAGGCGGTTCCTGGATATAGGTGGATTTTTCGTCCCACTCGTACAGTTCGCCTTCCGGAGTGTCCATCTTGTTCCACCGTTCGTTGGCGTCGAAGACACTGGCATACTCCTTGCGGAACTGGTCGGGGTTCATCGAGGCTTCCACGGTCTTCCGAATTTCTTCGCTGGAGGGCCAGATGTCCTTGAAATAGACCGGGTTGCCGTCAGGATCATGGCCGATCGGATCTTTGGCGAAGTCAATGTTCACTGTTCCGGCGAGGGCGTAGGCAACCACCAGCGGCGGGGAAGCCAGATAGTTGGCTTTCACGTCGGGGTGAATCCGGCCTTCGAAGTTCCGGTTCCCGGACAGAACGGAAGCCACGGTCAGGTCGTTGTCGTTGATGGCTTTGCTGATCTCTTCCGGCAAGGGACCGCTGTTCCCGATGCAGGTGGCACACCCGTATCCGGCCAGGGTGAAGCCAAGCTTGTCGAGAGAGTCCTGCAAGCCGGATTTCTTCAGGTACTCGGTCACGACCTTGGATCCCGGCGTCAGGCTGGTTTTCACATAGGGTTTGACCGTGAGTCCCTTCTTGACCGCTTTATCGGCCAGAAGAGCCGCACCCAGCATCACCGACGGGTTGGACGTGTTGGTGCAGCTGGTGATGGCGGCGATGACCACATCGCCGTGCCCCAGCTCGAAGGTTTCTTCGTTGTATTTCACCTGGACTTTCTTGTCGGTTTCTTCGACACCGAAACCGCCTTCCTCGATCGGTTTGGTCAGGGTGTTCACCCAAGTGTCCTTCATGTCGGAGAGTTCGATCCGGTCCTGGGGACGGCGGGGACCGGCGAGACTGGGCTTCACATCGCCGAGATCCAGCTCGATGGTGTCGGTGAAGGCGGGATCCGGCGTGTCGTCGGTGCGGAACATGCCCTGGGCGGTGTAGTATTCCCGCACGAGTTCGATCAGCTGATCGTCGCGCCCGGTGTTGGACAAGTAGGTGAGGGATTCTTCATCAACCGGGAAGAAGCCCATGGTGGCGCCGTATTCCGGTGCCATGTTGGCGACGGTGGCACGGTCGGCCAGGCTGATGTTGGACAGACCGGGGCCGTAAAACTCGACGAATTTGCCCACCACGCCTTTTTTCCGGAGCATCTGGGTGACGGTCAGTGCCAGGTCGGTGGCGGTGGCGCCCTCGGCCAGCTGACCGGTCAGCTTGAATCCGATCACTTCCGGAGTCAGGAAGTAGAGGGGCTGTCCGAGCATTCCGGCTTCGGCCTCGATCCCGCCGACACCCCAGCCGAGAATTCCCAGACCGTTGATCATCGTGGTGTGGGAGTCGGTGCCGACCAGAGAGTCCGGATAGACTTCGGTTTCCCCGTCCACTTCACGGGTTTGGGCCACCTTGGCCAGGTACTCCAGGTTCACCTGATGGACAATCCCGGTGGCCGGGGGAACGACGCGGAAGTTGTCGAAGGCTTCCTTCGCCCAGCGAAGCAGGCGGTAGCGCTCTTCGTTCCGCTCAAATTCCCGGTTCATGTTGTATTCGAGCGCGTCTTGGGTTCCGAATTTGTCCACCATCACCGAGTGGTCGATCACGAGGTCCACCGGAATCAGCGGGTTGATCCGGTCCGGGCTTCCTCCGACCCGGTCCATGGCGGAGCGGAGTGCCGCCAGGTCCACCACGGCGGGGACGCCGGTGAAGTCCTGCAGCACGATCCGGGCCGGCTTGAACGCCACTTCTTTTTTCTCTTTCAGAGAAGTCCAGTTGGCCAGTTGTTCGATGTGTTCTTTGGTGACCGAATGTCCGTCATACTGCCGCACGGCCGCTTCCAGCAGGACTTTGATGGAGAAGGGGAGGCGGGAAATATCGCCCACGCCTTGGGACTCCAAGTCCTTCAGGCTGTAATAGACGTAGTCCTTGCCGCCGGCGGTGAGCTTTTTGCGCACGCCGAAGAGGTCCTTTTTGGACATGCAAAACAACCTCCTTGGGGGGGTAAAATCGAGAAGGAGTTCAGTTTCATCTGTCGAAACCGAGTTTCTTTTTCAATACCATTATACACTGGGACTTTCCTCTTTGTATACCCTTGAATTCGTTTTAACTTGCCCTTTTGTACGGAAAATATAGGGCGTATAATAGATAGTAAAAATCAATTTCACTAAGCGGAACAAAGGGGCATCCTCCATGGAAGGAAAAAAGACGGTCCGCGCGGCCGAACGCGCCCTCGACATCCTCCTGTGTTTCACCCGGCAACCGGAATTGTCGCTGACGGAAATCGCGCGAATGACGGAATTGAATAAGAGCACCGTGTACCGCCTGTTGGCCACCCTGGAAGAGAAGGGGTTCCTCGCAAGGGATGCAGAGACGGACAAATATCGTCTGGGGTTTCGGATCTGGGAGCTTTCGGCCCACCTGTCCCGGACCGATGATCCGGCTCTCCTGTTTCTTCCCGAGATGGAGCGCCTCCGGGACAAAATCGAAGAGACGGTGAGCCTTTATGTCCGGGACGGTTTGGAACGCATCCGCGTTCAGGCGGTGGAAAGCCTTCAGGCCATCCGGCGGGTGGCCCCGGTCGGTGCCAGGATGCCGCTGTCCGTGGGAGCAGCGGGAAAAGTGCTGGCTGCCTTCGCCGAGCCGGCGGTCCGGGCTCAGATCCTGGCGGATCCCGACTGGCCGGAGAACGTGGACAAGAGCGACTACCTCCGGCAGCTGGACCAAATCCGGCGGGATGGATACGCCACCAGTGTGGAGGAACGGGAAGCGGGAACCTCGGCGGTGTCCGTCCCGATCTTCGGACGAAACGGAAACATCCTGGCCGCCTTGGCCGTTTCCGGTCCAGTGGGCCGTCTGACCCTGGAACGGATGGAAGAGGTGGTCCCCCATATCATCGAGGCGGCCGGACGCATGCAGAAGATGCTGACAAACTGAGGTCTGTTTGCCGCTGTTTTCGGGAAAACAGGAAGAAAACCGAAAGTGCGGGAGGGATTCCATGCGCGATTATAAAAAACCATCCCGGGAGGAACTGAAAAAGCGGCTCACCCCCATGCAGTTTGAAGTGACGCAGAACAACGGAACAGAACCCCCGTTTCAAAATGAGTACTGGAACAACAAAAAAGAAGGTATTTACGTGGATATCGTGACAGGGGAACCGCTGTTCAGTTCCAAAGACCAGTACGATGCCGGATGCGGCTGGCCCAGTTTCACCCGGCCCCTGGACAAAGACCGGTTGGAAGAGAAGGAGGACCGGAGTTTCGGCATGCACCGGACCGAGGTGCGGAGTAAAAAAGGGGATTCCCATCTCGGACATGTCTTTGACGACGGGCCGGGGCCCGAGGGTTTACGCTACTGCATCAACTCGGCCGCTCTCCGGTTCATTCCGAAGGAAGATCTGGAGAAGGAAGGCTATGGTTCCTGGCGAAAGCTGTTCGAAGAAGACGAAGAAAAGAACGAGGAATAATCAAGCTGCCTGACACTTTCAGGGGCTTTTTCTTTTTGTATGATTTTTGTTGAAGGGCAGCCGGGTTTTAAACCTGTAAATGGGGTCATCGGGAGAAGAAAAACCGTCAGGGCCTTCGCTTTCAGTGAAGGCAAAGGGGATCCCGGGATAAAAAATCCCGGGGTTCTCCCCCGGGTATTCTGGGTCAACCTTTGAAGTTTGCCTTCATCTGGCGGACGGGCCCCACATATTGATTCAGGGGAAACCCGTTCCGGATGGCTTCCGTGATGAAATTCTTGGCCATCCGCACGGACTCCTCCACGCTCTTCCCGTGGGCCAGTCCCGCTGTAATGGCGGCGGAGTAGGTGCATCCGGCACCATGGGTGTGGGGGGTGTCCAGCTTCTCCGATTCGTAGGTGGTAAAGCGCTCGCCGTCGTAAAGGAGATCGACGGCCCGTTCATGGGAAAGTCCGGAACCGCCTTTGATCAGGACGTACTTCGGACCGAGCCGGTGGATGGCGCGGGCGGCCGCTTTCATTTCTTCCAAGGTGGTGATGGGTTCCGTCCCTGCCAACTGGGACGCTTCGAAGAGGTTCGGGGTCACGATGGTGGCTTTGGAGACGAGTCGGTCGCGCAGCGCTTCCTTGTTTTCCGGATGGAGGACGTCGTTTTCCCCTTTGCACACCATCACCGGATCGACCACCGCATGATGAATTTCATATCGGTCCATCAAATCCGCCGCTGTCCCGATGATTTCCGCCGTGCTCAGCATCCCGGTCTTCATGGCGTCGATGCCGGTGGAGAGAATGGTTTCCAACTGGGCTTTCACGGTTTCAAGAGGGATGGGGTGCACCCCGTGAGCCCACCCGTTTTCGGGATCCATCGTGACGATGGTGTTCAGGGCCGACATGCCGTAAACGTCCAGGGCCTGAAACGTTTTCAGATCGGCTTGGATGCCGGCGCCTCCGCTGGTATCGGAACCGGCGAGGGTCAATGCTTTCTTCACTGAACATCCTCCTTCTGACTGTCCTGGCCTTCCTTTCTATTTTAAAGGAAGGGATTTATTTTGTAAGGGGAGAGAAAAGAAATGGCCGTTCCGGTGAACGGTTCTTTATTATTGCCGCATGGAATCGAATATTCGTAATTGACGGACTCGTGACGTCCTGTTTTAATGAATTGTAACTTGGTACCAACGGGAGGTGGCGGCATGACAGCAATGGCTTTGAATGATCTCCTGCCGGCGGAACGGATCTCCCGGTCGGAATCATCCAATCCCCTCGGAAATAGCGGCGATTGGATCGCACAACCCCGTACGGAAAACGAAATCGCCGATCTCTTGCGTCACGCTGACGAAAAGGGATGGAAAGTAACGGTGACCGGCGGCGGCAGCAAACGGGGATACGGCGGTTTGAGGGAGCGGTATGATATGATGCTTTCCCTTGCGGACTTGCGGGGGGTGGTGGAACACCGGAGAGGGGACATGACGGTGACGGTCCGGGCGGGAACTCCCATCCGGGAACTGGCCGACCACCTGGCGGAACATGGACAGAGACTTCCCTGTGATCCCCGGTGGCCGGGTACAGCGACCATCGGGGGAGTGGTGGCAGCCAATGAAACCGGCCCCAGACGCCTGGCCTTTGGAGCACCGCGGGATTTTGTACTCGGTCTCCGGGTCATCTGTCCCGACGGACGCATCCTTCGGACTGGGGGCAAAGTGGTGAAAAACGTGGCCGGATACGATATGAACAAGCTGTTTGTCGGCTCGATGGGAACGCTGGGAGTGATGTCGGAAATCACGGTCAAACTGAGACCGCTTCCCCCTGACCAATGTCTGATGTATCTCACCTTCCCGGAAGGGAGCGAAGCAGACATCGAACCGTTCCTCCGCCTCCTTCGCTCGTCGACGCTGGAGCCCTTTGCCCTGGAGGTCCTCAACCCCGTGCTGGCGGAAAAAACGGCGGGAGTGAACCGGTATACCCTGGCCGTGGCCTTTGAGGACCGGAGCGAGGCGGTGGATGATCAGGTGAAATGGGTCCGGGACCATCTCCCGGAAGGCATCGGGATGGAAATGCGCCGGGGCGAAGAAGCCCTCCGATGCTGGGAAGCGTGGGCCGAACTCGGACCGCGGGGTCCGGAGGTCCCGGACACGGATTCTCCTGCCGCAGCCGCCAAGATCGGGTTGAGAAGCACGGAGACGGTTTCCTTTATCCGGGAAGCGACGGAAAAAGCTTCAGATCGGGGGTTGGAGGTGTTCGCCCACGGCGGGGCGGGTCACGGGATCGCCCGGATCTGGTTGCGCGGTACCCGGGAAGCCGTCCTCCCCTATCTCGCGGAACTGCGTTCGGTTGTCGAGGAAAGGCGGGGCTTTTTGGTTGCCGACCACCTTCCCTTCGAATGGCGGAAACGGTTGGATGTCTGGGGGAACCGGACCATCCCCTTCGGTTTGATGAAGCGGATCAAAGATTCCTGTGATCCGAACCGGACGCTGAATGATCAACGGTTTGTGGGGGGGATTTAATCATGGATTTGGCACGGTCGGCCGAAACGCCGTCCCCGGACGCACTCCCCTGTGCGGACGGAAAGCTGGGAAACTACCTGAGCGGGGACGTCCCCGACGAAAACAAGTGGGCCGATTGCGTCCATTGCGGTTTGTGCCTGGAAGCCTGTCCGACATACCTGGAAACCGGACACGAGCACCAGTCTCCGAGAGGGCGCGTCCACCTGATCAAAGCGGTGGCCGAAGGAAAAATCGGACTGAACGAATCCTTCATGGACCCGGTCTTCACCTGCCTGGATTGCCGGGCCTGTGAAACGGCCTGTCCGTCCAACGTCCAGGTGGGAGGGTTGATTGAAGAAGCCCGGGGCCAGGTGCGCCGGGCTCATCCCCTGAAGGGGTGGAAAGGCTGGGTCAGCCGTTTCTTCCTTCACGGCGTCTTTCCCCATCCCGGCCGGCTGGAAATGCTGGGGAAAGGGTTACGGCTGCTGAAGA
The DNA here is from genome assembly GCF_003054245.1 of Melghirimyces profundicolus. Taxonomy (GTDB): domain Bacteria; phylum Bacillota; class Bacilli; order Thermoactinomycetales; family DSM-45169; genus Melghirimyces; species Melghirimyces profundicolus. The sequence goes on from NZ_QBKR01000009.1 coordinate 91,364, forward strand.
GAAGCGGCCTCTCCTCCTTCGCCCGCCGGATCGGTCTGATGAAACTCCTGCCTTCCCAACTGGAAGAAATGGAGCGGGTGACCCCGATACCGGGACTTCCGGTCCGGAAAAAGCTCCCCGAGGTGGTCCCCGCCCGGGGAAAGCGGAAAGAACGGGTGGCTCTCCTGACCGGATGCGTCATGGATGCGGTGTTCGGGGACGTGAACGAAGCAACGGTCCGGGTGTTGACAAGAAACGGATACGAAGTTCACATCCCTCGATCGCAAACCTGTTGCGGGGCACTTCACGTTCATGCCGGTGACCGTGAGGCGGGGAGGGAATTGGCTTTGAGAAACATGGAAGCGTTCTCGGATGCGGATCATGTTTTGGTCAATGCTGCGGGATGCGGTTGTGCCATGCAGGAATATCCGGAACTGTTCCGGGAGGATCCGGCCCTCCGGCAAAAAGCGGAAGCCTTTGCGGAAAAGGTGATGGACGTTTCCCGATTTCTCACCCGATACGGGTTTGAGCGGCCGAAAGGGGAGATCCGTGCACGGGCGTCCTACCATGATGCCTGCCATCTGGCCCACGGTCAGGGGGTCCGGGAGGAGCCGCGGTGGATTCTCCGCAGCATTCCCGGACTGGAGTGGGTGGAGATGGCCAACGCCGACCGCTGCTGCGGCAGTGCGGGCATCTACAACCTGACCCATCCGGAGATGGCGGGAGCGGTCCTCCGCCGTAAAATGGAAGACGTACCGGAGGATGCGGAGTTGATTCCCATGGGGAACCCGGGGTGCATGTTGCAGATGTCGGTCGGCGTTCTGCGGGAGGGCCGCCGATCGAAGGTGGTCCACACCATGGAGCTCCTGGACCGATCCTACCGGATCGGAGACCGGGAAGGGAAGGAGGCATCATCGTGTTCGGACGGAAAAAGCGGCGGTTGGATCCTCTCATCCGGCAACTGATGGAATGGGTCGGGGAGACCAACGTGCTTTACCGGCGGGAAGATCTGGTGGCTTATGAATGTGACGGTTTCACCCTGAAAAAAGGGGAGGCCCGGGCGGTCGTCTTCCCCGCGGACACCCGGGAGGTGGCGGCGGTGGTCCGGTTGCTCCACCGGGAGAACGTCCCCTTCATCGCCCGGGGAGCGGGCACCGGTCTGAGCGGCGGAGCCACCCCTCTCGGCGGGGAGGTGATCATCAGCCTGGTCAAGATGAAAAAGCTGTTGCGAGTGGATCTGGACAACCGGATCGCTGTGGTCCAGCCCGGATTTGTCAACCTGAAGCTGACCCAATCGATCGCCGATCGCGGTTATTATTACGCTCCCGATCCTTCCAGCCAGTACGCCTGCACCATCGGGGGCAACGTCGCCGAAAACGCCGGAGGGGCGCACTGTCTGAAGTATGGCGTGACCACCAACCATATCTTGGGGGCCGAAGTGGTGTTGCCCGACGGGGAGGTTATCCGGATCGGGGACGAGGGGATCCCCGATATGCCGGGTTATGACCTCTTGGGCCTTTTGACCGGGTCCGAGGGGACGCTGGGGATCGTAACCGAGATCACCGTGCGGATCCTGAAAGCCCCTCAGGGGAAGCAGACGCTTCTGGCTTATTTCGACGATGTGGAGGAGGCATCCCGGGCCGTCTCCGATATCATCTCGGCGGGAATCCTTCCGGCGGCGCTGGAAATGATGGACCGGACCGCCATCGAAGCCGTGGAATCCGCCAATTTTCCGGTCGGCCACCCGCTGGATATCGAGGCGCTCCTTCTGGTTGAGGTGGACGGCATCGAGGCCGGCTTGAAGTCCCAGGTTGAAGATATCACGGAATTGTGCCGTCGGCGGAACGTCCGTGAAGTGAAAACCGCCCGGGATGAAAAGGAAGCCGCCGCCTGGTGGGCCAACCGGAAAACCGGGTTCGGGGCGATGGGAGCCATCTCCCCCGATTATCTCGTTCAGGACGGGGTGATCCCCCGGAGCACCCTTCCGGAAGTGCTGGGGAAAATCCGGGAAATCAGCCGGGACACGGGCCTTCGGATCGCCAATATTTTTCATGCAGGTGACGGAAACCTCCACCCCTTGATCCTCTTTGACGAGCGCAAACCCGGGGAAAAGGAACGGGCACTGGAAGCGGGTTCCCGTTGCCTCAAGGTGTGTGCGGAAGTCGGGGGAACCATCACCGGTGAACATGGGGTCGGAATCGAGAAAAGGGAAGAGATGCGATTTGTCTTCACCAAGGAAGAGATCGCCGCCCAGATCCGGCTCCGGGATGTGTTCAACCCGGGGAACCTTCTCAACCCGGGCAAAGGATTCCCCCAACCGGGGCGATGTGCCGAAGTGAAACAGGAGATCAAAGAACGGCGGATGGCCGAGGGGTAGGACGTCAGGCATTCCCGAAAGCGGGAGTGCCTGTTTCCATGAAAGACGGCGGATTGACAGGTTATCCGATGTGTGGGAAAATCAGGTCTGAATAATCATTCTATTTTGATTCTTGAAGGGGAGGAGAGGAAGTACTGTTGGGTACCGGTGTGCTGGCTTTTTTGTCGTTTCTGCCCATCCTGGTGGTTGCCGTGTTTCTTGTCGGGCTGAAGTGGCCCGCCAAGAAAGCGATGCCCCTTTCCTACCTGGTGGCTGTGGCGTTGGCCCTGTTCGTCTGGCAGGTTTCCTTCGCCCAGGTGGCTGCCGCCACCGTCAACGGGTTGGTGGTCACGGTTCAGTTGTTGTACATCATTTTCGGGGCCATTTTGCTGTTGAACACGCTGCGGGAAAGCGGCGGTCTGAAGACGATCCGGCAAGGGTTCACGGATATCACGCCGGATCGCCGGATCCAGGTGATCATCATCGCCTGGCTGTTCGGATCCTTCATCGAAGGATCCGCCGGGTTCGGCACCCCCGCCGCGGTGGCGGTTCCGCTTTTGGTGGGCCTCGGTTTTCCGGCGATGGCCGCGGTGGTGGCGGGGATGGTCATCCAGAGCACCCCTGTTTCCTTCGGGGCGCTGGGGACACCGATCCTGGTCGGGGTCCAGACAGGGTTGTCAGCGGATCCCAATCTCACTTCCGATCTGCCCGCCTACGTGTCCATGGTCGGGGGAAAAGTGGCCATCCTGCACGCCTTGACCGGCACCTTGGTTCCTCTCCTGGTGGTGGGGATCATGACGCGCTTTTTTGGAAAGCACCGCTCCTTCAGCGAAGGCGTGAAGGTGTGGAAGTTCGCCCTGTTCGCCGCTCTGGCCATGACGGTGCCCTACGTTCTCGTCGCCAACCTCCTCGGTCCGGAGTTCCCCTCCCTGATCGGGGCCCTGATCGGACTGGCGGTGGTGGTTTTTGCCGCCAAAAGAGGATTTCTCATGCCCCCCGAAGAAGAGCACTGGGATTTTGAGCCCAAAGAGAAGTGGAACCCCGAATGGAGCGGTTCCATTCAGATCAAAGATGCCGACGGAGTGCGGGAGATGGGCATGTTCCGGGCCTGGGCGCCGTATCTCCTGATCGCCTTATTCCTGGTGGTCACCCGTTTGAAAGCACTTCCTTTTCTGGAGTGGCTTCAGGCCTGGAAGATTGAATTTCCCAACCTCTTCGGAACGGACATCTCAGCGTCGTTGCAGCCGCTCTACATTCCGGGCACCATCTTCCTGGCGGTCTCTCTCATCACGTACTTCCTCCATGGGATGAATGCGGCCAACTATGGACGGGCATGGGGGAGCTCGGGCAAAGCACTGGTGTCCGCCTCCACCGCCCTGGTCTTTACCGTGCCGATGGTGCAGGTCTTTATCAACAGCGGCGGCGGGGGAGCCGGGTTTGACGCCATGCCGGTGGCCTTGGCCGACGGGGTTGCGGCCGTGGCCGGAGAGTACTGGCCTTTCTTCTCCACTTTCATCGGCGGTCTGGGCGCCTTTGTTGCCGGCAGCAACACCGTCAGCAACATGATGTTCTCCCTGTTCCAATACAATGTGGGGGCCAACATCTCCGTCGATCCCTCCTGGATCGTCGCTCTGCAGGCCGTGGGCGGAGCCGCGGGCAACATGATCTGTGTCCACAATGTGGTCGCCGCCTCCTCCACGGTGGGACTGGCGGGCCGGGAGGGCGAGGTGATCCGGAAGACCCTGCTCCCCTTCACCTATTACGCCCTTTTTGCCGGGGCGGTCGGCTACTCCATCGTCTGGTCCCCGGAAAACGGCATTCTCAACCTGGGAACCGTCGTGGCCGCCCTGATCGCACTGGGGGCCGTCTACGTCGTCGCCACTCACCGCTCCCGCCTGCCCCAGATCCCGGTGGCGCCGGAACCGGAGAAACCATCGGTCTGAAAACAAATAAAACCGGGAAATCGTTCCCGGCTCTCATCACCTTTGATGACCGCCCTCACAGCCGGGCGGCTTTTTTATGAGTCCTTATCCCATGTAGACTCTGGATTCAATAAATGCTGCCGCCCCCGCCACCGCAAGCGCCAGCAGCAAGGGAAATGACGCCGGCACCCAGAGGTGGAGGGCGACCAGAAGGAGGGACGACCAGATGCCCATGCACCAGTGGCAGCTCAACAACGATCCCGCCCAGTACCGCCATCCTTCCCCTTTGATCTCGATCTTCCGCACCTCCTGTCCCGATTCATCCGGTTCGTAGGTAACCGTCAGAAAAGGGTCCCGGAGAAAAGAAGTGATCTCGTCAAAGACGATCAGATGGGTGAGGCGGAAGGATGCCAGGATCAATATGGTCAGTTGTAACCAAGAAATGTCTTCCACGGGGGCTTCCTCCTTCAGAAAGAGATCGAGATGCGATTATTGGACGGCAACTTCAGGTCCTGCTGTTGAAAATAAACGACTCCCTCTATGGAGACGGTCTGTCCTTGTTCCTGCTTACTGACGGAGAGCTGGAACCGTTCGAAGGTTTCCGATGTTCCCGGGGCGATTCCCAGGGCATGAATGGGACAGATCCAGTACTCCCCGCGTTCCCGGGCTTTCCGAAACCAGTCCTCCTCCAGGTACCGCCATCCTTTGGGGCCTTCCGAACCTTGCACTCCAAGCGTTTCCACCAGGTTGGGAGGCAGAATCTGGCCTCCCAGCCGCACGCTGTCCCGGGGGGTGGGGTGCAGGCAGATCATCGGGTTGTGGAGGGTTTCCGTTCCCGTGTTTTTGATATAGAGATTCCCGAGAACGACAAAGGGACGCTCCGCTTCCCCGGTGGAGATCAGGGTGTAATCAAAAAAAACTTCGGCAAGGAGCTCCTTTTTCGCCGGATGGGTATCGACCCGGGCCGGCTCCGTGGATGAAGGTTGGACCGCTTCCACGGGTTCGGTTTCCTTTGAGTTGGTCACTCCGGACTGGGGTGTTTTTTTGTCTTGATCGTCGTCCCCGGTCTTTACCGGAACCCCCTCAAAGCCGGGGATCAGGGAGGAGAATGGATCGAAGGGGAGACAGGATAAGCTCGCCAAGGGTCGTTTATTCCGGAAGAACCGGAGAATCGCCGTCACCAGGCTGAATGCGGTTTTTTCCAGTTGATCCCGATGCTTTCCTTCGTCGTCGGAGGAAGGAAAAAATCCGTGCAAGTGAAGATCGGGAGAGCGGTGGGAAAGGGACTGTTCCCGGATGCGGGAGGGGATCCCGTTTTCTTTCAGTTCCCGCCGGACCGCTTTTGCCAATCTCCGGCTCTTGGCGCCGGGGCCGGAATCAATCAAAAACGGGGAATCGACGGAGTCCGGAACATCGACGGTGCATTCAATCATCAATTCCTTCCCCTTTCGGGGAACGGGGTCCTCCAGGATCTTCACGTCGGCACCCCAATCCATCAAAAACAACCGGATCTTTTCCATAAGCGTTCGGGCTTCCTGGTTGGGTTGTTTATGGAGAATGAGGATCTCTCTGCCCTGCAATTCTTTTATGAGATGAAACGTCGTTTGACCCGGTTTCCAGTCGGTCCGGTATCCGGTCTGCTCACATAACAGTCGGAAGGCGGGAAGCGAAGTGTAGGGGAGGCTCCCGATCTTTTCCCCTTCCCTGTAAATGGACACATTCAATCCAAACCCTCCATCCTTTGGTATCCATGACTATCGGTATCCTATGTCCGCAGGCAGCCCCATGTGCCCGGTGTCGACGGGATCACCCCGGGATAGGAGGCTCCCACACATATTGGCCCGATTTGGGCGGATGTCTAACGCGGAGGAACCAAGACCTTCGTATATATAGGGTGCGATGACTTAACACGCATAGGAGGGTAATGAATGAAAAGATTACGACCCATACGCGGCGCCCAAGAGCCGCCATTGATTCCCAACGACGTTCAACCGGAATGCATCTGCGTTCCGAAAGTGTATGACTGGGTCCAGGATGTCAACCGGGTCACCAAAACCGTCCCCCTCCCCGACGGGACGGACAGCCCGCCGGGATGTCGGGAGCTGGTGGAGGAGGCAATCGCCGGCGGTCAGGTCGTCACCGCCGAATGCTCGGCCCCGGATGTGCCGCCGCTCTTCCCCCTGACCTGCGCCCCTGAACCGCCCCAGCCAGGTCAGCCGACCTGCCGGGTGGTCAGCATCCAGCGGACGACGATCCCGGTCAACGGACAGCAGGTGCCGGTGGCCATCGTCCGGATGCAGTTCAACTTTGTGGTCAATGTCACCATCTTCGCCGACGGAACACAGCTCTGCAACTTTGACGTGCCGATCAGCGTGCCGGGAGAAGTGGTGCTGTGTCTGCCCGAACCCTTGGATGAAACCAACATCAACTGCCGGATCACCGCGATCCAGTGCAATGTGGTGCAGGTCTTCGACGGGGCGGTGGAACTGGATCTCATCGTATGCAAAGACATCCAGGTGGAAGCGGAAGTGAAGCTGGAAGTGCTGGCCAAGTTCTGCAAGCCGCGCCAGCCGATCCCGGTCCCGCCGCCGGTCTTCGAATGCCCGACGATCGAGCTCCCGCCGCAGTGTCCGGAGTTGTTCCCGCAGGTCAACTGCGACTGTCAGGCTGAATTGGATACGACGGTTGAAGGGGCAGCATTAACGGTTAATGGAGTGGCGGCCACGGGGACACTGACCGCCGACGCCATCATCTGTAATCAGTGTATGCCTGAGGAAACCAGAATCGAGGTCACCTTCACCGACGACACTCCGACGCCGGTCAATGAAAGCTTCACGTTCCGTGCCACGAGCTTCGATAATGAAATTTGTGTCACGAACGCAGTCAATTCGCTGACACTGACGGGAACCGGGACCGTCACCGACTCCAGCGGCAACACCATCAACGGATCCTATACGCTGGTATTGGTTTCAAACGCCACCTGCACCTTCGCTCTTGCATTTACCGGTCCCGGATTTACGATTGCAACACCTGTAGCCATCGATATCCCCTGTGAAGATCTCACCATCCGCGACTGCGCCAATTTCCCCACGCCGCTGCCCTAGGCCTGATACTCAGGAGAAGAAACGATCTTCTCCTGTTTTTTTTGTGCACTCAGGCCTGCGGGTAACCCGGCACAGAAGGGATATAAAGGGGAATCGATGTTCTCCTGCTTTTTTTATGATGAGTGGCCATCCGTCCAGATTGAGAAGGTAATCGTGGCATCGCTGTCTGTCATGTTGCTGAGAATGGTGACGCATTCATTCCCTAGATCTTTCTTGCATTATCGTATTCTATCTCCGGAAAAACGGTCAGGCTGATAGACTGGGAAAACCGTGGGTTTTGATCGGGTTGCATTTTGAAAATAAAGAAGTTGGAGACGGTAGATTGACACGGGTACAAACACCAAATTGACACCATCGAGATCTGAGTGTGAATTGGGCTTTTCCCACTGCCCAAACCGGTGCCCGGGTAGAACTGCGGGAGAGCGGACGGAATATCGATACCATAAACCATGGAATAAGGGGGTTGTAAGAGATGTTTTGGAAAACCAACAAAAAGATGCTGGAACAGAAGGACGAAATTATTGAATGGTATAAAAAAACAATGAATGACTGCAAAGACGAACTCCGACAGATAAATGAGCGGCTGGATCGGTACCGGGAACAGGAAACGGATTACAAAAAGGAGCTGGAAGAGTTACACCGAACCCTTGAGGAGTATCAAACGAAAGAGAAGCAAATGGAAAAAAAGGTGGAGGTGCAGAGACACCCCCGGCAAAAACCCCGGTGGGGGGAGCCGTCAACGGGTTCGCGGAGGCCGGTTCCGTTCCATGAGCTGCTTGCGAACTATCAGCCGCAACAGCAACCGGGGCAACATCCCCATCCGCAGCCGGGCTATGTTCAGCAAGCCGGAACGGGGCGATCCTCCGTCGGTTTCCAAGGGCAGTACCGGAGCAGCGGATCCTCTCCGGTCTCACGCGGCTCCAGTGGAGGATATCGAAGCGGCCACACGGGCAGCCGCACACAGCCGACCTCCCAGGGCCAACAGTACCTCCGAAGGTATCGCAGCAGCACGATGACCACCATCAACCCCTTCGGCTGAAGCAGGGGAATGGCGCCGGGAGGTCCCCGGTGACGGAAACCGGATGGAAAGGGTAGTGTGGGGATGCGCCTCTTGCTCACTTGCATCCTGGAACAAAACGGGATGCTGACCCATGTATGGGACCTGGTGCAACAACTGAAGCCGCACGGATACGATGTCCATCTCGCTGTCATGAAAACAGAAAAACCGTTTATGGAAACGGCGAAATTGCGTGACCCCCAGTTGACGGCCTCTGTCATGACCGCGGTGACTCAGATCCCTTGTCAATTTTATGAAACCACCGCGGAACTGGATTCCCTGGTGAAACATTGGAACATTGGTCTGATTCATGCCCAGTCTTTTTTAACGTTTTCCTCCGCCTGCCGTGTGAGTCAGATGCGACGGATCCCGTTGGTTCTCACCGTTCACGGTGTTCTGAAACAGATACGGCCCTATGTTGGGGCGTTAAACCATGCCGTCCGCATCATTGCGGTGGGTCCCGCACAAGCCCGCTCCCTGGAAGCCGTCTCTCCCGGAAAAGTCAGGATCATTGCCAACGGCGTGGATACGGAGCGGTTTCAGCCCCCGGGGGCCGATTCGGGCTCGGATGGACCCTTGCGTCTTCTCTGGTTCGGTCGGACGGCGGGAAGGATGACGGCCGGTGCCAAAGCGTTGGATCAGGCGATTCCGTTGCTGACAAAGAAAGGGATGGACCTGGAGGCCAAGGTGTTGGGGGAAGCCGCCGGGGTGACGTTCCGCAATATGGAGGTGGTGGGCTGGCGGCCCAATCCGATCCCCTGGCTTCAATGGTCCCAGGTGGCGGCGGGGCACGGCCGCTCCCTGCGGGAGGCCATGGCTTGCGGCAATGCGGGCATATTATTGGCCGCCAATCACGGCGGGCTGGTTACAAAGGAATGGTTTGGGAAAGGCGCGATTTCTCTCGATGCCTTTCCGGAATACCGATGGCCGGAAGCGGATCCTGAGACCATCGCGAAGGAACTGGAATGTCTGAACCGGGACCGGGGCCGGTTGCACCGGTTGCGGACAGAAGCCCGGGAGATCGCCGAGCAGCATTTTGACGTGAGGAAAATGGTCGGGAAAACGTTGAATCTGTACCGCGAAGCCGTTTCCGCGGCGGCGGATTGACAGGCGCTGAAGGGCGTCTTTTTTATGTTTGCGGCCATTTCCCCACGGAGTCCAAACATTTCAATGAATTCTACATAAAAAGGTTATAAATGCGAGTTTAACAGAAGACGGGAAAGGAGGTCCGCTCATGATATTGATCACAGGTGCAACAGGTTATATCGGCTCTTCACTGACCGGGTTTTTTGTGAGCAGGGGGGTGCCGGTCCGCGCGGTGGATGATTTCAGTGTCGGTGGAATCCGGAGCATCAAAGGAGTTGAAGTGCTCCGGAAAGATGTCACCGAAGTGGAAGATGTGCGGGAGATGGTGGAAGGGGTTTCCGTCGTAATCCATCTGGCGGCGATCAGTGATGTATCCCGATGCCAGCTGCACAGAAAGGAAGCGCTGTTGACCAATGTGCTTTCTCTTAAATACCTGATTGATGAAGGAAAGAAAGCCGGCGTCTCCAAATTCATTTTCCCTTCTTCGTTTACGGTTTACGGTGCGGGGGGCGGCAACATACATGAGGAATTACCGGTGGAGCCCTTCAATTTTTACGGTCAGATGAAGGTCTGGTGCGAAGAACTGTTGCTCTCGGAGCAACAAAAGGGTCATCTGGACACGGTGATTTTCCGTCAATCCAATGTCTGCGGATCGGGTGAGCAGCCGAAATCCACGGTGGTGGAAACGTTTTGCGGTTCCGCTGTGCGGAGGGAACCCATTGTTATTCACGGTTCCGGTAACCAGGTCCGAAATTTTGTCCATATCCGGGATCTGTTGGAGGCTTATTACCGGGCCGCCATGGAAAAGGTGTCCGGTGTGATCAACGGAGCCGGACACGGATCGGTATCCATCCGGCAAATCGCGGACTGGGTCAATGAAGAGTGCCGTCAGCGGCTGGGGCATCAAGTTCCGATTATCCACCGACATCAAACCGTGGTCGGCCATGAACGGGAAACGGAGTCCCTGGACTGCGAGCCCCGCCGGTTGATCCGGCTGCTGGGCAGCCGTCCGCTGCTCACCGTTCGGGATGCGATCAGAGAGTACTTCTCGGCGGAAGAGAAAGAGAACTATTCAACTTAGGCTTCGTTTTTGGACGGCTTCCGTGCCCCTATCAGGCTTTTAATCATATAACGTATGGAACTATAGCAATTATCAATTGATAACAGGAGGTCAAGTGATGATTCTGGTAACAGGGGCGGACGGATATATGGGCTGGCCTTTGATGCTCCGGCTCGGAAAGAAATATCCGGAGGAGCGGATCGTCGGTGTGGACCATATGGGTCGAAGAAAATGGGTGAAGGAAATCGGGAGTGTCAGTGCGATCGGAATCCGACCGATGGAAGAACGAATCCAGGCGGCGACGGAGTGCGGAATGACCAACTTATCCTACATTCAGGCTGATTTGACGGACCGAAGAGCAGTCGATCGGATCCTCTCCATATTTCGTCCGCGGATCATCCTGCACCTGGCCGCTCAGCCATCGGCTCCCTACTCCCACATAAACGGGCAATCGGCCGATTACACACAGGAAAATAATAACCGCATGTGCCGCAATCTCCTATGGGCGTTAAAAGAATTGGATTTATCCCATACGCATTTCATCGAAACGACGACAACCGGGGTGTACGGGGCGCCGGAGTTCAAGATACCAGAGGGGTATTTGACGGTGAAGACCGACACCGGTCGGGATACCGTCCCTTACCCGGGAATGGCGGGCTCCTGGTATCATATGAGCAAAGCCAACGATGTGAACAACCTGTACCTGTCTTCCAGGCTGTGGGGGCTGACCGTGACGGACATGCGGACGGCGATCGTCTTCGGTACCGACACAACCGAAACCCGCCTGGATCCCCGCCTTCAGACCCGGTTCGATTTTGATTACTACTTCGGGGTGGTGGCGAACCGATTTTGTGCCCAGGCCCTGGCCGGATCTCCCATTACCGTTTACGGTAAAGGGGAACAAAAAAAGCCGATGATCTCCCTTGAAGACGCGGTCCAATCGCTGGCGAATGCCGTCGATCTTCCCCTGCACGGGGAGTTCCGGGTGTACAATCAGATGACGGTACTGGTCAGTCCCAGAGATATCGCGTATAGCATACGATCCTCGGGGAAAAAGTTGGGGATGGATATTCGGATTGAACATCTTCCCAACCCTCGCAAAGAAAACGAAACCCATGCCATGCAGATGGAAAACCGGAAGTTTCTTGAGGATCTGCTTTCGCGCTCTTCACAAACCCTGGAAGAGGGGATTGATGAAATGATGCGGAGACTCCACCCGGTACGCCGCGTGTTTCAACAGTACCGAGATCGTTTCATGGGAAAATGAGTGACACCCCCCCTCGCGTACAAAAGCACACCTCTTACTTTTACGTTACGGGGTGTGTTTTTGTACGTGGGCATTGACCAATTGAAGGTACAGCTTCCGGATCCGGTCTGCCACACCAGGGTTGTGGAAACGATCACAAATGAAGATGTATCCCTGTTCCGTCAAACGCTCCCGCTCCTTCATCCTTGTGATCAGCAACAGTTTCTCCATTTCCCGCAGCAAACCCTGGACGGTGCAGGGTTCTTCCGCCCTGTGATCCCCGAAATACCCGTTCCACGCTTCTTCGTGACTTTCCGGCGTCACCAAGCCGAGGAGTCCCTCGCATCCGGCGGCAATGACCGGTCGACGGCAAGCCATCGCTTCCAATGCGACCCGGCCTGTCCCCACCACGCCATCACTCATGGAGTACAGCCGGGGCATATCTTCCCTGGAACCCAGTAAGTGTATGAAGGGACTTTGCGGATACTGTATCTTACGTATTTCTTTTTTGATTTCGCTGGTTTGGGAACCGTCGCCCACGATCACGGCATGCAGATGGGGAAAAGACTCTTTCTTCAGTCTCCCGCATGCTTCCACGAACTGTTTGGCGATTTGTCCTTTTTTCCAGGTGAGTCTTGCGGCGTACAGGACGACGACGGCGTCCGGCGGGATTTGATGGTGCAGGCGAGTCTCGCTGCTTTCGGCATCAAAGTGAAACTCCCGCGTATCAATTCCGTTGGGAATGAGACGCGACTCCATTCCATTGTTTTTCAACCAGTCCTGTATGGGCGGGCTGACGGAAATCACGGCGGATGCAGTCCGGGCGATTCTTTTAATATCGGATGCATTGTAATATTGTCCGTGGACGGTGAAAACCAGTGGAATCCTTTTTTCATGGACGATTTCCTTGACGGAAAGCGCAATGGAGACTTCATGGGCGTGGATCAAGTCGATATTCTCACGTAGGATGATGTTCCGAAGTTGTCTGGATTCCCTGGGATTGTATTGCCAAGTCTTCTGCCACGGGTTCCACAGAGGTGCCATGCGGACGTCCGACAAAATATAGACGGGGCAACCCAGGTGACGGAACCGCGGGGCCATTTGTCCTTCCTGTCCGGCGATCACCACTTTCGTTCCCTGTCGAAGCAACTCCCGGGTCAGGGATAAAGTGTATGTCTCCGTCCCCCCCACATGAAAATGGTTGAGTAACATCAGTACCCGTACAGATGATCGGTTCATGGATGGCTTCCCCCTGACAGAAAGATTACTGTCTTTTGCGGTTTTTTCTGGAGCGCTGATCGGGGTGGGCGCGGTAATAGTACAGAATTTCGGGGATGTTCTCGATGGTTGCTCCGTTCTTGAAAAACTTGATCATAAATTTGTAATCCTCGATCCGATTAATCCCTCGGTGAAATCCGCCATGATGGTCGAACAGACTTCTTCGGAACATCGAAGTGGCGACACAGACGCAATGCTTTCCCTTTTGATAGCTTTTTTTGATCTCTTCACCGTAGCGTAGCCAGTTCGGAGCGGGAAACCGTTTTCCGTTCTCTTCCCGGAACCAGGCGTATTGTGTTCCCGCCAGACCCACCTTGGGATGTTTTCTCAAGAACTCTACCTGTTTCTCTATGCGCCGGGGGTGAGAGTAGTCATCGGAGTCCTGCAGAGCGATAAATTCTCCCCGTGCCAGGAACATTCCGGTGGTGTATGCACCGGCGTTTCCAGTATTCCGGGGAAGAGAAAGAAATACAATATTCTGTTGTTGCCGGGTCGGCAAGGAGCGAATCCAGCTTTGTATTTTCGGCACGCTTTGATCGGTGGAGTTGTCATCGACTATTATGATTTCAATATTGGAGTAGGTTTGGTTGATCAGGCTGCTGAGGCACTGATTCAGGTATTTTTCGCGGTTGTAACAGGGAACCACGATGCTGACCCGGTTGGGGATCATGGGAAAGGTCATCCTTTGCACCTCCTGTGCTATCCTATTCGGCTTTTATGCAATCTGGAAATCTGTCAAATGCGGATTTTAAAGGGAATCTCGGATGTCTGCGGATATTGAACCGTCGGATAAACGGGTTCACTCAAAGGTGCATAGGATGAAGGGACCTATCGACTTTCACGAAGAGCTGAATCAACTGCGGAAAGGGTGATCTCATTGGATCCTCGTTATGAACAATACCGGTGGTATAGGATGGGCACAGGCAGAAGAAATGTTCAACGATCCGTCCCCACCCGGAGGCTGACCCCGGGCAACAACCGACAACCCCGACTGTCGCAACCGGTCCGGAACGTTCCGACAAACTCGCAACAAGCAACGCGTCGCAGGAGAGGATGCTGCGGAGGCTGATTTTTCCAGAACCAAAGATATCCCGGTAGTACGTACAAAAACCGGTTTTTTCCGGATGGTTGATCTCATGCTGACCCCCCCTTGCCTGGGGGGTTTTTGTGGTGTGATGCGGTTGACAAACTCGGCTTTTGAAAATGATGAATCCTGGTCGGGTCTTTTTCGCCGGATCCGTTGGCGGGGGATCACGATTCACGGATGGAAGGGTGGAGACGAAAAGAAGGAGGAGGTCTTCTAGTTGGTCAGTCAACGGCGTAGACATGGTTAGCAAACACGTTCCCTTTTTCCGTTGGAAGGGGATGCATGAGGAGGTTTCGATGTGGCAGATCAACCAAAAGGTCCCCGTTTCTCCAATTCCCCGGTGAGAAGTGAACGGGATCGGGTTCTCCATTTAAACCGAATCGTCAAATATCTGCAAAACAAAGAAAAGAAGTATCGTCGTGCGGTGGAGGAAAAGGACCGGGAATTGAAACAAAAGGTGGCCAGGGAAAAAGAGTTGCAAAAGTTGCTGGGCAAGTGGAACGAGTATTATCGATATTTTCAATCAAAGGAGAAAGAGTACAGACGAAGATTGAAGGAGAAAAACCGGGAACTTCGACAGATGCAGGAAAAGTGGAAGAAAGATTCGATGGTAGAACGAGAGGAAGGCCAATCCGGGGTGTTGCCCGAGCTCAGGGAAAGCAAGAAAGCCCTGGAGAAGACCACTCGTACCGTGCAAAAACTGAAAAAGGAAATGGCGGAATTGCAAAGCTCATTGGACCGGAAAGAACAGGAGTTGGAACATCAGCTGCAAAAACAGGACGAACAAGATGCGTGGCTGGAAGAGAAGGAGAAAACGATCAAGGGACTTCACCAACGACTTCGGGAACTGGAACAGACCGCACAACAGAAGGAACTCCGACAGCGGGAAACAGGGAAGCGGCGGGAACAGGAATGGCAGGAACGGGAGAGAAAGTGGAACCGGCAGATCGCGGAGAAAGAGCAAAGCCTGAAAGAGCTGGCATCCCGTGAAGAGGCGGCCCGATCGGAAAGGAAGGCCCTTCGCGAACGGGTATCGGAGGCGGAGCGCAAACTGGCACTCAAGGAAGAAGAGATGAAATCACTGAAAACGTTGGAAGCGGAACACCGGAAAGTGACGGATCAACTGAAACAGCGGAAAGAAGAGCTCCGCCGGGCGAAGGAAGAAGAGAGGCGGCTGCGGGGGGAAGTGACCGCCCACCAGGAGGCATTGGCGGAGCAGGAGCGGGAACATGAGGAAAAGCTGAAAGCGAAGGAGGAAGAGGCGGGGCAGCGGTTGCGGGAAGCCCAATCCCGGGAAGAATCACTCCGGCAAGCCCTGGAACAACAGGAGCAGGCGGTTCGGGAGGTCCGGGAGAAAGAGCGGTCATTGCAGGAAGCCTTGGCGGAGAAGGACCGGTTGTACGAAGAATGGAGGGAAAAGGCGGCCAACCTGGAGGAGGAGCTGAAGGGGTCCCGGGAGCAGGAAGCCTTGCTGAAGCAAAGCGTGACCGAAAAAGAGGAAGCCATCCAAACCCGGGAAGAAGAGCTCCGCCGGGCGAAGGAAGAAGAGAGGCGGCTGCGCGGGGAAGTGACCGCCCAACGGAAGGCGTTGGCAGAGAAGGAGCGGGAACACGCGGAAAAGCTGAAAGAGACGGAAGAAGGCATGATCCGGGAACTGGACGCGAAAATCCGGAAATATGAAGGGGAACTGAAAGCAAAAGTCGAGGCGGAACAGTCCATCAGAGAAGAACTGGAGAAACAAAAACGGCAGCTGAAAGAATTGCGCAGACGGGAAGAGAGCGATCGGAGCGAAATCGAAGATCTGAATCAGCAACTCGCTTCCAAATTGCCGATGACAGGATCATCAAAGTGGAAGTTGATTGAACAAAAAAATGAAATCATCGCCTGGTACAAGCAAGAAGAGTCGAAACACAACCAACGCGTGAAAGAAATAGAGAAGGAAAATAAGCGGCTGAAGGAAGAGAGAGACGGAATGTCCAAGAAATTGGAACATCTGACGGTCGAACTAAAACAGTGGAGAGAGAGTGCCACTCCAAAGGCGGAACCGTCACGGGAGGCACCCGATCCGAAGGAGACAACGGGGCAGACAGGAAAGCCGGGTGCAGATCCGCATAGCCGGCCTCTCCACAATCGGCACCCGTTCGGATTTGGATCGGGCAATCCAGACGAAGAAGCCGGCATCACCTTTGATCCTTTCAAGTATCAAAGGAGAAATGAGTGATACGTTTGGGTCCGGGAAGAGATCCACGTCTTTGATTGCAGTTGCGGGCTCTTGGATGAAAGTCCATCTTTTCTGTCAATGCACACCATCCATTCAAGTGGACATATTATATCATCTATAAGTTATCAAACCAGAAGGGAAAGATTCGATGGATCCCCAAGAAAAGATCCCGCTTCGCCCCTATACCGTTATCAAACCCAGTGGCACCTCTGAAATCATTCGTCCGGTACTCCGCAACGCCCAACCGAGGCAATCCCGTTACCCACAGCGTCGGAAAGGTTGCGGCTGTGGGAGGAGAAAAAAGTAGTCTTCCATTTAATGCCATGGTTTTCCGCATCCGGGAAAGCACCTACAAGGCCATGATCAAGCATTGTCTCGGCCAGCGTCCTTATGAAGCATGCGGACTGCTTTCGGGTAAAAACGGGCAGACGGACACACTGTGGGAAATGAAGAATATTTTGTGCAGTCCGACTTCATTTGCGATGGACGAAGTCCAACTGCGACAAACGTTCAAGAAGATGGAAAAGTCGGGGGGGAGATTGACAGGGATTTACCATTCCCATCCAACTGGCCCTCCCCGCCCTTCATCCACGGATATCGCCAACGCGACTTATCCCGAAGCCGTCTATCTCATCGTTTCCCTGGCCCAAACCACCCCTTCAGTGGGGTGTTATCGAATACTGGGAAAGAGCCAGGTGATTCCGTTATCATTGAACATCCTATCTGGTTAAGACGTTTGGCATCCCGGATTGCATCGACCGTCGGGGACCGGTGCGAAGGGGTGCTTTTTTAAACTTTACCTTTCCTTTTCCACATCGTATATACACATCGGACAGGTTGCTAACGGATCCGGGTATGTCTGAGTGAGCGTTTTCAAATGATAATCATGAGAGGAACCTGACTGAAAGGAGGAAAAGGGATGCCGAACTATGGAATCACATTGGACCAGGCCATGCGAATCATCAACGGGTTGACCTCGAGGGACCAAATCGAGGCGGAAGTGATCGGGAAGTACGCGGCTTCCTTTGACCGGGATGCTCCGGTGGACTTCCACATCATGGTGGATCTCCACGAAGCCCTGAAGCAAGCCGAAACAAAGCCGCCCCGATCGCCCCTGAGCCTGTTCTGGCCCCGGGAGAAAGAAGGCGGGTTGATCGCGGAACAGGATGCAACAGCCAGTTTGAAGGCCCTGAGCGGGGTTTTGGGAGAACCGAACAATCGATATATGGAAGAGACCGAAAAGCTAAACCTCGTTGACACGGGGGGTTCTCAACCATGAACGAGCCGATGAGACCAATGTTACCTGACTTTTAAGCGGCATGGGGGGCACCGCCGCTCGGCGATCATTTGATCTTAAAGACGAGGTGTTTTTTATGGAATCAAAGGGAAAAATGAATCCATCCGGAAATGGGGTTGACTCAGGTACCCGACAGGGGTTAGAATAGTCAGAAAATAAGGGGGGGTTCGATCGATGAGCGACAACATCACCTCCAAAGTGATCGGACGTCTTAAAAAAGACAAGATCGTCTTCTACTACGAAGACGATGTCATTGGAGAAGCTCGGGTGGATCTGACGAAGATGGATTTAAAATCCGGGTTCCAGCTGAGGAACCAGGACATCTATTCCGTCACCGGAAGACCCCGCAAGCCGCTGGACACCCATTATGCGCACAACTGCGACATGGGATGGTGCTGACAACCGAACAACCCGCCACTCTGAAGGACAGGGTGGCGGGTTGTTTCCTTTTCAGGGTATCACAGCAACAGATACACCAGCGGTGTGGCGATCAAGAGACTCAGAAGGGTCCGCTCCACCCAGATGATGATGAGTTCTCCCACGGAAATCGGGATTTCCGTGGACAGGATGCAGGGAATGGAGGCGGAGAAAAAGAGGATGGAGGAAACGGAGACGATTCCGATGACAAACTTGGTCACCAGGGGCGCATTTGCCGCCAGCAACGCCGGCAGGAACATTTCGGCGATTTCCACGGCGGAGGCTTTGGCAGCCAACATCGGTTCCGGCAGTTGCAGCGCCCAGGTGAAGGGAACGAAGAGGCTTCCGACCCAGTTCACCCGGGAATGGGTGCCGGCAATCCGGACCGCTTCAAAAAGCTCGTCGGTGCGCATTCCGCCGGGGGTGGCGGTGAGGTCTGGTTTCCGCAATTACTTCAGGATTCCTTTAAGTTGGAGTTGGGGTAAATATCAGAATATTTTCTTTAGATTTGAAGGGGACCGATAATTTCTTCTGTTCGCTTTACTAATTTCCCGGTATGGATCAAATTTTCTGCTACATTCATGTCGGGGTACAAGACTCTGTCACTGTCTAAACGGGGGACGAATTCCCTGAATATATCATAGGCTGCTTTTGTACCTTTCCCGGGGTGTAATGGTCGGAAATTTTCCAGAGCCTGACTGCTGCACATTAGTTCGATCCCGATGATTTTTTCTGCATTACGTACCACTTTCAGTGCCTTCAGAGCAGCCGAAGTACCCATACTGACATGATCTTCCTGTCCACCGCTTGTCATAATGGAGTCTACCGAGGCGGGATGGGAATAAACCTTGTTATCGGAGACTAATGCAGCCGCAACATATTGAGGGATCATGTATCCTGAATTCACTCCCCCTCCTTGAATCAGGAAAGGAGGAAGCTCACTGTACTGCGGAGATACCAACCGAAAGATTCGTCTTTCAGCGATATTGGCAAGTTCAGCAATGGAGATGGAGAGAAAGTCCATGGCTAACGAAACCGCTTCTCCATGGCAATTGGCAGAAGAGATACAAGTTCCGCCTTCTTCATCATCAAATACCAGGGGATTATCCGTCGCGGAATTCATTTCTCTCTCGATCACTTGTTTGACATAGTGAACAGCATCTTTACAGGCTCCATGAACCTGTGGTATCGATCGAATACTTAAAGCGTCCTGCGTTCTATGATTTTTATACCGTTCCGCTATTTCACTATTGAAGAGAATCTTCTTGAGATTTATGATCGTCTTTTGCTGACCTGGATGAGGTTTGACTTTACTGATCCTCGGATCAAATGCAAAAGGGGTGCCTTTCAACGCTTCAAAGCTCATCATGGATATAATATCCGCTGCTTTAAGGATGTTGAACGAATCGAAAAGGGCCATGGTACCGAGAGCAGTCATGTCAACCGTCCCATTCAGAAGCGAAAGACCTTCCTTTTCCCGCAAAGTAATGGGTTCGATTCCAGCTTCCTTCAAAGCTTTTCTTCCGCTCATTCGCTGATCCTTGTAAAAAGCTTCTCCCAAACCAATCATTACGAGACTGATATGTGCTTGATGACTCAAGTAACCCAACGAGCCTTCTCTTGGAACCACCGGGGTGATCTTTTCGTTTAATAATCGAACCAAAGTTTCCACGGTTTCCAGTCGGATACCGGAACAACCCTGGGAAAAATTTTGGATCATCAAGACCATGATGGCTCGGACAAACTCTTCCTCCAGTGGTTCGCCCAGCCCGCAAGCATGACTCATGATTAAATTCTTTTGAAGTTTCACTGAATCACGGGCAGGGATTGGAATCCTGGAGTTTTCTCCCACACCTGTGGTGATTCCGTAAATCCTTCGATTCTCTGCGGAAAATCGTTCCACAACCCCTCTTGTGTGTTCAATTCTATTTTTTGTATTTTTTGACAGTTTCAGTGGATAATAAAATCGGGCGACTGAAACCAATTCTTCGATACTGAACTCTTGTTCTCCGATGATTACTTGGTTTTTATTTTGAACCATATTGATCTTCCTTTGGTCAGTAATGACCTGAGATTCTGTCAGTGGGTTCCGGTTCCATATCCACCTTCGTAGTTTCCGGAAAGTTGGCCCGATCGAACATTTTCTGTTTCATCAGGCCTTTGATCGTTGAGAATATAAGTAAAATCATGAAGAAAAGGATTGGAAATCCTGATACGGTTGCCATCTGTTTTACCGCATCAATTCCGGTGATTTCTCCGCCGGTTCCCGCAGTAATCGTTAACAGAGCCATCAGTCCCATTACCGCTCCCCAGAATACTTTTACCTTGGCGGGCGGTTCCGGATCAAGAATCGTGTTGCTCGTGGTGGTTAACGAAGAAACCGTGGTGGTAAGGGAGTCCGCCAGCGTTGTGAAAGAGATATAAACAGCAATAAGCAGCAACCAGCTGATGAGGGAGGGCAACGGGAAATGCTCCAAGAAAGCGAACAGAGAAAGTTCCAATCCCCCTTCGCTATTAATCAGATCCCATAGTTTCCCTCCGCCTTTCCAATCATAGTAAATGGCAGATCCGCCAAAACTCCAAAACCAAATCGCTCCGAATCCGGCCGGCAACAATAAATTCATGGTTACGAATTCACGCAAGGTACGACCATAAGCCAACCTGGCCAGAAACATGCCAATCATCGGTGCATAAGCCATCCATAAAGACCACTCAAAGATGGGCCAACTCTTTGGCCATTCCGAACCATCCATTGGACTCATCCATAAAAAACGTTCCGGTATGCTGCTTAAAAAACTCCCCGTGGCTTGAGTTCCAAGGTTCAAAATAAAGACTGTGGGACCAAAGATAAAGACAAAGACCATGAGAAAGAAGAACAGCTTGGTATTATAGTCAGCAAGTATCCGAATTCCTTTTTGTAATCCCGTGTAACTGGAGAGAATGTACGTAACTGTTATGGCAACCACCAGTAAGGCCCATAATATCGGCCCCGTATTCAGGTTTGTGAGGTGACCAATTCCGCTCCCGATTTGCAACACCCCTTCACCGAGGACTGCCGCTGATGCACCGATGATGGAAAACATACAGAGTCCGTCCACCACGGTTCCGGCCAAACCAAAAGATCTCTTCCCGAGAACTGGGTAAAGGGTTGAACTAATACTGTAGGGTAATTGGATGTTGTAGTGTGCATAGGCAACTGCAATTCCGCAAATCACATAAATCGCATAAGGGGCTAAAGTCCACTGTTGTAAGACGGCCGCAATGGAAAACACCGCTGCTTCTTCCGTGCCGGGTTTAATCCCAAGCTCTTCAGGTGGAACACTGAAATGAGTGATGGGTTCAGCCGTCCCCCAGAACAAAATTCCCGTGCCGATTCCCGCTGTCAGGGAGATGGCAAACCACTCCCATTTGTTGATGGTTGGTTTCGCATTGACACCACCAAATTTTATTTTTCCGTACTTTGAGAATGCCAAGTATAAACATATAAAGATTAGTGAAAGCGCAGTCCAATTAAACAGCCAGCCGAAGTTGGCAAAAGCATAATCCACGATCCCGGTTTGCAGATTGTAAAAGCCATTGGGATTCAAAATTCCGATGAGAACGGTTCCCGCCATTAACAATGCGATGGGAGCAAAAACGCTCCAGCGTATCTTTTTTTCATTCAATGATATTTCCTCCCTTAAAACGAAAAGTAATCTTCTTTAAAGATCCAGATCGGCCTAAGAGAACCAATTTTGCGACTTCTTTTAAGGGAAATCGGGTTTCCCTTTCCGTTTGCGGTCTCGGTTTCGGTTGATTCATGCTGAAATCTCCTCCGTTGTGGATGAAAAAGGGGGAAGGGTTCCCCCGTCAGCTTTTCCTTTGAACCAATCCCGTCAGGAAAGACAGCATCACATGAACTCCGGCTTTCACCGTCGCTTCCCGGACATCCCGGAGGGGATCGAGGCAGACGAGATCCATCGCCTTCACCCGGGAATGGGTGCCGGCAATCCGGACCGCTTCAAAAAGCTCGTCGGTGCGCATTCCGCCGGGGGTGGCGGCGGGAGCGCCGGGGGCGAAGCCGATATCCAGTACATCCATGTCCACGGTGAGATAAAGGGTATCGACCCGGTCGGACAAAACCTCCAGTGCCTCGCGGACGGCGTGATCCACTCCCTCTTTGCGGGCTTCCTTCAGGGTGATGTACCGGACACCGGTCTCAATGGCGTATTCCTTGAGGGTACGGGCGTTGAAAAAGCCGTGCGGGCCAATGTTACACACATCTTCCCCGCGGATGGTGCCGCTTTCGATCAAATTTCGGATCGGGGTTCCGTTGGCGGGCCCGAAATCCTCCAAGCTTCTGAGGTCGAAGTGGGTGTCCAGCTGCAGAAGGCCGATCTGCTCTTCCGGATGCGCTTTTTTCCATCCCTTGACCAGCATCGCCGTGATGGAGTGATCCCCTCCCATCGTCAGCGGAAGGGTTTGGGGGTGATGTTTCCGCATGGCTTCCATCGCTTCGGTGATGTTCCGGTGGCAGGTGGGGATGTCGGTCACATGTTGCCGGACGTCTCCCAAATCGACCACCTTGAGGGAGGTCAGATCCACTTCTTCCTCCAGGTTGTAGGTGGCGAACCCTTTCCACGCGCGCCGGAGGGCGTCGGGATTTTCGCTGGCACCCGAAGCGCTGATGGAAGAGCGGGAGAGGGGAACCCCGAGCAGGGTGACATCCACCTCCGACCAGTCCAAGTTTTTTACCCGGTTTTCATCCAGGGGCTCGATCCACTGATGCACCTGAGGGTCTGGCGGCAGGGGGTCCGGCCGGTGCCAGCGGAATGCGGGCGGGTTGAGCAAGGGGTAAGGGTATCGGTTTTCCATCGGATCTCCTCCTTTCCCGGGAAACGGACGGGTCAGCCCCGCCGGTGGACCACTTTTCCGTTTTTCACCACGACTTCTGTGTGGTTGGAGCCGTAGAAATATTGCAGTCCCATGTAATTGGCAACGTCGAAGATCACCAGGTCCGCTTTTTTCCCTTCTTCGATGCTCCCGATTTCGTGTCCGCGCCGAATGGCGTGGGCCGCGTTGATGGTGGCGGCGGTCAGGACCTCGGCGGGTGTCATTCCCATTTTGAGGCACCCCAGATTCATGATCAGGGGCAGGGATACGGTGGGGGAGGAGCCGGGATTGCAATCGGTGGAGAGCGCGACGGGGACTCCGGCGTCCACCATTTTCCGGCCGTCCGCCATCTCCGCCATCAGGAAGAAGGCGGTTCCCGGGAGAAGGACGGCGACCACGCCCTTTTCCGCCATCGCCCGGATCCCTTCGCTTGACGCTTTCAGCAGATGATCAGCGGAGACGGCTCCGATCTCGGCGGCCAACTCCGCTCCCCCGTAGGGCTCAATCTCGTCGGCGTGGATTTTGGGAGCGAGTCCGTATTCTTTCCCGGCTTCCAGGATGCGGCGGGATTGTTTCGGGGTGAAGACCCCCCGCTCGCAGAAGACGTCGTTGAATTCGGCGACTCCCCGCCGCGCCACTTCCGGAATCATCTCCCGGACGACTTCATCCACGAACTCATCGGGCCGCCCTCTGTAAGCGACGGGGACCGCATGGGCACCCATGAAGGTGGAAACCACATCGACCGGGTGTTTCCGGTTCAACTCCACGGCCACTTCCAGCTGCTTCAGCTCGTGCTCCAAGGAGAGGCCGTATCCGCTTTTCGCTTCCACGGTGGTGACCCCGTGGCGGAGGAACTGGTCCAGGCGCCGCCGGCTTTCCTTGTAAATCCGCTCCGCTTCGGCCTCCCGGGTGGCGGAGGTGGTGGCGTGAATGCCGCCGCCGGTGTTCATGATCTCCATGTAGGAGGCCCCTTTGAGCCGCATCTCAAATTCATTCTCCCGGCTGCCGGCGAAGACGAGGTGGGTGTGGGGATCCACCAATCCGGGGGTGACCAGGCGTCCGGTGGCGTCGATCTCTTCCGCCTCCGCCAACCGGGAACCATACCGTTCACGGATTTTCTTGTCGGTCCCCACGGACTGGATCACTCCGCCTTCCACCCACACGCTCCCGCCTTCGATCAGATGGAGTTCCTCCATCGCCTTTCCGGTTAAGGGGGCATCGGAGCTTCCCTTCAGCGTCACCAGCTGTGACGCATTCCGGATGTACAGGGGTTTTCCGCTCATCCTCATCCTCCTTTTGGTTTTTGTCAGGCCATATCACACTCCGGTTGTACTCACAGAGCACAAGTCTCGCCGGGTCGCTGCGCTCCCGGTCTCGCTATGTACTCACAGAGCACAAGTCTCGCCTGGGTCGCTGCGCTCCCGGTCTCGCTATGTACTCACAGAGCACAAGTCTCGCCTGGGTCGCTGCGCTCCCGGTCTCGCTATGTACTCACAGAGCACAAGTCTCGCCTGGGTCGCTGCGCTCCCGGTCTCGCTATGTACTCACAGAGCACAAGTCTCGCCTGGGTCGCTGCGCTCCCGGTCTCGCTATGTACTCACAGAGCACAAGTCTCGCCGGGTCGCTGCGCTCCCGGTCTCGCTATGTACTCACAGAGCACAAGTCTCGCCGGGTCGCTGCGCTCCCGGTCTCGCTATGGACCATACACGACGCCCGTCCGTCATCTGTTTTACTTTTATATGAGACTTTTAACTCAGTCCAGCATCGGGATGTGGACGCCTGTTTCTTTGACGGTCCGGATCGCTTGTTCGTATCCCGCATCGGCATGTCGGGCGATCCCCATTCCCGGGTCGGTGGTGAGCACCCGCTCCAGGCGTTTTTCCGCCGCCTCGGTTCCGTCGGCGACAATCACCATTCCGGCGTGGATGGAGTAACCCATCCCCACGCCGCCGCCGTGGTGAACGGAGACCCAGCTGGCGCCGCCGACGGCGTTGATCAGGGCGTTCAGGATCGGCCAGTCGGCGACCGCGTCGCTTCCGTCCTTCATTCCTTCCGTCTCCCGGTTGGGAGAGGCGACGGAACCGGAGTCCAGGTGGTCCCGGCCGATGACGATGGGGGCTTTCAACTCCCCTTTGGCCACCATGTCGTTGATGATTTTGCCGAAGCGCGCCCGTTCGCCGTATCCGAGCCAACAGATCCGGGAGGGAAGGCCCTGGAAGGCGATCTTCTTTTGCGCCATCCGGATCCAGTTGCACAGGTGTTGGTTTTCGCTGAATTCCCGAAGAATCACTTCATCCGTTTTGTAGATGTCTTCGGGATCGCCGGAGAGGGCCACCCAGCGGAAGGGACCTTTTCCTTCGCAGAACTGGGGACGGATGTAGGCAGGTACGAAGCCCGGGAAGTCAAAGGCGTTTTCCACCCCTTCGTCTTTGGCCGCCTGCCGGATGTTGTTTCCGTAGTCGAAGGCGACGGCTCCCCGTTTTTGCATCTCCAGCATGGCGCTTACATGGACGGCCATGCTCTCTTTCGCCAGGGAAACCAGTCGTTTCGGGTCATCCTTCCGCATTCTCTCCGCCTGCTCCAGGGAGATCCCCCGGGGAAGGTAGCCGTTGAGGGGATCATGGGCGGAGGTCTGGTCCGTGACGATGTCCGGGATGATGTTTTGCTTCACCATCTCCGGCAGAAGTTCCGACGCGTTGCCGAGGAGACCGATGGACAGAGGTTCTCCTTTTTTCACGGCTTCCCGTGCTGATTTGACCGCTTCCTCGAGACTTTCCGCCATCCGGTCCAGGTAACGGGTCTCCAGGCGCCGCCGGATGCGGGTGCGGTCCACTTCCAGGGCGATGACCACCCCGCCGTTCAGGGTGACCGCCAGCGGCTGGGCCCCGCCCATGCCTCCGAGGCCTGCGGTTACGGTCAGCGTCCCTTTCAGGGAACCGCCGAAGTGCCGGCGGGCGCACTCGGCAAAGGTTTCATAGGTTCCCTGGACAATTCCCTGGCTGCCGATGTAGATCCAGCTTCCCGCCGTCATTTGGCCGAACATCATCAAGCCTTTACGGTCCAGTTCGTGAAAGTGGTCCCAGTTCGCCCAGGCGGGAACCAGGTTGGAGTTGGCGATCAGAACCCGGGGGGCGTCGTGATGAGTTTTGAAGACAGCCACGGGCTTACCCGACTGCACCAACATCGTTTCGTCCCCTTCCAGGTTCTTCAGCGTCCGGAGAATGGCGTCAAAAGCGTCCCAGTTCCGGGCCGCCCTGCCGATCCCCCCGTAGACGACCAGATCTTCGGGCCGTTCGGCAACCTCCGGGTCGAGGTTGTTCATCAACATCCGGAGCGCCGCTTCCTGGATCCACCCCTTGGTCTGCCGTTGTGTGCCCCGGGGAGCCCGCAGGGTCCGGGGTTCCGCCTGACGGTTTTTCATCACCCGTCACCTTCCCTTTCATGATCTTCTCTTCCCTTTGAGTATAGAAGAGGAAAGGGGTCTTTTTGCAGAATCTTCCCATTTGAAAATGGAGAATGGTTTTGGGAAACTCATGAAAAAAGGGAGCGCTTTCAAAAAGGACTTCCCTTTTCTTTGGATTATTCTCTTTTCTTTTGATTCCGGTGTTCCCGTGGAGAGTGACCGGTCTCTTTTTTGAAAGCCCGGCTGAAGGTGTTGGTCCGGGGATAGCCGCATCGAGCGGCGATTTCCTGTATGGAGAGGGGGGTGGTCTCCAACAGGCGGCGGGCGTGCCGGATGCGGATGGAGCGGAGGAGGTCACGGAAGGAAATCTGTCTCTTTTGGGAGAGGAGATAACTGAAATAAGAGGGGTTTCGTCCCGCTTCCCTGGCCACATCCTCCAGTCCCAATTCCGGCCGGTGAAACTCCCGTTCCATGTAACGGATCCCCCGTTCCACGGGGTCGTTGTGACGGTGCGCCGATTGCTCCCCGACCGCCTCCAGGATGCGATAGATAAACAGCAGCATCTCCTGGACGATCCGGTAGAGGAGAGGATGGTACAGCACCGTCGAGAAGATGCGGTGGTAATCGGACTCCAAGGCGGGGTCGTCAGAGAGGGACCAGCTCTTCATGAAGCGCCGCAGTTGGGCCAGCAGGCTGGTCAGGCGGATTCTGAGAAGACCCGGATCCGGATAGGGAGACTTCAAGCCGTAAAATTCCTCCTGGACCCATGCCCTGATACCGTCCCGATCGTTTTGCTCCAGCATCTCCACCCAGAGCCGCTGCTCATCCGGTGTGAGAAAGGGATCGATCTCGGTCCATCGGACGGGTTCTTCCACCGTCCACACCTGCTGATCCCCCAGGTAGAACCGCAGGGGCAAAGCCTGCCGGGCGAGCCGGTACTGCCCGCGGAGCGTGGGGGGTTCCCGGCCGGGAGGACATACTGCGATAAAGAGGGACTGGCGGTGCCGTTTCAACCATTCGCGGATCAGGGCGTAACCTTCCCGGGGAAACCTATCATGGTCCGCCTCCGGCCGGGGGCGGGAAAAGACTGCGGCCACGGCATCGCTCAAGGGAAAGAGGAAGGGCGGGTCCTGAAAGGGATAATTCTCCAGAAAACGGTACAGGGAGGGGATGGCGTCCGGTGATTCCGGTTGAAGGAGAAGAAGGGTTCCCGTCCCCCGGTCTTCCTCCAGAAAAAGGGAACGATAAGAGAGGGGGGAAGCATGGGAGATGGAAGCGGGTTTTTCCCGACCGGAGGATTCCGCCACTCCCCGGTAAGCGGTGTTCAGGGATCGTTTGATGCGGTCCGGGGAAACGGGCTTCACCCACAGGTCGGCCGCGTGCAGCTCGATGGCCTGCATGGCCCGTTCAAACGTGGCCTCCGCCGTGATGCCGATCACGGTGCGGGAGTAGACACGGATCCGTCGGCGGAACGCATCCCAATGTTTTCGGGGGATCATGTCGAGTTCCACGCAACAAACCGACGGAGTCTGTCGGACCAACGTTTCCATCAACGTCCCGAAATCCCCCGCGGTCTGCACTTCCGTGAAGGGGATGGGGTACGAGCGCACCAGCCATTCCAGTCCGGTCCGTTCCTTTGGATCCCGTTCCGCCACCAGGAGCTTCATTCGCTTTCCCTCCTTCCCATTCAGTCGGGGGTTTCTTTCATTATATCGAAAAAAAACGGGACGCCCCTGACGGACGTCCCTAAGGAAGGTGCAGTTATGATGTATCGGATGATTTTATTTTACCCTCTGGAACTGTCCGGCACAATACAACCAAAGTATCAATCATGAATGATCATTCAGTCGGTCCGAGGCCCGAAAAATATCAAAAAAGACCGGCATCGCAGCCGGTCTTTTCCGGTCCTTATTCGTTGGTGACGGCGAGGATTCCCGTTTCGCCGTGTTTGACGTTGCCTTCCTTGAGGAGTTTCACCTTTTCCCCTTCCGCCAGGTTGGTGAGGACCACCGGGGTGACGGTGGAGGGAGCGTTTTTCCGAATGTAGTCCAGGTCCACTTTGAGGAGAGCCTGTCCTTTCTTCACTTCGGCATCCTGTTCCACCAACTGTTCAAAGCCTTTGCCTTCCAGCTTGACCGTGTCGATCCCGATGTGGACGAGAACCTCCATGCCGTTTTTGCTTTCCAGCCCGATGGCATGTTTCGTGGGGAAGACATTGACCACCTTGCCGTCCACCGGGGAGACCACGGTGCCGTCCGTCGGTTCAATGGCGAATCCGTCACCCATCATTTTTCCGGAGAAGACCTGGTCGGGCACCTCCGTGATGGGAAGGATCTTCCCGGACATCGGAGCGGCCAGTTCCTCCCGCCCGTCGGTGGCTTTTACGGCTTTTTCCCCGGTGGCTTTCGGGTTTTCCGTTTTGCGGGGTTTTTTGCCGCGGATGATGTCTTGCATCTGCCCCTTCAGGTTGTCGGACTGGGTGCCGAAGATGGCCTGTACGTTGTTACCCATCATCAGCACACCGGAAGCACCCAGTTTCTTCAGGCGGTCCTGGTCTACCTGCCCGGCGTCTTTCACCGAAACCCGGAGGCGGGTGATGCAGGCGTCCAAGCTGGTGATGTTGTCCCCGCCGCCAAAGGCGTCGAGGACATCGTAAGCCAGGTCGCCGCCTTTGGTGTCCACCGCTTCATCGGCTTCGTCGTCATCGTCTTCCCGGCCGGGGGTTTTCAGATTCCATTTCCGGATCGCAAACCGGAAACCGAGATAATAGACAACAGCGAATCCAAGTCCGACGGGGATGATCATCCAGGAGTTGGTGGACAGGTTCCAGTACAGGATGTAATCGATCACCCCGCCGGAGAAGGTTTGTCCCGCTTTAACGCCCAGGATGTCCATCAGGGCGAAGGAAAAACCGGCGAACAAGCAGTGGATCCCGTAGAGCACCGGGGCCACGAACAGGAAGGAAAACTCGATCGGTTCGGTGATCCCGGTCAAAAACGAGGTGAGCGCCGCGGAAAGCATGATCCCGCCGACCACTTTCTTCCGTTCGGGACGGGCCTCCTGATATATGGCCAGAGCCGCCGCCGGCAAACCGAAGATCATGAAGGGGAACTTCCCGGTCATGAACGTGCCGGCTGTCGGGTCTCCGGCAAAAAAGCGGTTGAGATCCCCTTTGACCACTTTCCCCGCCTCCGTGGTGTACGTACCGAATTCAAACCAGAAGGGGGAGTAAAAGATGTGGTGCAGCCCGAAGGGAATCAGAGAGCGTTCAATCACCCCGAAGATGAAAGCGGCCAGGGTGGTGTTCTGCTGCGTCACGATGATGGAAAACTTGTCAATTCCCTCCTGGATCGGGGGCCAGATGAAGAAGAAGGCGATCCCCATCAAAAAGGACGTAACGGCGGTGATGATCGGGACGAACCGGCGCCCCCCGAAAAATCCGAGGAATTGCGGAAGTTCGATATCGTGGAATCGTCGGTACAGGGCCGCCGCCACAATCCCCATGATGATCCCGCCGAAGACCCCCATCTGGAGGGTGTCGATCCCCAGAACCTTCACCGTTTCCAGTCCGGCATCCTTGGCCAGGATCCCCATGGTGGTGTTCAGGATCAGGTAGCCGATGACCGCCGCAATGCCGGCGGTCCCTTCGCTCTCGGCCAGTCCGATGGCCACCCCGATGGCAAACAGAAGCGCGAGGTTTTCAAATATCACCTGCCCCGCCTGTTGCATCAGAGGGTAGTTCAAAACGTTTTCATGACCCAGCCCCAGGAGCAAACCCGCCGCGGGCAGCAGCGCCACGGGCAGCATCAGTGAACGGCCCACCCGCTGGAGCACGCCGAAGCTTTTCTTGAACACACGAAAACCTCCCATCAGATCAGTGCATATGGATGATGAAAGCATTTAGGTTCCGTTGCATTTTCTAATCTTAGCAAAACCCGTGCCAGGATGTAAGGGGTTTCGTAAAGGGTTACATTGGAATAAGGAGGAAGGTATTCGTATATTCTTCCTGTTTCGGGTGGAGGGTATGCTTTTTTCGTCAATGATTGTTGAAACCGGTTGTGTCAATGGTTACAAAAAAACACCTCGGGATGAGGTGTTGTGGCTATAATAAAAACTTCCGGTGTTTCTCGGGACCTTAAAGCGTTGGGAGGGTCGTTTCGAGAAAAGGGGAAGCGTTTGCCCAAAATATCCCTGCAGGACTGAATAGCGGGACCGGGGAGCGTAGCGATCCCAGGCGAGACTTGTGCTCTGTGAGTGCATAGCGAGACCGGGGAGAGAAGCGACCCAGGCGAGACTTGTGCTCTGTGAGTGCATAGCGAGACCG
>NZ_QBKR01000010.1 GCF_003054245.1 Melghirimyces profundicolus
GCTTGGCGCTGGAGGTTGCAGCGGGTTCAGCGAATGGTGATCTTGGTCCTCACCTGTTCTTCCGACTTTCTTCGACAACTTTTTGCGACTTAGCTATAAATCTCAAAGCAGTACTAGAAGCGTTGTGAAAAAGTGAGCGGCAGCATTTACCCAAAACCGCTCCGGCTGCATACACAGAGCACAAGACTCGCCTGGGTCGCTTCGCTCCCCGGTTTCGCTATGCACTCACAGAGCACAAGTCTCGCCTGGGGTCGCTTCGCTCCCCGGTCTCGCTATGCTGTCCTGCTGAGATGGAGACACTGTCCGCTCCGAATCATCCTGCTGCGGGCAGGGGCAAATGCCTTCGGATGCAACACAGAGAAGCTTTTGCCCCTGAACGCCCTTGCGGGCTGATTCTCCGCCGGGCAGAACAGCAAAGTCGCTATTTTGGGTAAACGCTTCCCCATTTCTCGAAACGAACATTCAATCACAACGCTTCTAGTCTTGCCTGGGTCGCTCCGCTCCCGGTCTCTCGTTCGCCGCCGGGGGTTTTTCTTTTTGGTGAAGAATCGGGTCCGCTGCTTGTATCGCCAGCGCCGGATGGATAAGATGTCAATGAGGTGAAAACATGGAACGGTTGCAAAAAGTGATGGCCCGGGCGGGTGTGGCCTCCCGACGCAAATGCGAGGATCTGATCCGGACAGGAAAGGTTCGCGTGAACGGGGAGACCGTGACGGAGCTGGGTTTCAAGGTGGATCCGGATTGGGACCGGATCGAGGTGGAAGGCCGCTCTGTGCATCCCGAGCGAAAACGGTATTTCCTTTTCCATAAACCCCAAGGGGTGATCACCAGCATGTCCGACCCCCAAGGAAGGCCCACGGTGGCGGATTATTTCCGGGAAGTAAAGGAGCGGGTTTATCCGGTGGGGCGTCTCGATTACGACACCGGGGGGGTGTTGCTTTTGACCAATGACGGGGACATGGCCAACCGTCTGGCCCATCCCCGGCATGAGGTGGATAAAGTGTACCGGGCCCGGGTGAAAGGGGTTCCCGGGTCCGAAGCCTTGGAACAGTTGAGGAAAGGCGTCATGCTCTCCGACGGCCGGACCGCTCCCGCCAAGGCGAGGCTCGTCCGGATTTTCCGTGGACAGGCCCTCCTGGAATTGATCCTTCATGAAGGGCGCAACCGCCAGGTCCGACGCATGTGCGAGGCGGTGGGTCATCCGGTGATCCAGCTCACCCGAATCCGGCTGGCCTTTCTGACGTTGGAACGATTGAAACCGGGACAATACCGGGAGTTGACCGCGGAGGAAGTCGTCCGGCTGAAGAAGCTTTTCCCACGCTGATTCTCCCCACCTTTCAAACAATCTTCATACAGCGGCTCTGACGGGCGTGGACCGTGGCGTTATAATAGAACGAAGAGATTGCGCCTCTTACAGCCAAGACGGAACCTTGCTGGAGTCGGTTACCGAGACGGGGGTGAAACGATGGAAAATACCAAATGCGATTGCGGACACAATAACCCCGTGGGTACGGTTTTATGCGAGTACTGCGGGAAGCCCCTGGACGAAAGCGGCCGCTCCGACCCACCTTTGGAGATGCGTTACGAGGGAAGGGCCCGGCGTTCCCAGACGCGGAACACCACCCTGTTTGACCGGGTATGGAATTTCTTTTCCTCGGTGAAAGTCGCCATATGGATGATCCTGATCACGCTGGTGATCTCCATTTTGGGCACGCTTCTTCCCCAGGAACAATCCATTCCTTCCAACCGGCCGGAAATTTATTATGCTCAGAAGTACGGTGTTTGGGGGGACTTATTTTACCGTTTCGGTCTGTCAAACCTTTACGAGTCGCCGGTGTATATTGCGCTATTGGCTGCCATCGGCATTTCGCTGGTGGTTTGCAGTCTGGACCGGGTGGTTCCCCTGTACCATGCGTTGAAGAACCAAAAAGTAACCAAAAGCCCGGTCTTCATCACACGCCAGCGGGTGACCCGGACGGAACCGGTTTCCGTTGGAGAAAAGGAGGCCCTCCTGGATCGCCTGGCGGAGAATCTGAGTGCGAAGCAATACCGCATTCGCCGGGAAGGGGATTCCATCCTGGCGGAGAAAGGGCGTTTCAGCCGTTGGGGGCCTTACATCAATCATATCGGTCTGATCCTTTTTCTTTTCGGTGTGCTGATGCGTCACCTGATTCCGGGCTGGTATCTGGACGAATCGGTGTTCGTCCGGGAGGGGGAGACCGAAAAGCTTCCCGGATTGAACTACTACGTCAAAAACGAGAAGGCCTCCATGGAACTGTACGATCCCGGGGAAATGCCCCCGTCCTCGGAGAACCGTCAGCCTGTGGTGAAAAAGTACGAAACGCGGGCAGTACTCTATGAAAAGGACAGGGAAACCGGAACGTTGAAGGAGGTTACCCGGGGGTCCATCAGGGTCAACCACCCCCTGGAACACGAAGATCTCCAACTGTTTCAGGCCGACTTCAACACCGAAACCCGGGCCATCCTTCTCAACGTGAAGGACAAGAAGAAAGACCGGGTGGTGGACACGATCCGGGTGGATCTCTTCGACCCCAAACCGGAGTACAAACTGAACGGCGGGGTGAAGGTCAACATTTTGAATTACTTTCCCGACTTTGTGATGGAAGGGAACCGGCCCGCGACCAAGTCCGAAAACCCCAACCGGCCCGCCTTCATCTTCTCGGTGGATGCCCCCGGACTCAAACAACCCGAAAAGTCGTGGTTGATCTCGGGAGCCAACCTGGATGACATCAACCGGGAAAACCGGTATGAGATGGAGCTGAAAAAACTGGAAACGGTCAATGTCTCCGGGTTGATGGTTCGCATCGACAAAAGCCTGCCGGTGATCTTTCTGGGCGGGATCATTTCCATGATCGGGCTCGTGATGGGCTTTTTCTGGCACCATCGCAGGGTCTGGGTCCGCTGGAAGGAAGGAAACCTTTACATCGGTGCTCATACCAACAAGAACTGGTTCGGCTTGAGAAGAGAGCTGGAGCAGGCTGCCGAAAAGGCGGAGCTGCCACTTTCCTTCAGTCTGGAGAAACGTTAGGAGGATCAATATGATCAAGGTCATGGAATATTCCCTCCTGGCCACCTTTTTCTTTTACCTCTTGTCCACTGTCGCCTTTGTGATGGCGGTGACCGGGAAGGGATCCCGTGCGGGTAAAGAAGTGCACACCCGTCTCTGGGGACGCCGGGGGATCGCTCTGGCAATCGGAGGGGTGGCGCTTCACGTGCTGTTTATCGTGAGCCGGGTGCTGGTGGGAGGGCATTTCACCAGCAACCTGTTTGAGTTCACGGCATTTTTGTGCTTTGCGATCGTTTCCTCCTTCATCATCCTTTATTTGATCTACCGGACGATCACGCTGGGGGCCTTCGTCATGCCCCTGGGCGTGATCATGCTGGCTTATGCTTCGGTTTTTCCCCGCGATGTGGAGCCATTGATTCCGGCCCTGCAAAGTTACTGGCTTCATATCCATGTCACCACCGTGGCGCTGGGGGAAGGGGCCCTTGCCGTCGGGTTTGTGGCCGGATTGATCTATCTGATCCGCTGGGTCGGGGAAAACCCGCATTCGGCCACCGCCACCTGGCTGGAAGTGATCCTGGCCATCATCTTGATGGTGGTCGGTTTTGTCCTGAGCTCCTTCATCTTTGGAGCCATGGATTACCAGGCCGCCTTCCAGCATAATTTTGAAGGACGGATGGTGGTACAGGAATACCGGATGCCCGCGTTCGTGGGGCCTCATGAAGGAGTCACTCTGCAAGCGGATTCTTTTCTCGGGTGGAAAGAACCTCTCATGGAAGCCCCCTCCTGGATGAAAGGGGAGGAGGCGGCCAAGAAGCTGAACTCGGTCATTTGGTCCGTTTTATCCGGCCTTCTTCTGTATGGGCTCCTTCGGGGGATCCTCCGTAAACGGGTGTATGAAATCCTCCACCCGTTGGTGAAATCCCTCCATCTGGAAACGGTGGATGAGATCAGCTACCGGGCCATCGCCATCGGATATCCCATTTTCACCCTGGGCGGGCTGATCTTTGCCATGATCTGGGCCCATGAAGCCTGGGGCCGTTTCTGGGGTTGGGACCCCAAAGAGACCTGGGCGCTCATCACCTGGCTGTTCTACAGCGCTTATCTCCATCTCAGGCTCTCCCGTGGATGGCACGGTCTGAAATCTTCCTGGATGGCGGTGGGCGGTTTCGTGGTGATCCTCATCAACCTGATCGCCATCAACCTCGTGATTGCGGGTCTGCATTCGTACGCGTGATGTACGCGTGATTAAGAACCATGCAGAATATGGTATGATATAGGTAAGGACTACCCATCTTCGGTTTCGCCAGAGAGGTGAATCGCGTGGAAAAACAGGAACGAATCCTGGTTGTGGATGACGAAGCCCGGATTCGCCGCCTGCTCCGAATGTATCTGGAACGGGAAGGTTACGAGATCGACGAAGCGGAAGACGGCGATATCGCGTTGAGAAAAGCGATGGAAGAGGACTATGATCTCATTCTTTTGGATTTGATGCTTCCAGGCATGGACGGCTTGGATGTATGCCGGGAGATCCGCAACCACAAGGCCACTCCGGTGATTATGCTGACGGCCCGGGGGGAAGAAGGAAATCGGGTGGAAGGCTTTGAAGCCGGAACGGACGATTATGTCACCAAACCTTTCAGCCCCCGGGAACTGGTTCACCGGGTGAAGGCGGTTCTGAGGCGGGCGTCCGCCACGGCGTTTTTGTCGACGGAGACGGATACCCACAACGTGATTGTTTTTCCCGACCTCACCATCGATCACGATGCCCATGAAGTGAGGGCCGGAGGGGTGGAAGTGTCACTCACGCCCAAGGAATACGAACTCCTTTATTACTTGGCCTCTTCTCCGGATAAGGTGTTCACCCGGGAGCAACTTCTGAAGGACGTATGGAACTACGAGTTCTTCGGGGATCTGCGCACGGTGGACACCCACATCAAACGGCTCCGGGAAAAACTGAACCGGGCTTCCCCGAAAGCGGCGGCGATGATCCATACCGTATGGGGAGTGGGTTACAAACTCGAGGTGCCGAAAGAGTGATCTGGCGGAGTGTCGTCGGCAAGCTGTGGTTGACGATCATCGGTTTGGTCACCCTCGTGTTGCTGGTGCTGAGCCTGTTTTTGATGGATCAGATCATCTCGGCCTATTATCAGGCGGAACTGGACAATATGAAAGAGCTGGCCGGCCAGGTCCGGGAAGTCCTGGAGCAGCCGGAAAGCAAGGACCGGGCGGAATACCTCCGCTCGGTTTTAAAGGTGGCGGAACTGTATGAAACCTATACCATCGTGCTGGGACCCGACGGCTCGGTTAAGCCGATGGGGACTTCCCCCAACGTTCCCGATATTCCCTGGCAGGATATTCTGGAACAAACGGAGATGAAACGGGTCTTCCAGGGCACCCCCCAGTCCCTCCGAACCCGGGTGATTGTGGAGGATGAGGGGAAAGCGTCCTTTCCCCTGTTCAAGGATGAAGTGATGATGGTGGCCCTTCCCATCCAAAAAGGGGAAAAAGTCACCGGAGCGGTGGTGATGTATCGGACTCAGGGGCAGCTCTCCGAAAAGGAAATCAAAAAGCTGATCTTTTTCTCGGCCCTCATCGGTATCTTTCTGACGACGATTTTTGCTTTCTTCCTGTCGACACGGATTACCCAACCCCTGATCCAGATGAAACGGGCAGCCGAACGGATGGCGAAGGGTCAGTTTTCTGCACGGGTCCCCGTCCGCTCCCATGAACGGGATGAAATCGGTGATCTGTCCGCAGCCTTCAATCGGATGGCCGCCCAGTTGGAGGGGTCGGTCCACGCCCTTTCCCAGGAAAAAGAACAGCTGGCCAGCATCCTCCGGAGCATGGCCGACGGAGTGATCACCATGAACGCCGAAGGGCAGGTGATCGTCACCAACCCTCCCGCGGAAAAATTGCTGAAAGAGTGGCGGGAAGAAGAGGGCGACCCGGATCTCCCTCCCCAGCTGGACCGGTATCTCCCTCAAGTGTTGAAAGAGGAGAAAGAGGTGTTCGGTGACATCAACGTCCACGGTCGCACCTGGGCTCTGGTCATGGCTCCCCTTTACGCCCGGAATCAGGTGCGGGGAGCGGTGGCCGTCCTCCGGGATGTGACCGAAGAACGCCGGATGGACAAACTGCGCAAGGACTTCGTGGCCAATGTTTCCCATGAACTGCGGACACCGCTGTCCATGCTGCAGGGATACTCGGAGGCCTTGGTGGATGATATCGCCTCCTCTCCGGAAGACCAGCGGGAATTGGCCCGGGTCATTCATGATGAATCCCTCCGGATGGGCCGACTGGTCCGGGAACTGTTGGACCTGGCCCGGATGGAAGCAGGACACATCCGTCTCGAACCCGCGCGGGTGAACATTGCCGAACTGGTTCGCCGGGTGGGACGTAAATTTCATGCCATCGCCCGGGAACAGGGGGTGGAGATGGTTCTCGATATTTCCGACGACCTGGACAGCGCCTGGTGGGACGAAGACAAAGTGGAACAGGTGCTGACCAACCTGACGGACAACGCGATCCGGCACACCCCGGAAGGGGGTCGAGTGATGATCTCAGCAGCCCCGGGGGATCAATCGGTGCTGCTGACCGTGGAGGATACCGGCAGTGGGATTCCTGAAGAAGACCTTCCCTTCATCTTCGAGCGGTTCTACAAGGCGGACAAAGCCCGCACCCGGGGCCAGAGCGGAACCGGGCTGGGACTTGCGATTGTCCGCCACATTGTGGAAGCTCACAACGGTTCCGTCACCGCCAAAAGTAAAGAAGGGGAAGGCACCCGCTTCCTGGTGCAACTTCCCCTGGAAGGACCCGCCGACCGGCAGGAACCGGAATGAAATAAGCGTCTCCCGGGAGAGGGAGACGCTTTGTTATTTATTTCTGCATCCCGGGCGGGACTTGGGGCCGGAGGATCACTTGGTTGTAGATGACACCTTCGGGGGCCGTGACCATGTTCCAGATGGCCTGGGTCACCTGTTCCGCGGTAAGGGCGTAGGATTTGGGATTCTCGAAGAATTCCGTTTGGATGGAGCCGGGACAGATGGTGTTCACCTTGACTTCATCTTTTTTCAACTCCTGGGTCAGAACGTCGGCCAGGGCCATCATTCCAAATTTGGAGGCGCAGTATCCACCTCCGCCGGGAAAAGTCACGGTTCCGGCGACACTGGAGACGTTGACGATGTGCCCTTTGGTCTTTACCAAGTGGGGGATGGCGTATTTGGAGGCGAGGAAGGCGCCCCTCAGGTTGACGTCCATCATCCGGTCCCAGTCCTCCACCGACAGGTCCCGGACAGGGTCGAACCGCCCCACTCCGGCATTGTTCACCAAAATGTCCAGGCGTCCGAACCGGTCGACGGATCGATCCACCAGCTCTTTCACTTGATCGGCCTGGGTGATGTCACAGGGAACGGGGAGGATGTGACCGGGGTATTCTTTCGCCAACGCTTCCAGCTTATCCCCGCTTCGGGCCCCGATGGCCACCTTGGCTCCGCCCTCGGCAAAACGCCGGGCCACAGCGGCGCCCAGTCCTTTGCTGGCTCCGGTGACAATGGCCGTTTTTCCCTTCAGATCCGCCATGAACCAACCTCCTTTGATATGCAAACTTCCCCTGTCACTTTACCCGAAAAGGCCGGGGGTCAACCTTCGGTCCCGTGATGAAAAATCCACCGGTGAGGCCGGCAGGCGGCGTTTACAGATCGATCGCCGTCACATTTTGGATTTCGTCCAGTTCCTCCAAGGTTTTCAGCAATTCCTCGGAGATCGGTTTGTCCACATGGAGCATCATGATGGCCCGGCCGCCGATATCTTTCCGTCCCACCTGCATGGTGGCGATATTGACATCGTGGTTGCCCAGAATGGTGCCCACCCGGCCGATGGCGCCAGGGCGGTCGTGGTGATGGATCAGGAGCAGATGACCGTCGGGCTGGACATCCACCGAATATTGGTCGATTTTGACGATCCGGGGTCCCAGGCCGTTCAACAGAGTGCCGGAGACCAGGGTCTCTTTCGCGTCGGTCCGGATTCCCACATGGATCAGGTGGGTGAAGCCGTGACTGCGGGAGACTTTCTGTTCGGTCACTTTCACGCCCCGTTCCCGTGCCAGATAGGGGGCGCTGACATAGTTGACGTCGGACAGGTAGTGGGAAAGAGCGCCCTTGAGGATGATCCGGCTGAGGGGGGCGGTATCCATTTCGGTCAGCTCGCCGGAAACGGTGATTGTGATCTCTTCCAAAGCTCCCTCGGCCGTCTGAATGGCGAACCGGCCCAGTTTTTCCGCCAGTGTTTGATAGGGGCGCAGCTTTTCCTGGAGTTCCGCCGGAATGGACGGGAGATTGACCGCGTTTTTAAAGGGTTCATCTCTCAGGATATGAAGAATTTCTTCGGATACGTCCACGGCTACATTCTGCTGGGCTTCCCGGGTGGAAGCGCCCAGGTGAGGGGTGGCGATCACCTGGGGCAGCGAGAAGAGCGGGTGTTGACCCGGCGGTTCCGTCTCGAATACATCGAGGGCGGCCCCGGCGACTTTTCCGGTTTGGATGGCGTCATAGAGCGCCCTTTCGTCAATGATTCCTCCCCGGGCGCAGTTGAGCACGCGAACTCCGTCCTTCATTCGGGCGAAAGCGCCGGCATCGATCAGGTGCCGCGTTTCCTTGGTGAGCGGGGTATGGACCGTGATGAAGTCGGAGCTGCGGATCACTTCGTCCATGGTGGCTTTACGGACCCCGACCTTCTCCGCCCGTTCTTCGGTCAGGTAGGGATCAAAGGCCACCACGTTCATGTGGAATGCCCGGGCCCGCTTGGCCAGCTCTGCCCCGATTCGGCCGAGACCGAGGATGCCCAGGGTTTTGTTGTTCAGCTCCACGCCGACGTAGTCTTTTCGTTTCCATTCTCCCCGGATGATCGACTGGTAGCTTTGAGGAATGTTCCGGGCGAGGGAGATCAGCATGGCAAAGGTATGCTCCGCGGTGGAGATCGTGTTGCCGTCGGGGGCGTTGACCACGACGATCCCGCGGGCTGTGGCAGCGGGGACATCGATGTTGTCCACGCCGACTCCGGCCCGGCCGATCGCTTTCAGCTTGCGGGCCGCCTGGATCACATCCGCAGTCACCTGGGTCTGACTGCGGACGATCAAGGCATCGGCGTCGGCGACTTCAACCAGCAGTTCTTCTTTTTTCAGATCCGTTTTTTGGACCACTTCCACATCCGGGGCATTTAACAATTGTTCAGTTCCCTGTCTGCTTAACGGATCGGTGATCAGCACGCGAAACACGAATCCATTCCTCCTCCGCTGCTTGGGTTCCGGCTCCGGTCTCCACCGGAGCACCGATGCGGGCCAGCGCCACTTCCAATGCCGACAGGGTGGTCAGCACATCCAAGGGATCGGCGTAGCCCATGTGTCCGATCCGGAAGATCTTTCCCTTCAGGTGCTGTTGTCCGCCGGCGACCCGAAGACCCAGACGGCGCAATTCTTTCCGGAGGTCTTCGGAGGACCAGGTCTTTCCGCCCTTCACGGCGGTCACGGTGGGAGAGGCATCCCGGTCTTCGGTCAGGAGTTCCAGGTCGAGAGCCCGGATGCCGGCCCGGGTCATTTCCATCATCAGACGGTGACGGGAAAAGACGGTTTCCATCCCTTCTTCATCCAGCATGTCGAGAACTTCTTTCAGACCGAACAACAGGGAAACCGCCGGCGTGTTGGGGGTGGTGTCCTTCTCCAGGCTCTTTCGATAGTTGGAAAGGTCCAGGTAGAAGCGGGGGTGCGGATTGGTTTCCATCGCATTCCAGGCCCGGTCGCTCACCGCCGCGAAGGCGAGTCCGGGAGGGAGCATAAGGGCTTTTTGCGAGCCGGCTACGAGGATATCGATCCCCCATCTGTCGGCTTCGGCGGGGACGCCACCCACGCAACTGACCCCGTCCACGACGGTGAGCGCCTGTGTCCGTTCCCGCACCCGCCCGACCAATTCGCGGATGGGGTTGAGCACGCCGGTCGACGTTTCGCAAAACGTGAGGAAGACGGCTTTCACCCGGGGATGTTGTTCCAGAAATGCGTCCAGTTGCTCCGGATGGCAGGCCTTTCCCCATTCGACATCCAACCGGTGAACCTTCACCCGCATGGAATTCAAGATGTTGGCGAAGCGGTCGCCGAAGGCGCCGGTGACCACCACCGCTGCTTCTTCTCCCTCGGCAAGAAGATTGGCGGCGGCCGCTTCCAGGGCGGAGGTGCCGCTTCCCGTCAAGAGCAGAACGGGGTTTTGGGTGCCGAAGACGGGACCGAGGCGGCGGCTGACTTCCCGAACCAGTCGGGAACAGTCGGGATCACGGTGACCGATCATCGGGCGGGACATGGCGAGCTGCACCCGGGGCGGGATGGGGGTCGGCCCCGGGATCTGAAGACGGTATTTGTCTTTTAGCATGGTTTCTGTCCTCCTTTTCTCCTCTTCCTATGAAGAAAGGCCTTTCATCCGCACACTGCCGCCAAGACAGCGAGGGACGAAAGGCCGTGTTGCCACCCTCATTTACCCCGACCTCACGGTTCGGGGCCTCAACGGGTCGAATCGACCCGGGGGATAACGGTCCGCCGATCCGGCCTACTTCAGGGTTCAGCCGGATGACTCGGGAGTGCTCCGTCACGGCAGGAACACCGATTCGCAGCGACCATCGGTTCTCTGCAGTTCCTTTTTTCCGCAACTTGGCTCCGTCATTGTCCGTGATTTAGGAGTATTTCCGCAAAAGATGTAATTACTCTAACACGGTGAAGCAAGAGTGTCAACAGGTGGAATCCAAAAACAAGTCCAAAAGATCAACCGGTTGTGATACCATGGCCATGTGCCGAAACCGGGATCGAGGGGAGAAAGGAGGGTGTGGATGCCAACGGTGAAGGACGTGGATTTATCCCGTCTCAACCGGGAGCAGCGGGAGGCGGTTACCGCGGAAGGGAAGGCCGTGGCGGTTTTCGCGGGCCCTGGAAGCGGGAAAACCACGGTGTTGACGAGCCGGGCGGCCTGGCTTCTTCAGCAGGGGGTGACAGGCGGGCGGATTCTGGTGGTGACCTTCACCCGGGCGGCGGCTCGGGAAATGAAAGAGAGACTGGCCTTTCATACCGCCGCGGCCCGCGACCTGACCATCGGAACATTTCACTCCGTCTTTCTCCGCCTCCTCCGTGAGTCAGGAATTCCGGTTCCCCGACTCATCGGGGAAGGGGAGCAGGCCGGCATGTTGCGGGAACTGTTGGCGGAAAAAAAGCGGCCGTGGGATGAAGATGCGGTTTCCGGCTTTCTCGGACAGATCGGATATTGCAAGAACCATCTGATGTTGCCGGAGCGGATGAACGTCCGGAAGGAGAAGAACATCGCGTTTCGGGACTTGTTCCATGCCTACGAGCGTCTGAAGGAAGATCGGCGGGTGTGGGATTACGACGATATTTTGATTCAGTTTTACCGACTTTTGCGGCGACCGGGATCCCATTCGTTCCGGAATCGATACTTACATATTTTGGTCGATGAATTCCAGGACATCAACCGGGTTCAGTGGGAATGCATCCGTCTTCTCCTCCCCCCGGAAGGCCGGCTTTTCGTGGTGGGAGACGATGATCAGTCCATTTACGGGTTTCGGGGGAGCGATCCCGGCTACATGCTGGAGCTGGTCCGTTCGTTTCCCGATGCCCGCCGGATCGTCCTGAAGACGAACTACCGGTCGACGGAGGAAATCATCCGGGCGGGACAGCACCTGATTGCCCACAACCGACATCGCCAACCGAAAGAGCTCACAGGGGTCGGGGTGCGGGGATCGGAGTCCCCCGTTTGGATGGAACCTGCCGACGAAGAAGAGGAGGCCCGCTGCATCCTGGAAGCGTTGCGGGACGGGAAGGAGACCGCGGTGCTGTATCGGACCTCCACTCAGGCACGCGCCATGATCGACGCCCTGGTACAGGAGAACGTCCCCTTCAGCGTAGCTGCCGGGGATGCCGCCTTTTATCGGCGCTGGCAGGTGGTCGACGTGCTCAGTTACTTGAAGCTGGCGGAAAATCCCGATGACCTGGATGCCCTTGTCCGGGTGATCAACCGGCCGAAACGGTACCTGTTCGGGGATGAATGGATGGACGGTTTGTGGTTTCTCTCCCGGAAGACCGGCCGGTCCCTTCTGGAATGCCTGCCGGAACTGGAAGGACTGGAAGGGTATCAAAAAAAACACCTGTCACGGATGGTTCGGGAAGTCGCCATGCTTCGGGAACTTTCTTTGACCGAGGCGGTGGAGCGGATCCGGCGGAACATCGGGTACGACGATTTCCTCTCCTCCATGGCCCGGGATCTCGGCCAAGATCCGGCGAGCCTGAGGGAACCGGTGGAGGAACTTTCCGTGGCGGTTCGGAGGCACCCCGACGCCGCCTCGCTTCTTTCCCATATTCAAACCGTGGAGCAGCGGGTTCGGGAAAAACCGGAACATCCGCAGGTCCGACTGATGACGTTTCATCGGTCCAAGGGGTTGGAATTCGACCGGGTCTTTCTGATCGGGCTCCATGCCATGGTGATCCCCCACCGCCGGAGCCTTCAGGTTCCGGAAAAATGGAAAAGCCGGGCATGGGAAGAGGAGAGGCGGCTTCTCTATGTCGGGATGACGAGGGCACGCCGGGAACTGCACCTGTCTGTCAGTCAGACTCGACAAGGCAGACGGGTTGGACCTTCCCCGTTCCTGAAGGAACTGGGTTACCGGGGAGGAGAACCGCCCCCCGAAAGAACGGAGCCTTCACAAATCCCCCGGAACCGCCCGAACCCGGAACAGCCTCAGTTGCGTCACCGAAAGGAGCCGGTCAGGATCGGCGACGAACTGATACACACCCGCTGGGGAGAAGGGCGGGTGACCGGGATCATCCCTCTCGATGGAACGGCTCCCGGTCGGAAGGTGGCTCTCCGCTTTGAAACGGAAACGCGCACACTCCATTACGAGCTGTCCCGCCATCTGGGCCTCCTCAAAAGGACGGAGGAATCATGAGAAAAGCCCTTTCAGCACAACAAACAACCCCGGCCCAACCAGAGGGGATCCGGGGTTGTTTTTTTCGGTGGCGACCCGAAAGCGCGGCTGAATTTCCGTTCAGCCGTTGTAACGTTTCAAGCTGGCTTCATACAGTTCGCGAGCCACTTCAATGCCCTTCCAGCCTTCAATCCGGGTTTCTTTGTTTTCGAGGTCTTTGTAGACCTGGAAGAAGTGTTCGATTTCTTTCAGGGTGTGAGCCGGCACATCCTCCAAGGACTTCACGCCGTTCCAGCGGGGATCTTCCACAGGGACGCCCAGGAGTTTTTCATCTTTTCCTTTGTCGTCGGACATCAGAAGAACGCCGATGACACGGGTTTCGATGACGCAACCCGGAAAGGTGGGAAAGGTGGTCAGTACCAAGATATCAAGAGGGTCCCCGTCTTCCGCCAGGGTTTTTTCCAGGTAGCCGTATTCGGTGGGATAATGCATCGGGGAGTAAAGCACCCGGTCCAGCCGAAATACCCCTTCTTTCTTGTCATACTCGTATTTGTTCTGGCTTCCGGTGGGAATTTCGATAAAGGCGTCCACAACCAGTTCGTTTTGCGCCATCTGTCACTACCTCCTTGGCTCTCCGATATATGTAATGACCTTTCAGGTTCCATTCTCCATTGTATTCTCTTTTTTTAGCGGAATCAATTCTGTGTTAAAATGGGGGAAGTCACACACGGAGAAACGGAGAGGGATTTATGTCGGAAGAAGAATCGGAGCATCGGATCGGAGCCCGGGTCTTTGCGGAGCGGTATCGCCGGAGAAAACTGGGTGACGCTCAGCTCGTGGATGTTCGGGAGCCGGAGGAATGGGAGGTGTACCACTTGGAGGGGGCC
This sequence comes from Melghirimyces profundicolus, assembly GCF_003054245.1. Classification (GTDB taxonomy): domain Bacteria; phylum Bacillota; class Bacilli; order Thermoactinomycetales; family DSM-45169; genus Melghirimyces; species Melghirimyces profundicolus. Next base: position 13,882 of record NZ_QBKR01000010.1, read on the forward strand.
CGGCTGATCCCCCTTCAAACCCTTCCCCGGGCGCTGGACCGGTTGGATCCAAAGCGGAAAATCTATGTGTTCTGTGCTCACGGGGTGCGCAGTGTCCACGCTGTGAATGTTTTGTACGGCCTCGGTTTCCGAAATGTCGTCCATGTGGACGGGGGGCTGGCGGAAGTCATGCTTCATCTGGAGGGAAAATAAAGAAGGCTGTCCGGTGTTCCGGCAGCCTTCTTTTGGGAATCTATGATTATTCTTCCACTTTGATCGAATCCGTGGGGCAACCTTCCATGGCATCGTGAACATCTTCATGCAATTCTTCGGGAACTTCGGCGGTTCCCGTATTGTCGTCGAGAATCACGTAGGCGATCCCGTCCTCGTCGTAGTCGTATACATCGGGGGCCGCTGCCCCGCATGCCCCACAGGCGATACAAGTGTCTTTGTCAACCCAAGTGCGCATGAAAATCCCCTTCCATATAATAAGTCCCGTTGGCCTCCCACCCAGACATTGTAGAACGGTTTTCGCGGTTTGTAAAGAAGGGGAGCGGGAGAGCATGAATGCGGAAAAGGGGGAAACCGGTGGACTCACGGGATGAAAGGCTGTTGTTTTGGAACCTTTGTCTCACTCAGGTTCTGGTGACATTGGCGGCTTTGGGTCTGCTGGCCTATCAGGGTCGTCTCGGTTGGGAATTATGGATGCCGGCGGGTTGGGATATGTGGTTCGCAGGTCTGGCGGCCGGGCTGACGGTGGTGGCGGCGGATCTGTTTCTGTACCGATCCGTTCTCCGGAAATGGCTGGATGACGGTGGGTTGAACAAGCTCTTGTTTGGGAAGATGTCGCCAGGGGGCATCGTGTGGGTCTCGGCCGGGGTGGCGGTGTCGGAAGAGATGTTGTTTCGGGGGGCTCTTCAGTATTGGTTGGGAATCCTTTTAACCAGCCTTCTTTTTACCCTGATCCACTTCCGTTATCTGAGAAGTTGGCTGATGACCGCGCTGTTGTTCGCGGTGAGTTTGTTTCTCGGATGGGTCACGGAAGTCAGTGGCAGCCTGGTTCCCGCGACGATGGCCCACTTTACGCTGAATCTGGTTCTCGGGCTGTTGCTTCGCTTCGGAAAAGTCCGGTAAGCATGTGGACAAGGGGTGGGGGATATATTGTAATGAAAGGAGGGGGTTGGCTCTGACCGGGATCCTGATTCGGACGGCCTTCGGGTGGGTGGCGTCGGCTTTGGCTGTGCTGTCTTTTCCGGACCTCCCGATGGAGGCCCCCGCGATTTGGCGATATTTCAATCTGAACTTCCTGATTGCCCTGGGACTGTCGGTCGTGGCTGCGTGGCAGTCAGTCAAGGCGGGAAGGAAGGCGGTCTCGCGCTGGCTGTACCTTCCGTTGCCCCGGAAGTCCCTGTCCCGTCTGAAATTTTTGCTCCCCCTGCCCCTGGTTCTGTCGGCGGCCCTTTATCTTTCGGTGGAGCTTCCCCTGACGGGAGCGGCGACGGTGATGTTTTTTGCGTTCCGGGAGATCCGGGACTGGAGGAAAAAACAGAAGGCGATTGAACAACCCCGAAAAAGTCGGGCAGGCTGACTGAAACCGAAGCCCCCCCTTGACAAGCCTGGGATTCTGTAATAAAATCCTAAAGTGTCTCTTCTGCGGAGAGGTGTCCGAGAGGCCGAAGGAGCACGATTGGAAATCGTGTAGGCGGTTACCACCGTCTCGAGGGTTCGAATCCCTCCCTCTCCGCCATGTTTTTGACAGACGGAGAGATACCCAAGTGGCCGAAGGGGACGGTTTGCTAAACCGTTAGGGGGCCGTTTGGCCCCGCGCGGGTTCGAATCCCGCTCTCTCCGCCATCTATTTTTGTGGCGGCGTGGCTCAACTGGTTAGAGCGTACGGTTCATACCCGTAAGGTTGGGGGTTCGAGACCCTCCGCCGCCACCATCTCCGTTACGGGAGGAAACCTGATGGGGATTTTGCCACTTTCACAGGGGGATGAATGAAACGGGAATCCGGCTGGAAAGCCCAGGGTTCTTTTTTTATATAACCTCTGTGCCCCTGATGATGGAGAGATGCACGGAACGGGAAGTTTGTGTATGATGAAGTGGGAGAAGACAAAGAAAAGGGGACCTGACCGCGTAACGATCGATGCCTCACCCTCATACGTTGTATTGTGCGGGTCTCCAGCGAGGGAGGGTAAACCATGCGTGTCGAGCGACTCAGCCGAGACAAAATCCGCTTTTACTTATCCATGGACGATTTGATGGAGCGGGGAATCGAAAAAGAGGACATGTGGCGGGACATCCCGAAAGTACATGAGCTGTTTAACGATATGATGGATCAGGCTTATCAGGAGCTTGGTTTTGAAATTTCCGGCCCCGTGGCCGTGGAGGTCTTTGCTCTGCCGGCGCAGGGAATGGTGGTCGTTGTCACGCGGGGCAGAACGCCTTCCCCCAGCGACTTGGATGAGCTGGATGGGGATGATATGTACGAATTGGAAGTAACTTTGGAAGAGAGCGACCAAGTTATTTTTCAGTTTCAGGATTTCGAGTATCTGGTGCAGGCTGCAAGGGATGTACAGCCTCTGATGGGCAACGCCGGCAGGGTGTACGCCTATCGTGACCGGTACTTTCTGGTCCTCGACACCGATATGGAAACCGAGACCTTGCAACAGGGGATCGCTGTTCTGTCCGAGTTCGGAGAAGCTTCCACTGTGACCGAACATGTCCTTCAAGAATACGGGAAAACCATTTGGGACCAGGAAGCAGTCGGCGAAATTATCCGCTATTTTTCCTGATCCCGTTTGAGACGATCGCGGCTGAAAACCCGCGATCGTTTTATATTTATATCAACTCCGTTGACGATATGACGTTTGCCTTTCCGGCGGACTGATAAAATTCCGTTGTCCGCAAAAGTTGCCAGTCTCCGTCCAAAACCCCGGGAAACACGCGCTCAACGGAGAGGTGTTGAGTCCGGTGACATCGCAGGGCTTCCATGATTTCCCGCCTCCAGGGAGCCACCGGGATGCGATGAGTGATCTCCCGGTCGGGGGTGGTGTGGGCGGCCCGGATGATTCCGGTGGATTGGGGGATGACAATATAGTACAGGAAGGGTTGGTGAACATTTCCCAACCGGGCGACCGCTTCCCGGGTGGCGTGTTGAATCACTTGATGATCGGGGTGTCCCGAAATGCCGTGAGGGGGAAATGTGACCACCGCATCGGGTTTTTCCCGACGGATGCGCGCTTCCACATCACCCACCAGTTGATCAAAAGGAGCTTCCCGAAGTCGTCCGTCCCCGTAATCACGCAGGATCACCCGGTCAATCCCCAATACGTCCGCCGCTTCCGCCAGCTCCTTTTCGCGAACCTCTCCGAGCTGTTCCTTCGGGCAGAGGGCCGGGGTGCCGGGGTGGCCCGCTTCCCCTCGTGTGGCGCAAAAGAGTACCGTTTCGCAGTCAGGCCGGCGGGCGTACCGGACGATGGTGCCGCCGGTTGCGAAGGTTTCGTCGTCAGGGTGGGCGAAGACGAACATCAGCTTTTTTGTCATGAGAAAACCTCCTTTTAATCCCATCCATTATACCGGATGGGAAGGCACTCCTCCAGTTTCCGAGAGCCGGCAAGAAAAAGAAAAAGTCCGACAGGAATTGGTGTTCTCTTCGCAGAGCCAACTGGTGTATACTTGATTATGAATTTATGGGAATCATTCTTTTTGAGGTGGTCAGGGATGGAACAACAGTCGGAAGCTTCCAATCATGAACGGATGGAAGAGAATTTGGATGTCCTCATCTCCACGCAAACCGTGATTAAACGCGCCCTGGATAAGTTGGGTTATCCGGGTCAGGTCTTCGAACTCCTGAAAGAACCTCTCCGTGTCATGCACGTACGGATCCCCGTGCGGATGGATGACGGAACCGTTCAGGTCTTCACCGGTTACCGGGCCCAGCATAACGATGCGGTGGGGCCGACAAAAGGAGGGGTGCGGTTTCATCCGGATGTTACCGAAAGTGAAGTGAAGGCGCTTTCCATCTGGATGAGCCTGAAAGCCGGGATCGTGGACCTGCCCTACGGAGGCGGAAAAGGCGGGATCATCTGCGACCCCCGGAAGATGTCCTTCCGGGAACTGGAACGCCTTTCCCGGGGTTACGTCCGTGCCATCAGCCAGATCGTCGGACCCACGAAAGACATCCCGGCACCGGATGTTTTTACCAATTCCCAGATTATGGCCTGGATGATGGATGAGTACAGCCGGATTCGTGAGTTTGATTCCCCGGGATTCATTACCGGAAAACCGTTGGTGCTGGGAGGGTCCCGTGGCCGGGAGACCGCCACCGCCAAGGGTGTGACGATCATGATCCGGGAAGCGGCCAAAAAGAGAAACCTGTCCATGAAGGATGCCCGGGTGGTTATCCAGGGGTTCGGAAACGCGGGAAGCTTTCTGGCGAAGTTCATGAGCGATTCCGGAGCCAAGGTGATCGCGATCTCTGACGCCTACGGTGCCTTGTACGATGAGAACGGGTTGGATATCGATTATCTGCTGGATCGCCGCGACTCTTTCGGCACGGTGACCAACCTGTTCAAGAATACGATCACCAATCAGGAGCTCTTGGAGCTCGATTGCGACATCTTGGTGCCCGCCGCGGTGGAAAACCAGATCACGGCGGCCAATGCCCACCGGATCAAGGCCGACATCGTGGTGGAGGCGGCCAATGGTCCGACCACCCTGGAGGCGACACGAATCCTCAGCGAACGGGGAATTCTGCTGGTCCCCGACGTCCTGGCCAGTGCAGGGGGAGTGACGGTCTCGTATTTTGAATGGGTGCAGAACAATCAGGGGTATTACTGGTCGGATCAAGAAGTGGAACAAAAGCTGGAAGAGATTATGGTGAAGGCTTTTGAAACCGTCTACCAAACGTCCCAAACGCGGAAAGTTGACATGCGGCTTGCCGCCTACATGGTGGGTGTACGCAAAATGGCGGAGGCGTCACGGTTCCGCGGTTGGGTATAAATATAAGAGTGAAAAAGGACAGAAAGGCACCGTTCACAGAAGGTGTTTTTCTGTTTTCCTGTTCAGCGAGGAGGATGAGTCTTGAGAGATCTGATCGTGATCGGGGCGGGCCCTTGCGGATTGTCCGCCGCCACTGAAGCCAAAAAGCGGGGACTGGAACCCCTGGTGATCGAGAAGGGTTGCATCGTCAATTCGGTTTATCACTACCCCACCCACATGCAGTTTTTCAGCACTCCGGAACTGTTGGAGATCGGGGGTCTGCCGTTTGTGACGGCGGGGGAAAAACCGAGTCGGCAGGAAGCTCTCAAATACTACCGTGCGGTGGTGAAAGCTTACGATCTGGACGTCCGCACCTATGAGAAAGTGACCGGGGTGGAGAAAGGAGACGGAACCTTCACCGTCCGAACGGAGAAGCAAGGGAAGGGGCGCACCTACACTTCCCCTCATGTGGTCTTGGCCACCGGGTACTACGATTCGCCCAACAAGCTGAACATCCCCGGAGAGGAACTTCCCAAGGTTCATCACTACTATACGGAAGGTCATCCATACTCCGGCCTGAACGTGTTGGTGATCGGCGGGAAAAACTCCGCCGTTGACGCCGCCATGGATCTTTACCAGGCAGGGGCCAACGTGACGATGGCCTACCGGCGCGAAGCTTTTACGGACAGTGTGAAAGCCTGGGTGAAACCGGTGATCGAGAGCGCGATCAGGAAGGGTTGGATCACCATGCACTGGAACACCGTGGTGAAGGAGGTCCGGGAGCATGAAGCGGTTCTGGAAAAAGAAGGCGAAACCTTCACCATTCCCAACGATGTCGTTTTTGCCATGACCGGTTATCATCCCAGAACGGAAATGCTGAAGAAACTCGGGGTGGGGTTTCATCCGGACAGCGGAGCCCCTGTCCATGATCCGGAGACGATGGAGACGACAGTACCCGGACTCTACATCGCCGGAGTGATCGCAGCCGGATTCGATGCCAATTCCATCTTCATCGAAAACGGGCGGTATCACGGCGAAAAAATCGCCGCCCACATCAGCCGGAAAAGGCAGGTGGCGGCGACCTGATCCTCTATTGCTCATCGTAGTGCTCACTGAAAAAGGACTGGAGGACAGCCGGTTCCCGGCTGACATGAAGCGCGACCATCAATTGGATTCGCGCTTTTTGTCCGTTCAGCCCGTTGGAAAAAATCATGCCCCAATCCTTCAGCTGCTTGCCTCCTCCCTTATACCCGTAACTGTCTTCCACGAATCCGTTGTAGCAGCGGGACACCAGCACAGCGGGAATGCCCCGGTCAAGGGCTTCCTTCAGGGCGGGAAGCATCGCCGGTGGCAGGTTGCCCTGTCCCAGTGCCTCCAGGACCAGGCCGTTGGTTCCCGAATCCAGTGCGGCGCGGATGAACAGGTCATCGGTGCCGGCTGCGGCCTTGATCAGATGGATGCGGTCCGTGGGGGGAAGCTGGGGAAACAGCCGGCTTCGTTTCAGGGACTGGTGGAACACCAGGTCTTTTTTGGTCAGGCTCCCGATCGGTCCCTGGGCGGGGGAGCGGAATGTGGCCACATTGCTGGTGTGGGTTTTGGTGACTTGGCGGGCGGCGTGAATTTCATCGTTGAACACGACCAAGGTTCCTTTGCCCCACGCTCCCGGGTGGGCGGCGGTACGGACCGCATTCACCAGGTTGAGGGGTCCGTCCGCTCCCAATTCATTCTGGCTCCGCATGGCTCCGGTCACCACCACGGGTTTTTCACCGGGGACGGTTAAATCCAGAAAAAAAGCGGTTTCTTCCAAGGTGTCGGTTCCATGGGTCACCACCACCCCGTCGATTTCGTCGCGCTGAAGATGGGAAGTGACCCGTTCCCCGATCCGATACATCCATTCGGGGGTGATATGGGGACTCGGCAAGTTGCAGAAATGGTCCATTTCCACTTGGGCGTGGCGGGAAACCACCGGAAGGACGGACTGCAACGCTTCCGATCCTTTGGGTTTAAGGCTGTGGGTTTTTTCGTCTTCTGCCATGGCGATGGTTCCGCCGGTGGTGATGACTGCGATTCGTTTCATGTCTCTCCTCCGGTTGGTTTTACGAAGTCCATTGTTTTTATCATATTACATACGGTGGCAAAACCCAAGAAGCGGTTAATAGAGGCGGTTTCCGTCCATAATGGAGGGAAACGGCATCAACATATCTGGAAAACGGCCGGAAAACGGAGGGACACGATGGGAGAACGTCGATATCTGGTCCGAATCCGTTGTAAACAATGCGGTGAACGTTTTGTTCTGAAAGGCAGCATGAAGAAGGGAAAATTGGATACGGGATTTAAACAGTGCCTCTGTGAGAACAATGATCCCGCCGGGTTCGAAATTACATCAGAGAGGCTGTGAAGAGCCGACCGCCCAAGGTCGGCTCTTTTGATTGCATAAAGGTGGGAATCGACGCTCAAACTATCTTCGAAGAATCAAAGGGAAGGAGGTCGAACAACCAATGGGCCAAGGTCCTGCAAGGATGTCTCATCATCTGCCTCCTACTGTACCTTCGCCGCGGTGGCGGACGCCAGATCTGGCTGTCTCCCGATCCCCCTCCGAGCGAATGCGGGATGCCATGAACGGCTGGGATCCGGCCCGCGGAAAGGTTGATGATTTCGACTCCGATACCGCCACTGCCGGATGGATGGAGTCTGTCCGCGAAACACATTTTTTTGAGAATAAGGAGTGATTCAGTCGTGTACAGACGAATCGCCGCCGTGCTCTTTCCTGTGACCGCGCTGGCTTTGATCGGGGCAGCGGTCTGGGGATACCAGGAAAACCAGGAAAAGAACAGCTTGTTAATCAAAGCGGAAAACCAATATCAACGGGCTTTTCACGACCTGAATTTCCATATGGACAAACTGCAGGATGAACTCGGGAAAGCCCTTGCGCTCAATACCCGAAAGCAGTTGTCCAATTGCATGACCGATGTATGGCGGCTTTCATTCGCCGCACAAAACGATGTGGGTCAGTTGCCGCTTTCGATGATGCCTTTTGACAAAACCGAAGCGTTCCTTTCCCGGATCGGGAATTTCACCCACCGGGTAGGGGTTCGGGATTTGGATAAGAAGCCCCTCACCGATCGGGAGTACAATACGCTTCGCACCCTCTACAAGCGGGCGGGCGCCATTCAGAAGGATCTGCAAAACGTACAGTCCCAGGTATTGTCCAAAAATCTCCGCTGGATGGATGTCGAACTGGAGATGGCGGCCGAAGACAAAGCAATGGACAACACCATCATCAACGGGTTCAAAAAGGTGGATAAACTGTCCGAAGGCTATGAAGAAGTGGACTGGGGCCCCAGCGTCAACAACTTGGAGTCCAATCAACGGAAAAAGACGGCCCGATTGAAAGGAAAGCCTGTAACCCCGGCGGAAGTGAAAGAAAAAATGGCAGACATCCTGGATCGTCCTGACACCCGGGGGATGGAAGTGGTCCGGAATCGAAAAAACGACACGCCGACCTACAGTGTTCGGGTCAAAGCCAAGAACGGCCGGGAGGTATTCGCCGACGTGACCCGAAAAGGGGGGCATGTTCTCTGGCTGAACTACGACCGGCCCGTCAAAAACCGAAAACTGAATTTGGAACAAGCTCAGGCCGAAGCCATCCGGTTCCTGGACCGGCTGGGTTATCCGGAGATGGAAGCGATCCACTATGACGAAACCGGGAACATGGCGGGGATCACATTCGTCCGAAAGCAGGGCAATGTCTTGATCTATCCCGAATCGCTCGTGGTCAAAGTGGCTCTTGACAACGGAGAGATCACCGGTTATCAGGGGGATAACTACGTTTTCAATTACAAGGCGAACCGAAACCTGAAACCCAAATTGACCTTGGCGGAGGCCCGGAAGTCGGTCAACCCCAGGTTGAAGGTGAAGGAATCCAGGCTGGCCGTGATTTTCGGGGAAAACGGAAAGGAAACCCTTTGCTACGAATTCTTGGGCCAATTGGGGAAAAGTCGGTACCGTCTCTTCATTAACGCCCAAAACGGGGACGAAGAGGCCGTTGAGAAAATCAAGGACCAGAATCTGAATACCCTGTAGATCAAAGAAAGGGGCCGGCCCGGGAGCCGGCCCCGGCCTTTTGACAAAATCGCCTGAAAAAATGGTTTCAGTCGTTGCAAGCCTTTTACCTTTATGGTATCCTAAAGAAGAACTCATACAAGGGAATACATAGCGAACCAACCATTCGCGTCGTCGCTGGCCTAATGGATTTCCAACAGGAAATTTACCATTCAATCGAGATGAATCAAATACCGTTCATCCGCTCTGAGCAGGCCATGTCCTGCTCTTTCTATTTTTTTATCCCTTCTGTTGTAGGAGGACCTGTCGCATGAGTCGTCTGTCGATCGCGATCGACGGCCCCGCGGGAGCCGGAAAAAGCACGGTGGCCCGCCAGGTGGCCGGGAGACTGGGCTTGACCTATGTGGATACCGGCGCCATGTACCGCGCCATCACGTGGAAAGCCCTGAAAGAACAAGTGGACCTCAGAGATGAACAAACCGTCTCCCGCCTAGCACGGGAGACTGAGATCCGGTTGACCCCGGGAAAGGATGGAATGGAGGTCTGGGTGGACGGGGAAAGGGTGACCCGGGCCATCCGGACTCCGGAAGTCACCTCCCATGTTTCCCTCATCGCCGGACAGCAGAGGGTCCGGGAAGTGCTGGTCGATAAGCAGCGGGAGATGGCCAGCCGCGGAGGCGTTGTGATGGACGGCCGGGACATCGGGACCCACGTTCTGCCCGATGCCGATGTGAAGGTATTTCTGACAGCCTCCATCGAGGAGAGGGCAAAACGGCGTTACCGCGAGCTGGTTCGCCGCGGTTACAAAGTGGACTGGGAAGAGTTGAAGGAAGAGATCCGGATCCGGGACGAAAAGGACCGGAACCGGGAACATTCACCCTTACGTCCGGCGGAGGATGCCGTTCACCTGGATACAACAGGGCTGTCGATTGAAGAAGTGATTCGGGCGATCCTGGATCTCTCCCGAAGCAAAGTGGGCGGTGTGGAGTAAAACATGTGGTACCGATGCTTTCATTTTTTATTCCGGGTCCTGTTCTCCACCTTATACCGGGTGGAAATTCGGGGGGCGGAAAATATTCCTTCCTCGGGTCCCGTGGTTGTCTGTTGCAATCATATCAATACTCTGGATCCTCCCCTTCTCGGCTCGGCGATGGAGCGCCCTGTCCGTTTCATGGCCAAAAGGGAACTCTTCGATATTCCGGTCCTTTCTTTTCTCATCCGGCGTTTCGGTGCATTCCCCGTAAACCGGGGTGCCACGGATAAGCGGGCACTGAAGCAAGCCCTGGAGGTTTTGAAACAGGGGGAGGTTCTCGGGGTGTTTCCCGAGGGAACGCGATCCAAAAGTGGCAAACTGGGTAAGGCCCACACCGGCGCCGCGTTCATCGCTCTGAAAGGCGGGGCCCGGTTGGTTCCCGCCGCCATCATCGGCCCATACCGCCTTTTCCGCCCGATCCGGGTTCACTTCGGTTCTCCGATGGATCTGGAAGATTACCGGGGAGAACGGCTGACTTCAGAGACCCTTCGGAGGGTGACCGAAAAAATGATGGAAGAGATTCAGGACCTTCTTTCGGGGGCCTGTCGGAAATGAAGGCGTTGTTTCTTTGCCTTCCGGCTGTTGCTTTGGTGTTCTTCTACCGCAGCATCATCACCTCGAGCGGATTCCGCAGAGGAGTCGGGAGGTCGGAGGTTCGGCGGCGGTCCCGTCGCTTCACCTTTTGGGTCGTGAGCTTCGCGGCCGGTCTCACGCTTTTCGCCGCCGGGGTCAGGGTGGGATTGATCGGCGGGGCGGTTGCCTTGGGCGGCGGCTTAATTCTGGCCGGTGCACTGACCACAGGATTAATGAAATTAAGGGACTGGCTTTCTTAATTTCATTGTTCATCTCTCCGTACCGGGGAGATCATAAATCTTCGTTGATTTTTTGTAGGTAAATGAGGAGGTTGTCGTTCATGGTGGAAGAAATGAAATCCGAGATGGCGGAAGTGACTCCTTTGAACCGCGGGGACATTGTCAAGGGGAAAGTGACCAAGGTGGAAGACAATCAGGTGTTGGTGGATGTCAATTACAAGTTTGACGGCGTCATCCCGATCTCCGAACTCTCCAGTCTGCATGTGGATAAAGCTTCCGATGTGCTGTCCGAAGGAGATGAAGTGGAGGTAAAAGTGATCCGCATCAACGATGAAGAAGACAAACTGATCCTTTCCAAAAAAGCGGTGGATTCCGATCGCGCTTGGGAAGAACTGCAGCAAAAATACGAAAGCGGGGAAACCCTGGAAGCGGAAGTGGCCGACGTTGTGAAGGGCGGTCTGGTGGTGGACCTGGGTGTTCGCGGATTCATTCCGGCCTCCCTGGTGGAACGCCACTACGTCGAAGATTTCTCCGACTACAAAGGCCGGACCCTCAGCCTGAAAGTGGTTGAAATCGATCCGGCCAAAAACAAGCTGATCCTTTCCCGGAAAGCGGTTCTTGACGAAGAAGCCGAGCGGAAAAAACAGGAGACCCTGGACAGCCTGGAGCCGGGCCAGATTCTGGAAGGAACCGTCCAACGTCTGACCGATTTCGGTGCTTTTGTGGACATCGGGGGCGTGGACGGCTTGGTGCACGTTTCGGAGTTGGCCTGGACCCGTGTGGAGCATCCTTCCGAAGTGCTTTCCGAAGGTGACCGGGTGAAAGTGAAAGTGCTGAAAGTGGATAAGGACAATGAACGAATCAGTCTCAGCATTAAAGAAACCCAACCGGGCCCCTGGGACAAAGTCTCCGATGCCATTCAGACAGGGGATGTCGTCAAAGGCACGGTGAAACGCCTCGTCTCCTTCGGCGCTTTCGTCGAGGTGTACGACGGGGTGGAGGGTCTGGTTCACATCTCCCAGATCTCCCGCCGCCATATTGCCTCTCCTTCCGAGGTTTTGGAAGAAGGACAGGAAGTCCGGGTGAAGGTACTGGATATGCAACCGGAACAAAAACGGATCAGCCTCAGCATCAAAGAGGTGGAACAGGAAGAAGCCCGGGAAGAGCTGAAGAACCTGGATCGCAACAACAACGGGATGAACGTCACCCTGGGCGACGTCTTCGGAGATCAGCTCCGTCGTCTGAAGTAAGGAACTTACGGACGAACCTCCGGCCATATGCCGGGGGTTTTTTTATGGCTGAAACCGGTCAACAACAGACATACTAAGGGGGAAAACCTTGAGGAGGAAGGGAAGATGGTCGCGGGAACCCTGACCGTACTGATCTGTCTGTCCATGGCCGTCCTGATTCAGACGGGCTGGTTTCCTTTTTTGGAAGAGGAGTGGGGCACCAAAAAAGAATGGTTGGCCTTGGGTCTGTTCCTGGAAGCCTTATTTCTCCGGGTACTGATCCCGCCGGCCGGGCCGGTTCAGGTGCACGTTGGAATACTGATGTTGCTCCCCTTGTTGAACCGGTGGTGGAAACGGAGAAAAGAGAACGGTCTGATGCTCACTTCATCCGCTTTTTTTGCCGGAGCGATTCTTTTTCTTCTTCGGGAGCTTTACTGGATCGAACCGGTTGCTCAATGGGGCGGTCCGCGGGGAGGTGGATTGCTGATCACTCTGGCGGTGGCCCTTCTTTCTTCCTCATCCTTGTCAGACCGGTTGATGGTGACCGTGGGGGGGATGTGGGCCGGGGAAGGCATGTTTTTGTCCTTCCACCGGAGAGAGCTGAACCCGGTCTCCTTCGGGGAAGCCGATTTTCTCGACTTTCTGTGGTCTGCAATGGTGCTCACTCTTCTCCTTCACGTGGGATTCAAGCACGCCCTGCATTGGGTTCGGAATGTGAAAGGACTGACATGAGAGAGGATGGAAATCGATGACCCACAGCTATACGATGGCGGTCGTGTTCGGGTTGATAGCCGGTTTCCTGTGTCGGATCCGGATGCTTCGGACCGACTTCCGGCAATACCCCACATACCCGCACGGAAGGGTCATCCATCTCTCCTTGGGACTGATCGCCGCGGGACTCGGGGCCGTGGCTGTCCCGGCCCTGTTTGAAAAGAACTACACGGCAATCACGTTTCTGGCCCTTGCGGCCCAACAATTCCGGGAAGTCCGGAACATGGAAAGGGAAACGCTGTCCAAATTGGACGAGATGGAACTGGTAAAGCGGGGAGCGACCTATATCGAAGGGATCGCCATGGTATTCGAAGGAAGGAACTTCCTGGTGATCCTTTCCGCTTTTCTCACCTCCCTGGCTGTAATGATCGGCCGTTGGCCCTGGGGGATCTTGGTCGGACTGGTTGTGGTGGGATTAACCGGGTGGCTTCGTTCGGGAAAATCCCTTGATCAGATTGCGGATGTCCAAATTGCTTCCGTAAGGTTGAAAGGCCCCAACTTGTATGTGGATGACATTTACATCATGAACATCGGACTGGAAGACAACCGCCGGCGGATTCGGGAGCACGGAGTGGGGGTCGTGGTGGTTCCCAAGGATCGTCACAGCCGGTTTACGTTGGCCAACACGGGGCAGCGGCAGGCCATCCTTCACGATGTTTCCGTGGTGCTCGGGGTATTCCGGGACACGGGTGAACCCTCCCTGGTTCCCCTGATCAAACGGGACCTGAATGACGGCCGGTTGGGAGTCTTTCTTTTGCCGGAAGAGAAGGATCCTGAAGCGGTCCTCGAAGTGGTCCGTCGTGTGCCGGTGTTGGAAAGTGCGGTCCGCATGCCGTTGACACCATCCCGGAATCAGCGATCAACCTGAAAAGGAGGGTTGGGGAATGGGTACCACCTTCGAAAAAACGATCTTGGCCGTCGTTTCCAGCAACCGGGAACAAGTGGCGGGGGGGGCTCCTCTTTTTTATGAGAAAGATCGGAAACAGGTTCAGGAAACCGCGTTTCTTCTGGAAAAAATCCTGGACGGGATGGCTCACGAACTGAACGACCACACCATGATCATTGTGCGCCACGGATCGTGACCGCGGGGAGAGAGAAGTGACTCCTTTACTCAGAAATGGGGGGATGAAAGACTCTCCTCCCTGAACATCATGAAGGGGGAAGTGTGGGCTTTAAACCCCTTCTGTGATAGAATCATACTGGTCGGCCTGAAAAACCTGAGGGATCGGATTTTGCGGACGGCCCCTGAAAATGTCGAGGAGAGGAAATCACCCATGAGTTTGCCTGTCGTTGCCATTGTCGGCCGCCCCAATGTAGGCAAGTCGACGCTGTTCAACCGAATTGCAGGAGAACGGATTGCCATCGTGGAAGATAAACCGGGGATCACCCGGGATCGGATATACAGCCGTGCCGAATGGAACGGCCGAGCCTTCCATCTGATCGATACCGGCGGCCTGGAGTTCGAGGAAAAAGATGAAGTGTTGGAGCATATCCGTCACCAAGCCGAACTGGCCATCGAAGAAGCGGATGTCATTCTGTTCGCGGTGGATGGACGTGTGGGCGTGACCGCCACCGATGAGGAGGTGGCCCGCCTGCTCCGCCGGTCTGGAAAGCCCGTGGTGCTCGCTGTGAATAAACTGGACCATTTCAAGCACCAGGACCAGGCATATGAGTTTTATCAACTCGGCTTCGAGGAGGTAGTCGCCGTCTCCTCTCTTCACGGGATCGGGACGGGAGATCTTCTGGATGCGGTGGTGAGCCGTTTTCCGGAACGGGAAGAGGAAGAATACGACAAAGATACCATTCGCGTAGCCATCATCGGCCGCCCCAATGTGGGCAAATCGTCTTTGGTCAACCGGATTCTCGGGGAGGAACGGGTCATCGTGAGTCCCGTGGCGGGTACCACCCGGGATGCCGTCGACACCCCTTTCACCTATGAAGAACAGGACTATGTCATCATTGACACCGCAGGAATGAGAAAACGGGGGAAGGTTTACGAATCAACGGAAAAGTACAGTGTCCTTCGGGCCGTCCGGGCGATTGAACGCTCCGATGTGGTGATCGTCGTGCTGGATGGAAGCGAAGGTGTGACGGAACAGGACAAACGGGTGGCCGGAATCGCTCATGAAGCAGGCCGGGGAGCCGTTTTGGTTGTCAATAAATGGGATGCGGTGGAAAAAGATCATCAAACGATGCAGCGTTTCACCCGGACCATCCGGGAGGAATTCGCCTTTATGGATTACGCGCCGATTCTGTTTATCTCCGCCAAGACCGGACAACGCGTCACGCGGGTTCTCCCGGCGGTGAAGGAGGCCGCGGACCAACACGCGATGAGGATCCCCACCGCGGTGTTAAACCAGGTCCTTCGGGATGCCGCCATGTCCACCCCTCCATCCACGGTTCACGGGAGGAGGGCCCGTATTCAGTACGGGACTCAGGTATCCGTCAAACCACCGGTGTTCGTGCTGTTTGTCAACGATCCCGAGCTGGTGCATTTCAGTTACATAAGGTATCTGGAGAACCAGCTCCGGGAAGCCTTCGGTTTTGTCGGAACGCCGATCCGGATCTTGTTGCGAAAGAAAAAGAAAGACTGAAAAACAACGGGAGAGGAGGGGTTCACATGGGTGTCTCCATCCTTGTGGTGGTACTCTCATACCTGATCGGCTCCATCAGTTTCAGCTACTGGATCACCCGCCTGCTCAAAGGAATCGATATCCGGATGCACGGAAGCGGCAACGCGGGCGCGACCAACATGTTGCGAGTGGTCGGCAAAGGTCCGGCGATTGCGGTTTTCCTCTTGGATGCGCTGAAAGGGGTGGCCGCCGTCGGGCTGGCAGCCGGACTTTCGGAAAATGCCGCTCTCATGTTTTTGGCGGGCATCATGGCGATTATCGGCCATAATTGGCCCGTATTTCTCGGGTTTCGGGGCGGAAAAGGGATTGCGACCACGATTGGGGTGACGGCGACTCTGACGTTTTTGGCTGCCTTGATCTCGGGGGCGGCGGCCATCCTGGCCATTATCCTTACCCGTTATGTCTCGTTGGGCTCCCTGATTTTCGCCGCTGGTCTGCCCCTGATGATCATGCTCTTAAATTATCCGGACTCTTATTTTTATCTCAGCCTGATCATCACGGTAATGGCTTTTATCCGCCATTTCGCCAACATCCGACGGTTGCTGAAGGGGACGGAAAGCAAACTGGGCGCAAGCGGGGGACAACAGAGATAGCAGACGGAGGGCAAAGGTCATGACCAAAAAGAAAGCGGCCGTCCTCGGGGCGGGCAGTTGGGGAACCGTCCTGGCGGCGGTATTGGAAGACAACGGACTGGATGTGACACTGTGGGCGCGCCGGAAGGAGCTTGCCGCCGAAATCAACCGGCAGCGGACGAACAGCCGGTATCTTCCGGATATCCACCTTCCGGAGGCCTTGAAAGCCGTGGATTCCATCGAAGAGGCCGTGGCGGGGAAAGATCTGGTTTTATTCGTGGTTCCCTCCCATTCGATGCGGGCGGTGGCCAAAATGGCCGCGCCTCATTTGGGGGAAGAGACTGCGGTGATTCATGCCGCCAAGGGGTTTGAGCTGGGTTCCCTCAAACGGATGTCCGAAGTATTGGAAGAAGAGCTCCCTGCTTCCAACTCGGAGCGGATCGCTGTTCTCTCCGGTCCGAGCCATGCCGAAGAGGTGATCCGGAAGTCCCCCACCGCCGTGGTGGTGGCCTCCAACCATCCGTCCGCCGCGGAAGAGGCTCAGTCTTATCTTATCAACTCGTATTTCCGGGTTTACACACATCCCGATGTGACGGGGGTGGAAGTCGGCGGCTCCCTGAAGAACATCATCGCCCTGGGGGCCGGACTGACAGATGGACTGGGGTTTGGCGACAATGCCAAAGCGGCCCTGGTCACCCGGGGGTTGGCTGAAATGGCCCGCTTGGGGATGGCGATGGGAGCCAAGCCGATCACCTTTGCCGGCTTATCCGGCGTGGGGGATCTCGTGGTGACTTGCACCAGCCGTCACAGCAGGAATTGGCGGGCCGGACATCTTTTAAGCAAAGGCATCGGTCTGGAAGAAGTATTAAAGAGAATGGGAATGGTGGTCGAAGGGGTGAAGACCACACAGGCCGCGATCGGGCTGGCGGAGAAGAACCGGGTGGAGATGCCGATTGCCCGGGAGTTGTACGCGGTTCTCTTCGACGGGAAGCATCCCCGGCAGGCCGTGGAAGATTTGATGGCCCGGGGGAAGACGGATGAGATGGAGGAGATGATCCGGGGGGAGCGGGAATGAGCCTATTATCCGCCGCATTGTTGCAAAGCGGGTCTTTTTCACATACGCTGTAGTACATCCGGTTTCATCCGCCAACGACAGCGCAGGCTCTTAGCTAAGGGGAACAGGGACCAGCAGGTGCTCGGGCGGAATCCGGAAATAAAACAGGGGTAACGCCGAAAGCGTTACCCCTGTTTTCTTTTTCGTCCCCGTTCGTCGGCCTCATATCCGGAGGTTTTTGCTTGCGTGAATTCGGTCATCATCTGCCTGAAAAAAGGAGATTGCAAAAATTTCAGCATTTGGGGAATGTCGATATTCTGCAGGAGGGTGGAAAGAGAGCCTCCTTGGCCCGCTTCTTCATCGGGGCCCGGGAGGTTCAGGCGCGGAATCTCCTCTTCTTCGTGGCGGTTGGGTTTCACCAACCGGAGGGGCGGACGGAACCGCCGGCGCGGAAAGGCACGACCCTGCCCGACAAAATGGTTGGCGATTTCGAACATTTGATATGCATTGTCCATGATTTTTTCGATCCGTTGAAGGGATGAACTCAAGTCCTTCAAAGTGGAACGAAGGGTATAGAAACCGTTGATCATTTTGCTCAGGTCGATCGAGGACAGATCCAATGGTTTTTCCGGTGGCGGGGTCGACCGGGTCTGTCGTCGGGTCCGTCTCGGCTGGCGGCGTTTGGACGGCCTCGGGGACCGCTCTGTTCGCATTTTTTGATTCGGCAAGGCTGATCTCCTCCACTTCGGGCTGTTGTCTCCCTATCCTATGCGTTTATCCCGGGCGGAGATATGGACAGGAGCCCGGAAGATTGGTGGGCGGGTGTGGATTTGCTATACTGGGTTTAGCATGAAAGAAGGAAGATGATGCACTTGGATGCCATGATCAGTATCATCCTGCTGTTGGTTGCCAATTTCATGATCGCTTGGACGCGTCAATTAAGCACCGGCTGGGTGCGTGTCGTATTGTCCATCATCGCCGTGCTGCTTTTGGTGCCCGCATTCCTGTTCGGGATCCGGGCCATTATCTGAAAAGCAAGGGACGAAAGCAGGAGGGACTCTGATGAGCCGATGGAAGAAGGTGGCTGTATTTTTGACCGGCCTGCTGTTGTTGGCCGGCTGTGTCCGAACCGAGGAGTTTAACCGACAGGTTTCGGAGAAACTGCCCGAAGAGGTGCAGGAGGTCCAGACCGCTGTCGATTTATACAGGGCGGAGAATAACGACGTGCTTCCGCTTAAACCCCCGCAGGGACCGACTCTGTACCAGAAGTACATTGTCGATTTCTCCAAACTGGAGCCCTATCTGGGGAGCGTACCCTCCAATTCCTTTCAGAAAGGCGGAAACTTCGTTTTTGTCGTCGTCGACCCCGGCAAGAAGCCGAAGGTGAAAGTGATGGACCTCCGGGTGACCGAGAAGCTTCGGGAACTTCAGGGGCGGGTGAATGTCTACCGCGAGGAACATGGAAATCCGCCAACGGGGAAGAAGGAAGGGGAAGGGCTTTACGCCCTCGACTTTGAAAAGCTGAAGACCGACCCCGTCACCATTCCCAGCCCGTACCATTCCCAGCTTTCTCTGCCGCTGCTGGTGGACCGGAAAGGCGTAGTCCACGTGGATTACCGCATGGATGTGGTGCGGATGATGGAGGAATCAGGGAAAGAGCCGGGTAAAGGGGAAGACCTGAGGCGGTTGTTGGTCCGCGATTCTCTCATTGTGCCCGCATACTCGCCCCGGATGGAACTGAAAAAGGGAGATCCGGTGCTGAAGATGGAAGAATAAACCGCCGCGGCCGGTCATAAACAAGTAGACAAAGGATATGGAAAAGCGGGGAGATTGGTCGTGGGAACATTGGAAAATCTTTTGATCCACCTTATTGCCGTTCCGGCGATTTTCCTCCTGGGACGGTTGTCCGCTGTCAAAGTCACCGGGTTTCGCATCCGGAAGCATCGGGCCGGCGACCCCCCCGAATGGGGAAATGACCGGATCCCGCGTTGAAAGACTGTCCGTTCTCGGACAGTCTTTTTGTTTTTTGCCCGGGAACGTTCATAACCGGGAAACCCCTTCATATATTTATAGTGTCCAAATTCCATTGGAGCGTATAGAGGAGGCGGTTCTCCTTCGCACCGACGACACGAAGGTGGGAGCCGGAACACTTGAGGGAGGGGTTCTGAGTGAAGAGAGTCGATATCTTCAAAGATATTGCCGAACGAACGGGAGGAGATATTTATTTGGGTGTGGTCGGTGCGGTTCGCACCGGCAAGTCCACCTTTATCAAACGTTTCATGGAACAAGTGGTGATTCCCAATATCAGCGAGGAAGCCGACCGCGCCCGGGCCACGGACGAATTGCCCCAGAGCGGGGCGGGTAAAACCATCACCACCATCGAGCCGAAATTCATTCCCAACCAGGCCGTGAAGATCCAGGTGAGCGAAGGCATCGACATCAATGTTCGGTTGGTTGATTGCGTCGGATACGCGATCAACGGGGCCAAAGGATATGAGGATGAATCCGGGCCCCGGATGATCAACACCCCCTGGTACGAAGAGCCGATCCCGTTCCAAGAAGCAGCGGAGATCGGTACCCGGAAGGTGATTCAAGAGCATTCCACATTGGGGGTGGTGATGACCACCGATGGATCGATTACGGACATCCCCCGCGAGGATTATGAGGAAGCGGAGGAGCGGATTGTCGAAGAAATGAAGGAAGTCGGCAAGCCCTTCATCCTTGTCCTCAACTCCACCCGTCCCTACAATGAAGAAGTTCAGGCGTTAAGGGATGAACTCGCGGAAAAATACGACATTCCCGTACTGGCCATCAGCGTGGCCACCATGGGGGAAGAGGAAGTATACAGTATATTGAAGGAAGTGCTGTTCGAATTCCCCGTGCACGAAGTGAACGTGAACCTTCCCAGCTGGGTGATGGTGCTGGACGAAGAGCACTGGCTGAGACAGGATTTTGAAACCTCCGTGCGGGAGACGGTGAAAGATATCCGGCGTCTCCGTGATGTGGACCAGGTGGTGGGCCACTTCTCCCAGTACGAATTCATCGATCGGGCCGCCCTTTCCGGAATGGATATGGGTCAGGGAGTGGCGGAAATTGATCTCTTTGCGCCGGATGAGCTGTATGACCGGATTCTCACGGAGGTTGTGGGTGTCTCCATTCGCGGAAAAGATCATCTTCTGCAGTTGATGCAGGAATTCTCCAAAGCAAAGCGGGAATACGACAAGGTTTCCGAAGCCATTCAGATGGTCCGGACCACCGGCTACGGGGTAGCGGCACCCACATTGGAGGAAATGGAGTTGGATGAGCCGGAATTGATCAAACAGGGGTCCCGTTTCGGTGTGCGCATGAAGGCGACCGCCCCTTCGATTCATATGATCCGGGTGAGCGTTCATTCGGAGTTCGCACCCATTATCGGCTCCGAGCGACAAAGTGAAGAACTGGTCAATTACCTGATGCGGGACTTCGAATCGGATCCTTTGAGCATCTGGGAATCCGACATCTTCGGACGGTCCCTCCATTCCATCGTCCGGGAAGGGATCCAGGCCAAACTGTCGATGATGCCGGAGAATGCCCGTTACAAACTCCAGGAAACGTTGGAGAGGATCATCAACGAAGGTTCCGGCGGATTGATCGCCATCATCCTATAACTCCTCCCCAATTCCAACTCCCTTGAAAAGCGCTCTGAAATGGAGTGCTTTTTTGCTTTTTTGGGCTGAAACCCGCGTAAACACTTGATATCGCACGGTTGAGTGTATTACTATAGGTTTGTCCCGCCCGGGAGACGGGCTTGGGATGTATAGGTTCGGCAGGAACGGTGAAACATGGGTTTAGAACCGAATCACCCGGAGGGGAGGTGAGGGTTTTGAACAAGACGGAACTGATTTCCCAAGTTGCTGAAAAAACCAACATGACCAAAAAAGACGCGACTCAGGCGGTGGATGCCGTGTTGGATGCGATCACCGAAGCGCTGAAAAACGGTGACAAGGTGCAGCTGATCGGGTTTGGTAACTTTGAAGTGCGTGAACGTGCCGCCCGCAAAGGCCGCAACCCGCAAACCGGCAAGGAAATCGATATCCCCGCCAGCAAGGTGCCCGCTTTCAAACCGGGTAAAGCGCTGAAAGACGACGTCAACAAGTAAGCGGAAGGGATGGGTACATACTTCTCACCCGGGGGGGCGGTTGTGTGCCGCTCCCCCTGCACTGGGTACAGTCGGGTGTGGAAGGTGTTTCCTTTTCGCGGACTGTACCAGAAGGCCCCGCGGGGCCTTTATTTTTTCACGGACCGGATTTGCCCGTCACTGCCGGGTGAGATAAAATAGGATCCCGTGGCAGACCATGCACTTGAAGCGTTGTGAAAAAGTGAGCGGCAGCATTTACCCAAAGCCGTTCCGGCTGCACTCACAGAGCACAAGTCTCGCCTGGGTCGCTTGCGCTCCTTGGTTTCGCTATGCACTCACAGAGCACAAGTCTCACCTGGGTCGCTTGCGCTCCCTGGTCTCGCTATGCTGTCCTGCAGAGATGGTTGCACTGTCCGCTCCGAATCATCCTGCTGCGGGCAGGGGCAAATGCCTTCGGATGCAACACAGAGAAGCTTTTGCCCCTGAACGCCCTTGCTGGCTGATTCTCTGCCGGGCAGGACAGCAAAGTCGCTATTTTGGGTAAACGCTTCCCCTTTTCTCGAAACGAACATGAAATCACAACGCTTCTTGATAATACAGAAAGAGTTCCAGGATGGAGGCGAAGGGGATGGAAGTCAACCACGAAAAGATTCAGAAGGCAGTCCGCATGATCCTGGAGGCGGTGGGGGAGGATCCCGACCGGGAGGGACTGAGAGATACACCTGCCCGCGTGGCACGGATGTATGAAGAGGTTTTTTCCGGTATGAATGAAAAGCCGGAGGAGTATTTCTCCACTCTGTTCAGTGAAGATCACGAGGAAATGGTATTGGTCAAAGACATTCCGTTTTTCTCGATGTGCGAGCATCACCTGGTTCCCTTTTACGGGAAAGCCCATGTGGGTTACATTCCCAAAAGGGGCAGGGTGACGGGCTTAAGCAAACTGGCCCGGGCGGTGGATGCGATTGCCCGTCGTCCCCAGCTTCAGGAGCGGATTACTTACACTGTCGCGGATTCAATCGAGAAAACCCTTCAACCCCATGGGGTGATCGTGGTGGTGGAAGCGGAGCATATGTGCATGACCATGCGCGGGGTGAAAAAACCGGGTTCCCAAACGGTCACCTCCGCCGTGCGCGGCGTTTTTGCAAAAGATCCGGCCGCCCGCGCGGAAGCGTTCAGTTTGATCGGCACCGGAAAAAAATGATTCAAAAAACCCGACATAAACCCTTGACACTTATCCGGAACCGGGATATACTAATCAATGTCGCTTCGATGAAGCAAACATCGACAGGACATGACGGGAATATGTCGGGCTATGGCGCAGCTTGGTAGCGCGCTTGCATGGGGCGCAAGAGGTCGTCGGTTCAAATCCGGCTAGCCCGACCAATCAGAAAGCTCTCCAGGCAAGGAGAGCTTTTTTCTTTCTCCCGCATCACTCTTGCAAAGGAGGCTCTTTTCATGGGTGGTCCAAATGGGGAATTTTTCCTCGTGAAGGCAAAAGAAAACGGCGTGAGCGTGATCGGTCTGACTCGCGGCAAAGACACCCGGTTTCATCATTCGGAGAAGTTGGATAAGGGGGAAGTGATGGTGGCCCAGTTCACCGAACACACTTCCGCTGTCAAAGTCCGGGGAAAGGCGCTGATCATGACCCCCTTCGGAACGATGGACACGGAAGAAGAGGATTGACCGGCTGAGGCATGTTCTCCCTCCCTCCCACCATACAATGGTAATGAGAGACAAGGAGGGGATCGGGTGGCGAACGTGGCCCAGAGGTTGTTTGCTTCGATCTTCATTTCCCTGATGGCCGCCGGTCTTTTGTCCCTGTTACCTGCATTGGACGGGCAGGATGGCCGAAGCGGGGGCATTCCGGTGTTTGGTTCGCATAAACCGCGGGTGCTCACGGAGGACACTTTGGTGGATGTTCTCCTGCATCAGCCGGCCGGGTTTCGGGTGGTTCATGCAGATTGGGACGGGAGCCGGCTTTTGTTGAAGCTTCGCCAGACCGAGGGCGCGGAGGAAACGCTGTACCGGACCATGGTGGAGTGGCTTCGCGGCACCTTGGTTTATACCTCCAACGTGAAAGCCGTCGTGATGGAGGTGTTCCCCACGGAAGGGGAGACCAAGGTCATTGTCCGTGCCCGGAGGGGAGATCTGGCCTCCGATCCGTCGATGGAAGGTGCGGAAAAAATGCCGGCCTCAAGATACCTGAAGCGGATGTTTCACCTTTCGAGGGAGCGGATCGACCGGTAGAAAGTGCCGTGTCGCTCATGAGAAAGTGTGTTATACTGAATGGGAATGTTCTCATTTGACTGCAGTTGAGCGGGGGGCTCATCATGACCACGATCTCCGAGGAAGTGGACCGGATCGCGGCGGAAATCGACCGTCAGGTCCGTCATCCTTTTTTGGAACGATATATTCACCGGCAGGAAGTGCCGGTCCCTTTTGTGAGAGTGCTGTATCTCATGATGCGTGCACGGGGGCTCCCCGAGGACCGGATCCGGCTGTACTGCGTCACGACGACGCTTCTCCAGATGGGCCTTTCGATCCATGAAACCGTCACCACGGAGAGGGAAACGGAGGCCGATCGCTTGCGTTCCCGTCAACTCACCGTGCTGGCCGGTGATTACATGAGCAGCCTGTTTTATAAAAATCTGTCCGAAGCGGGGGAAATCGAAGGGGTGGCCCGCCTGTCCAGAGCCATTTGCGACATCAACGAAGCCAAGATGGAGCTGTACGGTTTCAGGAATCAGTCCGAGATTTTTCCGTCCGTGTTCCTCCGTCTCGCCAAGAGGATCACCGGGGGCTTGGTGACGCATCTTTCCCATTTTTTTTGGGAGGATCCCGGAAGGGACAATCCGTGGGATCCGTTGGCGGAGAATCTGCTCCTTCTCTCCGGATGGACCGGGCTGAAGGTGCCGGCGGCGGAGACAGCCGGCGGGGTTCCCGAAACCCTTCTGCGTTCGTTGGCGGCGGAGACCGTCCGGCAGCTCCGGAAGGTACGCCCGCTGGAGATCCGCCATGAGCTGATGGACTGGTTCCGGGGGACGTTAACCCTTCGGTTGGGCGAATCCCTGGTCCGGGAGGGCTGAGACACGTGCACAGAGAAGAAACAAAAACCCAGTTTGTTCACCGGGTGTTTGAGGACATTGCCAAGAATTACGACCGGATGAACACGTTACTCAGCTTCCGCCGGCACAAAAGCTGGCGGAAATTTGCCATGAAAGAAATGGACGTTCAACCGGGGGATTCGGCGATCGACGTCTGTTGCGGGACTTGTGACTGGGCCATCTCCCTGGCCGTTTCCTCCGGGAGCGGAAAGGTTGTCGGCCTGGATTTCAGCCGGAATATGCTCCGGGTCGGGGAGGAGAAGCTGCGGAAGCGGGGATTGGACAAGCAGGTGGAGTTGGTTCATGGAGATGCGATGGAACTGCCTTTCCCCGACAACCATTTTGACCATGCCACCATCGGTTTTGCCCTGCGCAACGTCCCGGATTACCGTCATGTTCTCCGCGAGATGGCCCGGGTGGTCAAACCCGGGGGCCAAGTGGTCTCCCTGGAACTTTCCAAGCCCACCTGGCCCCCTTTCCGTTCGGTCTATTATCTTTATTTTCAACGGGTCCTTCCCTTTTTGGGGAAACTGTTCGCCAACCGTTACGAGCAGTATAAATGGCTTCCCGAGTCCCTCCTGGATTTTCCCGATTACAAGGAATTGGCCCGAATCATGGAAGAACAAGGGTGCTTTGACCGGGTCCAGGTGCATCCGTTGACCGGGGGAATCGCCGCGCTTCACATCGGGACCGTGAAATCCTGAAGGTGGGAAGCCGGGGAGGGATGGAGGTAAGTTTTGTGCAAACCAAGGTGAATAGTATGAAGCTGGCAGACATCTATAAAAATCTGAGAAGCGATTTACGGGAAATCGAGCGGGAGTTGGAATCCTCCATTCAAGCGGAGCACCCGGACCTGAACCGTTCCGCCATCCATCTGTTGGAAGCCGGCGGGAAGCGGATGCGGCCGGTTTTCGTTTTGTTGGCGGGCAAGTTCGGCCACTACGAAGTGAGTCGGTTGAAACAGGTGGCCGTCCCTCTGGAACTGATCCATATGGCCACTCTGGTCCACGATGACGTGATCGATGATGCGGCGACCCGGCGGGGACGGGCCACCGTCAAGGCGAAGTGGGACAACCGGGTGGCCATGTATGCCGGAGATTACCTTCTCGCACGGTCCCTCGACATTGTCAGTCGGGTCGGGGACCCCCGGGCCCACCGGGTGTTGTCCCGGGCGATCTTTCAAATGTGCAAAGGGGAGATTGAACAAATCCGGGACTTTTACAATCCCGACCAGTCTCTCATCCGCTATTTCCACCGTATCCGCAGGAAAACAGCGTTGTTGATGGCCATCAGCTGCGAGCTGGGTGCTTTGGTCAGCGGGGCGGAATCCCCGACGGTCCGCCGGTTGCGCCTGTACGGATACTTTGTGGGGATGGCTTTCCAGATCACGGACGACGTGCTGGATCTGACGGGAGATGAAAAGACTCTGGGTAAGCCCGCCGGCAGCGACCTCCGGCAGGGGAACCTCACCCTGCCCGTGATTTATGTTTTGAAGCGGGGGCCCAAGGCGGAGCGGGAACAAATCTTGGCGTATCTCCGTTCCCGGGGGACCGACGGATCCCTTCCCGTCATCCTGGAAGGGATCCGTCGGTCGGAAGGGATCGATTGTGCCCACCGACTGGCCCGCCGTTATCTGGATAAGGCTTTGTCCATGCTGGAGGACTTGCCGGAAGGGGAGCCGAAGGAATCCCTCCGTCTCATCGCCGAATTTGTGGCCCGGCGTTCTTATTGAACCTTCGGGTTTGATTCGGCTGTTTCTTTTTGTTAACATTTTGATGGGTTTTTCCGGCTTCGGGATCGGCCCGTTTATGGTGTTATTTTACATCTTACATATTGGAGGATCAGCAAACATGGAAAAAACGTTTATCATGGTGAAGCCTGACGGAGTCCAACGGGGTCTCGTCGGGGAGATCATCGCCCGTTTTGAACGGAAAGGATTCCGGATGGAAGGCGGCAAGCTGATGACGGTCCCCCGGGAACTGGCGGAAAAGCATTACGCCGAACATAAAGATAAGCCGTTCTTCGGAGAGCTGGTGGACTTTATCACCTCCGGTCCGGTATTTGCCATGGTGTGGTCCGGTGAAGACGTGATTGCCACCGCCCGACAAATGATGGGCAAGACGAAACCTTCGGAAGCGGCCCCGGGTACCATTCGCGGCGATTTCGGTCTCACGGTGGGCAAAAACATCATCCATGGTTCCGACTCGCCGGAGAGCGCCGAGCGGGAGATCGGGCTTTGGTTCAAGGAAGAAGAGATCTCTTCCTATGAAAAAACGATCGAGACTTGGGTCTATTAAGATTTTCCACCCCCTCTTCACGGGAAGGGGGTTTTTCTTTTTCATGAAATAAATTTAAACTTGTTTGCACCACAAACAAAACCCCGGGGAAAATCCCCTTTTTCCCCTTAAGGTCCTGTGTTATCATACTTCTAACTTTACCGAAATACAGTATGCACTGAACATTTGCACCATCCAAACTGAGAGAGGACGGGAGTCACAGCATGCGTTATCTGACGGCGGGGGAATCCCATGGACCCCAATTGACCTTGATCGTGGAAGGGCTGCCCAGCCGGTTGCCTTTTTCGAAGGAAAAAGTGGACGAACAGCTCGCCCGGCGGCAGAAAGGGTACGGACGCGGACGGCGGATGAAAATCGAATCCGATGAAATTCGAATCTTGTCCGGTGTCCGGTTCGGCAGGACAACGGGGGCGCCGGTGGCGCTTTCCATCGAAAACAAGGACTGGAACAAGTGGTCGGATGTGATGGGCGTTCATCCCGACAGGGAGAAAGCGGCGAAACGGCGGGTTTCCCGTCCCCGGCCCGGTCACGCGGACTTGAACGGGGCGATCAAATACCATCACCGGGACATGCGGGACGTGCTGGAGCGTTCCAGCGCCCGGGAGACGGCGGCCCGGACGGCCGCGGGAGCGGTGGCCCGGCAGCTTCTGGAGTATTGCGGGATCCGTGTGGCCGGTCACGTGGTCCGAATCGGTTCCGTCGGCACCCGCCGTCTGGAAGAGTGGAAGGCGGAGGAGATCGCGAAAAAGTCGGAGGAATCTCCGGTTCGTTGCCTGGATCCGGAAGCGGAGAAAGCCATGATCCAACGGATCGATGAAGCCAAGCAGGAAGGGGACAGCCTGGGCGGCGTGGTGGAAGTCATCGTGGAAAACGTCCCCGTCGGCCTTGGCAGCCATGTGCACTGGGACCGAAAGCTGGACGCCCGGATTGCCCAGGCCATCGTCAGCATTAACGCCTTCAAGGGGGCGGAAATCGGAATCGGCTTCGAGGCGGGAGAGCGGAAGGGATCCGAGGTCCACGATGAAATTCTGTGGTCGGAGGAGAAGGGCTTTCACCGGGCCACCAACCGCCTCGGCGGCTTTGAAGGCGGGATGACCACCGGGGAGCCGATCGTGGTGCGCGGCGTCATGAAGCCGATTCCCACCCTTTACAAACCGCTGAAAAGCGTGGACATCGACACCAAGGCTCCCTTTGAAGCCAGCATCGAGCGTTCGGATAACTGCGCGGTTCCAGCCGCCAGCGTGGTGGCGGAAAACGTGGTGGCCTGGGAGGTGGCCCGGGCCCTTCTGGAAACCTTCACCGCCGACACCGCGGAAAATCTCTTACGGGAAGTGAACCGGCGACGGGAGGAGGCACGGAATTTTTGAGATGAAAACCCTGATGGTACGCACGAAGGAACGGGAGTATCCCATCCATATCGGCCCGGGTTTGCTTTCTTCCCTGCCCCGGTTCCTGGAAGACATCGGCTGGACCGTTGAGAAGCGCCTTATGCTGGTGACCGATGACCAGGTCGGACCTCTGTACGCGAATCGGGTCCGGACCACGCTTGCCTCAAAGGGTTACCGCGTCCACGTGGCCACAGTGGAAGCGGGGGAGGGGGCCAAAACCCTCCGCCGGTTGGAGGAGCTGACCACGGTGTGCCTCCGGGCCGGACTGGACCGGACCGGAGGGATTCTGGCTCTGGGTGGCGGTGTGGTGGGGGACCTGGCGGGATTCCTTGCCGCCGCCTACATGCGGGGCATTCCTTTCGTTCAATTGCCGACCACGCTTCTCGCCCACGACAGCAGTGTGGGGGGGAAGGTGGGCGTCAATCATCCGTTGGGAAAAAACATGATCGGCGCTTTTCACCAACCTTCACTGGTGGTCTTTGACGTGGACACGCTGAAGACCCTGCCGCGCCGGGAAGTTTCCAACGGTTTTGCTGAAGTGGTGAAACACGCCTTGATCCGGGATCCGAAGTTTGTGCGTTGGCTGGAGGAGAACAGCGGTTCCCTGATGGAACTCCGACCGGAACCCCTTACGGAGGCGGTGCTGCGCGGGTGTTCCATCAAGGCGGAAGTTGTCTCAAAGGATGAAAAGGAAGCGGGCTTGCGTGCGGTGCTGAACTATGGTCACACGCTGGGTCACGCACTGGAAGCGGCGGCCGGCTATGGAACTTGGTCCCACGGAGAAGCCGTGGCGGTCGGAATGGTCGGTGCGGCCATGCTCGGGGAAGAATTGGGACTCTGTCCTCCCCTGGCGGAACGAACCCGCCGGATCCTGAAGGCGTTCGGACTTCCCACCCGCCTGGACGGGGATTTTGACGACGACGATCTGCTGGAACGGATGCGGCGGGACAAAAAAGCGGAACGAGGATCTTACACCTTTATCCTCCCTCGGGATCTCGGGCGGGTGGAGATCGTCCGGGGAGTGGAAGAGGAACCGGTCCGTCGGGTTTTGCGCCGGCTGAGAGGTGGAGAGCGATGAGTGTTCGCGGAATCCGTGGAGCGACGACCGTGTCCGCGAACGAGGAGCAATCGGTTTTGGACGCGACCCGGGAATTGTTGGAAGCCATCGTGGCCAAAAACCGGATCCAACCGGATGATATTGCCAGTGTCTTTATTACCATGAGCCCGGATCTGAACGCCACTTTTCCGGCACGGGCGATTCGGGCGATGACCGGGTGGGAGGCGGTTCCCCTGATGTGTGCCTCGGAGATCGATGTTCCCGGCGCTCTGAGCCGCTGCATCCGGCTGATGGTGCTGGTGAACACAGACCGGACCCCCTCCGAGATCCGCCACGTCTATCTCGGGAAAGCGCGTCGGTTGCGTCCCGACCTGGCGGAAAAAGGGCCGGATGATTGTTGACAGAAAAATGGTTCTCCAGTAAAGTATGGGTTAAGCCGAGAGCTGAGTGGAGACAAGAGATGAGCGGAGACAGTCGAGCAGAGGAGAGCGGAGTTGGAATCGTACGGATGATCCGACCAAAGCCTCTGTGCTTTGGTCTTTTTTATTTCCCCCGCATGCCGTCCTCTGTCGCGGTCTCCCGTCTCCGAAGGGAATCACCTGAGGAGGGAGAACTCGTGTATACCCCCCCGTTTGACGAAGTGCGGGAATACGCCCGCCATTATACCACCATTCCCATCATGAAAACGCTGTTTGCCGATACGGAAACCCCGATCCGGTTGTATCAGCGACTGAAGAAAAAATCCGGCGCTTTTCTGTTGGAAAGTGCGGAAAGGCGGGGCCGGTGGGGAAGATATTCCTTTATCGGAACGGATCCCTTTTTGATCTTCCGGTGCACCGGAAACCGGGCAGAGATCATGGAAAGGGGGGGGATCCGAACCTTTCACACAGAGAACCCCTTCGATACCCTGGAGGGGTTGCTGGCTGAATATCGGTCCCCCCGTTATGACGGAGCGCCGCCCTTCCTCGGGGGAGCCGTCGGCTATGTGGGCTTCGATGCCGTCACCCACTTGGAGCCGACCGTGCCCCGCGGCGGAAGCCCGTACTCCCGCGATCTTCATCTCATGTTTTGCGACCGCCTGGCCGTTGTGGACCACCTGAAACAGGAGTGGATGCTGGTGGCCAACCTCCATGTTCCGCCGGGTACCGGCGAAGAAGATCTCTCCCGGGCTTATGAGGCCGTCTTGCGGGAACTGGACCGCTGGACGGAGGAGCTCCTTACCGGGGAACCTTCACCGGCGGTTTTTCCCCCGGTCCATTCCGACGAAGGGGAGGCCGATTTCGACCGGGCCGTCCCCAACATGACGAAAGAAGGGTACTTAAACCGGGTCAAGCAGGCGAAGGAGCACATCGCGAGAGGGGATGTGTTCCAAATCGTACCCTCCCAGCGGTGGGAATGGAAAGAGCCGCCTTCTCCGCTGGAGGTTTACCGGGTTCTCCGGGTGATGAATCCTTCTCCCTACATGTACTGCCTCTCCATGGGGGACGAAGAGGTGGTCGGCGCATCGCCGGAGTTGTTGGTCCGGGTGGACGACGGAGAGATCGAAACCCGTCCCATCGCCGGGACCCGGCCCCGGGGGAAAAACGCCCGGGAAGATGCGGAGTTGGGCGAGGAGCTTTTGGCGGATGAAAAAGAGCGGGCGGAACATGTGATGTTGCTGGACCTGGGCCGGAACGACCTGGGGAGAGTCTCCCGGTACGGGACCGTTCGGGTGACGGAAGAGATGGAGGTGGAGCATTATTCCCACGTGATGCATCTGGTTTCCCACGTCAAAGGACAACTGGCAAAGGGGATATCCCCTTTGAAAGGCTTCACTTCCTGTTTTCCCGCCGGAACGGTTTCCGGAGCTCCCAAGGTGAGGGCGATGCAACTTTTGTCCGGGCTGGAACCGGAGAGCCGGGGGATCTACGCCGGAGCGATCGGTTACTTCAGTTTCACCGGCAACCTGGACACTTGCATTACGATCCGGACGATCCACTTCCGGGAAGGTTCCGCCTGGATTCAGGCCGGCGGAGGGGTGGTCGCCGACTCCGACCCGGAACGGGAATACGAGGAATCGCGGAACAAAGCACGGGGGTTGATCCGGGCTTTGACACTCGCGGAACGGATGTTCAGCCCCGTCCTTCGATGACCGATCGAACCAGAAAGGAGAGCCGAGCATGGTACAGCAGAGCATAGCCAAGTTGATCGAACGAAAGGATTTGAGTCGCCGGGAATCCGAAACGCTGATGTCCGCAATGATGGAGGGACGGCTTTCCTCCGCCCAAGCCGCCGCGGCGCTGACCGCCCTCCGCATGAAGGGGGAGACCGTGGAGGAACTGGCCGGGCTGGCCTCGTCCATGCGTTCCCAGGCGCTCCGTTTTCCCCGTCCCTTGACGGATGCAGTGGATACTTGCGGAACCGGCGGCGATGGAGGGAAGACCTTCAACATCTCCACCGCGGCAGCCATCGTTGCTGCCGCCGCCGGCGTTCCGGTGGCCAAGCACGGTAACCGGGCCGCTTCCGGCAAAAGCGGGAGCGCCGATGTGCTGGAGGCACTCGGGGTGGGAATCCAGCTGACCCCCGAGGAAGCGGAACGGGCCTTGGAACGAACCCGCATCTGCTTTCTCTTTGCCCCCCTGTTCCATCGGGCCATGAAAAACGTGATGCCCACCCGCAAGGAATTGGGATTCCGCACCTGCTTCAATCTGCTGGGCCCCCTGGCCAACCCGGCGGGGGTGAAAAAGCAGCTGGTGGGGGTGTTTGATCCAACCCTGACGGAGACCCTGGCCCGCGTACTTCTCTCCCTGGGAGCGGAACGGGCCATGGTGGTGGCGGGTCTGGACGGCATCGACGAGATCACGCTGACGGGGGAGACCCAGATCAGTGAAGTCCGGGACGGGTCGGTTCGCACCTACCGCATCACACCGGAAGAGCTGGGGCTTCAACGGGTTCCGCTGAAGGCGTTGGGCGGAGGGGATCCTTCGGAGAATGCCGGGATCATCCGTTCCGTTCTTCAGGGGGAAAAGGGTCCGAGAAGGGACGTGGTCTGTGCCAATGCCGGAGCGGTTCTCACCATTGCCGGCCACGCAAGCTGTCTGCAGGAAGGCATCCACCTGGTTTCCGAGGCGATCGACGACGGCCGGGCGGAGGCCAAACTGAAGGAGATGGCCCGGAGCGGGAAGGAGGTTTCCCATGTTTCTTGAGAAGATCGTGGAAACCAAACGGGAAGAGATCCGCCGATTGGAAATCAGCCTGAGCCGGCAAGATCGGGAACGAGCCCGAGGTTTACCGCCTGTGCGCTCCCTGAAAGGCGCCCTGACGGACGGGAAGGCGAAACCCGGCTTGATTGCAGAGGTGAAGCCCGCTTCTCCGTCCAAAGGGGAGATCCGCCCGGATACCGACCCCGTGGCTACCGCCCGGGGTTACGAGGAAGGAGGGGCGGCGGCGGTTTCGGTATTGACGGAAAAAACCTTCTTCAAAGGGCGGCTGGAATCGCTTCAAAAGGTGAAGGAAGCGGTTCGTCTGCCCGTATTGAGGAAGGATTTCATCCTGGAGCCCATCCAGCTCTGGGAGAGCCGCCTGGCCGGCGCCGACGCCGTTCTGCTGATCGCTTCGCTCCTGGAGGAAGACCGCCTCCGCACCTTGGTGAGGGAAGCGAAGGCAACGGGGCTGGAGGTGCTGCTGGAGGTCCACGAAGAAGAGGAGCTGTCCAAGGCGCTGGCGGCGGAACCGGATGTGTTGGGAATCAATAACCGGGACCTCCGAACGTTTGTGACGGACCTGGCGGTGACGGAACGGCTTCTGCCACGGATTCCCGGGGGAATTCCGGTGATCGGGGAAAGCGGGGTTCATTCCCGGAAGGACTTTGACCGCTTGGTCCGGGCCGGAGTGCACGGCGTCTTGATCGGGGAATACCTGATGCGTCAGGAGTCTCCGAGGAAGGCGGCGGAGAGCCTGACGGTGGGGGGTTCCTCATGAGAACCTTTGTCAAGCTCTGCGGCCTTCAAACCCCGGAAGATGCGGAAAAACTGGAGGGGATCGATGCGGATGCCGCCGGCATGATTTTCGTTCCCGGACGGAAACGGACGGTAAGCCCGGAACGGGCGGCGTCGATCGTTTCCCGGCTGCCTGCCGGGATCCGGTCGGCAGGGGTGTTCCTGAATCCGACCCGCGACGAAGTTCTCCGAGTGTGGGACCGGGTGGAGCTGGATCTCATTCAGCTCCATGGATTGGAAGAGCCTGAGTTTTGTCGGTGGCTGAAAGAAAATCTGGGTGGGCGGATCGTGAAAGTTTTTTTCGCCGGCAAAAAATCGGCCTTCCCTCCCGAAGCTTACGCCCGCTGGATTGATGCGGTTCTGATCGATTCGGTTGCCGGGACGGACAGGGGGGGGACCGGGAAGACGTTTGCGTGGAATCTCCTCCCGGAAGAACAGAAACGGTGGGAGGCTTGGGGCATTCCTGTCTGGGTGGCCGGCGGGCTTCATCCGGACAATGTGAACCGCCTGCTGACGGAGCATCTCCCGCACGGGGTGGATACCTCGAGCGGGGTGGAGACGAACGGAGAAAAAGATCGGGACAAAATGAAGCGATTTGTGGAGAGGGTGAGACGGCATGACCGTAGAGTCCATTGACCATCTTCAGGCCGGTGCCCCCGGTCGCTTCGGCAACTTCGGGGGTCGCTTCGTCCCCGAAACGCTGATGACGGCTCTGGACGAGCTGGAGGAAGCTTACCGGGAGGCCTGTTCGGACGGGGAATTTCAGGGAGAACTGAAGGCGCTTTTGAGCGAGTATTCCGGAAGGCCGACTCCCCTCAGCCTGGCGGAGAGGCTGACGAAACAGGTTGGCGGTTCCCGGATCTATCTGAAGCGGGAAGATCTCAATCATACCGGAGCCCATAAGATCAACAATACGCTGGGTCAGGGGTTGCTGGCCAAGCGGATGGGCAAGAGAAAACTGATCGCCGAGACCGGGGCCGGACAGCACGGCGTGGCCTCGGCGACGGTGGCCGCCCTTTTGGGGATGGAGTGCAAAGTCTTCATGGGGGAAGAGGACGTCCGAAGGCAGAAGCTGAACGTGTTTCGGATGGAGCTTCTCGGGGCGGATGTGATCCCGGTCACTTCGGGCAGCCGCACGTTAAAGGACGCCACCAATGAAGCGATCCGCCACTGGGTCTCCCATGTGGAGGACACCTTTTATCTGATCGGTTCAGTGGTGGGTCCTCATCCCTATCCGGAGATGGTGCGCAACTTCCAGCGTGTGATTGGGGATGAGACCCGGGCCCAGCTGCTGGAAAGGGAAGGGAGACTGCCTGACGACGTGGTGGCCTGCGTGGGGGGCGGTTCCAACGCCATCGGGATGTTCACGGCCTTTCTCGGAGACTCCGGAGTTCGCCTTCACGGCGTGGAAGCGGCGGGGGAAGGGCTGGACACGGAAAAACACGCAGCGACCCTGACGAAGGGGAGCCCCGGGGTCATCCACGGGTCGCTCACCTATCTCCTGCAGGACCCTCACGGCCAGGTGCTCCCCGCCCATTCGATCTCGGCGGGTTTGGATTATCCGGGGGTCGGTCCGGAACATTCCCACCTGAAAGAGACGGGACGGGTACGCTACACGACCGCAGAGGATCGGGAAGCACTGGAAGCCATCCGGCTGCTTTCCCGGACCGAAGGGATCTTGCCCGCGCTGGAATCGGCCCATGCGGTGGCGGAAGGGGTTAAAATCGCCGCAAAGGGAAAACCGGAGTCCATCGTGGTCATCTGCCTCTCCGGTCGGGGAGACAAGGATGTGGAATCGATCCGCCAAGGATTGGAGGGAGAAGGCCATGCGGTTGGATGAAGCGTTCCGGGCGGCCGGCCGGCGTCCCTTGATTCCTTTTATCACCGCGGGGGACCCGGATCTTGGCACGACCCTGGAGCTGATCCGAATTCTGGATGAAGAGAAGATGACGGCGATCGAACTGGGGGTCCCCTACTCCGACCCCCTGGCCGACGGTCCCGTGATCCAGGCTGCATCCGGACGGGCTTTGGTCCACGGAGTCACCCTGTCCACGGTGCTTGAGCTGGCCTGTGAAGCGAGGAGAAACGGGGTGAAGACGCCGCTGGTTCTGTTTTCCTATTACAATCCGATCCTGCAGTACGGACCGCAAGCCTTGATCACCACTGCTGCGGAGGCGGGGGTAAACGGGATGATTATCCCGGATCTCCCATGGGAAGAGGGGCGGGAAATCGCCGAGTCCGCCCGGGTCCACGGGGTGGACCTGATCCCGCTGGTGGCTCCCACTTCCCGGGAGCGGATCCGCCGGATCGTCTCCGATGCTCAGGGGTTCGTCTACTGTGTCTCCAGCCTGGGGACCACCGGAGTTCGCAGCCGGTTTGACCTCGGAGTGGACGATTTTCTCGATACCGTGCGAGAGTGGAGTCCGGTGCCGACGGCGGTGGGATTCGGCATATCCAAAGCGGAACATGTCCGCCGGTTTCTGAAACATGCTGATGCGGCTGTCGTGGGAAGTGCCCTGGTTCGGGAAGTGGAACGGGCGGGAGAGGCCTTTTTCGATCCCGCACGCCGGGAGGAAGCGTTGGAAGGAATCCGGCGCTTTGTCCGGGAGTTGGCAGAACCCCGATCCACCGTGGCCTCACGGACCTGAGACCCTGCCCGTCCTGTTGGACGGGCATCGACGTTTTTTCCGTTGGGCTTTTGGACGAACGTATTGTAAGATAGAGAGAAAATGAAGAGTGGGGAGGAACCGATCGATGAAACCGAAACGGACCTTGGTGGGATTGCCCGTCTATCAGCCGGGAAAACCGCTGGAAGAAGTGAAACGGGAACTGGGGCTTTCCGAAGTGATCAAGCTGGCTTCCAACGAGAACCCCTTCGGTTGTTCTCCGAAGGTTTGGGAGAGCCTCAAGGAAGAGGAATCTTTTACGGCGATGTATCCGGAAGGCCTGGCCCCGGAGCTTCGGGAGGAACTGGCCGGACATCTCGGGGTGGCTCCTTCGAAGCTGATTTTCGGCAACGGGTCCGACGAAGTGGTCCAGATGATCGCCCGGACGTTTATGGAACCCGGTGATGAGGCGGTCATGGCGGATATCACGTTTCCCCGGTACAAAACCCAGACGGTGATTGAAGGGGGAACTCCCGTGGAGGTGCCTCTTAAAAACGGGGTTCACGACTTGAAGGGAATGGCCCGTGCGATCACGGAACGGACCCGGATCGTCTGGATCTGCAATCCGAACAACCCCACCGGCACGATCATCCGCCGGGAGGAGCTGGAGTCTTTCCTGGCCGAGGTGCCGGAGGATGTCCTGGTGGTGATGGATGAAGCCTACCATGAATATGTGGACGATCCCTCTTATCCTGACACGGTGTCCCTTCTCGACCGGGATCCCCGGCTGATCGTGCTTCGCACGTTCTCCAAGATCTACGGCTTGGCCGCCTTCCGGATCGGTTACGGGGTGGCCGCGGAAGCGGTGGTGACGGAGTTGAACAAAGTGCGGGAACCCTTTAACGCCAACCGGCTCGCCCAGCGGGCCGCCCTTGCCGCACTGGGGGATCAAGACTTTGTCCGTCGCTGTTTTGAGGCCAACCGGGATGGAATGAAACAAATCCAGTCCCAGCTGGACGAATGGGGGCTTCCCCACTTCCCCTCCCAAGGGAACTTCCTTCTGCTGGATACCGGCCGTCCGGCCGAAGAGGTCTTTCAATGCCTGCTCAGGAAAGGCGTGATCGTTCGGTCCGGAGCGGCCCTGGGTTACCCGACCCACCTTCGGGTGACGATCGGAAATGAGAAGCAGAATGAACGCTTCTTGGATGAGTTGGCCCAATGCCTGGGGAAACGGCGGGATTAAGATGAAAAAAGCAGCCGTATTGGGGACGGGTCTGATCGGCGGCTCCCTTGCCCTCTGCCTGAAGGAACGGACGGACATGGAAGTTCACGGTTATGATTCTTCGGCGGAGTCGGTTCGGTTGGCCGAAGCCTCCGGGGTGGTTCACCGGGGACACACAGAACTGGAGCCGGCCGTGGAGGGAGCGGACGTGATCTTTCTGGCGGTTCCCGTAGGGAGTGCCCCGGGGCTATTGGAATGGCTGGCGGGGCTTCCCCTGAAGCCTTCCTGCATTGTCAGCGATGTGGGGAGTACCAAGGGAAAAATCGTGGAACACGCCGGCCGGCTTTCCCGTCTCGGGGCCACTTTCATCGGAGGGCATCCCATGGCCGGGTCCCATCGTTCCGGTGTGCAGGCGGCCAGTTCCCTCCTGTTTGAAAACGCCTATTATGTGCTCACCCCGATTCCAGCCACGCCGTTGTCCGAGGTTCAGAAACTGAGCCGCCTGCTGGAGAAGGCCACCCGTGCCCGACTGGTCATCATGGATCCGGCACATCATGACCGGGTGGTGGGAGCGATCAGTCACCTGCCCCATATTTTGGCGGCAGCCCTGGTCAATCAGGTGGCTGACTACAATGCTTCCAACGAATGGTTCCATCGCCTGGCGGCGGGAGGTTTCCGGGATCTGACCCGGGTGGCGGCAAGCGATCCGGTGATGTGGAGGGATATCCTTCTCAGCAACCGGGAGGCGGTGCTGGACCTGTT
Source organism: Melghirimyces profundicolus (assembly GCF_003054245.1). GTDB lineage: Bacteria > Bacillota > Bacilli > Thermoactinomycetales > DSM-45169 > Melghirimyces > Melghirimyces profundicolus. The sequence continues at coordinate 51,540 of NZ_QBKR01000010.1, forward strand.
GGAGGACTGGACCGAGGGGATGCGCCGGATCCGGGAAGCGGTTCACAACAGCGATGCCGGGCGGATCGAAGGGTTTTTCCGCCGGGCGAAGGAAGCCAGGGAAGGACTTCCGGAACGCCGGAAACCGGGAATGATCCCGCCCGCCCACGAAATTTACGTCGACGTTCCCGACATTCCCGGAGAGATCGCCGGGGTGGCGCATCTTTTGGGGGAAGAGGGCATCAATCTGCGCAATATCGGGGTGATGGAAAATCGGGAGGACCGGGCCGGTGTATTGCGGTTGGTTTTGAATACCGAAGAGGAGAGGGAAAAAGCGGAAAAACGGTTGAAAGCCGGAGGGTACCAGGTGTTCACCTCTGAATGATCCAATCGATTGAACCCAAGAAGCGTTGTGAAAAAGTGAGCGGCAGCAGTTACCCAAAGCCGCTCCGGCTGCACTCACAGAGCACAAGTCGCGCCTGGGGTCGCTGCACTCCCGGTCGCGCTATGCACTCACAGAGCACAAGTCGCGCCTGGGGTCGCTGCACTCCCGGTCGCGCTATGCACTCACAGAGCACAAGTCTCGCCTGGGTCGCTTGCACTCCCGGTCGCGCTATGCACTCACAGAGCACAAGTCTCGCCTGGGTCGCTTGCACTCCCCGGTCTCGCTATGCTGTCCTGCAGAGGTGGTTGCACTGTCCGCTCCGAATCATCCTGTTGCGGGCAGGGGCAAACGCCTTCGGATGCAACACAGAGAAGCTTTTATCCCTGAACGCCCATGCAGGCTGATTCTCCGCTGGGCAGGACAGCAAAGTCGCTATTTTGGGTAAACGCTTCCCCTTTTCTCGAAACGAACATGAAATCACATCACTTCAAGGGAGGACCGGGAATGGGCTTGTTGCGGATGAAAGAGAGAAGCAGGTTGTCCGGGACGATCAGTGTCCCGGGGGACAAATCGATATCCCACCGCGCCGTCATGTTCGGTTCCGTCGCCCGGGGGACGACCCGGGTCGACGGATTTCTTCCCGGTGCGGATTGTTTAAGCACGATGGAATGTTTCCGAAAGATGGGGGTGGAGATCCGACAGGAGGGCCCCACTTCCCTGGTGATCACGGGAAAAGGCTGGGAAGGGCTGAAGGAGCCCCGCGAGGTGCTGGATGTGGGAAATTCCGGAACCACGATTCGCCTGATGCTCGGGATCCTGGCCGGTCGCCCCTTTCACGCCGCAGTGACGGGGGACGAGTCGATTGCCCGTCGTCCGATGGACCGGGTGGTGCGGCCGCTCCGTTTGATGGGTGCGAGGGTGGAGGGACGTGCCGAAGGCTCCTTCACCCCTCTTTCGGTACGGGGGGGAGGGTTGAAGGGAATCCACCATCAAAGCCCCGTCGCCAGCGCTCAGGTCAAGTCCTGTCTCCTTCTGGCCGGATTGCAGGCGGAAGGGATCACCCGGGTGGAAGAGCCTGCCCTTTCCCGGGATCATACCGAACGGATGCTGACCGCCTTCGGCGTGAAGGTGAAGCGGGATGAGAAGGGAGTTGCCGTGGAAGGGAGGCAAACCCTCTTCGCCCGGGACGTCCGGGTGCCGGGGGACATCTCGTCGGCTGCTTTCCCCATTGCAGCGGCGTTGATCACACCGGACAGCCGCCTCAGGATCCGGAACGTGGGCCTCAATCCGACACGGACGGGGATCCTGGATGTGTTTCGTCAGATGGGCGGTGAGATTGAGATCCGTCACTCGGGGGAATGGTGCGGGGAACCCGTAGGCGATATTATCGTCTCCCACAGCTCTTTGAAAGGGATGGAGGTGGGGGGAGAGATGATTCCCCGGCTCATCGACGAGATCCCGGTTCTCGCGGTGGTTGCGACCCAGGCTCAAGGAGAGACGGTCATCCGGGATGCGGCTGAGCTGAAGGTAAAGGAAACCGATCGGATTGCGGTGACGGCTGCTTTGCTTCGAAATCTGGGGGCCCGGGTGGAAGAGACCGATGACGGGATGATCATCCGGGGAGGGACCCGACTGAAGGGGAACCGATGCGACAGCCACGGAGATCACCGGATCGGCATGGCCGCGGCGGTGGCCGGTCTGGTGGCCGAAGGAGGCGTTACCGTCGAACGGGCGGAGGCGATCAATGTCTCGTTCCCCGGATTTGAAGAATTGTTTTCGCGACTGTGAAAGAAGACAGTTGAATCAGAATATTGTAAATATGCTGTTGACACCAGCGGTTTGCTTGCTTATACTAAATGCATAGTATGGTTTCTCTCCACTCCTATCCATTATGGCACATTGGTGCAACCGCCCGGAACGGGCGGTTCTTTTTTTGTCCAACCTGTCATAAGCGTAACAACAGGGGGGAGGATTATGAGGGGAAGAGCCGCAAGATTGGCCATGGAGATGGGTTTCGTGTTGGCGTCGGTCGCCGCACTGAAAGAGTGGGTGTTTCCCTTCTTCATCTGGCAGTGGTTTCCCGCTGCAGATACCGCTTCTGCGATGTTGGAGTGGATCCTGATCGTGGTGGGAGTGATCACCTGTTTTCTGTATCTCGGCTTGGGGTCTTCCTCCAAATACATATACGGGCTTGCGCCGGTGTCTTCACTGGGGGTGTTTTTGGCTGTCCATCTTCCCCTGCTTCTGCCGCTTCTTCTGAGGGAGAATTCCCATGCCTGGTGGTGGCATCGAATCCCGGCCGCCTGGGGAGCGTTGATCGGGGACGGGGTGGAGCTGTTCACCCCCGACCGGTGGGAAATGGATCCTCTGTCCGTCTCCGCTTTTTCCTGCCTGTTGTTCCTGATGGGAAGGTGGGTCAAGGTGGAGGGGGAAGAACGGGTCCGAAGAATCGGAACGCCCCGGGGCGGTTGGCCGGATCCGGACCGGAAAACCTTTGGGAAGGATTCGGCCCCGTGATTGTCCGGCGGGGTTCCCGGCGATCAAGCACTTCAATCGAACCGGTCAACCCGCTCTGGGAATGGATTACGGTTCATCAGCGGGTCACGTGGCGACTCAGGCCTTTGTCGAATCTTTTATTCCAAATTCCGAATATCAGGGACATGCCGGGATGACCCGGGGTTGACGATTCCGTCGAAATGGTCGGAAGTGAGCCGGGAACACCGCTTCAAAATGGATAAGGCTAAGGCTCCGCGAAGGAGTTTTTTTTTGGTTAAAACCCAACGTAAATTGTAAACAAGTTTGCAAAGCAAACATAGTGCGATTGCATGTATGCAAAGCTTACCAATCAGCCATGCTAAGGACAGGAAAAGGTTTGGAGCGGAAAATGAGGGGCTTTTCGAAATGAATTTTGCCGATCTGCTTACCTATGCGGACATTGATCATTTAAAACGAATGGCGTTTCATTACGGATGCGGGGGAGATGATCACTCCAAGAACGGGCTGATCACCTCGCTCCTGTATCACCTGGGAGGCTCTTCCCGGCTGAAAGGGGAGATGGAATGCCTTGACTCCGCCGAATTTCGATTCCTTCAGCAGCTCTTTTTCGATTCCCGCAGCGTATTCAGCCGGGAAGAGTTGCTGGGCAAAGGGCGGGTATCCTTGACCTGCGACGATGAAGAGTCTCCCCGGGACCTGGTGATTCTCGGTCTCCGGAAGGGTTGGCTTTTTCCCGGGGTTTCCGGGAAAAACAAAACGTTTTTCGAGATTCCCGATGATCTCCGGCGCCGATTCCTGAAGCTTTTCGCCGAGAAATACGGCGGCGGATCGGAAGAGCCGGTGCCCGCCGCCTATCGGAACGAAGAAGGCCTGTTGGCAGAAGACTTGGGTCTTTTTCTCCGTTTTCTTGCCCGGCAGGATGTATCCTTGACCATGGACGGGGCCATTTACCGTCAGCAGCAAAAACAGATCCTCAAGTGTTTTCACGTGTCGGAGGAACCCGTTTCCGGCAAGGGGTGGCGTTTCGGCTTTGGGAGACGCTACCATCAGTACCCCGACCGGTTTTCACTGTTGTATGACTATGCCTTTTACCAGGGGTACATCGTGGAAGACCAAATGGAGGGGTCTTTGCGTTTAAGCGAGGCGGGAGCGGGGAAAGTGGGTGAGCAAAAGCGGGAAAAGGAGGGAGAAATCTATCGTTTCTGGCTCCGGTTGTACCGCCGGCCGATCCCCCATCTCACCATCATTGTCAAGTGGATCGATCTCTTGTGCCATCAGCGGTGGCAACGGGCAGAAACCGTGGAAAAAGTGGTGCGTCACTGGATCCAACCTTTTTACTATGAATCCGGGGCAGACCTCTTCCGTCGCATCCTCCGCATGCTGATGCATCTGGGTTTTTTGTGCATCGGAGAAACGGAATCCAGGGACGTTCTCATCCGGATGAACCCGTCGGGGCATGCCCGGATTGCCGGCATTTCCGGTTTCACCGAGGACAACCTCTCTTCCGAGTACACGGATGTTTACGGGGTTCAATAAATTTGTCCCACAGGCAGGAAAAGCCCCCGATTCTGTGGAATAAAAATAAAAACCGCAAACATAGTTATTAGATACGATAACATCCACCGAATCACACTCATCGCACAAAGTTCAAAATATTCTCTATCCGGGATGGGGGGATGAGGATGGGCGAATGTGTCACGGTCTCGGAAAAAAAAGAGTTCATTCAGTGGTTTTTGAATCGATATGAGCTCGCGAGGCGTGAGGCAGCTTGGCTTCTGAATTACCTTTGTTCCGATGATCAACTGCTCAAACGAACCCATTTTGTGGATAGTTTGCGCCATTTGTCGAAAACGCTTCTGATTTCCACCCGTTGCGTACGGATGACGCCCTTTCGGTTCACCAAAAACAAGCGGGTCAGTGCCGACGTCGAAACGGCTTTCTACGATCTCCGATCCAACAAGAAAGAGGATCTTTATATCAGCCTCAGTTTCAAAGATAAGTCAACGTGTCCCGAATATGCCGCCGTATTGGAGGTTAATCCCATGGAAAGACAAGATCTTGTTCAGGACACCCTGCTTGGTTTGCTGGCGGAGATGATCCTCGATGAATCGGTTCGCGACTTCAGGAAGAAGGAACTGTATCGGCGCATTGACGCGGCGTTGGAAAACGGGGACGAGGAGCAATTCTTACAATTAACCGAACAATGGTTGGAGATTGTGGAAAACAGGTATTAAATCCGATATAATGTCCGGCAGGCGCCGGGCTTTTTTTCATTTTTCGGGGAGGGATGCAGATGCGGCTTTCCAGCCTGAACCAAGCGGATTGGTACCGATGGGCTCCCTATGTGGATTCCCTTTTGATCCCTCTGTACAGCGTGCGGATTCCCGGCAAACAACCGGACTTGGGGGAAGCCGAGCAAATCCGGGAAGTGGCCGACCGGACGGAACGGTCACTGACCGGGCGACTGCTCCTGCTGCCGGCGATTCCCTACGGGGTGGAGGATATCGGACTTCTTCGCAGATATGTGGAAGCGATCATGCAGGACTTGCACAAGAGCGGTTTCCATCATCTCTTTCTGCTCGCGCCGGATTTTTACCGCGATGGGTTAAAGGCCGAAAGGGAAGATCCGTGGGAGCTTCTCACTCTTCCGCCGGAAGGTCGGATCCCGGCGGAAGAGCTGGCCGAGTCGGTTGTCCAACAGATCGTCACTCATTGGGAACAAAACTCGCGGAATGAAGAAAGGGATTTCAGGAAAAAGTAGTACCGATCGCGCAAGAGGAGTTCCGGCCCGTTCTTGACATTGCTTTGACGGGTTGGCTATCATGAGTATGTCCTAGTAATCCTTATGGTTCCGGTCCGGTTGGACGTTATGTCGCATAGAGGGAGGTCGGAAGAGTCTTGAGCGAAAAAGAAAGCCAGCGGAAGCCGGGGATGTCACGCCGTCGGTTTTTGACTTACACCATCGCGAGTACCGGCGGTTTTCTCGCGTCCGGCGTGCTGTACCCGATGATCCGCTTTGCTGTCGACCCGCTCCTGCAAAAGGGAACAGAAACCGAGTTTGAAGACGTCGGACCGGTGGAGGAATTCGGGAAAGAACCGAAGAAAGTCGAATTCTTCATTAAACGGAAAGACGGCTGGTACCAGAAAGAAGGCGGGGAAAAGGCGACAGCCTGGGTCCTGAAAATCGGTGGAGAGATCCTGGCGCTTTCCCCCATCTGCAAGCACCTCGGGTGCACCGTCAAATGGGAGGGGGGCGGCTTTCAAAATCAGTTTTACTGCCCCTGCCACGGAGGTCTTTACACCAAAGACGGGATCAATGTTCCCGGTACCCCGCCCAACGCTCCGCTCGATACTTACGAAACCAAAGTGGAAGGCGGGAGACTCCTTTTGGGTCCCATTAAGCAACGCGGGGGAGGTGCCTGATCATGTTGAAAGCGGCTTACGAGTGGTTGGACAAACGATTGGACATCACCCCCATGTGGCGTGACATTGCCGACCATGAAGTTCCGGAACACGTCAACCCGGCTCACCATTTCTCGGCATTCATTTACTGCTTTGGTGGGTTAACCTTTTTTATTGTGGTCATCCAGATCCTGTCCGGCATGTTTCTGACGATGTATTACGTTCCGGACATCGAAAATGCGTGGAAGAGCGTCGATTACCTTCAAAATGAAATCGCGTTCGGCCAAATCGTCCGGGGGATGCACCACTGGGGGGCCAGCGTATCGATCGTGATGCTGTTCCTGCATACCCTTCGGGTTTTTTTCACGGGGTCATACAAACATCCCCGCGAGTTCAACTGGGTGATCGGGATGCTTCTCTTCTTCACCATGTTGGGGCTGGGCTTTACGGGGTATCTGTTGCCCTGGGACAACAAAGCCTATTTCGCCACCAAGGTGGGCATTGAGATTGCGGCCAGCGTCCCGGTGATCGGCAGCGCCCTCGCCACGTTTCTTCAGGGGGGAGAGGTCGTCGGGGCGCAGACGCTGGCGCGGTTCTTTGCCTTGCACGTCTTTTTCCTCCCCGCCGCCCTGTTGGGATTGATGGGCGCCCACTTCTTCCTGATTCGGAAGCAAGGGATTTCGGGGCCGTTATAAGCCGAGGTTAGGGGGGAAAACAAACAGATGGCACACAATCATGACGGCAAGGATAAACAGGTCCACTTTGTCGGTGACTCCCGGGTGGCCAGACGGAACGAAAAGATGGTCCCCAAGGATTATTCCGAGTTTCCCGGTAAGACGGAAGCTTTCTTTCCGAATTTCCTCCTGAAGGAATGGATGGTGGCCGTCGTCGTTCTCGTCGGTTTCATGGCGCTGGTGATGGCCCATGAACCGCCGCTGGGGGAACAGGCCGATCCGACCAATACCGGCTTCCTTCCGGTTCCGGACTGGTACTTTCTGTTCCTGTATGAACTGCTGAAGTTTAAGTGGGCTTCCGGTCCCTTTGTGGTCATAGGGACGGTGGTGGTTCCCGGTCTCCTGTTCGGCGGATTGCTCCTCGCTCCCTGGTTGGACCGCGGGAAAGAGCGCCGTCCGGTCAAACGGCCGGTGAGCACCGGGATTGCGCTGTTGTCCCTTTTGGCGATCGTCGTGCTGACCTGGGTTGCCTGGGATGAGCACGAAAAGCAATTGGCTTCCCAACCGAAAGGGGACAGTGAAGACGCGAAAATCGTCCATCCAGAGGATCCCGCTTATGAGATCTACAAGAACAACGCCTGCGTCAACTGTCACGGTCAAAAGCTGGAAGGCCTGCAGGGCCCTTCGCTCCGCGGAATCGGCGATGCCTACACCACGGAAGATATCCTCAAGATCATAAACGAAGGGAAAGGGCAGATGCCCGCGGGCATGTTCCAGGGGACCGAAGAAGAAAAACGACAGCTGGCGGAGTGGTTGGCCAACCAGGATCCGCCGGAGGAAAAGGAATCGCAACAGTAAAGGCGAAAATCTCCCGGGCCCGGTCCCTTTCGGGATCGGGTCTTTTTTACATCGAGCAAAAGAGAGGGGGGAGTCCATGCCCATCCCCTGGTGGTGGAACCGTCTGACGGGGGAACTGGACCGCAAACGATTCCTGTGGCTTTTGCTGATGGCCAACTTTCTGGGAAGCATCTACGGTTTCTACTGGTACAAGAATCAATTGGCGGCCACGCCCGGTTGGTGGAAATGTTTCGTTCCGGACAGCCCCACGGCGAGTGCGGTGTTCACGGTGGTGCTCCTTTTGTATGTGTTCCGGAGACGAAGCCCGTTTTGGGAAGCCTTCGGTGCGGTCACCCTGTTCAAGTACGGGATTTGGGCGGTCGTGATGATCCTGGCGGGTGCTCTTCGTTCTCCGGATCCTTTCCTCGAATCCCTGACCTGGACGGACTGGATGCTGATGGGCTCCCATCTGGGAATGGCTTTTGAAGGGATTCTTTACAGCCGCTTTTTCACCTTTGGCGCCAGGGAGCTTTTTCTGGTCGGCGCTTGGACGCTGCTGAATGACGCGGTGGACTACGGCCTGGACCTCCATCCCTGGCTTCCCGCGTCCCTGGCGGGGACGGAAGCCGTTGTCGCCGTTTTCACGGTGGGGATGAGCCTGACCAGTCTCCTCCTTTTCGCCGCTTTGGTCCTGCCGGACCGGGAAGAGCGGAAACGGGAATATCCGTATTGGTTGGGAGTAAGAAGGAAGCGAAATATATAAACAAGTTTGCATCGCAAACAGAAGTCCGGGAAACAGAAACGGACCCGCAAGGGTCCGTTTCTGTTTCAACGGGGGAAAGATCGGCTCTTTCTCATGTTTGTACAGGCCCTGCATAGGATCTATATAAACGGGTTCTGTCCGGAGGGAGGGGATGTTGTGTCTCGGATTCTGTTGGCCGGTGTCGTCCTGGTGCATTTCATTCTTTTCACACCGGCGGCGGTCTTGGGCAAAGAAGAAAGTCCGGTGCAGCATTGGGCGGATGAGGCGGTGGAAATTCACCGTCTTGTGGAAAAGGGGGAGCTGGAACGGGCGAAGGGGAAACTCGAAAATTTGGCGGATCGCTTTTCCAACGGCGATTTCTCCCGTATCCGTCTGTCGGTGGAGGGAATGGAGGCGCTGTCGGATACATTGGTGGAGCTGGACCGGGAACTGGTGAGGGTGATGCCCCGCCCCGACCGGCTTTTGGTCGCCTCGAAACGGATGATGCTGGCATTCGATGCCCTGGCCCACCCCCGTCAACCGCTGTGGCACCAATACGAGTCGGTGTGGAAGGATGATGTGACGTCGGTGAAACAAAGGATGAAAAAAAACCGCCCGGAGACGGTTCGTTCCGCGGTCGGAACATTGGTGCGTCATTACCGGACGGTGGAACCGGCCCTGTATGTTTCCAGAAACCCCGAAACGGTGGGTGCGGTGAGCACCCTTGTTCATTCCCTTGAACGTCAGGCCGGCCGAAAACCGATGAAACCGGCCCTCCTGACGTCCACCCTGAAACAGTGGGAGCGGATGATCCGTCCGCTGATTGACGGGAAGGAACAGGATGTGTTGGCTTTGGCCCATACGGGAATGCCCGCCTGGCCCAAGGCAGCGTTGACTCTCGGAGGGATCATCGCCTGTGCTCTGACCTATGTCAGCTGGCAAAAATACCGGCAGTCACGGGTTTTTGTTCACCGAAGGAGCTAACTTTTGTCGAAGGTGAATCCTTCTCCCAGCACATCCCGGACATCATGGACCACAACAAAGGCGTAAGGGTCGACGGAATGGACGAGTTGTTTCATCCGTGTCAATTCGTTCCGGCCGACCACCACATAAAGGACCTCTTTGTCGGAACCGGTGTAGCCTCCCCTTCCTTTCAACAGAGTCACCCCGCGATCCATCTCCCGGGTGATTTTGTCGGAGATGGAGACGGCGGAGTTGGAGATGATGGTGGCGGCTTTGGCCGTGTCCAATCCTTCCACCACAAAGTCGATCACCCGGGCCCCCACAAAAACGGCCACCACGGTGTACATCGCTTTTTCCCGACCGATAAAGAAAGCAGAGACGGAGATCACCACCAGGTCAAACAGGAACATGGTCCGGCCGATACTCCAGTCGAGGTATTTGTTTCCGAGGCGGGCAATGATATCGACGCCGCCGGTGGTGCCCCCCGTTCGGAAGATGAGGCCGAGCCCACTTCCGACCAACACGCCGGTGTAGAGAGCGGCGAGCAACGGGTCGTTTACGGGTTTATAGTTCCCTTCGGTCAGCCAGAGAGTGAGAGAGACGGCGACCGTACCGAAGATCGTATAAATGAGCGTCCGTTTGCCGAACACTTTGTACCCCACGACGAAGAGGGGGATGTTAAGAACGAGAATCACGGCCCCGGGAGAGAATCCGAACAAATAATACAGAATGAGAGAGATTCCGGTGAAGCCGCCTTCGGAGAGTTTGTTGGGGATGGCGAAGTAATTCACCCCCAGAGCGAATATGAAGGATCCGAGGATGATCAACAGGACGGGTTTGACGTGTTTCTCCATCTCTGAACCTCCTTAGTGTACGGGAGCGATTCTTATGTAAATCAATCACACCTCTGAATTCCCGCTTTATTATAACACCCTCCGGGGTTCCGGCGATGAGTCGCGTTGAACCCCGGCTTTTTTATTATCGGTCAAGGGAGCACATGTCACCCGTCCTCTTGATAAGTTTGTCTTCCCCGACCGGATCGGTTACCATGGAGGGGGATTGAGAGGGGGGGGAAGATGGACGATACAACGATGAAAGAGATGCAGCGGCAAGTGGATCGCTATATATCCCAGTTCAAAGAAGGGTATTTTCATCCTCTGTCCATGCTCGCACGGATGACAGAAGAAGTGGGGGAACTGGCCCGTGAAGTGAACCACCGCTTCGGGGAGAAACCCAAAAAGGCGACGGAGCCGGATCGCAGCATGGAGATGGAGTTGGGAGATCTGCTGTTCATCCTCATCTGTTTCGCCAACTCACTGGAGATCGACCTGGATGAATCTTTCCGGTTGGTCATGGAAAAGTATCAAACCCGGGATGCCGACCGTTGGACCCCGGTTGATCCGGAGGACGCTACATAAACCATATCATGGCATAAGGGAGGGAGGTGCATTCGGCGGACATTCCGCCGGATGCGCGGCAAGATGAATCCAATTCACATCGTCGTCGCCGGTGCCACCGGCCGGATGGGCCGGGAGACGGTCAAGATGATCACGCGGGAAAAACATCTGAAGTTGACGGGAGCCGTCGCCCGCAGCCGGAAAGGAGAAGATGTGGGCACGGTGATCGGTCTGGGCGAACTGGGGGTGACACTGACGGACTCCCTGGAAAGCGCCCTGGAAGCGGGACAGCCCCATGTGCTGATTGACCTGACCACTCCGGAAACGGTAAAACGCCACATGGAACTGGCGATCGATGCCGGAGTCCGGCCCGTGGTCGGCACCACGGGCCTGACCGAAGAGGAAATCAAGGACTTGGACCGAAAATGCCGTGAGCGGGACTTGGGCGGGATCATTGCCCCCAATTTTGCCGTGGGAGCCGTCCTGATGATGGCTTTCGCCTCCAAAGCGGCCAAGTACCTGCCCGATGTGGAAATCATTGAAATGCATCACGATCAAAAGCTGGATGCCCCCTCCGGCACGGCGATGAAAACGGCGGAATTGATCTCCCGGGAACGGGAGGAGAAAAAGCAGGGGCATCCCGAAGAGAAAGAAATTCTGGATGGGGCCCGGGGCGGATACCGACAGGGTTTCCGCATTCACAGTGTGCGGCTTCCGGGACTGGTGGCTCACCAGGAAGTCTTGTTCGGGGGTCCGGGGCAGCTCTTGACCCTCCGCCACGACTCGATGAACCGGGAATCCTTCATGCCGGGGGTCAAGCTGGCCGTAGAAGAAGTGATGAACCGGACCGGTCTCATCTATGGTCTGGAAAACCTCATGGAGCTTTAGGATGACAGCCGATGGGTAATTCCATTCCCCGCTTTCCCCTGCTGTGGGGAGAGACGCCCCTGGAGCCTCTCCCGAGGTTGGCCGCCCGGATCGGGGTGAAAGCGCTCTGGATCAAGCGGGATGATCTGACCGGCGTGGCCCTCGGCGGGAACAAACTGCGGAAGTTGGAATATCTCCTCGGGGAAGCGAAATCCGGAGACTGCGATCTGATCATAACCGGGGGAAGCCCCCAGTCCAACCACGCCCGTTTAACCGCCGGCGCGGCAAGAAAAGCTGGTCTGGAGACTTGGTTGTGTTTTGCGGGCCGGCACCGGGGAAAAGAACAGGGAAATCTCTTCCTGGACCGGTTGTTCGGTGCGACCACGTTTCTCACCGGGGTTTACGGCTCCCGAAACCTGCTGGTCGAGATGGAAAAAAAGGCGGCCATTGCCCGTGACCGTGGCCGAAAGCCTTACGTGATCCCTGTGGGAGGATCCACTCCGACAGGAGATTACGGGTACGTGGAAGCCTGGAGAGAATGGCGCTCTCAAGTCTCTCGCCGGAACCTGCCTTCCATCGACACGGTGGTGTTGGCGGCGGGCAGCGGCGGCACCCTGGCAGGCCTTCTCGCCGGAAAAACGATTCTCCCCGCTCCCGTTCACCTGATCGGGGTCAGTGTCTGGCAAAAGGAGCCGGTGCTCCGGGAGGAAGTGATCGGACTGGCCAACGGGGTCCTGAAACGGATGGATCGTCCGGAACGGGTGAACGAGGGGGAGGTGCACGTGACCGACCGCTATATCGGTCCCAAATACGGCGTGCCTTCGGAAGGAGGGATCCGGGCGATCCGTCTGTTGGCGGAGACGGAGGGTTTGCTGGCCGACCCGGTCTACACCGGAAAGGCGCTTCACGGATTGATCGATCTGGCCCGACGGGAGAACTGGACGGACAAGTCCGTCCTCTTCTGGCACACCGGGGGATCGCCGGCCCTTTTCACCCACGCGTCCGCCTTTACCCAGGACGGATCCCAAAGATAAAAAGGAGTGTCAAATAAACCCCCGCAGGGGTTTATTTTTTTTTGCCCGAATCGACGGTTTCAAGGTAAACAAGTTTGCGAAACAAACAATAATCACGTTGGAGTACATACCAAGCGCAGAAAATCGGCCTTTGAATACGAAAACCAGTTTGTATCACAAACAATTTGACATCCAGAGTCCGCAACTTCCAAAAGCCGCGGTTTCTTGATTTCGCCTCTCGAAATCGAATATAATGAAATCGATTCACAAATAGGTGATTCAACGGACGCAGTTGTTCCCGCGCGGTAGGCGATTCACTACTGGGTGGGTTTTTTCACGCATCTTTCACCTCGGAGAGATCGGGAGGGGACGGGATGAAGATCGCACTGATTGCCCATGACAAAAAGAAGGAGCAAATGATTCGATTCACGATCGCTTACCGGGAATTGTTGAAAAGCCATACGTTGTATGCGACGGGAACAACGGGAATGAAGATCGCTGAGGCCACCGGCCTTTCCGTTTACCGCTTTCTCTCGGGACCGCTGGGCGGGGATCAGCAGATCGGCGCTTTGATGGCGGAAAACCGTCTGGATTGCGTCATCTTCCTGCGGGATCCCTTGACGGCCCAACCCCATGAGCCGGACATCCTGGCCTTGTTGCGCCTGGCCGATGTGCACAACGTTCCGGTGGCGACCAATCTGGCGGCGGCGGAAGTGCTGATCCGTTCGATCCAACAAGGAGATTTTGAATGGAGAACCTTGATCCAAGAACGGTAAGATAAAGGAGATCAATCATGGAACAAGTGAAAATTCTGGCTTTTGGAGCTCATCCCGATGATGTGGAAATCGGGGCGGGGGGGATCCTTGCCCGTCACACCGCCCAGGGTATTCGGGTTGCGATCTGCGATCTGACCGACGGGGAGCTTTCTTCCAACGGCGATGTCCCCACCCGCCGGCAGGAGGCCGACCGGGCGGCGGAAATTTTGGGGCTGGCCGGCCGATATCGGCTGGGATTTCCCGACAGGGGGCTTACCGGCACACGGGAGCAGATCGACGAAATGGTCCGGTTGATTCGCCGGCTCCGCCCTCAGGTGGTGCTGGCTCCCCACTGGGATGACCGTCATCCCGATCACACCGCCTGCAGCCGGTTGGTGAAGGAGGCGGTTTTCGATGCCGCCGTGGGGAAGAAAGCGGCGGAAGACGGACAGGAACCCCACCGGGTGCAGCAACTGTTTTATTATTTTATCAACCAAACGGGGAAGGCCGATGTCATCGTTGACATCACTGAGGAATACCCCCGTAAAAAAGAGGCGATCCTGGCTTTTGAGAGCCAGTTTGTGCCGGGTCCCGGAAGAACGGAGACGCCGTTGAACCGCCCCACGTATCTCGCAATGGTGGAGGGACGCGACCAGATCTGGGGACATCAAATCGGCACCACCCACGGGGAAGGACTGGTCACTGCCCAGCCGATTCCCCTGAATGGTTTGGTTTAAAGCAAGGGAGGAGACCCATGCGCATCGGAATCACTTGCTATCCCAGTCACGGCGGATCCGGGGTGGTGGCGACGGAGTTGGGCAAGCTGATGGCGGAACGGGGCCATCAAGTCCATTTTATCTCTTATGACATGCCCTTCCGCTTGGGTCGGTTTTACCACAACGTTCATTACCACGAGGTGGAAGCCAACCGGTATGCGGTTTTTCGTTTTCCCCCTTACGACCTGGCGTTGGCCAACCGGATGGCTCAAGTGGCCAAAATCCATCAGCTTGACCTTATCCACGTTCATTATGCCGTCCCCCATGCCCTCTGTGCCTACCTTGCCAAAAAGATGGTCGGTGACTCCCTGAAGGTGGTGACCACCCTTCACGGGACGGATATTACCGTCCTCGGGGAAGATCCGTCGCTCAAAGACATCATCTGTTTCGGAATCAACCACAGCGATGCCGTTACCGCCGTGTCGGACGACCTGGTCCGGCAGACCCGGGAACTGTTCTGCGTCGACAAACAACTGACCCGGATCTACAACTTTGTGGATCCCCGGGTATATCAGCCGCTGGATGTTTCCGACATCCGCTCCGAGTACGCGGCAACGGAGGAAAAACTGCTCCTGCATATTTCCAACTTCCGGGCGGTGAAGCGGACCACGGATGTGATCCGGATCTTTGAAAAAGTACAACAGGAAGTGGCCGCCCGTCTCATCCTGGTGGGCGAGGGTCCGGAATGGTCCCGGACCGTCCAGATGGTTAAGGAGTTGGGGCTGGAATCCCGGGTGATGTTTCTGGGCAAACAGGACGAAGTGGCCCGGCTGATCTCTCTGGCTGACCTTCTCCTGCTTCCCTCCTCCAAAGAGAGTTTCGGCCTGGTTGCCCTCGAAGCCATGGCCTGCGGGGTGCCCACCGTGGGTTCCAATGCCGGGGGCCTTCCGGAGGTGGTGGTTCACGGGGAGACCGGATACCTGGCGGAGATCGGGGACACTGAGGCCATGGCTGCCCAGGCGGTCCGTTTGCTGTCCGATCCCGTGTTGTACCGCCGTTTTTCGGAAAACGGAGTGAGGTTGGCGAGGGAACGGTTTTCCGCTGAAAAAATCGCCGGTCAATACGAAGATCTATACCGCCAGGTGATCGGGAAATGACCGAGGTCCGGGAAGCCGCCTTCAAGGTGTTGGCCCGGTTGGAGAAAGCCGGCCATCAGGCCTACTTGGTCGGGGGATGTGTCCGGGACCGGCTCCTGGGGATGGAACCGGCGGATTACGATATCGCCACCGACGCCCGTCCGGAAAGGGTGCAGGCGCTGTTTCCCAAAACGGTGGCCACCGGATTGAAGCACGGCACCGTGACCGTTCTGATGGACGGGCAAAGCGTGGAAGTCACCACCTTCCGCAGGGAAACCGGCTACCGGGACCACCGTCGCCCCGACCGCGTCAGGTTTGTAACGGAACTCCGCCAGGATCTGTCCCGCCGGGATTTCACCGTCAATGCGATGGCGGAAGATCGCCGGGGCCGCCTCCATGATCCCTTCAACGGAGCGGCGGATCTGAAGCAAGGAGTGATCCGGACGGTGGGGAGAGCGGAGGATCGCTTTGCCGAAGATGCATTGAGAATGATCCGGGCCCTTCGCTTCTCCGCGCAGCTCGGGTTCCGACTGGAAAAGAAGACCCGGACGGCCCTGGAGCGGCAAAAACCACTTCTCCGCCACCTGGCGGTGGAACGGGTGACGGGGGAGCTGGAGAAAGTGTGGAAGGCGGAGGAACCTTCACGGGCCTTGCGTCCGCTTTGGGAAATGGAACTCTTTCCTCATCTTCCGCCCTTTGCCGCCTGGGGGGTTCCCGTACCCGCTCCCCGGATTCCGTTCATTCGGGTGGATACGGCAAAAACCCGCCGAGCCCGCTGGTCCCTGTTTCTCCACCTGTGCGGAGTGAAAGGGGAAGAGGCGGAACGCCGGTTATCCAGTTTCCGTCTTTCGGCCAACGAGGTCCGGGCGATCAGCACCATACACCGGCTGGCAGTGAACTGGGACCTTTCCCCCCAAGATGTGGTCACGGGAAAGAAGCGGCTGCTCCGTCACGGGTTCGAGCCCTTGGAAGCGGCACTCACCGCCGCCGCCCGGATACGGGGGTGGGAATCCGCCGAAGAAGCGGTTCTCCGGTCCGCCCTTCACCGGTGGCACCGGGAGATGCCGGTCCACCGATTGGAAGAACTCCGGTTGAACGGACAGGAGTTGATCCGGGCGCTTCACCAACCTCCCGGACCGTGGGTGGGGTCGGTGCTGCAATCGTTGTTGGAAAAAGCGGCCCTCGGGGAGGTCCCCAATGAGAGGGAGGCGCTGATCAGGGAGGGACGACGCCTTGTCGAGCCGAATACGTGAACAATTGTTATCCCTGCTTCTTCATAACACCGACTCATTTATATCGGGCGAGGAGATCAGCCGCCGGCTGCAATGCAGCCGGGCAGCGGTCTGGAAACAGATCGAGGAACTCCGGAAGGAAGGATACCAGATCGAAGCCCGTCCCAAAAAAGGGTACCGGCTCGTTCACCGGCCGGACCGGGTGGCCCCTGAAGAGCTGAAACCCCACCTTTCCACCCGGCGGTTCGGCCGCCGGATCCTGTACCGGCAGAGCCTTCCGTCCACCCAACCCCTGGCCCATGACTGGGCCCGGCAGGGGGCCGAAGAAGGGGCATTGATCATCACGGAAGAACAGACCCAAGGCCGGGGGCGGATGGGACGGGTCTGGCATTCGCCGCCCCACAGCGGCATCTGGATGAGCCTGATCCTGAGGCCGCCGGTTCCCCTCGCTCAAGCCCCCCAGCTGACCCTCTTGGCGTCCGTGGGATTGACCCGTGCCCTCCGGAGAGAAACCGGCTTGGATATCCAAATCAAGTGGCCCAATGATCTTCTGATCGGGCGCAAAAAATTCTGCGGGATTCTGACGGAAACCCGGGGGGAGCAGGACCGGGTCCAGTATGTGGTTCTGGGAACGGGCATCAACGTCAACGTGTCCGGGACTCATTGGCCGGATGAATTAAAGGATACCGCCACTTCGCTGATGATTGAAGGAAAGCGCTCCTACCGGCGGGCGGACCTGATCGCAGCCATCCTGAAAGAATTGGAAGAGCTGTATGACGGCTATCTCTCCCACGGTTTTGAGCCGATCCGAATCTTATGGGAGGAGTACGCGGGCATGCTGGGCCGGAACGTGCGCACGTTGACCCCCCGTGGGCCCGTGGAGGGGACCGCGGTCGGCCTGGACGGGTCGGGCGCTCTCCTCCTTCGACAGGGAGAAGAAGTGATCCCGGTGTTTTCCGCCGACATCGACTATTGACGGAAAGCATTGTCACCGAAGAGAAGATCGTTTAATCTAAGAGGGAAGCGGTGGCATCCTGCGGGAGCCGCACGCAAAACTCCCTTTTACCATCCGTGTTTTTCATCCTTTTATCCATTCTGCTCTGAGCCCACGGGACGGAGACAGAGGTACCGTCGGAAACGGACGTCTTCTGGACTCCCTTGCGGCCGGAAGGCGTTTTTTGTTGTGTCACCTCTGACTCCGGAGCGTATCACAAGGAGGTTTGTGCCATGTCCGCACAAGGAAATCAAGTGACGCTTCGGACACTGGACCAGATGAAACAGGAACAAACCAAAATCGCCATGGTGACCGCCTACGATTACCCCTCGGCCAAACTGGCGGAAGCCGGAGGAGCGGACCTTCTCCTCGTCGGAGATTCCCTGGGGATGGTGGTTCTCGGTTATGATTCCACTGTGCGGGTCACCCTGGACGAAATGCTTCACCATACCAAAGCGGTGGTCCGCGGTGCGACCCGTCCCCTTGTGGTGACGGACCTTCCCTTCCTGACGGCCCATCTGAGCCGGGAGGAAGCCCTGAAAGCGGCCGGGCGCCTGTTGCAGGAAGGGGGGGCACAAGCGGTCAAAGTGGAAGGCTGCAACGGGGTATTGGAGAACATTCGCGCCTGTGTGGAGGCGGGGATCCCCGTTATGGGCCATATCGGGCTGACGCCCCAATCGGTTCACCAGCTCGGCGGATACCGGATCCAGGGAAAAGATGCAGATTCGGCCCGACGACTGATGGAGGAAGCCAAACGCCTGGAGGAGGCGGGAATTTTCGCCCTGGTGCTGGAATGCGTCCCTGAAGAAGTGGCCGAACGGATCACCGGGGGGCTCACCATCCCCACCATCGGAATCGGCGCCGGACGCGCTTGCGACGGACAGGTCCTGGTGTACCACGACCTGCTTCAATACGGGAGCGATTTGAAGCCCCGTTTCGTCAAAGCCTATGCCCGGACGGGGGAAGAAGCCGTCCGGGGCATCTCCCGGTACGTGCAGGAAGTGCGGGAAGGGATGTTCCCCGGAGAAGAACACACCTTCCACCTTCATGCTTCCGTGGTGGACCGTCTTTACGGCGGGAAAGGGAGGGAACGACCGTGAAAACCGTTCGCACCATCGACGAACTCCGGAAACTTCTTGCTCCGCAAAGGAGAAAGACCTTGGGTCTGGTGCCCACCATGGGTTACCTGCACCGTGGACACCTCAGCCTGATCGAACGGGCGGTGAAAGAATGCGACCGGGTCGTGGTTTCGCTCTTCGTCAACCCGCTCCAGTTCGGTCCGGGAGAAGATCTGGAGCGGTATCCCCGGGATCCGGACCGGGACGTTCGCCTGGCCGAGCAGGCGGGGGCGGACATTCTGTTCGCTCCTTCCACCGCGGAAATGTACCCCGCGGGCGCCCAAACCGTCGTCCGTGTTTCCGGTTTGACCGACCGCCTGTGCGGCGCCTCCCGTCCCGGGCATTTTGACGGGGTGGCCACGGTGGTGTCCAAGCTGTTTCATATCGTGGAACCGGACCGGGCTTACTTCGGACTGAAAGACGCCCAGCAGGTCGCCGTGATCCAACGAATGGTGGAAGACCTCAACTTTCCCGTTACGATCGTTCCCTGTCCCACGGTCCGGGAAGAAGATGGACTGGCCATGAGCTCCCGCAATGTTTACCTGTCGGCGGAGGATCGAAAAAAAGCGGCTTCCATTTACCGTGCCCTCCGGGAAGCGACCCGGAAACGGAAAACCGGAGAGGTGTCCACGGCCTCCCAAGCGGTCCGAATGATCCGGGAGCAGCTGGAAGCCGTCCCCGGTCTCACCGTCGAGTATGCGGAAGTTTTGAGTTATCCCGGCCTGGAACCCGTCAACGAACTGCGATCCCAGCAGGTGATCGCGGCGGTGGCTGTCCGACTGGGACGCACCCGTCTGATCGATAACGTGATTTGGCCGAAAGAGGAGGGATCCCCATGTTCCGCACCATGATGAAATCCAAGATCCACCGGGCCACGGTGACGGAAGCCAACCTCCACTACGTGGGGAGCGTCACCATCGACGAAGACCTGATGGAAAAAGTGGACATTCTGCCCAACGAAAAAGTGCAGATCGTCAACAACAACAACGGGGCACGATTGGAAACCTATGTCATCCCCGGGCCCCGGAACAGCGGCATTATCTGCCTCAACGGAGCTGCCGCCCGTCTGGTACAACCGGGAGACACCGTAATTATCATTTCCTACAGCATCATGACGGAAGAAGAAGCCAAAAATCACCAACCCCGGATCGCCATCATGGGAGAGAATAATCGAGTGATGGAGATGCGAGGGAGAGAAATCCACGGAGCAATCAACTAAAACAGACAAGTTTGCAATATAAACATATCAATCATTCATGGCGGTAAAGATATCCCCAAGGGAGATCTTCACCGCCATTTTTGCATGGTTCGACCCCGGACTTGGAGATACTTTCAGATATCCATCCCTACATGATCACGGGAAAGGAGGGGGAACATGTTCCGGCAGTGGGTGCAGGAAGTGAGAAGGCGTCTTTCCGAAATCGAGGATCAATACGGTCAGGCACCGATTCAGGACCGTAACAGACTCCGGGACGGATTTCGGCGAATCCATCAGGATGTGAATCAACTCCTGGAAGCTTGGGTGAACTTGGAAGAACAAGTGACTGCCATCCTGAAAAAATACCCGGACCTGGCGGCGGAAGAAGAGGAAGTCGGGGAGGAATTTTTCCTGGACAGCCGGGCGGTTCGGGCATTCCGGCAGGGGCAGGGTTATTATCATCTGAAAATGTTTTCCGAAGCCCACCCCTATTTCCGGGAAGTGGTGGAGAAAGAACCGGATTTTCTCCTCGGCCGGCTGTATCTCGCCCTGAGTGATTTCCAGCAGGGGAAACTGGTGGATGCCCAACGGGAGTTCCAATTGGTGGCAGGCATCACCGAACTTCCCCAATTCCAATCGTTCACCCATCACATGCTGGGGTGTATCCACGTCAAAGAAGGGCGGGACGAACAAGGCATCCGTCAATTCGAAAAATCGATCTCCATCGATTCCGACAGTCGGGACACCTGGTTCAACCTGGGGGCTTGCCACTACCGCTTGGGCCGTTACCACGAGGCGATCCCCCCCTTTTTTCATTCCCTCCGGCTGGATGAGGAGGACTGGGAAGCGATGTATTATCTCTCCTGTTGTTACGAAAAACTGGGACAGTGGGAGAGTGTTTCTTACTGGCGAATGGCTTCTTACCACAAAACGAAGCATCCGGCCGTGATGGAGTCCATGGCCCGTTATTTCGAAGAGATCGGGGATCTTCGTCGGGCCGTCCACTGGTACCGAAAATTGGTGACCGCCGATCCCCGGAAAGCCACCGGTTACCATGGTCTCAGCTGGAACCTCTGGCTTCTGGGACAAAAGCGGGAATCCTTCGCCGTCCTTCAGAAAGGGTTATCCCTCGAACCGGAAAACGAAAACCTGCTCTTTACCTATGTGTGGTATCTTCTCCAGTCCGGGGATGTGGAACAGGTGCGAAAGGCTTTGTCCCGCCTGCCGGGAAGGCTTGCCGATCACCCGTTGTGGCTGGTTCTTAAATCCCGGTTGTCCGTTCATTGCCGTGACTATGAAGAAGCGGAAGCCGTAGCCCGCCAAGTGATCGCCTCAGAGGAGCCTCTGGCCCGCTCTCTCGGATATTACCAATTGGGACGGGTCCTTTTGGAGAAACGACAGCCCGATCAGGCGGTGGACTCCTTCCGAAAAGCCCGGGAGCTGAGCCCCCAATGGGAAGAGCCGGTCTTTTACGAGGGATTGTGCCACTTTCTGAACGGGTGCACGGAAGAGACCCGGCAATGCTGGGAAACCATCCCTCTGAAGAATCACTCCGTCGGTTAAGGAGGCCGTCCTACATGCATACCATCTGGAAGGGTTCCATCAGTTTCGGGCTGGTCCACATCCCCGTCCGGATGTTTACGGCCACCCAGGAGAAAAGCGTCTCCTTCCGCAGCCTGCACAAAAAATGCAAAACCCCGATCAAATACAACCGCCACTGTCCCAACTGCGACGTCGACGTTCCCTGGGAAGACGTGGTGAAAGGATATGAATACGGCGACAACCAGTTCATCCTGATGGAAAAGGAAGAGCTGGACGCGATCATGCCGGAGAACCGGAAGTCGATCGAACTCCTGGATTTCGTCAAGCTGGAAGAGATCGATCCCATCTACTTCGACAAAACGTATTACCTCGGTCCCGGGGATCATGGAGACCGAGCCTACTCCCTTCTGCGGGATGCCATGAGGGAAACGGGGAAGATCGGGGTGGCCAAAATCACGATCCGGGCCAAACAGTCCCTGGCGGTCGTCCGTGTCTACCAGCAGTGTTTGGTGCTGGAGACGATTTTTTATCCCGACGAGGTCCGGGATGCCGGACAGGTCCCCGATGTGCCGACCCAGCTGGAGTTGCCCGATAAAGAAATGGATATGGCCAAGCAATTGATCGATAACCTGACAACGGAATTTGACCCCGACAAGTACCAGGACGAATACCGTCAGGCGTTGCAGGAAGCGATCGAGAAGAAGGCCAAGGGGGAAGAAGTGGTCGAAGCCCCCGAGAAGAAACCGGAACGGGTGGTCGACTTGATGGAAGCCCTGAAGGCCAGTCTGGAAGAGTCGGGGGGGAAAAAGGGGAAGAAGGGAACCAAAAAGAAAAAGGCCGCCAAATAGGGCGACTCATTTTCTCCAGTACCGGATGTGGATTTCCTCGTCGGTGGGCCGGGTCTTCACTTCCCGACCCTTCTCATCCCGGAAAACTTCCACTTTTCGGTAGTGTTCCACCCGCCAGTTTTTCTCTTCGGTCGTTCCCTGGTACTCCAGTCGGGTTTCCGGCTGAAGAGCAGCGGATCCGGGACGGGCCATCGCCGGCGTGACACCGCCGGTTTGCACCTGACTCCGGACCGCCAGCACACCGGCCAGCATCAGGTTGATTGCAATCACGGTCACCAAAAGGGCTTGAACCAGGGTGTTTTTTACGGACTCATTCATGAATGCCTGCCTCCTGCGTGTTTGTACATGTTTATGGGCCGAAAAGCCGATTCATACATGGGAGGCAGGCTGAATCAGAGATCCATCCGCATGGGCTCAGGGCATGTCGAGCAAGAACCACAGCGAGATAATGCCCACCGATACATGAAAGGCGGCTTCCAGCCAATTCGGCGAAGAGGATTGGAAGTATTGCACCACGCGGTATGCGGAACGGATCAGGATGATGATCAGCGCAATCTGGACCAGCAGCACCGGCATAAAAAAACACCTCCCTTCCGAAACTAAATTATTCGGAGCGGAGGTGTTTTTATGCCGGGAATCGGGGGGGACCCTAGGAAGAACGGGATAACTGAGAGGGAGTGATATCCGTGATCCGTCCGATCATCCCCATGGAGCCGGTTTTCCGGGAGGACGTGTTCCAATCCGACCAATGGCTGTACCAGATCAAGTGGGATGGGGTACGGATGCTGGCCTTCCGGGAAGAAAAGGAGATCGAGCTATACAATCGGAAGGGCCGGCGCCGGACCCACTGGTATCCCGAGGTGACGGAGGCGGTCCGCCGGCTGGACTGCCGCTCCGCTGTCCTGGACGGGGAGATCATCGCACTGGAGGAGGGGAGACCCGATTTTTTCCGGGTGTTGAAACGGGAACTCCTCTCCGATTCCCGAAAACTTCCTTCTCTCATTCAAAAGGTACCGATTCAGTACATTGTGTTCGACCTTTTGTACCTGGACGGGGAGGAGTTGACGGGGAAACCCCTCCGGATCCGGCTGGAAGCGTTGTCCCATCTGTTTGACAACGGCGGGGCGGACCCTCTTCACCTCTGCGATTCCTTTGATGACGGACCCGGTTTGTGGGAGGTGACGGGCGAGCGGGGGTGGGAAGGAATCGTGATGAAAGAGAGGGAAGGCCGATACCATCCCGGACGGAAGCATCCCACCTGGCAGAAGGCGAAGCATTTTCAGTCCCTGACGGCAACGGCGGTCGGGGCCCTGTACCGCGGAAACGTGGTTCACTCACTCCTTTTGGGGATGTGGGACAACGACCGGTGGATCTATATCGGTCGGGCCGGATCCGGCCTTTCCGGGGAGGAGCGGCGGATGCTCACGAATGCGGTTCCATCCCTTCGAAGGGAAAGCCCTCCCGTAGCCAACCCCCCGAAAGGGAGAAACCCGGGGGTGGTTTGGATGGAACCGTTGCTTCGGATGGAAGTCAAGTTCCTGGAATGGACTCCTCACGGGACACTCCGTTCACCGGTGATTGTCGGTTTTCGCCTGCCGGAAAAATAAGA
This sequence comes from Melghirimyces profundicolus, assembly GCF_003054245.1. GTDB lineage: Bacteria > Bacillota > Bacilli > Thermoactinomycetales > DSM-45169 > Melghirimyces > Melghirimyces profundicolus. The sequence continues at coordinate 75,443 of NZ_QBKR01000010.1, forward strand.
ACAACCCGGAGGCTCCGGGTTGTTCGGGTCTTCCTTCACCAAAAAGGACGGAAGGGGCCGAAAAACGGGGATCCGAAGGGGAAGAAAGGGAAAAACGGAAACCCGAAAAAGGGGAAAAAGATGTTGGTTTGAGCGTCTTCGCCATAACCGCCGTAATCATAACCGTCATCGTGGCCATACCCGTAACCGTCTTCCATGTCAGAGACCAAGGCCGGGTTGTGGTCAAAACCGGCGTAAGGATCGGAGAAGGCTCCCTGGAAATCATAAAGGGGGGGAGCATAGCTGTATGTCGGTGGTCCTTGGGCTCCCGGTGCCGGTTGGGAACCGGGGGTGGGCTTCCATTCGTCGTTCTGGGACATGATGATTCCTCCTCATTGATGATCTCTCTATCCACTAAGCAATGTATGAAGAGAAGTCGGAATGGGTCATTTGTCCCGGTCAATTTGGGCTCACGAGAACAGGAGGAGGCGAGATGCAAGACCGTCATGTACGGATCGAAGGAAGGGAAATCAAGATTTCCAATCCGGATAAACGGCTGTTTCCCGACTGGACCAAATGGGAATGGATTCTGCATTTGACCCGGTTGGCTCCGTACCTTCTTCCCTATGCCCGGGGGCGGTATCTGACGACGATCCGTTACCCTGACGGGGTGGAGGGGAAATCCTTTTATCAGAAAAACATACCCTCCCACGCTCCGGAATGGGTCCAAAGCGTCCGTTCGGGGGATGTCCGCTACATCCTGCTCCAGGATGCTCCGACCCTGATCTGGCTGGGAAACCTCGCCAGCCTGGAGTTCCATGTCTCCTTCGACCGGGCAGAGCGGCCGGGATACCCCACGGAGCTGGTCTTTGACATCGACCCTTCCGTAAAAGACTTCCAAGCGGTGATGGAGACGGCCCTCCTCACCCGGGAGGCGCTTTCTTCCATGGATCTCGACGGTGTGGTCAAAACCTCCGGGGCGACCGGGCTTCAGATTTACGTTCCGATCCAGCCCCGGTTCTCCTTTGAACAGACCCGTCGGATCAGCGAGTTCCTGGCCCGCTACCTGCGCGATCGCCATCCATCGCTCATCACGCTGGAACGGAAGGTAAAAAATCGCGGCCATCGGGTCTACTTCGATTACCTTCAACACTGGAAGGGAAAATCCCTGATCACCGCTTACTCGCCCCGGGCGCGTCGGGAGGCCACCGTTTCGGTTCCCCTGGAATGGGTGGAGTTGAAACCGGGACTGACCCCTCAAGATTTCACCCTGGAGACGGTTCACCAGCGGCTGGAAGAAAAAGGAGATCTGTTTGCCCCGATTTCCCGGCCGAACCATCGATACGATCTGTCCGACATCCTTCGGTTCCTCCGGTGAAAATTCGCTCTTTTTCCTTGCGCAAAGGAAAGAACTGGGGTATGTTGGGGTTACACCCATGATGCAACCTATCAAAGGGGGAAGGCGATGAAACGGCTCTTGACCCATGCTCGCATCCTGACGATGAAAAAAGGGGATTCACCGGTTCGGGACGGATACCTCCTGATGAACGGAGACACCATCGCCCAAGTGGGGGAAGGGAATCCCCCTTCGGACTGGGATGAAGTGACGGACATGAAAGGGAGGCTGATCCTTCCGGGGTTCATTAATACCCACGGCCATGCGGCAATGACGCTTCTGCGCGGATACGCCGATGATCTGCCGCTTCAGACCTGGCTGGAAGACAAAATGTGGCCGATCGAAGGAAAATTCGGCCCTCGTCAGGTGAAGTGGGGAACGTCACTGGCCGTGATCGAAATGATCCGGGGAGGGACCACCTGCTTTGCCGACATGTACGACCACATGGAAGAAGTGGCCCGGGTCGTGGAGGAAACGGGGATCCGGGCCAGCCTCTGCCGGGGCGTCATCGGGCTGGGAAATGAAGCGGAGCGGGAAGCCAAACGGCGGGAATCGGTCCGCTTCGTCCGGGATTGGGACGGACAGGCCGACGGGAGGATCTCTGCGATGATGGCTCCCCATGCTCCCTATACCTGTCCTCCCGCCTACATTGAAGCCATCGTGGCGGACGCGGCGGAAGCGAATGTCCCGATCCACATTCATCTGTCGGAGACCCGGGCCGAAGTGGAACAAAACGTCAAAGATTACGGCCTTCGCCCAGTGGAGCACCTGAGAAGGCTGGGCGTGTTTGATCGTCCGGCCTTGGTCGCCCACGCCGTTCACGTGACGAAGGAAGAAATTGGAATCCTCGCCGAACACGGGGTCAAAGTCTCTCACAACCCCGGAAGTAACCTGAAACTGGGCAGCGGCATCGCTCCCGTCCCCACCATGTTAAAGAGAGGCCTGCGACCTTCTCTGGGAACCGACTCCGCCGCCAGCAACAACAACCTCGACATGCTGGAAGAAATCCGGTTGGCCGCCCTGATCCACAAAGGAGCCCACATGGATCCGGAAGCCGTCCCCGCGGAGACCGCTTTGGAAATGGGCACCTTGTACGGAGCCGAATCCCTGTTTTGGGATCACGAGATCGGGACCCTGGAACCCGGTAAGAAGGCGGATCTGATCTCTTTGGATCTCGACGGTGCTCACATGCAACCTCCCCACGATCTCTTGTCCCACGTGGTATATGCCGCCGGCAGCGCCGATGTCCAGGATGTTTTTGTAAATGGACGTCCGCTGATGCGAAACCGGGAACTCCTGACCATCGACGAAGAGAGGGTCAAATTTGAAGCGAAGGAGGCTTACCGGGAAGTGGCGCCATAAAAAAGCCGCCGGCCGGCGGCAAAAAAATCAAGGCGGGAAGTATAGGCAGGAGAAAATTAGTCAGACTAAAACATAACTTTAACTTTGCATATCGATATCCAGGTGGAAACGCAAAGGAATTTCCAGCGGCGGATCCTCAAACCACCACTTTCTCGAGGAGGGAGAAGCCCAGGATTCTGCGTGCAGGTACGTTTGGATCCGGTTCCATTCCTCACCGGAAAAATGGGGTGCCAGCTCGTCGCAGATCCACCTGGTGGAAAGGGTAGCATCCATCGGCTCACCTCCTTGCGTACGAATAGTATCACCCTGCCTTTCCCCGATATGTCTAACACATTTTTCACGGTATGCCCGCCAACCGCTGTACGGCGGGCTTTTTTCCGTTTTCCGGGGTGATATTTGGCACAACCGGTTCGTACACTGTTTAAAAAGACGGAGGAGGCGCAAACTTGGTTGGCAGCAACCGGATCAGGGGATGGTTGGCGGCGGTGGTGTTGGTTCTCACCCCGGGTTGCACTTTCGGGGACCTTCCCGCCGGCGGGGCCGCCGGGGAAGAGAGGATGGATCAAGATCCCACCGAACGGCTTTTTCAACGAATCGATCAGCAATTGGCCCGTCCCGTATACGATTTCAGCCTGGCCATCGATTCTTTCGAATTCACGGGACAACAGAAAGGGGAGAACTGGTCGCTTCAGAGCAAACATGAAACAGAAAAGCCGGTTCGGGTGGTGAAAAAAGGAAATACCATCACCCTGACCCACGGCGACCAAACCGAAAAATTGAAAACCCGCCAATTCGGCCTTCTCTCCCCCCGGGATCACCTGGAATTGGTGAAAGCTTCGGTGCTTCGGGTGAAACTTCTCCCCCCCGATCCAAAGGACGGCACCAAGGGGATGAAAGCGGTGTTGTCCAGCGAGGAAATCGGGGACAAACTGGGGCATTGGATGGGTCATTCTTTTGAATCCGGCGCGGCTTTTCAGGCCTCCCGAAAATTCCGGGTGGTCTACCGCTTCCGGTATCATCCCCGAGAGGAGGGGTTGGACCGCCTGACCCTTCGGATTGAGCCCCTGAAGGGGAAAAAGGGGAGGCAAAAGATTGAATACCGTTTTGAAAAACCTTGAGAACGTTCAAGGTTTTTCTTTTCCCAGATTTATCCTTAACACGATGGGTATATATATTATGATATACTATTACCAGTCGGCTCAAACAGTAGAGTAGAAAGGGGGCTGGGCATCAGTGAACATCCGCTGGAGGATTGCGGTATTGACTCTGTTTGTCAGCCTCTTTGCATTATTTGGAGGTTTTTACGGATATCAATGGTACAACGTGGAAAAACCGATCCGCGAAACGGTCGAGCATACACCCCATGTTCATTTGAAAACCCTGTCGGTTCAACCGGACCGCATCACCCTGCGATTCAAACCGGACCCTGAATTTTCCCTGGTGTCGGATTATCTTCCCCTGCGGGAGAAAGTGAAAGCCCACGCCGGGGACCGGAAACTCGACATCCATTTCGCCGACCGGCCGGATTCGTCACTGCGGGATGCTTGGAACCGGATGTCCTTCGGCGTGAAGGAAGGGATCGCCCACCGCCGTTACACGGCCATTCCCGAAACGGTGGAGAAGGTGGCCAAAAAGGAAGGCATCCGATACCGCCTGAGTATGGACGCCGGGTATGTCTATGTTGAACTGCACAAGGGAGACCGGTTTTTGTATCAAGTGCTTCCTCTGAATAAAGCGGAAGGGGAGGTGAACAATAATGGGTAAAGGAATTGCGATCGGAGTTGCTCCGGCCCTCCTCTTGTTCCTTGTCCACCTCGGTTACAGCCCCCTGCCGCTGATCGTGCTGGGGGGCCTTCTCGGGCTCATCTATTATTTTGTGCTCCGTCCCGGCGGCCAAATGAGCATCGGCCGAAGCAAGCGGTTGCAACGGAAAGACTCCGTCCCCCACATCTCCTTCAGGGATATCGGGGGTCAAAACCGGTCCAAAAAAGAACTGGAAGAGGCGCTGGATTTCTTGATTCACCGGGACAAGACCCATCATTACGGCATCCGTCCCATCAAAGGGATCCTGTTGTCGGGGCCTCCCGGAACCGGTAAAACCCTGATGGCCAAAGCGGCCGCCCATTATACCGACTCGGTGTTCGTGGCCACCAGCGGAAGCGAGTTCGTGGAAATGTATGTGGGGGTCGGGGCTCAGCGGATCCGGGAACTGTTTCAGGAAGCCCGGAACCAGGCCAAAAAAAACCGGAAAAACAGCGCCATCGTCTTCATCGATGAAATCGACGTGATCGGTGGACAACGGGAAGGGGCCCAACACCGCGAATACGATCAGACACTGAACCAGCTGTTGACGGAGATGGACGGCATCAGCACGAACCAGGACGTCCAGATACTGGTGATCGCCGCCACCAACCGGAAAGACATGTTGGATTCGGCTCTGTTGCGCCCGGGTCGGTTCGATCGGCACATCACCGTCGATCTGCCGGACAAACAGGCCCGGATCTCCATCCTGAAACTTCACACCCAAAACAAACCCTTGGCCGAGGATGCCGACATCGTGCAAATTGCCGATGAAACCTTCGGTTTTTCCGGTGCGCAGCTGGAGAGCCTGACCAATGAAGCCGCCATCTATGCGCTTCGGGACAACAGCGACGTCATCCGTCAGGAACACCTCTCTCAGGCGATCGATAAAGTGATGATGGGAGAGAAGACCGACCGGGAAGCGACCCAGGAGGAGCGGGAACGGGTGGCCATCCACGAACTGGGCCACGCGATCGTGTCTGAGTGGGTCCGTCCCGGCTCCGTGTCCCAGGTTTCCCTGTCTCCCCGGGGACAAGCTCTGGGATACGTGCGTCATCATCCCGGTCAGGACCGATACCTGTACACGCGAAAACAGATCGAAGACCAAATCATGGTCTGTCTGGCGGGAGCGGCGGCGGAAGAGAAAGTATTTCAGAACCGGTCCACCGGCGCCCAAAACGACTATGAACAGGCCAACCGGTATATCCGTACGATGATCGATGCGGGACTGTCCGATCTGGGCATCATCAACAAAGAACTGGTCAGCAACGAGACCCTGCATAATGAATCCGCCAAAATCCTGAAGGAATTACACGAAAAGACCGTTCAGCTCCTGAACCAATACACCCGTGTGTTCGAAGAAGCGCTCTCGGTCCTGCTGAAGGAGGAAGTCCTTTCGGGGGAACAATTCCGTCGATTGCTGAACGAATACACCACCCAACCATCCGCCACCACCGGCAGCGGATAAGGTCGGACCGAAAGGAGAATCAGTCGTGTCGGATTTTCAGCATATCGTGGTCTATGGTGGTGGCACGATGGGCCAGGGCATCGCCGAACTGCTTTCCAAAAAGGGGTTTGAAGTGACCGTCATCGAAAAGACCCGGGCTCTGGCGAATCAAGCACGGCACCACATCGAGCTGAGCTTGAACAAGCAGCTTTCCAAATGGGGGATCACCCAGGCGGAAAAGAAAATCATTCTGTCCCGGATTGACTTCACCAATGAGGATACCGTCCTGGAACGGGCCGACTTGGTGATTGAAACGGTAACGGAGGATCTGCAGGAGAAGAAAAAGGTGTTTGACCGTTGTGACCGGTTTTGTCCGATGGACGCCATCCTGTCCAGCAACACCTCCACCCTCAGCCTGACGGAACTTGCGGCCGTCACCCGTCGACCGCAACGGGTGATCGGCCTTCATTTTCTCCACCCGATTACCCGGCTGGATCTGGTGGAGGTTGTGCGTGGCCTGAAAACGGAGGAGGAGACGGTTCGGCGGATCCGTCAATTTTTGGAGAAATTGCACCTCACCGCCATCGAAGTTCACGAGTCACCCGGGTTCGTAACGACCCGCCTGATCGTCATCCTGATCAACGAAGCGCTCTACACCCTGATGGAAGGGGTGGCCACGCCGGAGGACATCGACACGGCCATGATCCGGGGGTACCAATTTCCCTACGGGCCCCTGGAAATGGCCGACCGATTCGGTCTGGACTCGGTCCTGGCCTCCATGGAACGCCTCTTCCGGGAATACGGGGACCCCAAATTCCGTCCGGCCCCTTTGTTAAAAAAGATGGTGTGGGCCGGTCAACTGGGGGTCAAGACCGGAGAGGGATTCTTCCGATACGATGAGGACGGGGACCGGCTCAGGGAGGACGTCCGATGAATGTTCTGGTCATCAACTGCGGAAGTTCGTCGATCAAATACCAGCTGTACCGTATGGAAACGGAAGAGGTCCTCTCCAAGGGGTTGGTGGAACGGATCGGCTCCGACCGTTCCATCGTCCATCACACCGTGAATGGACGGGAGCCCTGGGTGGAAACCGCGGAAATTCTGGATCACCGTCAGGGACTTTATCAGGTGCTGGCCCTCTTGACCGACCCGGAAAAGGGGGTACTGGAGGATGCCGGGGATGTGGATGCCGTCGGGCACCGGGTGGTACACGGAGGGGAGAATTTTTCCTCCGCTGTTGTGATCGATCAGGAGGTGTTGCGCGGCATCCGGCAGAACGTGGATCTGGCTCCCTTGCACAATCCTCCCAACCTTTCGGGCATCGACGCGGCCCGGCACAACCTTCCCCATGCCACCCACGTGGCCGTCTTCGACACGGCCTTTCACCAGACGATGCCGGATTATGCGTATATGTACCCTCTCCCCCGGGTCCTATACCAGAAACACCGGATCCGCCGCTACGGATTTCACGGCACATCCCACCAATACGTCGCCGAACGGGCGGCGGAATTTCTCGGCCGGCCGCCGGAAGAGTTGAAGATCATCTCTTGTCATATCGGGAACGGGGCCAGTTGTACAGCGATCGAAAAGGGCCGATCCGTGGACACGACCATGGGAATGACCCCCCTGGAAGGTCTGATGATGGGAACCCGTTGCGGGGACATCGATCCGGCGATCGTTCCCTATGTGATGGGAAAGGAAGAGTTGACCCTGGCCGAAGTCAACTCCATGATGAATAAACACAGCGGATTATTGGGGGTTTCCGGGATCTCCAGCGATATGCGGGAAATCTCCGAAGCTGCTTTCAACGGGGACAAGTACGCCCGGCTGTCGCTGGAGATGTATACATACCGTCTTCGGAAGGCGATCGGTTCCTATGCGGCGGTGATGGACGGGGTGGACGTCCTGATTTTCACCGCCGGTGTCGGGGAAAACGCTTCTTTGGTCCGGGAGTGGACCTGCCGGAATTTGTCGTATCTGGGCCTGGAACTGGATCAGGAGAAAAACGCGGATTTGCCGAAAGGTCCCCAGAGGATCAGCACGGACCGCTCCCGGGTGAATGTTCTGGTCATCCCCACAGACGAAGAACTGATGATCGCCCGGGAAACCCGACGGTTGGTCCAGCAGGAAGAACAAGGTTGATTGCCTGTGATACAATGGGGGTGGACAGATCGAACAGAGAGGAGAAACCATTCGGAATGAAATTATCCCGACGGGTACAACAGTTGACTCCTTCCAAAACGATTGAAATCACGGCAACGGCCAAAGCATTGAAACAGGAAGGCCACGATGTGGTGGTGCTGGGAGCCGGTGAGCCCGACTTCAACACGCCGGAACACATCCTGGATGCCGCGGTGGAGGCGATGAAAGAGGGCCGGACCAAGTACACCCCGGCCGGCGGCGTGCCCGAGCTGAAGGATGCGATCACGGAAAAGCTTCAGCGGGACAACGGCTTGACGTACAGCCGGGACGAAGTGATCGTCACGGTCGGGGCGAAACATGCGCTGTACAACCTGTTCCAGGTGATCCTCGACCCCGGTGATGAGGTGGTCATCCCCTCTCCTTACTGGGTGAGCTACATCGAGCAGGTGAAGTTGGCCGGCGGCGTTCCGGTGGTGATCGACGGAACAGAGGAGAACGGCTTCAAGATCACGCCGGAACAGCTGAAGTCGGCGATTACCGAGAAAACCGTCGCCTTTCTGATCAACAGCCCTTCCAACCCCACCGGGGCGATGTACCGTGAGGAGGAACTCCGTTCCCTGGGGGCCGTCTGCCAGGAGCACGATCTGCTCATCGTCTCCGATGAAATCTACGAGCACCTGATTTACGGGGACGAAAAGCATACCAGCATAGCGGCAATCAGCCCGGAACTGAAAGTGCGGACGGTGATCATCAATGGGGTTTCCAAAACCTACTCCATGACGGGGTGGCGGATCGGATACGCAACGGGAGACGCCCGCATCATCCGGGCGATGTCGGGCTTGTCCAGCCACAGCACCTCCAACCCCACTTCCGTGGCCCAGTATGCCGCCCTGGAAGCCCTCAGGGGAACCCAGGAGCCGGTGGGTGAAATGCTCGCCGCATTCCGAAAGCGGCGGGATTATGTCGTCGACCGGATCTCCCGCATGCCGGGAATCCGCTGTAACGTACCCCAAGGTGCCTTCTATGTCTTCGCCAACGTGATCGATGCGGCCCGAAGCACCGGCTACCCCGACACCGACCAATGGGTCAAGGCCCTCCTGGAGGAAGAGAAGGTGGCCCTGGTCCCGGGGGCAGCCTTCGGCTCCCCGGACCATGTCCGCATCTCCTACGCCACCTCGATGGATCAATTGGAAAAAGCGATGGATCGCATCGAGCGGTTCGTCACCTCTTCCTGACCTCTTCCCCCCTGTCCGGCGGACAGGGGGGATTTTCTGTGCCGAGCCCGGGCCAAGAAAGCTCATGTGGCCCGGGCACAAGACTTTCGAGGAATGGAGGACGGTTTGCGACTGACTTTTGAGAACTCACATGCGGGGTGCCACCGGCTGATTCGGTGGATTCGAACCCTCGCATGAGAAAACGCACGTCCTGTTCAGAGTGGAACCAACCGGCCACTACGGACTCCCCTTGGCTCAACTCCTGAGTTCAACCTCCAATTCGCCAAGCTACCATTCCCGAGATTGTTTCACGAGGCGATTTAGCCGAAGCAAATGCCATTTAGTCCTCTAGTCGGAAAACATCATGCAGGGAATTCAACACCCCTCTTGTGTGGATTGTTTGTTTGGCCGCTTACGATTTCCACAAGAGCGGTTGAGTTCCTTTTCTATTGGCTGCGTTTTTCAGGGGAAACTAATTAATATGGAGTATACTCATCGAGTTTTCCCGGATCGATAGATCTGTATTAACCGGTATGTAACCTAATTGCCTGCCCATTGACACAATTTGGCCTTTGTGATGAAACTCATGAGTTGTAGTCTTCCGGAGTTAATGTTTCACAATACTCAAACAACACTTCCCTGGTCCAACGAATCCAGTCATACTGTTTTACTAATACATTCATTGATTTCACTCTCCTCAATGGATTTTGGGATTTTGATTTTTAGATAATTCCGGAAGGGGGAGAAGACCGCCTCCCGGGAATCGGCAAAAAAAAGCCGCTTGTGGCGGCTTCTTCAGTGCAACTCCCGGAACAACCCGATCACACGGCCAAGAATCGTCACTTCGGGAAGGAGGAGCGGTTCCATCTGATCGTTTTCCGGTTGAAGGCGAACGTGATCTTTTTCTTTGTAAAAGCGTTTGACGGTGGCTTCATTGTCCGGGGTCATGGCCACGACCATGTCTCCGTTGTCAGCGGTCTGCTGTTGCCGGACCAGCACATAGTCCCCGTCCAGCACGCCGGCGTTGATCATACTGTCCCCGCGGACGGAGAGAAGAAAGACCGTGTCTTCCGGGCCGACCAACCGGCGGGGGAGGGGGAAATATTCCTCCACATTTTCCACGGCGGTGATCGGTTCCCCGGCAGTCACTTTCCCCACGAGGGGAACCAGGGCCGTGTGGGCGGCCAGGTCGGGCATCTCCCGTGCTTCTTCGCCCAGCACTTCGATAGCCCGGGGTTTGGTGGGGTCCCGCCGGATCAATCCCTTCTTTTCCAACCGGGCCAGGTGGCCGTGGACCGTGGAGCTGGAAGCCAGACCGACCGCTTCCCCGATTTCCCGGACGGAAGGGGGATAGCCTTTCTCCCGCACCTCCTGCTTGATATAATCCAAAATGGCCTGCTGCCGCGGTGATAACTTACTCACATGATCCTCTCCTTTCCGTGTGGTTCCGTAGGTGCCCGAACATATGTATTTCTTTCAGTATACACGATGACCTCAAAAAGCACAAACATCAGTTCGAAGTTCTCATCAGAAATGCCTTTTTGGGTCCACCCGCAATTGAAAAACCAGACACGACCTGACACGGTGTTTTTCATCTCAGGTTTGACAAGATATTAGCTGAGTTGGACTCCTTTTCCAGCTCGTGACGAGTTGACAGTTTCAGATATACGGAGTAGTCTGTATGTAACCGGTTACATCATTCGTCGGTTTTTTTACTTGAGTGTGTGTAACCGGTTACAGACGGAGGTTCAGAGGCTCAATGACAACGATTCGAGATGTCGCTGCCCGGGCGGGGGTTTCCGTGGCCACTGTTTCCCGGGTCCTGAACGGAAGCGGATATGTAGGCAAAGATACGGAAATTCGTGTGAAAAAAGCGATACAGGAGTTGAATTACCGGCCCAACACCGTCGCCAGAAGTCTGGCCAACCGAAAAACAGGGACCATTGCGGTCATTCTGCCGGACATCATGAACCCGTTTTTCTCGGAACTGGCCCGGGCGGTGGAGGATACGGCGCGGGACGGGGGCTTTACTGTCATCTTCTGCAACTCCGATGATCTGGGTACGAGGGAGCAGCACTATATCGAAGTGCTCCGACAGAAATACATCGATGGAATCATTTTTGCTTCCAATTCCATGGGAGAAGACGATATCGTGTATATGAACGAAAACAGGATCCCCATCGTCGTGCTGGACCGCGCCCCGGGCAAAAGCGGTTGCACCGTGATCCGTTCCCAAAACGCCGCAGGTGCGGTGATGGCGGTGCGTCACTTGATGGAAACGGGGTGTCGTAAAATCGCCCACATCGCCGGACCCGGAGAATTGATCACGGCACAGGAACGTTTGAGAGGATACCGGAAAGCGGTGAAAGGGTTCACGTGGTTTGATGAGTCCCTGATCGTCCCCGGCCATTTCTCCATCCGCGGAGGGGAACGGGCGGTTTCCGGGTTGCTGGAACGTCATCCGGATGTGGACGGTATCTTCGCCGGCAACGATCTGATGGCGATCGGCGCCCTGAAAGCCCTGCAAAGGATGGGTCGCAAAATCCCCCGCGATATCTCGTTGTGCGGATTTGACGGAGTGGAGATGTCGGAATGGACGGAACCGGAGTTGACCACCATTGCCCAGCCGATTTACGAGATGGGCCGAAAAGCGGCGACCCACCTGATTGCAAGGATTCGGGGGAAAGCGGTGAAAGAGGACATCCTGGAACTGGATGTCCGCCTTGTCGAGCGGAACTCCACAAGGAGGCGAAAGAATTGAAGCAAGGACGTGTGGCGGTGATCGGAAGCCTGAATATGGACGTGGTGGTTCAAACGAAACGCCCCCCCCGAATGGGGGAGACCGTGATGGGGGAGACGGTCCATTTCATCCCCGGGGGCAAGGGGGCGAACCAGGCCGTGGCCGCGGCGAAGCTGGGAGCGGAGACGAGCATGGTCGGGGCGGTCGGGGACGATCCCTTCGGCCAATCGTTGGTGCAGTCGCTGCAGGAAAACGGGGTGAAGGCCAAAGCGGTGAAAACCGTACCCGGTTTTCCAACCGGGGTGGCCACCATTCTGCTTTCCGGAGGTGAAAACTGCATCGCCGTGGTTCCCGGAGCCAACAGTCAGTGTCTCCCTGCCGACGTGGAAGCGCACCGGGAGCAAATCGCAACGGTCGACGTCGTCCTCCTTCAACTGGAGGTTCCCCTGGAAACCGTTTTGGCTGCCGCCCGGACCGCCAAAGAGCTGGGAAAAACCGTGATTCTGAACCCGGCCCCTGCCCGGGAACTTCCGAAGGAACTGTACCGCCTGTCCGATGTCATCACCCCCAACCGATCCGAGCTGGAATTTTTGACGGAACGGTCCGTGGAAGGAGACGGGCTGCAACAGGCGATGAACCGGCTCCGGGAGAGGGGGGCGGGATGTGTCGTGACGACGCTGGGGGACCGGGGAGCCGCCATTCTCTCGAAGGAGGGATTTCAAAGGGTGCCGGGCCATCCGGTGGAAGTCGTCGACACCACCGGTGCGGGGGACGCCTTCAATGCCGGATTGGCCTGCGGTCTGTCCGAAGGGATGGACCTCTTCCGGGCGGTCGGGTTTGCCGGCCGCGTCTCCGCCCTGGCCGTCACCCGGCTGGGAGCGCAGGAGGGGATGCCGGGCCGCAGGGAAGTGGAGTCCTTTATCCCCGTTGAAAAGGAGGAGGGAGACCATTGAAGAAGACCACCTTGCTGAACAGTCACCTTTCCCGTGTCATCAGTGAACTGGGGCACACCGACCGGATCGTGATCGGGGATGCGGGTCTTCCCTCGCCGGAGGGAACGGAACGGATCGATCTGGCCGTTTGTCCGGGTGTTCCCGGGTTCCTGGAAACCCTGAATGCGATCCTGTCGGAGATGGAAGTGGAAAGAGTGATGGTGGCGAAAGAGACGGCGGAAGTGAGTCCCCGACTGGAGCAGGAGTTAAAAGGAATCCTTTCGGAAGTCGAGTGGGAACACATTTCCCATGAAGAGTTGAAAAACCGTTCCCGGAGTGCGAAAGCATTGGACCGCACCGGGGAATTCACGCCATACGCCAATGTCATTCTTCAGGCCGGAGTCGCTTTTTGAAAGAAGGTGAGACCATGACAGCTCCGCTTTTGGAGATGGAGGGGATTCAAAAGGAGTTCTCCGGTGTGCGGGTGCTCTCCGATGTACGGTTTTCGCTCCGTCCGGGAGAAGTTCACGCGCTTATGGGAGAAAACGGGGCCGGAAAGTCCACCCTGATGAAAATTCTGGGGGGAGTGTACGAAAAGGACGGGGGAACGGTGCGGATCCACGGTGAGGAGCGGGAGATTGCCAATCCGCGCCGGGCCGGCTCACTGGGAATCGCGATGATCCACCAGGAATTGAACCTGATCCCCCATCTCACGGTGATGGAGAACCTGTTCCTCGGACGGGAATTCGTGTACGGCCGATCCGGATGGATCCGGTGGGAACGGATGCGGAAGGAGTCACGAAACTGGCTGGAACGGCTGGGGGTGGACATCGATCCGTCCCGGAAGGTGGGAGAGTTGTCTGTCGGTCAGCAACAGATGGTGGAGATTGCCCGGGCTCTCTCCCTCGAAGCGAAAATTTTGGTGCTGGACGAGCCGACGGCGGCCCTGACCAACCGCGAAATCGACTCTCTGTTTGAAGTGATCCGCTCTCTCCGAAAGCAGGGGGTGGGGATGGTGTACATTTCCCACCGAATGGAGGAAATCTTCGGAATCTGCGACCGGATCACGGTCCTCCGGGATGGGGAGTACGTCGGCACCCGTTCGGTGGAAGAGACGGACATGGATGAGCTGGTGCGGATGATGGTGGGCCGGGAAGTTCAAAACCGCTATCCGCGTCAACCGGTGGCACCGGGGGAAGAGCGTCTTCGTGTCGAGGGTTTGACCCGCCGGGGGGAAGTGGAGGACATTTCGTTTTCGATCCGCGCCGGTGAAATTGTGGGTCTGGCCGGTCTTATGGGAGCGGGACGCACGGAGACGGCGCGGCTGATTTTCGGGGCCCGCCAACCGGATCGCGGGAGTGTTTGGGTGAGCGGGGCGAAAGTTCGGATCCGAAGGCCGGAAGACGCCATCCGCCACGGGATTGCTTTCGTCACGGAAAACCGAAAGGATGAAGGGCTGGTGTTGCCGCTTTCCGTCCGGGAAAACCTGTCTCTTCCCAATCTGGCGGCCCTGTCCTCCAAGGGCATCATCCGCGGCAGGAAAGAAGAGAGTCTGGCCCGGCAGCAAGTAGAGCGGTTGTCAGTGAAAAGCGCCGGGTTGGAACAGGAGGTCAAGACACTCTCCGGAGGAAACCAGCAAAAAGTGGTGATCGGCAAGTGGCTGGCCACCTCGCCCCAAGTGCTGATCCTGGATGAACCAACCCGGGGGGTGGATATAGGGGCCAAGGAAGAGATTTACCGCCTGATGGACCGCCTTGCCCGGGAGGGAATGGCCATTCTCCTCATTTCTTCGGACCTGCCGGAAGTGCTGGGGATGAGCGATCGGGTGCTGGTGATGCACGAAGGTCGGCTCAACGGTGAATTTACACGTGAAGAGGCAACCCAGGAAAAAGTGATGACGGCTGCCTCGGGAGGTGAAGTGACATGCAGACTCCCTTGAATCCTTCAGCCACCCGGGTGGGTCTGGCACAAAAACTGGGTCCACTCCTGGGGCTCGGGATCATCGTGGTCGTTTTGTCGATTATCAGCCGCGATTTCCTGAGTTTCACCAATATCTTCAATGTTCTGCGGCAGATTTCCATCAACGCTCTCCTGGCTTTCGGTATGACCTTTGTCATCCTGACCGGGGGGATTGATCTCTCCGTCGGGTCCATACTGGCCCTTTCCGGTGCTTTCAGTGCCGGGATGCTGGCCGGGGGCATGGATCCGTTTCTGGCCGTGCTGACCGGAGTGGCGGCGGGGACTTTGATGGGGGCCGCCAACGGGGTGCTGGTAACCAAAGGGAAAGTGGCGCCCTTTATCGCCACGTTGGCTACCATGACGGTTTACCGGGGGCTGACCCTGGTTTACACCGAAGGGCGTCCCATCGCTTTTAACAACGATGTTTTTGCCATGCTCGGGAAAGGTTATTTTCTCGAAATCCCGATCCCGGTTCTCTGGATGCTCGGTTCGTTTTTGATCCTGTACTTTGTGCTGAAAAACATGACCTTCGGCCGTCACGTTTACGCCATCGGAGGAAATGAAGAAGCGGCCATGCTCTCGGGGATCCGAACTCATCGGGTGAAAATCGGTGTCTACGCCATCAGCGGGTTCTTCTCTTCACTGGCCGGGATCATCCTGACCTCCCGGCTCAGTTCCGCCCAACCGACGGCCGGTACCACCTACGAGCTGGACGCCATCGCCGCCGTGGTCCTCGGGGGAACCAGTCTCGCCGGTGGACGGGGATGGATCACCGGAACCCTGATCGGGGCGATGATCATCGGCGTGTTGGACAACGGTCTCAATCTGATGAATGTCTCCTCCTTCTACCAACAGGTGGTCAAAGGGGGCGTCATCCTCCTGGCGGTCTTACTGGACCGTTCCCAGAAATCCTGATTCGGACTGAACTTTTCCTATTTCAAACGAGGGGGAATCGAAATGAGGAAAATGGGGCTCATGTTGTTGGCCGCGATGCTGGTCTTCGGTGTTCTGGCGGGCTGTTCCAGCCAATCCACGCTGGAACAGGAAGAGAAGAAAAAGGACGACAACATCAAGATCGGGCTGTCCGTCTCCACTCTGAACAACCCGTTCTTCGTCTCCCTGAAAGAAGGAGCGGAACAAGCGGCCAAGAAAGCCGGAGCGGAACTGGTCGTTGCCGACGCACAGGACGATAACGCCAAACAGTTGAACGACGTGGAAGACCTGATTCAGAAAAACGTGGACATTCTGTTGATCAACCCCACCGACAGCAAAGCCATCGCGACCGCAGTGGAATCCGCCAACCAGTCCAATATCCCCGTCATCACGGTGGACCGGGAAGCGGAAGGGGGAAAAGTGGTGGCTCACATCGCTTCCGATAACGTGGAAGGTGGGAAAATGGCCGGCGAGTTCATCCTCGAACAGCTGAACGGAAAAGGGAATATTGTCGAGCTGGAAGGAATCCCCGGGACTTCCGCAGCCCGTGACCGGGGTAAAGGATTTCACCAGGCGGTAGACGGCAAGGACGGGGTGGAAGTGGTCGCTTCCCAGCCGGCCAACTTCAACCGGGCCAAAGGCTTGACCGTGATGGAGAACATTCTGCAGAGCAAAGACGACATTCAGGCAGTTTTCGCTCATAATGACGAAATGGCTCTGGGAGCCGTCCAAGCCATCCAGTCCGCCAAAAAGGACATCCTGGTCGTCGGCTTTGACGCCACCGATGATGCCGTGAAAGCTGTTAAAAAAGGGGAAATGGGAGCCACCATCGCCCAAAAGCCCTCCGAAATCGGAAAAACGGCCGTGGAAGTCGCCGTGAAAGCGGCCAAAGGAGAAAAGGTAAAGAAATTTTATCCTGTGGAACTGGAACTGATCACGAAATCATGAACCTTAACTGCCCAAAAGGGCGGTTGAGTTAATGACAAAGCCCTGGGCCGAATTTCGCCCAGGGCTTTGTCCGGTTTCGGCGATGAAGGAAGTCGATGGTACCCGAAAGTGGCCGTGTAGACAGCCAAGTAGCAGGACTCATCTCCAGAAGCGTTGTGATTTATTGTCAGGCTCAGAAGAGGCGAAATAGCAACTTTGTCCTGCCCAGCGGAGAATCAGCCAACAAGGGTTTCAGGAGCAAAAGCTTTTCTGTGTTGCATCCGCAGGCGTTTTGCCCCTGCCCGCAGCAGGAAGATTCGGAGCGGACCGTGCAACCATTCCTGCAGGACAGCATCCAGTGGTTATTTTATTCTATCTGAATAAGTCCTAAAAGGAGATTACCATGGAAGCAAACAAGAAGATGGAGATGTTTCAATTTTTAGCGGGTATTTTCCACCAAGATATTGAATCAACTGAAAAGGCGTTGGAGGAATACTTGGAAGAGAACTCAACAGAAGTTATTAAGCAGGATGCAGAGTTGATACAACAATTCATGGATTGGGAAGCGTCTGAGAATGAGAAAAACGAATTCATCGAACAACATACTTGGATTTATTTCCCTGAAATGAAACAACCCCCAATCTCGTGGTTAAGGGACGTAAAGAGCCTAATGTTAAAAAAGGTTAACGAATGAAACAAAAGACCTCCTTCATATGAAAAGGGTGGCTATCCGATAATTGGTGATAAGGCTGTTGATGAGTAGAATCACTTTTTAATTAGTTACCCTTGAAAAAGTCCCGTTCGTAGATCCTGATCCACAATATACAGAAAGGAGACCCGCCTCATGAAGTCTCATATTCTGTTCTTTGATGAAGTGGATCGTTCCAGTCTTCCGCATGTCGGCGGAAAGGGGGCCAACCTGGGCGAACTGAGCAAGGCCGGTTTTCCGGTGCCGGGTGGTTTCTGTGTGACCACCTCTGCTTATCAAGAATTCATCGCAACCAGTCCCGATATGGAGGCGTTTTTTGAGTTATTGGACGCACTGGACCCCAATGATTTGGAACCATTGCGGAAGTTGGGAGAACGGATTCGTAGTCATTTGCAGCAACTCGAGATCCCGGCACCGTTAAGAAAGGAAGTGATTCATGCCTGGGAATCGGTGGGGAAAGAGTCTGCTTATGCCGTCCGTTCCAGTGCCACGGCTGAGGATCTGCCCACTGCATCGTTCGCAGGTCAGCAGGATACTTACTTGAACATCCGGGGACGGGATGAATTGCTGCGACACATCCGGAAATGTTGGGCCTCGTTGTTCACGGATCGGGCCATCTCTTACCGGGTGAAAAACGGGTTCGATCATCGTCAGGTCTACCTGTCGGTGGTGGTGCAACGGATGGTGAACCCGGAAATCGCAGGCATCATGTTTACTGCCGATCCTGTGAATGGGAATCGCAAGGTGGTTTCCATCGATGCCAGTTTCGGATTGGGGGAAGCCATCGTATCCGGCATGGTGTCGGCAGATCTGTACAAAGTGAAAGCCGGTCAAATCATTCATAAAAACATATCGGAAAAGAAAATCGCAATTTACTCACTATCTGAAGGAGGGACAGTGAAAAAAGACTTGCCTCCAGAGCAACAAACCAAACAGGTCCTGACGGACAGCCAAATTTTGCGTTTGGCTGAACTGGGAAAAAGAATCGAGAAGCATTTTGGCTCCCCGCAAGATATTGAGTTCTGTATTGAAAACGGAAAGATCTTTGTTGTGCAAAGCCGGCCGATCACTTCGCTGTATCCTCTGCCCGATCTTCCGCAAGAACCGCTCCGTGTCATGTTCTCATTCGGCCATGTACAAATGATGACCGATGCCATGAAACCGTTGGGGATTTCGGTCTTGCGAACCATTTTTCCGAAACATGTTCTTTTAGAAGCCGGGGGACGTCTTTTTGTTAATCCCACGGAAGTGCTTCGCACCAAGCTGGGAAGAAAAATGCTGCCCATTGCTTTCAAGAATTTAATTGATGAAGCGCTCAGCCGTGAAATCAGTGAAGTCATTCAGCGGCCTGAATTTCTCCAAGTTCCCCCTAAACCGGGTTTCGTGAAGTCCGCACGTCGTTTCGTTGCCCCGATCATTAAAGAGGTGTGGAAAAATCTTTTCAAGCGTGACCCGAAATCAGCAAAAGGCAAAGTTGAAAGCTTCATGCAGAACAAATGGAAAGAGGTCAGAGAAGATTTGCAGGGTGTAAGCGGGGCTGAACGCCTGGAAGCGGTTCAACATCAATTAAGCACTTTCGGAAAGGCGATGTTGCAGAACATATTTCCATACGTCATTTGTTTCCCGATCTCATTCCTCTTGTTAAAGAGAGCGCTGATTCGCTGGATCGGGGATGACCAAAAACTGCATCCGTTAAATAAATCACTCCCCGGCAATATCACCAGCGAGATGGGCCTGCAAATTGGCGATTTGGCCGATCTGGTCAGGGAACTGCCAGAAGTGAAGGAGTATCTGAAACATGCAAATGACCACACCTTCTATGAAGGACTATTCAACGTTCACGGGGGAGAGAGGTTTAAACGGGCATTTGAAGATTTTATTTCCAGATATGGACATCGATGCCCGGGTGAAATTGACCTGACAAGGCCCCGTTGGCGTGAAGCACCCACCCAATTGGTTCCGGCCATCCTGGGACATATGCGCAGTGTGAAGCCGGGAGAACATCGGCAAAAATTCATTCAAGGAGAACAGGAAGCCCGAGAAGCTGCGCAACGGATTCTGCACCAGGTTGGACCTCGCGGTTTGAAGTTCAGACGGCTCCAACGTCTCATAGACGTATACCGCCATCTGGGCGGGCTTCGGGAGCATCCCAAATATCTGTTAACGTTGATTTTGGATGAATGCAAAAAAGCCATCACGGCTGAAGTGGAAGAACTGGTGAAGAAAGGGATTTTACAACAAGCAGAAGATGTATTTTTCTTAACTCTTGACGAGCTGATTCAACTCGCAAAAGGGGAGTTTCCACACGATGTCTCTTCATTGGTTACTAAGCGAAAAGAAAAATACGAACGGCATCAATCGTTGAACCCGCCCCGGGTGATGACGAGTGAAGGGGAGATTGTAACCGGTTCCCGCAGGAAAGGGGAATTCCCCGAAGGGTCCCTTGTCGGAAGCCCCGTTTCCTCAGGCGTTGTGGAAGGAAAAGCCCGGATCATCCTGAAACCGGAAGAAGCCCACCTTAACGAAGGGGAAATCCTCGTGGCTCCTCATACCGACCCCGGTTGGACTCCTTTGTTTCAATCAGCCAAGGCATTGGTAACCGAGGTTGGCGGATTGATGACACACGGAGCCGTTGTGGCTCGGGAATACGGGATCCCGGCAGTAGTGGGAGTGAATGATGCCACCAGGAAAATCATGGACGGGCATATCATTCGTGTGGACGGAAACCGGGGATTTGTGGAGATTTTAAGCGATAAAAATGAGTAGGCATGGACCTCAGACTTACGGGTCCGATAATAGAAAGAACAAGGGATCATTGATGATCCCTTTTCAGTTTCAACGCACTGTTGCTTTCGGCAAGGGAGTTAACTCAAATAGAACCATATTCAGGAGGATGTAAACATCCCCGCCGGTTCAGCTAAAAACCCCGATGACCTCGGAGGTGAAGCTTCGGGGGCCACGCATAACAAGGGCTTTTCATGTGAAAATGCTCTAGCGACTGTTAATCAGATGTTTGGGATACACCTTTTCTCCCGTGATAATCAAAACGGTCATTCCGTTTTTTGTTCCGGCACCCCGTTGTTCTCCATGATCCCAATAAACCCCTTCGCCTTGGTGTATATTCACCTTCCGCTCACCGTTTGTGATCCAACCCTCACCATCAATCACCAATGACAGTTCAGGAGAAGCATTTTTATGCAATTCTATAAGCCCATTTTCTTTAACATAGAGAAATGCAACCGATACTTTTTCGGGTTCCTTTACAATTCTTGTTAATCGCACATTGGAACTGTTAAATTGTTCAGCCAGCTTGCTTACACTTTTGTCATATTTAAAGACTTCCATGGTTATCACCCTTTAATCAGGTATGCCCAAAATACCCTGTTGTGTATACCAAGATATTCATAAGGCAATGAATTAATATGAGGTGATCCATGTGAAGCAAAAAAGTGCTGCTGAATCCAAAACCGAATTAACGGATATCATTTTACCACCGCAAACAAACCACCATGGAACCATATTTGGTGGAGAGGTGATGTCTTATATAGACCGAGTGGCTGTCATTTGTGCATCCCGGCACGCAAACGCACCTGTTGTCACTGCTTCATTTGACAGCATGGATTTTCTTTCCCCTTTAAAAGTGGGAGAATGCATTATTTTATCAGCGATCGTCAGGTGGGTTGGTAAATCCTCAATGGAGGTTCAGGTGATTGTTGAAGGAGAAGATCTTGTTAACGGAACCCGGCATATCACAGGGGTCTGCTTCGTGACCATGGTGGCTGTAAATAAAGAAGGAAAAGCGATAGATGTTCCTCCACTAAAATTAAATACCGAAGAAGAACACTTTCAATTCGAACGGGGAAAGGAAAGAGCCTTGAGACGCAAAAGGCGCCGAAAAGGTTATCATTGATTGCTGAAGGAAGCCTCATCCGCCCCGCACCAAGGCTTTTTTAATCCAATCTGCCCACGGCACCGGCACTCTTGGATGCCAGAGCCTTGGGGCGGGATCTGGAAGCTCAAATTCAGTTTTTACCATTTTCAGGAATAATCGCCCGGGAACGGGACGGGGCGAAATCCTTAGCCCGACCTGCCAGTTAAGTTTATCTCGACCTGTTGAAAAAATCTGAACCTGCGAACGTACATACCATCCTTGCTGAACAAACTGGAGTTCCGGTCCACCGAAGCCGCCAAGCCGATGCTGGAAGCGAAATGAACGCTTCCGGAAAGCGGAAAGTTCCTGAAGACGCTCCCTTGGACTTCGTACCCAAGCGATGGGAGCCGCGTGTGAGAGGTCCGACGTGGTAACTATCACACAGCAGAGCCCCGCCCGGGCCGTATAAGCGGCCAACGAAGCGCCCGCGTTGCCGCTGGAAGCGGCAGTAGTAACTACCGAACCCCCCTTGTCGATCGCGCGGGCCACCACCAGGGGACTCATACGGTCTTTGTGCGAACCCGTGGGGTTTTGACCTTCCATTTTGACGCCCATCCATGCAAGTCCCATTTGTCGTGTGAGGCCTTCCAGCTCGACATGGGGGTACCCCCTTCTCCGAGGGACGGGAACGATTCATACGGGAGAAACGATTTATACCGTCGCATGCCGTTTCCGGTATAGCGGACGGCGGTATCTCGTGTGGAGTCGTAAATTATTTTCACAATGAAGGCATGCCCTTTTTGCCTGCATGCAGGACATCCATCCAACATGTTACCCATTACGTATCCGGTTCCGCAACGAAGGCAGGAAAGCCCTGCGACACTGGGGTTCAACAATGTCATTTCTACCAAAATGGAAGGTTTGGAATGGGGAAACGGATGAAACCACCTCTTGTGGGAATTCAGTGGCGGATGCTTGATTTTTTGCCTGAGTGGGGCGATTTCCTGCACATCAATCATTATATTAAATATATTTAGTAGATTTTATATAGACAAAATTATTATAAAAATTGTAAAATAAGAACGAAACCGGCTGCTAAATTTTGTCGGTTAAATTAGAATAAGGAGAGGAATTGGGTGACTCGCTTTCAGTCCAGTTTTCGAATTCTGTTGATCATGGTGTTGGCCTTGGCTTTCGTTGTACCGATGGTAACTCCCTCAGAAGCCCATGCCTACAACTGGAGTCGGACCCTTCAACAAGGAGACAGCGGTTCGGATGTAAAGGAATTGCAAATCCGTGTTGCCGGATGGGCGGCGAACAGTCCGTCTCAAACCTATGTTGCGGTGGATGGTCAATTCGGACCCAAAACAGAAGCCGCTGTTAAACGTTTCCAAAGCGCCTATGGCTTGACTGTCGATGGCATCGTCGGTCCCCAAACCCAAAGTGCTTTGAACAGCCTTGAAGATTCGGACGGATCGACTGCCCACTTTGCCTGGAGTGAATTCCATTCCAAAGACGGAAGTGGATTTTCTGGCGGCAAGGTAGGTTCCGCCACGGTAAAAGAAAACGTGCGTCGCCTGATGTACAAGCTGGAAGCCCTTCGAAAAAAAGCAGGCAACTCCCCTGTATATATCAATTCCGGTTTCCGCAGCATCAACCACAACTCCAATGTTGGAGGTGCTTCCAACAGTCAACACATGTACGGGATCGCAGCCGATATCGTTGTCAGCGGAAAATCCGTTTATCAAGTGCGGGATCTTGCCCGTACCTGCGGTTTCAGTGGAAATAAGCGTTACAGCAGTTTTAATCATGTAGACAGCCGGATCGAATATCCCTACGGGGCTCAGTCCTGGTGGTGGGAAGGCTAATCCCATCACCACTGGGGGGTGTATTAAACCTGGAGGGGCATTTCAGGTTACCGCTCTTCAGGATTGAGAGTGAGAGGAGAAGAACCGGGCGTTGATTGCTCTATATCAAAAAATATCCATGAACCGGAGTCTTAATGGGGAGGATCAGCAATGATCGAGAGGAAAAAACCGGAGACGTGGAGATATAACATGAGCAAAATCAACCGTGACATCCATCCGATATACCGTGAAATTGGTTGCTGCGGAAGGGTTTCCGCCGTCAAAAGAAGCCGTTGAAAATTGCATGTAGACATGCGTGGGGAAATACTACCATTGCAAGATGCAGCTTCGTACTTTGGATTCATGAAGTTCGAGTCAGCGATCTACGTACGTTTGAAAAAGAAAGGAGAGGGTCATAGCGGGGAGAGACAGAGAAACTCCGCGGAACAACACCGGCTCCCTTACGTTAAGGGAGCCGGTGATTTTGTGTCCAAAAAGTCCAAAGCAGAGTATACCCTTAACCCCAAATGTACTTTTCCTGATGGAAGATGCCGAATGGAAGGAGGATTGGGTTTTGATGTGCATCCCGGATGTTGCGAAGGACTTTCATAATGGGGTAGATCCGGTACCCATTCACGCAGTTCGCTACAATGTCCAGAATGAAGGATGGACACCCCGCAGCTATTTTGGGTAAACGCTTCCCCTTTCTCGAAACGAACATGAAATCACAACGTTTCTGAAGCCAAGACGCTTTGAAAAAAGTAAAGTATTTAACCCATCGTGCACGGGAGACCACATCTTCTTTGAGCGCCCCGAACTTCCTCCGATCGATAAAGAACCCCGCCTCTGCGAGGGGGGTCACCGGTACTGGATGTAGGTAATCTCCTTTTTCAGTTCACCCAGTCCTTCCATGGCATGAAGCACGATCACCGGGACCACATCATCCTTGCTGGTGTCGGAAAGGGCGATATTCACCAGCTTGATGTCGTGATAGAGAAAAGAGAAATCAATCTGGTGGCTGACTTCTCCTGAGTTGACCGACTCTTCCACTTTCCTCAGGTCGTTGTTCAGCTTATTCAGTTTGTCCACCAGCCTTTGCTTCATCTCCCGGTTCAGTTTATAGTTGGAGTAATGTTCCATCGTGATCTTGTATGTTTCGGAGATTTCGTTCAGGATCCGCATGCCTTTTTCTTCTTTGAACCGGTCGATATAAACCTGGGTCTGATATTCCCGGTAGTAGCCGTTGGCCACCAGGGTGACAGCGATGACGGAAAGATATATCAATCCCGTGCGCAGAACGAACTTCCACTGATCTTTCACAAGGTCCCCTCCCGGCCTTTCTCTTTTGTTCCCATGTATATGGACAGGGGGAGGGGGTTATGATTGTCCGTTACGAGCAATGAATCCCGTCTTGACAAGGGGGTACGGCAACGATTGGAGAAATGGGGGGCCACTCTGGAAGTTCAATCTTGACACATTTGAAGGAGGCGCAACATGAAAAAGGTTGTCGACACCCCCCGTGGAAAAATCGAGTATCGTATGGAAGGAAAGGGAAAGAACACCATCCTTGTGCTTCACGGCGGCCACCATCACTGTGAAGCACCTGTTCCTCACCAAGAAAAGCTGATCAATTTGGGGTTTCGGCTGCTGATTCCCTCACGTCCCGGTTACGGTCTTACACCAGTCTCTGCTGGACGGACAGCAGAGGACTTTGCTGACTCCCTTGTTTGCTTGCTGGATCAACTGAAAATCCCCCGGGTCATCGTGTTGGCCATTTCAGCTGGCGGGCGAACCGCCCTTCAGTTAGCCGGCCGCCATCCTGACCGGGTGGAAAAGCTGGTTTTGCAGTGCGCTTTGACCCATGACCGCTGGTTGAGCAACAAGATGCGCCGGATTTCCCGAGTGTTGTTTCATCCCCTTACGGAGAAGGGCGTCTGGACACTCTTTCGTTGCGTTTTAAAGCTGAATCCCGAAGGGACAATGAAATTCATGATGAAACAATTGACCACTATGCCAGTGGAAAAAGCTCTGGCGGCGATGGATTCAGAACAAAAAAGAAAAGCTGCTGACTTTCTCCGATGTAACAGGTCCGGAAGGGGGTCTTCATCACACGCCCGGGGACCTCTCCCGAATTACCGCTCCCACCCTGATCATTCACAGTCGGTTTGATAAAAGTGTCGATCTTTCTCATGCCCAATATGCCTTTGAAAGAATCCCGCGAGCCGAATGGTTTCTTTCGGATGCGGAGAGCCACTTGATATGGTTTGGTCCACACCGACATCTTATTGAGGACAAGCTTACCGGATTTCTCATGAATCAGGAGCCTTAGGAAATTTCCACCCCGATCCTCAGAGGATCGGGGTGATTTCGGCCATCGATCTTTTTCGGTATCACATCACCCGGGGCATTCCGCCGGGGGTGTGGAAGACCCGGACGGATAACGGTTCGGCCCCTTGTTACTGCCGGGCGGATCGGATGTCCCGGATAATCTCCTCGTAGTCCGGGTTCATCCCGTTGTATTGGTGCAAGACCCGGCCGTCCGGCCCGATCAGATAAAATGATGTCCCGTGAATCACCTGATCATTTTCCGGGTTGTGCCGCACCGTCATTCGGAAGGAAGACTCGGCAAATTGTTGAATTTCCTCAAAGGAGTAGCCGGTTAAAAAGTGCCAATTGGAAAATTCCGCCTCGTGTTTCTTTCCGAAGCGCTTCAAGGCTTCCGGCGTGTCCCGCTTGGGATCGATGCTGAAGGAGACGATTTCCGCCTCCACTCCGGATTCTTTCATCTTTTCCTGCAATTGGGCCATGTTGGCGGTCATCGGAGGGCAGACCGTGTTACAGTTGGTGAAGATCAGGTCGGCGATCCACACTTGACCCTCCAGATCCGATCGACCGAAGGGTTTCCCGTTCTGGTCCGTGTACGTAAAATCGTCCACTTTCCAGTTCAGTGCTTGCTTTTGCTGGGAAGACGCCGACTCCTCCGAAGCGGTTTCAGGTGTATTGGCCAAGGTGATCAGCAGGACAATGCCGATCAACAGACCGGCTCCCAGTAAACCCAGTCCCCAGAGAAGACGCTTTTGCTGCATGGTCGTTCACTCCTTCGACTCAGCCTGAACTTCCAGCGTTCGGGCCGGTTTCATCACATGGCTGCCTTTGGCGGTCACGTGATACATCACCCGGTACGTTCCCGGCTCGTTAAATGTCTTTTTCACTTGGTATATCCCGTCTCCCTTGAATTCGGCGGGAAGTTTTTCATGTTCGTTTTTGCCGGCGCCTTTCTCCCAAACTTCAAATTGCACATCATCCGCGTCGTTCACGGGCTTTCCCTCGTGGGTGATGGTCACTTTCAAGGTTGTTGGGGTCCCGGCGGTGGCCTGTTCCGGTAAATCGAATTTCACCTTGGGCGGGGTTTGAACTTCCGCCGATTCCGAAGAGGAATGGGAGTGACCCTCGTGCCCCCCGTGGCTTTCCTTCGATACGTTTCCGCAGGCGGCGGTGAGACCCGCCACGAATACAGTCAGCAGTAAAACCAGCACGCTTCGAACATTTCGGTTCATGTCTGATCCCCTCCCGATTTCGAACATCCGCAGCCACACCCTTGCTGCATCCCTAGCTGCAACGCATCCATCGCTTCGGCAAAGGGGAGGACTTGCCCCCCGAACCCTTTAACGAATTTTTCCGCGTGATCCCGGCGCTCAAAGGCTAACGCCTGGGGTTGACAACAGCGGAGATCCACTTCCGTATCCAACACGTACCAGGCCCGTGTGGCGCTGATGGTGGTGTTGGTGAAAAAATCCTGGCACATGGCTTGAACTCCTTCGATCCCCACTTGACGATGTCGCAGCAGCCCGCAGTGGGGGCAGCAAGCGGATTCAATCCGTTGGTCCGGCAAGGCCAAGCGATAGACCAACCGTGGATCCGTGGGCCGGTTGCACAAGACACAACCGTCGGACGATCCGGCGGGCTCGGATTCCGCCGCCCAGGTAATGCCCCCGTGGGTTTTCTCGATTTCTCCCTCTTTCAGCAGCGGTTTCAGATCCCGGTAGATGGTCATTTCGGATACCTTCAATTCCCGGCTGAGATCGGACACTTTCACATGCCGGCGCTCACGGACAATCGCCCGGATCCGTTCCCGCCGTTCGGTGGGCAACATCCGACTCCCCCCCTGTGTGGTCTTCGTAACAAAATACAACAAATGAAACTAACAGTAGTATACCGATATCCAGCAGGATCAATCGACCCATTCGTCGAAAATAGTGTGACAAACCGTTGTGAATTTCACATTGCGGAGTCCTTCACAGGGAATCCGGTGCGGGTTCGATCCCGGAATCCTCAGGAAGGTTGTCCGCTTCCCGCCGGTCTTTGTCCCGTTCTTTCCGGACCCAATGAAAGAAGATGTATCCGATCGCCCCGATATACACGACTTCCTGTATGATCTTCATGATGACCCCACCCAGTTGCTGGTCATCGTAGGGCGACAGAACCGGAAAGAGCTCGGAGGGTTCCCGGGCCAATTCAAACATCGGCGTGTTGGCAAAGATGATCAAGGCGCAAACCGGAGTGAGGAGCACCACGTTGGCGATGAGGTAGCCCATTTTCCGTAACTCGCTCAACCGGTTCATCTCCGGAACCGGACAGGTCACGGGCCACCACATCACCAAGGCCGATCCCAACAGAGCAAGGTGGGAAACGATGTGAAGCGCCTCAGACGCCATAATCCGATCGAAGATCCACGGAACGTGATAGAGCGATATCAGGCCGTTAAAGAGAAAGAGGGAAAAGATGGGCCGGGTGAGAAACCGCAACCCCCGTTGTACGAGTGAAAGCCGGACCAGCGGCCGCCACATCCAGGCCGGAAAGCTCAGCAGCAGGAGAGGAGGCAGGACGATGTACAGAAGTGACATTTGCAGCATGTGAATACTGAACAACTCGTGGGCGATCAGGTTCAAGGGACTGCCGAGAGCGAAGTAGTAGATGAGAAGCGAGAGAAGAAAAAATATCGGGTATCTCACGGGAGTGCTTTGGGGTCTCCGGCGCCTCCACGGATGGGTGACCCCCAAATACCCCGCGGCCAGTCCCAAAAGAAGAAGGTTTAATGGCAGATTCCAGTTGGACGGATAAAGAAACAACGAAAGCAAGTTATTCATGGAGGTCCTCCTTTTTCGCCACAAAAATAACAGATCCTCACATCATCTTTTACTTCAAATGTCGTATCCTTTGCAATGGATAACTTGTGTCAATCTAAAAACCCGGGAATGGATTCATCAATTGTTCACATCAATCCACAACGAGGGAGATCACGAGGAGGGAGTTCCGATGACGGTTTGGGAATGGACGTGGGTCGCCGCTTTGGGGTATATGGTTGGTGGAAGTCTGGTGGGATGGAGAAAGCAATGGTCCGATCAGGGGCTGAAAGTGTGGTTTGCGGTGAGCACCGGCCTGTTGTGGGCGGTCGCTTTGGGCGGGATGCTGCCTCATGGTTGGACGGAGGCGCCGTATCCTCCGGTATGGGTTTTGGCGGGTTTGCTGACGGCTTTCGTCTTTCAACAGGGGTTCGGGAGGTACCGGGAAGGGGATCAAAGAGCATCCGTTGCTGTATGGAGTGTGCTTACGGGCATGGGGATCCACGCTTTTTTTGAAGGAGTGGCCTTGGGAGCGGGGTTCCAGACGGATGTTCACTTGGGAATGGCGGTCTTGTTAGGTCTGATCCTCCACAAAGTTCCGGAAGGAATGGCGATCGCATCTCTCGCGATGAGCAATGGGGGAACCCGGAAAAAGGGGATGGGATTCGTTCTTCTCCTGGGGCTTTGTACTGTGATCGGAACGGGAACGGCGTGGGCGGCTTCTGGCTTGATCCAGATCGGAACGGGCATTCCCCTTCTGTTTTCCGCGGGGATCCTGATCTATATTACTGGAACGGAATTGTGGCCGAAGGTAAACGAACAGGAAAGTCGGCGAAGCATCGGATGGGTTCTCTCGGGCGTATTGGTGTATGGGCTGTTAGGTTGGGGGAGCCATCTTCTTGCTCCAAACGCTTCCCATGGTCATGTCACTTCGGAAGCGTCCGCTTCTCATTCCCATGCCCACCATCACCATTCCGTACCCCCGGTGGAGAAGCCGGAAGGTGAACCCGCACCCAAAGTGAAATTGGAAGTCCAACCGGATGCCGAATCCGGTTGGAACGTCCACGTTGATACGTCTCATTTCCGTTTCACTCCGGAACAGGTGAACAAGGAGGACCAATGGGGAGAAGGGCACGCCCATTTGTATGTGAACGGAAAAAAAGAAGCCCGTTTGTACGGGCCATGGTACCATTTGGAGAAACTGCCTCCGGGGACCCAAACGGTTCGAGTGGAGCTGAACAGCAATCAGCATGCGCCTTATGTATCCAACGGGAAAAGAATCGGGGACCAGGTCACCATCCGGGTTGAGGGCGAAAGAAAATAATGATGCCGATTCAAAGAGACGGAATCGCTTATATACACACTATAATGGATTGCAGTAATTACAAGACAGGAGTATCTGAATGTGAGAAGCTACATAGCAAAAAGCTGATTGGTCGTCGAAGCATGGCCGGTTCTCCTCCTACAACGAAAGAAAAGCGCGAAGGAACGGCCTTCGCGCTTTTTTAGCAACCGTTACGCGAACTGTTCTTTTTTTTGAGCGGCCAGGATCTCTTCCGCGCCGGGCAGATCATCGAACCAGGAAGCATCTTCCGGCAGGTCCAAAACCATGAACTTCCCGTAGTAATCCGGGTGGCGGGCCTGGTGGTACTTGAGATAGATTTTGTCGCCCTCCACGGCCAGGATTTCGATTTTCCCAGACGTGTGGCTCATGGCGTAACGGACCCGTTTGCCGAGGCCGGAGGTGAGGGCCTTGGCTTGCTCGATTTTTTCATAGGCTTCCCGGAAGCTGAGGACGAAACTGGCATTTCCGGCAACGGGGCGGTTTTGGAAGAAATAGTAGGGGGTCACCCCGGCCCAGGATAATTTGTCCAGGAGTTCGGCCAGGACTTCGGGGTTGTCGTTGATTCCTTTCAGCACCGGCGTCTGGTTGACCAGCACGACCCCGGCCCGTTGAAGGACGTCGATCGCCCGATAGGCTTCATCCGTCAGTTCCCGGGGGTGGTTGAAGTGGGCCATCACATGGATCCGTGCGTCGGGACGGGAGAATTCGGACAGGGTTTGAATCAGTTCTTCATCTTCATAAATCCGCATCGGATTGAAAGAAGGCAGTTTCGTGCCGAAGCGGATGATTTTCACGTGGGGGATTTCCCGCAGGCGTTCCAGGATGCCCCGGATTTTCCTGGTGGCCAGGATCAGGGAGTCGCCTCCGGTGAGGAGAACGTTGTTGATCTCCGGGGTGTTCCGGATGTATTCGACCCCCGGAGCCACATCCAGGGATGCTTCGTGGACGTCGTTCCGGAAGAGGCGCTTGCGGAAGCAGAACCGGCAGTAGGCGCCGCATACTTCCGAGACCAGCAGCAGGGCGGTGGTATCGTACTTATGTTGGCACCCCGGCGCAGCATAGTTTAAGTGTTCGTCGGAGGCGTCCCACTTTCCGTACTCATCCAGTTCGGCGTCGTTGGGGATGATCAGTTTGCGGATGGGGTCCTCGGGGTCGTCCCAATCGATCAGGGAGAGGTAGTAATCGTTCACCCTGAATACGAATTTGTCGGTGATTTCAGTCAACTTTTGCCGCTCTTCCTCAGGGAGCGTTTCGATTTTACGGATGTCCGTGATGTAACGCGGACGCGGCATCAGATCCCTCCATTCCAGGTAAAATCATATACCTCTATCTCATTCAACGGAGATGTCCGAAATTCCTTTATTTTCGGGGATTTAGATAAAAACGGGACCCCCATGGCGTCCCGTTTTTATCGTCTGTTATCCAGTCCGAGGTAGTCGAGAACATCGGAGACGGCTTGTTTTCCCTGATCGATGCAGTCGGGAAGGCCGATGCCTCCGTAAGAGGAACCGGCGGGAAAGAGGCCCGGAAGTTGTTCGCGGCAGGTATCCAACAACTGTTCCCGCCACCGGACGTGTCCCACGGTATACTGGGGCATGGCCCGCCGCCAGCGTGTGATGCGCGAAAACTCCGGAGAGGCGTCCAACCCCTGGATCCGTTTAAGGTCGGAACGAACCCGGGACAGAATGGTTGGATCCGGTTCCTCCACGATGGCGTCGTCACCGAAACGGCCCACGTAGCAACGGATCATCGCTTTACCCGGAGGGACGGTGTGGGGCCACTTTTTGTGGGTCCAGGTACAGGCCGTCAGGGTGGTGTCTTCGCGCCGCGGCACGACGAAACCGGTTCCGTCCGGGGCGGCGGGGAGCGCTTTCGCATCAAAGCCCAAGATCACGGTGGCCACCGAGGTGGCAGGGACCGGATCCGGATGCTCCGGCAGCGGGGCGGCAGGGAGGAGGGCTTTCATCCGATCAAAGGGAAGGGCCAGGATGACGCCATCGGCCTGGATGACCCGGTTGGACTCCAGAACGAGAAGATACCGGCTTCCTTCCTTAATGAGCCGGGTGAGGGGATTTCCCTTGATCACCGCTTCTTCCGGCAGTTGTTTTTCCACGGCCTCCACCAGGCTGGAGAGCCCTTTCTTCAGGGTCAGGAACTGTCCCTTGGACGGGGCTTCCTTTTTCCGGGGAGCACGGGTGCGTTTCAGCCCGAGAATCAGGCTTCGGTGTTCCTCCTCCAGTCGGGCGAACTGAGGAAAGGTGGCCAACAGGCTGAGTCGGTCGATGTCTCCGGCGTAAATCCCGGAGAGGAGGGGTTCAATCAGGTGGTCAACCACTTCGTCCCCCAACCGTCTCCGAAAGAACGTCCCGACGGAAAGGTCATCGGGGTTTTGCCGCCGGGGGAGGAACAAGTCTCGGATGGCCCGGAATTTACCGGCGGAAGAAAACAGTTTGGAGAGGGCAAAAGGTGTGATCCGTGTGGGGATGCCCATCACGGCCCCTTCCGGGATGGGAAGAAGCTCCCCCTGATGGAGAATGTAGGCCTGGCCGGCACGGTTATGGACCAGTTCCTTCTCCAACCCCAAGTCGACGGCCAGCTGTTTGGCGGAGGGTTTCCGTGCCAGGAAAGAGTCGGGTCCCTGCTCCATGATAAAGCCGCCCCTGTGTTCCGTCCGGATTTTTCCGCCCAGGCGCTTTTCACTTTCCACGAGAACCAGGTCAAGGGGGATGGAACGTTCCTTCGCTTCTTTCTGCAGGTAGAAGGCGGCGGAGAGACCGGTGATCCCGCCGCCGACAACGGCAACCCGCCACCGTTTCATTGTGACCTCCGGCTGACGTCAGCCCATTTTTCGGAAACGACATCCGCCAGGCACTCGATAAATTCCGGCCGGGCATTGGGCATGGGCGGACGGTAATAATCGGCGCCGATCTCATCGCACACCATCCGGCATTCATAGTCGTTGTCGTAAAGAACTTCCAGGTGCTCCGCGACGAAGCCCAGGGGGCAATAAATAAAGGAGGTGTACCCCTTCTCTTGGTGAAGCTCCCGGGTGAGGTCCTGGACGTCGGGACCCAGCCAGGGCTCCGGCGTGTTACCCGCGCTCTGCCACCCGATGGCGTAATCCCGGATGCCGGCCCCCTCCGCCACCAGGCGGGCGGTTTCTTCCAGTTGCCGGGGGTAGGGATCCCCCGCCTGCAGGATTTTTTCCGGCAGGGAGTGGGCGGAGAAAATGGTCACGGTCTGTCCCCGCTTTTCTTCCGGGATTCGCTGAACGGTTTCCTTCACTCGTTTGACCCAGTAGTCGATGAACTTGGGGTGTTTGTACCAGCTGTCCACGGTATGGATCCGGGGGCCGCCCTGTTTTTCGGCTTCCGCCAGTGCCCGGCCGTTGTAGGATTTGACGCTGAAGGTGGAATAGTGGGGGGCCAACACGAGGCTGACGGCTTCCGTGATGCCGTCAGCCGCCATCTTCCGGACGCCGTCTTCGATGAAGGGGTCGATGTGTTTCAGTCCCAAATAGGCCCGGAATTGCCCATCGCCGTATCGTTCGTTGAGCCGCTTTTCCAACGCGGCCACCTGTTCGTCGGTGATTCGGGCCAACGGTGAGATACCTCCGATGGCTTCATACCGCTCCTTCAGGTCCTGAAGCAATTCTTCGGGGGGTTTTCTCCCCCGACGGATGTGGGTGTAATAGGGTTCGATCTCTTCGGGGCTGCGGGGGGTACCATAGGCCATCACCAACAGCCCGATGGGTTGGTTTGTCATGGAGCGTCACCTCAATTCCGCGTGTATTCGTGAACGAAGCGGGTCAGGCGCTGCAGGGTTTCCACCCGGACCTCGGGAAACGTGCCGTGGCCCAGGTTGAAGATGTAACCCGGGGCAACCTTTCCCTGATCGAGAATTTCTTTGGCCTTCGCTTCGATCATCTCCCAGGGAGCCAGCAGGAGGGAGGGGTCGAGGTTTCCCTGAAGGGACTTGTCAATCCCCATCTCCCGGGCTTGCCGGATGGAGGTGCGCCAGTCCAAGCCGATCACGTCGACGGGAAGGCGATTCCATTCTTTCAGCAGGTGACCCGCCCCGATTCCGAAGCAGATGACGGGAACCCCGGTGGCCTCTTTCACTTCGGCGAAGATCCGGTGCATCACCGGGGCGACATAGGTCCGGTAATCGTCGGCGTTGAGTGCCCCCACCCAGGAGTCGAAGACCTGGACCGCATGGGCGCCGGCCGCCACCTGGGCCTTGAGATAGGCCACGGTCAGATCGCCCAGTTTGTCCATCAAGGCTTGCCAAGACTCCGGTTGAGCGTACATAAAGCCTTTGGTCTGATGGTAGTTTTTCGAAGGCCCGCCTTCGATGATGTAGCTGGCCAGGGTGAAGGGGGCCCCCGCAAACCCGATGAGGGGAACGTTCAGTTGTTCGGTGGTGAGCAGGCGGATGGCTTCCAACACATAGGGGACATGCTCTTCGGGCTCCAGCCGCCCGAGGCGTTCCACATCGGCCGGGGTCCGCACCGGATTGGAGATGACAGGGCCGACGCCGGGGCGGATCTCCACTTCGACCCCGACGGGTTTCAGCGGAGTCATGATGTCGGCGAACAGAATGGCGGCATCGACTCCCAGTTGTTCCACCGGGAGACGCGTCACTTCGGCGCATACTTCCGGGATCTCACTCATTTCAAAGAAGGAATACCGCTCCCGGATTTTCCGGTATTCCGGCTGATACCTTCCCGCCTGACGCATGTACCACACGGGTACATAGGGGGTCGATTCCCCGCGGCAGGCCTTCAGGAAGGTGTCGTTGAAGTGGGAACTGGCCATGACGACACACCTTTCGCTGTTTAGAAGAAGTATCAAAAAAGATTTCCTTTTATTATTACCATAACGCTTTCCCCGTCGGTCATACAGGGCTCGGAGGAAAGTGTCATGAAATCGACCCGGATCCGGCCGAAAAGAGTGATCCGGGTCGACAGAACCATTTCCCAATATACCACAAAGGGGCCCCCAAACAGAATAAAGCCGGCGTCGGGCGCCGGCAATTTCAGTATCGAACCTCAAAGGTCCGGTAGCGGTCCGTCGGTTTCTTCTCTTTCGTTTCCAAGCGTTTCACCTGTGAAGCGGGGCTGCCTTTCCGGACGGCTTCCACAAACCGTTCCATCTTGGACGCGGGGCCTTGGGCGTCGATCTCCACCGTCCCGTCGGGGCGATTCCGAACCCACCCCTTTACTCCGATGGATAAAGCCGCCTTCCTTGTGTAATGGCGGAATCCGACTCCCTGCACCCTTCCGTGGACCATGATGTGGCGTCTCTGCATCAAATCATCCTTTCCACGATTCCTTTACCCGCTCCCGGCCGGAATCATAACATGCCGTCCAGCCGGTCCAAGGCTTTGTCCCGTTCCGAATCGATCACGTGGGTATAGATCTGTGTGGTCTGAATGCTGGAGTGTCCCAGAATTTCCTGCACCACCCGCAGGTTTTCCCCGTTGGAGAGGAGAAGGGTGGCCAGGGTGTGACGCAGTTTGTGAGGGGAGATCGTAGCCGCCTTGGGCGGCAGGTTGGCTTCCTGAACATATTTTTTGAGGGCGTCGGAGACTCCCTTCCGGCTCATCCGGGTTCGGTTTTTGTTCAGGAAAAGCGCATCTTGGTGATCCGGGGGGACATTTTCCGTCGGCCTGAGCTTCATGTACTCCCGAAGTGCCTCATAGGCGGTTTGGTTCAGCTTCAGCATCCGTTCTTTGTCTCCCTTTCCCATCACCACGACGCGGGCGGTGTCGCGATCGGGCTGGATGCTGTTTTGGTTGAGCCCGACCAACTCTGACACGCGGATCCCCGTGTTCAAAAAGAGGAGCAGGATCGCCCGGTCCCGCACTTCATACCAGGTGCACTTCCGCCGTTTCTGTTTCCGATGGTATGCCTCCACAGCCTTCACGAGCCGGAGAGCTTCCTCCCGGGTGAGAAAGACGGGCACTTTCTTTCGGTTGCGCGCTTTCAGAGTGGCGTCCGCGTATTCCTCCATCGGATCTTTTTCCAGCACCCCGTTTTTGACCAGGTAGCGGAAAAGGGAGCGGAGAGAAGAGCGTTTCCGTTCCTTTCCCGCCCGGGTGTTTTCCCGGAAATGCTTCCGTTCCACCCAATCCTCGCAAACTTCTCCGGTGGCCGGGTCCGTCCGCTTCACCTTGACCCGGACCGTCCGCTCATAGCCGATTTCGATCCGGCGGAAAAAGCGGCGAAGGGTTCGGGACGTGATTTCCTCCAGGTCGATTCCCTCTTTTTCGAGAAAGTCGAAGAACAGGGAGAAATCGTAGGCATAGTTGGCGATGGTTTGTTGACTTCGTTCCGCACTGATCATCTCCAGAAAAAACTCCTGGACGTCTTCCGGAAACCGGATGATGATCCGGTTGACATTCGCCGGCAGGCGCCGGGAGAAAGGAAACCGGGACATGAAATCCCTCCGAATTTTTTGTTACGTTATACATATACCACGGATTCCCGGAAAATACCACGGGATCAGAAGGAAAATCGTCTTGATCTCAAAAAGTAAAGGACTGAACGAAAACCGTAAACATGAAATGGGGGATGGGGATGGGGCTTTAAGACACCGAAGAAGACACCGAAGAAAATCTTTAAAAAAAGGACGGTATCATCGGATCGGGGATCAAAAGGATCGAAAGAAACGGATTCATGTACACAAGCCGATGGAGACGAGTCGGGGTATATGGGGAACCCGTTGGATTTGGAAGAAGGGAGGAAACCCGAAAAAGGACGGAGCGCCAAAACTGCCCTCATGCAACTGATCAGCATTCCCGTGATGTTCGGGCTTCTCATATTGGCGGCTTCTTATTGCGAACGGTAAGTGATGAACAGGCCCTTCAGGGTCTATTTTTAAACTTCTAACTTCCGATACGGCACCATTATCGGAAGTTAGAAATCGGACGAGGGGAAATCAGCCAAATCTCATCGTGTCGAGGATATGGATCAACTCGCCGGGGTATTTTCTCGGCGGATTCTCGAAATTAAACCTTGGAACGAAAAAAATGGGAAGTAAAGAGGTTCGAGGATGACATGGCAGTTATATACCCCTGGAAGAGGACGGGTTCATTTCCGTTATCGAAGAGTTTGAGGGGACTTTCGATACAGCGAAGAAAAAGGTGATGGAATATGAATTTCTTCGTTCGAAAGGTTGGATGCGGAGGAATCCTCCATGCGTGGAAAGCCATTGGGAGATCCGGAGAAGAACAAGGAGGACTCAAAGTGAAAAAGCATAAACCGGTCATGAAAGAAGTACAGGTTGTTTCCGAGTGGATCTGCAACAAATGCGGGAAATCGGTCCAAGCCGACTCCAATGACTTCGAAACGGACTTGATCCATTCCTTCCAAACCGAATTCGGTTATGGCAGTGGCTTTGACATGGAAGAATGGTCCTGGGAGCTTTGTGAAGATTGTCTGGTGGATATCGTCCGTACCTTCCAGTTTGCCCCGGATGGATTCGGGGGGGAATATCGGACGGAATCCTCCGAAAGTCAACAACAACGGTTTGAAGAATAGAAAACCCGAAAGGAAAATTCGGAGTAACAATCAAACCGCCCCGATGGGCGGCTGTACACAGAATGGAATGGAATATCCATGCCATCATGGTGATACCTTATATGTAGGCGATGAAATCTTGTCGCTATGGCAATGACCGTGTATGCGTCGACGGAAAGGGACACAGGATGACCCGCTACCCTCGCCCAGAGCGGGTCATTTTGTTTGTCAAAAAGGAATCCACCGTACCCCAATAAGCGATTAAAAGAAAGGAAAACGGTATGAGCAAATTTAATAGGGAGAGAGGAGTGAATACGATGTCCAAGAAGCTGATCCTCCTGGAAGGTATCCCTGGATCAGGGAAATCCACTTTTACAAGATTTATCGCTGTCCAGTTGGAGAGAAACGGATATAAAACCAAATTATATCATGAAACAACAGGTGATCATCCTCTTTTTTGTTGATAACAATGACCATGATCTTGATATCGGAAGCTGGATGAATGCGTATCTGGAGAATTGGCAGCGAATGATTGATCAACTGAAAGAGACGGATGGTTCCGTCGTTTTGGAGTCGGCTCTTTTTCAATATCCAATTTTAAACTTACTACATAAGGACTTGGATAGGAGAAAGATCACAGATTTTATTGAGCAGGTTTGCAGCATTGCTCATCAAATACAACCTGTATTATTTTACTTTACCAGTAATATCCATGTTTGGCTATTCGTAAAATGATAGACAGCAGAGGAGGGGATCGGTTTTTAAAGCAAAAGTACGAGCAGTTTATGAACGAACCTTACTACAAGAATAGAGGCAACACGGGGTCCAGTTTGCATCTTGCGTTTTTATCGGAATAAGGACAATTGGCTAATCTATCCTTTCGTTTAAATAAATTCAATAAACTTTCGGTAGAGAATTCGAAAGGAGAGTGGGAGAGTTATCAGAAACAGTTACTGCAATTCCTTCATCTTTCCTTTCACAATGACCCAATGATTGATCCTGACATTCTTGAGGATTACGCAGGCATTTACAGAAATGAGATTATGAATTTAAATTTGATGGTTGAACATGTTGATGGGCAATTATTTATTTTTGGTAACCGGATTTTACAACCTAAAAATGTATATCAATTTTATCTTAGTGATATTAGTGTGGAAGTAACATTCAATCGAGATGAGAATGGGTTAGTTAACAATCTCGTCGTCGGAGAGAAAGATATCCATGTAAATATGAAAGATGAAGGAACTCAATTTATAAAGATATCATGACACAGATACGAAATGACTTGAGTCCGATTATCAAATCAGTATTCCACCGCTCCACCGTAACCGGCGTGACGGTCTCAAAGGGAACCAACATGCGGTAACTTATAAATAATTTATAATATATAGCAAAGAACCAAAGGAGGAAAGAGGATGATTTTTGTAAAAAGAGGGATCATCGTCCTCTGTTTTGCGATGTTGGGCTTGATAGGTCAATCCATCGTTGTCGCTGACGAAGGGGAGGATGCGCCAGGACGTCAGGTGAAGGTAAGGGTAATGACTTACAACATTCATGCAGGAATTGGGTCTGACGGCAAGTATGATCTTTCACGAATCGCCAAAGTCATCGAGGAATCCAATGCCGATGTGATCGGTCTTCAGGAAGTGGATGTTCACTGAGGAAGCCGGAGCCAATTCGAGAATGGAATAAAATCGCTGGCGGATAGGTTGGACATGCACTATTTTTATGCCCCCATTTACAACCTCCCTCCCAACGAAGACGGACAGCCGAACCGGCAGTTCGGCGTTGCGGTGTTAAGCAAATTTCCGATCATCCAGGCCGAAAACCGGGAGATAACAAGGTTGTCCACCCAAGAACCGAACTCTTCGCCGAAACCCGCTCCAGGGTTTGCTGAAGTACTGCTCAATGTAAGGGGGTCAAAAACGTTGTTCTATGTGACACACCTGGATTACCGTTCCGACCCCTCAGTTCGCAAAATGCAAGTTCGCGATATGATGGATATTTTCAAGGAAAATGAGAGGGAAAAAATTCTCGTCGGTGACATGAATGCGACTCCGCAGGCGCAGGAATTAAAACCGTTATTTAACTCGTTTCAAGACGCCTGGAGTACAAACGGCGAACAAAACGGGTTTACATATTCCGCACTTGATCCTGTCAAACGGATTGACTACATTTTCGCTACACCCGGTATTCAAATGCGGACCGCCGACGTCATCGAAACATTGGCATCCGATCATTTACCTGTCGTGGCGGATGTCACTCTTACCCGCGTCTCAAATAGGGGAGATCGGGATGAATAGACAGCAATGGTGTTTGTGCGTCTTGTCATCGGTGCTGGCTCTTCTGTTGTATTTCCCGATTTTTGTCTTTGCAGATGGGAACGATGCGGTAAAACCGGGGTGGAAAGAAGATAAGACGGCAAAAGGATGGATTCAGAGTCAGAGCAAAATTCGGCATATGACACTGGAAGAGAAAATCAGCCAGCTGTTTATGGTTTATGCATACGGCAAGACTCCGACCGACCCTGCTTATGAGGAAACAAATCTTCGACGAAAGCGGGGCGGAAAAACTTTGCGGAAATATAGAAAAGTACCACATGGCGGTGGATCGACATCCACGGGGGCCGCGATCGGCAGGGAGGAATCCGCCTTCATTTCGGCCCACGTCGCCCTCGGTAGCATGTATTCATCGAAATCTTTGTACTGACGACTGCCCGTCACCCACAGATCCCCTGATCGAAGGTGCTTCCTCAATTCCGCCAGGGCGCACATCTCGTAATAGTGCCGGTCGATTCCCTCCTGACGAAGCACATGCTTTTCCCAGCGCGGTTTGACAAAGACGGTCGGGGCCCCCTCCGGAACTTTCCGTTTGCCGGTGGTGTTCAATTTCTGCAATAGCTGGAGGGCTTCCAAAAGGGAAGCGCTGGGGGCTGCAGAGGCCTGGAAGACGTAACTTTCCAACAACCTCGGCACTTGCGTAGCATGATACCGGCTTCCAGCAGGTCCAGATAATCAAAGTCCGCCGGGCGGGCGGGTTGCTCCGCCTCTTCCACGGTGGAGACAAACTTCTCCTAGGTGATAATGGACTGCAGGAGTTCATAGGGGTCTTGCTCAGACTCCCGGGGCGGAGATGAGTGCTTTGCTAAGGCAAGGGCGTCCACGGCGACGTGGGGTCTGAAATTGCCCAACGTTTCACATCCCCCTAGGTACAATTAAGAGATTTATAGGAACTACTAGTATTTTTGAATAATTTCTGCTATTTTTATATTACGGGTCATGAATTATCGGAAAGAGGAAAAATTATACCTTAGTCTACGTGGCTCAGTGGTGGAGAGTTCCCATCGACATGTCCGACATGTCGCCGTTGAGGACAAGGAGGGCACCTCCTCCTACCCCTCAGTGATGAAGCGTTTCAGGGGGTGCCCACAGTGACGATGGAGGCGGCGGGCCGGTTCAGGCTGAGCCCGGAGGAATCTGCGCATCCAACATCATCAAAGAACGTCACCGGGAACGGGCGGGCTGTACCGAGGCAGAACTGCGGTGCGGAACCTGAGCCACGAGACCGAGACAGTCACCATCGGGAGGGGCGGGAGCCGACCTCTCTACAGCAACTGCTCGGAAAACATACAGGTATGGTGACCACCGCTACATGGGGGAGAAGGACCCATTGGACTACCACTTGCCGGACCACCCGGTACAGAACGTACCATGAATGCCGTATCGGGTAGGTTGAAAAATGAGCGGGAGGACGTACAATGAAAAAAGCATGGGTGATGGTTGCGGTGACCGCGTTGTTGGTGGCGGGCTTGTTGGCAGGGTGCAATCAGACACCCTCCAGTGCGGATCCAGAAGGGGCGGTCCTGAAGGTGAACGCATCGACGGAGCCGCCGTCCCTAGATCCGCCGGAAGGGTTCGATTCCGTCTCCTACGATATTCTGAACAATATCATGGAAGGCCTCGTCCGCCTGGACAAACACCACCAGCCCCAGCCGGCCATGGCGGAGAAGTGGGAGATCAGCGCCGATAAGAAAACGTATATCTTCCATCTAAGAGACAGCAAGTGGTCCAATGGGGAAGCGGTGACCGCCGAAGACTTCGAGTACGCCTGGAAGCGGATGGTGGACCCGAAAAATGCGTTTCCGTCGTCGTTTCTTGCCTTTTACATCGAAGGGGCGGAAGAGTACAACGCCGGCAAGGGCCAAAAAGGGGACATAAAGGTGGAGGCCGTCGACGAGAAAACGCTGAGGGTGAGGTTGAAGGAGCCCACCGGCTTTTTCCTGAAACTGATCGCGACGCCTGCTTTTTTCCCAGTCCACAAGAAGACCGTGGAAAAAGACCCGAAGCGGTGGGAATCGGATGCCTCCACCATCCTCTCTAACGGCCCTTTCAAGCTGACCGAATGGAAGCACGACAGCGAATTGAAGGCGGTGAAACACGGTGGCTACTGGGACCAGGAGAGTGTGAAGTTGGGCGGTATCCACTGGTCGATGGTTAACGACGAGAATACTGAGTACCAGATGTTCCAATCCGGTGAACTGGACGCCGTGGAAAACGTGCCTACGGAACTGAAACAAGAGTTGATCCAGTCCGGCAAGGCCAAGACGGATCCGGTGGCGTCGATCTATTACTATCGGATGCACACGGAGATGGAGCCCTTCCATAACAAAAAGATACGCAAAGCCTTCAGCCTGGCGATCAACCGGCAGGAGATCATCGACCATGTGGTGCAAGGCGGGCAGAAACCGGCCATGGCCCACGTTCCTTACGGAATGAAACAGCCGGACGGCAAGGAATTCCGCGAGGATGGAGGTAGTTTCTTCAAAGACCACGATGTCAAAAAAGCGAAACAGCTCCTGAAAGAGGGAATGAAAGAGGAAGGGTACGAAAAGCTTCCGCCGATCACCATGACCTACAACACCGACGACACCCATAAAGTGGTGGCGGAGGCTTTGCAGGAGATGCTTCGAAAGAACTTGGACGTTAAAGTGAAGCTGCAGAACAAAGAGTGGAAGGTGTTCCTCGCCGAACAGCGGGCTGGTAAACTGCAATTTTCCCGCTCGACTATCCCGGCTGACTACGCCGACCCCTTGAACTACCTCGAGCTCTTCCAGACCGGCCATCCCGGAAACCGGGTCGCCTACAGTAACAAAGAATACGACCACCTGGTGGCCAAAATCCGCAATACCGAGGACGAGAAAGAGCGGTTCAAGCTGATGCACGAAGCGGAAGCGATGTTCATGGACGACATGCCGATCCTGCCCATATTCTTCGGGACCCGGGTGTACATGCAAAATCCCGACGTGACGGGGATCGTCCGTCACCCGGTGGGAAATATCGAATTCAAGTGGGTGCGCAAGAAGGGGGACTAGTACGCCCATGCTTCATCCCATCCGTTGGAGAATAAGCCCAACAATAAGAGGTTGGCTCCAAAAAGGGGTCAACCTCTATTGCTGTACCAATTTCTACACTCGCTCTAACTTATAGGGATAGGGTCCAACGATGGTAAATATAAAATTGATTGTATGGTAATTATTAGGGCGTGAATTTTCCGTTTTAAGCCTTGTTTTTCTGTCCCGAAGGGGATTGGTACCCGCACCCAATTGCGTGCATAGCCTGGGTGGATGGGAAAAATCAAGATGCAAGCTCAAGGAGGTGAATCTAACATGCAACAACAAATCCGCGAACGCAACCGAAACCAGCTGCTGATCGCAATCCCGCTCAAGCCCTGGAACGAATGAAGTATGAAATCGCTTCAGAGGTTTGGCGTCCAGTTGGTACGGATACCACCTCCCGTGCCAACGGACCCGTGGGGGCGAAATCACCAAGCGCCTGGTGTCTAGAAGCGTTGTGAAAAAGTCCGTTGTCAAGCCAGGTTTTCTGTCCGATCTGTAGAATTCATTACAAAAGGATTGAACGGAACGGAGGAGATCT
>NZ_QBKR01000011.1 GCF_003054245.1 Melghirimyces profundicolus
CCCTGTCTTCTCGGAATAAAGAGGAGCCACCCATTCGTGAACCTGAGAAAAGTCGATGACATCTTTCAATTTCCGCAGGATATGCTTTTGGGGAATGATCGCTTCCATATCGATCGCCTGAAAAAGACGAGGCTGGACGTATGATTGCTTTGGCGCTTTCATCAACTCACCCTATCGATCCGTGATGTTCTTCCGTAGACAGTTTTCGACACTGGAAGCTAAAAACCTGGTTTTAGTTGGACTTTTTCACCGGACTTCTAGGGAATATTTATGATTGTCAGCTGACCAATCGGGCTCATCGGCCTCCCATAATACAGGATTAAAACCATGCGATGTAAATCCAAGACTTCCGTCTCATGACCTGCTTCATTCAAACCTTCTATAAAACGGCTTGCTATCGCAAACGTCAAAGAATTGATCCTCGGATGCGTTACAACGGTCAGTACTTTCATGAACAGTTACCCTCCATTTTTCTTGAATCGGAAGTATCTATATTTATAGGGCGAAGGGACCGATCAACTCGCGTTTCAAGAGGCATTCCTCCTTTCGTCTGTCTCATTATAGATCCGGACTCCCCATTTGTTAAATGAATGGTTATGATTTAAACGATCGGATTTTATAATGAGAAGGAAAGGAGAGAACGCCATGGAGCTGCGCCATTTGAAAACATTCCGAACCGTGGCTAAAAGGGGCGGTTTTACCCGGGCCGGGGAGGAGCTGGGATATGCCCAGTCGACGATCACCTCTCACATCCACGCCTTGGAGGAGGAACTGGGCAGTCCCCTCTTCGACCGACTGGGGAAGCGGACAGTGCTGACCGAGGCAGGCCAACGCCTTCTCCCCTATGCGGAGGAGATGGACCGGCTATCCCGGGAAGC
The DNA here is from genome assembly GCF_003054245.1 of Melghirimyces profundicolus. GTDB lineage: Bacteria > Bacillota > Bacilli > Thermoactinomycetales > DSM-45169 > Melghirimyces > Melghirimyces profundicolus. Next base: position 879 of record NZ_QBKR01000011.1, read on the forward strand.
GGCGGAAACCGTCGTTACGGAGGAGACCCCGTCGGGTCCGTTGCGTATCGGGGCGCCGGAGTCCCTGCTCGTCTACCGGCTGCCGACGATCCTCTACGAGTACCGATAGCGTCATCCCCGGGTGCGGCTCGAACTCTCCCCCGGCCAGTGCCGGGATCTGCGGAGCAAACTGAAGGAGGGGGAGATGGACCTGGCTTTCCTTCTGGACGAGGAACGTACGGAAGCGGAACTGTGCACGGAAACATTGATTCGGGAGGAACTGGTACTTGTCGCTCCCCCCGGCCACATCCTGTCCGGCAGAGAGAAGATCTTCCCCGTCGACCTCGCCGACCATACTATCCTCCAGACGGAGGCGGGCTGTACCTACCGCACCCTGTTGGAAGACCGGCTGAAGGCAGCGTCTGCGGGCACTGGGCAACGGATCGATTTCTGGAACAGCGAGGCGATCAAACAATGCACCATGAGTGGCCTCGGCGTCGCATATCTTCCCCGCATAGTCGTGGAACGGGAACTGGAGGAGGGACGGTTGACCGAGCTTCCCTGGACCCACCCCGAAGACCGCGTCTCAACCCAACTCGCCTGGCACAAGGACAAATGGAAATCCCCCGCCATGTCCCACTTCATCCATCTGGTACGGGAGAGAATCGGTCCGGGAACCGCAAACTGAATCTAGGGGTAATACTACCAGGGGAACAAGAAAATAACCTCTTCGAATCTTCGTTTTTTGAGGAACAAACGAACTCCCCTGGAGGTTGAATATTGAAGGAACTGGATGATCGATCGTTGGGATTGGCCAACCGCTTGGCGCCCCCTTGGCGACCTTTTTTGTACGAAACCGGCCGGAGGACGTGGGACTCGTGCCAGATGAGGCCGGGAACACCGATCCATCGGATCCGTCGGCTGTTGTACATGAAACGGACTGGACATTAAAGAAAGCGATGCGGCTGATCCTTCTCTGCGTAAGTTTTCCGGCTCTGGTCAACACCGGACTCACCTTTCACTTGACGTCGATCATGAAGGAACTGGGGCTCGGAGTTTCCACGACGGCCCTCGTCTTGAGCTTGATGGCGGGGGCCGGCTTTCCCATGATCTTCATTGGTGGGTTTGCGGTGGACCGGTACCCCACCCACCGGGTCTTGGCATTTGTCTTTCTACTGCAACTGTCTTTTTTGGTTCTGATCTTGAATGTCCATTCGGTCACGGCTGCAGTGATCTTCGCCGTTATCTGGGGGGGATCAACCGGACTTGGACAGATTGTGTTGAATGCCATATGGCCTCAGTATTTCGGACGACGTCATCTCGGAAGCATCAAGGGGCTGCCATGACAGTCACGGTCGTGGGTTCGGCCTTGGGCCCCCTTCCTTACGGCATGGCTTACGACTGGTTCGGCGGCTATACAGAAGTGATCTTGGCGACCATGGCCTGTCCGGTCATTGGAACAGCCGCGGCATGGGCCTCCAAAGCTCCAGAAAAAGACGGCATCTGACCGTTCCCTAAGAGGAACGGTTTTTTTCAATCTTTGCCAGCTAAAAGAGGCTGTTGGCTTTTTCTTCGCCAACAGCCTCTCTTTTTATCTCATCGGGATGTAGTAACCGGATTTAAGCGATTTAACAATGGAAACGAGTTTTTCCTGGCTAAAACCGTGAGTCGGTGAAGCGGTCGGGTCATGGAGACATACAACAGTTTTAAATCCAATTCGTTCTCCGAGAAGGATTCCTCCCAAGTCACCAGAATAACATAATCAAACTCCAGTCCCTTGACGACATGGGAAGGAACCAAGACCACATCCACATCCCGCGTTTTCTCCTCCCCGGTCAGCAATTGAACGGAAAAGTCCGTTTGGGTCATGAGCGCTCGTTGAATCTTTTCGCACTCCTGAAGAGACCGTCCGATGATGGCTACGTTTCCGTATCCGTTGGCTTGGGCAAGATTCAGCTCGTCACGAATCGCGTGGATGCCTTCCTCCAACGTGTCGAACTCTTTAAACCGGGGCTTCTCCCCATGGCGAACCACGGGTTGGGCCGGAAGCACCCCCGGTTGCTCCATCCGATCAATCACTTCATTGGCGCATTCCATGATTTCAACCGTGGTTCGGTAGCTCTTTTCCAACGTGCGGAACTGACATCGATCTTCAGGGAAGACGTAATCGATGACTTCCTGCCAATCCCCGATTCCCCGATACCGGTGGATCCCCTGGGCCAGGTCCCCTAAAATCGTGAAGATACTGGTTCCCAACGCTTCTTTCAGGGCGTAGATCTGAAAAACACTGAAATCCTGCGCCTCATCGATGACCACATGCTGGATCTTTCGTTTGTTGGGGATCCCGTGCAGGCGATGTTTCAGATAAAGGAGCGCGAAATCCCCTACCACTCCTTTGCTTAAGATCGTTCAATAAACTTCAGAATCCCCATCTCATCATACAATTCCTGCAGTTGTTGTTGATACTTCTTTTCCGCCGCTTGAATCGCTTCTCTTTTCTCGTTATCCGCTCTCAGAAGGTGACGCGCGATTCGTTCCTGTTTATGATAAGGCAGGAGCGGGATCTTTATCGAAGCAAGATGTTTGGGGTTGATAATAGGTGCGACACTTCCACCTTGAAGGGTTTCGATGTATTGCACACCGACCGGGCTTTCCAGGAAGACTTTCAGGAAATGCGAATGTAGACCTTCCTTTGGACGCACCACTATAAAGTTATTCGAAGGCAGAAGCTTTTTTTGTGTCTCAGGAATCACGGCGACCTTCAAAGCCGTTCCTCGACTGGAAACTAGCACATCACCCGGTTTTGCTTCAAAGCGCAACGCCCTTCGAGGCTCGACATAGGTCGGCTTCAGCTGGTTGAACAGGATTTTGCCATCTTGAACATCGACAAGATTGATCAAATGGGAATTGGGTTCCTCCTCGTTTTCTTTGGGTGGATTCATTCCGCGAAAGGGTTTTGGTTCAGAGAGCTCACCCAGTACCTTTAAGGGAAGGTCAGAGTTCTCATAAGCTTTCGTACTGACCATGACATTGCCAATGGAGGTTTCAACGGAAGATGCTTCGATGTATCGTGCAACAGTCAAAACCCAGTCCTTTTCTTTAATTTCCTCCAAGGAAACCAGTCGGCTGTATCGCTGAACTTCTTGTTTGTCGCGATACGTTTGGACGATTTTCTCGAGCAATTGATTTTGTCTTCTGCCTTGTTGAAAGTCTTGTTGGGCGTAAATGAACTGAACCTTTCCCTTATGACTTTTGTTTTTGTTTAAGATGAGAATGGCAACAGGAATGCCTGTATTGTAAAAGAGGTTGGGCGGCAAGGAGATCACAGCATCGATCACATCCTCTTCCAACAGCGCCTGTCGAATCTGTTGGTCGGCTCCTCCTCGAAACAGTACTCCCATAGGAATCACGATGGCGGCCTTTCCTTGATCCTTCAAGGAAGACAGCGCATGCTGAACAAAGGCCAAATCAGAGCCGATTCCACTTGGAATGCCGTATTGAAACCGTCCGTAGGGATCCTGCCCGGCTTCTCTTTGCCCCCAATTCCTCAGGGAAAAAGGCGGGTTCATCAAAACATAATCAAACCGCTTCAGTTGAAATCCATCCGCCCACTGAGGTTCACGGATCGTATCTCCTTTTTTCACCTTGGCATCGTACAAGCCGTGAAGGATGAAGTTCTGCTTGCAAATACCGTAAGTTCGGCGATTGACTTCTTGACCGTACAGCTTGACTGGCTGAGGCTGTGCTTGTTTGGCTGCTTCAATCAAGAAACCGCCACTTCCTGCCGCACCATCATACACCGATCCTTCTTTGGGGCTCAGAAGTGCGGCCAAAAGCGTCCCGATATGGATCGGGGTGAAAAACTCTCCTCCGCTTCTCCCTTGATCGGCAGCCAACCTGTCCAGCAGACCTTCCACTGTTTGCGCTAAAGTTCCATTTAAGGGATCCGGGTCTTCCAGTTGATTTCGTGAGAAATTCATTTTATCCAGGTGGCGAATGAACTTGCGAAGGACCTCTTCGTCATGAATGAAGGTGTGATCAAAGGTAAACGCATCTTGAAGATCATGGTTTTCTTTTTCCAAGTCGTGAAACGCTTGATGAAGGTTTTTTCGGATGGAGGGGCCGACCTGAATCTCCCTCCATTGCGCTGTTGAAGGCAAAATATAGGGATGATCCTCGTTGTCGTTTAAGACCTTCAGAGTAAACAGGCTGAGTAGGATATCGATGTACTGCGAGGAATCTACGGCTCCCCGTAGGACATCCAGCCCGCTCCATACCTTCTGCAACATCTGATCCGATTGCTTGACCACGAAATCCAACTCCTTTTTCTCTCAGTATTCGTTTGAAGTATCGTTCATACCTCTATGATATAAGGCCTAAAAAAATCACTTCTCATGAAGCATCTCCTGTGCTCTTTCCAATAAACTTTTCGTTCCCGTTCGTTTTAGATACTGCATGGGCTTCTGATATCGCTTGGATAAGCGTCGTGCGCGATACATGCTTTCATGTGAGCAGGCATCTGTCATTAGGAAGACGACATCCGCTTTCTTCACCACCGTCTCCAACGATCGCATCGCCACTTTGCTTTTTGCACGAGATGATGAATGACATCCATGTTGTATGTATCTTTCCCCTTCACCTGCTTTGCCCTGCCCCCGATGACCGCAACCACCTTTCCCACCGGAACCCCTCCCCGTTGGTTAATGTTTCCTCTGCAGTATATGATACAACGGTAAATGATGTCAACGATTTTTTGAAGTATTTTAAATACCTCGTTATGAGAATGGCAGGATCAATGTCCTTAAATTGGGATCGTGTTACGAATTATTTGAAAGGAGACAGATCCATGGTTCATTCAAACGCTGAAATATACCTGATCGGCACGCATCCCAACTCACTGAACGGCGCACCCGATGATGATTTTCTTCAGGAGTTCTTGGCCGACGGTTATGTCACGCTCTTCTGGAAAGGGATCGGAGATGTCAGTCACCTGACAAGGCAGGAGATTGAGGATCGTCTGCGAAAGCACCGGGGTTTTTCTTTTTGGCCAGGAGGGGCGGTTGGCTCCTCCTTTTTTGTGCAACACCCACGCCCGAAGGATGTGAAGATTTGCTATACTAAATAAGATGAAAATCATACCAATGGAGGTTGATTTATGTTCCTCGGATTCCTCGCGTTTCTCGCTTTTTTGGCCGGTCTCTTCTTCGCCATCTTCCAGTTTCGTCGGATCAAAGGACCGACCCGGAAACAAGGTCTGCTAATCATGGCCGGCGCATTCATCGTGTTCGTGTTCGCAGTGGACAATTCTTCTGAAGAGCCGAAAGCAGCCGATGAGCCGAAGAAGCAGGAGCAGAAGAAGCCGGAGCAGGTCAAGTTGGACTTGAAGCGCACAATCACCGTGCAGAAAGATGAAGCGACGATCAAAGGAAAGACGGAACAAGGCGCAAAGGTCATCATCTATGAAGGAGAAATCAAAGAAAAGAAGCTGGCAGAGCCAAAGGTCGATGACAAAGGAAACTTCTCCTTTCTGGCCAAGAATCTGGAGCGAGAAGTCGATAACGCCTTTTACATCGTGGTCAAGAAAGAGAAAAAGGAGAGCGTGGAGAAGTATTTCTTCGTCCATCGCGAGTTATCCAAAAAAGAGAAAGTCGCCAAGCTAAAGAAAGAAGCCGAGGATATTCCTTACAAGCAATTGAAGAAGGCGCCCGATAAGTACAGAGGCAAGATCGCCAAATACAAGGGCCAGATTCTTGAGATCCACGAAAAAGACGGCATCACCGTCATGCGCATCGCCGTCACGCAGATGTCCAGCGGGATCTGGAACTTCAACGATGCCCTCATGGTTCGCTACGAAGGTACGATCAAGCAAGCAGAGGATGACATCGTCACCGTCTACGGCGAGCTGACCGGAAACGTGGATTACACTTCGCAGGCAGGATGGGATATCAGCATTCCTGGCATGGAAGCCGGACACGTTGAATGAATACATATTCCTTTCCCCCGGGATCGCCCGGGGTTTTTGCTTGCCAAAAAGAAAAACCCCCAATGATGGGGGCGATCCTTCATTCCTGTTTGCTTTTTTCGTACCTCTCGATGTATTCCTGCAAGGCTTTGCGAGTCAACATGGCCATGGACCATTTGATCGCGCCGCCCGTCTCTTGCGTTTTCTCCTCGGCAATCTCTTTCAGCTTCTCATGCATATCGGCTGGCATGGTCAGAATCAAACGTTGCAGTAGCCGACTGCTGTGAATGTCATGTTTTATCTCTTGCATATATATCACATCGTCATCATATGCCGGCTAATGCACCCCACATCATTTTTTCATGCGCTTCATCCTTGGAAAGGTCGAAGAGTTTGAAGTTGTGCCAATTATAGCCGAACTACTCCATGCCCGTGGTCAGCACTTCCGTCGAATTCCTTCCGTAATCGCGGCCGATGTAAGGTTTTATCCAGTCGTCTTTCACATCTTGTTCCTTCCCGGTCAACCCTTTGTAGGCAGGACCATCTCTTTGAAGTGTCCTTCAACAAAGCACACCATCGAGATCCATTTCGTTTCGCCGTTGACGAAACTCGATCAAGATGCACTTTAGCTTCTCGTTTGTCCTCTTGGTGCATCATAAATCTATCCCTTAGGAAAAAGCCCCGTAAGAAAAATTTCATCTTATGGCTGGAATATTGAACAAATAATTCAAACATTCCCTCCCCTATTGTAAAATGTTGTTGGAAAGAAAATAAGAGGAAGGAAGGGAATGAAAATGCAATCCGTTGATATCCATGACCTGGGCAAAGTTATCAGAAAGGTACGAAAAGAAAAAGGACTGCGTTTAGAGGATTTAGCTGATGATAAAATTTCGCCAGCGACCATCAGTAACATTGAACGGGGAGTTCCTCATGTTCGGTCTGATCGGGCCATCTATCTCCTGAATAAGCTGGGAATAGCACCGGAGGAGATCCCAGAGTTACTGATTGGGGAGCAAGAATCGCTCAAATCTCTGGAACAGCAGTTACAGCTGGCTGAGGTTCAACGAGATATCGGAAGGCCACAAACCGTTTTGGATGAACTGGACCACCTGGATATCAAAGATGAAAATCCTCTGGCCCCACTACTTTACTATATAAAAGGAAAGTGCTTGGTGTCTTTAAAACAATGGAAGAAGGCAGAACGTAGCCTGCATAAAGCAATTCAACTGGCCACCCAAGCTAAACCAGAGACGAACATTGAAGCAGCCGCCTTTTTGGAGTTGAGTGTGTGTCACTACCTTCAAAACGACCTGGACGGGGCCCTAAAGTTTACGGACAGTGGGATGGATGCCTTTATTTCCGGGGGAGATCGCCCTTATCTGTGGTACATACTTCAAAAGAACAAAGGGCTGTTTTTCGAACGGTTGGGACGTGTAGGAGAATGTCTCAAGCTGGTTCAAGATGTTTGGGAGGAGATGGACCGAATCGATGATATCGATGTGGTTCTCACCTTCTATTGGCTCCGGGCAGAAATGAGCTATCGGATGCAGATGGACGATGATGCCATCCGTTATGCTTCAGAGGGACTGGATATTGCCCGTCGGAACCTGTCTTACCGTTCCATCATCACCCTCTGCACGGTCTTGGGAAATGTTTTTATGAGAAAAAAGGATTTTGAAGCCGCAAAGAACTATTTCCAGACCGCGTTAGACTGCCCGAAAACGATGATTTCCAAGTCCTTGACCAAAACATTAATCAGCTTGGGAATGTTGTACAACCATCAAGGAAACACCACCCAAGCTCTGGAGACGTTTGACCAAGCGATCCAGAACGCCAAGGATCATAATGATGCCCCTCGCATAGTAAACGCTCTCCTCTTGATAGGCGATCTTCACCGCAAAATGGATCAGACAAAAGAAGCCATCCAAGTTTACGAGGAAGCCCTGAGTATTGCAAGAGATTACGTTTATAAAATAAGAGAACATCGGGCTCTTTATGGCCTAGCGGAATCCTGGCGAAACATAGATGAGAAGGAATTTCAGAAATATGTTCGAAGTATGTATGAGATACAGAAACACTTTGAAGACAAGGAGGATTTTCTTGATGAATTGGAGTAAACGTCTGATCCTCTCTATTATCACTGTCTCCTTACTGGGTGCGGGTCTCCTCTATCCACTGGTTGAAGAAAAAGAATTTACAATTGTAGCGACCAGTACCAACAGTGACGAACCTAAGGGCGGTTAAGTTTTGACCTGATCGGAATCTTTCGTATCCCGAGAGTTGAACGGCTTGCTCCAAGGTTTAAAACGACTCTATACACTTTGCAGCAAATAAAGTATCAGAGAATCTCATAAAAGCCCCGTTTGGGGCTTATTTATGTTTCATCAGATAATTGGCCACTTGCCACATGCGTTTTTGAACGTCTTTCCGATTATCCAGCACGGCCGCGATGTCCAGTAATCATGATAGGTCTTGTGCATAGCTTCACTCGATCTCTTGTAGAGAGCTTCCCAATTCATCGTTGGCTTAAGCATCATCGGTCGGCTCCTCGGCTCCGATAATGATGGAGAACGGAAGCAACTCCTTATCCTCCCCATTCCTCATGACCAGCCAACGCTCCACCGGATCAATCCGTACCACTTTAACCCGAACATACATTTGGATAGTAGCGGGGATTTGTAACAGCCACGTTGAACTTGATACATAAATTCAGAGTGGTATCATAATAAAATCTTTTAAAAAAGGAGCGAGACCAACTGTTAAGATTAATCCTTCTTATCTGGGGATCCATACTTACAATTTTGTTAACAGCGTGTGGACCGGAGATCAATCCGGGTGAAGTTTCCCAACATCTAAAAGATTATCTTTCTAAGAAGTACGACAAAGAGTTTGAAGTCACCAACATCAAAAGGGGCTGTACCGGATTCGGAGCCGGTTGTGTGAATGAAGCGAGGGGAATCGCCTACGCGAAAGACAATCCTGAAGTGAAATTTGAAGTCACTCACGATCTCAAAACAAAAGAGGATACCGATACGTACCACATCGATTTTTGGAGCCATCAAATCAAGAAGGAATTCAACGAAGACATCAAACAGAGCATTCAAGCAAATCCGGACTATATATTGGTATACGTAGAGAAAGATCGTTTGGATCCACAGGAGTTTCCTTACTGGCAGGATGTGCTCCCTCATTAAAGGGGTCTATATTAAGTTTGTGGTAAGCGACTGGATAGATTCCAACAAAGAGTGGAAACAGGAAGCACAAAAAAAACTGATCCAATTCAAGAAACGATTAGCCGACAAAGGAATCACGAAACAGCAAATGCAACTCTTTAAGGTCAGTGTTGAAACTCGAAAAGAAGATGATGGACATATCCAACAAACTTTGCAATACTCGGTCACCATGGATCAGGTGAATGATGAAACATTAACTGAACGGCATATTCGGTCTCAGTAAAACCACCCCTAATGAGGGGCGGGAAGTCTAGGCCAAATACCAAGGGTTCCACTACAACCACGCCTATCTCAGCACGCCAAATGCGATGAAGCCCTTCTCTGGTATCTACGAAAGAAATAAAACCCCCTTGGATTTTGCAATGAGGGGACTCTTATCAATATCATTTATGAATTTTTGTAGTAAAATAGAGAAGGTACCCAGATGAGGCATCTTTTTCTTAAAGGAGGGAGACCGTGAGTACGGTCTGATATTGGCTTCCCTTCTGTTAGTCCTCTCAGGCTTCTGGTGGGGGGCAGATTCAAAAGGAACATTCCACCGATCGTTTGAAGGAACAAAGAGAGATCCAGGTTCAAATCAAAATGGGTCGTCGTAAGAGACGATCCTTTTTCTTTGCACTTTAAAAGACCGGGATTCGTCCGGCCTTTTTACCATCCATTTTGGAGTCGATCTTTCATTCGCTCCGTGAGGTTTGGTTCCTTTTTTTGTTGAGCATCGGATTTATCCGCTCGTTCCGGTGATTTCTTCTCTTGTGAAGACGAGGCTGGGTCTGATTCGATCCGTTCGATGAGCGGGCTTTTCTGATAGTCCTGAAGGCTTTCCGGGTCGATCTTTACCAGAACAATATCCCCGCCAAAAAGTCGTTTGACCACTTGACCCTTCCACTTGCGATGAAGGGCCTGTTGCTCCTCTATGCTCACTCCCTCACGAAAGTCCACTGCAACCACGGATGAATCATCCTTTTGGGGTTGCGAGGGCGACGGGGGTTTAGGCTTCGTTTCAGTTTGGACAGAGGCATCGGGCTCAGACGAAGAATCGGGCGGAGGACTCGAGTTTTCCGGTTTCTTCGGCTTGGGTCCCGGTTCATTTGGCGCAAAAGGCTGATCAACCTTTCGATGACAAGCGATATATTGCCGAACCCAAGATGGATGGATTTCGGCTGCTTCTATCGACCATGGACGGAGTGAAAGCCTACACCCGTCATGGGAATGAGTTGTCGTCACGGTTCCCGGAATTGTTGCTCTCTCCCATTCCCGAGGGTACGGTGCTGGACGGAGAGCTAACCGTAACCGACAGCCAAGGTCGGCCCGATTTTGAACGGGTCTGAAACGGCTCAAAACCCGTGATCCGATGAAGGTGAAGCGATTGGCACGTTCCCTTCCCGTTCAATACGTGGTGTTCGACATTCTCATGCACCGCGGGGAACCGGTGATGGATCGTCCTCTGATGGAGCGGAAAGCCCTGTTGGAAGAGGCACTTCAGGAAGACGAGGTGTTTTCCCGGATCCGGCATATCGAGGAAAATGGAACCGGACTCTTCCGAGCGACAGGGGAAGCGGGACTCGAAGGGATCGTCATGAAACGGAAAGACTCCCTGTATCACCCCGGAAAACGCTCATGGGCATGGCAAAAGGTGATCCACTGGCACGAGACGGAAGTCATCATCACCGGATATCGAAAAGAGGAACCTGGCTGGTTGATTGCCGTGGAGGAAGACGGCCGTCTCCGCCCCGGTGGAGTGATGGAGCTCGGAATCGGTCCAAGGGAACGGAAAGCCTTCTATCAGGTGGCGCAACGGATTAAGATCCGGGAAGATCGGAAGTTTGTCCATGTGGAACCGAAGATCCACTGTCGGGTCAAATATAAAATCAGCTAATTGTCAAGCCAATAGTAGGTTCCAGCCATGGATTTTCCCCATGTACCGTCGGATATTTGGGTAATTTTCTACTAAGGGGTCACCGGACCATTCTACGAAACAAATAATAGTTAATTCTGCGGGGCTTGGACTAAATAAGTGATTACTCCCCATATGCTAATACCTATGAAAAGAGACAATAGGAAAGAAACATGGTACCTCAGGAAAAGAACAATAACTAGTAATAAAAGAGCAGTTGGGATTAATCCCCACAAAACTCCTGTCAAAAAATCAGCAATCTCCCTGGAACTTTGCTTTCCTAATGACAACCAAAAGGCAGATAGCAAACTGACCAGTGGTAAAGCTGCAATCCATCCCCCAAACGTGGGTGATCTATTTGCTAACCAGGTAACGAATAAAATAACTGTGGCAGAAACCAGTGCTTTGATTAATATAAAAAGCATTAGATTATGATCCCTCCTTAACATACTTTAGTAGCAATGAAAACCCTTCAAAGATTTGTTTTTTATCTTTTATCGGCATGTTACGAAGTACATTATCCAATTTTTCAATATCTAACCCCGTTTGTTCTTTGAGAATTTCCCAACCTAAAGTTGTAACCTTTAGTTCGACAACCCGTTCATCGTCTCTTCTTCGTTTCCGGGAAAGCAGTTTTTTATCGGCTAGGCGACGGAGAATCTCGGAAGCAGTGTTATGTGCACAACCTAAATGTTCAGCTACCTCGCGGACAGTTCCCCCCTTATTCATTGCAATATATTGAAGAGCACGGACAGAGGAGTGTGATAATGGAATGGTAAACTTGGGATGACAGTGGTAATAAATCGAAGTAAATATTTGAGAAAGATGCTGGGAATTCATAATGTTCCTCCTATATCGTTTATGAGGATTATATCGTATAGAACGATATATCGGCAACCACTTTCGTTTCAAACCAGAATGGTATGCTAAACCTTTCCATTGGAAGGTAGGTGTTACCTTGTTCTGTTCAGCCTGTCAGAATCGATTCACGGTAGACTTCTTTCCGAGTCAGCAAGACATAGATGATACGTAACAGTTTGTTAGCACAGGCGATTATTGCCACCTTATGCAGTTTGCCTTCCAGCCTTTTTCTGTCGTAGAATTCGCGTAAACAGCGGTTTCGTTTTCCACGAAGACCACATTGGACAGCGAGAAACATTGCCCTTCGCAACTGTTTGGACCCTCGTTTGGTGATGTGGTTTGTGGTCGAGACAAACTTTCCGGAAACGTAAACACTGGGATCCAATCCGGCGAAGGCCCAAACCGATCCACCTCTCCCACTTCGGACAGGATTGTAGCGGCTATTTTGTCCCCTACACCGGGAATGGACCGGATAGAATCATATTCATGAATGTCCCGAGCCACGGCTTCCATTTCTGTTTCGATCTGCTTGAGATGTTCTTGATGCCGGGACAACAGCTCCATCATTTCTCGTACAAGCACCCGATGACTCTCACAGATAGCCAAGACCGGACTGTTCTGTGCCGCAGTCATCATTTTTTTGGCTTTCTCTTGCGCCCAGGCTTCGGACCGGGAACACGCGGTTAATGAGTGAATTTCCGTTATCAGCTTTTCTTCTCCCGCTTCCAGGACAGCCGAAGGAGTCGGATACCGGTGTAGCATTTTTAAACACGTTTTGCAGAACAGATCGGAGAATACTCCTGGATACAACGGAAACACCTGATCCAAAATCGCCTGGAATTGGAGCTTCAGTTGAACATAGGCAGTTGTCATCGCTTCATGATGTCGGGTCAAAAGGCGCAAACGGGAAAGAGAATCCTGTTTCGGTTGAGAGGGGGAAAACTCCTCCTTGTAAAACAGCTCTGCCAAGTGGTAAGCATCTTGCGCATCTGTTTTGACTTTCCGCAAGTGAGACCGTTTAGACCACTGTGCGGTCAACGGATTTACCACGACCACAGGATATGAATGTTGCTCCAGAAAAGTAGTCACCGGCAAATGGTAGTCCGACAAATGGTTGCTTTCCCGTTCGGTTTTCCACTTCACTCAGGCACAACCGCAACCGATTTAGTCCCGCTTGGGAATGTTCAAACTGAAAGGGTTTGCCAAACGGTTTCCGGCGATCTAAAAATGCTACACTTTTTCCCTTAGAAATATCCACCCCTACAACCGGTTGCATTTCACATTCCCCCTATCCTTTTTGCCGGTCGCTTCTCCCTGTATGCTGCAGTACCACAGCTTCGCTCGTTATACGAGATCTTGTCTCAACCAGCTCAAACATGGTTCCTACAACAGGGGCGAACGGTTTTTATAACGGGATCGCATCCCAAATGGACCCTCGTTCTTCACCGGCTACCTCCAGTCTACTAAAAGAGGCCAACCAAACCGGTTGACCTCATAATACGAAATGGACTCACGCGGGGTATTTGCGTGAGCCGGTGTTTCAGGGGTTTTGCTTATAAACAACCGAGGGCCTTGAAATAAGGCTCTTTTTAAGATTTCTCCTTGGATTCTTCTCCCCCGTCCCAGGTGTTGGGGCCGACCCATTCGTCGTCTTTAATGAGTCCTCGTTTGACGGCAATCCGATAGACGGGGAGTTTTCGGAACTCCTCCAGCGTCATCCCGCTCTGGTAAAGGTCGTGTATGAACTCGGGGCTTTTGTACGGCGGGAGATCCCAGCTTCCTTCGGGAACTAAAAGATAGCCCTTCCCCCAAGCCCAAACCTGGAACAACCCCTCCAGTGTGATCCGGTCGGCGTATGTCAGCAATTTTCGGACCCGTTCGCTGGCTTCTTTCCCGAGCGGTTGCTCCCCTAACCGGGGGTAGGGGCGCCTTATCTGAGTTCATCGGTAGCGTAAGCAGTTTCCGATTCCAAAGATAGGTTTCCAAGACCTCCCCTCCGAACCGTACGTACACCCCTCGATGTATACGGCTCTCAATCGGCTTCCTAATCAAGCCTTCCTGCATGTAGATCTTTATGGCATCTTCTACACAGTACCATTGTCTTTCTATTCCTGCCGATCATAGCCTTCTCCCATTCCGATTTTCCCTTTAGGTCTTTTAGTTTTCGGATGTGGTGAACCTCGAAAGGGCCTTTGGTTGTGTTGCACCATTCACATTTTTCTACACTGAGGCGCTGTAGTAGGCCTGATCTGCAGGCGTTCCTTATGTTGGATGGTCTGATGTCAGGGTCTTGGTACTCCTTTTTTGGGGACTACTGTCTTTTGAATCCCTCATCGTAGAATTTCCGGAACTTTTCTTTGCCTTTGTGCATGTATGTTATTCCGATTTCTCCATTTTTGTTGTATTTCTTTTCTGTGAGAAATTTAGCGATATTTGACCTGTATTTCCACCCAAGTGTTTTGAGAAAGCTGGTTTGGAACAGATGGCATGCGTGTGACAGTTTGTGGTCACCGTTCGGCTTTCGTCTAAACGGGTAGATGGTTGGTGATAGGACTGTGGTTATTCCTAGCTGTCCTCAGCAATTCCTTAAACGCCTTATGGGCGCACATGGCGGGTTTCTGGTGTATCGATCAATAAGTACCGAACCGTCTCCACTTTCCCATCAACCTTGAACTTACTGGTATCCCCGTCCACATGTTCCACAAACTTCACTTCTTCAGCGTCCTTGGGTTCTTTTACGAAAACCTCTTCGGCCGGGCCAGTGGTGACATCTTGTTTAGGTGGCTGCGGATCATCCCCCTTTTCCCCACAACCCGTCAACAACAGGGCCAGCGCGAGAAGTAACACCCAAAATTTTTTCTTCAACATATCCTCTCCTTTCCCCCTGATTATACGGATGTGCTTGTTAAAAGTTCCCGCTTGGGTAGCGGAATACCCGATCATAGCCACTCGTTGAATGAAGAGAAAGGGACCAGTAGGGAACCGGCGTTTTAAGGCTGGACATTTCGGGAAAAATGGAGAACAACAATTTTTGACTTGACCTTCGTAACCACGTAAGATAGAAGTAAGAAAAACGATATGAGGATCTCCTTCATTGGAGGTTTTACCAATGCAAATTATGATGCCGCCTCACCCTAAGAAGGTGAGAATGGGGGAATTAACCTCCTTGGAGCGGAAAGTGTACCGATTCGTAAGATCACGCCAAGTTGTCACAAATCTTTCCGGAATGGAACGACAACTGAAGATTGATCCAAAAACGGCGATGAAAACACTGTATAGTCTAAAGCAATACGGTTTGATTGATTTTCGGATGCAAGCTGTGCCTAAACACTGAGTCCTTCAAAGGAAGACCCCGTTTCTGGGGTCTTCTTTCTAGTGAGGTGAACGGTACGATTGCAAAAAGAACCTCAGGAAATCTTGGAATCCTTAGATAGACTGGAACAAGATGTGTACACTACCATTATAGAATTAAAGATTGCTGATTCTACAGAAATTGCGAAAGTTTTAGAAGTAGATGAATGGGATGTCATGTTGGCGATCATGACGCTGGGTGAAGTGGGATTGGTTAAACCTGGACTTACCGCTTCAATCCGAATCCCCCCTCATAATTTCCGGGCGTATCGCCCTGGTTATGATGATCCTTCAGATTATGTGGAAGAATGGATATGCGAAGCACTTGGGGCAAGAAAAACGTCACATATGACGAAATCCCATGATGGAGTATTGGAAGCGAACGATGAAATCATTCGGATCGAGATTAAGTATGCTTATGAAAGTGGAAATCGGTTAACATTCAATAATCTCAAGCCGACGGGTCTTTATCATTTTGCTATCATGCCATTTTGGTTAAATGGAGAAGATCCCAAAACGTATAGCCCTTATACTTGCACCGGAATCTACATATTATCAAAGGAAACATTAGTGGAGCGATTAATCGATCGTACGAACAAAGTCCAGCTGACTGCCCGGCAAATCCCTCAGATGGATCCTGTTCGATATACTTTAGAAGACTTTATTCACTGGGGAAAGGATCCCTTTCATTTCCTTCGGGAAATCGTTCTGGAAAATGAAAAGCTATTGGAAATTAACAAGAATATTCGTCTGTGGGATTAGCTTATACATAAGTGAATGCCCACACGCTTGACATTTTTTATTCAATGTAATCAGGGTTTAAGTTCCTTTATTCTGATGTCAATACAATTTATTTCTATACTCATATCGTTTGAATCTATAACCACTTCATTCCATTCCGCGTTATCAACCTCTTACTTACATTATCCCAATAAAGTCCCAGATTTTTCATCTGGGGACTCTGATCATTTAAATGTACTTTTTACTACATCTTTTCCTTCCATCACGTCTTTGTTGCCAAAGGTTCCCGTAACATCGGAATAACCGGGCTCCAATGATGTAATCAACCACTTTTTCTTATCTTCATAATACGCCAATGTAACGCTATATTCATGGTAGTTGTCCTGCATCTCTCCGTCGGAGAAAAAGCCCGTATCGACTTCCTGTCGGTGGAGTTCTATAGGGATCATGGCTTCAAATCGATCGGTTTGTTCATTCTTTTGGAATTTATAATAAGCAAAGTCGATTCGCGTTCCTAAAGCTTTTCCTTTATAGGGTTCGTCATTTCCGTATTTCTTTTCATAACTAAAGCCTTCTGCTTCTTCCTTTTTTATATTGTCTGTCACCGTTGTGTATAAATCAGCATTTAAGGATTTGTGCGCTTTGACGTATTCTTTGGCATAGGTGTTGACCAAGTCGACGATTTGCTTCCGGGTGTTCTCTGTATGAAAGGGATTAGGTGTGATTTCCAAGACTTCGGTGTCTTCATCGATGATAACGGTTTCACTGGCAGCTTCCCCCCACGGAAATGACTGTTTTCCATACGCTTGAATGGTTCCGTTTTTGGATACGGGACCAAATTTTTTAAAATCACTAGCTTTAGTTTTTTATAACTATAGTTTTCTCTTCCATCATTCCTTCTCTTCTGAGATACTGTTTACAGCCCCTCGCAGATCGTGTTCACTAGGGGTAATGTATCGAGGTCGCATTTGTTCCAGGTTCCTCTGCAGTTCCCCACGACTTTTCATGTTGGACCCTCCGTGTCCTTTTGGATTCGATTTTCGCCTGTGGTGGGTTCCCGGCTCGGATCCAAGGATTCGATTTTTCCGCTGGAGAAATCGGTCGGCGACGATCCTGTTTCAAGTAATAGAGATCTTTTCCGAAATCCGTCATATATCTTTCCCTCCTGGTTGGGGATGACATCACCCAAACAAAAATCCCAAAGACTTTGCTGTCCTGCCCAGCGGAGAATCAGCCTGCAAGGGCGTTCAGGGGTAAAAGCTTCTCTGTGTTGCATCCGCAGGCATTTACCCTTGCCCGCAGCAGGATGATTCGGAGCGGACCGTGCAACCATCTCTGCAGGACAGCATAGCGAGACCGGGGAGCGCAAGCGACCCAGGCGAGACTTGTGCTCTGTGAGTGCATAGCGAGACCGGGGAGCGTAAGCGACCCAGGCGAGACTTGTGCTCTGTGAGTACAGCCGGAGCGGCTTTGGGTAAATGCTGCCGCTCACTTTTTCACAACGCTTCCAGGGAACCGATCCGCATTTGTGCGGTTGGTCGAAGCGGTGTCGGTCGGGCATCTGCCGCCTTTTTTTGTCTTCGGGGGAGATCCGATTTTCTCCAGACTCACCCGGACTGCAAAAGAGATTCACTTCAAAACCTTAACGTTTTTTGGTTGATGGAGGGTCTGTTGGATTTTTTTCTGGAGCTGCCGATTCTGTTGCAACGCCTGCCAGCCGTCATAGATCTCATTCAGCATCTTTTCCACCCGGGGAACTTGGGTCTCCTGAGAGATGGATTCGAACATTTGTTTCATTGTTTCGATAATCATTTCTTCTCGTGCTTGCAACGCCATAAACAAGCTTTTATATTCATCTTGATCAAAATCCATTCGCAAGCTCCTTTCTCCAACGGAATTGAGTGGCTGCTCCCCGAACGCCACACAAGAGATGCTTGTCTGTGTTATCACGATGAAAAAGGCCCTCTGGGGCCTCAGGGTGATGGATCGCTATATACTGGCAGAGGAGTGGACCCTCTCAATCTCATCTTACCAAAATAATTATTAATCTTTTAATAAATGAATTTTATATTTATTTTAAGTCGTTAATCTGAATCTTCAGTGGAACTGAAAACCGAATGTCACTGAATGCCTATCACGCTTAAATGGAGTGGTCGAACGGCTTAACGACCCTGATCGAAGTATCTATTCTCAGACAAAAGAATCGTAAAAACATTCATCTTGTGACGGATACTCACAGATTTCACCTTCCTTTAGAATCGAAACTTGTATCATCATTTTTTGTTCGAAAGGGGTATTGCGTTGGCAGAATATCATGTCAAATTTGTTTTGGGTGGAACGAACTCGGCCATACCGACCAAAAAGTTAAAAAGCGGAGATCGACCGGTTTTGTGTACCGCTTTTCAGAAGAAAAAGACGTGATGATTAAGGAATCCTTCACCTACCAAAACCAAACCGTTTATCTCACGGATCAGTTCGGAGTGATTTACGATAAGGAGTTGCAATTCGTTCCAACGGTTGCTGTTTAACCCTATCCAATCGATTCAATCCGTAACCGAATGAAACAAACCGATTGAAACCCTTTGTTGGATAAAAGTCTCCGAATTGAAATTATTCGGCCATAGCAGATGGCCCCCGGTGCACCCTTTAGGAAACGACATTCTTTTTCTAAAAGACGAAACCTTTCGCGATGTGGAAGGCTTCGACATAAGCTTTTTAACGAAGGGTTGCTGATACAATGCGTATTTATACCACATCCATCTTTGGCTCGCTTGTAACGGCGGGGATCATTATTGCCGTATCCATGCTGGTTTATTTCATTCTGAAAGGCATCATTACCCGTGTAGCGAACCGAAAGTTGAAAAAGGACGATGATGCCAGCCGATTCCACACGCTGACTTCGGTTCTGACCAGCTTGGCCGCTTACGGGATCTTCTTCATCGCTTTCGTCATGGTATTGAATGAGTTCGGTGTCAACACCTCCGCCATTCTTGCCAGTGCCGGCATCCTGGGACTCGCGATCGGCTTTGGTGCGCAAGGCTTGGTAAGTGATACAGTCACCGGCTTTTTTGTGTTAGTGGAAGATCAAGTAAACGTCGGGGAGTATGTCACCATCGGGGGGTATTCCGGAGTCGTGGAGGAAACCGGCCTTCGACTCATGAAGCTGCGGGGATTCAACGGGGATCTTCATTTTATCCCGAACCGGGAAATCGCCTCCTTGACCAACCATTCACGCGGCAACATGCAAGCACTGGTGGACATCAGCATTTCCTACGATTCGGATATCGATCAGGCTGTCCGTGTGCTGCAATCGAAATGCGATCAGATAAAGGAACGCCTCCCCCAAATCGTGGAAGGCCCCAATGTCCTGGGAGTTCAGGCTCTCGGTTCATCCGATGTTGTGATCCGGATCCTGGCCCGGACGGAGAATGGAGAACAGTGGGCAGTGGAACGGGAACTGAGAAAAGAATTGAAAATCGCATTGGACCAGGCAGGCATTGAAATCCCATTTCCCCATCAAACGGTGCTCTACAAGGAAACAACTTAGACTGCCAAGAATATCGATTCTGAATAACAGAGTAAACCCTCTTTATCCCAACGGAAGTTCAGATTCATTCAGGCTTCAATCACCGGTCAGTGAAACGAAAAACCATCCCGCCGATGTGGGATGGTTTTTCGTTGGTGCTGATGGAGGGATTCGAACCCCCGACCCCTTCATTACGAGTGAAGTGCTCTGCCAGCTGAGCTACATCAGCACGATATTGCATTGGGTAAATGGTGGAGGCGAGCGGAGTCGAACCGCTGTCCGGAGACATCGCCACGTCGGCTTCTCCGAGCGCAGTCGCCGTATTCAGATCTCACTCATCGAACTGCCCGACGACAGGCGCTCCGATGAGCCAGCTGCCTTTATTTCGCTTCCCGGCCGGCAGCGCGTCCGGTCAGCTAGCCCGCTTCAGTTATGAGACCCGGTCACTCCACACGGGCGATGGAGAGCCGGATCCTGGCCGGCTTGGATTAAGCAGCCAGAGCTTGAGGTTGTTGTTTGCCAGTTACATTTGGCAATCCGCGTTTTTACGAAGGACGCAGCCCCTCGGCTCGCTACCGACGCTCGATCTGCCCCCGTCGAATCCCAAAACGCCCCCGGGATGGAAGACGGAGTTTTGCTCAAGCTTCAACAGAATATATTATAACACCCTGCCGACGGCTTGTAAAGCCTTATTTATAGAATGGACCGTCGCCGTCCATTTCATCCGACAAAGATCATCGCATCATTTTCTGCTTCAACTGACGGCGGATCTCCCGGTCCGCGTCCCGTTTGGCGACAGCCTGCCGTTTGTCGTGGAGTTTTTTCCCTTTGGCGAGGGCCAATTGGATTTTGGCGAACCCGTTCTTAAGATGCAAATCCAGCGGGACCAAGGTAAACCCTTTTTGCTGGGTCAATCCGATCAGTTTGTTGATCTCTTCTTTGTGCAGGAGAAGTTTCCGGGTGCGCGTCGGATCATGGTTGAACCGGTTTCCCTGTTCAAAGGGGCTGATGTGCATGTTGAGGAGATACACCTCGCCCCCGTCGATCCGGGCGTAGCTGTCTTTCAGGTTGACCCGCCCCTGCCGGATGGACTTGATCTCCGTTCCGGTGAGCACGATGCCCGCTTCATAAGTATCTTCGATGTGATATTCGTGCAAGGCTTTTTTGTTCCGTGCCACCACTTTTACTCCGCCTCGGGACATCGTGTCTCACCTCCGTTCGTAAAAAATGCATTCTTAAGTATATCAACACACAGGAAGAGCCGTCAACCGGAAAAGAGACCGGCGTTAGCCGGTCCGACGGTTCCTTTTCCCTTTTTTCTTTTTCCCTCGCCCCTTTTTCCGGCCGGAGGCGGCCGGTTTTTTGTCCCCGTTCCGATTCCCCGGGGATCTCTTGTCTTCTTTGGCCGGGTTCCGGTGTTGAGGGCGGTTCGGCGGGGTCCCGTCGGATTCGTCTTCTCCCGCGAATTCGAAATCCACCTTGTGTTCGTCGATGTTGACCCCCGTCACCCGGATGGTCACTTTGTCGCCGATGTTGTACGACTTCCCGGTCCTCTCCCCCACGAGGGACATGGAACTTTCATTAAAGTGATAATAATCATCGGTCATGTAGCTGACGTGGATCATCCCTTCCACGGTGTTGTCCAATTCCACAAACACACCGAAGGAGGTGACACTGCTGATGATCCCCTCAAAGGTTTCCCCGACCTTGTCCATCATGAACTCGGCCTTCTTCAGATCATCGGTTTCCCGTTCGGCGTCCACGGCGATCCGCTCCCGTTCGGAAGCGTGCTGAGCCGCCCCGGGCAGCCATTCTTTGAGAGCGACCCGCCGTTTATCCGACATCTTTTCGTTGTTTTCGATCCATTCCCGTATGATCCGGTGGATCACCAAGTCGGGATAACGTCGGATCGGGGACGTGAAGTGGGAATAGAATGGAGCCGCCAGGCCGAAGTGACCCAACGATTCGGCGGAGTATTTCGCCTGTTGCATCGAACGAAGCATGACGGTGCTGATCACCGGTTCCTCCGGTTGTCCCTTGATTTCCTCCAGGAGCTGCTGCAAAACACGGGGTTTGATTTTGTCGGCCTTTCCCCTGGCCTGGTAACCGAAGTGGGTGATGAACTCAAAGAAGCTCTGAAGCTTTTCCGAGTCCGGATGCTCGTGAACGCGATACATGAAGGGCACTTTCCGTTTGTAAAAATGCTCGGCGACGGTCTCGTTGGCCACCAGCATGAATTCCTCGATCATCATCTCGGCAATCGTGCGGGGGCGCTTCACAATATCCACCGGCTTGCCTTGCTCGTCGACGATGATTTTGGCTTCGGGAAAGTCGAAATCGATCGCTCCCCGGGCGAAGCGCCGCTTACGCAACGTCTCCGCCAACCGGGCCATCCGTCGGAAATCTTCCACAAGGGGAGCGTAACGCTCCATCAGCTCCGGATCTTCGTCCACCAGGATCCGTTTCACGTTGTGATAAGTCATCCTCTCATTGGTCCGGATCACGCTGGGATAGATGTTGTGGCGAACGACGTTCCCTTTTCCGTCCAACTCCATATCACAGGTCATGGTGAGACGGTCCACCTGCGGATTAAGACTGCAAATCCCGTTCGACAGGCGCTGGGGCAACATGGGAATCACCCGGTCCACCAGGTATACACTGGTCCCCCGGTCGTAGGCTTCCCGGTCGAGAAGGCTTCCTTCCTTCACATAATAGCTGACATCCGCGATATGAACACCCAGGCGTACGTTTCCGTTGTCCAGTGGCTCCACGGAGACAGCATCGTCCAGGTCTTTGGCGTCCTCCCCGTCGATGGTCACCATCGTCCGATCCCGGAGATCCCGCCTTCCGGCGATTTCCTCCCGGGAAATGGAGTCCGGAACGGCTTCCGCTTCCCTCAGCACATCTTCGGGAAAATCCTCCGGGAGCTGATATTTTCGGATAATCGACAAAATGTCGACACCCGGGTCGCCCCGGTGTCCGAGGACTTCTTTCACCCGTCCCTCGGCACTCTTGCGCCCATGGGGATAACCGGTCAGTTCGACAACCACTTTGTCCCCTTCCCGGGCCCCGTTTTTCGCTTCTTTGGGAATGAAAATATCGGAGGAGAGCCGTTTGTCATCCGCGATGACGAACCCGAAATGCTTGGAGTCGGTATACGTGCCCACGACTTCCGTCCGTCCCCGCTTCAGGATTCGGACGACTTCCCCCTCGGG
Source organism: Melghirimyces profundicolus (assembly GCF_003054245.1). Lineage (GTDB taxonomy): Bacteria > Bacillota > Bacilli > Thermoactinomycetales > DSM-45169 > Melghirimyces > Melghirimyces profundicolus. The sequence continues at coordinate 23,641 of NZ_QBKR01000011.1, forward strand.
ACGCAGGCCTTCTTTTTTGATGCTGTGCACCCGCGCCAAAACCGTGTCCCCGTCCATGGCCCCATTCATTTCGTTTCCGTGGATGAAGACATCCTGATCAGAGGGAAAGTCCGCATCCGGAATCACAAACCCGAAGCCTTTGGCGTTCCCCTGAAGCCGCCCACGGACCAGGTTGAGACGTTCGGGAACCCCGTAACGATTGGTACGGGTGCGGACGATTTGCCCCTCTTTCTCCATCTCGTTCAGCAGCCGGATGAAGGGGTCCCATTCCTTCACGCCGAAGGATTGCTGCAATTCTTCAGCAGTCAGGGGTTTGTATGCTTTTTTTCTCATGTACTCCAATATCTTTTGTTTTTCCACCGATCAAATCTCCTTTCCCCTCCGGGGGATCCCGCCTGACTCCTTCGCCTGCCAAGCGGCGGGCAAAGGCGTCCACATCGGCGAAGAGTTGTTCCCTCTCTTTGTCCAGGGTGATGATGTGACTCGACTTCTCATACCAGATCAGCCGCTTGTCCTCGGAGGAAATATGGTGATATATGTAGAGGGCGCTTCGGGGAATCACCGTTTCGTCCTTTTTCGCCTGAACCACCAGGGCAGGCACTTCCACTTCCGGCAGATGGCGCCGGACGTGGCGGATCAGCCGGTTCAGGCTGGAAATACATTTCAACGGGGTTCGGTCGTAAGGAACCAAATGTTCCTCGATATGGCCGGGCTTTTCCCCGCCCCGCTTCAAATAGGGCATGACCCAGCGGACGGCGTCCACCAGATGATGCCGCTTATCCCGAAGATAGATCGGTGCGCAAAGGGAGACCACCCCGGCCAGGGGACGGGTGCGGGCCAGGTTGAGTGCCAGGGCTCCTCCCATGGACAACCCCGCCGCCACAATCCGCCTCACCCCTCCCTTTTCACACAGGTGGTCATAGGCGTCCAGCACGCTTTGCCACCAGTCCGTCCAGGCCGTGCATTCCATCTCTTCCGGGGACGTTCCGTGACCGGCCAGAAGAGGCGCATGGACGGTGTATCCCCGCTCTTTCAGGTATTGGCCCATGGGCCGCAACTCCGAAGGGGTGCCTGTAAAGCCGTGGATCAGCAGGATGCCGGTCTCCCCCCCTTGATAAAAAAAAGGATCCGGAGAACGGCGTTTGATCTTCATCGGGACGAGTCGCCTCCCTAACCTGTTTTCCCTTCAATTGACAGGCCCAATCACCTGTTTCCAAAAAATGAATTCTTCTTCAGCTTTTCCAACCCGGAGGGTTTCAACCGGATGGGAACCCGAGGAATCACTCTACGTTACGTTATCCACGATATCACAGAAAGGTTCCCGTTGAAACGGCAAAGACACTCAAAGCGTAGCGATTTAAATGTTCGTTTTGAGAAAAGGGGAAGCAAAATAGCGACTTTGCTGTCCTGCCCAGATAGTGCAACCATCTCTGCAGGACAGCATAGCGAGACCGGGGAGCGAGCGACCCAGGCGAGACTTGTGCTCTGTGAGTGCATAGCGAGACCGGGGAGCGAGCGACCCAGGCGAGACTTGTGCTCTGTGAGTACAGCCGAAGCGGCTTTGGGTAAATGCTGCCGCACAACGCTTCTCAGAAAAAGGAAGCAGTCGGGAAACCCTTCATATAAAGCAAAAAGACAGCTCTGAAGAGCTGCCTTTCCGAAGAAATGCCTGGCAACGTCCTACTCTCCCGGGGGCTCTCGCCCCAAGTACCATCGGCGCTGAAGGGCTTAACTTCCGTGTTCGGGATGGGAACGGGTGGATCCCCTTCGCCATCGTCACCAGACGTTTGTTATCATAACACGCCCGCTCTCTTTTGACAAGGGGTGCTGAATGGTACTTTATCCCAGTCTTTCTGCCGGCGGCGGATTTCTTTTTCCATTCATTTTTATCCATCTCTCCCCGGCACTCATGTTAAGATGTGATCGTGGAGATTTTCGTTATTTTTGTCAAAAACAAGGGGGTGAAAACATTGATCCAAAATCCGATCCGGGTGCTGACTTCCCCCCGTCAGCGGGATCGAATGCGCATTGCCTACGAAATCTTTGTCGTCATGGTCACCTTCACCTATACCATTCTGCTGATCAGCGCTTGGCTGGACGTCCACCGGAAAAGCCATTGGATCACCCCGGATCTCCTGTTGTATTTCGACCGGTTCCTTTTGATCTGGTTTGCCCTGGAATATGTGATCCGGCTGACAAACGCTCCCGATAAAAAACGGTTTGTAAAGGAGCACTGGATCGACCTGTTGGCGATCGTTCCACTGGATCAGTACTTCAGGCCCCTGCGCCTCCTGCGACTGATCCGGTTGCTCCGTTTAATCCGGATGTCCTCCTTTCTGTGGGGTTTACACGGACCCGGGAAGTGCAACTGTCCGTCATTGTCGCCACCGTCATTATCCTGTGGGGTTCCGGCGGCATCTATGTTCTGGAATCGGAAATCAATGAGGGGATTGAAAACTTTTCCGATGCCATATGGTGGGCGGTCGTCACCACCACCACCGTCGGATACGGGGGCATCTCCCCCGCCACCTTCGGCGGTCGGATGATCGGGGTTGTGTTGATGATCACCGGCATCGGTCTGATCGGATCCGTGACCGCCAGCGTGGCTGCCCACTTCAGTCAGGTTTTGATCCAACAACGCCGGGAAACCCATTCCCCGGAAAACCGGGTTCGGGGCGAGCTTTTGACGACGGCGAAAGAATATCTGAACCGGATTGATCGCCTCACTCCGGAGGAGTACCGGACTCTTCTTCAGCTGTTGGAAACCTTGCGGGTATCGGGGGACCCCGATTCTTCCCATCCCCCTTCGGCGAGCCAAACCGGAAGCCGGGAAAACCAAGCCGGCACGGAACCCATATAAAAAACCGAACCCGGCGGTCCATCGCCGGGTTCGGTTTTTTACCGAGCCTTTTGTTTGGGCGTTTGCGGAGAAAGAGCCAGGAACGCGCGGATCTCCTCCATCACCCGGTCCACTTCGCAGTCGGCACAGATCAGGTGACGGGAACGGGGCAGCAACACCAGCTTCTTCTCCCGTGCGGGGAGGCGGGAGTGTATTCTGCGGGCTCCTTTGGGATGGGTCAGGTCATCCTTTTGCCCCTGCAGGATCAGGGTGGGGACCTCCAACTCGTCGTACAACGGTTCCACCGCTTTTATCAATTCGTAAAGTTCATTGATCGCATGCATCGGAGAACGGGTCAGCCGGCGGAAATACTCCTTGAGATAAGCCATGGAAGCGGCGCTGTCGGTCGCTTTCAGCTGTCCTTTCACCACATCCGTCATCCCCCGGAACAGCTCCCGGGGATTGGGAAGGGTGGGTGGACTCAGAAGCACCAGGCGGTCTACGGGATGATGCCGGGCAAGGACCACCCCGATCAGGGCACCCATGGAAAACCCGATGACGTTTACCTCGGATGAAAGAGGCTTCAATTGATCCAGGGCGTTTTCCGCACTTGCCACCCAATCTTTCCATGTGGCGCTTTTCATATGATCGCGTCCGGAGCCATGCCCCGCCAGCAGCGGGCAATGGAGTGTTCCTCCGTCTTTTTTCAACATTTCCGGAAGGGGTCCCAAGTCGTCCGGGGAACCGGCAAACCCATGGAGCAACAAGTAACCCTTCAATACTTTCGCTCTCCTTTGTCTCAATGTTCTGGTGAATGTTCTTCAGGGACAAAAAAAACAGCCGGGCTGAGCCTGCTGTTTCCCGTCACTGGGTTCCGGCCGTTTTTAAAAGACTCCTGTCACTTGATGAAATAACCCGCCAACAGGGTGAGAACCATGAACAGGACGCCCAAAACCACCGTTATCTTCCCCAGCAGGGCGTCGATCCCCCGCGCTTTGGTTTTTCCGATCAACTGTTCGGAAGCGCCGCCGATCGCACCGGAAAGTCCGGCACTCTTACCTGATTGCAACAGAACAACGAGAATCAGTGCAATACTGACGATGGCCAACAGAATATCCACGGCGACTTTCATCTCGGGGTACACCTCCCGTCGAAAACGTTCTACGATCACAGAAGTACTGTACCACAACCACCCACCGTTTTCAACAAACGCTCCTGGGCAGGACAGCAAAGTCGCTGTTTCGGGTAAACGCTTCCCCCTTCTTCTGAGCCTATCCAACAATCACAACGCTTTTAGGTTGGGGGCGCGTTTGGCCACGAGACCGTTGGCCATCCGGCAAGGCAGGGATTTTCGGTTTTCCTGCAGTATTCCGCCAAAGACGAAAAAAATGCCGGGTTCCGGGAACCCGGCTTCTTCAACGTTACTTCTTCAAATGATAAAAAGCGGCTTTTCCGGGGTACTGGGCATTGTCCGCCAGCTCTTCTTCGATCCGGAGGAGCTGGTTGTACTTGGCGACCCGGTCGGTCCGGGAGGGGGCGCCGGTTTTGATCTGCCCCGCACCTGTCGCCACCGCGATGTCGGCGATGGTGGTGTCTTCCGTCTCACCGGAACGGTGGGAGATGACGGCGGTATAGCCGGCCCGTTTGGCCATCTCCACGGCATCGAAGGTCTCGGTGAGAGTGCCGATTTGGTTCACCTTGACCAGGATCGAGTTGCCGACTCCATTTTCGATTCCTTGCGCCAGGCGTTCGGTGTTGGTGACGAACAGGTCGTCCCCCACGAGCTGAACCTTGCCGCCCAGGCGCCGGGTCAGTTTCTCCCAGCCTTCCCAATCATCTTCGGCCAGTCCGTCTTCGATGGAGATGATCGGATACTTATCCAGCAGTTCTTCGTAGAAGGTGATCATCTCATCCGCCGTCCGGGTGACCCCTTCCCCTTCCAGGTGGTAGGCCCCGTCTTTATACAGTTCGGTGGAGGCCACGTCCAGGGCCAATACCACGTCGGTCCCCGGCTGATAACCCGCGCGTTCGATCGCCTTCACGATGGTGGAGAGGGCTTCTTCGTTGGAGGAAAGGTCCGGGGCGAAGCCGCCTTCGTCCCCCACGGAGGTGGAAAGACCTTTCTCCTTCAGGACGTCTTTCAGATTATGGAAGACTTCCGCCCCCATCCGAAGCCCTTCCTGGAAACTCTCGGCGCCGACGGGCATCACCATGAATTCCTGGATGTCCACGTTGTTGTCGGCGTGTTCGCCGCCGTTCAAAATATTCATCATCGGAACGGGAAGCGTTTTGGAATTAAAGCCGCCCAGATAGGCATACAGGGGCATCCCCAAGTCTTCGGCGGCGGCACGTGCAACGGCCATGGAGACGCCCAGGATGGCGTTGGCTCCCAACTTCCCTTTGTTTGGAGTTCCGTCCAGCTCGATCAGGGTGCGGTCAATCCCCGCCTGGTCCGTCGCCTCCAGGCCTTCCAGTTCCGGGGCAATGACTTCATTCACGTTCTGGACCGCTTTCAGCACCCCTTTTCCCAGAAAACGCTCGCGATCCTGATCCCGCAGCTCCACCGCTTCATGGGCACCGGTCGAGGCGCCGGAAGGGACAATCGCCCGTCCCATGGCCCCGGATTCCAGGATGACTTCCACTTCCACCGTCGGATTGCCCCGGGAGTCCAGCACTTCCCGGGCGTGTACATCAAAAATCATGGTCATTTGTCGTTCTCCTCCTTGGATCCATGAACAGGGGATGTTAAGTCAGTCGATGAGGGAACGCCCCGTCATCTCCCGGGGTTGCGGGAGGTTCAGCAATTTCAGCAACGTGGGCGCCACATCCGCCAGGATTCCACCTTTCCGAAGCTTCACCGACGGATCGGTGACGATGCAGGGAACGGGAAAGGTGGTGTGGGAGGTGACGGGTTCCCCCTTTTCGTCCAAGACCTGGTCGGCATTTCCGTGGTCGGCGATGATGACGGCAACCCCGTCTTTGGCAAGAACCGCCTCCACCACGCGACCGAGGCACTCGTCCACCGCTTCCACCGCTCGGATGGTCGGCTCCAGTTTCCCGGAATGGCCGACCATGTCCGGGTTGGCGAAATTGAGAATGATGGTGTCGTGTTTTTCCTCCCCGATCTCTTTCAGGAGGGCGTCGGTCACCTCATATGCGCTCATTTCCGGTTTCAGGTCATAGGTGGCCACTTTGGGTGAATTGATCAAAATCCGATCCTCTCCGGGAAACGGATCTTCGCGCCCGCCGCTGAAGAAAAAGGTGACATGGGGATACTTCTCCGTCTCGGCAATCCGGAGTTGTTTCAAACCGTGCTGGGAAACCACTTCACCGAAGGTGTTGTCCAGATCCGTCGGTTTGTAGGCCACATAACCGTCCACCGATTCGCTGAATTTGGTGAGGCAGACATAATAGAGATTTTCCGGTTTCTTTTCTCCCCGATCAAAGCCGCGAAAGTCGTCGTTGGTAAAAGCGAGGGAGATTTGTATGGCCCGGTCGGGGCGGAAGTTGTAGAAGATGACTGCGTCATTCGACTCGATCCTTGCGATGGGACGCCCGTCCTCCCCTTCGATGACCGTGGGCATGACAAACTCGTCATACACGCTCTTTTCGTAGGACTCCTTCACCGCTTGCACCGGATCCCGGTACGACGGCCCTTCTCCGTACACCATGGCCCGGTACGCTTTTTCCGTCCGCTCCCAACGTTTATCCCGATCCATGGCGTAATAACGACCCTGGACCGTGGCGATGCGTCCCACCCCGACCTGGTCGATCTTCTCCTGCAACCGCCGGATGTAATGGATGCCGGAATCGGGCGCCACATCACGCCCATCCAAAAACGCGTGGATGTATACTTCTTCAAGCCCCTCCTTGGCCGCAAGGTTCAGGAGCGCGAACAAATGGTCAATATGGCTGTGCACCCCGCCGTCAGACAAAAGGCCGTACAGGTGAAGCTTGCTTCCGTTCTCTTTAACGTGCCGGACAGCACCGAGGAAGGTTTCGTTTTCAAAAAAGGAACCTTCTTCGATCTCTTTGCTGACCCGGGTCAAATCCTGATAGACCACCCGGCCGGCACCGATGTTCAGATGGCCCACTTCGGAGTTGCCCATCTGTCCTTCGGGAAGACCGACCGCTTTTCCCGAAGCGGAGAGGGTCGTGTGGGGAAAGGTGGACCAGTAGCGGTCAAAATTGGGTTTATCGGCCTGGGCGACGGCGTTTCCGTGCGTTTCTTCCCGCAGGGCGAAACCGTCCAGGATGATGAGGGCGACGGGTTTTTTCCGACTCACTTCAGATCCCCCCGTCGATGGGCCGCTTCCACCAACCGGGCAAAGGACTCGGGATCCAGGCTGGCTCCGCCGACCAGGGCCCCGTCGATCTCCCCCATCGCGAGGAAAGAATCAATGTTGGCCGGTTTGACACTCCCGCCGTAAAGGATCCTCACTTCATTGGCCACCTGCTGATCGTATTGGTCGGCGACGGTTTTCCGGACGAATCGGATCACTTCGTCGGCGTCTTCCGCGGTGGCCGATTTGCCCGAACCAATGGCCCAGACCGGTTCATAAGCCAGGATCAGCCGGGTGACGCCGTCGGAACTGAGTCCCCGGATCGCCGCCACCACCTGGCGGCGGACCACTTCCCGTGTCTGTTCAGCTTCCCGTTCTTCCAGTGTCTCGCCCACGCAGACGATCGGCGTCAGACCGTGGTCGAGGGCGGACCGGGTCTTGAGGCGGACCATTTCGTCACTTTCGGCAAAATGGATGCGGCGCTCGGAATGGCCGATGATGACATAATCGATCGGCAGGGCTTTCAGCATGGTGGGGCTGACTTCACCGGTGAAGGCCCCTTCTTCTTCCCAATGCATGTTCTGGGCCCCGAGTCCGATCCGGCTTCCTTTCGCTTCTTCCGTCAGGGCCGGGAGGGCGGGAAAAGGAGCGCAGATCACCGTCTCCACTCCTTCCCGGTTCCCCCGGTCACGGAATGCGGAGAAGAAGTCGATCGCCTCGTTCACGTTTTTGTGCATTTTCCAGTTTCCTGCGATCACCGGAGTACGCAAGTGGGTCACCACCTTATCCTTTATCGTTGAGGGCTGCCACACCGGGAAGGACTTTTCCTTCCATCAGTTCCAGAGAAGCGCCACCGCCGGTGGAAATATGATCCACCCGGTCCGCCAGGCCGGATTTTTTGATCGCCGCGGCAGAATCCCCCCCGCCGATGATGCTGGTCGCCGGAGAGTCGGCCACGGCTTCGGCGATGGCGAAAGTTCCCTGGGCGAAGCGGTCGAATTCGAAGACACCCAGGGGCCCGTTCCATATGACCAGACGGGACTCACGAATGATCGTTGCAAAGCGTTCCCGAGTTCGGGGTCCGATATCCATGCCCTCCATATCCGCGGGGATGGAATCAACACTCACGGCCTCGGCACGGGCATCGGCGGAAAATTCGCCGGCGACCATCACATCCTCGGGCAGAACCAGGTTGACTCCCCGGTCGGCGGCCTTCTGCATGAACGCCCGGGCTTGATCGATTTTTTCGGGCTCCAGCAGGGATTGGCCGATCTCAAGCCCTTTCGCTTTCAAGAAGGTGTAAGAGAGTCCCCCGCCGATCAGAAGATGGTCCACCTTCTCCAGGAGATTGTCGATCACACCGATTTTATCCTTTACTTTGGCTCCGCCGATGATGGCGGTAAAGGGACGGTCCGGCGATTCCAGCGCCCGTCCCAGGGTTTCCAGTTCCTTCTGCATCAGGAAACCGGCCACCGCGGGCAGGTGTTCGGCAATGCCGGCGGTGGAAGCATGAGCCCGGTGGGCGGCTCCGAAGGCGTCATTAACGTAGAGGTCGGCAAGTTCGGCATAGGCCCGGGCCAGGTCCGGATCGTTCTTCTCCTCCCCGGGATGGAACCGGAGGTTCTCCAGAAGGAGGATTTCCCCTTCCTTCAAATCCCTCACTTTTCCTTCCACTTCTTCCCCGACGGCTTCATCCGCTTTGGAGACCGACCGGCCCAACAGATCCGACAGTCGTTGGGCCACCGGGTCGAGACGCAGTTCTTCCACAACCGCTCCCTTGGGCCGTCCCAGGTGGCTGGCCAGAATGAGTCGGGCCCCCCGTTCCGTCAGGTGGCGGATGGTGGGCAAAGCCGCCCGGATCCGGTTATCGTCGGTAATGTTCCCGTCCTCCAGGGGAACGTTGAAGTCCACACGGCAAAACACGCGCTTTCCTTTGACATCCACATCGTGGATCGACATTTTGTTCACGGATCCATCCTCCTCGGACATGCACGCGAAAGAGGAGAGTCTTCCTCTCCCCCTCGCTTTTTTCCCTTTATTCTAGTCTTACAGACCCCTCTTGGCAATGTAGGACATCAGGTCGACCATGCGGTTGGAGAAGCCCCACTCGTTATCGTACCAGGCGACCACTTTCACCATGTTTCCGTCCTGGATCATAGTGGACAGCCCATCGACGATGGAGGAATGGGGGTTGCCGTTGTAATCTTTGGAAACCAAGGGCTCATCGGAATAATCCAGGATGCCCTTCAGGTTCCCTTGGGCTTCCTTCCGCAATTGATCGTTCACTTCCTCCACGCTCACTTCTTGATTCAGCTCGGCCACGAAGTCCACCACCGAAACGTTGGGGGTGGGCACGCGCATGGCAAAACCGTTCAGCTTGCCTTCCAGTTCCGGCAGCACTTTGGCCACAGCCTTGGCGGCTCCGGTGGTTGTCGGAATGATCGACATGCCGGCAGCCCGTGCCCGGCGCAGGTCCTTGTGCGGAAGATCCAGGATTTGCTGATCGTTGGTGTAGGAATGAACGGTCGTCATCAATCCGCGGCGGACACCGAAGGAATCATGCAACACCTTGACCACAGGGGACAGGCAGTTGGTGGTACAGGAAGCGTTGGAAATCACGTGGTGGGAAGCCGGATCATACTTGTCGTGGTTGACCCCCATCACCACCGTCAAATCTTCATTTTTGGCCGGGGCGGAGATCACCACTTTTTTGGCTCCGGCTTGCCGGTGCTTCTCAGCATCTTCCTTTTTGGTGAAACGACCGGTGGATTCGGCCACAATCTCCACACCCAGTTCCCTCCAGGGGAGTTGAGCGGGATCCCGTTCTGCCAGCACTTTCACCTGCTTGCCGTTTACCATGAGCCCTTCATCGGAAACTTCCACCGTACCGTCATAACGGCCGTGGACAGAGTCGTATTTGAGAAGGTGAGCCAGGGTTTGGGCATCGGTCAGATCGTTGATGGCCACGACTTCCAGCTCCGGGTGTTCCATAGCGACACGAAACACCGCCCGACCGATTCGTCCAAATCCGTTGATTCCGATTTTGGTTGCCATACAGATCCCTCCGTGTGTAATCAAATGATGATGTAAGGAAACAATTAATCAACCGTGTTGTTTGAGGATGGCGCGCGCTGCAGCCTCATCCGTAATCAACGTGTCCCGTCCCGAGACCGGACAGACCGCAGCGATGGCCTCGGCTTTACCGGCCCCGCCGGCGACAGCAATCGTCATCTCCACATTCTCCAGATCTTCCAGACTGAGACCCAGGCTCCGTCCGCGATAGACGATCTCGCCTTTTCGGTTAAAGTAATAACCGAAGGCCTCGCCCACCGCTCCTTTTTCTTGCAGCAACCTCAAAAGTTCGGGGGAGGATTTCCGTCTCGTCGCCATGGTAGTAGCATCCCCGATGCCGTGCACCACAATACGGGCCGACCGCACCAACTCCAGTACTTCCTGAATGTGCGGTTCCCGGATGAGCGTGTCATAGGCTTCATGACTCAGTTGCTCGGGCACGTGCATCAGACGGTAACGGCCGCCCGCTTTCTGAGCCATCAGCGAAGTGATGTAGTTGGCCTCCAGCTCCACCTCTTCCCCCAGGCCGCCCCGTGCCGGAATGAAGATACTCTCCCTCAATGCGGGAGAAGCTTTCATCATTTCGGCGACAGCGGCCACGGTGGTGCCTCCCGCGACAGCCACCACCTGCCCCGGACGGGCCGTCTGCTTCAACAGCCGGACCCCCGCGCGCCCCATTTCCTTTTTAACCCAATCGGACTGGTCGGAATCCCCTTGAACCACAACCGCTTTTTTCAGGCGGAGAACACGGGCGAGTCGGATTTCAAGTTCCGTCAGTCCAAACAGATCTTTAATGATGGGTTCCAAATCGGATACCAAATCCGCACCCAGGGGAGTCAGGCTCATACCAACCGCCTCGATCCGGACCAGTCCCCGATCTTTCAAAAAATCGACTTCGCTTCGGAGCACCCGTTCCGTCATGGCCAGGGCCGAAGCGAGGCTTCGCCGGCCAACAGGCTGCATCAACCGGATGTGACGCAACACTTCATACCGCTTTCGCATCACCTCGAGCAGATCGGGAAGTAATTGACGCTGCAATTCAAGTATCGATTTCATCCCCCGTACCTCCCGGGACAAAAAATGTCCCACGTAGCGAAATTCGTCCCATCCGGCCCAAAAAAAAAGACGGAGCTTCCAATTTGGATTCTATACCAGCCGAAATCCTTTGACAAGGAAAAAAGCGGAGCGGGGGCTTCTCTTTGATTTACTATTCCCTTTCCCGTCCCGCCCCCCCGTCGACCCTCGTTCAGTTGTCAAAACCTCCGCCGTGCCTGGGAAGATGCGATCCCCATCTCCTCCCGATATTTGGCCACCGTGCGGCGGGAAATCCGAATGCCGTGATCTTTGAGGAAGTCGGCGATTTTTTGGTCGGACAGGGGTTTCTTTTTATCCTCGTTTTCAATGATCCGTTCCAGCTTATCCTTTACACTTTTGGACGAAGTGATTCCTCCGCCCCGACTGCTTAATCCTGCGGGAAAAAAATAGCGGAAGGGAAACAGCCCCCGCGTGGTCTGCATATATTTGTGGCGGGTGGCCCGGCTGACGGTGGATTCGTGCAACTCCACGGCCTCCGCAATCTCCCTGAGGGTCAGGGGCTTCAGATGGGATACCCCGTACCGGAAAAAGTCTTTTTGGAAATCGACAATGGCCCGCGTCACCCTGTAAAGGGTGTTTCGCCGCTGCTCGATGCTCTTGAGCAGCCACATGGCCGACTGGATCCGATCTTTGATGTAAGTGACTGCCTGCCGGGACCCTTCATCGTCGCTTCGCAAGATCCGTTCATAATGGGTGCTGATCCCCAGCCGGGGGATGTAACTTTCGTTGACGGACACCTCGTATTCCCCGTCAAATTCCCGAACGGTGACGTCGGGAAAGATATAGCGGGGACTGCTCCCGTGACAAGCGAGACCGGGACGGGGATTGAGTTTCCGAATTTGATCCGCCGCCCGCTGAACTTCCCGAACGGAACAGCCCAGACGTTCGGCCACCTGTTTGACCTTTCCCTCCGCCAGATCCCGGAGATGGGACTCCACGATCCGGAAAATCACCGGATCCTTTTCCCCCTTCCGGGAAAGTTGAAGACCCAGACATTCCGCGAGACTCCGGGCCCCCACCCCCGCGGGGTCCAGGGTTTGAACCACCCCGAGCGCCCTTTCGAAATCCTCTTCCGTCCAATTAAAGCGCTTACAACATTCTTTAAAATCCACCCTCAGATATCCGTCGCCATCCAAGTTTCCGATGATGTACTCACAAATTTTCCGGGTATGGGCATCCACCGTCAAATATCGGATCTGTTCCTCCAGCAGTGCGGCCAGGCTGTTATCCGTGTCGGCGATCCGTTCAACGGGATTTTCACCATCTTCTTCCCATGTGAAGGTGGACCTTGGGTACGAACCCGCATTCCCTCTCATGAAGGATCCCCAATCCGCCAGGTGCTCGGACGACATGGATGTCGGATCCTCCATCACCGGTTCCCTTTCCGTATCATCCATTTCCAATACCGGGTTTTCAATCGCCTGCTCCTGTATATACTGTATAAGGTCCGACGCCGAAAGCTGCAAAACCTGAATCGCCTGCCGCAGCTCCGGGGTCATCACCAGCTTCATCTGTTGCTCCTGAACCAAACCGTAACCCATGGAAAGAGCCATCTCCGTCACCTCCGCGTGTTTCAGTATATGTGTGCCCTTCCGCCTTTCATGCAGGGCAGGAGCCTCTTTTCCGGGATAAAAAGGAGGTTTGAACCGAACAAAACCGGGTACACTGAAAACAGGGAATCTGTTTGTCATCTTCCATTTTAGCACAATGGTTTCGATATGGGACTTTATACTTCCGAATACCACATACTCCATTCCTTCATGAAACTGTATAACCCCTGACGGTTGCCATCTCCACGACAATTGCCGCAAATCCGACTTTCATCTTCCCCCCTTGCATTTGGGACGATGGTTCGTTATAATAACATTTGTCGTTGGCTTTCAAGCACCGCAATATCGTGCGCCTATAGCTCAGGGGATAGAGCACTGGTCTCCGGAACCAGGTGCCCAGGTTCGAATCCTGGTAGGCGCACCAAACGAGATGGCAACCGAATCCAACTCGGTTGCCATTTTTCTTCACCCGTGTTTGACCTATCTTGACCATAGGTCGGATCCCGGGTTATGATGATACTACATTTTGATCCACCCGAAGAGGAGGAACCAGGATGAACTTGATACCCTACGTTGTGGAACAGACCAACCGGGGCGAACGTTCCTACGATATTTACTCCCGCCTTTTGAAAGACCGCATCATTTTCCTGGGAAGCGAAATCAACGACGCTGTCGCCAACACGGTGGTGGCTCAGCTTCTGTTCCTGCAGACCGAAGACCCCAACAAGGATATTCAGCTTTACATCAACTCCCCGGGCGGCTCCATCTCCGCCGGCTTTGCCATCTATGACACGATGCAACACGTGAAATGCGACATCCAGACGATCTGTATCGGCATGGCCGCCTCCATGGGCGCCTTCCTGCTATCCTCGGGGACCAAGGGAAAACGCTTTGCGTTGCCCAACAGCGAAGTCATGATCCACCAGCCGCTTGGGGGAGCTCAGGGGCAGGCCTCGGACATTGAGATCAGCGCCCGGCGCATCCTGCGCATGAAGGAGCGACTGAACAAACTCCTTTCCGAACAGACAGGCCAACCCCTGAAAAAAATTGAGCAGGATACGGACCGGGACCACTTCATGACAGCGGAGGAAGCGAAAGAGTACGGGTTGATCGACAAGATCATCGAACAACAGATCCAAACGAAAAAATAACGGAACACCAACCCCCTTTCCGGGGGTTTTTTGTTCAGCCCGGAGGTGGGATAAAGATGAACCCCTTTGACAGACAGGAACGGTATTTGTTCTGGGTGGCCGTCATCGTGGCCTTGGTCATGTTTTTTTCCTTCGCCGGCCGCTTTTTCCGGTGAAAAGAATCTTTATCTGATTTTTCCTCCTTTTGTGCTGAAAGCCAAACCCCGTATCATCATTGAATTTTTAGTGTTTCTTCATTCAGAATTCAATTGCTTTTCCTCCTTTGGATGTGTTACGCTTACTTTGGGTAAGCGATGGGCCGTGCTGAGGAGGATAAGCATTGAGAACTGCCGCTCTCACTTTGATGTTATTCGTGTTGGCTCTCATCACAGCACCGGCAGCCTTTGCCGAATCTTCCCGGGAGAATGCCGCATCTTCCATGAATGCCGTCTACTACACCAAAGGCGACAAACATGTTGTTGAGGTCGCCCTCCCCGAGGCGACGCACCCTCAGGGAACCTGGGTTCTCACGTTGAACGGAAGTCAGGAGCAAAGTTCCCCTGAAAGCGCCGGGGCGAAAAAATTCACCGCGGAATATGAAGACCTGGTACCCGGAAGGAACTATCAGCTCATCGCTGTCTTTTACGGCAAGGACGGCTCCAGGTCCATCGATCTGGACGGTTGTTTCCAATTCCAACCCGCTGAAACGCAATCCGACTCGAATAAAGTTCCATTGAAAGATTGCGGCTTTGCGGAAGTGGTGAACAAGCTTAAAAAATCGGGGGAAACGGCCGGGAAAGCAGCCTCCGGGGAGGATGACGCTGTCCTTCCTTCCGCAGATGAAGGAAAAGGAAACGCTGAGAACCCCGAAAAGTCCACGAAAAAAGCTCCCGAACAGGAAGAGGAATCCGGCACTCTGGAGAACTTGAACAGCGGCCAAAAGGAAAAGGGAGGTCCCATGCCGGACACCTCCGCCGATACTTTTCCCGCTGCTTTGGGACTGCATCTGATCCTGTTGGGATTTGCCCTCTTCGGCTTTCAGCGGAGCCCCATCATCGGAAAGTAACAACCGGACAGTTGACGGGAGATCCGGCAGTCTCCACAGCAGATCCCGATTCCTTTCGGGTAAGGAAGATTTCATCAAGGCAACGGATGCCGTGTTCCGGACCGATCCTTTTACGAACCGCCCTGCGTGACAACTTGAGAATTTGAAGCTCTGTTTTTCCGGAACCAAAAAATCCATGACGCCCATCCGCCCAGACAGGCCGCCCGGCCTGTTTTTTTTGCTTCAATAAAGGATTCCGGGAGGCCGGGACCGAATGGTACCACTGTTCGGTCTGAAACCGGACATTCCCAACTTATGAAAGGGGGTCCAATTCATGAAAAAGCTTCTCGCTTTCATGTCGCTGGCGGTACTGGCGGTCGTGCTTCCCGCCTCCTCCCTGCCTGCGGCGGCGGCAGCGGAGACCCAGACCTACCTGATCAACTTCGAAGGAGAAGGTCTGCCTTCCGATGCCCGTCAGACGGTGGAACGGGCCGGGGGAACAGTGCTGAAGGAGGATCCGGGTCTCTCCTATATCAAGGCCAGCTCCTCCGACTCTGATTTTCTTTCCGAAATCCGCAAGGATGCAGATGTCGCGAGCGCCGGGGTGGAGCAGCGGATCGTTCAGGAAACGGCGATCGAACGCCAACCCTTGGAAAGCACCGGAGACCACCCCCTCTATGAACCGTACCAGTGGGATATCCAACAGGTCACCCAAAACGGTGAAAGCTGGAACCTCCCTGCCGGCAAAGGCTCCAGAGATGTGGTGGTCGCCGTGATCGATACGGGAGTGGACCTGGAACACCCGGATCTCCGGGACTCCATCGTGGATGTCAAGTCCTTCGTACCGGGGGAGTCTCCCCAGGATGTGAGAGGGCACGGGAGCCACGTGGCGGGATCCATCGCCGCTGACGGAGCGGTGCTGGGAGTCGGTCCCCAGCTGGGGATTGCCGCTCTGAAAGTATTCCCCAAAGAAGGCGGCGCCCCCACCTCCTGGATCGTGGATGCGATCCGCTACGCGGCGGACCGGGATTACGACGTGATGAACATGAGCCTCGGTTCCTACGTTTTCCTTCAGGACCCCGACGGCAGCCCGGATCAGTACATGGCGGATATCAACCTCTTTAAAAAAGCGATCGCCTACGCCCACGAAAAGGGAGTCACCGTGGTCGGTTCAGCGGGAAACGCCGCGGCGGATATCAGCAACCCGGCCCGTCTGACCCACCACTTCGATGACGGGGGCGATGACAAAGGCGCCACCCACCGAAACCCGGCCAGCAACCTTTTAATCCGGGTGTCCGCCGGCAACAAGGATAAAGAACTCACCTTCTACTCCAACTACGGAGTGGGCAAGATCGACCTGATGGCTCCCGGCGGGGATCTCGGCCCCGATTACAACCCGGAAACCGGGGAGGGGCGGGACCACACTTATCTGTGCCTCAGCACCGTTCCGGTGGTGGAAAACGGGAACGTGACCGGACACGGGTACGCCTGGTACGGCGGAACCTCCATGGCCGCCCCCAAAACGGCGGGTGCAGCCGGTGTCGTGATCGCCAAGCACGGGAAGAACCGGCTTTCCCCGAGTGAAGTGAAATCCATCCTGCAACAATCCGCTGAGGATCTCTACCAGAAAGGCTACGACGCTCAAAGCGGTTTCGGTCTGGTGAACGCGGTCAGCGCTCTCAACCGACGGTAACCGGAAACCCCCGACCGATCCGTCGGGGGTTTTCCATCTTACTCTCGGACCTATTGACTAGTCCGTTCACTCTGAGAAAACAACCTTTCGTCTATTGTCATCCATGCATACCCCGCCGTAATATAGGATCAGGAAGACCAAGACCTGTGGAGATAAAAAAATGATGACCAGACCCAGCCGGGCGCCGGCCCATAAGGACCGGCGCCCGGCTTTTCAGGTTTTTGTCCAAGCCATCCTTCTCAAATGCACCATCAACCGCTCAGCTTCCGGCGGAGACGTTGAACATGCTCGGGGGTGTCGCTGACAATCAGCCGGTCCCCCAGTTGCAGAACTGTATCCCCGTGGGGAATAATCACTTCGTTATCCCGCAGAATGCGGAGAACCAGGGAATCCCCCAGTATCGCCAGATCGCGGATTCGCATCAAATGATACTGTTCGTTCATCATCGGGATTTCCTGCAGGTGTCCTTCCGTGGTAACCAGATTGATGACCGAAGGGTATTCGATCCATGCTTTCACCAATGTCATGTTGGAGAAAAAGCTGGAAACCAAATGGATCTTGCTGTTTTCGGGCAACGTCTTCTTTTTTTCCACCCGGGCGATCACCTGACCGACCCCCCGGTTCTCGGCTTCCCGGGCAATCTGGAAGTTCCGGTCGTCATCATTGGTGAAAGCCACCAGAATGTCTTTGTCGAAAACCTGTTCCTTTTCCAGTTCTTCCAGCGAACCCGAATCCAATTCCACCACCGGATACGGATACCGGTGAACCGGCTCCAGATTGGTCTTGTCGGAGCCGTAAAGCGTCACATCGTAACCGTCTTGATTCAGATCTTGGGCCAATTTCAACGTGACGGCATTGAACCCGATGATCGACACCCTGGAAATTCGGGAACTGACTTTGGCGTCGGGAACCACCCGCTGGAAAATGATCGGGGAGGTGATCACCGTCACCACCGCTGCCAGGATGAGGGCCGTGTTTGTGGTGTTGTCGATGATGCCGAGGCTCATCCCAACCGCTGCGGCGGCAATCACCAGGCTCAGTGTGGAACTGAGAAAGATTCCGGAGGCAACCGACTCCTTCCAGGTAAACCAACGCCGGAAGACGGGGATGACGATCAACTTGGAGAGATAAAAAGCGAGCAAAAACAAGCATAACATGACCAGGGCTTTCGGGTCCCCGAACATCCCGGGCAGATCCAGCCTCGCTCCCACCATAACAAAGAAAATCGGGATCAGGAAACCGAATCCGAAAGCGTTCAGCTGCTTCACAAAGCTTTTTTCGGGTGAAATCAACGAGAGAATCACCCCGGCCAAAAACGCCCCCAGTATGTTTTCCGCTCCCACTCCCTCGGAAAGGGAAACGAAAAAGAGGATCAGAGCGAATACACCGCGGGTTCCGAGGGAAATCGTCTCCCGTTGTATTTTCTCCAACCATTTCCTCGGACGGGCCGCGACGATCAGCCGGTAGACCACGAAAAAAACGACAAACAGCAGAAACAGAAGCAGGATGTTGGAGAAGCCCTCCCCTTCCGAAGATCGACGGAAGGAGACATGCACCGCCAGCAACATCATGGTAAAGAAATCGGCGATGACGGCGGTCAACAGGATGGATTGGCCGAGGGCGCTCTGCAACAACCCTTTGTCTTTCAACACCGGCATGGTCACACTGACCGAAATCGTGGATATGATCAGTGTCATGAAAAAGATATCCGTCACATAACCGATGAGGCTCAATAACCAGGCCAGAACCAGGGAGGCCGCGAAAATGGCCGCGAAGCTGATCACACCGATCAGCAGAGGATTGGCCGAACCCGATTGTTTTCGGCTTTTCTGGATCAGATCAAAGTCCACTTCCAGCCCGGTTAAAAACATGAGATAGATAATGCCGAGCATGGAGAGGAGTTCCAGCACCTGGTCTTCCTGTATCAATTTCAATCCGCTTTCCCCCAGCACCAGCCCCGCTGCAATTTCGGCCACAACCACCGGAACTGCGTTCCAACGGAGCCGGTGAAGGAGAATGGGGACCAGGAAAGCTGCGATCACTACAATCATGAGAGAGGTTACGGAATGTCCTTCCATGGTTCCTGCCCCCTTTCCCGAGACAGATCGATATACAATGCTTCTCTATCCAATAATAATCCCCACCAAACCGCTTTTATGTGCTGACATAAAAACGAGCCGCCACCAAGGGGCAGCGGCTCAGCGGGGACAAACCGTCCCTTCAGATCTCTTCCTTGCTGACGATGGCCGACAGAGCCTCCACCGCTTCCTCCGCGTCGGAACCTTCGGCGGAGATGGTGATTTCGGCACCGTTGGACACGGCCAAGCTCATGATCCCCATAATGCTTTTCGCGTTCACTTTTTTGCTGTCTTTGCTGATAAAAATCTCCGATGAATACTTATTGGCTTCCTGGACGAACAGTGCGGCCGGACGGGCATGCAAACCTGTTTTCAATTGGACGGTAACGTTTTTCTCAGCCATAGGGATCCCTCCTGGGTTGAATTGGTTGATATGAGAATCTCAGGGAACCTGAGTCGGATCACTTATCACTCGGATTTGACTTTCAGTTTCCCGGCGATTTGGTCCAGCTTTCGCAAACGGTGGTTAATCGCCGACTTGCTCACTTTTTTGGGCAACATCTGTCCCAGTTCCGTAAGGCTGACTTCGGGATGCCGGAGCCGCGCCTCCGCCACTTCCCTGAGCCGATCCGGCAATTGATCCAGACCCAGCTCTTGCTCGATGAGCCGAATGTTTTCCACCTGTCTCATGGCAGCCTGGATCGTCTTGTTCAGGTTTGCCGTTTCACAATTGACAAGCCGGTTGACCGAGTTTCGCATGTCTTTCATGATGCGGACGTCCTCAAAGGCGAACAGGGTGCGATGGGCACCGATAATGCTGAGGAATTCGCCGATTTTATCCCCTTCTTTTATATAAACGACAAACCCTTTTTTTCGTTCGAGCCATTTGGCATGAAGATGATAACGGTTCATCAGGTCGCACAGGTGCTGACTGTGGTCCTCGTAGGCGGTCACAATCTCCAGGTGGTAGGAACCGCTGTCGGGATTGTTGACCGACCCCCCCGCCAAAAATGCCCCCCGAAGATAGGCGCGGCGACAGCACTCGTTTTTCACCAACGCCGGGTGAATTCCGCCGATTCTTTCCAGCCCTTCCCCCAGTATGTGCAAATTCCGGAGAATTTTTTCCGCACCGGTGAAAATACGGATCGCGTAGGTATTGTTTTTCTTCAACCGGGCTTTTTTCCGGATCAGCACTTCCGGTTGCAGCCGATATTGCTTTTTCATCAGGCTGTAGGTTCGGCGGGCGATCGAGTTGTTTTCCGTGGTTACTTCCAGACCGATCCGACCGTTCCCGATCTGGATGGTTCCGTTCATTCGCACCAATGCCGAAAGTTCAGCCCGGCGGCAGCAGGAGCCGGTCTCGGTTCGTGTCAACTCCTGTTTGGTGGCGGATGCAAAGGACATGTCCATCACTTCCTTCAATTTCCGGTTCCCACGGTTTTCACGGGTGAACCAGATTGACGATCCAACGGTTCAGTTTGGCGGCATCATGACGGATCACGGTTTCGATCTGCATGAGATCATCCGCAATGACCTGACAACCAAAAGCCTCCAACACTTCCACGTCCGCCCGGACCATGGCCGCCCCTTCCTCCGCGTAACGCTTCAATACGGCGGGCGGCGGAACTTTGTTGTTGACGATCACCACATCGAAAAACCCTTCCCCTACATGATCCACGATGGCGGACACATGATCGGAGGCCGTATAGTCGTCCGTTTCGCCTGCCTGAGTCATGACGTTGCAGATATAAATTTTCTTCGCCGCGGACCGGTGGATGGCCTCTGCCATTCCCTTGACCAGCAAATTGGGGAGAATGCTGGTGTACAAGCTTCCAGGACCGATGATGATTCCGTCGGCTTCCTCGATGGCCTTCAACGCCTCGGGCAACGGGTGGGCTTCCTCCGGTTCGAGGTAGACGCGGCGGACTTTTTTGCCCGCTTTGGGGATCAGTGACTCCCCCTTCACCACCGTTCCGTCATCCATCTCGGCGCACAGCACCACTTCCTCTTCCGTCGACGGCAACACCTGACCCCGCACCGCCAACACCCGGCTCATGTATTGGATGGCATGATTGAAGTCTCCGGTGATTTCTTTCAGGGCCGCAATCATCAGGTTTCCCAGATTGTGCCCGGCCAAGCCGTTCCCGTTCCGAAAACGGTGCTGAAGCACCTTTTCCAAAAGCGGTTCCGTATCGGCCAGTGCCACCAATACATTCCGTATGTCCCCCGGCGGAGGCATCCGAAGGTCGGTCCGGATCCGCCCCGAACTCCCCCCGTCGTCCGCAACGGTGACAATCGCCGTGATTTCGACGGGAAGTTCCTTCAAGCCGCGCAACATCACGGCCAGACCGGTCCCCCCTCCAACCACAACCAGTCGCGGTTTCCTGCCGGCGATTTCCCTTGTTTTCAAGAATGGACACCTCTTTGAAACCCTCAGCCGCTCTTCTGGATGTCCCGATGCGCGACACGGGTCTGTTCATGCTCCGAGAATTGCCGATTCAGATATTCGGCAACGGCGACAGAGCGGTGTTTTCCTCCAGTACAGCCGATCCCCACCACCAGGCTGGTCTTTCCTTCCCGGTGATAATGGGGAAGGAGGAAGGAAAGCATATCGGTCAGTTTATCAAGGAATTGCCGTGTCTCTTCCCATTTCATTACGTAATCGTAAACATCCTGATCTTTGCCGGTCCCGGGTTTCAGCGACTCAACATAATGGGGGTTGGGCAAAAACCGGACATCGAACACCAGATCCGCATCGATCGGGATCCCGTACTTGAATCCGAAGCTTTGGAACGTGACGGCCAACCGGTTTTGGTCCGTCTGATGGAACCGGGCCACTATCTTTTCTTTCAGCTGAGCCGGTTTCAACTGGCTGGTATCAATAATCTGATGGGCCCGGCCTTTGATCTCTTCGAGGAGCTCCCGCTCCAGCCGGATGCCGTCCATCGGCGTCCCCTCCGGAGAGAGCGGATGCCGCCGGCGGGTTTCCTTGTACCGGCGAACCAGCACCTGGTCGCCCGCATCGAGATAAAGGATCTGGTAATGAATCCCGTGGTGTTTTTCCAAGGTGTCCAGGGACTCGAACAACGAGGAGAAAAATTCCCGACCTCTCAGATCAATCACCAGGGCGGCTTTTTGGAGCTGTCCGCCGGATTGTTCCAGCAGTTCGGCCAGTTTCGGGAGCAAAACGGGCGGCAGGTTATCGATGCAGAAGAAACCAAGATCCTCCAGGCTTTGCAACGCAACGGTTTTGCCAGCCCCGGACACACCGGTGATCACCACCAGGTTGATCTCTTTGTTTTCGGAAGCCATCTCCCGTCACCCGCCTTCCGTCCGTTTATTATATGAACACTCAGCCCAAGGTTTCCCACTTTGCCGTCAAACCCGCGGCTCCGATCAAACCGGCATCGTTTCCCAGTTCGGCGGGCAGAATGCGGACACCGGCGGCCGCATGAGCCAGGGTGTGACGGGCATAGGCTCGGCGCAGGGGCGAAAAAAGCCGCTCCTTCGCCCGGGAGACCCCACCTCCGATGATAAAGGCGGCGGGGTTCAACACCACGGAAAGAATGGACATCACCTTCGCCAGTGCATCGGTCGCCCGGTCGATCACCGTCAGGGCCACAGGGTCCTCTTTATCGGCCGCCTCAAAGATATCGCGGGCTGAGATCGTCCCCTCCCGCACCTGGACTTCCAGCTGCGATTTTCTCCCTTCGGCGACTGCCTCTTTCACCAGGCGGACCATACCCGTGGCGGAGGAAACCGTTTCCACGCATCCCCGTTGGCCGCAGCCGCAGAGAGCTCCGTCCTCTTCCACCCGGATGTGTCCGATTTCCCCCGCCAGACCGGAAACACCGTGAACCAGTCGTCGACCGGTGATGACCCCGCCTCCGACTCCGGTGCCGAGAGTGATGCAGACCAAGTCTTGCAATCCGGCGCCGGCGCCGCTCCAAGCCTCTCCCAAAGCGGCCACGTTGGCATCGTTGTCGATGGCGACGGGAATGTTCAGTTCCGCCTCCAAGTGATCTTTCACCGGCATGTTTTCCCAAGGGAGGTTGGTCAGGCGAATGATTTTCCCTGCAGGGATGTCCAGGAATCCCGGCAACCCCAATCCGAGTCCGGCTACTTGCTCCCAGGAAATCCCGGCTTCCCCGGCAATGCGTCTCGCTTGGAAAGCCATTTGGGACAGACCCGCTTGCCCGTCGGACGGGGTGGGTGTCTCGGCCTTGTGGAGAAGGCGGCCTCTCTCATCCACCACCCCCAACTTCATCGTGGTCCCGCCCACATCGATTCCGATGAATCTCTTCCCCATGGTTTTCCCGATCCCTTTCCTTCGAGATGAGTTCAATCTTTCTTTGGTTGTCGCTAAACTTGGTATGAATATACTCGATTGGACAAAAGGGGTCAAGCCGGGACAGTATCCGTCCCTCTCACGGAAGGTTGTGGTGAAGCAGTTCTTCATTTGGGTTATATACCATCCGTCCGATCAACATTTTGGAGTCTTTCAGCAACCGGGTCAAGATCTCGTGATCCATGCCGGAAGTCGGGAGATTCGGCACCGCCTCCAGCGGTTGCCAGCACAGTTCCCCTTCTTCCGACCGCTCCAACAGATCCCCCCGGCAGCGGTCTGCACGAAAGGTAAACAACATCCATTCCTTCTCCAGACGCCCTTGTTTTTCCACACACATGGTAAAGACGCCGCACAAGGAGGGGGCTTCCAGCATCAGCCCCGTCTCCTCGCGGTATTCTCTGCACACGGTCTCCAATACGGTTTCCGATGGTTCCATCTTTCCGCCGGGGGCGACCCACCACCCGCGTCGGGGTTTCTTCAGGAGCAACACCTGCCCGTTCTGTATCAGTAAACAATTCGCAACACGCTGCATCCGATTCACCTCTGCCGTGAAAACTCCCCCTCAAGAAAAAAAGCGGGTTGGACGCAACCCGCAGCCGTTGGGAGTCGAAGAAAAGCGCGCGGTTCCCCATTCCCATTATACATGAGTACCGCCGGGAGAGACCAACACTCCCGGCGGCCGTTGATATTTCTTCAGGGGGTACGGCTCTTCTTTTGCTTCAGTGCCATATTTTCCAGAAACTCCTGTTGAAAATACTCCGTCACCTTCTCCATCAACACCCTCCGGGTCAGGATTCCCAAAAAACGGTTGTTGAGGTCGATGATCGGAATATAGGGACGGTCCAGCAACACATCGAAGGCAAAGGAAAAGATCGAATTGGGCAGGATCCCGGAATGGTTCTGGTTCATGGCATCCCGGACTTGGAACTCATCCAGACGGTGAAAGCGGAAGTCGTTACGGTTCAGCATAAAATCCAGAATATTGGTTTTGCTGATCACCCCGTCCACTTTTCCCTCCTCATTAATGACGGGAACGGAAGCATATCCCCTTCGGGTCAGGACCAACAGCGCCCGTTCCAGTGTCCAATCGGGATGAACGGTGACCACCTGTTCACCGGGGATGATCAGCGAGGAAATTTCCCGGTCAAACAGACTCGACAATTTGTTTCCCATCTGTACACAACCTTCGCCTCGGAATCTCAAGGTGAAAATAGAAACAAAGGTTCCGTTTGCTGGGCATCCTTTCCAGCATCCATCATATCGCCCGGTGCCCGGTCAAGTCAAGCACCTGCCAGAACCGAATAGATTATTACCCCCGGGCTCGGTTTTCAAACCTCAAAAAAAGTCTCCGTTCATGCCGGAGACTTGTTGTCCATCATCACCCGCTCCAGAAACAGAGGGATGTTTTCTTCCTTTTTCGCTTCCCTGCTGCGAAGCCGTGCGATCTCCACCCCTTCACGGAAAACGATGAACGCAGGCACGCCTTTGACACCGAATTCCTCAGCGATCTTGCGGGCTTCGTCCACATCCAATTCCCCAAACCGGAAGGTTTTCCCGAACCGGGTTTCCAAATCGGGCATGAAAAACTTGATCCGTTTGCAGTCAAAACACCATGAAGCGCTGAACTCCACCACTTTTTCCCCGCTGGAGATGAAAGGGCGGAACGTGTTGTTGTCCAGTTTTTCCACGACTCTCCCCCCTTGGGCTCTACTTGGAGCTCCAGGAAAATCGGGAACCGTCTCTTGTCACCCGGCACGTCTTCTCCAATACCCGTACATGCCGACCGACGGTGGAGGAGGAGACCTCGTGTTTTCGGGCCACCGATTCCTGCGTAATCGCGATTCCGTGAAGCCGGGCGACCACGTATTCCAATGCGGCCGCCCAACCTTCCACTTTGCGGATCTTGGGAAGGTTGGCGTGATTCTTTCGAAGAAACTCGGCCCATATGATCTGGGCATCGTTTAATTGACTGATGTCATACAGACCGTCCATCCCGTTCAGACAACACTCCAACACCTTTTCCCAAGCCTTCAGCCAAACCGGAAGTTCCCGGGTCAGTTCACAGGGGGGGATGGTCAGTTCCCGGCCGCCGAGTATGGCCCGGTAAGGCCCCTTAGCCTCCATTTGCTGAAGGACGTAGAGGGCGATCCGTTTCAATTCATCCTCTTCATCCTGTTTCATCAGGAAGCTCCGGAGGACCTGTTCCACTTCCCGGTCGGCAATCCACTCAAACACTTGCAAAACCTGGAGTTTCGTTTCTTTGTCCCCGTGATTCAGGGCCCAGAAAAACGAAGAACGGATCAGGGGATTTTGCCGGATCTGGTCAGGCAAGGTATTCTGTTGACGGTCCAGCTGTATCAGTTGTTCTTCGAAGGGCAGCTGGTACTGATAGCTCACCGTGGGAACGTTCTCCGGCGGAAATGGCTCCCAGTGGTCCAATTGGTTGAGATAGAAGACGGGGATCTCCGAACCGGGATCCAGATCCCTGGCCATTCTCCAGTAATTTCGTGCCCGGTCAAACCGTTTTGTGTTCAAAGCGGCGGCAGCCGCATAATGGTACAGGCTCGGATCGGGCCGTTCCTCCCGTTTCAGAAGTTGCCGGAACAGGCGGTATGCCCCTTCATGTTCCCCCAGGATCCCGAGGGTGGTTGCCAATTTATAGGTGTGTTCGGAATGGAAAGGCACCCATTTTTTCAACATTGCCACCAGCCGGTTCCGATTTTCCCGGTCCCCGCGGTGCTGGAGAAAGACGGCCAGATTGCAGAGGGCATGAAGGTTGTTGGGATCGGCGGTGAGGACACGGTCAATCGTGTCCACGGCTTTATCCACATCCCCGGCGTAATAATAAGCCAAAGCCAGATTGTTCATGCCCGCGTGGAAATCGGGATATTCTTCGACCAGTTTCTCCAGTACTTCTTTGGCCTGCAAAAACTGCCCCGCTTCCAGATATCGACGGGCTTCGTCGTGCCTTTTCAGCCACTCCTGCTTCGGCTTCGCTTGCGGCCGGCGGGGTTGCCGGCCCAATTCATAGGCCAGCATTTCCAACATCTCTTCCGCCTCGGCCGCGAACTCACCCCCGGGATCTTCTTCGAGATATCGGATCAGACATTCTTCGGCAAGCTCAAAATCTTCCAGGTTGGCTGCGTTGTTGGCCATGTAGAACCAACACTCCAGCAGATCCGGATCCACCTCGGTCAGGATGGTCTCCAAAACTTCGTTGGATTCTTCAAAGCGGCCCATTTCGGAGAGGATTCCGGCCAGGTTGCACTGGTTGACCGGATTCTCCGGTTCCTTCTCCACGGCCAGCCGAAAATACTTCAACGCTTTATCGTAGCGATGGCGGTCCAAAGAACGGACGGCCCGCTCGAAGAAAAAGCCGGCGTCCAAACGGAGCCTCACTACCTTGCGCCCTTTGGCCTGCCTCTTAACGTCTGCATGCTGTTTTTTCATCGCATTCCCCACCCAACAACAGGGTTTTGAGGTCATTGCATACGCGTTGCTGAAAAGTATACCATATCCTGCGGAAGATTACATACCCGCCCTGAAAAGGGTGCTGATGGAACCGCCCCGCTCAATCAACCGGATCGCTTTGGCCAAAAGGGGGGCCACCGACCGAACCGTAAAAGATTCCGGCAGCGTCTTTCCTGCGGTCGGGACGGTATCGGTGATCACCACTTCCCGGATTGCGGGATGATCCAGTTTGCGGACCGCATCACCGGAGAATACCGGATGTGTGGCACAGACGGTGGCGGCCCGGGCGCCCTTCTCCCGAAGCCCTTCGATCACACTGACAATGGTACCGCCTGTATCGATGATATCCTCGATGATGATCGGAGTGCGCCCGCTCACCTTTCCGACGATATGAGTGATACTGGCTTCGTTATGTTGAGGGCGTTTCTTCATCATGATGGCGAAGGGGGCATCCAGATAGGTGGCCAGTTTTTCCGCCGTCTTCGCACGGCCGGCATCCGGCGAGACCACCACGGGATTCTCGATCCGCTTTTTCTTCAGATATTCGGTCATCAGGTCCAGAGCTGTCAGGTGATCCATCGGGATGTTGAAAAACCCTTGGATCGCCGGGGCATGGAGGTCGATGGTGATGACACGGTTCACACCCACCGTATGTAACAAGTCCGCCACCACCTTGGCGGAGATCGGCTCCCGGGGCGCGTCTTTTTTCTCCTGGCGGGCATAGCCGAAATAAGGAATGACGGCGTTGATGGAACGGGCGGAAGCCCGTTTTGCCGCATCCACCATGAGCAAGAGTTCCATGAGATGATCGTTGATCGGGCGGGACATCGTCTGCACCAGAAAGACATCGGCATTCCGGACACTTTCTTCGTAATGAATGTAAATTTCCCCGCTTTTGAAGCGCCGGATCTTGACCCTGCCCGGCTCCGTATCCAAACATTCCGCCATTTTCTCCGCCAGCTCCGGGTTGGATGTGCCGGAAAAGA
Organism: Melghirimyces profundicolus; assembly: GCF_003054245.1. Classification (GTDB taxonomy): domain Bacteria; phylum Bacillota; class Bacilli; order Thermoactinomycetales; family DSM-45169; genus Melghirimyces; species Melghirimyces profundicolus. The sequence goes on from NZ_QBKR01000011.1 coordinate 51,231, forward strand.
GCATGAATCCTCTGGAATTCATCGGACCCCCCCTGCCGTACCCCGACCGTATTTCCATATTCAAGTTGTTTTTCCAATCGGATATTCCTCGGATTTCCTTTATTGTACGGAAGGAGAAGGAGCAACGTCAAGCTCGGGTCCGCCCCCCTTTCTCTTTCTCCTCTTTTCTTATAAACGGTGGGGATCTTCCGGCGGCTTCAACAAAAACTTTTTCTCCACAAAAAACACATGGATGAACCGCACCAAAAGCTGGAATCGTTGTGAAAAAGTGAGCGGCAGCATTTACCCAAAGCCGCTCCGGCTGCTGTCCTGCAGAGATGCAGGCACTGTCCGCTCCGCAAAGTCGCTATTTTGGGTAAACGCTTCCCTTCTTCTGAGAGACTGACCATAAATCACAACGGCTTCCAGTTGCCCGAACAACAGTCAACGTCTGCAAAAAACAAAACGGGACCCGTGGGTCCCTACTTCCCGCCTCCATGGCGTTTTTCCAGTTCTTCCAGCACCCGGTCCAGGGGGAGTTGCTGTTCCCTCAAGAGGACCAACAGGTGGAAGAGAAGATCGGAGGCTTCCCAGGAAAGCTCCTCGGACGAGCGGTTTTTGGCTGCGATGACCACTTCCGTCGCCTCCTCCCCCACCTTTTTCAGGATCTTGTCCGTGCCTTCTTCCAAAAGGTAGGTCGTATAGGATTTTTCCGGCCGCGTCATATCCCGCTCGGCGATCACTCTCTCCAGCGTGTTGAGGATGGCAAAACGGTCGGGGGAACTCTCCTTCCCATCCTCCCGGAAGCAGGAATAGTCCCCGGTGTGACAGGCGGGTCCCCGGGGCCTGACCCGGACGAGAAGGGCGTCCCGGTCGCAGTCGGGTTGGACGGAGATCACTTCCTGGGTGTTTCCCGAGGTGGCTCCCTTGTGCCAGAGCTCCAGCCGGGAACGGCTCCAAAACCAGGTTTCCCCCGTCTCCAGGGTTTTTCGGAGAGATTCTTCGTTCATATAGGCCAGGGTCAGCACTTCCTTGCTGTCGGCGTCCTGAACGATGGCCGGGATCAGTCCGTCCCGGTCAAAACGAACATCGGCGGGATTCAGCTCCTGTTTCACCGGACGTGCACCCCCTTCTTTTTCAGATACGCTTTCAGCTCTTCCAGGGGGACTTCCCGGTAGTGGAAGATGGAAGCCGCCAATGCCGCTTCCGCCCGGGTCCGGGTGAAAACTTCATAGAAATGTTCCCGCGCTCCGGCACCTCCGGAAGCGATCACCGGTACCCGGACCGCATCGGCAACCGCTTCGGTCAGTTCCAGGTCAAATCCGGTTTTCTGTCCGTCCTGATCCATACTGGTGAGCAGAATCTCCCCCGCCCCCCGCTCCACCGCCTCACGGGCCCACTCGACGGCCCGACGTTCTGTACGGTTGCGTCCGCCGTGGGTGTAGACAACCCAATCCTGCCGCTCTTCATCGTAGCGGGCGTCGATGGCGACCACCATGCACTGCGTTCCGAAGCGGCGGGCACCGGCCTCGATCAGGGCGGGATTGTCCAATGCGGCGGTATTGATGGAAACCTTGTCGGCTCCCGCTCTCAAAATGCGGAACATGTCCTCCGTGGAACCGATCCCCCCTCCCACGGTGAATGGGATGGAAAGAACCCCCGCCGCTTCGCGAACCACTTCCACCATGGTTTTTCTTCCTTCATGGGAAGCGGAAATATCCAGAAATACCAGTTCATCGGCACCGGATCGGTCATAGAGCGAAGCCAGTTCAACGGGATCCCCCGCATCCTTGAGGTTGACAAAAGAGACCCCTTTGACCACCCGGCCGTCTTTGACGTCGAGACAGGGGATGATGCGCTTGGTAATCATGATTCGTTCCTCTCCCTGATCGCGTTCAATGCTTCCTTCAGATCGACATCACCGGTGTAAAGCGCTTTGCCGACAATGGCACCGGCCACCCCTTCGTCCCGGAACCGGGCTAATTCCACCAGGTTGCCCACGTTTTTCACACCCCCGGAGGCGATCACCTGCTTCCCGGTGGCCATGGCAAGAGACCGGACGGCGGGAATGTTGGGTCCGGTCAGGGTCCCGTCACGGGAGATGTCGGTAAAGATGAAGGTTTCGGCTCCCAGGGCCACCATCTCTTTCCCCAGGTCCTCCGCCAATATTTCGGACACCTCCAGCCAGCCGTGTGTAGCGACCCGGCCATCCCGGGCGTCCAGACCCAGTGCCACCCGGTCCCCGTATTGGCCGAGGGCCTTCTCCACAAATTCGGGGTCGTCGATGGCGGCAGAACCGATCACCACCCGTGAAACTCCCATGTCAAGAAGGGTTTCCAGGCGCCCGGCATCCCGGACACCGCCTCCCACCTGGACCGGAATGTCAACAGAGCCGACGATGTCCCGGATCACGGACAGGTTGACGGGTTCCCCCGTTTTGGCGGCATCCAGATCCACCACATGGATCCAGGGTGCTCCCTCCGCCTCCCAGCGGCGGGCCATGGATGCAGGAGACCCCTGATAGACCGTTTCCTGATCGTAATCCCCCTGAAACAGACGGACACAACGGCCGCCCCGGAGATCGATGGCGGGATAAACGGTAAAATTCACGGAAAGCTCACCCCCTCCCTGCATAAAGCCGCAAAGCGTTCCAGGAGCTTCCGCCCCGTCACGCCGCTTTTTTCGGGATGGAATTGCATGCCGTACAAGTGATTCCGCCCCACAATGGCCGTCACTTCCCCGTGGTAATCGGTCACCGCCAGAATATCTTCCGGATTATCCGGGAGGACATGATAGGAGTGGACGAAATAGGCATACCCTTCCTCCACCCCTTTCAGCAGTGGGTGCGGCCCGTTAAACCGAAGACCGTTCCATCCCATGTGCGGAATATTGAAATCCCCTTCAAAACGGACCACGTGGCCGGGGAGCAGGTTAAGGCCCTGGTGATACCCGTGTTCCTCGCTCCCGGTAAAGAGCAGCTGCATCCCGAGACAGATTCCGAGGAGCGGCTTTTTCTCTTCCAATGCCCTCTTCCGGATGACATCCACCAATCCTCTTTTTTTCAGCTCTTTCATGGCATCACCAAAAGCCCCCACACCCGGCAGGATGGCGCCGCTCGCCTCCCGGATTTCCTCAGGGTCGGAAGTGATGAGGGGGCGATGGCCCATGCGCTCCAGGGCCCGGCTGACACTATAGAGATTCCCCATTCCGTAATCGATGATGGCGATCATGTCACAGCACCCCTTTGGAGGAGGGAACCGACTGGACGCGGGGGTCCGTCTGAACCGCTTCGTCCAGGGCCCGTCCCAGCGCTTTGAACAGAGATTCCACCATATGGTGGGTGTTTCGCCCGTAATGGAGGATCACGTGGAGATTCATCCGGGCTTCCAGCGCCAGTTTCCAGAAAAATTCATGGACCAACTCCGTATCAAAGTTCCCCACCCTCGGGGCGGGAAACTCGGCGCGAAACTCCAGATGAGGACGGTCGGAAAGGTCCAGGACCACCTGGCCCAGGGTCTCGTCCATGGGAATCCAAGCTTGGCCGTATCGGCGAATCCCCTTTTTGTCCCCCAGCGCTTCCCGGGTCGCCCGGCCCAAACAGATGGCGATGTCTTCCACCGTATGATGGTCGTCAATCTCGTTGTCCCCGTCCGCCTCCACCGTCAGATCGAAGAGTCCGTGTTTGGCGAACAGATCCAGCATATGCTCGAGGAAAGGAACACCGGTCTTCAGTTCGGTCTTGCCCGAACCGTCCAGACCGAGGCGGAGACGGATCCGGGTCTCGCCGGTCTCCCTTTGGATTTCCGAAGTTCGCTTACTCATTCTTTTCCCCCTTCCTGAGCCGGACGCGAATGGATTCGGCGTGGGCCGCAAGCCCCTCGGCCTCGGCCAGGGTGATCACCGCATCCGCATCCCGGAACAGCGCTTCCCGGCTGTAGGAAATCAGGCTGGTTTTTTTGATGAAATCGTCCACCCCGAGGGGGGAGAAAAACCGGGCGGTTCCATTGGTCGGCAACACATGGTTGGGACCGGCGAAATAATCCCCCACCGGCTCGGGGCTGCAGGGACCCAGAAAGAGGGCACCGGCGTTTTTCACCCGGCCCGTCCACCGCCACGGATCTTCCACCATCAATTCCAGGTGCTCGGGAGCCAGCCGGTTGGCCGTTTCCACCGCTTCCCCCAGGTCCTGCGTCAGACAGATCGCCCCATGCTCCCGAAGGGATTCTTCCGCGATCTCCTTCCGGGGTAACCGTTCACACTGTTTTTCCAGCTCGGCTGCCACTTCCTTCGCCAGATCAGCGGAAGGGGTGATCAGGACGGAGGAAGCCATCGGGTCGTGTTCCGCCTGGGAAAGGAGATCGGCCGCCACATGGACGGGGTCGGCGCTTCGATCGGCCACCACGACGATTTCACTGGGCCCGGCCACCATGTCAATATCCACTTGGCCGTAGACCAGGCGTTTAGCCAGAGCGACGTAAATGTTTCCCGGTCCGACAATCTTGTCCACCCGGGGAACGGAAGGCGTACCAAAGGCGAGAGCGCCCACCGCCTGAGCTCCCCCCACCTTGAAAATCCTGTGAACGCCGGCCTCACGGGCCGCCACCAGCGTGGAAGCGTGGATGCTGCCGTCGGGCCGGGGCGGGGTGACCATCACCACATCCTCCACTCCGGCCACGGTTGCGGGAATGGCGTTCATCAGAACCGATGAAGGATAAGCCGCACGGCCCCCCGGCACATAGATCCCGACCCGGGACAGGGGCCTGATCAGCTGGCCCAAAACGGTTCCGTCGCTGCCGGTCTCCATCCAGGACTGGCGCCTCTGCCCTTCGTGGAAATGCCGGATCCGCTCCGCCGCCCGGCGGAGGGCATGAACGAAGGAATCGGAGACCCGGGTGTAGGCTTCCTCCACTTCCTCCTCAGCCACCTCAAAGCTCATCAGCTCGGTTCCGTCCAGCTCCCGGGTATACCGTTTCAGGGCATCGTCCCCTTCGGCCCGGACTGCCGCCAGGATTTCCCGCACAGCCCGCTCCTGACGGGGAGTTCCTTCTTCCGTCGAACGCCGTGTCGAAAGTTCATCCGGCTTGACAATGGCGATCATTTGCTTCCCCCTTTTTCGTTGACCACGTGTGCCAATCGCTCATAAAACCGGTGGATCGGAGCGCTTTTCAACCGGTAACTGGCCCGGTTGGCAATCAGCCGGGAGGTGATTCGGGCGATCTCTTCCAACTCGACCAATCCGTTCTCCTTCAGCGTCCTCCCTGTGGAAACAATATCGACAATCCGGTCGGCAAGGCCGATCAACGGCGCCAACTCCACCGATCCGTTCAAATGGACGACTTCCACCTGCTGTCCCTGTTCCCGGAAGTATCGGTCGGCAATCCGGGGATATTTGGTGGCCACCTTGGGATTAAGAACCGTCTCCCGGTCCGGGGTCCCGGCAACCGACATGCGGCAGGGACTGATTGTCAGATCCAGAAGCTCATAAATATCCCGGTCTTCTTCCAGCAGCACATCTTTCCCCACGACGCCGAGGTCCGCCACTCCATGCTCCACATAGGTGGGCACGTCCACCGGTTTCACCATCAGGAAGGACAGATTTTCCTCGGGAACTTCCACCGTCAGTTTCCGGGAGTCTTCCGCCCACTCTGCCGGAACCCGATATCCCGCCTCCCGAATCAATTGCAGCGCTTCCTCGAAGATCCGCCCCTTTGGCATCGCAACGGTCAGCTTTTCAGCGGGGATCGTCATCCCCAATCACCTCCTCGATCCGATCGAAACCGGAAAAGGAAGGGGGAGTGTGACCTGCCTCGGAGGCGAACAGAGTCACGCATTTTCCTTTCCGCCTCAACCGTCCGGCCATTCGGCAGGCTTCCTGACGGTATCTCCGCGGGTAAATCAGGGCGATTCGCTCGGGTCGCTCCGGCTGTCCGGGACCGGCCATGATCAGCCGATCCGTTTTCAGGGCAAAACCGCGGGCGGGCCCGGGTCGTCCGAACTGTCCCAGCAAGTGGTCGTACCGCCCTCCGGAAAGAAGATAGAAACCGTCGGATCCATACCCTTCGAAATACATACCGGTATAGTACTCCAGGCTGCCCACCAGACTCAGATCCAACTCGACGCGGGAGGCGACGTCCCAATCCTCCAGCGCTTCCCACATTTCCTTCAGGTGGGACACCGCATCCCCCACGGCCTTGCCGTGGTCCCCTGTTTCCAAGCGGTCCAGAAGACGCCTCTCTCCCCGGCTTGAGAGCAGGGAGAAAAGGTCCTCCCTTCGTTCCGGGGCAACATCCAAGTCCCGGACCCGTTCCCGGAACTCCACCAGGTTGCGGCGGCCCAGGCTTTCCTTCAGGCGGGATACAGCTTCCGGGTCTTCAATATACTCCATTAAAAGCGCATCCAACAAACCGATGTGACCGACAGCAATCTGGATATTCCGCACCCCGCAGGCTTCCAACGCTTCCACCGCAAGCGCAATCACCTCGGCATCCGCCTCCGGTGTGTCGTCTCCGACGAGTTCCACACCGGATTGGAAAAACTCGGCGTTGCGGCCGGCCTCCCTTTCCTGCGCCCGAAAAACATTGGCATGATAGCAAAGTCGCAGAGGAAAGGGGTGGTTTCTCATGAGAGAGGAGACCACACGGGCGATCGGAGCGGTCTGATCCGGCCGAAGCACCAAGGTGCGCCCCTCTCCGTCCAGCAGTTTGAACAGTTTATGTTCTTCGATGGCCCCTGCCCGGCCCACGGTGTCGAAAAATTCCAAGGTGGGAGTCCACACTTCCCGGTATCCCCAAGCCCGAAAGCGCTCTTCCACACGTTCTTCCACCCATTTCATTTTTGACACGAGCTCAGGCGGGAAATCGCGAACGCCCATCGGCTTCTCAAATTCACGCGGCTTCGCCATCTCAATCCACTCCCGGTTCGATTGCACTTCTTTAGTTTGCTAATGAGGTAAAGAAAAAACAATTTCTTGTAAGTGTAACACCGACCCCTTGAAGCAGTCAATGAAAGGAAAAAGGAGATTACTTCCGGGCCGCCCCGTCCCCTTCCGTCCGTTCCGACAGCCAGCGGGCCACCTGTTTCAGGACTTTTCCCCTGTAGGAATAATGTGCCCTTTCCTCCGCAGACATTTCAGACAGGGTCCGGTGGTCGCCGTGGGGAATAAAAATCGAATTAAAAGGAAAGCCCGGTTCCGGCTGGATCCGGTCCGGGGATGTCTTTAACAGCCGTCCCGGCGTTTGGGCCGAAAAAGCAACCGTTTCTCCGTCCCACAGCACCGCCACGGCCCCCTCGAACCAAGCTTTCCGGGTCTCCCCATCCAACAGTTTCATGATCCCTTTATACCCGATCCCCTGAAATACCCGCTTGGTCAGAATTCCGGGAAAGTGAGGATAGGCGGCGAAAAAAATTCCGGCATCATCCACCATCACACGGGAAAATCCCATCTCCCGAACCTGCCTCAATTTTTCCATCGTTACGGCTTCAATGGTGCCACGATCGGGCTCTGCCAGATCCAGGTTCATGCTTTCCACTTCGATTCCCAAAGGACCGAGAATTTCTCTCGCTTCGTTCAACTTTCCTTCGTTTTGGGTTGCAAAAGGCAGGATCACATGGATTCCCTCCATTCTCACGCTTCTTATTATACTTCCCTGCGGCTGGGTCGTCCGGTGATCCTTTTTTCTTTTTAATCAAAAAGACCGGGAACTCCGGTCATTTCAACAAACTTTTTTCCGTCGCTCCGTGTGATGCTTATGGAGAATCCGGTTCATCTTTTCGATCCTTTGTTTTCTTCCTTTGTGGAGGCGGCAACACCGGTTGGTTGGATTCCCGTTCAATCAGCGAATGGTGAAAGGAACGGCATCTCAAACGTTTTTCTTCCCTCCTGAGAAAAAGAGGGGATGAAGGAGCCGGTGTTAATAAGTAAAATGGAAGAAACATCAACGAAGGAGGAGACCCTGTTGGAGGCGTTTTCCGGAGTGTTCACCCTTGCCGGGGCGATCATGGCATTGTCGGGGGTCTTTTTTGCCCTTCGCGGGAAAAGCGCCGGGATGGAATGGATGATACTGGGGGCCTTAAGTCTTCTGGTCGGATGGCTGGCCTGATACGGACACCCGGTCCTCTCAACGAGTCCCGTCGTTACGTACCCTCCCGAAAGTATGTGAAAAAAGTGAGCGCGGCATTGCCCCGAAGCCGCTCCGGTTGCTGCGATTCCGGGCTTCCTTTCCTCAAACTGTCAACAAAACCGCCGGAAAATATGATATGCTACGGGGAAGAATGTTGAGAAAGGAACCAAAACATCGTGTATCCAGTCATCAGGAATCTTCTTTTTCGCATAGACCCCGAAGATGCCCACGAATGGACGGTCAAAAGTCTCCGATTGGCTCAGAGAATCCCCGGGATGCTGTGGACCATGGAAAAAAAGATGTCCGTCCGGGACCCGCGGCTGACAGTTCAATGCGGGCAATTGCGCTTTCCCAACCCGGTGGGCATGGCCGCGGGCTTCGATAAACACGCGAGGATTTATCCCGCTTTGGCCGCCCTGGGGTTCGGGTGTGTGGAAGTGGGAACATTGACTCCCAAGCCCCAGCCCGGAAATCCCCGCCCCCGGTTGTACCGACTGGTGGAAGACGAGGCGGTGATCAACCGAATGGGCTTCAATAACGGCGGCATTATCCAGGCAGCCACCTCCTTTTCCCAACTTCCCCGCCCCTCCATCCCGATCGGGATCAACCTGGGGAAGAACAAGAAAACCCCGCAGGAAGAAGCAGCCGGTGACTATCGAACCGGACTCCGGGCCCTCTACCGTCACGGAGACTATTTCGCCATCAATATCAGCTCTCCCAACACGGAGGGACTCCGGGATCTCCAAAAAGCGGAGCAACTTCGTTTTTTGATCGGCGATTTGCTGGAAGAACGGCAGGAACTCCGGCGGGAAACGGGGGAAATCCGCCCCCTGTTCATCAAGCTGGCCCCCGATCTGAACCGGGAGGAATTGACGGAGGCCGTCCAAATCGGATTGGAACTGGGGATCGACGGATTCATCGCTGTGAACACCACCCTCTCGAGGAAAGGACTGAAGGGCCCCCACCGGAAGGAAGCCGGGGGCTTGAGCGGACGCCCCCTCAGCCGTCCGGCCACCGATTGGATCCGGTTTATTTACCGGCTGAGCGAAGGAAAAGTCCCCATTATCGGAGTGGGCGGCGTCTTCAACGGGGAAGACGCCTATACCAAAATCCGGGCCGGCGCTTCCCTGATCCAGGTTTACACCGGCATGATTTACCGGGGGCCTTCCATCGCCCGGACCATCAACCGGGAACTCCTCCGTCTGCTGGATCGGGACGGTCTTTCCTCCATCCGCGATGCTGTCGGTCTGGACGCGTAAGCCCCCTCCCTTGTGAAACCCACCCCTGCCCAGTCATAGGGGTGGGTTTTGGTGTGTCACCCGTCAGCGGTTCTTCGGAATCACCGGGAGGACGATGGCGGAGGGCCGGTTGGGATCGTGATAAACGGTCTGCTCCGCCACCACGCCCTCTTTTTCTTTCCCCAGTTCCCCCCCGGTATGGAGGTTGCGATCGTATTTGGGAAAGGCGGAGGAGCTGACTTCCACCCGGATCCGGTGACCTTTCCGAAACACGTGGGAAGTGTTCCAGCAGTCGATGTCGTATTCGTAAACGGTCCCCGGTTCCAAAAGTTCCTCCCGGTCCATCCCCTTGCGAAACCTCCCCCTCACCATTCCGTCTGTCAGCCGCTGGGCAAAGCCGCCGGGCCAAACATCCAACAGTTTGACCATGAAATCCGTGTCCCGGGCCGTGGTGGAAGCGAACAGCCGCATCCGGACCGGTCCTGTCACTTCCAGCTCCTCTTCCAAAGATTCCGTGGTGTAAACCAGCACGTCATCCCGCCGTTCGACGGCGGAATAATCATCCGGCCCGCCGATTTGGGCCGACGTCATTTCCGTGATGAAAGGAACGGGATCCGCAGGGTCAGAGCGATAGCGATCCGGCACTCGGGCGCCTTCTTCGCCGGGGAGCTCCATCGAGAGACGACCGTCCCCGAACCGGCTGTTGGCCCGCCCGCCACTGTGAAGATAGAAAGGGGTGAAACGGGTCCCCGGCAAGGGCCAGCCCGCTTCATCCCGCCACTCGTTTCTTTGCATAATGAAAATACGGACCGGCGCCTCCGCCATGATTCCGTTCTCTTCTCCCTTGAGCCAATGATCAAACCACCGGCGCTGAAGCCGGTTCAGGTCAATCAGCGATTGGGGCCCGAAATCCAGGTCCCCCAGCCGGGTCGATCGGTTGATCGCGTGGGGCCAGGGACCCATCACCAATTTTTGGTTTTTGCGGCCGCGCTCTCCTCGGGCACGGGTTGACATGCCGGAGAAGTTGAGGAGGGTGCCCACCTGCTCATCGTCATACCAGCCGGAAATATGAAGAACCGGCAAGTCCAGTTCATGAAAGCGCTCCTGGTAGGAAATCCGCCGCCACCAATCATCCAGGCGCGGGTGTTCCAATTCTTCCCTCCAGCGGGGAAGGATTTTCCCCGTCTTTTCATCCATGCTGACCAGGGGCAAATGCTGATAGACCGATTCCCAGTCAATCACTCCGACTTCCTGCATCACCCGGCCGCTGGTCATATAAAGCCAGCAGATGTGGTGGGGAGTCGGCACTCCCGTGGGCCATTCCACGAAGGGATCCGATGGGCTCACCGTGGAGATCATCGCCTTTAAGTGGGGCGGTTGCTCCAAGGCCGCCAACCACTGGATTCGGGCCAAATAAGAACCTCCCATGGTTCCCACGGATCCGTCGCACCAGGGTTGGCCGGCGATCCATTCAATGGCGTCAAACCCATCGGCTCCTTCGTTGAAATAAGGAACGAATTCCCCGTCGGAATCCCCCCTCCCCCGAACATCCATACAGGCCACCCCGTAACCTCCGGCGGCAAAATAACGGCCGGTCGCATCCATCGTTTGGGTCGCTTTTCCGTAAGGAGTCCGTACGACGATCGCAGGAACTTTCCGTTCCGTCTCCGGCAGGTAAAGATCGGCGGACAGGGTGATTCCGTCCCGCATCGGCACCCGGACATCCCGCCGGACCGTCACGTCATACCGGATGGATGATACAGCCTGCTTCATTTTTTCTCCTCCGTTTTCCATTCTCTCTTCCTTATTTTCGCCTCTTCCTTGGATTCCCCTCCAAAAAAACACCCGGCGGAAACCGGGTGTTGAAAGATTTTACGCCTTTTTCGCTTTCTTCTTCCGACGGGTTTCGGGGTCGAACCAGCTGTAGACCACCGGGATGACCACCAGGGTCAGGAGAGTGCTGGAAAAGAGGCCGCCGATCACGGCGATACCTAAAGGCTGTTGGATTTCCGTCCCTTCCCCCAACCCCAGCGAGAGCGGGATCAGGCCCAACACGGTGGTCGTGGCAGTCATCAGAATCGGTCGGAACCGGATGATCCCCGCCTCCACAATGGCGTCATAGCTGGGAAGTCCCTTGGATTTGAGCCGGTTGATGGTATCCACCAAAACAATGGCGTTGTTGACCACGATGCCCGCGAGGACAATCAGTCCGATCATCGCCGTCACCCCGACCGGCGTTCGGGTCAGGTAGAGGGCAAGGGCCACCCCGATCACCATCAGGGGCAGGGTCAGCATAATCACGAAGGGGTATTTAAAGGATTCGAACTGGGCGGCCAGCACGAGAAAAACGAACAGCACCGCCAGAAATCCGGCCAACCGGAGGTCGTTCAGGGAATCACGGAACAATTCCGCGCTGCCGGTAAAGGAGACTTCCAGCTCCGGTGGCAACATCCGGTCCAGTTTTTCCTTCACATCCCGTTCCACCGTCCCCAGATCCGTTCCGTCATACTGCACTTGGTATTCGATGCTGTCCCGAAGATCGCTCCGGTTGATCGTGATGGGCCCTTCCTCCACCTTCAACTCCGCGACTTCGGAGAGGGGAACGGATGTCCCCCCTTCACGACCGGTCCGGATCGGAAGGTCTTCCAATTGGTCGGGGGATTGGCGGAACTTCTCCTCAAATCGAAGGAACACATCATAGGACCCGCCCTTGCCAAGATCCGCCCGGCTGACCACCTGCCCGCGGGTGGCATCGGAGACAGCAGAGACAACCTGGGCGGGAAGGAGACCGGCTTTCTCCGCTTTTTCCCGGTCCACTTCCACCTTCAGTTCCGGTTTGGTCTCCTTTTCCGAGTCGGAGACTTGCTGGACATAGTCCAGTTCCCGGATGGCGGAAGTAATGTCTTCGGACCAGTCTTTCAGCGTTTCTTTCTTGCCGCTGACGGCAAACTCCAGGGTGTTGGGCTCTCCCGCCGCTTCAAAGGAGGATTGTTCCCGAAGTTCCACTTCGGCTTTCGGGTCGACCGCGGCCAACCGGGGCCTCAATTCATTCATAATCCTTCGGGTCGAGCGGTTCCGCTCCTTTTGACCGACGGTATTGACGTAAATCTGTGCAATGTTCCGCCCGCTCTCGCCAAAGAGGGCGTTTTCATTGTTGGCGGTTCCCATGGAGGCTTGGAAATTTTCGATGTCCGGTTCCTCGTCCAATATTTTTTCGATTTTCGAGGACACTTGTTGGGTTTTCTCCAGTCCGGTACCCGGTGGCATTTTTAACTCCACGATGAAGATTCCCTCATCAGCGGCCGGCAAATATTCGGTACCGACGGTGCGGATCCCGGCCAGCCCCGCCGCCAGTAAAGCGAGAGCGGTCAGAATCACCGTGAAGCGATGGGCCAGAGACCATTTCAACATCCTCCGGAAGGCACGGTAGGTCCGGCGTTCTTCCCGCTGTTTCTTCCAACCGATCTTCGGGGTTTTCATAATCCTGGCCGCAATGACCGGCACGAGGGTGAGAGATACCAGCAGGGACGCAAGCAGGCTGAAAGTGACGGTGAATGCGAATTCCTTGAACAGCTGACCCACGATTCCACTGACGAAAACCACCGGAACAAAAACAAACACCGTGGTCAAGGTGGAAGCGGTGATGGCAGCCGCCACTTCACCGGCCCCTTCCGCCGCCGCCTCTTTCCGGTTTTTACCCGTCTGAAGGTGCCGGTGGATATTTTCGATCACCACGATGGCGTTGTCCACCAACATTCCCACTCCCAGAGCCAAGCCCCCCAGAGTCATGATGTTAAGGCTGAAATCCGCCAAATACATCAGCACAAAGGCCGTGATCACCGAAACCGGGATCGCCACCCCGATGATGAGGGGACTGCGGAAGGACCGGAGGAACAGAAACAGGACCAGCATGGCCAAAACGGCCCCGCCGATCATGGTGGTCCCGACGTTCTTCACCGAACGGTCCACGTATTTCCCCTGATCGAAGATGGTCACCGTTTTGACGTTCAACGTCCGGTTGAGCCGTTCCAGTTCCGCCTGCACGTCTTTGGAAACCTGAGCGGTGTTGGCTCCCGATTGTTTGAAGACATTGATGTTGACACCGGGCTTTCCGTTGGTGCGCGTAATGACGGAACGCTCTTCCTCTTCCAGCCTCACCTCGGCCACGTCCTCCAGCGACACCTTTTCCCGGGTCAGCGGATCGACCGCCACCTGCAGTTCCCGAAAGGCTTTCACACTGGTCAATTCGGAGATCACCCGTGCGGTCAGATCTTTGTCCCCTTTTTCCACGATTCCTCCGGGTTGACTGATATTGGCGGCCTCAATCCGGTCGCGGATGTCCGACTGGGTCAGCCGATATTTTTTCATTTGATCGGCATCCAGCAAAATCCGGATCTGTCGGTCGACCAACCCCGAATCGTCAGCGCTGGCCACCCCCTGCAGCCGGGACAGGGATTGGGTGATTCGGTCCACGTCCTCTTTCAACCCGGCACTATAGGTTCCGTCCTTCACCACGGAGAGTTGCATAATCGGAAAAGTGGAAGGGTCGAATTTAAGAAAATGGGGTGTTTCCACGTCGTCCGGCAACGGGGTTCGATTGATTCGGGAGACGACATCGTTTTGGACCCGGTTGATATCCTGGGACCACTCAAACTCCAGCAAAACCAGAGCCAGCCCCTCCCGGGTCTGGCTCTGAACCCTTTTCAACCCCGCCAGCGTTCCCAGTTCTTTTTCCAGCGGTTGGGTGACTTTCTCCAATACCTCATCCGGATCCGCCCCGGGGTAAGAGGCGATCACGGCTCCCACGGGCGGCTGGATCTCCGGCAACAGATCCATCTGCAGGTTGGCCAGGGAGACAAACCCCATAACCAGAATGATAATCACGGCCACGGTGGTGAACACCGGGCGCCGAATGGCCGCTTGTGCCAGCCACATGCCGATTCCCCCGTTTCATCGGTTTCGTACCGCGTCTTTTTTTTCGAAGATGTTCCATCCGTTTCGGCGTTCAGACCGGATGCACGGTTTCCTTATGTATCCGTGTTTCTGTTCTTCACCAAGCCGTAAAGGGCCAGAGTCACCCACTGGTCCAGCTTCTCTTTGTCAATCATGTTTTCATGGTTGACCGCACCGAACAACACGCTGAAAATGAAGCGCTCACCCAGCTCCGGATCCACAGCGAGTTCCCCTTTCTCCACTCCCTCCCGAAGCAGGGAGCGGATGGGTTTCCACATGCTCTCCTCATACAAAGCGTTCACTTCTGCTTCCCGGTCCGGAAACAGCACCTTGATGTCCCGGGAGATGGTCTGGTGAAAATAACTGTAATCCGGATGCTCCAAGGAAAGGGCGCAGGTTTGTTTCAGGATCCTCCCCAGCCGTTCGGTGACGGAACCCTCGGACCGGGTGATTTCCCCCACCACGTCTTTCCAACGTTGCAGGGTCAAACGAATCAGACTGATGAACACGTCCCGTTTGTCCTTGAAATAATAGTAGATCAGTCCACGGCCCAATCCTGCCCGGCGGGCGATCGCCCCCATCTCTGCACCGTGGTAACCCCGCTCCCGGTAAACACTTACAGCCGCTTCCAGTATCTGTTGAATCCTTTTTTCCCGAATGGCTCTGTTTTGTTCGGGTGATCGCGGCATAAGTCCACCCCCCACCCCTTTTTGTTTTTATTGACAATAATGTCAGGTAAAATTGTATATGGTGATGAAGCAATCTGCAACCGATCCATTTAACAGGGTTGTGAATTTTTTCAAACCCACCCGTCCAACCGTACTTCCTTCCTAGCTTGATCCCTGCTTCCGTTTTCATGCCGCCGGATACAAAAAAACAGCCCGCAGGCTGTTTGGGTTATTTTCTCTCCCGAATGATCCGGACGGGGTTCCCGGCGGCGAGAACACCGGCGGGAATGTCCCGATTCACCAGGGATCCGGCCCCGATCACCGCTCCGTCGCCGATCCGCACCCCCGGCAGAATGGTCGTGTTGGCTCCCACCATCACTGAGTTTCCGATTTCCACATCCCCGAGACGATACTCCTCCACCAGGTATTCGTGGGTGAGGATGGTCGTGTTGTAACCGAGGATCGAATTGGCCCCGATCCGGATGCGTTCGGGATACAGAAGATCCACCATCACCTTGTAAGCAAAGGCGGTCTCGTGTCCGATTTCCATTCCCAGAAACCGCCGGTACAGGACATTTTTCAAGGGAAAAAAAGGCATGAACCGTCCGATCTCGGCTACGAGGACATTCCGGAACACCTTCGGGAAAGGAACGGTCCGGTAGAGTTGCCAGAGGGAGTTGACCCGTTGAACGGGATACCGCTCCGTCCTTCTCATGATCGGCCTCCCCCCGGCACCTCATGGAGCTCCATCACTTCATAGAGGTCCTCCATGCTTTCCAGCATATGATCCGGTTCATGAGCGAGGAGTGCTTGTTTCCCGTGAGCCGACCAGGCCACCCCGGCGGATGCCACGCCCGCGTTTCTCGCGGCGAGGAGGTCGTATTTGGAATCCCCCACCATGAGGGTGGTTTCCGCCCGGGCCCCCAGCCGGTCGAGGGCCAGCCGGATCGGGGAGGCATCCGGTTTGGGTTTATCCGTGTCGCCGAAACAGATCACCGTCTGAAACCACGGCTTCAACCCGCACAGCTTCAGCCCCATTTCCACCGTCAACCGTTGCTTGTTGGATACGACTCCCATCTGGATCCCGACATGGTGAAGGGTGTCCACGACTTCCCGCACTCCCGGAAACGCTTTGACATACCGGTCATGGTGGGCCACGTTATGCTCCCGGTAGGTGCGGACCATCTCATCGGCCTCTTCTTCCCCGCCAAAGCGGACCATCTGATCCCGAAGCGGTTCACCCAGACAGGCCAGCACCTCCTCCTTCCCGTAACGACCGGGACAGTGCTGCTCCAACGTGTGGAGAAAAGAGGCAACGATCAACGGAGTCGTGTGAAGAAGCGTTCCGTCCAGGTCGAACAGCACGGTGCGATAGCTCATGCAACCCCTCCTCCAGCCGCCCGGGAGCGGGAGACGGTGTTACTCGGGCGGGGCCACAACCAAGCGAGAAACAGGGTCAACAAAACCGCCACCCCCAACCGGATCAAGAGAAGCGGCAGCACAGGGATCCCCAGGGGAATGAAAATCAGTGTATCCTCCACCACAGCATGGCAGGCGGCCAAGAACAAAACCATCACCGTCATGTCCCGGCGGGTGAATCCTTTCTCCCGAGCCTGCTCAATGATCACACCGGCTCCCATCGCCAAACCGAAGAGAAGTCCCCCCGCCAAAATAACAGAACCCCGGGTGTCAATTCCGAGCGGACGCATCAGGGGTTTGACCCAACCGGCAAACCGCTCGAGCCAGAGAAGGTCTTTCAATATCTGAATCGCGACCATCAGCGGAAAGACAACGACCGTCATTTGCAATACACCGAAAGCGGCCGTTTCCACCCCTTGCAGGAGCATCCCCGGCCAACCGTCCGGCGGAGTCCCGGAGGGAGGGATCATGCCGTACACCGCCGTTTCGCCCCCTCCCTGCCAGACCCAGTGAATGATACAGGCGGATATCGCCGCCAGGACCATCCGTACGCCCATCACCAGCAGGGAAGGAATACCCACCTTGCGGCAGACCGCCGATTCCACCAACAGATTGTGGGAAAAACTGAGCATCACCGCCAGGATGAACACTTGTTTGACGGTCAAATCCAAGCTCAGTATGGCACCGATGCCCGCGTACAGGTTCAACAGATTCCCCAGCACCAGCGGGATGGCCGCCTCCCCGGGAAGGCCCATCCACGACATGGCCGGGGACAGACCGAGCACAAGCCAGTCGATCAACGATGTAAACTGCAGAATACTGACCAGCAGGGTGACGGGAAAAATCACCTTCCCCAATTCCCAGGAGGTGAGAATCCCGGACCGGACCCCCTGGCGCCACCGGATCCGTCTCAACCCGTAACGCTCTCCTTCGTTTTAAGATAAGGTTCCTTGGCCAGCCCCTTCACCCGGCGGAACACGATCAATGCCAGGCCGGCCAGGACCAGGGACAGACTGACCAACTGGGCGATACGGACATTGCCGCCCGCCATCATTCCCGGTTCAAACAAAACCCTCATCGGGGACCAGAGAGCGTTCAGAATGGAAGCGAGCCACTCCGGACCGTAAAAGGTGAGACTGTCGGTCCGAAGCCCCTCAATGAAGAACCTTCCGAGAGAATACCAGATCAGGTAGGTGAAAAAAATTTCCCCCCGGCGCGGGTTCCACCGTCGAAGCAGAAGGAGCAGAACGAGGCCCGCCACGTTCCAGAGAGATTCATATAAGAAAGTGGGGTGGTAGTAGATTCCTCCGATGTTCATCTGCTCGATCAGCCAGGTCGGGAGGTGCATATCCTCCAAAAACCGTCGGCTGACTTCCCCGCCGTGGGCCTCCTGGTTGATAAAGTTTCCCCAGCGGCCGATCGCCTGCCCCAGGATGATACTGGGAGCGACGATATCCGCCATCTGAAGAAAAGGAACCTCCCTTTTCTTCAAAAAGAAAGAAGCGGCCATCAAGGCGCCGATCAAGCCCCCGTGAATCGCCAGCCCCCCTTTCCAAACCGCGATGATGTCGGAGGGGTTTTGCGAGTAGTACTCCCATTCGAAAGCGACGTAGTAAAGCCGGGCACCCACGATTGCCGCGGGAATCACCCAAATCATCATGTCGAGAAAGAGTTCGCTGTCGAGCCCGTGACGCCGGCCTTCCAAGATGGCGATCCACAGACCGATCAAAACAGCCGTTCCCATGATAACCCCGTACCAGTGGATCTGGATCGGACCGAGGGAGACGGCGACCGGGTCGATTGCCTGTGCAAACAACATCCGTTATTGGCTCCTCCTTTAGAAGCGTTGTGAAAAAGTGAGCGGCAGCATTTACCCAAAGCCGCTCCGGCTGCACTATTTTGGGTAAACGCTTCCCCTTTTCCCGAAACAAACATGAAATCACAACGCATTCAGGTCGACTACCCGAAAAATTCAATACCCATTTTAACCTACTTGGAATGGAAAAGAAACGTGGGGGAAACAACGAATACTACAACGGAAGGGGCGTAACGTAAAAACCCCGCTCGCGCGGAGCAGGGGGTCAATCAAAGTCCTCCGGGTCGTCCAGGCTTTGGTTCAGCTTATCGGCAAAGGATTGGGCGGCATGGTACCCCATTCGCTTCAGTCGGAAGTTCATGGCGGCCACTTCGATGATCACAGCCAGGTTCCGCCCCGGACGGACCGGAACGGTGAGCAGGGGCACTTCACTGTCGATGATCTCCATGCGGTCTTCATCCAGGCCAAGCCGGTCGTATTCCCGGTCCTGCTGCCAGGTTTCCAGGCGGATGACCATGGAAATCCGTTTGTACTCCCGAACCGCCCCGGCGCCGAAGAGGGTCATCACATTGATGATCCCGAGACCCCGGATTTCCAGGAGGTAGCGGATCAGTTCCGGGGCATTCCCCACCAGGTGGTTCTCCTCCGTCTGGCGGATCTCGACGGCATCGTCCGCAACCAGCCGGTGTCCCCGCTTCACCAGCTCCAGAGCGGTTTCGCTTTTTCCGATCCCGCTGCTGCCGATGATCAGCACCCCAACGCCGTATATATCGACCAGAACCCCATGCATGGTGGTGGTGGGCGCCAATCTTTTTTCCAGGTAATTGGTCACTTTGCTTCCGAAGCGGGTAGTGGAAGCGGACGTTCGGAGGATCGGAATCCCTTTTCGTTCCGACGCAGCCAAAAGCTCCTCCGGGACGTCCTGTCCCCGGGTAATGCAAAAGCAGGGCGTCTCCTCATGGCAGAGAAATTCCAACCGCTCCCGCCGGACGGGCTCCGGTAATCGGGAAATAAACGTCAGCTCCGTCCGTCCCATCATTTGAAGGCGTTCCGCCGGATAATAGGTAAAGAAGCCGGCCAGTTCCATCCCGGGCCGGTAAAGATCGCTGGTGACCAATTCCCGGGACAGACCCTCTTCCCCGCCGAGGATCTCCAGTTCAAACTGCTCCGCCAGTTCTTTGACCGTCACCTTTTTTCCCATGGACTTTCCCCCCTTCCTTGTAAAAAAAAGCGGCCAGCGAAACCGGCCGCCCGTAACCGTATCAGAATACCGCTTCTTCCGTCTCCTTGTCAAAAATGTGCCCTTTATTCATGTCCAAGGCCAGAGTCACTTCGTTCCCCGCTTCGAACCGGTTTCGGGCATTCACCCGGGCGGTGACCCATTTATCCGTGATGTTCGACAGGTAGAGGTACATCTCCGAGCCCATGTTTTCCGCCACTTCCACTTTGGCTTTTACTTGACTCTCCGGAGAAGACTCCAGGAAAACCGGCTCATCGTGGATGTCTTCAGGACGGATCCCAAAAATCACTTCTTTGCCCACATACCCTTTTTCACGCAGCGTTTTCGCTTTTCCTTCCGGTATTTTGACATCGAGGTCGCTCCCTTTGAAGTGGACCTTCCCCGCTTCCTCTTCCAGCCGGCCATGGATGAAGTTCATCGAGGGGGAACCGATGAAGCCGGCGACAAAAACGTTGGCCGGGTGGTGATAGATCACGTCCGGGGTGTCCGCCTGTTGAATGACACCGTCTTTCATCACGACGATGCGGTCTCCCATGGTCATCGCTTCCGTCTGGTCCGTGGGTCACGTAGACGACGGTTGTCTGGAGACGCTGGTGCAACTTGCTGATCTCCGTCCGCATCTGCACCCGCAGTTTGGCGTCCAGGTTGGACAGAGGTTCGTCCATCAGGAACACCTGGGGTTCACGCACGATGGCCCGGCCGAGGGCCACCCGCTGGCGCTGACCCCCGGAGAGTGCTTTGGGTTTTCGGTCCAGCAGGTGTTCGATGTCGAGAATTTTGGCCGCTTCCTTTACCCGCTTGTCGATTTCGTCCTTCTTGAATTTCCGAAGCTTCAGGCCGAAGGCCATGTTCTGGTAAACGTTCATATGGGGATACAGGGCGTAGCTCTGGAACACCATGGCGATGTCCCGATCCTTGGGGGGAACGTCGTTGACCAGCCGGTCACCGATGTACAACTCCCCTTCCGAAATTTCTTCCAGTCCGGCGATCATCCGAAGGGTGGTGGATTTCCCGCAACCGGAGGGTCCGACCAGAACCAGAAACTCCTGATCTTTGATATGCAGGTCAAAGTCGGAAACAGCCGTGACGTCCCCATACCGTTTGTAGATGTGGCTCAGTTTGACTTCAGCCATGATGAAACCCCTTTCCTCCATCGTTTGGGTTCATTGTAACCCAGTCGACGGGGGGGCTCCATGGCCAAACCGACCAAAAAAGGAGGGCCCGTTTTGGGCGGTTTGCCCACATCAGCCCAGTCGGCGGGTCAAAAGAAGGGCAAGCCGGATCCTGAGCGCATCTTCAAACCGGCGCGCATCCAGTCCGGTGTCCTGTTTCAGCCTGTCCAGCCGGTAAATCAGGGTGTTCCGGTGGATAAACAACCGACGCGCGGTTTCGCTTACGTTCAGGTTCTGACGGAGAAACACGTCCAACATCTCCCGTACTTCGGAATCCTCCCAGAAAGGAACCGGGGAGATTTCTTCCAAAAAGCGCCCCGCCCGGTCCGAGCCGACGGGTTCCAGGAGTTTCTCCAGGGTGAACTGCCAGGTGGTGTAAACCGGACCCCCAGGGTGGTAGGCCTTTCCCATCCGGTAAGCTTCCCGCATCGTATGGAGCACCCGGGGCAGTCTCTCCACTTCCCGGACCGGGGGATGGACCACCACCGTCACATCTTCCCCGGCCTCGGTGGTCACGACTTCAGCCATGCCCAGGGCGGCCTCTTCCAACCCTTTTTCCCATTCTCCCCCGGCATCCGGGCCGATCAGAAAGGTACAGGGGACCAGAACGAGGAGCTCCGCCCGGTTGATCGGAACGAGCCAGGCCTGATGGTCGAAGTAGGTTCTCAGCACCCGGTCCAGTCCGCTTTCCGTTTCATCGTAGGCGCCAAGGTGAACGACGAAAAACGGAACCCTGTCTTCCCAGGCCAACTGATGGACCGCCGGGGGAGGAACCCGCGGTCCTTCCAGAAACTCCGCCTGTTGCAGCCATCGGGCCAGGGCGGCGAGGGGGTTGTTTTTTCCGCTTTCTCCGACCCGTCCCTCCCGTTCCACCCCCTGTTTCAGAATCAGGCATATCAAGGCTTCCTCTCTGGACGTGAGGGAATCCCCTCCTTCCACTGCCAACCGGTATCGCCCGTCCACGTGAAAGACCCGTTCTCCGGCATCGGCCGCCGATTCTCCGACCTCGATCCGCACTTTTTTCCCCAGGGCGTTCTCCAGGTTGCGCGCCAACCCGATCAGTTCCGGATATTCCAACCGTCTCGACTCCCTCTGATCTGCATGGGTTTCCGTATTCCCATTCTACACGGAAAACCGGAAGAGACCAAACGGGTCAGGGCTGTTGTTTCTCCGGAAGCCTTGTGAAAAAAGGGAGCGGCGGTGACGGCGGATGCAACACAGAGAAGCTTTTGCCCCTGAACGCCCTTGCTGGCGGATTTTCCGCCGGTCTGAACAGTGTTTCGGGTCAACGCTTTCCCTTCTTCGGAACCGGACCATCCATCACAACACTTCCAGTAAAAAAACCGCCCCCGAGGGGCGGCTGGTTCCGGTCAGGTCCGGAGTCCCTTCCAGATCCCGTTCAACAGCCAGGAGATGACGCTGACCAAGATCGAGCCGAGAAGAGCCCCCAGGAACCCTTCCACCTCAAATCCGCTCACCAGTGCTCCGGTCAGCCAGAACAGCAATGCGTTCAACACAAAGATAAAAAGCCCCAGGGTCAGAAGCGAAATCGGCAAAGTGAGAAAAACCAGCACGGGTCTGACAAACGTATTGATCAATCCCAGAATCAATGCCACCATCAGCGCCGTCCCGAACCCTTCCACATCGATTTGGGGAATCACCTGGGAGGCGATCAATACGGCGAGCGCGTTGAGCAACAGTCGGACAATGATACCCATCCGGGCCCCTCCTTCCAAATTGAGTCGCTTACCATTGTATATTACCCCGCCGGCAGATGGACACACGCATTTGTTTTGAAATGCCGGTTCCTCTATAATGACCCTGTATCACCGCCGACTCGGCTCAAGGAAACGGGGGAAATGGATGAGAGAAAGAGACATCGTCATCGGCCTGGACATCGGCACCACAAGCACCAAAGCCGTGGTGTTCGACTCCGGAGGGAACATCCGGGGGGCAAAAAGTGTCGGATACCCCTTGCATCGGCCACAGCCCCTGTGGGCTGAACAGGATCCCGACGACATCCTGGAAGCCGCCTGCCGTGCGATTCGGGAGGCGATGGAGCGCTCGGGGACCGCACCGGAAAGCGTGGCGGCCGTGGGCATCAGCTCTGCCATGCACTCCCTGCTGGCGGTGGACGGATCCGGCCGGCCGCTGACCCCCATCATCACTTGGGCGGACCTCCGAAGCGGGGAGATTTCCCGTCGACTCCGCCAAACGGACACGGGTCGGGGGATCTACCGGCGCACCGGTACCCCGGTCCATCCGATGGCCCCGCTGTCCAAGCTGATCTGGATGCGAAAGGAAGCCGCCGATCCGTTCGCACAGGCAGAGCGCTGGATTTCCATCAAGGAATACCTTATTTCCCGTTGGTTTTCGCAATACGTGGTGGATACCTCCATTGCATCGGCGACGGGCCTTCTCAACCTGGAAACACTGGACTGGGACAAAGAGGCGCTTGAACTGGCAGGGATCCGGCGGGAACAGTTGTCCCGGATCGTCCCGTCCACATTTGTGCTTGAAGGGATGGTTCCCCGATGGGCCGAGCGAATGGGACTGTCCCCGGACACCCCTTGGGTGGTGGGGGCCGGTGACGGCGTGCTGGCCAATCTCGGTGTGGGTGCGGTCCGGCCGGGGGAAGCCGCGATTACGATCGGGACCAGCGGAGCTTTTCGGACGGTCACGAACCGCCCGGTTACCGACCCCCATTCCCGGACCTTTTGTTACGCGCTGGCGGAGGGATTCTGGGTGGCCGGGGGTGCCACCAACAACGGAGGCATCCTTCTCCGCTGGCTGAACGAGGGTTTTTTCCACGACGAAGAGGAGGTCGCCGACCCCGTTTTGAAGGAGGCGTCCTTGGAACAGACGGCCCGGCTGGCGGAAAGCGTCCCTCCCGGAGCGGAAGGACTGCTTTTCCACCCCTTTCTGTCGGGGGAACGGGCTCCCTGGTGGAACCCGGACGCCCGGGGAATGTTTTTTGGCATCGGCATGCATCACCGGAAAGAACACTTCGTCCGTGCGGTGTTGGAGGGAGTCTGTTTCAGCATCTTTTCCATCGGCAAAGCACTGGAAGAACTGACGGGGCCGGCTTCCGATATTCGAATATCAGGCGGATTTGTCCGCTTCCCCCTTTGGCCCCGAATCCTGTGTGACATACTGGGGCGGGAACTGCAAGTCCCCGAAACGGAAGAAGCCTCCGCCGCCGGCGCCGCTTACCTGGCCCTTTTCGCTGTCGGGAAGGTTCGCTCCCTCGACGGGATCCGGAACTGGACCCGGATCCGACAACATTTGAAGCCGGATCTCTCCCAACAAAAAATCTACCGGGAACGGTATGAGGTCTATGAGCGGTTGTACAGAAAACTGGAAGACGAATACAGGGAGATCGCCCAATTTCATTCAAAATGACGGGTGGTTCACCGCCTCAACAGCCATTCCTCCGAAAGGAATGGCTGTTGTTCATGATGGAACCGCCGCTTGCTCAACCGGTGGTTCCCGGTCGCCGTATCGGATCGGTTGAACGATTCAGTGGCTGTCTCCCCGATCCAATGACCCAACCGGTCCCCAATCATGCCCCCGGCCATCATTCCCAACGTCGTTCCGATCCCTGGAAGCAGTAACGTTCCGAGCAGAGCCCCATACTCCACCCCGAACACCAAACCGGTCGCACCGGTGACATTCCCCACCGTTTTGGAAGTGTAACGGGTTGAGTCCATTTCACCCTTCATATACAAACGGGTATCCTGCCATTGTGAAACCCCTCCGGCCAACACACCGGCCCAAATGGAACTTTTTTTCATTTTGTGTCCCCCTTTCCCGATCCCGGGTTCAATCTTTTTGGTCCGGATTCTCCGGCTGATGGGCCATTTCCCGTCGCAACCGATCGATCTCCTGTTGTTGTTGCTCGATCCGTTCTTTCAGAGACTGAATCATGTGGGTGGTCTCATTGGAATCATCCGGGGGATTCACCTCTTTCTCCTCCTGCCGGGAGTCATCCCCTGTTGTTTCCTCGGCCCTTTCATTGTCAGCAGGGAAACCAAAAGCGGAGAGGTCGAGCTCCACCCCCTCCCCCTCTCCCCTCCGATCCTTCCACTCCCTCATCCGATCGGCCAAATCCAATGAAGCAGCCGTCCCTTTCACCAGAAGCCGTCGTCCCGTCCGCCGAACCTGTGGAGACAATGCCAGCACGGCGGCTCCGACCACCACGAGCCCCAGAGGGGAGCGAATATCCATGACTTTTTTAAGATCCATAAACCGAGTCCTCCTGTCATCCAAATCTAAAAAAAAGAGTCCCCCAAACGGGCGGATTCATGTACGAATTTCACCGGTATAATTTTGGGACACAGAGACAGTCTATTCCTTGTACTTTTACGATGAGGTGTTGCAGGTGTCAGTTGACGAACGGAAAGTCCGGTGGCTGCCCGGAAGGGTTCGTATACAATTGGCGGGTTTGAAAGGCAGTCACTTGGCCGCTGAAACATTGAAAAAAAGACTGGAGAGCCACCCGGGCATTCGTTCAGTCCATCTGTGCCCCCGGACGGGAAGAGCCCTCATCCATTACTGCACCCGTCAGATGACGGGAGAGGCCATCTTTCAACTGTTGATGTCCGTTGAGGATGAGTGGCTGCGGGAAGAAATGGACGCTTCTCACAAGACCGGGAAGCCGGCTTCCCAAACCGATACCGACCCGGGCACGGAACCGGCAGCATCTCCGGCCCCGGCAGCCACTCCGGCTCTGGTGGAAGCAGCCGCCACTCGGGAGATGCGACACCCTCTTCCTGTTATTCCCGAGAGGTTTCGGCGGTTGCCGAAAATCTCCCCTTACGATCCGGACCGGGGAAAGACAACCGACCGCCCTCCCCTTCCCCTGATTCTGACCCTTGGAGGGCTGACGGGTTTGGCGGTGAAGCAGGCTTGGATGGGAAAGTCAGCTCTGGCCCGAAGTCCGCTTCCGTTTTATCTGTCCGGAGCCCTGTCGGTCATGACGGGATATCCCTTTCTAAGAAGAGGGATACGGAAACTCACCCAAAAACGGGGGATCAGCTCGGATTTGGTGTTGGGAGCCGGAGCGCTGGCACTGGCGTTGGTTCGCGAAAATCTGGTGGTCCTCGCCGGACTGGGCATCCTTCAATTTATCGACTGGAAGCATCGGAGAATGGCCGGTGAAACCGACGATAACGAAGAAGAGTACATCGATCCGGAAATCCGCCGGTACGCGGAAAAGAGCAGCCGTTTCGGCAGTCTCCTGGCCGGTGCCACCCTGGCCCTGACCCGGGACCCGATGAGAGGATTGGCGGTTCTGTTGGCCTCCAATCCCCGCACGGCAACCGTCTCCTGCATTCCTGCCTGGAAGCGTGCGGAATGGACGGTGAAAAAAGCAGGGTGGGAGATTCCCGATCAAGGATCTCTTCCACGTCTCGCTCATACACGGACCGTTCTTTTCGAAGATGACACGCTGCTGTTCCGCTCCCGTGACCCAAAGGTGTATTGCATCACGGATGGATCGGAAACGGAAGAAAAAGTCTGGCGCCAGGCCGCTTCTCTTTTGAAGAAGTCGGATCACGACTGGAAGTTGAAGATTTTGGAAAAAGCAGGGGAATCCGGACGGACCATTCGAACCGCCTTCCAAATGCAAGAGTCGAATTCAGGCGTTTCCGGGCAGATCAACCAACAGGAATTCCGACTGGGCAGTCTGGAGCAATTGGAGAAGAGCGGAGTTCAGTGTGAAAACTTGAGGCTGAATGCTCGCCGCCTGTTGCGAAAGGGGAACCGGGTGGAACTGTTGGCCCGGAAAACAGGGAAGGAATTCCGCGTCATTGCTCTCTTCTATCAGAAACAAGAGCAATTGAATCCCGACCTGGTCCCTCTGCTCCGGGAACTCCAGGAGAGGAAGGTGGAGTTGGGGGTTCTCCGTCTTCGGTCGGTCTCTGAACAAACCTTGGTCTCTCACGGCTTGGATCCTCGCTGGGCTTCACTCAAAAGGAAGACCATTCAGCATAAAATCCGGGAGGAAGATAAACAAAACCGGGAAACCTTGCTGGTCTGTTCGGACCGTCCCGAGAGCCTTGCCATTTCCCTCATTCATGAGGGAGTTCCCTGGATTCACATCAACCGCCTGTCAGGGCTTCTTCCGGCACTCAAACTGGCAGTGGAAACGCAAGAAAAAGTGAGTTCCCACTTCCGGTTCTCCCGCCTTTGGAACATGATCGGTACCGTCTTGGCTCTGCCCTTCCGGATGAGCGCCCTGACCATTAACCTGATCGCGGATGCCCTTTCACTTTTCTTCATCTCCAGAGTGAGCCGGGAGCCCCTGCCGTTTCTCCGGACCCATAAGGAAGAGGTTCAGGCGTTGAAAGAAGTATCGGCAACGGCGGAATCCGCACTGCCTTCCTCCGATCAAGCTCCCGAATGGCACAGCCTGACAGCCCGGGAAGTCCTGCACCGCCTCCAAGTCGACCAAAAGCAGGGACTCGATCTGAACCGGGTGAAGGAACGACGGGAAAGGTTCGGGTCCAACCGATTGCAGACCCGGAAACCCACACCGTGGATGGTCACTTACCTGGAGCAGTTCAAAGAGTTTTCCACCTTGCTGTTACTGGGGACAACCACTCTCTCGTTCCTGACCGGCGACCTTTTTCACGGTATCGCCATGAGTGTGATCCTGTTGGCCAATGCCGCCGTTGGGGCGATTCAGGAACGGAAAGCGGAAAAAGTCGTGGAGCGGTTGAATGAGTATCAACCTCCCGTCTGTCGCGTTGTCCGCGGGGGCAAAACCGCGGACGTCTCCGGGGACGAACTGGTTCCCGGAGATGTGGTCCATCTGGAGGCCGGTGACCGTGTCCCCGCGGATCTGCGGTTACTTCTCTCCTGGGATCTCGAGGTGAATGAGTCCATTTTGACGGGAGAGTCGGCCTCCGTACTGAAAAATCCGGAACCTGTCGATCCGGACTGCCCTTTGTCCGACCGCACCAACATGTTGTTCATGGGCACCAATGTCAACCGGGGGAAAGGAATCGGAGTGGTGGTCAACACCGGCCCCCGGACAGAAATGGGACGCTTGGTTTCCTTTACGAAAAAGGAAAAGCAGGTGACCCCACTCCAGGAACGGGTCACTTCCATCAGCAAAACCTTTGTCAAAGGCGCCCTGATGGTGGCGGGAGTCGTTTTTGCCGCCGGTTTTATCCGGGGAGTCCCGATTGCACAAATGGTGGGAACCTCCGTCGCTTTAGCGGCATCCGCGATTCCGGAAGGTTTGCCGGTGACGGTGACCATCGCCCTCAGCGCGGGTATTTTCCGGATGGCGAAAAAGAGCGTCCTGATCCGTCGTCTCTCCGCCTTGGAGACGCTTGGACGAACGACGGTGGTCTGCAGCGACAAAACAGGCACGCTCACCCAAAATGAAATGACCGTAAAAAAAGTGTTGACCGTCGAAGGGGAGTGGCACGTTGAAGGAAACGGTTATCAACCGGATGGAGAGATTCGTACTCCGGACGGGAAAAAAGCGGATGCCCTCTCCCAGCCGGAACTGACGCGTCTTCTGGATGCAGCGCTTTTGTGCAACAACTCGGAGTTGACCGAACAAGAAGGACACCGGATCGTCAAAGGGGATCCCACGGAAGGCGCGCTGATCACCCTGGCGGAAAAAGCCGGAATCAAACACCATCCGGATACCTGGGAACGGGTCCATGAAATCCCCTTTGATTCTTCCCACGGCCGGATGAGCGTTGTCTGTCAGGAACACAAAAAAAATTGCTACCTGTTCACCAAGGGAAGTACAGAGGCCGTCCTTGAACGGTG
The DNA here is from genome assembly GCF_003054245.1 of Melghirimyces profundicolus. GTDB lineage: Bacteria > Bacillota > Bacilli > Thermoactinomycetales > DSM-45169 > Melghirimyces > Melghirimyces profundicolus. The sequence goes on from NZ_QBKR01000011.1 coordinate 79,627, forward strand.
CGCCGCCTATCAAGTCAACGGAGATGTTCTTCCTTTGACCGACGAAGTGAAAAAACGGATCCAACAACGGAACGAATCCCTTGCATCCCAAGCCATGCGTGTGCTCTCTTTTGCGTATGCCAAACGGGATGAAACCATAAGCAAAGAGGACCGGGATCTCATTTTCCTGGGCATGGTGGGAATGATCGACCCCCCGAAACCCGGGGTCGCGGAGAGTATCCAACATGCCAAAAACATGGGGGTTCGTCCGGTCATGATCACCGGGGACCATCCCCTGACTGCCAACGCCATTGCCCATCAAATCGGACTGGGCAACGGGGAGACTCATGCAGTAACCGGGAAAGATCTGGATCAAATGTCCGACGAAGAATTGGAACGGGAGATTTCCCGGGTTCACATTTTTGCCCGTGTCACTCCCCAACACAAACTTCGGATCGTGGAGGCCTACCGGAAACAAGGACACGTGGTTGCCATGACCGGCGACGGGGTGAACGACGTCCCGGCCATTCAACAGGCGGATGTGGGAATCGCCATGGGGAAGACCGGGACGGAAGTAACCAAAGAATCCGCGGATATGGTTCTGGTGAATGACGGGTTTGCTTCCATTGTTGAAGGGGTGAAAGAAGGAAGAACCATCATCGGCAATATAAGGAAAGCCCTGGGTTGTCTCTTGACCGGCAACCTGGCGGAGATCCTGGTCACCGGAATCGCTGTGATCGCGGGATTGCCGATTCCCCTGATCCCCATTCAAATTCTGCTGATGAACCTGATGACGGATGCCCTTCCGGCAATGGTGTTGGCGGTCAACCCCGGGCAACGCAACCAAGCGACTGAGGAGAAAGACATCGTCGACCGGGATCTGTACCGGAAGGTGATCACCCGCGGCACCTTGCTGGGAGTTGGATCCTTGGGGCTGTTCATCGCCCACCTGGTCAAAGGAGCCCCCCTTTTGACCGCCCAAACCGTGGCTTTTGCCACCCTGGTGTTGGGCCAAATGTTCCAGACCCTTTCGTGGAGGCAGGAAGGTTCGTCAGCGCAGGAAAACCGGGAGGCGATCGGAGACGGGTTCAAAGACCGCTTCCTTGCCGGAGCCATGGGTATCTCGGTTTTGACACTGCTTGCCGTGATGTATGTGCCGCCGCTTTCCCGAATCCTGCAAACCACTCCGATCGCATTGAGAAGCTGGGGGCCGATTTTGTTGGTATCCGGGCTGGTGTCCAAGGTGTCGGATCCGCTTCTGGCCTTCATGAAAGGATTGGAGAGGGCCCAAGTGGCGAAAGAAAGGGCTTTGCCCGTCACAGCCTGATGATGACCCCGACGTGGAAAGGAGGGTTGGAGACATGAAATCTCTGGACCGGTGGTTGGCAGGGGCGGCCCTCCTGGCCGCTGCACCCACCCTGTTTCCTGTTGCCGTAAAAACCGTCAAACCTTTGGCCCAATGGGCCAATCACAGAATGAAGGCCGCAGGTCGACAAACCCAAAGCACTTGGTATTGGCTGAAAGAAGAAGTGGAAGATATCGTGGCGGAAGCCCAGTTCGAACGAATGAAAAACCGTATGGAGAAAGAATTGTTCTGATAGGAGGGATCTGTTTGAATGAAACCATGACGTCCATCGATGACCATCTGAAAAAAGCTTTTGTTCACATTGAAAAGGCGCTTGCCGAAAGCATCCAACAGGTTCTCGACAATGAACGGAAAAAGGATGAAATCGGCAGGAAATGGGAGGCTTTCATCGGCCAACTTTTCCATTTGATCCGGAAAAAAGGAAAAGAAAACCGGATCAACCTGATGAGTTGGGTTTCTTTCACCCGCTTGCGAAAATGGATGATATAGCTGGAAGCGTTGTGAAAAAGTGAGCGGCAGCATTTACCCGAAGCCGCTCCGGCTGTACTGACCGAGCACAAGTCTCGCCTGGGGTCGCTTGTTCCCGGTCTCGCTATGCACTCACAGAGCACAAGTCTCGCCTCGGTCGCTTCTCTCCCCGGTCTCGCTATGCTGTCCTGCAGAGATGGTTGCACTGTCCGCTTCATTGTGCGTTGATTGGGAGAGACCGTGATCCCTTCCTTGCCTGTTGCAACCGAGTGCGGTGAAACACGTTCCATCATGCCAATCCAACAGTCTGGAAATATTTTTAAGTCGATTTGCATCTCCGAATCTGCTATTCTTTTCATTGGTGTGAATTTGTTGGGTGGAGGTGTACGGAGATGCAAAACATCGCAACAATCAGCGCACTGATTTCCGCGATTGCTTCCCTGCTGGCAGCGATTGTCTCCGCGGTTCGCCTTTATCTGGAATACCGCAACGGCCAACCAACAGCACTGAAAGTTGCGGCATAACAATCCTATACGCTGACAAAAACCACTCTCTTTTAAAATACAACGCGAATCCCGGCTTTGGGATTCTTTTTATTTTCGGTTTTATTTAAGTTTACACTTACGTAAGTATGTGGTTAAATAGAGATATGTTGGACGAAATCTTACATGCGATTGCCGAACCCCGGCGACGGGAAATCCTCGAATTGATCCGCTTCCGGGAGCGGTCCGCCGGGGAGATCGCCGCCTGTTTCGACATCAGCCGTCCCGCCGTTTCCCAGCACCTCCGAGTTCTTGTCGAAGCCGGTCTGGTTCATGTAAGGAGTGAAGGAACCCGCCGTCTGTACCGGGCCCGCCCGGAAGGGCTCACGGATCTTGAAGCGTATCTGCATCAGTTCTGGCGACACCGCCTCGATCAATGGAAAGAGGCGGCTGAAACCGAAGAAAGGGGTCGGTTGGATCGTGGAAAAAGAAACGAATGAGATTGTGCAGGAGGTCTGGATCCAAGCCCGCCCGGAAACCGTGTTCTCCTTTTACACGGATCCGGAGAAAATGAAGAGGTGGATGGGAATCGAGGTGGAACTGGACCCCCGTCCCGGCGGCATCTATCGGGTGAATGTGGACGGAAAGCACATCGAATCGGGAGAGTTCACGGAAGTCCTTCCCCCTTCCCGCATTGTGCATGCCTTCGGATGGGAAGAGGGGAATCTCCTTCCGGCGGGATCCAGCCGGGTGGAGATCACCTTTACTCCGGAAGGGGACGGAACGCGGGTCCGCGTTCGTCAAACCGGATTGCCGAAAAGCCTCCGCAAGGATCACGAGGAGGGATGGAAGCACTATCTTCCCCGTTTGACCGCCGTGGCTGAAGGCAGGGACCCCGGAAGGGATCCCTGGGCGGAAGGGGCATGATGTTGTTCTTCAAGAGAGGGAACCCCGCTTCCCTCTCTTCTTTTTTTACAAAAAAACACCCGGTTCTTCACCGGGTGGAGGAGCAAGTGCGGTTTGGTGAGTCCAATGGCGGTTCAGACCCATAGTCAAGAAAAAGTCCGCCCACGGGCGGGTAAAAGCCTGTGGCTGTTTCCATTATAATCTCTTTCGGAAGCGCTTACATCCGGTAGTTTTTGTCATTTCCGTCCTGGTTCCATGGATTCGATCAGTGCTTTCACTTTTTTCCGGTCCTCGGCTTCCAACAATGCCTGACGGAAGGTGTCATCGATCAGCCGCCGGGAAAGAGCCTGCAGGATGCGGAGATGTTCCTCCCCCGCCTGTTCTTCGGGAACGGCGATCATAAACACCAAGCGGGCAGGTTCACCATCCATGCTGTCCCACTCCACTCCGGATGGCTTCCGTCCGAAGACCACCCGGGGCTCTCGTACACCGGCCGATTTACCGTGGGGAATCGCGATACCGAAGCCGATCCCGGTGCTCCCATGTTCCTCCCGGGCGTAAAGATCCCGCTTGAACTGATCCCGGTCGGACAAAACCCCTGTTTTGTCCAGACGGTCCAGCAGTTCCTCCATCACTTCGTCGCGACTGCTCCCATTCAGTTCCAGCACCATCAAATCTTCGGTCAGAAGATCGGAGAGTTTCATGCGGATTCACTCCTTATTTCGTTTGTACGGGTTTTTTAAGCACATTGACCAAAAGTGCGGTGACAACGGTGCCCGCGGCGATGGCGACAAAGAACATGGGGACGTTGCCCACGGCCTGGACTGCGGCGACGATGGGCCCTCCGTGAGGGACATTGTCGGTTACCCCCGACAGCATGGCTACCGTCGCGGCGGTCATGGAACCCGCCATAATCCCCGGAATGACGCGGAGCGGGTCTCCCGCGGCAAAAGGAATCGCCCCTTCCGTGATGCCGACGAATCCCATCGCCAGGGCGGCTTTCCCCGCCTCCTGTTCTTCCGGCTGGTATTTGCTCCGGGCCAGAAGCGAGGCCAATCCCATTCCAAGGGGAGGTGTGCAGATGGCTGCGGCGATGGCTCCCATGATGAAGGTCTGACCTTCAGCGATCATGGCGGCGCCGAAAAGAAAAGCCACTTTGTTAACCGGCCCCCCCATGTCAAAGGCAATCATGGCACCGAGGATCAAAGCCAAAAGTACTTTGCTGGAACCCTGCATCCCTTGCAGGAATTGGGTCAACCCTTCCATCAGGGAAGCGATGGGGGCACCCAGCACGAAGATGAACAACAGACCCACCAAGATGGATGCCGCCAGCGGAATCACCAGAATCGGCATAATCGGCTGCAGGACCCGGGGCACAGGAAGAGACTTGATCCATCGGGCGATATACCCGGCGATAAAACCGGCCAGGATTCCTCCGATGAAACCAGCCCCCGCTTCGGAACCGTAAAAGCTTCCGTCGGCAGCGATATAACCTCCGATCATCCCGGGAGCCAGACCCGGCCGGTCCGCGATGCTGACGGCAATAAACCCGGCCAAAATCGGAACCATGAAGGTGAAAGCGGCTTCACCCACTTTCAGAATCGGGGCCCAGAAAGAGTGGTCAGGCACCACCAGTCCCTTGGCCCCGGGTTCCCCTCCCAACCCGAGGGAAAGCGCGATCAACAATCCCCCGACGACCACAAAGGGAATCATGTACGAAACCCCGTTCATCAGGGAGCGATAAACCGGGTTCTGCGCCCGTCCCTTCTTGTGGATACGGATCGTCTGGGATATGCCGGGCTTTTCACTGTCTTCCTTCCGGGAGCGGTGGACGGAAACATCTCCGCTCTCGAATCGCCGGATCAATTCCCCGGGTTTGTGAATGGCATCGGAGACGGCGCATGTCAGCACCCGTTTCCCCTCAAAGCGGTCCATTTCGATGCTTTTGTCCACCGCGAGAATGATCCCGTCGGCGGTTTCGATTTCTTCTTCGGTCAATACGTTTTCCGCCCCGATCGAGCCCTGGGTTTCCACCTTGATGTCGATCCCCGCTTCTTCTGCAGCTTTGGCCAGCTTTTCAGCGGCCATGTAGGTGTGGGCAATCCCGTTGGGGCAGGAAGTGACGGCCAGGAGTTTCATGTTCATCCCCTCTCCCTGTTATTTCTTTATATTACAGATATCCTCGCCAATCGCGGGGGTCCTTTTCGTTGATGATCGCTTCCAGCGTTTCCGGGTCCCCGGCAAGCCGGACCATCTCCCGAAACAGAGAACGGTTTCGGTCCCGCTCCTCCGGGTCGAGGGCCAGGAGAAAGATCAGGCGGACAGACTCACCGTCCCAGTTCACGGGCTCCTGGATCGCAGCGGCGGCCACTCCGGATTTCAGGACGTGATCCGGTGCGCCGTGGGGGATGGCCACCCCGTTCCCGATGGTGGTCGGGGCAAATCGTTCTCTTTCGAGAACACTTTCGAGATAACCTGCCCGCACGGCTCCGATCCTCTCCAATCGTTCCGTCAGTCGGTACAGGAGATTCTCCCGGTTTTTCTCCCGTACGAGACGAAGACACCCCTTCGGGTCCAACAAACTTCTCAAAACCGGAAAGCGCTCTTTCGTCTCCGCCCCCTCTCCGACCAGGTTCCCCTGGAGGAGTCGGTGCAGCTGTTCCCGCTCCCCCCTGTGAAAGAGAGGGGTGACCTGAAGCAAAGGAACCGGGGACTGTTCCAGGGGAACCGTGGAGAGAAGCAAATCGGGCCGGTGTTTTCGAACGGCCTGCCCCACTTCCCGGGCTGCCACCGTCGCCGCCACCCGCAGCTCCGGAAAGAACCGCTCCAGCTTGGCTTCCAGCAGGCGGGCCGTTCCTTCCCCGCTGGAACAGACAATCAGGACGCTCTTTCTCTCCGGCAACCGGCGGAGGCGTTCCACGGCTGCCTGAAAGTGGAGAACCAGATATCCCACTTCCTCCGGTCCGAAGCGAACCCCCTTCTCAGCCAACTCCGGAAGCAATCCTGACAGGGTTTCATACATGTAAGGGTAGCTTCTTCGGATCTCCTCAAGAAGGGGGTTGTCCACCCGGAGACCGTGGCGCATCCGGTTCAAGGCTGAATGAAGGTGAAGGGAAAGACCCGAAAGAAGGGGTTCGTCCCCTTCCAAGGGCAGATGAAGGGCCCGCCCCATCCGGGAAATGAGGAACAGAGCGGTCTGCCGGGCTTCCGGATCCATTTCCCCGAGGACTCTTTGGATTTCCCCGCCGGTGTCGGATCCCAGGTGACGAACCCGGGAACCCAGGATATGCATGGTGATATATCCGATTTCCGCTTCGGGAAACCGCAGGGAGAAGCGCCGTTCCAGTGCCCCGGCCAAACGGGCCGCTGTCCGGTATTCGGGGCGCGCGGCCAGCTCCTGATGTTCCTCTTCCGGCATCCGGATGGTTTGCCCCTGACGGATCCGGCGAAGGGCGATGGCCAGGTGATAAACCAGATTGGTGAACCCCTCATCCGTAAAGGAGTAGGGTAACGTGTTTTCCAACCGGCGAACTTCCTCCCGGATCACCGGAAGCTCCCCTGCCAGATCTGACAAAAGATCTTCCCCCCTCCGGCCTTCCTCCTCTCTGAGTCTGGAAAAGGCGATTCGTCGTTCCTTTTCCTCCCCTTCCACTTTCACCCCCCAGTTGGGACGGCGCACCAGGGTCAATCCCCCGGAACGGAGCCAGGACTCCACCCAGTCGAGATCGGAGTGCACGGAAGACCGGCTGACAAACAGTTTCCGGGAAAGTTCCCTTGTGGTGAGCGGCCGGTCCGCTTCCAAAAGGATCCGGAGCAGCTTCCGCCTCCTCCCGTCGGGATCCTCCCGATCGGACCCGAGTTCCCACCCCTCCCTCTCCAGACGACCGGCAAGGGTCTCCCGCTCTCCCTGGGCCCCTTCCACGATGACCCCCACTCCCGGTCTGCCGGATAAGTTCAAACCGGTTTCGACCTGGATCCACTCTTTCAGTCGAGCGAGATCGTTCCGTACCGTTCTTTCGGAACAACCGAGCCTTTCCGCCAACTCCGCCGATGTAAGCGGACGGTCAGCCCGGAGCAGGAAACGGAGCAATCGGTTTTTTCGTTCATTCAGTGACATTTTCCATCACCACCGGTGGCGGGAAAACCCGAAAGCGCTTTCCCGATATCAGATTAACACGGAAATTTCCGGTCATCGTCCAAATCCTTTACCGCAACCTCCGGCAAAGGATTGAACAGTTTCATTGGTTCCCGAACCAAAAGGCGCAGACGGTGACCATCCGGCCAGTCCCCGGCCAGATGCCTTTCCGCCCTGTCCACCCTTGAATAATCTGGGAGTGAAAACCTCAGAAAGGAGGACAGCCGATGTTGACGTTTTCTGTTCCACGCTCCGGCTTTGCCGGAGGACTTCGGGGTTTGGCCGGAATGATCGGCGGACTCCGCCGCTACCTTCCGAAGCTGATGGGGATGTGGGGAAAGTTACGTTCCTTCTGGTCGCTGCTGGGGCCTTTTCGTTCCATCATGAAAGGCCTCCTCGCCAGGTGAACCAACAAAAGCCGGCCCCGAAGGCCGGCTTTTGTTGGTTCAGGTCCCTGTCGGGAACCCCGACTGCTTTTACTTGGCTTCATCGATCGCCTGGACCATGGTTCGCTCCACGTCCTCTGCAAGAGCTTGCAGTCGCTCATCTTCGGTCATGGCCATCAGGGTGGTCGGACGGAGCAGGCCGATGTGGGTTTTCAGCGTCTCGTCACTGCGATAGACGACGATTTTGCAGGGGAGAAAATAGCCGCCCTTCTGGTTGCGGGTCAGTACTTTTTTTGCGACATCCGGATTGCAAACCTCCAGCACGCGGAAGTCCTGTTCCAGGGCGATGCCTTTTTCCATCAGCTTTGTGGGAATATCCAGTTTCCAAAGGACCCCGAACTTGTGATTGGAGAGCGTCTGTTCCAGTGCCCGGATCGCTTCGTCCACGGTTTTGTTCGTCACCACGGTATAATCGAACATACGAGAATGCCCCCTTTCTGAGTCTTCGGACACAAAGTTATTTTACACCAATCCGCCCCTTTTTTGGGGGGGCAGCGGCCGGATCCGCCTTGTCCCCGGGACCCGGCCACCCTTGACAAGGGCCGCGGACGCCGGGATCGGGTTTTCGCTTATAAAAATCGCCGTGAAGCCACGGCTTTAGAAGCGTTGTGAAAAAGTGAACGGCAGCATTTACCCAAAGCCGCTCCGGCTGCACTCAACACAAGTCTCGCCTGGGTCGATTGCGCTCCCCGGTCTCGCTATGCACTCACAGAGCACATACGCCGGAAATCAGTCCCCAGCTACTTTTGACGATTTCCAGACCCATCTTGGTCGTGGGATAAGTCGACCTGGGTGTGGAGTACTTTGCGATCACGTCCGATCAAGAATTTTCCCCGGCCATGTGCTTGTTGGAGAAAGGGCGCGGGGGTGCTTCAGCCTTGTGAAAGCAAGTCACGAGCCGGAGACCTTGGAAGACAGTTCGCGGTAGAACTTATCCATCCGTTGACGGTCCCGTTCCAGGATCGGCCCCAGGAACCGGCCGGTATGCGACTCCTTCACCCGGGCCACTTCCTCCGGCGTTCCCGTGGCCACAATGCGGCCTCCCCCGGTCCCTCCTTCGGGTCCCAGGTCGATCAGGTAATCCGCTGTCTTGATCACGTCCAGATTGTGTTCGATCACCAAAACTGAATCGCCGTTTTCCACCAGCCGGCCGAGCACCTTCAAGAGGCGCGAGATATCGTCGGTGTGAAGGCCCGTGGTCGGTTCGTCCAGGATGTAAAGGGTCCGGCCCTTGGACCGTTTGTACAGTTCGGAGGCCAGTTTCACCCGCTGGGCCTCCCCTCCGGAAAGGGTCGTGGCCGGCTGCCCCAGCTTGATGTAACCCAGACCCACATCAAACAGGGTCTGGAGTTTGCGCCGGATGCGGGGAATGTTTTTAAAGAACTCCAGGGCTTCCTCCACCCGCATGTCCAGGATATCGGAAATATTTTTTCCTTTGTATTTCACTTCCAGGGTTTCCCGGTTGTACCGCTTGCCTTTGCATTGTTCGCAAGGAACGTAAACGTCGGGAAGGAAGTGCATCTCGATTTTGATAATCCCATCCCCCCGGCAGGCTTCACAACGCCCGCCTTTCACATTGAAGCTGAATCGGCCTTTTTTATACCCCCGGACCTTGGCTTCCTGGGTGGATGCGAACACTTCCCGGACATCGTCAAAGACGCTGGTGTAGGTGGCCGGATTGGAACGCGGAGTCCGGCCGATCGGGGACTGGTCGATGTTGATCACCTTGTCCAGATGCTCCAAACCCCGAATTTCTTTATGTTCCCCCGGGATCCGCTTGGAACGGTTCAGTTCCCTGGAGAGGGCTTTCAACAGAATCTCATTGATCAGGGTGCTTTTCCCCGAGCCGGAGACGCCCGTCACACAGGTGAAAACTCCCAGGGGCACACGGACATCGATGTCCTTCAGGTTGTTCTCCCGTGCTCCCACGATTTCCACCCATTTCCCGTTGGGTTCCCGGCGTTCCTCCGGAAGCGGAATGAAGCGGCGCCCCGACAGATACTGGCCGGTGAGGGATTCACTCATCTCCATCACCTCTTCCGGCGTTCCGCAGGCGACGATTTCTCCTCCGTGGGCTCCCGCTCCCGGACCCACGTCAATAATGTAGTCGGAAGCCAGCATGGTATCCTCATCGTGCTCCACCACGATCAAGGTGTTCCCCAGGTCGCGCATCTGTTCCAGCGTCCGGATCAACCGCAGGTTGTCCCGCTGGTGAAGGCCGATGCTGGGCTCGTCCAGGATGTAGAGAACGCCCATCAACTTGGAACCGATCTGGGTGGCCAGCCGGATCCGCTGGGCTTCCCCCCCGGAAAGGGTGCCGGCGGACCGGTTCAGGGTCAGGTAGTTGAGCCCGACGTTGACCAGAAAACCGAGGCGGCTGTCGATTTCCTTGATGATTTGCCGGGCGATGGTCATCTCCTTCTCCGTCAGTTCCAATCCGTTGATAAAATCCCTGGCCTCCTGGATGGAGAGGGAGGTGACGTAGGCGATGTTTTTCCCGCCCACCAGCACGCTTAACGATTCCCGCTTCAACCGGGTCCCGCCACAGGTGGGACAGGCTTTGTTGCTCATGTAGTTTTCGATCTGTTCCCGGATGGTATCGGAACCCGTCTCCCGAAAACGGCGCTCCAGATTTTTCAACACCCCTTCAAATCGGATGGTGAGTTCCTTCACCTGGCCAAAGTCTGTCTCATAGCGGAACGGGATGCGTTCGCCGGTTCCATACAACAGCTTCTCCAGATCGCTTTCCGGAAGGTCCTTCACCGGAACGTCCATATCGATCCCATAGTATTGACAGGCCGACTCCAGCAGGGAGGGGTAGTAATTGCTCGATTTCCCCACCCAAGGTTCGATGGCCCCTTCCCTCAGCGTTTTTCCCTTGTCGGGGATCACCAGTTGGGGCGCCACTTCCATCCGGCTGCCCAGCCCGTCACAGGTGGGACAAGCCCCGTAGGGACTGTTGAAGGAGAACATGCGCGGAGAAAGCTCATCCATGCTGAATCCGCACTCGGGACAGGCCAGGTTCTGGCTGAACAGCATATCCTCTCCGTCGATCACATCCACCCGCACTTTCCCTCCGGCAAGGTGGAGGGCGGTTTCCAGGGAATCCGTCAGCCGGGTCTGGATCCCGGGTTTGACCACAATCCGGTCCACCACCACTTCCACGGTGTGTTTCTTGTTCTTCTCCAGTTTAATCTCTTCGGACAGGTCCCGGATTTCCCCGTCAACACGGACCCGAACATACCCTTCTTTGCGGATCTCGTCCAGCAGCTTGGCGTGCTCCCCTTTACGTCCCTCCACTAAGGGGGCGAGGATCTGGATCCGCGACCGTTCCGGCAGTTCAAGGATCCGGTCCGTCATCTGCTGCACGGTCTGGGAGGAGATCTCGATGCCGTGCTCGGGACAATGGGGCCGTCCCACCCGGGCAAACAGGAGGCGCAAATAATCATAAATCTCCGTCACTGTCCCCACCGTCGAACGGGGGTTCCGGCTGGTGGTTTTTTGATCGATGGAGATGGCCGGGGAAAGTCCGTCGATGGATTCCACGTCCGGTTTGTCCATCTGACCGAGGAACTGCCGGGCATAGGCCGACAGGGATTCCACGTACCGACGCTGACCTTCGGCGTAAATGGTGTCGAAAGCGAGGGATGATTTTCCCGATCCGGACAAGCCCGTCAAAACGACAAACCGGTCGCGGGGGATGGTGACGTCGATATTCTTCAGATTGTGAACGCGAGCTCCGCGTATGACGATGTTTTCCTGTGACACGGTCAGGCTCCCTCCGCTTTCAACTCGATGATCAGGTCTCTCAGTTCCGCTGCACGTTCAAACTGCAGCTCCCGGGCTGCCTGTTTCATCTCTTTTGTCATCCGTTCGATCAGTTGTTGACGCTCTTTCCTTCCCATTTTCTCCACATCGGGGACTGCCTGATACGTTTCGCCTTCTTCCGCCGCTTTGGTCGCCTCGATGACGTCACGGACCGCTTTGCGGACGGTTTGGGGGGTGATGCCGTGCTTCTTGTTGTAGGCCATCTGGATCGAACGGCGTCGATTCGTCTCCTCAATGGCCCGCCGCATGGACTCGGTAACCCGGTCGGCGTACATGATCACCTCGCCGTTGGCGTTCCTTGCCGCCCGGCCGATGGTTTGAATCAGGGACCGCTCCGCCCGGAGGAATCCTTCCTTATCCGCATCGAGAATGGCCACCAACGAAACCTCGGGTAAATCGAGACCCTCCCGGAGAAGGTTGATCCCGACCAACACATCGAACTCACCCAGTCGCAGGCTCCTCAGGATCTGCATCCGCTCGATCGTCTTGATGTCGGAGTGAAGATACCGGACCCGGATCCCCGCCTCTTTGAGATAATCGGTCAGGTCTTCGGCCATTTTTTTGGTGAGGGTCGTCACCAGGACCCGTTCGTCCCGTTTCAGTCGCTTGTGGATTTCGCCGATCAGGTTGTCGATCTGCCCTTCGATCGGTCGGACGTGAATTTTCGGGTCGACCAGCCCCGTCGGGCGGATGATCTGTTCCACCGCCTCGGGGCATTTTTCCTGTTCGTAAGGACCGGGGGTGGCGGACACGAAGATCACCTGATGCACCCGTTCTTCGAATTCCTCAAATTTCAGCGGCCGGTTGTCCAAAGCGGAAGGAAGACGGAAACCGTGTTCAACCAACATCTCCTTCCGGGAGCGGTCGCCATTGTACATCCCGCCGATTTGAGGAATGGTGACGTGGGATTCATCAATGATCATCAGGTAGTCGTCGGGAAAATAGTCGAGAAGAGTGTAGGGCGGATCCCCCGGCTTTTTCCCCACCAGATGCCGGGAGTAGTTTTCAATCCCGGAGCAGAACCCCACTTCCCTCATCATCTCCATGTCGTACCGGGTCCGTTGTTCCAACCGTTGGGCTTCCAGGAGCTTGTCCTTCGACTTCAGTTCCTCCAGACGCTCTTCCAGTTCCCGCTCGATGTCTTCAAGTGCCCGCTTGAGGACGCCTTCCTGCGTCACGTAGTGGGAAGCCGGAAAAATGGCGATGTGCTCCCGGTCCCCGATAATTTCCCCGGTCAGAACGTCGATTTCCCGGATGCGATCGATTTCATCCCCAAAAAACTCCACCCGGACCGCCTGCTCACCCCGGGAAGCGGGGAAGATCTCCAGGACATCCCCGCGAACGCGAAAGGTTCCCCGAACGAAGTTCATATCGTTCCGTTCATACTGGATATCCACCAGATCTCTTAACACCGCGTTCCGGTCTTTCTCCATCCCGACGCGCAAAGAGACCACCTGCTCCCGGTACGCCTCGGGGGAACCGAGGCCGTAGATGCAGGAAACGCTGGCCACGATGATCACGTCGTCGCGCTCAAAGAGCGCACTGGTGGCCGAGTGCCGAAGCTTGTCGATCTCATCGTTAATCGACGCGTCTTTTTCGATGTAGGTGTCGGTCTGGGGAACATAGGCTTCAGGCTGGTAATAATCGTAGTAACTGACGAAATACTCCACGGCGTTGTGGGGAAAGAATTCTTTCAGCTCCCCGCACAGCTGAGCGGCCAGGGTCTTATTGGGGGCGATCACCAGAGTCGGCTTGCCCACCCGCGCGATGGTGTGGGCGATGGTGAACGTTTTCCCCGTCCCGGTCGCCCCCAACAAGGTCTGCTGTTTTTTCCCGTTGAGAACGCCTTCCGTCAGCTTCTCAATCGCTTTCGGTTGATCCCCCTGGGGCTTATAATCGGATACCAGGCGAAAGGGGCTGTCAGCCATGGTTTATCACCTCGGATCTGTCATCCTTTCCATTATAACACAAGCGGAAGGAGAAACCGGAACATCCGTTCTTCCGCCTTCTGTTATTTCTTGTCTGCCAAAGAGACTTCGAACTCCCCTTCTCCCCCTTGCAATGAAAAAATCCCCCGCGAAGGGAGGGAAAATCACAACCGAAAAAACGGCGTTCTTGCTCCTGCACCCCGACCTCATTCCGGGCACAGACGGCGGCGAAACAAGGAACGGCGACCCCGGTTCATCAGGATATACGAAAGAGTCACGCTTCCCGCCAGGATCAGACTGAAAATCTCACTGATGCAATACGGAGCGGGTACCCCCACACTTGTGCTCTGTGAGTACATAGCGAGACCGGGAGCACAAGCGACCCCGGCGAGACTTGTGCTCTGTGAGTACATAGCGAGACCGGGAGCACAAGCGACCCCGGCGAGACTTGTGCTCTGTGAGTACATAGCGAGACCGGGAGCACAAGCGACCCCGGCGAGACTTGTGCTCTGTGAGTACATAGCGAGACCGGGAGCACAAGCGACCCCGGCGAGACTTGTGCTCTGTGAGTACATAGCGAGACCGGGAGCACAAGCGACCCCGGCGAGACTTGTGCTCTGTGAGTACATAGCGAGACCGGGAGCACAAGCGACCCCGGCGAGACTTGTGCTCTGTGAGTACAGCCGGAGCGGCTTCGGGTAAATGCCGCCGCTCACGTTTTTTCAATACTTCCAGGGTTTTCCTTCCCCCGGGGCTTCTATTCGCTCACACCGTTCTCCCGACGGCCGGTTCCGGGCCGGGCGCTCCCTCTGCGTCTTTGCCGGCAACAGGATCCGGGGCTTTCACCAATCCCAGGTCGGACGGATCACCTTCGTATACCGGCCGTTGCGCGAGCTTGGGATCGCCGTGTTCATCCAACAATTCCAGTTTGCTGAAGGCCGGGGATTTCTGAAGAGCCCGTTTCACCTCGTCCATGCTGTCTGTTTCTTCTCCGTTCACCCGAAGGAGGGTGTCGCCCGGCCGGATCCCCATCTCCTCCGCCGGGCTTGCGGAAAGAACCGCCAATACTTTGATCCCCCGTTCCGCAGGGGTAAACAGGGGAGGACGTCTGATTTCCCGGTACCTGCCCACCCAGTAAAGGGCTTCATGACCCAAAATCGCATAAACGGCCGCAGCCCACAACAGAACCGGCATCCCATAAACCCCCGACAGGGTCAGAATCGTCAATCCAACCCCGTAAACCAAAACCAGGGAGGAAGAACGGCGCCGTTGCTGCTCGGGGGAAATGGAAAGGTTCACCCGTGCGAAACCCGACACGAGCGGCACCGGCAACCAACCCGCCGGCGTTGCCGCCAGTAGGGGAACCGGCCAGATTTTACGCATCAGGTGGCCTCCCACCCACCGTCCGTGAGCAACTTTCACCGTGATCGGCATCATCCCCGCTCCTCCGTCCAGGCGAACCATGAACCATTCCGCCAGATGGAGGAGGCCCGCCAGAAAAAGCCAATCCCCTGCCGAAAATACCGACAGATCCGGGAGAATTCCGGGTTTCGCCCCGATTCCCCGGGCCGTCAGGCTCAAAAGGGACAGAATTCCCACTGCAATGCCCGTGCATGCCAACCGGAGATTGAAGGTGCCCAAAACCAGCGTCACGATCCAGACACGGATCAGATCTCCCGGCTTTAAATCCAGAGTAAAAAAGGAGACCGACAGGGAGATCAAACCGCCCGCCACACATCCCACCAGCAGAGTGCGAAGAAACAGCGGGGTCGGGGGAGACAGACGGCTCCCCCATGTCTGTTGTTCCCGAATGTTTTTCCAGGCATATTGCCAGGCCGCCAACAGCAGGGCAACCAACCAGAACGGATGGACGAGGAGTGATTTCACCGCCGTCAAAGGGTGTTCCGATGCCATCAGAGAAAATTCCACACCAATCCCCCCATAAGAAAAATCCCACAAGCAAAGTCTCGTGGGATGATCGGGAAGTTGACCGTCACCGGCGGACCGCCGGACGTTCCGGACTGCCCCGTCTCCACCACGAAGCGATCTTCCACCGGATTTTCCCGGGGTTGACCCTTCATGATGGATTTCGATGTGCAAAAACACTTCCCTTTTTATTTTATTTCTTTTTTCAACGTTTCCATAGCCACCCGCAATTGGAGATCGCTCTTGGGATCGCGCAACATGGAGATAAACTCCTCCTGCATTTTCAGGGCCGTCTTTTCGTCCACTTTCCCCGTCACCGCGAGGTCCTTTGTTTTCTGAAACGCCTTCACCGCGGTTTCCGTCTTGTCGTCAAAGTATCCGTCGGTCCGTCCGGGACGGTAGCCCAACCCGTCCAGAACCAGCTGCAGATTTTTCACCTGCTGGGAGGTCATATCCCGTTTCAATTCTTGATCGGGTTGAGGAGGTGTCGCGTGGTAGTAATCGGGCAGTTTCACTTTGACGTCGGGTTCAATCCCTTTTTTGTGAATCCAGTTTCCTTTCGGAGTCAACCATTTGGCCATGGTCAACTTCAGATTGCTGCCGTCTTCGAAATCTTTCGCTTGCTGAACCGTTCCTTTACCGAAGGTTCCCTGACCCACGGTTTTGTAGCCGCCTGCTTCCTTCAGTGCCGCCGCCAGAATTTCGGAGGCACTGGCCGAACCTTTATCGGTCAGGACCACGATGGGATAGTCTTTCTTTCCGTCCAGCTTGGATTTGTATTCAATGCGGTGACCCGTTTTATCTTCGGTCATCATGATTCTTTTCCCGTTGGGAACCAACTGCTCGCTAATCTCGATCACCGAGGGCAGCAATCCTCCCGGGTTCCCCCGCACATCGATCACAAGACCTTTCATCCCTTGTTTCTCCAACTTCTTCAACTCTGTGAAGAAATCATCCGCGGTATCGTTGGCGAACTGGGTGATCTCAATTTTCCCGATTTTGTCTTTCATCATTTCGGCCTGCACCGTTTCAATCGGGATCTTGTCACGGACCACGGTGATTTTCAATATATCGCTCTGGCCGGGGCGTATCACTTCCAACCGGGCTTTCGTTCCCTTGGGGCCTTTGATTTTGGATACCGCCTCGTTCAGGTTCATTCCTTCCAGGCTCTTTCCGTTCACCTTGATGATCTGGTCCTCGGGACGCAGTCCGGCCTTTTCAGCGGGGGATCCCTTAAAGGGGGAAACGATGGTCACCTTCCCCTTTTTCATGGTGACCTCCGCTCCGATTCCCTGAAAGGAGGATTCCATGGAGGAGTGGAATTGTTGGGCCGTCTTTTTGTCCATATAGGCGGAATACGGATCATCCAGGGATTCCACCATCCCCCGGATGGCACCGTCAATCAGCTTCTGATCATCCACCTTGCCGATATACTGGGACTTGATCAGTGCATACGACTCTTTCAGTTTACCCAACCGGCCTTCCAGCCCTTGGGTGTCACCGCCGGACAAAGAGGTACCGTTCAAAAATGAAGACCCCATTACCTGAGACAGCAAGCCGCCGTCGCCTACCATCGCCGCAGTTGTGAGGCTGCTGAAGAGCACGGCGAAAACGACGAGCAAGGCTACTGTACGTCCGCGCATATACATCCGCACACCACCTTTATATACGTCTCACGGGCGGCCGGCTGTGCCGCCCCTTCCGAGGTCCGTCCTGCTCCACCCACCCGGTTGTCAAATTCGCCCCCGGATTCCGTGGGGTCTGTTCATGTATATGACAAGCAGGGTACAGTTATTATCAGCTTCACTCTAGCAGACTTTGCCTTCCCTTACAAGAAGGGCGGTACGCGGAAAAAAAGAAGAGCCAATGCACAACCTCACGCATTGGCCGCTTTGTCCCACCGTCGCTTCAGATATAGGACGGGATTCTGCAGGAATCCCTTTCAGTTCTTCACCGGCTTTCCCCGTCAAAGGAACGGAAGGCCGTTTTTTATTTGAGGTATTCCATCGGATCGATGGGCTCCCCGTTTTTCAGTACTTCAAAATGCAGATGGGGACCCGTCGACCAACCGTTGTTCCCCACTGCCGCAATTGCCTGTCCCTTGGCTACCGATTCCCCGGTTTTCACTTTGACATCCTGGGAATACATGTGGGCGTAGAGGGTGGAGAGCCCGCCCCCGTGATCGATCACCACGATGTATCCGTACCCCGCAGCAGGGCGTGCTTCAATCACTTTGCCTGCGGCAGCGGCATAAATCGGGGTTCCGAGGGAGGCTCCGAAATCCACCCCTGTGTGCATCTTGTAGACGCCTTGGGTGGGATGGTAACGCATCCCGAATCCGGATGTAATGGGCCCTTCGACCGGGCGCCGGAACTTGCCCCCTTCATAGGAGGCGTCCCCGGATTTCTTTTCGTTTTCCTGCTGTTTCCGGCGGATCAGCTCCCGGACCTTCTCCTTTTCCTCTTCGTTCACCTCTTCGAGATGCTCCTGCTTTTTCGCCAGTTTGTTCAGTTGTGTCTCGTGATCTTTGTACTCTTTCATCAAGCGGGAATGAATGGACCGCGCTTCCTCCTGCTTCTCCCGATGGTCCTCCAGGAGGTTTTGGTAACGGGCCTTTTCCTCCTTCAGGGAAGCCCGGTCTTCCCGATACCGGTTGATCAACTCCTGATCCCGGTCGGCCACCAGCTTCACGAACTTCAACCGGTTCAGAAACTGTTCAAGGGACTGGGAATTCAGAAGGGATTCCACGTAAAACATCTTCCCCTGCTGGTAGATCGTGCGGAGCCGGTTCTCATAAAGCCGCTCCTGCTCCTGAAGCTGGGATTCTTTCTCTTTCAGCCTCCGGCTGCTTTTCTTCAGCTTTTTCTCCAGGGAGTAGACCTCTTCATCCAATCGGGCCAATTTCCGTTTCTCGGTTTCCAGGTCGGCATAAAGCGATTTGAGCTCTTTTTCCGTCAGGGCTTTCTCCTTCTCCAGCCGTTGGATCTCTTTGTCCCTGTTTTTGATGCTCTCCCTTTTCTTTTCAATCTCGTCAGCATGGATGATCCCGGGAGAAAGGAGGGTGATGGCCAAGATGAAAGAGGCCCATCCACTCACCAGCTTTGCGGAACGCTTCCCTTTCACAACCTGCCTCCTCCTTGTGCCCGAACCGGCGCTCCGATCAGGTGCGCAGGAATCGGCGAATGGATATCAGACTTCCCCAAACCCCGATCAGGATGCCGAGCATGGTGGTGAGTCCCGCCACATAGAGAGAAAGGGGCCACATACCGAGCAATTTGAAGAAGCTGTAAGCTTTATCCGCATCCAAAATGCTGACAACCGCGTTGTAACCGAGCAGGACGACGGTAACCGGGACGATGGCTCCCAACATGCCGATCACAGCGCCCTCGATGAAAAACGGCCACCGGATAAACCAGTTGCTGGCCCCCACCAGACGCATGATCTCGATTTCCCGCCGACGGGCAAAAATGGTCAGCTTAATCGTATTGGAGATCAGGAAAGCCGCCAGGACCGCCAGACCCAGACCGAACACCAACACCATGTTGCGGACCCAAGCCGACAGGTTCAACAGGCGATCGGACACCCCTTCCCCGTGATCCACCTGATCCACCTGGTTGGGATAACTCTTGCGGATCTCCTTGGCCAGCGCTTCGGTCTGCTGGGGATCCTTCGCCTGAATCTCCAGGATGTCGGGCAGGGGGTTGTCCTTCTCCAGTCCCTCAAGGAACTCCTTGTCATCTCCCCATTGCTCTTTCATCATCTGCAGCCCCTGCTGCTTGGAGACGAAGTTCACTTCTTTCACCTGGGGATTCTTCTTAAGCTGAGCCTGGATCTGATCGATCTGGTCAGCATCGATCTGGGCGTTCAGGGACGCCCGGATCGACACCTGCTTGTCCAGCTCGGATGCCATGTAATTAATGTTGAATGCAAAAACCAGGAAAATCCCGAAAATCAGGAGGGTGACGCTGACGGCACTGACCGCGGCAAAGGTCATCCAGTTATTCCGGACCAGGCTCTTGAACGCTTCCTTGAAATGTCGAAACATGGTCTCAATCTTCATAGCCGTACTCTCCCCCCTGCTCGTCGCGGACGATCACACCCTGTTCCACCGCGATCACCCGCTTGCGCATGGTGTTCACGATTTCCCGGTTGTGCGTCGCCATCACCACGGTCGTTCCGCGTGAGTTGATCTCCTCCAGCAGGTACATAATGTCCCAGGAGTTCTCGGGATCAAGGTTCCCCGTCGGTTCGTCCGCGATCACAAAGTTGGGGTTGTTCACCATGGCGCGGGCGATGGAGACCCGTTGCTGCTCTCCCCCGGAAAGCTGGGAAGGCAAAGCGTTCATCCGATCGTAGAGACCCACCAGCTCCAGCACTTCCTGAACCCGACGGCGGATTTTCCGCCTCGGCGCTTCCACCGCCTCCATGGCGAAGGCCACGTTTTCATACGCCGTCATGTTGGGCAACAGTTTGTAGTCCTGGAACACGACGCCGATGTTGCGACGGAGATACGGAATCTTCCAATCTCTCACCCGTTTGACGTTCACCCCGTTGATCAGGATCACGCCGTGAGTCGGTTTCTCCTCGCGGTACATCAGCTTGATGAATGTGCTTTTCCCCGCCCCGCTGGGCCCCACAACATAGACGAACTCACCCTGATCGATTTTCGTGTTGATACCGTTCAGAGCTTTCACACCGTTGGGATACACCTTGTACACGTCATGCATTTCGATCATGCTATCACCTTCGTATGTTTTGGGTCGCGGTCTCCGACCGCACGCAGGCAGGATAAAAAGAAAAAAACATTAAGTATGAGTCCGCAAAAATCTTTTTCTATTATATCATTTCTTCGTTTCTTTCCCAGAAGAACATGGGAAAATGTCGCAAACCCGACATGAAAAAACCTGCCAGTCAATCGGCCGGCAGGTTTTGAACTTCCCGGCAACCGGGGATCCGCTAATATCTAACGGTATTCAACCAGTTCCGGGTTTCATCCAACTCGATCTTTTTCTTCTTCAAAACTTCCAGTACCCGGGATCGGGCCGTTCCGCTCCCGGCGTTTCTTGCATCCGCCACGTTTTCCACTTTCAACTTTTCATAGACGTCTTCTTCCACCAACGGGCAGGCTTCCCGGTATTCTTCCAAGGTAAGGTCCGTCAGGCTTTTTCCCTCATGCAGGCAGGTCAGCACGAGCCGGCCCACCACTTCATGGGCTTCACGGAAGGGCAACCCCTTGGTCACCAGGTAATCGGCGAGATCCGTCGCATTGGAAAATCCCTCTTCCGCATTCCGGCGCATTTTTTCCCCGTTCACCTTCATCCCCGCCACCATGGGGGCTGTCAGGGCCAGAGCACCCTTGAGGGTTTCCACGGAGTCGAAGACGCCTTCCTTGTCTTCCTGCATGTCCTTGTTGTAAGTGAGAGGGAGGGCTTTCAGGGTCGTCATCAGAGACACCCAGTGGCCCATCACCCTTCCGGTCTTGCCCCGGATGAGCTCCGGCACGTCCGGATTTTTCTTCTGGGGCATCATGCTGCTCCCGGTGCAGAAGGCGTCATCCAGTTCCACGTAGCCGAATTCTTCGCTGGACCAGAGAATCAACTCCTCCGACAGACGGGAAAGGTGCACCATGATCAGGGATGCTGCGGACAGGAATTCCACCAGGTAGTCCCGGTCGCTCACGGCATCCATGCTGTTGTCGTAGAGCCGGTCAAATCCCAGCTCTTCCGCCACCCGTTCCCGACGGATGGGAAACGTCGTGCCGGCAATCGCTCCCGCTCCCAGAGGCATCGTGTTGACCCGCTTATAACTGTCTTTCAACCGTTCCGCATCCCGTCCAAACATGTCGACGTAAGCCAGAAGGTGATGAGCCAGCCTCACCGGCTGGGCTCGTTGCAGATGGGTGTACCCGGGGAGAATGGTGTCCACATGCTCCTCCGCTTTTTCCACCAAGACTTCCTGAAGAGCGGTCAACGCCTTCACCAGATCCAGGGTCCGGGCCCGGACATACAGGTGCATATCCAAGGCCACCTGGTCGTTCCGGCTACGGCCGGTGTGGAGCTTTCCACCGGTGGGACCGATTTCCTCGATCAGAAGCTTTTCAATGTTCATGTGGATGTCTTCATGGGAGACGGAAAACTCCACTTTCCCGGCCCGGATTTTTTCCCGGATGGTTTTCAGTCCTTCCGAGATCTTCTTCGCTTCCCCGGGCCGGATGATTCCGCACTCCCCCAGCATCCGGACATGGGCCAGACTCCCCCGGATGTCTTCTTCAAAGAGCTTTTGGTCAAAGGGGATGGATGCAGTGTATTCTTCAACGAGTCGGTTGGTTTGCTTGGTAAAGCGCCCTCCCCAGAGCTTCATCAAATGTCGGGTCCTCCTTTTTCGGGTTCACCTTGGCATTCACCTCTGTCGGCAAGCCCCACAACTGAATGAAACCGACGGCGGCTTGGTGATTGAAGGTATCGTCGGGAGTATAGGTGGCCAATTCTTCATTGTACAGGGAGTGTTCCGATTTCCGTCCGGTCACCGTGGCCTGCCCTTTGAAAAGACGCACCCGGACAGTGCCGGTCACTTTGACTTGCGTTTGCTCCACGAAGGCATCCAAGGCTTCTTTGAGAGGGGAGAACCAGAGCCCTTCATAGACCAGTTCCGCCCACTTCGCCTCCACCGTGGGCTTGAACCGGGTCTCTTCCCGGGTATGGGTGAGAAACTCCAGTTCCCGGTGAGCGGTGATCAGGGTGATCGCCGCCGGGCACTCATAGACTTCCCTGGATTTGATGCCCACCAGCCGGTTCTCCACGTGGTCGATCCGTCCCACCCCGTGTTTGCCGGCCAGATGATTGAGTTCGCTGATGATTTGCCGGAACGACATCGCCTGCCCGTTCAGGGCGACGGGTTTTCCTTTCTGAAACGAAATCTCCACGTCCTCCGGTTCCGCCGGGGTCTCCTCCGGAGAACGGGTCCACTCGTAAGCTCCCCCGGGCGGAGTGGCCCACGGATCCTCCAGCACGCCGCACTCACAGCTCCTCCCCCACAGGTTCTGGTCGATGCTGTAAGGGTTATCCCGATCCACGGGAACCGGGATCCCGTGGTTGTGGGCATAAGCAATCTCTTCATCCCGGGACATGGCCCATTCCCGGACCGGAGCGATCACATCCAGGTCGGGGTTGAGGGCTTTTACCGCCAACTCGAACCGGACCTGATCGTTCCCTTTACCGGTGCAACCGTGAGCCACCGCCACCGCTCCTTCCGCCTCGGCCACTTTGACCAGCACCTCGGAAATCAGCGGCCGGGACAGGGCGGACACGAGGGGATACTTTCCTTCGTACATGGCATTGGCCTTCAGGGCCGGAAGCAGGTAATGTTCCGCAAACCATTCCCGGGTATCCACCACCATCGACTTGACGGCCCCCACCTTCATCGCTTTCTCCTTTACAAAGTTCAGATCTTTTCCTTCCCCCACATCCAATGCCACGGCAACCACGTCATACCCGTAGTTCTCCTTCAGCCACTGGATGGCCACCGATGTATCCAAACCGCCGGAATATGCGAGAATCACTTTCCCTTTGCCCATATCCGATCCACCTCTTAATAAAAATTCATTCTTTCGTATTATTATACATTCCGTTGCATCATAAGTCCACCCCGGATTTCGGGAAGGAATCGAATTTTTTCGGGTGACCGTCCCGAACACCGGAAGGTGATTGAACGAGGGTCCGCCTCCCGGTCTTCCGGTTGAATAAAAACCACCCGGCTCCCTGGAAGGGAACCGGGTGGTTTATCCTCTCGGTTCAAGCCGACATGGGCCGGCTTTCCGCGATATGCTTCAGGCTCTTGAGGTAGACGGGGAGAGAGCGGCGGATTTGCCAAGCCATCAGACGCGCTTTCAGTCTGTTGCCTCCTTCGGCAACGCTGACCTCACAGTCACAACTCATGGTCACTTCCCCGTCCGCTTCCTCCAAACTGATGAAAAGATCAAGAATGCCGTGGGAGAGATGGAGCCGGACACCGAAAAGCTCCGGTTTGCGATGGGCGACGATCTCTCCCTTCACTTTTTGTTCTTTTTTTCCGGAGCCGAAATGGAGGGTGAAAAGGGCTCCCTTCCAACTGCCTTCTTTCGGCATTTCTTCATAGGTGAGCCGTTGCATCCGGGGCACCCATTGCTTCAGTTGCCCTTCCGTTTCCAAACAGTCGAAAAGGTGTTCTCTCGAAGTTTGGACTCCGGTTTCCAAGGTGAGATGCATTGCCTCTTACACTCCTCTCCGGCCTGCCGACCGATTTCTTTTTTCTGTTCGCAGACCGACCGTGTCATTACCGAACACTAATCTTAACCCGTTTTTAACAGAAGGTAAACTTTCCGATTTTTTCAAAACAGCGGCCGGCTCCGGGCGCCGGTGCGGACCGCTGTTTGTACAGCACATCATTTCCAATTCTGCAATTCTGTTACAAAATCCTCCGCCCGATAAAAAACCTCCCTGGAAGCGTTGTGAAAAAGTGAGCGGCAGCATTTACCCAAAGCCGTTCCGGCGGCACTCACAGAGCACAAGTCGCGCCGGGGGTCGCTTCACTCCCAGTCGCCTATGCACTCACAGAGCACAAGTCTCGCCTGGGTCGCTTGCGCTCCCCGGTCTCACTATGCACTCACAGAGCACAAGTCGCTATTTTGGGTAAACGCTTCCCCTTTTCTCGAAACGAACATTCAATCACAATACTTCTAGAAGCGTTGTGATTTCCGGCGCCCTTTTCCGGGAGCTTTTTCTTTTTTCTCATCCGTTTCCGCAACTTTCCAGGCCCATCTTTCGTCTGTAAAGTGAAAAAGAAGTGGAAGGGGTGGATGATGATCCACAGCATGTGGAAACGGATCGGGGCCGGGGTGCTGGCCACCCTGTTTCTGGCCGGGTGCAGTTCCGGGGAAGAAGCCCGGGTCGCCCAACTGGATTCCAAATCACCCGCAAGATCCGAGGCGGTCGAACAGACCGAATCCTTCTCTGTCCGCGGGTTGGCGAAAACAAAGGACTCCCGAAAAACCGGCGGGTCAACGGAGACGGATCCGGCGTTGAGCAAGAAAGAAACCGCAGTCTCGCCGGAGAAGCGGAAAGTGGTCTACCAAGCCAATTTGGACTTACGGGTGGACAATCTGAAAAAAGCGCGGGAGAAGATGGAGGAGGATGCCCGCAAAAAGGACGGGTACCTGGTGGAAGCTTCCCAATCCCGAAACGGCCATGACGTGACGGGACGGTTTGTGTTCCGGATCCCCCAGGAGTCATTCCACGCTTTTCTGGACGAACTGGAGAGAGTGGCGCAGGAAGTTTCCTCCCGGAATCTCTCCGGCAAGGACGTCACCGAAGAGTTTGTCGACCTGAAATCCCGGCTCAAGGCCAAAAAAGCTGTGGAAAAACGCCTGATGGAAATGATGAAAGAGGCGAAAACGACGGAGGACCTGCTGAAGGTATCGGAACGGCTTTCCCAGGTGCAGGAAGAGATCGAACAATTAAAGGGGCGGATGCAATATCTCCAAAACCGAACCGATTATGCCACGGTCACCGTCCAGGCCCGTCAGGTGGCCCCCCTTGAGAAACCGGAGGGAGAGCCCGGATGGGGTGAACGGGTGTCCCATTCCTTTGTGCAATCGCTGGGGTGGCTCCGTGACCTGTTTCAAGGGATCGTCGTGTTGGGTGCCGCTCTTCTTCCCCCCGCCGCAGTGCTTGCCATCCTTTTCCTCCCCCTCCTGTGGTGGTACCGCCGGTGGAAAAAGACCCCCTCCGGAGAAACCCCTCCCGGGGAGGAAGAAGATTCTTCCCTCTGAAACGAGTGATTTTTATATCCATGTCGAACGGCCTCTTTCCCTTTCCTGTCCCCAGGTGTTCAGGCCGGGAAGCGGCCCAGAATGAGAAAAGGAGGATGGACCCTTGATGGATTGGAATCCTGAACTGATCGAAGAGGTGCGGAAAAACCGTCCGCTGGTGCATCACATCACCAACGTGGTCACGGTCAACGATTGCGCCAACATCACCTTGAGCTGCGGCGGGGCCCCGGTGATGGCCGACGCCCCGGAGGAAGCAGCGGACATGACCCGGCTCGCCTCCGCTCTGGTGCTGAATATCGGCACCCTGAATGCAGACCAGGTGGAGACGATGATTCGGGCCGGAAAAGCCGCCAACGAGAAAGGGATTCCCGTCGTGCTCGACCCGGTGGGCGCCGGTGCCACAACCTTCCGGACCGAAACAGCGAAGCGGCTGTTGGATCGGATCCGGATCTGCCTGCTGAAAGGAAACGCAGGCGAAATCGCCACCCTCGCGGGGGGGTCCGCCCAGGTTCGCGGGGTGGATTCGGAGAGGGTGGAAGGAGAGATCCGGGCCCTTGCGGCGAAGGCGGCCCGGGAGTGGGATGTCACCGTGGTGGTGACCGGGAAACGGGATCTGATCACCGACGGGAGCCGTTGGGCGGAGATCTCCAACGGCCACCCGCTGATGGGTTCCATCACCGGAACCGGCTGCATGGGCGCCTCCGTCCTCGCCGCCTTCGCCGCCGTCAGCCCTGATCCGACGAGAGCCGCCGTTTCCGCCTTGGCCTCCTACGGTGTCGCGGCGGAACAAGCGGCCATGCAAGCCAACGGCCCCGCCAGTTTCCGGACGGCACTCTTCGATGCCCTGGCTGCCCTGAAGGGCGAAACGGTCCGGGAACGGGCACGGGTGGACGAGGGTCGCCTTTGACTGATCCAAGATGAAAAGCAGCCCCGGAGAATAACGGGGCTGCTTTTTCGTCGATGGAGGAGGATTTTTCTCATGCGGTCACGCCAGCAACTCCACTAACAGTGCTTTCTGGGCGTGCAGGCGGTTCTCTGCCTGTTGAAAAACAACCGAACGGGGGCCGTCGATGACTTCTGACGCCACTTCCAGGCCGCGGTATGCAGGCAGGCAATGAAGGAAAAGGGCGTCGGAGCGGGCCCGGGACATCAGTCGGGCGTTTACCTGAAACCCTTCGAAATCCCGGATTCGTTTTTTCTTCTCCTCTTCCTGCCCCATGCTGGCCCAGACGTCGGTGTAGACGGCGTCCGCCCCTTCCACCGCCTCCAGGGGATCGTGGGTGAAGGAAAGGACGGCCCCGGTCCGGAGAGCCGTATCCCGTGCCTGGCGGACGACGGCCGGATCCGGTTCATACCCTTCAGGGAAAGCGGCTGCCAGGTGAATGCCCGTGGCGGCGGCAGCCTCCAGAAGGGAATGGAGGACATTGTTTCCGTCCCCGACATAGGCCAATCGGAGTCCGGACAACTCCCCTTTTTCCTCTTTCAGTGTGAGGAGATCCGCCAGCGCCTGGCAGGGGTGGTGCAAATCGGTCAACCCGTTGATGACCGGTATGGAAGCGTGATCCGCCAACTCCGTCACCGTCTCGTGGCTGAAGGTGCGGATCTGGATCGCGTCCACATAACCGGACAGCACCCGGGCCGTATCCCCGATGCTCTCTCCCCGTCCCAGCTGGAGCTCCCCCCGGTTCAGATGAAGTGCGTGGCCCCCCAGTTGAGTCATTCCGGTCTCGAAGGAAACGCGGGTCCGGGTGGAAGGTTTGTCAAAAATCATGGCCAATGTCTTCCCCGCCAAGGGACGGAAAGCCTCCCCCGCGCGGTATCGCTGTTTCATCTCCAGTCCCCGATCCACGAGGAATTGAATTTCCCCGGGAGTGAAGGGAGAGAGAGCCAGACAATCCCTCCCTCTCAGAGAGAAGGCGGAACCGCCGACTCCCTGGATGACCGATTCGTTCACACTCATCCCAAAACCGCCTCCTTCTCCTTGATGGTGCCGAGGGGAACCACTGACCATTCCTCCGGATTCCGAACGTTGGTGGTGCGGATCCACCACCGGAACGTGTCCATGGAAGTAAAGCACGGAACCTGCCATTCCAGCGCCAACTGACGCAACCGAAAACCGTTCCGGTTCTCTTGACCGCCGCAGGTGGGAAGGTTGAGGATGAGGGACGGTCCGTCCTCGTGGAACCAACCTTCCCAGTTTTCGGGACCGACGATCTCCACCGGAACATCCCATGTCTTGCGGAGGTAAGCGGCCGTCCCTTCCGTCGCCGCCAGTCGGACCCCCCGTCCGGCCAAATCGGGGATCCATTCGCCCAGTTCCTGTTTGGACGCATCGGCGACGGAGAGAAGGAGGCGGGTCCCCCGGAGGGAAGCGGGAAGCTTCCCTCCGACGGCGGAGGGAAGCACTTTGGCCACCGCCTCTTCCAGGGTGTCGCCCATTCCGAGGATTTCCCCGGTGGACCGCATCTCCGGACCCAGGGCCGGGTCCACCCGGGGAAGCTTGGAGGCGGAGAAAACCGGCCCCTTCACCGCCCAGCGGGAGATCGGCTTCATTACACCGACGGGGGCAAAGGATGACAAGGGTTCCCCCAGCTGAACCCGGGTCGCCCACTCCACCATCGGAACCCCCGTCACCTTGCTGATCACCGGAACCGTCCGGGAAGCCCGGGGGTTCACTTCCAGCACATAGACCTCCTCTTCGTTCAACACGAACTGGATGTTCAAGAGGCCTGCATGGGAGAGATTTCCGGCGATTCGTCCGGTGTATTCCACCACTGTCTCCTTCTGTTTTTCGGTCAGATCGGGAGCCGACAGGATGGAAAGGCTGTCTCCCGAATGGACGCCCGCCCGTTCCACATGCTGGACCAGCGTGGGGATGACCAGATCTTTCCCGTCGGTGACGGCGTCCACTTCCACTTCGATGCCTTCCACAAAGCGATCCAGCAGAATCGGGTAAGCCTTCTCCGGCAAGATCTCCGCGAAGCGGGCCATGGTCTCCTCCAACTGCACCCGACTCCTTACCACCTGCATCCCCTGCCCGCCAATCACATAGGAAGGCCGGAGAAGCAGGGGGTACCCCAGCTCTTCGGCGGCGTGCCTGGCCTCGCTGAGGGTCCGGGCGGTTTTCCCCGGAATATGGGGAATGCCCAGCTCCTGCAACAAGGCGTAGAACCGATGCCGGTCTTCCACCTGGTCAATGGTGTCGGCGGAGGTGCCCAACACTTTCAAGCCCGCTTCCTCCAATCCCTGGATCAACCGGACCGCCGTCTGACCCCCGTATTGGACCAGTACTCCGTCGATGGCTTCCTTTTCCGCCACGTGGATCACATCTTCCACGGTCAAGGGTTCGAAGTAAAGACGGTCCGCTGTGGCGTAATCGGTGCTGACGGTCTCCGGGTTGTTATTGACGACCACCGAGACCGCCCCCTGTTTTCTCAGGGATTCAGCCGCATGGACGGAACAATAGTCGAACTCGATCCCCTGCCCGATCCGGATCGGACCCGCTCCCAGAACCAGGTAACGACGGCCCGGCTCCGGGGCGGCGACTTCATCCCTCCCTTGCCAGGAAGAATAGTAGTAGGGGGTTTCGGCCACAAACTCCCCGGCACAGGTGTCCACCCATTTATAGGAGGGAGACCAGCCCTTTTCTTTCCACCGTTGGCGGATTTCCGACTCCGAAACCCCGAACCAGCCGGCCAGGGCGGCATCGGCGATCCCTTTCTCTTTGGCTTCCTTCAGTTCGGCATCCTTCACCTTCTCCCAGCCGGAGGAAGAAAGCCGCACCTCCAAAGCCACCATGTCCCGGATTTTACGTAAAAACCAGGGGTGGATCAGGGTCAGACGATGAATCTTTTCCTCTTTCCACCCCCTGCGGTATGCTTCCGCCAGAAGGAACAGCCTCCGGTCATCGGGACGGGCGAGTCGATGTTCCAGCTCCCGGTCGGACACGTTCCGTCCCTCGGGTGAAAGGAGGGTGAACCGATCCGTATCGAGGGATCGGATCGCTTTGTACAGCGCCGTTTCCAGGTTTCTTCCCAAAGCCATCACTTCCCCGGTGGCCTTCATCCGGGTTCCGAGGGTGCGGTCGGCGCCGGGGAACTTGTCGAAGGGCCAACGGGGGATCTTCACCACCACATAATCCAGAGCCGGTTCAAAACTGGCGAAGGTATGGCCGGTGACCGGGTTGAGGCACTCGTCCAGCCGGTAACCGATGGACAGTTTGGCCGCCAGTCGGGCGATGGGATACCCCGTCGCCTTGGAAGCCAGCGCGCTGGACCGGCTCACCCGGGGATTGACTTCAATAATCCGGTACTCCCCGGTGTCCGGATGGAGGGCGAACTGGATGTTGCATCCCCCCACCACACCCAGTGCCCGCACCACCTTGCAGGCGACTGAGCGCAATTGTTGGTACTGCCGGTCGGTCAATGTCTGGGAAGGTGCCGTGACGATGCTGTCCCCGGTGTGGGTGCCCACCGGATCCAGATTTTCCATGTTGCAGACGGCGATGCAGGTATCGTTGGCATCCCGCATCATCTCGTATTCGATCTCCTTCCAGCCGAGGATGCTCTCCTCGACCAACACTTGCCCGATCGGACTGGCGGCCAGCCCCTGACGCGCCACCTGTTCCAGTTCCGCCCGGTTCCGGGCTGTGCCTCCGCCGAATCCGCCGAGGGTGTATGCGGGACGGACGATCACAGGGTATCCGATGGCGGCGGCGAAACCGACCGCTTCCTCCACGGTGGAGACCGTCTTTCCTTCCGGGACCGGTTCTCCGATGGAAGCCATCGCCTGTTTGAACGCTTCCCGGTCCTCCCCCCGTCGGATGGAGTCCACCGGAGTCCCCAACAACTTCACCCCGAAGGTATCCAACACTCCTTCTTCCTGGAGCTCCACCGCCAGGTTGAGTCCGGTTTGCCCCCCGACGCCGGCGAGAAGACCGTCGGGTCGTTCCCGCGCGATGATCCGGGTGAGCACCTCCAAGGTCAGGGGTTCCGTATAGACGGTATCCGCCGCTTCCGGGTCCGTCATGATGGTGGCCGGGTTGTTGTTGGCCAGGATGACGTGGATCCCTTCCTCCTTCAGCGCAAGACAGGCCTGGGTCCCCGAATAGTCAAACTCCGCCGCCTGACCGATGACAATCGGACCGGAGCCAATCACCAGGACCCGGCTCACCGAAGTCTTCCTTCCGTCTGTTTCACCCATGGACCGCCACCTCCTTTCCTTTCCGGATCTTCTCCAGGAATCGGTCAAAAAGCGTTTCCGCATCGGCAGGTCCGGGATGGGCTTCGGGGTGGAACTGCACGGAAAAGACCGGGAAATGACGGTGGGCCAGTCCCTCCACCGAACCATCATTGACGTGGAGGTGGGTGATCTCCCAGTCGGAAGTGTCCACCGAAGAAGTCCGGACAGTATAGCCGTGGTTCTGAGAAGTGATCCAGACCTTCCCCGTGGATGGTTCCCTCACCGGATGGTTGCTCCCCCGGTGACCGAAAGGAAGGCGCTCGGTGTCGGCACCCAGAGCCAGTGCCAGCAGTTGGTGCCCCAGGCAGATCCCCATCGAAGGAATCCGCCGGATGAGCGGAACCCACCCTTCCAGGAACGGCAGAAGCGCCTTGGGATCCCCGGGTCCGTTGGAAAAAAGGAGACCGTCGGGGGCCAGCCGTTCCACCTTTTTCGGATCGGTGAAATAAGGGACCTTCGTCACCCGGCACCCCCGTTTTGTCAGGCTGCGAACCATGGAAGCTTTCACTCCGAAATCGAGAAGGACGATATGGGGGGCATCGGAGTCCTCCGACGGTTCGGAAACCGGCTCTTTCACCGAAACCCCCTCCACCCACTGAAGCGAGAGCGGATCGGGCCACTCCTTCACCCGGGGATGCGGATCGGAGGCGATCACACCGCGAATCCCCCCGTTCTCCCGCACCTTCTTGACCACCGCCCGGGTATCCACACCCGAAATTCCGGGCACCCCGTGAGCATCCAGCCATTTCCCCAGACCGGAACCGGTCTCTTGCCAGCATTCGCTCACCACGATCCCGGCACAGTGGGGCCGGTCACTCTCACTCTCTCCCCGGACGGTCCCGTAATTCCCGATGAGGGGATAGGTGAAGGTGACGATCTGTCCCGCATAGGAAGGATCGGTCGTCACTTCCTGATATCCGGTCATGCCGGTGGTAAACACCACTTCTCCGGGAACCTCCCTGGGGGTACCGATCCAGACTCCCGGAAAAGCCTCCCCGTCTTCAAACACGAGGTACGCTTCCATTGGCGTCAACCTCCTCCCAGTGCTGCAAACTGTCTTCAATGATGGCCGCCGCCTGTTCGATCTCTTCTTCTCCCGTCACCAGCGGGGGAAGGAGACGGAGAACCCGGGGGCCCGCCGCCACGGCCAAAAGCCCTTTCTCTTTGAGAACAGGAAGCAGGGGACCGACCGGACGGTCCATTTCCACTCCCCACATGAAACCTTTCCCGCGGATATCCACCACGGCCGGATGGGAATGCAGTCGTTGGCGAAGCCGGGAGTCAAGACATTCCCCCATTTCCCGGGCACGGGTCAGGATGTCCGACTCCGTCAGCTCCTTCAACACCGCATGGGCGGCGGCCATGGCAAGGGGGTTGCCTCCGAAGGTGCTGGCGTGACTGCCCGGGCCGAAATGGCGATCCAACCCCTTCCGCCCCATCATCGCCCCGACGGGCACGCCGTTGCCCAGCCCTTTGGCCAACGTCACCACATCGGGCCGGACACCGAAGTCCCGGAAAGCGAACAAATCTCCCGTCCGCCCCATCCCCGTCTGGATCTCATCCACCATCAGAAGGATCTCCTTCTCCCGGCACCGCTCTTCCAACCGCTTCAGAAAGCCGGGATTGGCAGGGATGACTCCCCCCTCTCCCTGAACGGGTTCCAGCAACACCGCCGCGGTATTCCCGGTCAGACCCTCATCCAAGGCGCCGGTGTCGTTGTACGGGAGGTGGCGAAATCCGCCGGGAAGGGGATCGAACCCCGCTTTCACCTTCGTCTGACCGGTGGCGGTCAAGGTGGCCAGCGTCCGGCCGTGGAAGGAAGAGTGAAACGTTATCACCTCGGGCCGCTCCAACCCCTTATGTTCCCGGCCGTAGCGGCGCGCCAGCTTGATGGCCGCTTCCACCGCCTCCGCTCCGCTGTTGCAGAAAAAGGAAAACGCCAGGCCGCTTTCCTCGGCCAGTTTTCCGGCCACCGTTTCCTGAAGAGGGATCCGGAACAGATTGGACACATGCCACAGCCGATCCAGCTGCTCCCGCACCGCCTCCTTCACCCGGGGGTGGGCGTGACCCAGATTGCAGACCCCCAAACCGGAGGTGAAGTCCAGATAGCGGCGGCCCGTTTCGTCCCAGAGCCAGGGCCCTTCTCCCCTGACGGGTTTGAGATCACTTCTCGGATAAGTGGGAAACAGCGCCAAGGGGCTCCACCTCCTTCCGGATTCGCGTTCCCGCTCCGCTTAACGCCCCGGGGGCGCTCCCGTCAGCGATGATCACCTCTTCGACCCCGGAATCCAATCCGGCGAGGGCTGCGTCGACTTTGGGGATCATCCCCCCCCGGATCGTGCCGTTCTCCACCATTTCCCGCACTTCAGAGGGGGTCGCGGAAGGGAGGTTCCGGGACGTTGCTCCCTCCGTCCGGATCCCGGGTACATCCGTCACCATAACCAACTTTCTTGCGGAGAGGGCCCGGGCCACCGCCCCGGCGGCGGTGTCGGCATTGACGTTGTACCTTCTTCCCTCGGCATCGACCCCGAGGGAAGCCACCACCGGGATCCAACCCGATTTCAGGAGGTCAAAAAGAATCCCGGGATGGACTTCCGTCACCTCCCCGACCCAACCCAGGGAGGGATCTTTCGGTTTCACTTCCAGGAGGGCACCGTCCACGCCGGACAGTCCCACCGCAGGGAGTCCGGCGGCCCGAAGGCGGGCGGTCAACCCCTTGTTGACGGTGCCGGCCAACACCATTTCCGCCGCCTTCAGCCCCTCGTCATCCGTGACGCGCAATCCCTTCACAAATCGCGTCTTAAGCCCCAGCCGCTTCTGCAACCGGCTGATCTCCGGACCGCCTCCATGGACGATCACGGGAGGACCGGCCGATTTCATGCCATTTTTCAATTCTTGAAAAAAAGAAGGGTGCAGCCGTTCCAGCACGCTTCCCCCCGCTTTGATCACCACCGGCCACAATCTCATGGTTTTCCTCCTCTCTTCCTACGTACGGTAACTGGCGTTGATGCGGACATAATCATAGGTCAGATCGCATCCCCAAGCGGTGGCCTGCGCCGCTCCCCGGTTCAGATTCACCCGGAGACGGACGGGATCCTGTTCCAGCTCCCGTCGCCCCGCCGCTTCATCCATCGGGACCGGCCGGCCGTCCCGGACGGCACAGATCGAACCGATGTACACCTCCACCCGGTCCGGGTCAAAAATCGCTCCGCTGTAGCCGAGGGCGCAAACGATCCGGCCCCAGTTGGGATCCGCACCGAAGACGGCCGTCTTTACCAGACTGGAACCGACAATGGCCTTGGCGGCCCGCCTCGCACCTTCCTCCGTCTCCGCTCCGGTGACGGTCACTTCCACCAGGCGGGTCGCTCCTTCCCCGTCCCGGGCGATCTGCCGGGCCAAGTCCCGTGCCACATGGGCAAAGGCCCGGCAGAATGCCGGCCAATCCGGATGATCTTCTGTCAAGGGTTCGTTCCCGGCCAAGCCGCTGGCCATGGCGGTCACCATGTCGTTGGTGCTGCAATCCCCATCCACCGTGATCATGTTGAAGGTTTGATCGGTCACCTTTCGGAGGATCCTTTGCAGGACCGGCGGTTCCACAGCCGCATCGGTATTGATGAACGCCAGCATCGTCGCCATGTTGGGGTGAACCATACCGGAGCCCTTGGCCGCTCCGGCCACCCGAACTTCCTTCCCCTGCACGGTCAGGCGGACTTCCGAGGCTTTGGTGAAGGTGTCTGTCGTCAGGATGGACCGGCAGAAGGAATCTTGTCCCTCGGGGGCCAATTGCTCCACCAATCCGGGGATCGCCCGCAGCATTCGGTCCATGGGAAGAGGCTCGCCGATCACACCGGTGGACACCACGCCCACGAGATGTTCCGGTATCTTCAGTTGCCGGGCCGTCTCCTGCCGCATCCGGCGGGCGTCGTCCAGTCCGCGCCGGCCTGTGCAGGCGTTGGCGTTGCCGCTGTTGACGATCATTGCCTGCATCCGACCCTCCACTTCCAATCCCTCCCGGGTGACTTTGAGGGGTGCGGCCTGGAATGCGTTCATCGTATAGACGGCGGCTGCGGAGGCGGGAACCTCGCAGACGATCATCCCCAGGTCCTTCCGTTTCCGTTTAATCCCCGCATGAAGTCCGGCCGCCCGGAAACCGCGGGGGGACGTGATCCGCGGTTCCTTTGCCACCTTGCAGCCGTCTGTCACCACCGCCCTCACCTGAAGCTGTTCCATGTTTCCCTCCCCTTTCGCTTTACGTATGATCTCTATAAGCGTTGTGAAAAAGTGAGCGGCAACATTTACCCAAAGCCGCTCCGGCTGCACTCACAGAGCACAAGTCTCGCCTGGGTCGCTTGCGCTCCCCGGTCTCGCTATGCTGTCCTGCATAGATGCAGGCACTGTCCGCTCCGAATCATCCTGCTGCGGGCAGGGGCAAACGCCTTCGGATGCAACACAGAGGAGCTTTTCCCCCTGAACGCCCTTGCAGGCTGATTCTCCGCTGGGCAGGACAGCAAAGTCGCTATTTTGGGTAAATGCTTCCCCTTTTCTCGAAACGAACATTCAATTACAACGCTTCTATGGATACTGCGGCAACAGATCCAACCCCGTCGTTTCGGGCCAACCCATGCGCAGGTTCAGGTTTTGCACGGCCTGCCCCGCGGCTCCCTTGACCAGGTTGTCGATGGCTGCCATCCCCACCACGGTGTTCGTCCGGTCATCCAGATGAAAGGCGATATCACAATAATTGCTCCCCTGAACCTCTTTGGTTCGTGGCCATTCTCCCTTTTTCCGGACCCGAATGAAGGGGGCATTCCGGTACGCCTCTTCCGCCATCTCCCGCAGCCGCCCGGATGTCCAACCCCCGGCCGCCGGCACGTAAATCGTCACCAAGATGCCACGGTTCATCGGAACAATCTGGGGAGTGAACAACACGGATGTCTCCTTTCCTCCGGCCAGGGTGGCATACCGCTCGATCTCCGGAGTGTGACGGTGAGCCCCCACCTGATACGGGAAGAGATTTTCGTTCACTTCACAAAACAGACTGGTCTGTTTGACCCCCCGCCCCGCTCCGGACATGCCCGATTTGCCATCCACCACCACCGGACCGTCCCCGACGGCTCCCGCTTTCAACAGGGGGATCAGAAGCATCAGAGCGGCCGTCGGATAACATCCGGGATTGGCGATGATCCCGGCTTCCCGGATGGAGGACGCAAACCACTCACTCAATCCGTAGGCCGATCGTTCCAACCAGCCGCCCTCCGGCGGCTCCGCCCCGTACCACTCCCGATAGGCGGCCGCATCCAGCCGGAAGTCCCCTGCCAGATCGATCGAGAGGCAGCCCTTATCGGCCAGCGGAGGCAAAAGCCGGCTGCTGACCCCGGAGGGGGCCGCAAAAAAGACGATATCCGATTCTTCCGCCAATCGTTCCGGTTCCATCTCCTCCAACGAGTGAGACAAATGGGACAGATGGGGGAACACATTCTCCACTCCCTCCCCCGCCTTGGAGGAGGAGATCAGCTTCGTCAAGGTGACCCGGGGATGCCGGTGCAGGATCCGGATCAGTTCCGCACTTCCATATCCCGTCGCTCCCACAACCGCCGCTTTCATCTCTCCACTCCGCCTTTCCGAAATCAGTTTCGTATCATTATACATACTTATTAATATTTATTCAATCCATTTCATTAAAAAACGGTTGAAATTGAACCGTTTTTTCGTCAACCAGTGTCCCAAGACAGGCCAAGCCGGATGGAGTGAATCAAGGAACTTCCAGCGAACGGGATTTTGGCGTTATCCTTTCATTATTGAAGGAGGCGTGGAGGACGGTGGAATGTTTCCCTGCATCCGGTCCGTCCGGCAGACGTGGCCATTCTTGAGGGTTGTTTTATCTCGCAATCTATGTCCCCGAAGGAACCCCGCGTCAAATGGCCGGGTACATCCGGTTCAAATATCCGCCTTTCCCTTTGCCATCCGGGTTAAGCGGTTATTTTTTCTCCCCGTTTTTCATCGTTGATTGAATGAACTCATTCGCTTTCAGGCGTGTCCGGACCCGTCCTCTCCGGCTTCATGATGGACAGCAGAGGTGATCATCATGCCGTTCGTTTCCACCGATCGATCGATATACGAAAGGGTTCTGTGGGGAGGAGAATCACTTGACAGGAGCCGAAATGTCACCACTCCCGCTCCTCAGGTATAAACACCCATCTTTATAAATATCTACCAAATGCATGCACGAAAAAATAGAGTCCTCCATATGAATAAATTATAACATCATAGAAGGAGTGAATGGATTTGGCAGTGCAACGAGTCGTAGCAAGCAAACTGAAGAAAAACAACCTCCTGTTAAAAGACCCCGGCATTGCTCCCCACATTCCGAAAACAGCCTGGTTTTCCGTTGAAGCGTTGAAAAAAATGCTAAAGGATTATGCCGCTGTTTTCGTAAAGCCTGACAGGGGATTTTGCGGCAACGGGATTATTCGGATTAACAGGTTGAAAAGGGATCAATATGAAATTTGCTCCAGCTTCACGGATGAAGTGAAAACAGCTGATTTGAATAACACCTGCAGCATGGTTGCCGGCCTGATCAAGCCCGGTATTCCATATATCATCCAACAAGGGATCGATGTTGCCACCTATAAAGGAAAAGCTTTTGATGTCCGAATCACCATGCACAGACTATTGGACAAATGGCAGCTGACCGGATGGTTTGCAAGAGTCTCCACCAACAACAAAGCAGTTACAAACTGGTCGAAGGGCGGAAAGTTGGTTCCGCTGGAAAAGGTGCTGGCAGCAAACAAACTGAATGCCACCGAAATATCAAGGGAATTGGCCGATTTGGCACACCAAATCTCCCACACATTCGGGTCTTATTACGGTATGCGGGTTTTGGGCGTGGATATGGCCGTGGACAGAAAAGGTGGAGTATGGTTTATCGAAGCGAATACGTCTCCGATTGTCAGGAAGTTGTTTAAGGATTACGGGAACAAACAAATGTACAATAAAGCACTGAATGCTCAGGCTTTTATTGAAAAAATGTACAGTTAAATGAAGTCGGACCCTCCAAGAAGGAGGTGACATCATGCTCCTGACGGTGATGAAATCAAAAATCCATCGGGCAACCGTGACGGAATCGGACCTGAACTATGTGGGAAGTGTAACCATCGACGAGGATATAATGGAAAAAGTCAATATCATCCCCAACGAAAAGGTCCAAATCGTGAACAACAATAACGGGGCCCGTATGGAAACCTATGTCATTCCCGGGCCTCGGGGCAGCGGCACCATCTGCTTAAACGGAGCGGCTGCACGTCTGGTTCAACCTGGCGATATCGTGATTATCCTCTCCTATGTCATGCTGGATGAATCCAAGGCAAAGTCTTACCGACCCCGTGTGGCCGTTATGGGGGAAGGAAATATGATCCATGAAATGCTTATGGAAGAAGTTCACGGTACGGAGAAGTCCTGAAACATTGACAACCGGTATGCACCTCAATGGGGGCACCGGTTGGTTTTTTGGTCGATTTCTGAACCGGAGTGAAGAATCGTGAAAATGTGATCATTTCGCGGGCAACGACGCTCACCCTTTCTGGTTGCCGGTTTGTCACCTCGCATGAAAATTCTCAGCTGAAGCTGCCACGCTAGAAGCGTTGTGAAAAAGTGAGCGGCAGCATTTACCCAAAGCCGCTCCGGCTGCACTACAGAGCACAAGTCTCGCCGGGGGTCGCTCACTCCCCGGTCTCGCTATGCACTCACAGAGCACAAGTCTCGCCGGGGGTCGCTTCACTCCCCGGTCTCGCTATGCACTCACAGAGCACAAGTC
>NZ_QBKR01000012.1 GCF_003054245.1 Melghirimyces profundicolus
TGCACTCACAGAGCACAAGTCTCGCCTGGGGTCGCTTCACTCCCCGGTCTCGCTATGCACTCACAGAGCACAAGTCTCGCCTGGGGTCGCTTCACTCCCCGGTCTCGCTATGCACTCACAGAGCACAAGTCTCGCCTGGGGTCGCTTCACTCCCCGGTCTCGCTATGCACTCACAGAGCACAAGTCTCGCCTGGGGTCGCTTCACTCCCCGGTCTCGCTATGCACTCACAGAGCACAAGTCTCGCCTGGGGTCGCTTCACTCCCCGGTCTCGCTATGCACTCACAGAGCACAAGTCTCGCCTGGGGTCGCTTCACTCCCCGGTCTCGCTATGCACTCACAGAGCACAAGTCTCGCCTGGGGTCGCTTCACTCCCCGGTCTCGCTATGCTGTCCTGCAGAGATGTAGAAACTGTCCGTTCCGAATCATCCTGCTGCGGGCAGGGGCAAACGCCTTCGGATGCAACACAGAGAAGCTTTTGCCCCTGAACGCCCTTGCAGGCTGATCCTCCGCCGGGCAGGACATCAAAGTCGCTATTTTGGGTAAACGCTTCCCCTTTTCTCGAAACGAACATGAAATCACAACGCTTCCAGGAGGATGAGCATGAACAACAAACAGATCTCCTCCCTTTTGAATCAACTGGCGGACCTGATGGAGCTCAAGGGAGAAAATCCGTTCAAAGCCAATGCATACCGACGTGCGGCACGGGCGGTGGAGAACAGCCGCAAGCCCTTGGACGAACTGGAGAAAGGCCCGGAGGAGCTGCCGGGTGTGGGAAAAGGGACCGCTCAAGCGATCCGGGAGATCATGGAGACGGGCAGGCTGGAAACCCTGGACCGACTGTTGAAGGAGTTGCCTGCCGGCCTTCCCGGTTTGATGAGTATTCCGGGGCTCGGACCCAAATCGATCCACCTTCTGTATCACAAACTGGGAATCACCGATATCGGGAACTTGGAAGAAGCTTTGAAACAGGGACGCGTCCGGGGATTGCCCGGATTCGGGGAAAAGAAGGAAAAAAACATCCTGGAGGGGATCCGGCGGATGAAAGAACGTCCCCGGAGGTACCTTTTGATCCATGTCCTCCCCGTGGCGGAAACGCTGAAGGAACGGCTCGCCAAACACCCCGATGTGGAGAGGGTGGAGGCCGCAGGGAGTCTCCGGCGGATGACGGAAACGGTGAAAGACATCGACCTGGTGGTTGCCACGGAGAAACCGTCATCGGTGGCTGAAAGCATCGTTTCGATGCCGGAGGTCACCGAGGTGATCAATCACGGAGAAACCAAAGTGAGTGTGATGATTCACCGGGGCTTCGACATCCAGGTGGATGTCCGACTGGTCCCTCCCGACCGGTTTATCACCGCCCTTCATCATTTCACCGGTTCCAAGGAACATAACGTCCGGATCCGTCAACGCGCCAAGGAACGAGGTTGGAGGGTGAGTGAATACGGGATCCATGATCCGGAGAGGGGGGAAGTGTTTACATTCAGCGGGGAAGAGGAGATGTACCGAAAACTTGACCTCCCCTTCATCGCTCCGGAAATGAGGGAAGACCGCGGGGAGATGGACAAAAAGCCTGATGAACTTCCCCGTCTTCTGAAAACCGGTGATTACCGGGGGGACCTCCATATGCATACCCGCTGGTCTGACGGGACGGCTTCCGTCCGCGATATGGCTCTGGCTGCGCGGGAACGGGGGTATGAATACATCGCCATCACCGATCATTCCCATTCCCTCAAAGTGGCCTCCGGTTTGACACCCGATGATCTGAAGCGCCAGCGGGAAGAGATTGACGCAGTCAATGAAGAGTTGGACGGAATCACGGTTTTGGCCGGTACCGAGATG
Source organism: Melghirimyces profundicolus (assembly GCF_003054245.1). Lineage (GTDB taxonomy): Bacteria > Bacillota > Bacilli > Thermoactinomycetales > DSM-45169 > Melghirimyces > Melghirimyces profundicolus. The sequence goes on from NZ_QBKR01000012.1 coordinate 1,841, forward strand.
GATATCCTTCCGGATGGGAGTCTCGATTTTCCCGATGAGGTTCTGGAGGAATTGGATCTGGTGATCGCTTCCGTTCACAGCGGGTTCCGACAGGACGGAAAAACCCTGACCCGTCGCATCCTGAATGCCCTTGAAAATCCTCATGTCCATATCCTCGCCCATCCCACCGGAAGGCTGATCAACCGCCGGGATCCGTATGAAGTGGACCTGGACCGGATTTTTGAAGCAGCCCGGAAGACCAAGACGATTCTGGAGCTCAATTCCAACCCCAACCGACTGGATCTGAAGGATCTCCATCTGAAACGGGCCAAAGAGGAATACGGGCTCCATTTCTCCATCAATACCGATGCCCATTCCCCTGAAATGTTGGATTTCATCCGTTTGGGCATTGCCACGGCCCGCCGCGGATGGCTGGAAGCCGACGATGTTATTAACACGTTCTCCCTGGATCGGTTGAGAAAGCGGCTGGACGAAATCAAACAACACAAGTGAACGGAACCTCCTTCCCCCTTCGGGAGGTACGCCACTTCCTTTTGTCCATAACCTGAACCCCCTTCGGGGGTTTTTTGTATAGGTGGAACGAATCTCGGGATACTAACAGCAGAAGAAACCAACCTCACCAGTGAAAGGTTGACTTGGCCATGACAAAGCGAATGTTGCTGTTATTCTGTGCCTGTCTGCTCCTCGTGGCCGGTCTGGTCACCACCGCCGCCAGGGCGGAACCCGCCTTCGGAAAACAAACGCTGAAGGTGGGGGCCACCGGGGGCGATGTTTACGAGCTCCAGGGTCGGTTGAAGTATCTCGGTTTCTATACCGGAAAGATTGACGGCCAGTTCCGGCAGCGGACCTACCGTGCGGTCCGTCTCTTCCAATACCAGTTCGGGTTGAAAGTGGACGGAGTGGTCGGGCCCAAGACGAAGAGGCAACTGGTGGATGCGTCCAAGGAATGGGCCCCGGGAGTAAGCCCCCGGATCTACAAAAAGGGTGACCGCGGACGATACGTATGGGAACTTCAGCGAAGACTTCAGTATATCGGCTTCTACGCCGGCAAAATCGACGGCAAGTTCGGTTCCCAGACCGACCGGGCCGTACGGGACTTCCAATATGAGTTCGCCCTGAAGGTGGACGGGAGAGTCGGTCCCAAGACCAAACTGAAGTTGTGGAAGGCGACACGCGGGTGGAAACCCGGAGCGAAGGGCAAAGAAAGAGGAAAGCCGCCGGCCATGACCCGCATCAAACCGATGAACCGAGTGCCGAGAAACACCAACGGGTTATCCAGGGGAGATATCCGCGTCATGTCACAGGCGGTACACGCCGAAGCCCGGGGCGAGCCCTATGTGGGTCAGGTCGCCGTGGCCGCGGTGATCCTGAATCGATTGGAAAGTGAAAAGTTCCCTGATTCCCCCGCCGCGATTATCTACCAACCTTTGGCTTTCGAAGCGGTCTCCGACGGTCAGATTAATATGGAACCCAACCAGCAAGCCAAAAAAGCGGTCAACGACGCTCTGAACGGTTGGGATCCCAGCGGAGGTGCCCTGTATTACTTCAACCCGGCCACCGCCACTTCCGACTGGATCTGGAGCCGGCCGCAGATCAAACGGATCGGAAAACACATCTTTACGAAGTAAGCTTCTGAAGCTCACCGGCTCCCCTGTGGAAAGCCGGTTTTTTTTGCACCGCCCCGGGTTGATCCGACATGCTATAATATTGGAGGATTAGAAGCGTTGTGAAAAAGTGAGCGGCAACATTTACCCCAAGCCGCTCCGGCTGCACTCACAGAGCACAAGTCGCGCCTGGGGTCGCTTGCGCTCCCCGGTTGCGCTATGCTGTCCTGCAGAGAAGGGCAGGACAACAAAGTCGCTATTTTGGGTAAACGCTTTCCCTTTTTTGAAACGAACACTTAAATAACAACGCTTTTAGCGAACGGGAAAGAGGAGGGAGCCTTCAATGGACTCACATATGCTTCATACCTTGGAATACGATCGCATCATTCGGCAGTTGACCGATGAAGCCTCCTCGGAAACGGGAAAAAAGAGAGCGGAAGAAATCCGGCCCTCCTTTCGTGAGGATGAAGTGCGACAAATGCTTCAGTCCACGGCGGAAGCCATGGATTTTCTGCGTCTGAAGGGGGACCTTTCCCTGCAAGGGGTCCGGGATATCCGTTCCGCTCTCCGCCGGGCGAGGCTCGGAAGCGTGCTCTCATCCTCGGAACTTCTGCATGTGGCGGGAACTGCGGAGGCCGAAAAAACCGTGCGTGCTGCTTTGAGCGGAATCGATGAGGAAGACGTTTCCCTTCCGATTCTCTTGGAAATGACGGGACGTCTGGCGGAAACCCGGCAATTGGCCCAATCCATCTCGTCGGCGATCAATGAGGACGGACGGGTCATGGACGATGCCAGTCCGGAGCTGGGCAGGATCCGCCGAAACATGATTCAGCTTCAGGGAAGTATCCGGAGTACGTTGAACGAAATACTGAGGAGCTCGAAGTATCAGAAAATGTTGCAAGAGCCAATCGTGACCCAGCGGAACGACCGCTACGTCATCCCGGTGAAACAGGAGTATCGGGGTGCATTCAGCGGGATCGTCCATGATCAGTCGGCTTCGGGACAAACCTTGTTCATCGAACCGCAATCCGTGGTCAACCAGAATAACCGGCTGCGGGAATTGGAGATGGCGGAAGAGCGCGAAGTGGAGCGTATTTTGGGTGAACTGACCGTTCAGGTGAGTGAATTGGGGGAAGAGCTGGAGCACAACCTGGAAATTTTGACAGAACTGGATTTGCTACTGGCGAAAGCACGTCTGGGCCGCCGCTTGAAGGGAGTGACTCCCCGGGTGAACACCGATGGCGTTATTTTTTTCCGGAAGGCTCGCCATCCGTTGATTCCGGAAGAGGAAGCGGTCCCGATCGACGTGGAGCTGGGTCGCGAATACCGGGCCATTGTCATTACGGGACCCAACACCGGGGGGAAAACCGTCTCCCTGAAAACGGTCGGTTTGCTTACCCTGATGGCCCAGTCGGGGCTGCCCATCCCCGTTGAAGAGGAAAGCAGTGTGGCTGTTTTCAGCGGGGTGTTTGCGGATATCGGGGATGAGCAGAGCATCGAGCAGAACCTGAGCACGTTTTCCGCTCACATGACCAACATCATCCGAATCCTGGATCAAATCGATGAACGGAGCCTGGTTCTCTTTGACGAGTTGGGTGCGGGGACGGATCCCACGGAAGGGGCCGCGCTGGCCATCGCCATTCTGGAACAGGTATTGAACAAGGGATGCCGGATCGTGGCCACCACCCACTATAACGAATTGAAGCTGTTTGCCCACGCCCGCGAAGGGGTGATCAACGCCAGCGTGGAATTCGACGTGGAAACGCTGAGTCCCACTTACCGCTTGCTGATCGGGGTACCGGGGCGCAGCAACGCCTTTGAAATCGCGGAACGTCTTGGACTTTCCCGGGAGATCATCGGGATTGCCCGGTCCCAGCTTTCCAGCGAAGAAAACCGGTTGGAGGATATGATTGGAGCCCTCACCGCCGATTACCGCAAAGCCGAGGAGGAGCGGGAAGAGGCGGAAGCCCTGCGCCGGGAAGCGGAGGATTTGCACCGGGAGCTGAAGAGACAACTGGAAACCTGGGAGAACGAAAAAGAACGGCTTCGGGAATCAGCCCGCCGGGAAGCGAAAACCATCGTCACCCGTGCCAGGCGGGAAGCGGAGGAAGTGTTGGAACAACTCCGTGAATGGGCGCGGGAACGGCCCGGGGAATTGAAGGAGCACCAATTGATCGAAGCCAAAAAACGGCTGAAGGAAGCAGAACCGGAGACCTCGTTGCGCGTGTGCTCCCGGGAAGAATCGGGGCCGACCAGAAAAATCGAGGTCGGCGACGAAGTTTTGATCAAGAGTCTCGGTCAGAAGGGTCAAGTGATCGACGAGCTGGGAGAAGACGAATTTCAGGTGCAGGCGGGGTTCATGAAAATGAAGGTCCGCGCCGGGGACCTGGAATGGAAATCCTCTCCCCGACCGGAGCAGACCGACCGCGGAAGCACCTCATACCGGCGCTCTTCCAACAGCGTCCGGCATGAGCTGGACCTTCGGGGGAAGATGGTGGACGAGGCATTGCCTGAGATCGACAAATATCTGGATGACGCGTTATTGGCCGGTTTTGATCAAGTTTCCCTGATCCATGGGAAAGGAACGGGGGCTCTCCGGACGGGAGTCCAGAAATACTTGGACCGGCATCCGAGAGTGAAGAAATACCGTCCGGGCGGCCAGGGAGAAGGTGGTCTCGGAGTGACCGTGGTCGAGCTGAAATGAATAAGGATGGGTAAGGGGGAATCGGGATGTTGGCGCGATTGGCCCTGATTCTGGCTTTGATCGCACTGCTCTTTTTTATCATCGGCGCCGTCTGGTTCGCCCTAAACGCGATGTGATCGGGAAAGGTTAAGCGGATGGAGGGAACGCCATGGAATGGATGCAGGGAGCCTGGGGTGCCGCTTTGGCTGTTTTTCTGACCGGAATGCTCCTGGTGACGGAGTTTCTGGTCAAAGCCCGTGGATTGGCCGGCCTGGCCGGAGTCGCTCTGTTGGGGTGGTATGCTTATGCGCAAAATCCGGGCCTTCACTCTTGGTCCGCGGGGCTCTTGTTAGTGGGACTGGTGCTGATGATCCTGGACGGAAAAGTGATCCAGGACGGGACCTTGGCCGGGTGCGGGGTCTTGTTGATGTTGATCGGGCTGGTGCTTCCCACGGGAGACTTCCTGAAAGGAAGCCTGGTGGCGGTCATGTGGATCCTGGGACTCCTGGCGGGATTGTTATCCCTGAAAGTGCTGCCCCGACGGGAACTCTGGGACAAGATCGTGTTGAAGAGTGCGCTTACCCGGGAGACGGGATACAGTTCCCTCAATGAAAAGTACCGGGAGTTGGTGAACCAAAAGGGAACAGCCGTCTCTGACCTCCGTCCCGCCGGAACCATCAAAATCGGGGGAGCCCGTTACAGCGGGATCAGCCAGGGGGTTTGGATCAAAAAAGGAACACCGGTGACGGTGATTTCCGTGGACGGAACCCGGATCCTGGTGCAAGCCCTGGAAGAAACCGGGGAGAAAACGGATCCGGCGGACGGAGAAAAGAAAGAATAAAGGAGAAAAGCACCGCATTTTTTCGCGGTGCTTTTTACTGACGACCGAGGGGTGTAATCCATACGCACCGCAACAGCGGTGCGTGTTCTTGTCGGTCTCCTGCTCATCGGCCGGGGGAAGATCGGTCTGTCCTGTGATGGATGGCGCCGGCTTTGGCGGTTGTGGCGGGGTTTCGTCTCCTCGGCCGGATGTTGATCCGGATGTTCGCGGATTCCGTCTTTTCACCTTCGGAAATTTTTCCCGAAAGTTCCGCTTCCCGCTCCTCCTTCAGATGGTGATACATATACAGCCACTCCGGCTGGATCAATCCCATGGCCAGGGCGGGATAAAAGGAAAAGCGGGGCCGCCGTTTTTCCGTGGAATACAGAAACAGGGGATACATGGAGACACGCTCCCGGATGGAATTTGCCACAGTATATGGGGTGACGGGGTTGACTTATGCACGAAAGGGGATCCCGACGTGGTTTCCATGAAAAAGATGGCCGCGGCAGAACTTCTTTCGGTATACTCAATTTAAGCGTTCCACATGCCCCGGAACCGAAGTGCATAGCGAGACCGGGGAGCGAGCGACCCCGGCGAGACTTGTGCTCCGTGAGTGCATAGCGAGACCGGGGAGCGAGCGACCCCGGCGAGACTTGTGCTCCGTGAGTGCATAGCGAGACCGGGGAGCGAGCGACCCGGCGGGACTTGTGCTCCGTGAATAGAAGAAGAGGGGGAGGTTGGTTGAAAGAACGACTTTGGACCAGGGATTTTATTCTGCTGGGATGGGTTAATTTACTGATGTTCGGCAGCTTTTTCTTTCTGTTGCCCACCTTGCCCCTCTATGTGACGGAGGAATTGGGCGGGAGAGAGAATCAGGTGGGCTTGATCATCGGGGTGTTCGCCATCGCGGCGATCATCGCCCGTCCCTGGACGGGGATGCTCCTCGATCAATGGGGCCGCCGGAAGTTGATGCTGGTGTCTCTCGTTCTGTTCGTTTTCGCCACCGCCGGTTACTTCGGCGCGGTCACACTGATCCTGTTGCTGATCCTCCGCCTGGTGCACGGCGCTATTTTCGGGATGGCCTCCACCGCTTCGGGGACGGTGGCCGCTGATCTGGTGCCGGCTTCCCGTCGCGGGGAAGGATTGGGCTATTTCGGAACCTTCATAATCCTGGCGATGGTGGCGGGTCCTTCCGTCGGGTTGAAACTGGCTGACTTCGGATATGGTTACCTCTTTGCCGGAAGTTTGACGACCGCCCTTTTGGGGCTTGTCCTGGCCCTTTTCATCCGTTATCCGGGAAACAGCGGCACGGGGAGAGTTGATTTCCGGATCTCCCCAAATCAGTGGAAGCAGCTGATCGATAAGGGCTCCATTCCCTTCGCCGCCTCCCTGGTCGGATTGGCGGTGATTTTTGGAGGCATCACCTCTTTCATCTCTCTCTACGCCGCGGAACTGGGAGATCCCGGTTTGGCGGGCGGATATTTCTTCGTCTATGCCCTGGCTCTTGTTTTGGCCCGGGTCGTCGCCGGCAGGGTTCACGACCGTTGGGGTCCGGATACCGTGGTTTATCCGGGATTGGTTTTTTACGCCGTCGGATTGATCTTTCTCGGTCTGGCGGAGGGGATGTTCCTCTTTTACACCGCTGCCGCATTCATCGGTTTGGGCTACGGCAGTATCCAGCCTTCCGTTCAAGCGATCATCATCCAACAGGCGCCGGAAAACCGCAGAGGGGCAGCGACGGCCACCTTCTTCATGGCGTTGGATCTGGGGATCGGGGCCGGTTCGTTCCTGCTCGGATTCGTCTCCCAATGGCTGGGTTACCGGGGCATGTACCTCTTTTGCCTGTTGTTCGCCCTTCTCTCTGCAACCCAATATTGGCGGGCGAGAAAGGGCTCTCTGAGAGAGGAAAGGGGAGGCGGGCTGCAGCGGACGGGATCATAAACGAACGTCCGGCCAACGAAGGCCGGACGTTCGTTTTTTGAAAACCGTAAAGCGGGATTCCGTGGATTCTTTGCGTGTCCATCTTTGGATTCCTTCATCGGAGGAAAGAAAGCAATCTTCCGCCATGTGGAAGAAACCGCTCCGTTCCCACCACCCGGGAATTCGGATCCGTTGATGTTCCAAGTGTTCGGGATCCTGAATGCTTTCAAAACGGCAATCTTACACGAAGGGATTTCCAACCAAGCTGATCGATGGTGTCAACGATCTGGGGAAGCGTTTACCCAAAATAACGATTTGCTGTCCTGCCCAGTGGAGAATCAGTCTGCAAGGGCGTTCAGGGGCAAAAGCTTCTCTGTGTTGCATCCGAAGGCGTTTTGCCCCTGCCCGCAGCAGGTCCGGAAGGATGGTGGAGTTTACGAAAAAAGCCCGCATTGCGGGCGTTACTTGGGCTCCCACCGGAGCCGCTTGGGATAATGGTTTTTGAGCAATCCGCCGGAGACTTTGCCCCAGCCGAGGGAAAAGCCGTCGACGGTGACCAGGGTCCACCCTTTTTCCCCATCGGTGGGCAGAGCTTCCCCCCGGAGGTAGCGGTAGAGGTTTTCCTCGCCGGGGGTGAAGTCGATCCTCCGCCGGACCTGGTCGGGGGTGAGGGCCAGGGCGAGGGCGTGGGAAGGGGCGAAGTGTTTCCGTTTGGCCTGGCCCAGATAAAGGCCCGGCCGTTCCACCACCAGGCCCTTCAGAGAAGGGAGATTTTCCGGGACCTGATAGAGGTGGTCACCGAAGAGGGTGAAGGGCCCGTGGAAAAAGTCGCCGGTCAGGGTGTCATCGACGAAGGAGCGGAACACTCTTTGGGCGTCCCCGTGAACCGGAGGAAGCTTTCCCGGCTTCTGCCGGGCGCCTTCCTCCCCTTCGGTTTTTTCCAGAACCGCGACGAAGTGGCCTTCCCCCCGGAGGTGATGGGGCCATAAGCGGGCCGCTTTTTTCAGGGAGGGATCGGCTTCGGCCCACTCCGGGCGGGCGGGGGTGAAATGGCCGGAACCGGGGACCTCCCGGGGAACGAAGTGGGGGTGCCGCTCCAAAAACCGGTGGAGCACCCCTTCGTTTTCCCTGGGATTGAACGTGCAGGTGGAGTAGACCAGCCGACCGCCGGGGCGGAGCATCGGAGCCGCCTCTTCCAGGATGGAGAGCTGTAGATCGGCGGCCGCCTCCGTCGACCGGGGGCTCCAGCGGTCCCGGGTTTCCGGATCTTTGCGGAACATGCCTTCCCCGGAGCAGGGGGCATCGATCAGAATCCGGTCGAACCAGCCTGCAAACCGGGTGGAAAGATGCCGGGGATCTTCCCCCAGGATCACGGCGTTTTGGACGCCGCACCGCTCCAGGTTTTCCACCAACGCCTTTCTCCGGTCCCGGCTGATCTCGTTGGCCACGAGGACGCCCCTCCCTTTCATTTTGGCCGCGATCTGGGTACTCTTGCCGCCGGGAGCGGCACACAAGTCCAACACCGTTTCCCCCGGTTGCGGATCGAGGGCTTCCGCCGGAGCCATGGCGCTGGGATCCTGGATATAGTAGAGCCCGGCGGCGTGGTAAACGTGTTTTCCCGGACGGTCCGGTCCGTGTTCGTAGATAAAACCGGTGGGGCACCACGGGATCGGTTCCAGACGAAAAGGAAAACGCCTTCGCCCTTCCTCCAACGGGAGTTTCAGGGTATTGACGCGAAGTCCCCGGAGGGGTTCCTCCTCGTACGTTCGGATAAAAGCGGGGTATTCTTCCCCGAGAAGGTCTTCCATTTGATTGCGGTATGCTTCGGGAAGCCGGTCCATCGGTTCACTCCTTTCAATCCGTTCCGGTTGCGGTTCTCCCATTGTAGCAAAAAAGGACCGGCGGGGAAAAAGAGGGTTTTTGAACATTTGGCCCGCGGTTGTTTATAATAAGGAGGAAAAATTGGATCAAAGGGTGATTCTTTTGGAAAAGAACTACAAAGTCAGCATCGAATTTTGCATGGCCTGAAACTACGCACCGCGAGCTGCCCGTGCGGCAGAGGAACTGTTTGGCGAGTACCGCCATCAAATCAGCGAGATGACCCTGATCCCGTCCGGTGGAGGGGTCTTTGAAGTCACCGTGGACGGAAAGAAGATCTACTCCAAGAAAGAAACCGGGCGTCACGTGGAAGAAGGCGAGTTGCTCCGGTTGATGAAGAAGGTGACGGATGGATAACCCCTCCGATCCGGGGGAAGACCCCCTCCGGGCATGAAGAACCCGGCAGACCACGAAGGTGGGCTGCCGGGTTTGTTCATATCAGGAGGGGCTTGTTCCCCGCATGTCAGCCCGCCGTTTGAGACGCCACAAGCCCGAAGGCGTGAGCAGTCTCAACGCACCCACCCACTCATGCTTTTCCGCCTGTCCGGCAATACTGTGACAGACAGGAAGGTGGTGCCATCGATGGCAGACAAGAAGCAAAAACAGGATTGGAAAAACCTCAAATTGGATAAATCCCTGGAGAAAAACACCGAGATCCTGGATGAAGTGCTCGGAGTGAAAAAGAGTTTTGACATCGTCAAAAGGGATTTGAATTACGCCGGCAAAAAGTTTGCCCTGTATTTTGTGGACGGGTTTGCAAAAGACGACATCCTGAACCGGATCATGGAGTATCTCGGCCGGTTGGATCGCGGGGATTTGGCCCCCCAGCCCATCAAAAAGCTCCTGGAAACCTATGTGGGTTATCTCGAAGTGGAAACGGCGGACAAATTGGAAACGATCGTCACCGGCGTTCTGTCCGGTCCCCTTGCCTTGTTGGTGGACGGGGAACAAGAGGCTGTCATGATCGATGCCCGGACGTACCCCGCCCGCAACCCGGAGGAACCGGATACGGAGCGGGTGGTCCGCGGCTCACGCGACGGGTTTGTGGAAACCTTTATCTTCAATACGGCCCTTACCCGGCGTCGGTTGCGGGACCCCTCCCTGCGGATGGAGTATCATCAGGTGGGGAAACGGTCGAAAACCGACATCGCCATCGCTTATCTGGAGGATGTGGCCGATCCGGAACTGGTGGAAACGCTCCGGACTTCCATCAAGAAAATTCAGGCGGACGGACTTCCCATGGCGGAAAAGAGCCTGGAAGAATACGTGTTCCGAAAAAACTGGAACCCTTACCCCATGGTCCGTTACACGGAACGGCCCGATGTGGCCTCGGTTCATCTCTTGGAGGGACATGTCCTGATTTATGTGGATACGTCCCCCAGCGTGATGATCACACCCACCACCTTTTTTCACCATGTACAACATGCCGAAGAGTACCGGCAAAAGCCGGCGGTGGGGGCGGTGTTGCGCTGGGTGCGGTTTATCGCCATGTTTGTGTCCCTGTTTCTGGTTCCCCTGTGGTATCTGGCGGTGGTCCAGCCCGAGTTGTTGCCGAAGGCGCTGGAATTCATCGGGCCGAAAAAACCGGGTGAGATTCCTCTTTTCCTGGAGATGGTCATCGCGGAAGTCGGAGTGGAGATTCTCCGGATGGCCTCCATTCATACACCTTCCCCGCTGGCCACGGCCCTGGGTTTGATCGCCGCCATCCTGCTCGGGGAGATGGCGGTCCAGGCGGGGCTGTTCACTCCCGAGGTGATTCTCTATGTCGCGACCGCGGCGATCGGAACCTATGCCACCCCCAGCTATGAACTGGGGTTGGCCAATCGGATCACAAGGATGATTCTGCTGACGTTGACCGCCCTGTTCCAGGTTTGGGGATTGGTGTTGGGCGTGATCGCCTGGTTCATCCTGCTCGCCACCACGCGCTCCCTGAACGTTCCCTATCTGTGGCCTTTGATCCCCTTCAACGCCAAAGCGTTGCTGGACGTTCTTGTGCGCTCTCCCATGCCGATCAAAAGCAAACGTCCCCAGGTTTTGTCCCCGGGGGATCCCGACCGGCAACAGGGGTGAAAGGAAACCTCGTAAGTCGATTGCGTCGGTCCAACCAAAGGCCGACGCAATTTTTTCGGCAACAAGGTTCAAAAGCCGACGAAAGTTCGGTAAAATGAAAAAAAGTCAAACTGACCTGAAATTATATTTTTTCGCGCTGATTATGAATGACCATTCATTCATGACAGGGAGGGGACGAAGTCATGACTGTGAAGGAGAAAGTTTGGAAGCGCTTTTATCCCGATGAAATTCCGCAAACATTGGAGTACCCGGACAAGCCCCTGCCGCATTTTTTGGAGGAAGCGGCGAAGGATTATCCGGACCGGGAAGCGGTCCATTTCATGGGAAAACGGTTGTCCTACCGGCAACTGTTGAAGGATGTGTACCGGTTGGCCCGGGCACTGAAAAAGCGGGGCGTCCGCCGGGGGGACCGGGTTTCCCTGATGCTGGCCAATTCGCCCCAGTCGGTGATCTCGTACTATGCTGTCCTGATGATCGGGGGAGTGGTGGTCCAGACCAACCCGATGTACAAAGATCGGGAGTTGGAACATCAGTTACGGGATTCCGGGGCGGAGACGGTGATCTGTTTGGATTTGGTCTATCCCCAGCTGGAGAAAGTCCGTTCCCGGACTCCGGTCAAGCGGGTGATTGTCACGGGCATCAAGGATTACCTGCCGTTCCCCAAAAACTGGCTCTACCCGTTGAAGCTGAAAAAAGAAGGGGTTCAGGTGGAGGTCCCTTACGGGGAAGGCATTGACGCCTTTTCCGAGTTGCTGAAAAAATCAAGTCCCCAACCGGTCGAAACTGAAATCGCTTCCATGGATGACCTCGCCCTGCTGCAATATACCGGCGGTACGACGGGCTTGGCCAAAGGAGCGATGCTGACCCACCGCAACACGGTGGTCAATGTGGTTCAGTGCAGCGCCTGGCTCCATAAGGCGGAACGGGGGAAGGAAAAGGTCCTGGGCCTGGTGCCGTTTTTTCATGTGTACGGCATGACGGTGGTCATGAACTTCTCCATATACATGGGGGCCACCATGATTCTGCTCCCCCGTTTCAATGCCGAAGACACCCTGAAGGCGATCGACAAAGAGCGACCCACGCTGTTTCCGGGGGCCCCCACGATCTATGTCGCCCTGATCAACCATCCTGACACGGCGAAATACGATCTCTCTTCCATCGAAGCCTGCATCAGCGGCTCGGCTCCGTTGCCCCTGATGGTCCAGGAGAAATTCGAAAAAATGACCGGGGGCCGGCTGGTGGAGGGGTATGGCCTGACGGAGAGCTCTCCGGTCACGCACGCCAACCCCATCTGGGGAAAGCGGAAAAACGGCAGTATCGGTTTGCCGTGGCCGGACACTGACTGCCGGATCGTCAACCCCGACACCGGGGAAGAACAGCCCCCGGGGGAGCCGGGGTTGCTGCAGGTCCGGGGTCCCCAGGTGATGAAGGGATACTGGAACCGGGATGAGGAAACCGCCAAGGCCCTGAAGGACGGGTGGCTCAACACCGGTGACATCGCCACGACGGATGACGAGGGTTATTTCTATATCATGGACCGGCAAAAGGACATGATTATCGCCGGCGGTTTCAACATTTACCCCCGGGAGGTGGAAGAGGTCCTCTACGATCACCCCCGGGTGCAGGAAGCGGCGGTGATCGGTGTCCCGGATCCCTACCGGGGGGAGAACGTCAAGGCCTTCATCGTTCCGAAGCCGGGAGAATCCCTCACAGAAAAGGAAATGGACCGGTATTGCCGGGAGAAACTGGCCAACTACAAGGTACCCCGGTTGTATGAGTTTCGGGAAGAGTTACCGAAAACCACCGTGGGGAAAATCCTGAAGCGGGTTCTGGCGGAAGAGGAGAAAAAGGGGAAAGCGGAGGCGAAAGTCCCCTTGGAGGGGTGAACCTGATCCGGAACGCGGCCCTTCCGGTCGCGTTTCCTTGATTTTCTCCTTTTGTTTTGTCCAAGTGGGATCGATCCTTTATAATGGTGAATGGATGCGTTTTCAAATCCTTGGCCTTTTCTACGGGACGGAAAGTTGACAGGATGGGGAACGATCGAATACACTGATTATTGAATGAACAGTCATTCATTCGGGTATCTGATCAGAGAAGGGAAGCAGACCATGGCAAAGCGTACCGGAGAGAAATATGAAGCGATCATCGATGCGGCCATCCGGGTTATCGCCCAATACGGTTACCATCAGGCTCAGGTGTCCAAGATCGCCCGTGAGGCCAATGTGGCTGACGGCACCATCTACCTGTATTTTGAGAATAAAGACGATGTGCTCATATCGCTTTTCAATGAAAAGATGGGTGCCTTTATCTCGGATGTGGAGAAAACCCTGTCGGAAGTCCCGTCTCCGGTTGACCAGCTGCGGGAACTGATCCGCCTTCACTTTGAATACCTGGAAGCCGACCATCAGCTGGCGATTGTCACCCAGATCGAGTTGCGCCAATCCAATCCGGTGGTCCGCAAGGAGATCGGACTGATCCTGAAGCGCTATCTGAAGGTCATCGACCGGGTGATCCAGGCGGGAGTCGAGCAGGGAGTGTTCCGGGAGGATTTCGATGTAATCACCGCCCGGAGGATGATTTTCGGGACCATCGACGAAACGGTGACATCCTGGATCATGAAAGACTGCAAATACAGCCTGATGGACCAGGTGAACCCCATCCTGGACCTGTTCCTGAAAGGATTCCGCCGCTGACCCGGGGCCCGCGGGGCCTTTCATCGGCCGGAGCCCGGGGCGAGATAGACGAAGGATGAAGGAGGAACCGGTAAATGAACATTCTGGTGTGCCTGAAACAGACGTTTGACACCGAAGAGCGAATTGTCATCGAAGACGGACAGATCAGCGAAGACGGAGTCGAGTTCGTCATCAACCCTTATGACGAATACGCGGTGGAGGAGGCGATCCGTCTCCGGGACGAACACGGCGGGGAGGTGACCGTCATCACCGTGGGCCCGGAACGGGCGGAACAGGCCCTCCGCACAGCGATGGCCATGGGTGCCGATAAAGGCATCATCGTGGACGATGAAGATTTGGAAAACGCTGACGAATATTCCATCGCCAAAGTGCTGGCGGCCGTCATTGAAGACTTGGATTATGACATCATTCTGGGCGGATACATGGCGGTGGACGACGGTTCGGCTCAAGTGGGGCCCCGGCTGGCTGAATTGCTCGAAATTCCGCACATCTCCACCATTACCAAACTGACCATCGACGGGGAAACGGTGGAGGTGGAAAAGGACGTCGAGGGGGATGTGGAATACATCCAATCCAAACTGCCGATCCTGGTCACCGCCCAGCAAGGCCTGAACGATCCCCGCTACCCCTCCCTTCCCGGGATTATGAAGGCAAAGAAAAAGCCGCTGGAACGGCTGGACATCGATGACCTGGATCTGGACGAAGACGAACTGGAAGGAAAGACGGAAACCTTGGAAGTCTTCCTGCCCCCGGAAAAAGAAGCGGGTCGAATTCTGGAGGGGGAACTGGAAGACCAGGTGAAAGAACTGGTGGATCTGTTGAGAAACGAAGCCAAGGTCATTTGAGCGGAAGAGGGGGAACGGAATCGATGAGCAAAAACGTACTCGTACTGGCGGATATCCGTGACGGTGAACTGAGGAATGTGACGCTGGAAAGCCTGGCCGCTGCAACCCGGGTTGCGGACGGGGGCGCAGTGACGGCCGCCGTCTTCGGAAGCAAAGGAAAGGAAACCGTGGAGAAGCTCTCTCACCACGGTGCTGATAAAGTCGTGCTGGTTCCCAACCCGAAACTGGACCAATACACGACGGATGCCTACTTCCAGACGTTCAAACAAGTGATTGAAAAAGTGTCGCCCGAGGTCATCCTGACAGGCCATACCGCCGTCGGCCGGGATGTCAGCCCCCGGATCGCGGCCCGGCTCGGTCTGGGACTGGTGTCGGACTGCACCGAAGTCGAACGGAAGGAAGGAAAGATCGTCTTCACCCGTCCGATTTACGCGGGGAAAGCATTCGTCAAAAAAGCGGTCCGGGAAGGGACGGTCTTCGCCACCTTGCGGCCCAACAACATCCCGGCCCTGGAAGCCGACACTTCCCGCTCCGCGGTGGTCGAGGAGCTGGAGGTCGAGTTTGCGGAGGATTCCATCCGGACATTGGTCAAGGAAGTGGTCCGCAAAGCTTCCGAAGGCGTCGACCTGTCCGAAGCCCGGGTGGTGGTGTCCGGAGGCCGCGGGGTGAAGAGCGCGGAAGGCTTTCAGCCGTTGGAGGAGCTGGCGGGGGTGCTCGGCGGGGCCGTCGGTGCTTCCCGGGGGGCCTGTGATGCCGACTACTGCGATTACTCCCTTCAAATCGGTCAGACGGGCAAAGTGGTGACGCCCGACCTTTACATCGCATGCGGCATTTCCGGGGCGATCCAGCACCTGGCCGGTATGTCCAATTCCAAGGTGATCGTCGCCATCAACAAAGACCCGGAGGCCAACATCTTCAACGTGGCGGATTACGGAATCGTCGGCGACCTGTTTGAAGTGGTTCCGATGCTGACGGAGGAATTCAAAAAAGTGCTGGTTGAAAATAAATAACAGCTGACAAGGGCGGGCGGATGAAAAATTATTTTCGCCGCCCGTTTTTTGGTTTACACTATACATATACCGGGTATCCTATCATTGGCAAGTGTTTCGATTTCCGAAACACTTGTGACGCTCCGGTTTCCAGTGGTATACTGTGACTATGTGTAAAGGATCTTGTTAAGGAGGAAGTTGTATGGCGATTAAAGAAGTAACCGATCAAACGTTCAACAATGAAGTGGCCTCCGGAACCGTTCTCGTGGACTTTTGGGCCCCTTGGTGCGGACCCTGCAAAATGATCGCGCCGGTGCTTGAGGAAATAGATCAGGAAGTGGGCGACAAGCTGACCATCGCCAAAGTGAACGTGGATGACAATCCGGATACGGCCGGCCGTTACGGTGTGATGAGCATCCCCACCCTGATGGTGTTCAAAGATGGCGAGATGGTGGATAAACTCCACGGCTTCCAACCGAAAGAGCAACTGCTGGAGTGGCTGAATCCCCACTTCTGATCTTCATTTCACCGATCCGCACCCCTTGGGTGCGGTTTTTTTGTGCAGTGAAACCGATCGCGGAACGTCAACCTGGACCAAGGGACCCCCAACACCTGGCACGCTGCCCGGCACGAGCTTTCTCCCAACCACGGCCTCAGTCACGGCCCAGGGAAGCGGCATCGTCCGCATCATGAATGACGATGACTCGTACCCAGTCCATTACTGGCCTCAGGCGCATGACGCTCCGATCGAAGCGGATGGTGGGATGAAGTGGGTCCGGCAGGTGACTGAATGGAATCCCTCAAAGAAAACCGTAATGGATCGACCTGCAGATTCTCCCGGGTCTGCGATCAAAAGAAGGTCAGCCTGCAGGCTGACCTTCAACATTTGCCCTTTATTTTCTCTTCATCTGTCAATGGTCCCGCTCCATCCAGGGTCTTCGGAGTTCTTGTCAGGGGAAAGGCCGGACTCTTTCCTTTTTCCTTTATCCACTTCAGAATTTTCTTCCGGGGGAAGAAAGGGGTCCGTGAACGGATCGTCCGGGGGGGTGTTTTCCCTGTTGATTCCGTCATACGGATCAAAGCCTTTCCCGTAGTGGAAAGCGTTGGCCTCTCCGGCGTCGTTTCCATATTCCCCGGGGACTACGAGTTGCCGGAGATGGCGTTGATAACGGTGGGTGGTCAGGAGCAACCCAGCGGCCTGGGCCAGAGGAATGGTCAGGAACAGGAGCAGTATCAGGAACAGGCCGCCGGCGATCGCAGTCAGCGGGTCTTCCGATCCCTCCGGCAGGATCAAGGCCGACAGTCCTCCGATCAGGAGAACAAAGGGAAGTATGATGGCGATGTTCAAAAGGCCGGTTATCAACACTTTGCCGAAGGAGCGGAACAAAAGGCGCAGGGAAAAACGGAGAGACTGCCACGGTCCTTTGTTTTCCGTTGTGAGGATGACCGGAGCGAACATGACGCCAAAACTGTAGAGAAGGATGGCGACCAGAAGGAGCACCCAGAAAAGAAGGGCGATCCCGAAAGCGATCCCATTTCCGCTTTCCCGGGCAAACAGCATTCCCAGGTCGGAGAGGACGAATGGGATCAGGAGGGGAAGCGAAAACAGAAAAATCAACACCAGTTGGAGAAACATCCGCCCGAAAAACCGGAAGGCCGCCTGAAAGTATGTACCGAAGGAGGAACTCCCGTCCAGGACGGCTTCACTCGCCATGCCGCAGCTCCCGGCCATGTGAAAAGAGGCAATGAAAAGCTGAACCACCAGCATGAGGAGGTAGAGCACGATCAGGACGAGAAGGGCTCCGGGGTTAAAGGCGGAACTGAAGATATCCTCCGGGGGAGTGCCCGGTTGAATATGGTTCAGGTCGATGCCCGCGGAGGCGAGAAAAACGGCAGCGCCGACAAAGTAAAAAAGCACACCGACAAAAAAGGTGAGAATTTGGGTGATCAGCAAACCGACCAAAAAGGTGCCCCACATTTTCAGGCCATGTTTACCGAACACTTGAAAAAACGTTCCCATCTGAACAACCTCCCGAGATGCAGAATAAGGGCTTTCCACCATTCAATCATACGATTGAAAGGAACGGCGGTTTCGCATACAACTGCTTTCGGAACTGTTTGAATATATGTCGGCCGGTCACAAAAAACAATCCCCTTACGAAAGATTTAAATAGAAGAATTTGAGGCTGTGGACAAGCGGCTTTGGGTAAATGCTGCCTGCACTTTATCACAACGTTTTTAGAGTGTGTCTGATAATGAACAGCCCGGAGCAGATTTGCTGGGTGGTGCGGAAATCGAACCCCAACCACCTTTGTCAGTCATCTCAACCATTTCAGGGGGGAGCGTATTGATGCGAACGTTGCTGCTTTTTTTGACGGTGGGGATGTTGGCGTTTGGAGCCGGTTTTCTGTGGGTGACCGAAACCATGCAGGACTTCAAGATCGAAAAGTCACAAAAACCACCTGCTGAATTGGATCAGGTGAAAAAAGAGAAGGCCGGAGGTTGAACTCCTCCGGCCTTCACATGATGAACTCTTTTTTCTCAACTGATGGATTCCCGTTTCATCCGGTTGTCCTCCTCATCGAAAGCGGAGGGTTTCAACATCACCGGCTCCAGGTGATCCTCCGGAAAGAGCCTGTCCTGAATATGAAGGGCATATTGGCGGAAAAGTACACCATAAAAGAGGATGATGGGGAAGACTCCGAGGATCCCGAGGAGGAAAACGCCGAAAGCGCTCCCCACGATGTTGGCGATGGTACCATCCTTGAAGAATTGAAGGACAAGCCAGGGAAACGCCGCCACCAGGGAGATGACCAGCCAGCTCAACCCCCCGCTCAAAAGACCCACCAGCAAAGAGAGAAAGGCCCGACCGAATTTTACAACGGCGATGCGCAGGCCGTAACCGAAGGAACGAAACATTCCCATACTCTCCGCGAACATGACCACGGGAGAAAAGGTAATGGCGAAGAGAAGGAGCAGTCCCAAAATTCCCCCGATCCCCGCCCAGGCCATGAAATAGAGGTCGTCCCGGGAAGCCCATGGATAGAGGCCCCCCCAACCGGCGAAAAAGGCCGAGACCAAGAAGGTGTTCAGGATTCCCAGGCCAACGAGCGGGAAGAGAAAGCGAAATCCGTAGGTGTAAAAATTACCGACACTGACCCTGTCTTCCAGAGCGGCTTCCCGTACGGCCCCGATCAGGCCCGCTGAATAAAAGGCGGATGCCAGGAGGGTCAGAAAGAGCAAGCCCCCAGTGTAGGCCAGCACCAAGTTTCCGTTTTGTGTCAACGTTCCGAAAAGATGGTGGATAAAAGCTCCCGCTGTTTCCGGGGAAGCGGCCAGGTTTTTCAAATCCTCCTTCATTGAAGCCAATTCCGTTTTCAGCATCATTCCGATGAATAATTGCGGCAACAACAGAATGGCAAAGATACATAACCCCGCCACCAGGGAGCCGAACCAAATCTTGGCCCCGTGCCGGTTGACCAGGTGGAATGATTCCCCCAATCGAATCCCTCCCCCGTTTTCGTTTTTTCGCAAAACCATCGTATCTTTTCCAGGATAGCAGGACAAGCGGCAGGAATGAAAGAAAAATCTTCTTTCACTCTTTATAACGAAAGTTTCATCCGTCGGTTTCCGTCAGACGCCACTTTCAGTGAAAGGCTCCACCGCACAACGGTTTGGATCGTGTGTTATGATAAGGATCAGGAGGGAATCGGGAACCATGAAAGAGAAAATACGAGAGAAGCTCTCGCTCCTCCCCGATCTGCCCGGTTGCTACCTGATGAAAAACGACCGTGGCGATATTCTGTACGTGGGGAAGGCGAAGAGCCTCCGAAACCGGGTGCGCTCCTACTTCACCGGCAGCCATGACGGCAAGACGCAACGGTTGGTCTCCCAAATCGAGGATTTTGAATACATCGTGACGGAAAGCGCAACGGAGGCCCTCATCCTGGAAGCCAATCTGATCAAGCGTCACCGTCCCCGTTACAATGTCTTGATGAAGGACGACAAGTCCTATCCCTATATCCGCCTGACCAAAGAGACTCATCCCCGGTTGGAAGTCACCCGGAATATCAAAAAGGACGGATCGCGGTACTTCGGTCCTTACCCCAACGCGCAGGCTGCACAAGAGACGAAGAAGTTGTTGGATAAGCTGTATCCCCTGAGAAAATGCCGGACGTTGCCCAAGCGGGTCTGCCTTTATTATCATCTGGGACAGTGTCTGGCTCCCTGCGAATTCGACGTGGATCCGACCCAGTATGAAGAGATGACCCGGAACATCGTCCGTTTTTTGAACGGAGGGTACAAGGATGTTCAAAGGGATCTGGAACAAAAGATGCAGAAGGCCGCGGAAGAACTCAACTTCGAACGAGCCAAAGAACTCAGGGATCTGATCCGCCATATCGAAGCGGTGATGGTGAAACAGAACATCACGCTCAATGACGACTCCGACCGTGACGTATTTGGCTATGCCGCGGACAAGGGGACGATGTGTGTCCAGGTCTTTTTTGTCCGCCGGGGAAAACTGATGGAACGGGATGTGGCCATTTTTCCCCATTACGGGAAGGAGGAAGAGGATTTTCTTTCCTACATCACTCAGTTCTACCATGAGAAGCCCGCTTTGCCGAAGGAGATCAACCTGCCTGAAGCGGTGGACGCCCAGCTGTTGGATGACTGGCTGACCGGAGTTCACGTCCACATCCCCCGGCGGGGGATGAAGAGGCGACTCGTTCAGATGGCGAATGAAAACGCGCGGATTGCTCTGGAAGAACGGTTCAAACTGATCGAAAGAGACAAAGGTCGAACCGTGGAAGCCGCCCACAAACTGGGGGAAGCGATGGGGATCGGTTATCCCAAACGAATCGAAGCCTTTGACAACTCCAACATCCAGGGAACGGATCCCGTTTCCGCCATGGTGGTCTTTACCGACGGCGCCCCCGACAAAAAAGAGTACCGCAAATACAAAATCCGTTCGGTCCAGGGAGCAGATGATTATGAAACCATGCGGGAAGTGGTCCGGAGGCGTTATACCCGGGTGCTGAAGGAGGACCATCCCCTTCCCGACCTCGTCGTGGTTGACGGAGGCCGGGGGCAGATGTCGGCGGCCCGGGATGTCCTGGAAAACGAACTGGGGCTGTTCATCCCCGTCGCCGGACTGGTGAAAGACGAGCGGCACAAGACGGCGCGTCTGTTGGCCGGCGATCCTCCCGTGGAAGTGGATCTGCCCCGGGGAAGCCGGGAGTTTTATCTCCTCCAACGCATTCAGGAAGAAGTGCACCGCTTTGCCATCACCTTTCACCGGCAGACTCGTGGGAAATCCATGATCCGCTCGGTCCTGGACGAGATCCCGGGGGTCGGAAAAAAACGGAAACAGCTTCTCTACAAGCATTTCGGTTCCTTGGAACGGATGCGGGAGGCCAGTGTCGAGGAATATCGGAAGGCCGGAATCGGGGACAAGTTGGCCCGTGAAATTCAGTCCCACCTCCGGAAAAAGGAAAAGACGGGTGAAAGAGAGGAAAAACGGTGATGGAAGAAAAAGCGGGGTTGATCATTCTGGCCGGGGGCCGGTCCCGCCGGATGGGGCGTGACAAGGCCCTCTTGACCGTGGCCGGGGAAACCATGATCCGGCGTTTGCTGAAACAGTTCGGAGACAGGGAAGCCTGGACCCCGCTGATCAGTTCCAACCGCCCGGCTCTGCACGGGGAGGCGGGAGTCCCCGTGGTGACCGACCGGTATTGGAGAAGAGGGCCCTTGGCAGGGATTCATGCCGGGCTTCTCCGTTCTCCCCATGCCCTCAACCTGGTGATCGCTTGCGATCTGCCCTACGCTTGTCCCGAGGTGGGAGGGCGGCTTTTGAAGTTGGCGGCGGAGGGCGGTTCCGGCGCCGTGGTGCCGGTGGTCCATGGCCGGATGCAACCGCTCTTTGCGGTTTACCACCGCCAACTGGCCGGGCCCATGGGGGCCTTTCTGGAATCGGAAGACGGACAGGTGCAAAGCTTTCTGAAAACCGTGCCGACCCGTTATGTGAAGGAACCGTTTCCGGAAAACGTTTTTTTCAACATGAACCGCCCGGAAGACCATCATCGGGTGGAAGAATGGGAACGCGCCACCGACGGGGATCCGGGAGAAGGATTCACGAAAAGCTGACGAAAAATGGAACCCCCTGCAGGTCTGGCAGGGGGTCCCGTTTTCCGTCATTTCCGGTCGGCGTCCTTGGCGCCGTCGGAATCCTTTTTGTCGTCGGCCAAACCGGAGACGCTGTCTTTAAACTCCTTCAGGGTCCGTCCCGCGGCCCGTCCCAGTTCGGGCAGCTTGCTCGGTCCGAACAGCAGGAGTGCGGCCAGGATGATCAGAATCAATCCGGGAACACCAATGGTACTCACAGAGCTCAACTCCTTGTGCACCGGTCTGCGGGACCGGCATGTATCATCAACCGAAACGTGGTTATTCACCCGCATCTTCCTACCCCGTATTATACTTTCCCGATTCCCGGATGCCAAGTTAACGTTTCATGTCAGGCGTGTTGATGATCCATTAATCGAAAGGAAGTCGTGTTGCCATAGCGAGCCACCCCGCGAGACTTGTGCTCTCTTGAGTGCATAGCGCTCTTTACCATCCTGCCTGGCGGAGAGCTGCAGGGAAGGCGTTTAAGGGGAACCCGTCTTTTTTGTGAAGCGTTAAACGGCTTTTCTCCTGCCCTTGCCGGTGATTCGGAGGGGAAAGGTCGCACTTCGATGCCGGATGGCCGGGATCTGAAGGGATGAATGGGAGTCGGGAGGAGTCCCGAGTCATTGACAAATCGGGAGTGAAACCTTAGAATCATTCAAAAACGAATGTGGCTGTGCCCCTCACAGACCCGCTGTGGTGTCCGATTTTTTTCACAGGACGAAGGAGCGCAACGAGAAGGAGGATTTCTTATACAGAGCACTTCATCATCCGTTGTTCTCCGCTTGTGGGGTCGGGAGAGACTGTGTTAACATCAGTAGCAACAACGGGAGAGACTCGAATTTGACGTTTTCATTTTGCTCCCAAAAGGAATTGAATAAAGGAATCCTCACGTTCGTGTGAACTAGAGGAGCGGTTGTCATCAGTACCTGCCGTGAGGTGCGGCGCCTGTGACCGGCAGGGAAAGGGACGTCCGCCGAAGTTTTCTCCCTGTGCCGCCGGGAGGGAAGACTGGGACCGGATCCGAACAGGGACGGGACTGTCACGTTGCGCCATAAGGGCGTTCGTGGAGCACTACGTGTCACAGGGAGCGAGCGAGGCTGTTTTTTGCCGTCAGTTAAGGCGACAGCTGGACCTTCCTGCTGTCGCCTTTGCTGTTCAGCGGGTCGAAAACCATTTTAATTAAGGAGAGGAGCTCTCAAACCGACATGGGACTTGTGGTGCAAAAGTTTGGCGGAACATCCGTCGGAAGTGTGGAACGAATCAAACATGTCGCGGAACGGGTGGCCCGCACCCGGGCGGAAGGTCATCAGGTGGTGGTGACCGTCTCCGCGATGGGAAAGACCACCGATGAGCTGACCGCCCTGGCGGGAAAGGTCTGCGACCGTCCGCCCAAGCGGGAGATGGATGTTCTGTTGACGACCGGGGAACAGGTCAGTATTTCACTCCTGTCCATGGCCCTCATGGAGAAAGGAGTGAAAGCCCGGCCCATGACCGGCTGGCAGGCCGGAATCCAGACCGACCCGATCCACGGCAAGGCGCGGATTGAACATATTGACACCGGGAACATACGCGAATCCTTGGAACGGGGAGAGGTCGTCGTCGTGGCGGGCTTCCAGGGCGTCTCCCCCGAGGGAGCCATCACCACCCTGGGACGCGGAGGTTCCGATACGACTGCGGTGGCTCTCGCAGCGGCCCTCGATGCCGACCGTTGCGAAATTTACACCGATGTGACCGGAGTCTTTACCACCGATCCCCGGATGGCTCCCAAGGCGAGAAAGTTGTCCGAGATCTGCTATGAAGAGATGCTGGAACTGGCCAATTTGGGGGCGGGTGTGTTGCACCCCCGTTCCGTGGAGTGTGCCATGTCCCACCGGGTCCCGCTGGTGGTCCGGTCCAGCTTTGAGGATGAAGAAGGAACCTGGGTGAAGGAGGCCGATCGGATGGAAGAAGAATTGAACGTACGGGGGATTGCCCACGATTCGGAAGTGGCGCGGGTGAAAGTGATGGGACTTCCCAATCGCACCGAGATGTTGACGCTGTTGTTCAACAAACTGGCGGACGCCCACATCAACGTCGACATGATTGTCACCAGCGAGCACGATGACGAACGGATCGATGTGGCTTTCAGCGTCCATGAGGATGAGTTGGAACAAGCCGGACAAGTCATCGAATCCCACCGGGAGGAACTGGATTACCTGAAGCTTCTCTCGGAGACGGGGCTCGCCAAAGTGTCCGCCGTGGGAGCCGGCATGGTGACCAACCCGGGGGTGGCCGCCAAAATGTTTACCTCCCTCTCGGATGCCGGCATCCGGATCAAGATGGTCTCTACCTCCGAGATCAAAATCTCCTGTGTGATCGCCAAAGACCAGGCGGCCAAGGCGGTGCAGGAATTGCACACCGTCTTCGGACTCGATGTCGAGGAAGCGCTGGCGACGGTCAGCTCCTGAGGCCGCTGCGTACGCTCACGGATTGTTTCAGAAGGCGCCGGAACCACCGGCGCTTCTTTTCTGTTCGGGGATGACGGTTTGATCGAAAGCCCATGACGGAGAAGAAATTTTCACCTCCCGCTTCTGTCCGTCGTCGGAAAGAGATCGACCTTGTTTTCTGCAACGGGAAGCGTGAAATTTAAATTGAAAAATGGAACCGGGTCTCGATGGTTCCCGATCCCGGAAAGGACGGGGAACCGGAATCGATGTGTTTAAAGCAGGAAAACAGACCGATGCGAAACGGAAGCCTGAGCGTTCTCTGTTTTTTTGTTTTTATAACATAATTCATGAAGAAAAAATAAAAGAAAAATTGAAACAACACAGCAGGATTTTTTCGGGGGAAGACGAATATAGATTAATGGGACGGGTGAAGCAGTCCAACTTTCGGGGACATCATCCCTTCGTCCTAACGGACGTCACCCGGTAACGGCAGTCGGAGTGACCGAGCTTCGAGCCGTCACATTACTCAAGGGGGTTTTGACATGTCAAAGCATCTGACGAAGATGGTCGCACTTCTGGCCATCCTCAGCATGACCTTCCTGGCCGCCTGCGGCGGCGGGAGCGACGCCGGTGGCACGGAAGAAGCGAAACAGGTACTGAACGCCGGTTATGCGCCATCCGAGCCGCCGGATCTGAACCCGAACACGGCGACGGATTCCACGTCCGGTTTTGTTCTGCGTCACACGATGGAAGGGCTGACCCGGATGAGCGAGGACGGGCAACCGATTCCCGGGGTCGCCGATAAATGGGAGCCCAACGAGGACGGAACCAAGATCACATTCCACCTCCGGGACGACGCCAAGTGGTCCAACGGCGATCCGGTGAAGGCGGAAGACTTCGAATACGCCTGGAAACGGGTGCTGGATCCGGAGACCGCCGCGGATTACGCCTACCAGCTCTTCTACCTGAAAAACGGGGAGAAGTACAACGCCGGCAAGGCCGACAAGGATGAAGTCGGGGTGAAAGCCGTCGACGACAAGACGCTGGAAGTCGAGCTGGAAAAGCCGACCCCGTACTTCATGAGCCTGACCTCCTTCTACACCCTGTTCCCCGTGAACAAGAGCGTGGCGGAGGAGAACAAGGACTGGGCCGCCGACGCCAAAACCTTCGTCGGCAACGGTCCCTTCAAGCTGAAGGAATGGAAGCACGACGAAAAACTGACTTTGGTGAAAAACGAGAATTACTGGAACAAGGGCAAAGTGAAACTGGATCAGATCAACCTCCCGATCATCACGGATGCGAAGACGGGCTACCAGCAGTACAAGTCCGGGGAATTGGATGTGGGCGACAGCACCATCCTGCCGACCGAGCTGGTCGCCTCGGCGCTGGAAAAGGGAGAGGCGAAGTCCGACAAGATCCCGGCTTCCTACTTCTACATGTTCAACACGAAAGAGAAGCCCTTCAACAACGCGAAGATCCGCAAAGCCTTCGCCTTGGCCATCGACCGCAAGTCGATCGTGGAAAACGTGTCCCAGGGCGGACAGGGCCCGGCCACCGGTTTCGTGCCGTGGCAGATGCCGGACCACGCCGAGGAGAAACCCTGGGTGGAAACCCGCGAGGATTACCTCCAACCCACCGCCCAAGCCGATGAAGCCAAGAAGCTGCTGGAAGAAGGCATGAAAGAAGAGGGCATCGACAAGCTGCCGGAGATCGCCATCAGCTACAACACCGACGAAGGGCACAAGAAGATCGCCGAAGCGATTCAGCAGATGTGGAAAAAGAACTTGGACGTCGATGTCAAACTGAACAACATGGAATGGAAAGTCTATCTGGATAAAACCAAGTCCGGCGACTACCAGATCGGACGCCTCGGCTGGCTGCCCGACTACATCGACCCGATGACCTTCATGGACATGTGGGTGACCGGCGGCGGCAACAACGACACCAAGTGGAGCAACAAAAAATACGACAAGCTGATCAAGGAAGCCAAGTCCACCGATGATCAGAAGGTGCGGATGGAGAAGATGCATGAGGCGGAAGAGCTCCTGATGGAGGAAATGCCGATCATGCCGATCTACTTCTACACCCAGAATTATATGCAGCAGGATTACGTCAAAGGGGTCAAGCGCCTGCCTGATACCAGCACCGACTTCAGTGAGGCCTACCTGACCGGGAAGTAAGGTTGAAACTGAACATAAGGGCTTAGGCAAGGTCACCCCGTCCGGGGTGACTTTGCCGTGCCCGATTCTTTCTGACAGCCGGAGGTGATGGACGGATGTCTCGATATATTGGGAAACGCTTGGTTTTGATGCTGGTGACGCTGTGGGTGATTTCCACTCTCACCTTTGTCCTGATGCACTCCATTCCCGGAGACCCCTTTTCATCGGAGAAGAAACTGCCCAAGCAAACCTTGGAGAACCTGAAGGCGAAATACCATCTGGACGAGCCGTTGCCGGTTCAGTATGTCCTCTATATGAAAAACCTGGTGATGTTTGACTTGGGGGTCTCGATCAAAAGTGAGACCCGGACCGTCAATGAATATATCTCGGACGGTTTCCCGGTATCGGCGGAATTGGGCGCCTATTCCATGATCCTGGCCTTGGTGCTCGGAATCGGCATGGGCGTTCTGGCGGCATTCCGGCAGAACAAGCTGGCCGATTACAACGTGATGGTATTGGCCGTTCTCGGCCTCTCCGTCCCCAGTTTTGTGATCGCTCCATTTTTTCAAAAATGGTTCGGAGGAGACTGGCTTCCCCTGATGGGGTGGGGGGATTTTAAACATGCGATCTTGCCGGCGGTCGCCTTGAGCTTTTTGCCTTTGGCGCTGGTCACCCGACTGATGCGTTCCAGCATGTTGGAAGTGATGGGCCAGGATTACATCCGGACCGCCCGGTCCAAGGGACTGCCGCCCTGGCGGGTGATCACCCGGCACACCCTGCGGAACGCGATCATGCCCGTGGTCACCATCATCGGCCCGCTGGCGGTGGGGATTCTCACGGGAAGTTTTGTGATTGAGCACATCTTTTCCATTCCCGGCATCGGAAAATACTTTGTCGACAGCGTTTTAAATCGGGACTACTCATTGATCATGGGGATCACCATCTTTTACTCCGCTTTGCTGATTTTAGTGAATTTTCTGGTGGACCTGGCCTACGGGCTGATCGACCCCCGGATCAAGGTCGGCGGAAAGGAGGCGAATTGACATGGCGATTCCCGCGGAAAAATTTCGACGGGTGGAACGCAGGCAGACGGAAGCGGAATCCATCCGCCGGCCCAGTGTTTCTTTCTGGCAGGATGCGTGGCGCCGTCTGAAGAAAAACTGGGCGGCCATGATGGGGCTGTACATGATCATTTTTCTGGTGGTCATGGCCATCATCGGTCCGTGGATGACGGAACACAATTATTATGAAACGAATCTGGCGGAGGGCAAGAACCTGGAACCTTCCGGTGAGCATTGGTTCGGGACGGATGAGCTGGGCCGGGATGTGTTTGTGCGGACTTGGTGGGGAGCCCGTATTTCCCTCACCATCGGGATCACCGCCGCGCTGATCGACCTGGTGATCGGTGTGATATACGGCGGAATTTCCGGATATAAGGGGGGACGCACGGACGAGATCATGATGCGGATCGTTGATGTGCTTTGGGGTCTTCCTTACCTTGTGCTGGTCATTCTGCTGTTGGTGGTGATGGAACCCGGGGTGTTCACCATCATCGTTGCCTTGAGCATCACGGGGTGGCTCAACATGGCCCGCGTGGTTCGCGGGCAGGTCCTGCAGTTGAAAAGCCAGGAATTCGTCATGGCCGCCCGGACTCTCGGGGCCGATACGAAACGGCTGATGATGAAACACCTGATTCCCAATACGATGGGACCGATTCTTGTCATCCTGACGTTGACGATCCCCACAGCCATTCTTTCCGAGGCGTTTCTCAGTTTCCTCGGGCTGGGCGTGCAGGCGCCGGTGGCCAGCTGGGGGACGATGATCACCGATTCCACCGTGGTCATCCTTACCGATGAATGGTGGCGCCTGTTCTTTCCCGCATTTTTCCTCAGCATGACGCTTTTGTCTTTCAACTTATTCGGGGACGGATTGCGGGACGCGCTGGACCCGAAAATGCGGAAGTGAGGAGGGAACTAGATGAAGCCACTGTTGGAAATCAACAACCTGCATGTGTCCTTTAATACTTATAACGGGGAGGTCCAAGCGGTCCGGGGGGTGAATCTTCACCTGAACAAAGGGGAAGCCCTGGCCATTGTGGGGGAATCCGGAAGCGGGAAAAGCGTAACCGCTCAATCCCTCGTCCGCCTGATTCCTTCGCCGCCGGGGCTCATCAAACAAGGGGAAGTCCTCTTTGATGGAAGAGATCTGACCCAGGTCAGTGAAAAAGAGATGTTCAAGATCCGGGGATCGGAGATCGGAATGATCTTCCAGGATCCGATGACCTCCCTCAACCCGACGATGACCGTGGGCAAGCAAATCATGGAGGGGTTGATGTGGCACCAGGGTTACGGGAAAGCCCAGGCCCTTCAAAAAGCGGTGGACATGCTCCGGCTGGTGGGGATCCCCAATCCGGAGAAGCGGGTTCACCAGTATCCCCACCAATACAGCGGGGGAATGCGGCAACGGGCCATGATCGCCATCGCACTGGCCTGCAATCCCAAAATCCTGATCGCCGATGAGCCGACCACCGCCTTGGATGTGACGATCCAGGCCCAGATCCTGGAGCTGATGAAGGAGCTGCAGGAAAAGATGGAGACCGCCATCATCCTGATCACCCATGACCTGGGTGTGGTGGCGGAGATGGCTCAGCGGGTGGCGGTGATGTACGGGGGCAAAGTGGTGGAGACGGGGACGGTGGAGGACATCTTTTACCGTCCGCGTCATCCCTACACCTGGGGATTGATCCAATCGATGCCCCGGCTGGACCAGAAGCGGGAGGAAGACCTCATCCCGATTCCGGGTTCACCGCCGGATCTGTTGGATCCCCCCAAGGGGTGCCCCTTCGCCGACCGGTGTCCTCATGCAATGCAGATTTGCCACGAGGAAATGCCGGAATGGACGAACGTGTCCGATGTGCACCGGGTCACCTGCTGGTTGGAGCACCCTGACGCCCCTCCGGTGGAACGGGAGGAACCCAGGGTGAACATCGTCTCCAGATAAAGTGGCTTTTCACCTTGACATTTGAGCTGAATCGTCTTATGATAAACCCAATTCCATATTGCGATTCACTTCTTCTTATCCAGAGCGGTGGAGGGACTGGCCCCATGAAACCGCGGCAACCACCCTGTCAAGGGAAAGGTGCCAACTCCTGCGGGGGTAACCCCGGAAGATGAGAAGAGGTTGGTGAGGTTGCCGTTTGATCACACCGCCCTCTTCCTTCCGGAAGAGGGCGTTTTTATTCGAAAGGCTTAAGTCGGGATCCGGTCGCCATTGATGCGTAACATCGTCAGGAAGGAAGGGGATGCTCATGCCGGTCACTGCCCGGATCTTCGAAAGACGAACCGTATCCGTGGGATCCGTTCGCCTGGAAGGCGGCGGGACCCTCCCGGAAGTGGAAGTTGCTATGGAAACCGCTGGGCGGGCACCAGAACCGGACGGAAGCAATGTGGTGGTGGTGTGCCATGCTCTTACCGGTGATGCCCACGCGGTGGGGGACGAAGAGGATCCCGGCTGGTGGGACGGTCTGGTCGGCTCCGGCAAAGCGGTCGACACAGACCGCTTCCACGTTGTGACCATGAACGTATTGGCCGGTTGCAACGGAACGACGGGTCCTTCCTCCGTCAATCCGGATACAGGGCGCCCCTACGGTTCCTCCTTTCCCTTTGTCAGTATCCGGGATATGGTGCATGTCCAAAAACGTGTCCTGGAGCAGCTGGGAATCGACCGGGTCAACATGCTGATCGGAGGCTCCATGGGAGGAATGATGGTCCTGGAATGGGGAGTGATGTTTCCCCGGTTCGCCCGCAAGCTGGTCCCCATCGCCACGGCCTCTTCCCTCACACCCACCGCCATCGCCTACAACGACATCGGGAGACAGGCGATCCTGTCGGATCCCGATTACCAAGGGGGTCATTACTATCCCGGGCAGGGACCGGTCAACGGGATGGCGTTGGCCCGGATGACGGCAATGGTGACCTACCGGACCCCGCAGCTCTTTGAGAAGCGCTTCAGCCGGAAGCTGCAGGCGGAAGGGCCTGTAACCCGGATGAATTCCCTGTTTCAGGTGGAGAGTTATCTTCGTTATCAGGGGAAGAAGCTGGTGGACCGGTTTGACGCCAACAGTTATCTCTATCTGCTGAAGGCCATGGACACCCACGATCTGGGACGCGGACGGGGCGGCGTGGAGAAGGCCCTTTCCCGGGTCGAAGCCGAGGTGCTGGTGATCGGGATCCGGGAGGACCAGCTGTTTCCCATCCACCAGCAACGGGAGCTCCATCAGACGTTGAGCCGGCTGGGTAAAAGCTGTGATCTTCTGGAGATCTCTTCGGATTACGGTCATGACGCCTTCTTGGTCGACTTCGAAGAAACGGGGGAGCGGATCCGTTCCTTTCTGGAAACATACGAGGTGCAAAGCGGGAGTCCGAAAGACCGGGTCGGTTGACGGACCTCCCTCTTTTATTGTTTGAGCCGGGAGTTGCTGCCGGTGCGGAGTCGGTATTTTTCGGTTGGCCGAGAGAAGTTTCACCAGCGGGTCCTTCTTTGTGAAGCTTTCCGAAGGGCTTTCTCCATGAGCTGAACGCTTCCCCTTTTTCTCGAAACGAACATGAATTCACAACGCTTCCAGGGTTGCGTGGCAGAAGCCCATCTCCCTGCCCGGTAAAATGGGTCATCGGCAACCTTGAAATTTGATGTGTTCTTTGTCCCTGCCAGGGGTATTTTACCAAGTGAGCCGGTAAGCACAACTTGACGCTCTGTCAAAATTGGGAGTACAATGAAATTGTCATTGGCATGAAACTGTTCTTCCTGTCAACTGAAGATTTATTCAACCATACCGGCGGATCGCCGGTCGCATTTTTGAAGGGGAGAAGGTTTCCGTACCAAGTAACCGTTATACTTACCAATAGGGGCAAATGGGGGGCAGATGAATGAAGCACCGCAGTTTTTTTCACAGACGGTTGCACTCCCTGCTGGGTGTCATCCCAGTCGGCTTTTTTTTGGTTGAGCATTTGATTACGAACCATGAAGCAACCAAAGGTGCCGCGGCTTATGTTGAGCAGGTGGAGTGGATCTGGGGCATCCCGTTCCTGCCGGTATTGGAGATCTTTTTTATCTTTCTTCCTCTCCTGTACCATGGTGTCTACGGGTTATACATCGCTTTCACGGCGGAGAACAATCTCTCGAACTTCAGTACTTTTCGGAACATCATGTTTATGCTCCAGCGCGTAACCGGTGTCATCACGTTGATCTTCGTCACCACGCACGTATGGGAGACCCGGTTGAAAGTGGCGTTGTACGATTACAATGCCGAGCAGTTGACCAGCCTGACCGCGAACCTGTTGTCCGATCCATTGACCCAAGTATGGTATGCGATCGGGATCGTGGCGGCCGTGTTCCATTTCTCCAACGGCATGTGGTCTTTCCTGGTATCCTGGGGGGTCACCGTCGGTCCCCGGGCCCAGCGGATTTCCTCCTATGTGTGGGCGGTCGTGTTTGTCCTGGTCAGCTATGTCGGACTCCGGGCACTTTTCGCGTTCAGTGAACTTGCCAATCAATTGGCTCAGCGTTAGAAAGGGGCATTGCCATTGGGGGCTTGCAGAGCCACAAGCCCGGATCGGACCAACCTGAGCCCTGCGAGGGTTGCGTCAGGAGCGAATGGATCGGTACCATGGGATGCTTCCCCCGTCCCATGCTCTGCGTCGGGTGGTAAGGGTTCAGCCAATGCTGCCTGCACTTAAAACCGCTCCATCACCTTGGTGAGGGGATCTTTATCCCGCGAAAGCGGAGTGCGGTGAAAACCGCAAAGAATGGGGGGCTGACGCCCCCGCCCATATTTCCTCCCCATGTCTCAAGACAGGGGTTTCCATATGGAGGTAGCGTGCGATGAAGAAAGAAAAAGTTATCATCGTCGGCGGCGGCCTCGCCGGTTTGATGGCCACCGTCAAAGTGGCCGAAGCGGGAGCCGACGTCGACCTGTTTTCGATCGTACCTGTCCGCCGTTCCCACTCCGTCTGTGCCCAGGGAGGTATTAACGGAGCAGTGAACACCAAAGGGGAAGGGGATTCCCCCTGGGAACACTTCGACGATACCATCTACGGCGGCGATTTTCTTGCCAATCAGCCCCCGGTTAAAGCGATGACGGAAGCGGCTCCGGGGATCATCTACCTGATGGACCGGATGGGCGTTCCCTTTAACCGGACGCCCGAGGGACTGTTGGATTTCCGCCGTTTTGGGGGAACCCGACATCACCGGACGGCCTTCGCCGGCGCCACAACGGGTCAGCAACTGCTGTATGCCCTCGATGAACAGGTGCGTCGCTGGGAAGTGGCGGGAAACGTTACTAAATACGAACACTGGGAGTTTTTGTCCATCGTTCAGGATGATGAAGGGCGCTGCCGCGGGATCGTCGCCCAGGACCGGCGCAGCATGGAGATTCGGGCGTTCCGCGCCGATGCGGTGATCATGGCTTCCGGCGGCCCGGGGATCATCTTCGGAAAATCGACCAACTCCATGATCAACACGGGAACGGCGGCCAGCGCCGTCTACCAGCAGGGCGCTTATTACGCCAACGGGGAATTCATCCAGGTGCACCCCACCGCCATCCCGGGGGATGACAAGCTGCGGCTGATGTCGGAATCTGCCCGGGGGGAAGGCGGACGCGTCTGGACCTATAAAGACGGAAAACCCTGGTACTTCCTGGAGGAAATGTACCCCGCCTACGGAAACCTGGTGCCGCGGGACATCGCCACCCGGGCCATCTTCAAGGTTTGTGTGGACATGAAACTGGGGATCAACGGGGAAAACATGGTATACCTCGACCTTTCCCACAAAGATCCCAAAGAGCTGGACATCAAACTGGGCGGCATCATCGAGATCTACGAGAAGTTCATGGGAGAAGATCCCCGCAAGGTTCCCATGAAGATCTTCCCGGCGGTTCACTACTCCATGGGCGGTCTCTGGGTGGACTTCAATCAGATGACCAACATCCCGGGACTGTTCGCCGCAGGCGAGTGTGAATACCAATACCACGGTGCCAACCGTCTGGGTGCCAACTCCCTTCTCTCCTGCATCTTCGGCGGAATGGTGGCCGGCCCCAACGCCCTGGAGTACATCCGAGGGTTGGACAAGTCGGCGGAAGATCTCTCTTCCACCCTCTTTGAGGCCCAACAGAAGAAGGAGCAGGAAAAATACGACAACATCCTCAAGATGGACGGGGACGAAAACCCGTATAAGCTGCACAAAGAGCTGGGTGAATGGATGACGGACAACGTGACCGTGGTCCGTTACAACGACCGTCTGAAGAAAACCGACGACAAGATCCAGGAATTGATGGAACGCTGGAAACGGATCAACGTCGGCGACACCAGCACTTGGAGCAACCAATCGGCCTCCTTCGTCCGCCAGTTGTGGAACATGCTGGAGCTGGCCCGGGTGATCACCCTCGGCGCCTACAATCGGAACGAAAGCCGCGGGGCCCATTACAAACCGGAATTCCCCGAACGGAACGACGAAGAATGGTTGAAGACAACGAAGGCCAAATACACGGAAAACGGGCCGGCCTTCGAATACGAGGAAGTGGACACCTCCCTCATCAAGCCGCGCCCGCGCCGTTATGACGTGGCCAAACAAGCTGAAGAGAAGGGGGCGGAGAGCCAATGAGCGAACAGCAGACGATGACGGCGGACGAGAAAAAAACCGTTCGCTTCATTATCACGCGTCAGGATTCTCCGGAGAGCGAACCTTATGAGGAAGAGTTCGAGCTGGAGTACCGCCCCAACATGACCGTGAACTCTTCCTTGATGGAGATTCAGCGCAATCCGGTCAATGCCAAGGGAGAACGGGTGTCTCCCGTCGCCTGGGAGGCCAACTGCCTGGAGGAGGTCTGCGGGGCCTGTTCCATGGTGATCAACGGCACACCCCGTCAGGCTTGCTCCACCTTGGTCGATGAGCTGGAACAGCCGATCCGGGTACAGCCGATGAATACGTTCCCGGTGATGCGGGACATGGTGGTGGACCGGAACCGGATGTTTGATACGCTGAAACGGGTCAAGGCCTGGATTCCCATCGACGGGACCTATGATCTCGGTCCGGGGCCGCGGATGCCGGAAGTGGAACGGCAATGGCGGTACGAGTTGTCCAAGTGCATGACCTGCGGGGTTTGTGTGCAGGCTTGTCCGAATGTCAACTCCCGATCCAACTTTATCGGTCCTTTTGCCGTGGCACAGGTCGACCTTTTCAATTCCCATCCCACCGGGGCGATGAACAAGCACGAACGGACCGATGCCCTCTTGGAGGACGGCGGTCTGCAGGAGTGCGGGAACTCCCAGAACTGCGTGCAGGCTTGCCCCAAAGGAATCCCCTTGACAACGGCCATCGCCCGGATGAACCGGGAAGGAACCAAGCACATGTTCCGCAAATGGCTTTCCCGTTAACGGCCGAAACAGCGAATACCAAGCACCCTCCGAAAGGAAGGGTGCTTTTTGTTTTGTCTTTGGGCTCAAGGATGGATCAGGGAGGTGGTATGGTTGCAACCACCGGGCTGGATCCCAAAAGAACGATCATCCGGGAGTATGCCCGCTGCAGGACCGGGGAAAAAGAGAAGCCGTAGCAGGCAGTGATGACTCCGATCTTCATGAAAAAAACCGGCCGAAAGTTCCTTCGCCCGGTTTCATCTCATTTCCTCAGGATGAGAAGGCTTTTTTCAGTGAATCAATCAGTTCGGCCAGCCAAGTAAACAGCTTGTCGAGGAAGCTTTTCGCCTCTTCGGAGTTGACCACCTGATCCAGGTTTCTCTTCAGCTGGTCCAACTGGCTGCTCAGGCTGTCCCAGTCGATGTTCAGCTCCGAAAATTTGACCATCAGATTGGTGATCCGTTCGATGTCTTGGTCGTTCAGGTTGATGTTCATGTCTCCGGCCACGTTGACAATGATGTCGCGCACTTCTTTCGCGGATTGAGGTTGTTCCTGGGCGATTTCATCCTTGACCCGGTTCATGAATTCGACAGCCTTCT
This sequence comes from Melghirimyces profundicolus, assembly GCF_003054245.1. Lineage (GTDB taxonomy): Bacteria > Bacillota > Bacilli > Thermoactinomycetales > DSM-45169 > Melghirimyces > Melghirimyces profundicolus. The sequence continues at coordinate 37,103 of NZ_QBKR01000012.1, forward strand.
CTTTGTCTCCGATGGATTGACCCAGCTCGGAGGTCCGGACCATCTCTTCATTGGCGACCTGTTTTTGTTCTTCTGTGATGTTCTTGCCGGCGGCCGCTTCAAAAGCTTTCAGGATTCCCGTCAATCCCGCGGTTCCGGAGACTTCCATCGGTGCCGTGACATACACCTCTGCATCTTTCACCCCGGCCGTGACCAGGGCGTTGGCATACATCTGATCGGTGATGGTGCTGATATTGTTGGTTTCGACCTGAATGCCGGACCCTTTTTCCGTCAGGGTGATTTTTGCGGAGGAAAGGGCGCGGCTACCGATGGTGGCCTCATCCAGGTATTGGCCCAGGTAGCGGTGCTCCTCTTCGTTGGTGACCGTGATCTGTTTCACGTTGTTGTCGACATTCATCTCTTGAAGGATCTGTTCCTTTTGCTGGGGGGTCAGATCCTGCCCGAGCGTCACCACCGTCTCACCCGTCACAGCATCGGCGAAGGCGGTGCTTGGAACGGCAACGGCAAAAAGGAAAAGGCCGATGAGTGCCCACAGGGATTTGTTTTTCTTTTTCATTTCCGAAAACCCCCTTTCACCCATATATAGACGATGATAAGGATCGGAATGTTTCATCGGATGAGCTGGATGAAAAAGGGGCTGCTGACGATCCATCATTGTCAGCAGCCCCAAACCGCTTCAGGCGAAGACTTTTTCCCTGAATTGGGCCAGCCGTTCCAGGGAATCCAGTTCGACATCCTTGTGAAGGCTGTTGCCGTGTGCGTCCATGGTGACGATGGCGGCGAAGTTCTTCACCCTGAGGTGCCACATCGCTTCCGGAACCCCGAATTCCATGAAGTGAACGCCTTCGACCCCTGTGATGCAATCGGCGTAGTACTGGGCGGCGCCGCCGATGGCATTCAGATAGACGGCGCCGTGTTCCTTCAGGCCTTCCAGGGTGCGGGCGCCCATGCCGCCTTTACCGATCACGGCACGGATGCCGAACTTTTTGATGATATCGGCCTGGTAGGGTTCTTCCCGAATGCTGGTGGTGGGGCCCGCCGCCTTGACCTCCCAGTTTCCATCCTTGTCTTTCAGCATCACCGGGCCGCAGTGATAGATGACACCGCCTTCCAGATCGACGGGAGCATCGTGGTCGATCAGGTATTTGTGGAGCGCGTCCCGGCCGGTGTGAATCAGCCCGTCCAGAATCACCACATCCCCGACCGAGAGGTTTCGGATGTCTTCTTCGGAGATGGGGGGCGTCAACCGGACTTCCCGCGTGGACGAGGCGGGAGCTTCCTGTTTCGGCTCGGACACCGTGACGGATTCAAACTTGGGTTCGTCCTTATAGAGCCAACGGTTGATGTTTCCCGTTTTCGGGTCGATGCTCACTCCTTGACGGCGAAACGCCCAGCAGTTGTATGCCACCGAGACGTAGAAGCTGGCCGGAATCCGGTGCATGGATCCGATTTTGCAGCCGAGGAGGGTGGTGTTTCCGCCGAAGCCCATGGTGCCGATGCTGAGCTTGTTGGCGTTTTCCATGATGTAGTCCTCCAGGCGGGCCAGATCCGGATGGGGATTGGTGTCATCCGCTTTGCGGAAGAGTTGCTTTTTCGCCAATTCATAACCGGTGGTCCGGTCGCCTCCGATTCCCACACCGATGAAACCGGCGCTGCACCCCTGACCTTGGGCCTGATAAACGCTGTGGATGATGCACTTTCGGATGCCGTCGAGATCCCGTCCGGCCCGGCCCAGTCCTTCCAGTTCACAGGGGAGGCTGTATTGGATGTTTTTGTTTTCACAGCCGCCCCCTTTTAAGATCAGACGGACATCGATCTCGTCTTTGTCCCACTGTTCATAGTGGATGACCGGAACGCCTTCGCCCAAGTTGTCTCCGCTGTTCTCGCCGGTCAGGGAATCGACGGAGTTGGGGCGGAGTTTTCCGGTGCGGGTCGCTTCCACGACGGCTTCCCGGATCGCCTGCGTCATCTTCAGTTGGTTGACGCCGACGGGAACATGAATATAGAAGGTGGGCATGCCCGTATCCTGGCAGATGGGGGAGACATTCTCCTCCGCCATTTGGATGTTGTCGGAGATGGTGGACAGGGCCAACGCAGCCCGTGTCCCGGCATTCTCCCGTTCTTTCGCATTCCGGATGGCTGCGCGGACATCCGGGGGGAGGTTGGTGGAGGTTTCCGTGATTAACTCCAGGATCGATTCTTTTAATGATTCCATGGGACCAACAAACTCCTTTGTGTCAGGTTCCTCTCACCTCCCATTATACAGAAAGAATGAGCCCGGGAACACGGGGTTCCCGGGCATCGATCGACGGACGGAAAATCGGGGATCAAAGGCAGGGCTCCCCGGTCCCCCGGCGGGCCGTTTTGATAAAGCGTTCCTCCGGGTCGATGACACCGCAAACCCCGCATTGGACCCGGCGGCTTTCTCCCCGGTAAGGGGCCTGGAGGGGGTCGCTATCGTCCACTTCTTCCACAATCTCTCCGGTTCGCGGATCTTTTTTCACGGGGTGGACCACCTGTTCAATCAGATTGAAGCGGCTTCGGTTGGTTCCGCAGGCGGGGCACAGATAGGGGTTATCCATGGCTGACACCTCCTGGGCACAGTTTTCCCCCTATCAGCGATCTCATGTGCACCCTGTCTCACAAAAGGAGAAAACGCTGACGGGGAAGAAGAACAGGAGGGGAATCCAGTGAAATACAAATAGAAAGGGGACAGGGAGTTGGAGAACGGAGCACGATCCTTTCTGCAAGAAACGCTGCCCGCCATCCGCGAAATGGAACAGAAGCTGGCCGAAACCCACTGGAAGGCGTCGACCACGGGAAACCGGGAATTTGAGGCGGAATACGCCCGGCTCCTCAAGGAGAAAAGGGAGTTTCTGGCCGACGCGGAGCGCCTCAAGAGGTTGGAAGAGATCCGGAAGGAACCGCCGGAAGATCCCCTCTTGGCACGGCAGCTCGACCTTTTGTACCGGGAATTCGCCGCCTGTCGGATGGAACCGGATGAGATCGAAAAGCTGGTGGAGATGGAAACGGAGATCGAAAGCACCTTCGTCCATTTCAGAGCCGATTACGGGGGAAAGAAAGTTTCCGACAATGAGCTGAAGAACCTCCTTCGGACGGAATGGGACCCCTACAAACGGAAAGCCGCATGGAAGGCCGGCAAACAGGTGGGGGAAGTGGTCGCCGGGAACATCCGTGAGCTGGCCAAGCTCCGAAACCGGATCGCCCGAAAGAGCGGGTATCCCAATTTTTACGATATGCTCCTTCAATTCAACGAGATCGATCAGGGAGAACTTTTTCGGGTGTTGGAACGGTTGAAGGAAGAGACCGATCTTCCTTTTTCCCAAGTGAAGGCGGAACTGGACAAGGCCGTGGCACGGCCGTATGATTTTCTGCGTCCGGAAGGGGTCCGCCCCTGGCACTATACCGACCCTTTTTTCCAACACGCCGATCCCATATTCGGGGTGGACACGGACGAGTGGTTACGGGAGTGGAAGCTGGAGGAGTTGGCGAACCGGACCTTCCGGGAGATGGGGCTGGAAACCGAAGAGGTCCTACGCCGGAGCGACCTATACGAGCGGGAGGGAAAATCCCGGCATGCCTTCTGCCTCGATATCGACCGGGAGGGGGACACCCGGATCCTGTGCAATCTTCGGCCCGATGCTTCCGGGTTGGAGACGTTGCTCCATGAGCTGGGTCACGCCGTTTACGATCAGTACCACGATCCGGATCTTCCCTGGCTGTTGAGACAACCGGCCCATATCGCCGCCACCGAGGCGATTGCCATGCTGACGGGCCGCATGACGAAGGTGCCGGCTTGGTGGGAACGGGTGGTGGGGGTGTCCTCCGACGAACTGGACAAGATGAGGGGGGAACTGGAAAAACAGGCGGTGCTGGACAGGCTGGTCTTCATCCGGTGGAGTCTGGTGATGGTTTATTTTGAACGGGATCTGTATGCTGACCCTGACCGGGACTTGGATACGCTCTGGTGGGATTATGTGGAACAGTTTCAGTTCGTGCCGCGGCCTGAAGGACGAAAAGCCCCTGACTGGGCGGCCGAGATTCATCTCGGAACCGCGCCGGTCCACTATCAGAACGATCTCTTGGGGGAATTGATCGCCTCACAAATTCTGGAGGCGATGAAGAAAACCTTTCCCGGGGCGGAACATCCGCTGGTGAACAACCCGGAAGCGGGCGAATATCTGAAAAAACGGATCTTCCAACCGGGAGCAAGGGAATCCTGGCAATCGATCCTGGAGAAGGCGACGGGGGAAAAGCTGAATCCGGGCCCTTTCCTCCGGCACTGCGTACTGGAAGTGAAGGAAGAAAAAAGGCCCGGGAAACCCTCCCGTCCCGCCAAAAAATGAACAGAATGACCCCCGCCGTCGGGCGGGGGTCATTCTTTCTCTTCTTCTTCCGGCGGGGGAGCGATCAGGGCTTCAAACCGGTCGTTTAACTGACGGAAATGCTCCCGGATTCTGGATTTGCTCCACCCCTTTTCCGTCAAGAGGAGCAGGTGGTCCAACCAGAGCGGGGACCAGGAGAGCTCCATCGTTTCCTGGGTGAAGGAGTGGGCGGCGATTTCCCTGAGGCGGTAAACCCGCTGCCGGAAAACAAAGGGCCCCCAACGTTTTTTTCGGACTTTGGGCAGCCGGTGATCGGCCCGCCCGAAGCGCGTGGATTCCAGGTGATGGAACCATTCGTGGTACAGGTGAAGGGCGATCAAATCATCTTCCGCCACCCGGTGGACCGATTGTTCAAAGAACGTTCTCAGCTGATCCATGGAGGAACGGTAGATTTCGATGGTGGGCGGTTTGGGCCGGTATTGGGCTCGTACCCACCCTCCCGGATCCGTGACTTTCCGTCGGACGAAGTCAACCCGAACGCCGGAACGGAGGATCCGGTTGATCAGGCGGGTAAGATCTCCCCCGCAGGATTCACCCTTGGCAGCCTCACGGCCGAATGCCATCGCTTCCTCCAAATATCGGGGAATCAGGCGCGTGGGGAGAAAGGGATACATTTCATCCTGTTCCAATTCGGTAAAAGCGAGGGCGTCAGCTGGAAGGGTCGGCCAAAACTTCTCCAGAGGAATGGTTTTCAAGCGGTGTTCACGGGGGGGAGTCACCGTCCCCGTGCCGCGGATGTCGGTTCGGCCCGTCTTCCATCCCCCCTCTGTTCGTGGTGATGAGCGGAAGCACGCCCTTCCCGTGAAGGCGGTGTCTTCCACTTCCGTCTTTCCCATGCTATGTGATCGGCGGCTTGACCTATCACCGCAAAACGTTCCGAAGGACCGGGGAGTGGTTTCTTGATCCCGACGGTCGTCGGCTTCATACCGCAGGTCGATGGGGCCTTATGAAGAGTTGGCCGGGAACTGGGTCAAGAGAAACCACTGCATAAATCTACCACCGGATTGGCAAATTACAACAGAAGACGAGGTGAGCCGTATGCGGAAGAAGAGAAGCGCCAGGAAGGGTTCCAAAAGCCTGCCCAAGCAGTTGCAGTACCGGGATCAGGATCGGCTGTTTTCCTCCTTGGAAGAGAATCTGTCAAAAATCCAGCAGGAGATGGGCCACAGCTCCGACCTGGTCATTCGGCGGATCGAAGCGGGAACAGATCCGAAGCATTCCGTTGCCTTGGTGCAGATCGAAGGGCTGGTCGATGACCGACGGGCCGACGAGTTTTTGACCAAGTCGATCATGGTGGACTCCGCCCCGATGGATGTGGAGACCCCCTTTTATGATTTTGTCAAGGAAAATGCCCTCAGCATGAGTAACGTGCAGCTCGTCTCAAGGTGGGAGGAACTGTTTCACGCCTTGTTGGACGGAAAGACCCTGGTGCTGGGAGAGGGATGGCCCGAAGCCCTGTGCGCCGACACAGCCGGTGGCGACAAGCGGCCCGTCACCGAGCCCGCCCTCCAGACCGTGATCCGGGGTCCCCGGGACAGTTTCACGGAGACCTTATCCACCAATCTGGCCCTGGTGCGCCGACGGATCAAGAGTTCGAAACTGTGGGTCCAATCGCAGCAAGTGGGAAAAATGACCCGGACCGAGGTCGCGGTGCTGCACCTGGAGGGGATCGCCGATCCGGACACGGTGAAGGAAGTCATCCGGAAGATCCGGCAAATCAACATTGACGGGGTCTTGGAGTCGGGCTATCTGGAAGGCTTCATCCAAGACAAAACCCGCACTCCCTTCCCCACGGTCTACAACACGGAACGGCCGGATGTGATTGCCGGCGGGCTCCTGGAGGGGCGGGTCGCCATCCTCATGGACAATACCCCGGTGGCTCTCATTGTACCCACCACGTTTTTTCAGTTTTTAACTTCGGTGGAGGAGTACTACCAGCGTTGGGACATCGCCACCGCCACCCGGATTTTGCGGTTTCTCATCTTCACCATTTCCCTGATGGGGCCGTCCATCTATGTGGCGTTTAAGGCCTTTCATCCCACGTTGATCCCCACGGAGCTGATGGTCAACCTGATGGCCCAACGGGAGGGAGTCCCGTTCCCCGCCATCGTCGAGGCGTTCCTGATGGAAATCACCTTCGAGATTTTACGGGAGGCGGGGATCCGGACGCCCCGTCCCCTGAGTACGGCGGTCACCATTGTGGGGGCGATCATCATCGGGGAAACGGCCATCCGGGCGGGCCTCGTCACCCCGAGCATGGTGATCGTGGTCTCGATCACCGCCATCGCCAGCTTTGCCACCCCGTCCTATTCCCTCGCCAACTCCGCCCGGCTGATCCGTTTCGGCCTGATGCTCAGCGCCGGGCTCTTCGGTCTGTTGGGGCTGACGTTGGCCCTGATCGTGTTGGTGGCCCACATGAATTCCCTGCGTTCCTTCGGGACCCCGTATCTCATCCCGGTCGCTCCCTTCGTTCCGAGGGACCAGAAGGACTTGTTCATCCGTATGCCTTGGGAGGCTCTGAGCACCCGGCCCCGTACAGCCCGTCCCTTGGACGATCAACGCATACCCGAGGGGCAGGATCCGGAGCCGACCCGGGATCCCAAGGAGGACGACCCCTCATGAAGCGGCTCCTGTCCGTCTTTCTACCCCTCTGTCTTTTAACGACGGGGTGCTGGGATTACAGAGAATTGGATAATCGGGCAGTGGTGATGGGGATGGGAATCGACAAAGCGGAAGACGGGCGCTACCGGATCTCATTCCAGATTGCCAACCCGAACCGGGTTGCCCAGCAAGCCGGCGGCCAATCCGGCGGCGGGGGTCCCGCCGGTTCCCCGGTCACCACCTATGCGGTGACGGGTTCCAACATCACCGAGGCGATCCGCAAAGCGACGGAGAATGTGCCGAGGCAAATCTTTTTAGCCCACCAGCGGTTGGAGGTGATCAGCGAGGCGGTGGCGCGGGAAGGAATCGGGCCGCTGTTGGACGTGATGGAACGGGACCCCCAGGGGTCGATCCATATCCCCGTTTTGGTGGTCCGGGGAGGAACGACGGCGGAAGCCGTGTTGAGCACCCTGCCCCCCCTGGAGGAGATCCCGGCGACAAAGATTTATGACCAACTGAAGACCCATGAAGAGATGTCCGGGGAAACCTACGCCGTGGATGTGACGGAAGTGTTGCGGGCGTTGACCCAAAAGGGAAGACAGCCGGTGTTGCCCGGAGTGCGGCTGATCGGGGATCCCGCGGTCGCCGAAAACATGGAGACCATGGAACACGCCCTGCCCCTGGCCAAAGTGAAGTTGGACGGCATGGCCATGTTCAACCGGGACGGGAAGCTCGTCGGATGGATGAACGGCGCCGCCGCCCGGGGATTGGCCTTTATCAACAACAAAATCCAAAACACCGTGGTCCATTTGGATTGCAAGGGACGGAAAAAGGAAGTCTCCGTGGAAATCCAGCGGGTGAAAACCTCCATCCGTCCCCGGTGGAATCACGGGAAGTGGACCTTTCACATTCACCTCACCGGGGAAGGGAATGTGCACGAAGTCAACTGCCCGTTAAATCTGGAAGATCCCCGGATCCTCGACCGGTTGGAAACCCAATTATCCCGGGAGGTGAGCCGGGAAGTCCGAGAGGCGGTCCGTGCCGCCCAAGGGGCGGGAACCGACGTGCTGGGGCTGGGAGAGGCGCTGCACAGAGAACGGCCCGACCTGTGGAAACGGTGGGAAAAAGACTGGCACCGACGCTTTCCCAAGGTGAAGGTGCAAGTCTCTTCCACCTTTGTCCTCCGAAGGACGGGAATGCGGTTCAATCCCCATCAGAAAGAGCAGTGAGGAGGGAAGGGAAATGGAACGGGAAAGCATCAGCCCATTCCAACTGTTTCTGCTGGTGATGCTTTTTGAATTGGGAAGCGCGGTCGTGGTTCCCCTGGGTCTGGACGCGAAACAGGACGCGTGGATCGCGATCCTGTTGGCGCTGGTTCCGGCCGTGGGTCTGATATGGCTATACAGCTTCCTGCATCGCCGGTATCCGAATCGGACCCTGATCGGCACCCTGCAAACGTTGTTGGGAAAACCCACCGGGTGGACGGTCGGACTGTTGTACGTCACCTATTTTATGTACATCGCCACCCGGGTGTTGCGCGATTTCGCCGAGCTGTTGGACGCCTCCTTCTTTCCGCAGACCCCCATGATGATCGAGACGGTGCTGATGGTCTTTTCCATTGCTTATGTTGTCTCATTGGGGATCGATGTGATCGCCAAAACAGGGCAGATCTTTGCGTGTTTGTATCTGTTGTCCCTCCTGGTGGCTGTGTTGTTGTTGCTCTTTTCCGGTGCCGTCGAAATGGAATCCCTTCAGCCGGTCGCCGAGGACTGGAAGCGGATCTTCGAGGCGGCGTTTCCGGTGGTTTATACGTTTCCCTTCGGGGAAATGATCGTGTTCACCATGTTGTTTCCCTACGTACGGCCAAAGAGTAACGTGATGGGAACCGCGATCGGGGCAATGGTGCTGAGCGGTTTGGTGATCAGCTTGGTGGTTGCGACGGAAATTGCGGCATTGGGGGCGAACATCGTGAGTCGGGGTTCTTTCCCTCTGTTGACCACCATCGCGAAGGTCAACATCGCCGACTTTATCCAGCGGGTGGAGGTCTTGGCCCTTTTGATCCTGATCGTCGGGTTGTTCTTCAAAATCGCCCTTTTCTTTTACGCCGCCCTGATCGGGGCGGCGGAGCTGTTCCGCCGGAAATCCCACCAACCCTTGGTCCTCCCTTTCTCCATCATTCTGATCCTGCTTTCCATGATGATCGCCGGCAATCTTCCGGAACACATCCAGGAGGGGCTGAAGGCGGTGCCTTGGTATCTGCATCTGCCGATGCAGACCGGGCTGCCGGTCTTGCTCTCCATCATTGCTTTGATTCGGGGCCGTTCCCGGAAAGCCGGTGTCTGAACACCGTCCCTTCTGAAACGCGAACATGGTGGGAAAGGGGATCCGGTTTTTCTCACTCCCATGTGCGCGCTTTCCCGTTGCCTTTTTTGAATCGATTCCAAACCAACCGAATGACGGGGAGTGCCAGGAGTCCGATGGTCGTGAGGAATTCGACAGGATCCATGACCCAGAAGGGATTCCGAAGGCGGAAGAGCATTTCTTGGACCGGTAAACCCTGGATCCAATCCATCCAGAGGGTGACGGCTACCAGGAGAAGAAACATCAAGAGGGAAACCAAGAGCACCTTCATAACCAACCTCCTCTCTCTACGTTGTGATGGGTTCGTTCCATTCTTATGCTCTACAATCCGGCCCTTCCTCAACCGAAAAGGAAGCGGGATGAAACACCCGCAATGTTGGCGGACCCAAACATGAAGGAGCGTGGCGGATCATGTTTTTGCACGGCATTCCCTATGTCCATTTGGTCAAGCAGTTTCCGGTTTTGGAAGCCGACGGAAAAAAAGACCGGAAAAGCGCAAGCCAAAAATCCGACGCCCGGCATTTGGTCCGGCAGATGGGGTTTGAACCGATCCATCTGCTCCGTACTGGCCCGGGGTATGCCCTGGTGGAATGTGTCCGGGAGTGCCTCCGATACGGAGACACGGTTCTGGCTTTTTCCGGTCTTCCTTATCCGCGGATTCAACTGAGCCGGCACGAATGGGGCGTCCCCCGCCTGGAGATGGGATGCGCTTCCTGGATCCTGACCACCCGGGATTCCGCCGCCGGTTGGCTCAAACGGCATCTGCCCCGGGTTCCCGTGCTGATGTGGGAAGAAGCGGGGAGAGAGGGGAGTCGCCGGGACGTCGGCGGTTCCGGTCGCAAGAGGGACAGGCTGTCAGGTGATCCCGACCGAAGCGGGCCGTGTTGGATTTCCTGAAACCGCCCAAGGCTTCCGGCGTCACCCCTTCTCCTCAGGTGACATAGGATAACATTGTCCCCTTGGATTTTACGAGCCGGTGCCGAAGCAGAAAGAATGCCCAATTTTCAACGTCTTCGCACCACGACCAGAGCCTGTTCATAAGATAACGTGACCTGAGTCCCTGACCCTCGTGTTCTAAGAGTCCGAACAAGGAGGGGTGACGCACTTGGCGAGCAACCAGAAAGGGAAACCCTTGATGACCAACAGGGAAAGGGAAGTATTCGAGCTGTTGGTGCAGGACAAGACAACCAAAGAAATCGCTCAGCAACTGTTCATCAGCGAAAAAACCGTCCGCAATCATATTTCGAACGTGATGCAGAAACTCAACGTAAAAGGACGGTCCCAGGCAGTCGTGGAATTGGTCCGGCTCGGTGAACTGAAGATCTAGTTTCCCCCTTTGGCCCTACCGTCCGCGTAGGGTTTCTTTACTTTCCACCAGGGATACTTGTCTGAACCTTCATCATCCGTTACGATTAAAGCAAGTCTTGGTTGATGTTTCCGGCGGGTCCCGGAAAATGGACCGGTTACCCGGTTGAAAACGGATTCATGTGGAAAAACTGGCAGGTAACCGGTACGAAGACCGTGAAGGAGTTACCGCAATGAGTGCACAAACGGATTTATCAAAAGAGTTGGTGGCGGAGATCGAACGTCTGGTAAGGGAAATCAGCGTGGTGGTGAAACGGAAGGGAAGGGAGATTCTCAACGAATTTCCCATTACGCCTCCCCAGTTCACCGCCCTTTTGTGGTTGAACGAAGAAGGGGACATGACCATCGGCGACCTGAGCCAGAAGATGTATCTGGCATGCAGCACCATGACCGATCTGATCGACCGGATGGAAAAGAACGGATTGGTGGAACGGGTGCGGGATGAACGGGACCGGCGCGTGGTCCGGATCCATCTCCTCGAAAAGGGGAGGTCGATCATCTATGATGTGATGGAAGCCCGGCTGGCGTATCTGAGCGATGTCCTGTCCCGTTTTTCGAAAGAAGAAGTGAAGGAGATGTCCAAACACCTCTCCCTGCTTCACCGGGAAATGAATAGATGATCCCCGGCAGGGGGATTTTTTCCTCCGTGAAACCATTCCCGTCTTCAGGGTCGTTTGGTACAATAACGGAAATGCCGGGAGACCGGCATATACCGGAGTCGTCGGACCGTCATATGCTAAACATGTGAAGGAAAACGACCGAGCCATTTATTGTATACTGGAGGATGGAAGGTTTGACGGATCAGATCTCATCCCAAAGTGCCGTCGGCATCTTGGACTCCGGAGTCGGTGGCCTGACAGTGGTCAAAGAAGTTTTTCGCCAATTGCCCAAGGAAAGAGTTCTGTATTTCGGTGACACCCTTCGTTGCCCTTATGGACCGCGGACTCCGGAAGAAGTGCGCAGGTTCACCCTGGAAATAGTCCGTTATTTATCGTTATATCCTCTGAAAGCTTTGGTCATCGCTTGCAACACCGCCACTGCTGCGGCCCTCGAGGAGGTCCGTCGCAACGTGTCCGTTCCCGTGCTGGGAGTGATCGAGCCGGGGGCCCGTGCCGCGATCACCCTGTCCAGCCACGGCCGGGTCGGGGTCATCGGCACCGAAGGAACCATCCGGAGTTCGGCATACGAACGGGCACTGAAACAAATCGATCCCGATCTCTATGTCGTCAGCCACTCCTGTCCCACCCTGGTTCCTTTGGTGGAGAGCGGAGGAGAGGATACTCCACAGGCGAGGCAGATCGTTCGGCTGGCCCTCTCTCCGTTGAAAAAACACCGCCTGGATTCGCTCATCCTGGGTTGCACCCACTACCCTTTGATCTCCGGTCTCATCGGACGGGAGATGGGGAGCGGGGTGACCCTGATCAGCTCCGCCGAAGAGACGGCGAGGGAACTGAGTGCGGTTCTTCATCACAAAGGGCTGCTTTACGAAGGCCCCGCCCGGCAGCCCCATGATCATCTCTTCTTTACCAGCGGAAGGCCGGAAGCTTTCCGATCCATCGCGGAAAATTGGCTCGCCCAGCGGGTGTCGGTGGAGCCGGTGGTCCTGCCGGCGCTGGAGGAAAGTCCGGTGGGCTGAAGCTTACGAAAAAAGATTCCCCATAGGGATCTTTTTTCTTTTTTTGTACGACGATTTCCGGGCGGGGACAAACAGTAGTGATAATTTGCCGGGGGGCCCGTATACATGTACTAGAACATTGTCCCAGGAGGGAAGCGCCTATGCGGAGCAAATGGTTCAAGGGAATCGGGCCCCTGTTGATTCTTCCGTTGGTTCTGACGGGATGCCTCTTCGGTCCCGAAAAAGAATCGGCCCCCATCGACCCGCCCCCCAAGGAAATGGAAAACAAACAAAAAGATCCGAAGCCTTCCGATGACGAGTCCGCCACCGGGAAAAAGGACGAGCTGGAACTGTACTTTCTGACCGATTCGGGATACGTGGTTCCCTATTCTCTGAACGTCCCCAAAGTGGAGGGGATCGCCAAAGAGGCCATCGAGTACATGGTGAAAGGAGGACCGGCGGAGTCCCAGCTTCCGGAAGGGTTCAGCGGTATTCTGCCCCAAAACACCCAGGTCAAGGGACTGGATATCCGAAAGGGCACTGCCACCGTCGACTTTTCCAAGGAATTCCTGGATTACGATGCCAAGATGGAAGAAAAGATTCTCAGTGCCGTGACCTGGATGCTCACGGGGTTCGACTCCGTGAAAGCCGTCGACATCCGGGTGGACGGACGTCCGCTGGAAGCCATGCCCAAGAGAAAAACCCCGGCTCAAGATCTGACCCGGCTGAACGGCATCAACCTGGAACTGGCCCAAGGAGTCAACGTGGGGGAAAGTATGCCGGTGACACTCTACTTCATGGGACAGACCCCGGATAACACGGTGTACTATGTTCCCATTACCCGGATGATCCACCGCCAGAAAAACGTGGCGGAAGCGGCGATGAAGGAATTGGTCAAAGGGCCCCAGCACGGTTCCGAATTGGTCGGCGCCCTGGCGGAGACCACACAGGTGAATGGGGTGAAGATAAAAGGAGATACCGCGGTGGCCGATTTCGGAAAGGAACTTCTCCAATACAGCGACGAGCGGAAAGCCTCCCGGAACGCACTGAACACCATCGTGCTTTCTCTCACAGAAAACACGTCTGCAAAAAAAGTGCAAATCACCGTGGATGGAAAGTCGGATGTCAGCACCGACGGAGGCGGCCATTTCGACAAGCCGGTGACCCGTCCCAAGCGTGTCAACCCCACGGGACTTTGAACGAATTCGAAGACAAGAAAGCGAATCAGACCCAGCGAAAGAGGTGACCGGGCACCTCTTTTTTTTATCGAACGGGGTTCTCGATCCACCTTAAGGCCCTGTGTTATAATAATGAAACTACATATTGGAGGGGTATGATTTGAGGGTAGACGGACGTCAGTACAACGAAATTCGACCAGTGGAAATGACGCTTGGCTATATCAAACACGCGGAAGGGTCCGTCTATATCTGTGTCGGGGACACCAAGGTCATCTGCACGGCCTCGGTGGAGGAGCGTGTGCCGCCTTTTCTCCGGGGCGCGGGAAAGGGATGGGTCACGGCGGAATATTCGATGCTGCCCCGCGCAACCCAGTCACGGACGATCCGGGAATCCAGCAAAGGAAAAGTGGGCGGGCGGACCATGGAGATCCAGCGGTTGATCGGGCGGAGTCTGCGTTCCGTCATTCAGCTGGAACAACTCGGCGAGCGCACGCTTTGGCTGGATTGCGATGTGATCCAGGCGGACGGGGGAACCCGCACGGCTTCCATCACCGGGGCTTTCGTGGCCGCAACGCAGGCTCTTCATAAACTGATCCGGTCCGGGATGCTGGACACGATGCCGATCACGGATTATCTGGCTGCCACCAGTGTGGGAATCGTGAACGGACAGCCCAGTCTGGATCTTTGTTACCAGGAAGATTCCCAGGCCAAAGTCGATATGAATGTGGTGATGACCGGGTCCGGAAAGTATGTGGAGGTGCAGGGAACGGGGGAAGAGTCCCCCTTTTCCCCCGAGGAACTGAATCTTCTTTTGGAATTGGCCAAGCACGGGACGGAACAATTGATCGCTCAACAACGGGCGGTGCTGAAGGAAGCCGGCGAATGGATCGGGGGAGGCAAACGGGATGGCGACAACACCGTGGCGATGGACTGAGCTCATTTTCGCCACCCGCAACCGGCACAAGGTGAAAGAGCTGGATGCCATGTTCCGCGAAGCGCTCGGGATCCGGGTGAAGGGGTTGGAAGGGATGGAAAACCTCCCGCACATTGTCGAGGACCGGGAAACATTTGAGGGAAACGCCGTGAAAAAGGCCGAAACCATCGCCGGGGTCCTCGGCCGCCCCGTGGCCGCTGACGATTCCGGGCTGGCAGTCGATGCGTTGCAAGGGGCCCCCGGTGTGTACTCCGCCCGGTATGCGGGCCCGGATGCGACGGATGCCGAGAACAACAGGAAACTTCTGATGGAATTGGAGGGCTTGCCCGAAGCGGAAAGGAAAGCCGCTTTCGTTTGCGCTCTTGCCCTGGCGGTTCCCGGGGATGAGACCCGGGTGGTCCGGGGGGAGTGTCCGGGTCGGATCGCACTCCGACCCCGTGGGGAGAACGGGTTCGGCTATGACCCTCTGTTTTTCCTTCCGGAACGGGGATGTACCATGGCAGAGCTTCCGCCTGAGGTGAAGAACCAAATCAGCCACCGGGCGCGGGCGACGGAACGTTTGATCCGCTTGTTGAAGGAAACCTTCGATTTCGGGAGGTTCAAGGGGCGTAAACGGAAGGAGTGATTTTCCCGTGCGTGTGCTCATCGTGAGCGATTCCCATGGCGACGCTGGCCTCGTGAAGTCCGTGGTGGAACGGGAGCGGGCCGATCACCTCATCCACTGCGGGGACTTCTGTACCGGACGGGACCGGCTGCCAAGCGGCCCCTTGACGGTGGTAAGGGGAAACTGCGATTGGGAAGAGGTTCCCGAAGAAGCTTGGTGGGACGGGGGCGGTCATCGGTTCTACGTCACCCACGGACACCGCCGCCAGGTTCAGTCGTCGCTGTTACCGATCCGGTACCGGGCCGAAGAAAACGGGGCCGGGATCGTCTGTTTCGGTCACACCCATTTTCCGGTGTGTGAGCAATCGGAGCGTGTCCTCTTGATCAACCCCGGGAGTTTGGTGGCTCCCCGCGGGTTTCCGTCACCGTCTTACGCTGTTCTGGAAACCGGGAGAGGAGCGGAAGTGACAGTCACGTTTCATACCCCCCGGGGGGAGGTCATCCCGGAAAGGGGCGGCACCTATCGGGTCCGTGACCGTTGAAGGGGTCTGTCTTGACGGAGAAACCATCCGTGGTATAATATAACTTACGCACGGAGCGTGTGACTTCGTCCATGGGTCCCAGTAGCTCAGCTGGATAGAGCAACGGCCTTCAAATCAGGAGCCTCTGTGGGGAAACGGAAACTCACAGAGTGGACGACACTGTATCGGTGAAGCCTTAACGGGTCATGCCGATGGTGACACCGAGGAAACTTACGATCTCCCGGAGGGGAGAGGGAGGGGTTTTGAAGGCCCGGGCCGCAGGGCTCGGGGGTAGAAACCCCGAAAGATCTTCCGTTGCATTTGAATGCGCGAGAAGATCGTGAGGTTCCGTAGAGACTATACGTGTCGCACCTGAAACGGTGAAGATATAGTCCAGACCACAAACAACCGGTCGGTTGGTGGCGAAAGCCATAGTGGTATGCTAAGCCGTTGGTCGGGGGTTCGAATCCCTCCTGGGACGCCATATGTTCCGTTCTTCCGCGGTGAAGAACGGATTTGCCTGTATTTTGGCCCCGAGCCGGGGCTTTTGTTATGCCCGGAACTCCTTGGGGTTCTCTTGCAAAGGGCGTTTCATATGGTATAATGAAGCAGTTGCATTGGAGCGGAACCCTTTGGGGGGAGGTGCCCCCCTTCCCCTGCGGTTTCTAATAGAGTTCGTCAGGAGGGTAAGGAAACTGATGAAGGCTAACTGGGAAAAAACCGAAAACAACCGTGGCGTGCTTACGGTTGAGGTGGATGAAAAACAATTTTCCGATGCCTTGGACCGGGCGTTTCGGAAAGTGGTCAAGAAAGTGAATGTTCCCGGTTTCCGGAAAGGGAAGGTGCCGCGCCCGATCTTTGAAAAGCGCTTCGGGGTGGAGGCCCTTTACCAGGATGCGGTTGAAATTCTGGTGCCGGAAGCTTACCAGGCGGCCGTCGAGGAGACGGAAATCGAACCCGTGGACCAGCCCGAGATCGATATTGAACAGCTGGAAAAAGGCAAGCCCTTTATCTTTAAGGCGACGGTCACGGTGAAACCCGAGGTGAAATTGGGCGAGTACAAAGGCTTGGAAGTACCGGAAAAGGATTTCTCCGTCAAAGAAGAAGACGTGGAAGCCGAGCTGAAAAAAATGCAGGAACGCCAGGGTGAACTGGTGGCCGTGGAAGAAGGTCAGGTGGAAGAGAAAGACCGCGTCATCATCGACTTTGAAGGGTTTGTCGACGGAGAAGCCTTCGAAGGCGGAAAAGCGGAGAAATATACGTTGGAAGTGGGCTCCGGCCAGTTTATCCCCGGGTTTGAAGAGCAGCTCATCGGCATGAAACCGGGGGAGGAAAAAGAGGTCAAAGTGACCTTCCCCGAGGATTATCACGCGGAAGAACTTGCCGGCAAAGAAGCTGTCTTCAAAGTGAAGCTCCATGAAATCAAACGGATGCAGCTTCCGGAGCTGGACGACGAATTTGCGCAGGACGTCAGCGAGTTTGACACCCTGGATGAATTGAAAGCCGACATCGAGAATAAACTGAAAGAACAGAAGCGGCAGGAAGAAGAGAATTACAAACGCAACACGCTGGTGGAGAAAGCCGCTGAAAATGCCGAGATCGATTTGCCCGAAGTGATGATCGAACAGGAAATCGATCACATGCTGCGCCACTTCGAACAACAGTTGCAAATGCAGGGAATCTCGCTGGACCAATACTCCCAGTTCACCGGTCAGGACAAATCGGCCATCCGCGATCAGTTTAAGGAAGACGCCGAGAAAAAAGTACGGGCCAACCTGGTGTTGGAAGCCATTGCCTCCGAGGAGAATGTGGAAGTCGCCGATGAGGAAGTGGAAGAAGAACTGAAAAAATTGGCAGAACAGATGGGACGCGAAAAGGAAGAAATCCGCAAACTCCTGCAAGCCCAAGGCGGAGTGGGTCAAATCAAGGATGAATTGAAGGTTCGAAAAACGATCGACCTACTTGTATCCAACAGTAAAAATGCGGCATAATGAAAATAGGACGATGAAAAACGAGGCACGTTTGACGCGTGCCTTGTTTTTAAACATACAATTGGGAAAGGAGGAACCCGATTGAATTTGATCCCCGCGGTTGTGGATTGGACTCACCGGGGGGGAGCGTGCCTGTGATGGGTATTCCCGGCTGTTGAAGAACCGAATATGCAACGTCGCCATCGCTTAAGCGCCTGTTTCCGGCGGCGGATGATCCGGATCAGAATATGACTCTGTACATATCTCCCCATGGGGCTCCATCACGGCGGGGATGGCGATGGATGACACCATACCATACATAAACGGATGTTTCCCCATTTGCATAGGGATGGCTGCCAGTATGGGATTATTCCTGCCGGCGGCCGAACCAAAGGGAAACGATTCGCTTTGCCCAACAGCGAGGTGATGATTCACCAACCGCTCGGAGGTGTGTGCGGCCAAGGCCGCTGATATACACAAAACCCGAAGAAAATCAACCGGATCCTGTCCGAACGAACGGATTAACCGTTTTCCGAAGTGGAATGGGATTCGGCCTGCGACTCCTTCAAGGGTGCTCAGGAAGCCAAAGAAACCGGTTGGGTGGACCAAGTGATCACCCGCTAAAGATTTTGAGAGGGGTGATACGGATGTTCAAATTCAACGAAGAAAAAGGGCAGCTGAAATGCTCTTTCTGCGGTAAATCACAGGACCAGGTCCGGAAATTGGTGGCTGGTCCCGGGGTGTACATCTGCGATGAGTGCATCGAGCTTTGCAACGAAATCGTGGAGGAGGAGCTCGGCGGCGAAGAGGATATCGACCTCCAGAACCTTCCGAAACCCCAGGAGATCAATGAAATTCTGGACTCCTATGTCATCGGGCAGGAGGACGCAAAGAAATCCCTCTCCGTTGCCGTTTACAACCATTACAAGCGGATCAACTCTTCGCAGAAGAATGACGATGTGGAGCTTCAGAAGAGTAACATCGTGATGATCGGGCCGACGGGGAGCGGGAAAACCCTTCTTGCCCAGACGATGGCCAAAATCCTGAATGTGCCGTTTGCGATTGCCGACGCCACATCCCTGACGGAAGCAGGTTATGTGGGAGAAGATGTGGAGAACATTCTTCTGAAACTGATTCAGGCGGCCGACTATGACGTGGAGAAGGCGGAACGCGGGATCATTTACATCGACGAGATCGATAAAGTGGCCCGCAAATCGGAAAACCCCTCCATCACCCGGGACGTATCCGGCGAGGGGGTTCAACAGGCCCTTCTGAAGATCCTGGAAGGAACCACGGCCAGTGTCCCTCCGCAGGGAGGGCGGAAGCACCCCCATCAGGAATTCATCCAGATCGACACCAGCAACATCCTCTTTATCTGCGGCGGTGCTTTTGACGGACTGGAGTCCATCATTAAACGCCGGATCGGGAAAAAGGTGATCGGTTTCGGTTCCGAAAGCAACGCTGCCGATCTGAAACCGGGCGAATATCTGAAGATGGTGCTGCCCGAGGATCTGTTGCGTTTCGGTCTTATCCCGGAATTCGTGGGACGTCTTCCGGTCATCTCCACACTGGAGCCCCTGGACCAGGAGGCGTTGGTCAGGATCTTGACCGAACCGAAGAATGCACTTGTCAAGCAGTATCAGAAGCTGTTGGAGATGGACAATGTCCAGCTTCGTTTTGAGGAGGGCGCTCTGAAAGCCATCGCTGACGAGGCGATCAAACGAAACACAGGAGCCCGCGGCCTCCGGGCCATCATCGAGTCGATCATGCTGGATGTGATGTTCGACCTTCCGTCGCGGGATGATGTGACGGAATGCGTGGTGACGGAAGCGACGGTTCGGAACAAAGTGGCGCCCCGACTGACCACCCGGGAAGGCCGGACGGTCAACAAAAAAGAAGAAAGTGCCTGAATGGAAACGCACCCTGAAAAGGGTGCGTTATATTTTTTGGGTGAAGGCCGGCAGTGCATTCCCTGCCGCACTTGGATCGATTTGTGATAGAATAGCTATTGTGCAATCGGAGATGTTCTTTTGAAATTGGCATATTTTCCTCATCGTTTTTTTATTAACCGAAAAACGCTTGAACGAATGGGTCGAAAACTTTAAAACGGAGCTGTGGTTTGCATGAGGCAAGTGGAAGTGGTTTCACGCGAGGATTATCTTTCATTTATCGAAAAGCAACCTTGGGGCAACTTTATGCAGTATCCGTCTTGGGCTGAAGTGAAAACGGAATGGAAAAACGATCTTCTCGGTTGGTTTGACGATGAAGGACACATGGTCGGATGCGCTTTGGTTCTGTACCGTAAACTCCCGGGTTTAAATAAATACCTGGCCTACATCCCCCGGGGACCGGTCATCGATTGGAATACCAAGCAGTTGCAGGAATGGTTTGAACCCTTCTTCGAATACCTTCGGCGTAAAAACGTGTTCAGCGTCAAAATGGAACCTCCGGTTGTCCGGGCCAAGTGGAAGACGCCAACGATCAGGAGCTACCTGAAAGAGGTCCGGGCACACGGGTTGAAAGGAAAAACACTCCGGGATTTGGGCCCCGACGAAGTGGACGGGCATGCCGAATATATCCAGCAGGAGCTGGAACGGATCGGCTGGAAGTTGAAAGAAAGCGAGGGGGGCTTCTCGGCGATTCAACCCCAGTTCGTTTTCCGCCTTCCCCTGAAGGGCCGCTCACTGGAGGACGTGTTTGCCGGATTCCATACCAATTGGCGGCGCAATGTGAGGAAAGCGGAGAAGCAAGGCGTCAAAGTGACGGTAGGCGGGGAAGAGGAGCTGCCGGAATTCTATGAACTGCTGAAAGTAACCGCTCAGCGGGACAACTTTGTGGTGCGTAATTATTCCTATTTCGAGACGATGTATCGTTCCCTGAAGCGGGAAGACCCGAATCGCATCCAGCTGTACTTGGCAAGATATGACGGTAAGCTCTTGGCCTCCACCATCGCCATTCACGCCAACGGCCATACTTGGTATCTCTACGGGGCCAGCGGCAACGAAATGCGCGAGAAGATGCCGAATCATGCCATCCAATGGCGGATGATCCAGGATGCGCATGAAATGGGGGCCCACACCTATGATTTCCGCGGAATCAGTCATACGCTGGACGAGTCCAACCCCCTCTACGGTTTGCTCCGCTTCAAGTTGGGCTTTGGAGGGGAAGCCTGCCAATTGATCGGAGAATGGGACTATCCTCTTCAGCCCCTTCTGCAGTGGGCCTTTGACATGTATATGAAGAAGCGATAGAGGTGTTCAACTGTGAGTCTTACCTTATACTTGAACCGTCGGGCGTGGCTTTCTCACATGGAAGAAACTGAAAAGCGGTTCCCCGGGTTTATTCCCGTGATCAAGGGGAATGGATACGGCTTCGGCAACCGTTATCTGGCAGATGAGGTTCTTCAGGCCGGGAAAGAGGACATTGCGGTGGGTACGGTGGATGAGGCGCGTCAATTGGAGAAAACCCACTCCTTCCGGGAAATGATCGTCCTTACTCCCCTCTTGACCGAACTGAATGTGGCCGACTTGGTTCCGGGTCGTGTCTATACGGTGGGGAGCCGGGAACAGCTCCGCCACCTGGCTGCTTCCTTCGAACGCCTGCTGTCGGACGACAGGCGAGCCTGGACCCAAACAGGAGCCCCTTTCCGGTTGAACATTCTCATCAAATGCCGCTCTGCCATGAAACGCTACGGCTTCGATCTGCAGGAGGCCGGAAAGGTTTTGGACTGGATCCGGGAAGTGGAATCCGACCGGGTCCGGATCGAAGTCAAGGGATTGTCCATTCACTTTCCAAAGACGGGCATGGATTTTGCGGCGAAGGAACGGGAGATCGGGAATTGGCTGGAAGCGGCAAGAAAAGTCGGACTCCCCGCCGGGAGGATGTATGTGAGCCATCTTACACCGGATCAATTTCAAAACCTGACCCGGCAATGGCCCGAAGTGGAGTTTTCCATGCGTCTCGGCACCGACCTGTGGCTTTCCGACAAATCCTTCATTGAAACCAAGAGCACCGTATTGGACGTCAAAGAGGTGAAACGGGGGGAACGGTTCGGTTACAAGCAGCTCCGATCCTACCGAAACGGCTGGCTGGTGTGTGTCGCCGGGGGAACGGCCAACGGAGTGGGGCTGGAATCTCCCGCCTCGGCAAGGGGGTTGAAAGAGCGACTCAAACTGACGGTTTTTTGGATCTTTCACCTGTTTAACTTGCACCTCAGTCCTTTCACATACAAGGGAAAGCGTCTCTGGTTTGCCGAGCCTCCCCACATGCAGACCAGTGTGCTGTTCTTTCCCTCCGGTTCCCCCGTTCCGGAGGTGGGCGAAGAATTACCGGTCCAACTCCGGATGACGACGGCGACGTTTGATCGCCTGGTCACCGACCCGGAAGTGGAGGAGCTTTCGGGCCGCGAGGAACAAGAAGAAAAAGGTAAAGCGTTGAACGCCATTCCTTAAAACATCCGAAAACACCCCGCCGGCGCCCGTTTTGGCGTATCGGCGGGGTGTTTGTGTTTTGACTATCCCTCCCGGACAGCGGTCATACTAACACCCAGAATTGGCGGATACCCCTCGGTGCGAAATGAAAGACGGGGAGGAATGGCAGATATGAACTGGACAGTCTTGATCATGATGTTGCAGGTTTTCTTTTCGGTCGTCATCGGCCTGTATTTCTGGAACCTGCTGCGCAACCAACAATCCAACCGGTCGGCGGTGGACCGGGAGTCGCGGAAAGAGATGGACAAATTGCGGAAAATGCGCAGTGTGTCGCTGACAGAACCGCTTTCCGAAAAAACGAGGCCTTCCTCTTTTGGGGAGATCGTGGGTCAAAAAGAAGGATTGCGGTCACTGAAAGCGGCTCTGTGCGGGCCCAATCCGCAGCATGTATTGATTTATGGTCCGCCGGGAGTGGGGAAAACCGCCGCAGCTCGCGTCATCCTGGAGGAAGCCAAGAAAAATCCCCAATCTCCTTTTAACGCGAATTCCACGTTTGTGGAGGTCGACGCCACCACGGCCCGTTTTGACGAGCGAGGGATCGCCGATCCCCTGATCGGGTCCGTTCACGATCCCATCTATCAGGGAGCGGGGGCGATGGGAATGGCGGGAATTCCCCAACCCAAACCGGGGGCCGTCACCAAAGCGCACGGAGGTTTGTTGTTCATCGATGAGATCGGGGAACTGCATCCGATTCAGATGAACAAGCTGTTGAAGGTGCTGGAGGACCGAAAGGTTTACTTTGAAAGCGCCTATTACAGCTCCGAGGATACCAACACCCCCTCTCATATCCACGACATTTTCCAAAACGGCCTCCCGGCGGATTTCCGCATGGTCGGGGCAACCACTCGCACTCCGGAGGAAATTCCTCCCGCGATCCGCTCCCGTTGCATGGAGATTTATTTCCGGCCGCTCCTGTCAACGGAAGTGGAACGAATCACCCGTCAGGCGATCGATCGCATCGGCTTTGACTATGAAGAGAAAGCGGTGGAAGTGATCAAAAAATACGCCACCAACGGCCGGGAAGCGGTCAATATCGTACAGACCGCGGGCGGGATGGCCCTCACCGAAGGCCGCAAGGAGATCAAGGCTTCCGACGTGGAATGGGTGGTTCACAGCAGTCAGCTCTCTCCCCGACCGGACAAAAAAGTTCCCGATCAACCCCAACCGGGATTGGTCAACGGTTTGGCCGTCTATGGGCCCAATATCGGCGCTCTTCTGGAAATCGAAGTCACGGCGACCCCTGCTGCTGAAGGAGAAGAAGGGTCCATTCGGATCACCGGCATGGTGGATGAAGAGGAGCTGGGGGGACGGCAACGAACCCTCCGGAGAAAAAGCATGGCCCGCAGCTCCGTGGAAAATGTGCTCACGGTTCTCCGGCGAACGGATATCGACCCTTATGCCTGTCACTTGCACATCAACTTTCCCGGGGGGGTTCCCCTGGATGGGCCGTCAGCCGGAATTGCGATGGCGTCGGCCATCTACTCGGCTATCAAAGGGATCAAGGTGGACAACCGCCTGGCCATGACAGGAGAACTGAGCATTCACGGAAGGGTGAAGCCCGTCGGCGGGATCGTGGCCAAAGTGGAAGCGGCCATACAAGCCGGCGCCACGAGGGTCCTGATTCCCGAAGAAAATATGCAGACCATCTTCTCGGAGATGGAAGGGATTCGGGTCATTCCGGTCCGGCACATGGATGAGGTATTCAAGCTGTTCCCGCTGGAGGCCGCGGAGGAGCAGCAGGAAAGCGCAGTGACCGCTGCCACGGTGCTGGCGGCAACTCCCTCGCCTGTAACGTGAACCCCCTTCCGGCCGGCGGCACCCCGTCCGTTCCCGGGAGTCGCCGGTTTCCCCCTTGAAGCGTTGTGATTGAATGTTCGTTTCGAGAAAAGGGGGAAGCGTTTACCCAAAAATAGCGACTTTGCTGTCCTGCCCAAGACAGCAGCCGGAGCGGCTTTGGGTAAATGCTGCCGCTCACTTTTTCACAACGCTTCTTGTCCGGGGTCGGGCTGTCATGGACAAAAGAGAATGAATAAGATAAAATCGTACAAAGCTCGAGGTTACACGACACCGCTGGAGATGACATCGGAGGTGCATATATGGCTGTTAAAGAGGAGGGGCGCGTGCTGCCATTGCTTCCCCTTCGCGGCTTATTGGTTTATCCCAGTATGGTTTTGCACCTGGATGTTGGCCGCGAACGTTCCGTAAAGGCACTGGAACAAGCCATGGTGGATGATGATCTGATTGTCCTTGCGACACAGCACGAGATCCAACTCGAGGAGCCGACACCCGAGGATATTTACCGGATGGGTACCATCGCCCGGGTTCGGCAGATGCTCAAACTGCCCAACGGAACCATCCGGGTTCTGGTGGAAGGGCTTTCCCGCGCCAAGATTCTGGAGTATGAGGAAAACGAATCCTTTTACCAAGTGCGCGTCAGCGAGATCATACAGGAAGATGTGGACGACATCAACGTGGAAGCGTTGATGCGGTCGGTACTGGACTACTTCGAGCAATACCTTCGTCTCTCGAAAAAGGTGTCCCCCGAAACCTTGTCGGCGGTGGCGGACATCGACGAACCGGGACGCCTGGCGGATGTGATCGCGTCCCATCTTCCTTTGAAAATCGAAGACAAGCAAACAATCCTGGAAACCTTGGACGTCCGGGAACGTCTGGAAAAGCTGCTCTCCATCCTGAATGACGAAAGAGAAGTGCTGGAGTTGGAACGAAAGATCTCCCAGCGCGTCAAAAAACAGATGGAAAAAACGCAGAAGGAATATTATTTGCGGGAGCAGATGAAGGCAATCCAGCGGGAACTCGGTGAAAAAGAAGGCCGGATGGGCGAAGTGGAAGAACTCCGGGAGCAGCTGGAACAACTGGAAGCTCCCGACGAAGTCAAAGAAAAAGTGGAAAAAGAGCTTCAGCGACTGGAAAAAATACCCACAACTTCCGCCGAAGGGGGAGTCATCCGCACCTATGTGGAATGGTTGCTGGCCTTGCCATGGCAAAAAGAAACGGAAGACGATCTCGATCTGAAAAAAGCGGAAAAGATTTTGGATGAGGACCACTACGGGCTGGAAAAAGCCAAGGAACGTGTTCTGGAGTACCTGGCCGTCCAGCAAATGGTGAAAAAATTGAAGGGCCCCATCCTCTGTCTCGTGGGGCCGCCGGGGGTGGGGAAAACGTCTCTGGGCCGTTCCATCGCACGAGCCTTGGGCCGGAAATTTGTTCGCGTTTCCCTCGGCGGGGTTCGGGATGAAGCGGAAATCCGGGGTCACCGACGGACTTATGTGGGCGCCATGCCGGGACGGATCATCCAGGGGATTAAAAATGCCGGCACGTCCAATCCGGTGTTCCTTCTCGACGAGATCGACAAGATGACCATGGACTTTCGGGGGGACCCCGCCTCCGCTTTGCTGGAAGTGCTGGATCCGGAACAAAACCAGAATTTCAGCGATCACTACATCGAAATTCCCTACGATCTATCCAAGGTGATGTTCATCACGACCGCCAACACCCTTCACACCATTCCCCAGCCTCTTTTGGACCGGATGGAGACCCTCTATATCGCCGGCTACACCGAGATTGAAAAAGAGCAGATCGCCAAAGAGTATCTCATCCCCAAACAACTCGAAGAACACGGGTTGTCGAAGGATAAGTTTCAGATTCACTCCGATGCGGTACTCAAGGTGATCCGCCATTATACGCGGGAAGCCGGGGTCCGGAATTTGGAGCGGACCATCGGCAAGCTGGCCCGTAAAGCCGCCAGGCAACTGGTTTCCCAGGACAGGAAACGGGTGGTGGTCACGACGAAAAACCTGCCCAAGTTTCTGGGGCCTGAGAAGTTCCGTTACGGGAAAGTGGAAGAGACCGATCCGGTGGGGGCGGCCACCGGACTGGCCTGGACCGCGGGTGGCGGGGACACCCTGACCATTGAAGTTTCCGTTTTGCCCGGAAAAGGAAAGCTGACCCTTACCGGGAAACTGGGCGACGTGATGAAAGAGTCGGCCCAAGCGGCCTTCAGTTACATCCGTTCCCGGGCCGGGAAGTTGAACATCGATCCCGAATTCAATGAGAAAAACGATATTCACATCCACGTGCCGGAAGGTGCGATCCCGAAAGACGGCCCCTCTGCGGGGATCACCATGGCGACCGCCCTCGTGTCGGCGCTGACGGAGGTCCCGGTTTCCCGGTATGTGGGTATGACCGGGGAAATCACGCTTCGGGGGAGAGTACTCCCCATCGGGGGTCTGAAGGAAAAATCCCTGGCCGCCCACCGGGCGGGACTGACCCACATCCTGGTTCCCAAGGACAACAAAAAGGATCTGGAAGACATCCCGGAGAGCGTGCGCAAGGATCTGAAGATCACATGGGTAAGCCACATGGATGAAGTATTGAAGCTGGCACTGGTGAGGGATCCCGATGAAGGTCACAAAAGCTGAATGGGTGATCAGCGCCGTCAAACCGGCCCAATATCCTGCAGACGCCCTGCCGGAGATCGCTCTGGCCGGGCGTTCCAATGTGGGGAAATCTTCACTGATCAACCGTCTGATCAACCGGAAAAACCTGGCGCGCACCAGTTCCAAACCGGGAAAGACCCAGACGATCAACTTTTACCGGATCAATGATATCCTTTATTTCGCGGATATGCCCGGTTACGGTTTCGCGAAAGTTCCCAAGTCGGTCAAGGCCGCATGGGGACGGATGATCGAAGGCTATCTCCTTCATCGCCGGGAGCTGTGCGGAGTGATTCAGGTGATCGATCTGAGACATCCGCCCACCCGCGATGACCAAAACATGTATGCCTGGCTCAAGCATTACGGAATTCCGGCGATTGTGGCCGCCACCAAAGCCGACAAGATTTCCAAAGGGCAATGGCCGAAACACCTGAAGAGAATCCGGGAAGGGATCGGTCTGGTTCCGGAAGATCCCTTGATCCTTTTTTCCGCTCAAACCGGACAGGGAAAAGAGGAGCTTTGGAAAGGAATCCGACGACTGACCGGCAACCAAGATCGTTTACAGAAGGGGGGAACCATAAACAAAACGGAAGAATAGGTTACACACAACGGAACCGACAAACCAAAGAGAGCAACGGGTGAAAGGTTGAGAGAGGATGGAGAAGAAGATTCGTGTGGCCGTATTGTTCGGGGGCAAGTCGGGGGAACACGAAGTGTCCCTTTCCTCCGCGGCTTCTGTCATCCAGGCCATGGACCCCGAACAATACGATATTTTCCCTGTACTGATCAACCCGGAAGGGAAATGGGAACCGGGTCTCCGGGCGTTGCCCGCCCTGGAAGGAAAAATAGAACCCCGGCTGCTGGAAGAGCTGGAGCGGGGTGTCCAGGCCAAGGAATCCCTTCCCGCAACCACCAGTCTGCCGGTGTTGAAATGGGAAGAGATCGACGTGGTATTTCCCGTTCTGCACGGCACCTACGGGGAAGACGGGACGGTGCAGGGATTATTGGAAATGGCCGATATTCCCTATGTGGGAGCGGGCGTGCTGGCATCCAGTGTCGGCATGGACAAAGTGATGATGAAGAGAGTGTTCCTTCAGGAAGGACTTCCCCAGGGGGATTTTCAGCCCATCTTACGTTCGGGGATCGAGAAGGATCTCGATTCGGTGGTATCGGAGATTGAGGAGGGGTTTGACTATCCTTGTTTCGTCAAGCCCGCCAACCTTGGATCCAGTGTAGGCATCTCCAAGGTGAAGAACCGGGACGGATTGAAGCAAGCTCTCCGGTTGGCGGCCCTCTATGACCGGAAGGTGATCGTCGAAGAATTCGTGGACGGTCGGGAAGTGGAAGTGGCCGTTCTCGGAAACGATGAACCGGAAGCGTCGGTTCCCGGGGAAATTGTCTCTTCCAACGACTTCTACGATTACCGTGCCAAATACATTGACGGCAAGTCTGAGATGCGGATTCCGGCGGAACTTCCGGAAAAGCAGCTGGAGGAAATCCGAGAGTTGGCGCTCCGGGCATACCGGGCCATTGACTGCAGCGGTCTTGCCCGCGTGGACTTTTTCGTCCGGAACTCCGATGGCAAAGTGTTGATCAACGAGATCAACACCATGCCGGGTTTCACTCCCTACAGTATGTATGCCAACCTGTGGAAGCACTCCGGCATCTCCTACCCCCAATTGGTGGGCCGTCTGATCGACCTGGCCCTGGAGCGGTACCGGGAGAAGAAGAAATCGAAAACCAGCTTTGACGTGGAGTGACTTTTTGAAAAACCCCCGTGTTTTTCCGCGGGGGTTTTCCCATTGGCAGGAGTTTCTAACAAGCAGGCGGAAACAGAACACAGGGGGAGTTGTGTGAATGAAAGGAAAAGCAGCTTTGGTGACGGGGGGCGGGCAGGGGATCGGCCGCGGGACCGCCATTCGCTTGGCCCGTGAGGGCAAGCCGGTTGTCGCGGTGGACCCAAACAGAGGAACACTTGAAGAGACCCTCCGTATGATCCGTGAGGTTGGAGGCGAGGGGGCTTTTTTTGAGGAGGATGTCACCCGTATGGAAAAGGTTCGTTCCATGAAAGGACCCTTCGAAAGATCCCTGTTACTGTTTCGTCAGGACCAGCGGACCGTTTCTCAGGATGGCGACGGTGTGTTCATACTGGGCCGAGAGGCAGCCGTCCGCAGTACGGGCGGTCCATCCGTCGCGATCCAGTTTGAACTCGGAGGATCCGGCAGTCAGTATGGGTTCGATGGTAATAACCATTCCTTCCCGGAGAATTTTTCCGCTCTCCACCGGGCCGGAATGAGGAACAGAGGGAGGTTCGTGGATCCGTTGACCGATCCCGTGCCCGATGAACTGCCGGACCACCGAATATCCCCCGTTTTCCGCGGTTGTTTGAATGGCGTGAGAAATGTGACCGATGCGATTGCCCGGTTTCGCTTGCCGGATCCCGGCCAGAAGCGAAAGAAGAGCGGTCCGCATCAGACGGCGGGTTGAGGGGGGGATGCGGCCCACCCCGTAGCTCCAAGCGGAGTCGGCCAACCATCCGTCCTTATTGACGACGAAATCCACGGTGAGGAGATCTCCTTCTTTGAGTGGATGTTTTCCAGGCATTCCGTGGCAAATGACATCGTTGACGGAGGTGCAGGTGGCGTAGGGGTATCCCATGTATCCTTTCTGTTCCGCAGTCGCTCCGTGGCGGCTCAGATAATCCTCCACAAACCGGTCGATCTCCAAAGTGGTCACTCCGGGTCGGATCCCTTTTCCGATTTCTTGATGGCAGGCGGCCAGGATCTTCGCGGCTCGGTGCATGGCTTCGATCTGTTTCCGGTTTTTGATCAGGCTCATCGATCTTCATTCCTGTATGAGGGTCTCCCCTCCATTTTATGGGTTTTTTGAGGAAACGGAACTGAAAAAGATGTGGATCCATCCGGGAATACCGCAACCCTTCCCGTTTTTTGACCGTTCATGATTTCAGACAACCCGTGGCGGCAGCAAAAAAACCGCCCGAAGGCGGTTTCTCTGTATGGGACGACGATCACCTTCTGAAGGCCATCACCAGTCCCAGGATGATTAAGAGCCCGGGCCAGTAGGTGTTAAGGAACACCGCCGCCTGACCGAGACCGGGGATTTCGGACACCCCGGGCCAGGCAAAGACCCCCAGCAACAACAGAATCGCTCCGACCGTTCCCTGTCTTTGGTTTTTCCTGACCAGACCGCCGAAAATGAGAAAAGAGGCCCCGATGATGGCGGGAACCAGACTCCAGTGGGTGGGCCAGCCTTCCACCCGATTGATTCCCCAGGCATGAATACCGAGCCCCGTCATGATTCCTCCCCAAATCATCAGATGGGGATTCTTCGGCTTTGAAAACGAATAGACAATGATCAGGATTCCGGCCACGATCAGGAGGAATTCCCAGGAAGCCACCTGAGCCGCAACCGGATATCCCAGCTCCCTGAGGAGCAACAGGACGCCGACCAGTGCAATCAGGATTCCGAAGGTTTTTGAGCGCATGTGTTCCCCTCTCTTCGGTGATCAACGATTTTTCCGGGAAGTTCGGCCAGGACCATCCCGAGAAAGATCAAGACGCAACCCAACAGATTCCAACCGGTGAGGGTGACCCCCAGCCACCAGTAGTCCGTACATGCGGCAAAGACCGGTTCCATCGCGAAAATCAGAGCCACCCGGGTCGGGCTGGTGTAGCGTTGAAAATAGGTCTGACCCAAATAGGCCAGAACCGTGGCCAGAAAAGACGTGACCAAAACGGCCCCCCACAGGCCGGGGTTCAGCCACGGTTGGGAGCGGAGGATTTCATTCCAGGGCTCAAATACGATGGACAAGAGAAGGCTGGCGACTGCCACTCCCGTCACCTGAATGGTCACCAGAGGGAGGGCGTCGGCCCGCGGAGCGTATTTGGCGGTGTAGGCCACCTGAAGTCCGAATCCTGCGGCACACAAGATCGCCAGGAGATCCCCGCGATTGATCTGGGAAAAGTCGGCCAGAGCCAAGAGGTACAGGCCGATCACGGCGAGAACCACACCCGACCAAGCGTTGACTTTCGGCCGGATGCCCAGAAGGAAAAAACTGAGGACGGGGATCATGACGACCGACAGGCCGGTAAGAAAACCGGATTTGCCGGAAGTGGTGTATAACAGGCTGAACGTTTGCAATGCGTAGCCCATAAACAGCCACAGTCCGAGAAACGTTCCCGCCTTCAGATACCGGGATTCCAAGGCATCCCTGAGTTGACCCCGCCATCCCAGAACCAGCCACAGGGTGATGCACGCCAGACCGAAACGAATCGCGAGGAAGGCGAAGGGGGGGAGGGTGGCGATGGCCCCCTGTACCAAGACAAAGGTGGATCCCCACACAAAGGCAATGCAGAGGAGCGCCCCGTCCGCCCAGAACGGTTTTGGTTGCATCCGAAACCCCCTCTCCTTAAGTGAAATCAATCGAACTTATACTATCACAATTTGCGGAAGGAAGGTTCAAAAATTCCTCCCGAAGGTGTTGACGGACGACCTGCCGGCTGGGGGCGGGCGGAATTTTAAAAACTTTAATGCCGGAGCGAAGTCTTCGGGGAGAGAGGGGGGCCGTCTTCACAATCCTAGAAGCACCCGGTTTTCGTTGTGGGGAGAGGTCACTCATCATGGTAAAATTATGATAGGATAATATAAGAACATGACATGGTTTCATTCAAATCTTGGAACGATCCCTCTATGGGGAAGCTGTTGGAAACCATTCGATTGGAAAGGAGTGGGTCGTGGCGTTCCTCAGGATGTGGCGGGCCAACCCCGGCAAGGCGGCTCCCCCTTTCTGATGCACTCTTTACATAGTTGACATTGGATTTTAAACAGTAAAAAAGAATGGCGGTATGGATTGTGATGAAATGGCAGAATTGGTTGGAACGGACAAGCCGATGGTCTGTCGTCTTTTTCGCTTGGTTTCTGGCTTTTTACACTCTTTTGGAGAAGCCGGAGGCAGGTTGGAGTCTTCTTCATCTGTTGACCTTGTCCGCTCTCCTGATGTTCACCGAATTTTTTTCCTTCCCCGGTCATGAAGGGAGAGTGACAGTTCATTTCCCTTTTCTCTTCACGCTGAGTTCCATGTTTTCCCCCGGATTGGCCGGGGTGGTTTACACGGTGATCGTCCTGACAGTGACCTGGATCAAGAAACACTCTCTGTACCGTGCAGCCTTTCGGACCGGTTATACGATCATGGGGCTGTACGGGGGAGTCGTCTTCCTGACAACGGTGGGGGAACCTTGGATCAGCCAGGGGGGGATCTCCATGCCGTTTCTCGCATTGGCCGGTTGTGTTCTGGTCTACGAAGGAGTGAGCAAGGGGATTCGCGACGGGATCGAGTATCTCAGACCCCGCCCCCGACGGTCGAGGCTCTGGGTGGCCAACTGGCGGTTGGAAGCCGGTGCGGCGTTATTGTCTCTCGTGTATTGTCTCGCCTACTATGGGATGCTCCACGAAGGGCGTGAGACCGACCCCTTGGCGTTTCTCTTTTTCTATGCTCCCCTGGCGGCCTTTGCCGTCCTTTCCAATGTCATCGTCCGGCTGGCAAGAAAAGAACGCAAGCTGAAGCTGCTGTTTCTGTTGGCCACGGACATCAATAAAAACCTGGATCTGAGAAAAGTGATGGAAAAAACCATCCTTCCGTTGTCCAAGGTGATTCCCTACAGTCACGGGTATTTCTATCTGTTGCGGAATGGACGGTTGTATCCCGCTGTGACGGCGGGGGAAGCCGCCGATCACTTGCGGAGAGGCAAACTCCCCCTCAATCGGGGTATCAGCGGGTGGGTGGCTTCCCACGGCGTCCCCGTCATGATCCACAACGCCAAACTGGACCCCCGGTGTCATCAGGATCTGGAGGATATGGAAGAGGTCCGCTCGGTGTTGTCGGTTCCGTTGAAAATGGACGGGGAGGTTCTGGGTGTCATCACACTGTGGAAAACCGAGGAGCACGCATTTGAAGAGGTCGATCTCACCTTCCTTCAGGTACTGGCCAGCCAGACGGTGGTGGCCATCAAAAACGCCCGTTTGGTGGAAGAACGGGAACGACGGGGGGTGGCCGAGGAACGGAACCGCTTGGCCCGGGAGATCCATGATGGAATCGCCCAGTCCTTTGCCGGGGTTCTGATGAAAGTGGACTCATCCCTCAAAGTATTCGATTCACAGCCGGAGAAGGTCCGCGAATGGCTGGAGGAAAGCCGGACCAAACTTCGGGATGGTCTGAAGGAAGTACGCCATTCCATTACGGCTCTCAGGCCGTCCCCGGCGGCGAAGATCGGTCTGATCCCCGCTTTGCAAAGGCGGGTCGAAGCCTTTGAAAACGAAACGGACGCGGAAGGCATTTTTGAACTGAAGGGGGAGAAGCGCCCTCTGACCACGGATATGGAAGAGACGTTGTACATGGTCTGTCACGAAGCACTTTCCAATGCGGCCAAGCATGCACAGGCAAGCCTTGTGCGGGTGGTTCTCGATTACCGTACGGAGGAAGTGCGCTTGACGGTGGAGGACGACGGGGTGGGTTTTTCCCTGGCCAAAGCCGTTTACAAAGCCGAAGCCCAAAAACGTTACGGGATCGTGGGAATGAACGAACGTGCCCAGAAGTTGGGCGCCGCCCTGCAGTTTGACAGCGAGGAAGGAGAAGGGACCCGGGTGATCCTGACCATACCGATCGGAGATGAGGAGGAGGCGGCTGTCCATGCCCATTAACGTGTTATTGGTGGACGACCATGCGGTGTTGAGGGACGGGTTGTCCAACATTATCAGTCTGGAAGAGGACATGGAAGTCGTCGGGCAGGCGAACAACGGAGCGGAAGCTCTCATCATGATAGAAGAACTGGAGCCCGATGTGGTCCTGATGGATATCAACATGCCGGGAATGAGCGGAGTGGAGGCGATTCGCCGCGTCAGAATGAAAAATCAGAAGGTGGCGGTTTTGGTTCTGACGATGTTTGACCGGGACGAATACCTTTATGAGTCCATCCGGGCGGGGGCAACGGGGTATCTGTTGAAGGATGCTCCTTCCTCCGATGTGATCGAAGCGATCCGTTCCGCTTACAGGGGGGAATCCACCCTCCATCCGGTCATGGCGAGAAAACTGTTGGACAATATCAGCGGCGGCAAAAAAACGGACCGCGGAACCAGCGAGGATTCTCTGACACCGCGGGAACTGGATGTGCTCAATCTGATGGTGAAGGGCCTTTCCAACAAGGAGATCGCGGAACAGTTGTTTATCAGTGACAAGACGGTGAAAATCCATGTGAGCAACATCCTGAAGAAGCTCCGTGTGAAAAGCCGTTCCCAAGCCATCATCTATGCCATCCAACATGAATTGGTCCTGCTCGATTGACAGGTGTCCAGTCCGGACGACATCAAAAAACGGACGGGTTGCATTCCCGTCCGTTTATTTTTCTTCTATTCCAGCTGGCGGTGGCGAAGAAGCCGCTTTTCCAGGTGGAACACCAGCTGGTACATGACGGTGGCCAGGATGGCCACGATCAACAGGCTGAGGAGGACCAGCGTCAGGTTGAACACCTGGAATCCGTATATGATCAGGTGACCCAGTCCGTTTTTGGATACGAGGAACTCGCCGACGATGACCCCCACCCAGGCCAGGCCCACATTCACCTTGAGAGCGGCGATCATATCCGGGATGCAAGCAGGAAAGATAATCCGGCAAAAGAGTTGCCGTCGGTTGGCTCCCAGAGCGCGGGCCAGCTTCAGATAGTTGGGATCGACGCTTTGAAAACTGCTGTGAATCACCAAGGTGGTGATGATGACCGTAATGGCCACTCCCATTGCCAGAACCGAACCGAATCCGGCTCCGATGGTAACGATGAACAGTGGGCCCAGGGCGACTTTGGGCATGCTGTTGAGCACCACCAAATAAGGGTCCAGCACCCGGGACAGAAAAGGAAAGAGCCATATGAGAGTGGCGAGTCCGGTCCCGGCGGCAGTGCCCAGGACAAACCCGATCACGGTCTCCAGGACGGTGATGCCGATATCCTGAAACAAACCGCCGTCGGCGGCCATCCGGAGAAACAAATCCCATATCCGGCCCGGGCTGCTGAAGAGAAAGGGATCGATCCAGCCCTTTTCCGCTCCGATCTCCCATACGGCCACGAACAGAGCGAGGATCCCCAACCGGGTAACGTTCACCCATCCGTCGGTCAGGCGAAGCCGCCGCAGATAACGGGCGTGGGCATCCGATTTCGCCCCCCGGGTGAGCCACGTCTCCAACCATTTTTTCATCAGCGGTCCATCTCCTTCCACAGTTCGTTGAACAGCGGGCGGAAGGAGGGCTTTCCCCGGGCTTTCAGAGGCGTGGCCGAGCGAAGTTCCTCCGGCACTTCCAACGTCCGGCGGATTCGGCCCGGGCGGTTTCCCATGATCAGGATCCGGTCGGAGAGGGCCAAGGCTTCTTCCAGATCGTGCGTCACCAGGAGGGCGGTCACCTTGCTTTTTTTCAGCACGCCGGTCAGAAGTTCTTCGAGATACAATTTGTTCTGGTAATCGACGGCGGAAAAGGGTTCATCCAACAGCAGGATGTCGGGCTGAACTGCCAGCGTCCGGACCAGCGCCACCCTCTGCCGCATTCCCCCGGAGAGCTGGGAGGGAAACTGTTTCAGGGTGTGGGCCAATCCCAGCTCTCCCAGAAGGAAACGGGCATGGCTTTCGGTTTTTTCCGTTTTCAGACCCCGGAATTCCAGTCCGAGCGTAATGTTGTCTTTCACGGTCCGCCAATCCAGCAGGCAATCCTGTTGGAGCATGTAGCCGACCCGGTTGGAAGGGGCGAGCACGTCTTTGCCCATGATCCGGACCACGCCGGTGGTGGGGCGGATCAGACCCGCCGCAAGGGACAGCACCGTGCTCTTGCCGCAGCCGCTGGAACCGACCAAGCTGACAAATTCGCCGGAGTGGATGCGGAAGGAGATCGGTTCCAGCGCTTGCACTTCATCCTCTCTGCTTAAGTAAACCTTGGTGACGTTTTCCAGTTCGATGGCAAAAGAACCGTTCATAATCACCCCGCCTTCCGGTCACGAATCTATTGGGAACCCTTCATCACCTTTTCGGAGATGTCCGTGCGAATCACTTTCTTATAAGGAACTTGGCCGGGGAGTTCTCCCGCCTCATCCATAACCTGAATCATCAAATTGTATTCCTCCCGGTCGATGATCGGGTCGGAGGCCCATGTATTTTGGGATTTGTACCGGTCGATCACCGTCACCAGGATTTCTTGGTCCGTATCCTGGAAGGAAGGCTGGATCGCATCGGCGATTTCTTCGGAGGAGTGGTTCGCCACCCAGCGCTGGGCTTTATACAGAGCACGGGTGAAACGTTCTGCCAGTTCCGGGTTTTCTTTGAGATAATGATCTTTGGTCAGATAAACGGTGTACGGCAGATTGCCGCTGTCTTCCCCGAAGGAGGCGACAATATGTCCTTTGCCTTCCTGCTCCAGTTTGGAAGCGACCGGTTCAAACAATTGAACATAATCTCCGGTGCCGGAAGCAAAAGCGCTCCCCAGATTTTTGAAGTCGATATTTTGGATGATTTTGACGTCTTTGTGGGGTGTCAGACCGTTCTTCCGCTGAACGTGTTCACTCACCATTTGCGGCATGCCGCCTTTGCGCTGACCGAGGAGTTCTTTTCCTTTTAAATCTTTCCACTCAAAATCGTTGACGGGTTTTCTGGATACGAGGAAACTGCCATCTTTCTGCGTGAGCTGGGCAAATCCGATTACCGGATTTTGGGCTCCTCTGGCGGTGACGTAAACCCCGGTTTCCGCACCGACGAGTACGATATCGGCTTCACCTGACAGCAGGGCGGTCATCGTTTTGTCACCGCCGAAGCCGTTGGAAAGTCGGAGATCGATCCCTTCCTCTTTAAAAAACCCCTTGTGGATCGCCACATATTGCGGTGCATAGAAGATGGAATGGGTGACCTCCACCACACGTACGGTGTCCATTTCCGACCTGTCCCCGCCGCTCATGCCGCAGGCAGCGGTCAACCATGCGAGACTGATCACCAACAGCAGGCTCCACCCTTTTTTAACGAAACGCATACCGGTTCCCCCCCGAGAAAAATGGGCTGATGTATCGTATGCCCCGACTTCAAAATCTGTTCACAACCTCCTTTTTTCAAGAAAGAATAGCCTGTGCTATAATGGGGTATGAATACACAAGATCCATAGGGTGTTTCGGCGGGCCGCCTGCAGTGGCCCGCTCCTGTCGGATGTGACCGTCCGTCATCGGGCGGGTAGATCGGGGTGAGGACTATGCACATCATCGTTACAGGATTGAACCATAAAACGGCGCCGGTGGAACTGAGGGAACGCATGGCTTTCACCTCCGAGGGCTTGAGCCGGTCCCTTGAGCGGCTTTCCAACATGAAAAGCATTCTGGAATGCCTGATCGTGAGCACCTGCAACCGGATGGAACTGTACGTGGTCAGTGATCAGCCCCATACAGGACGCTATTATTCCAAGGCGTTCCTGGAAAGCGAGTTCGGAATTCCGAAGGAAGAGTTTGCAGACTGTCTGTATTCGAAAGAGGACTTTGAGGCGGTTCACCATTTGATGCGGGTGGTCTGCGGACTGGATTCCATGGTGGTGGGGGAGACCCAGATCCTCGGGCAGGTCAAGGATGCGTTTCTGGCGGCCCAGAAGCAAAAGGTGACCGGAACGGTTTTCAACCAACTTTTCAAGCAGGCCATCACCCTGGGAAAACGGGTTCATTCGGAAACGGAGATCGGGCAGCATGCGGTTTCCGTCAGTTATGCCGCGGTTGAGCTGGGCAAAAAAATGTTCAGCACCTTCTCCGGAAAAACCGTCCTTCTCCTCGGTGCCGGTGAGGCGGGAGAGTTGACCGCCAAACACCTTCGGGAGGCCGGGGCAGGCCGGGTGATCGTCCTGAACCGGACGGTGGAAAAGGCGGAAGAGGTGGCCAAGCGGTTTTACGGGGAGGCCCGTCCCCTGTCCCGGCTGGTGGAATCTCTTCGGGAGGCCGATATTGTGGTCAGTTCCACGGGGGCGTCCCGTGCCGTCATTGAAAAAAACGCCGTGAAGCAGGCGGTGGACAAACGCGTGACACCGCTGTTTCTGATTGATATTGCTGTTCCGAGGGATATTGATCCCGCCGTTCACGGTCTGAACAATGTATTTCTCTACGATATCGACGACCTTAACGGAATCGTGGAAGCCAACCTGGACCTTCGTCACCGGGAAGCGGAGAAAGCGGAAAAGATGATCGAAGAAGAGACGACCCGCTTTCGGGAATGGCTCAACACCCTGGGTGTCGTTCCCCTGATCACGGCCCTCCGGGAAAAAGCGCTCGGAATCCAACAAGAGACCATGAACAGCATTGAGCGGAAGCTGCCCGAGCTGACGGAGCGGGAAAAAAGGGTGTTGCGCAAACATACGAAAAGCATCGTCAACCAGATGCTTCGCGATCCCCTGACACGCATCAAGGAACTTGCCGCAACCAAAGAACGGGATGAGGCACTGGAAATGTTTGTCCACCTTTTTGCCTTGGAAGAACAGCTCCGGTTGATGGAGGAGGAAAAGGCCAAAGAAAAAAACCAGAAGGCTTCCGGGAGTCTCCGCTTTCAACCGGCTTCCTTGGCCGGCGAGGTTTCCATCCGTTCGTGAAAGAAGGGGGAGGCCGATGTGTTTGCCGAGAGCTGGTTTTATGATTTCATCATCTATGTCTACGCTCTGAGTCTGTTATTCGCTTTTTCCGACTTGATGCAACCCAGTCGGAGCTCGCGTCGGTTGGCGCTTTCCTTTTTGATGGCCGTTTGGTTTTTTCAAACGGTTTTTTTCGCATGGAGGACCACCGAGGAGTTTCCCAGGCTGGCGGGGTTGGACTCCCTTCTTTTTTATTCCTGGGTTTTGGTTACCGGGACGCTGGTCATCAATCGTCTGTACCGGATGGATTTTTTTGTCTTTGCGGCAAATCTGCTGGGCTTCGGTTTCTTGGCGTCCAATCTGTATCTTTCGCCGGAAGCAGCCTCGCCTCTGACGGAGCCGCTCCTTTCCGAATTGGTTTTTGTCCATGTCACCCTGGCATTTTTGGCCTACGCCTTTTTCTCTCTTTCCACCGTCTGTGCGGTTCTGTATCTTGTCGGAGATTACCTGTTGAAACGGAAACAATGGAACCGAACCTTGCGACGCCTGCCCAGCCTGGGGAGTCTTCAGCTTTTTTCCTACCGTCTCAACATGCTCGGCGTCCCCCTTTTGATGTTGGCGATGATTCTGGGGATCGTCTGGGCCTATGAAAAAGTGGGCGGGGATTTCTGGTATGATCCGAAAATTTTCGGCTCCTTCATCGTTTTGGCGGCTTATTCCGTCTACCTGTACCAACGGGTGGCCCGGGGGTGGAACGGCCGACGTCTCGCCTGGTGGGGTGTCATTTCCTTTTTCACGGTCATGGTGAACTATCTGATCTCCAACGCGGGACTCTCCTTTCACCAATGGTTGTGACCGGCCGTGTCGGGAGACGACTTGGGTGGATCGGACCGGCAGGAATCGGAGGCATTTTTTGGATGATCACTTTAGGGTCCGGCCGGATGGGAGCGGACCGATGGCTGAAGGAGGAGGTTCAATGCGAACCGTCATCGTCGGTACGAGACGGAGTGAGCTGGCCGTCACCCAAACCCAATGGGTGCTGAACCGGCTGAAAGGCAACATGCCGGAAGGATGGGAATGCAAGCAGGAAAAAATCATGACCCGGGGAGATCGCATCCTGAACGTCACGCTGTCCAAAGTGGGCGGAAAAGGGCTGTTTGTAAAGGAAATCGAACAGGCCCTTCTGGATGGCCGGATCGACCTCGCGGTGCACAGCATGAAAGATATGCCGGCGGACATGCCGAAAGGCTTGACCATGGGCGCGGTCACTCTCCGGGAAGATCCGCGGGATTGCCTGCTGTCACGGGAAGGGCTCACCCTGAAAGAGCTCCCGGAAAATGCCATCGTGGGAACCAGCAGCCTCCGCCGTCAAGCGCAAATTCTGGCTTTTCGGCCGGATCTCCGCGTCAAACCCGTTCGCGGAAATCTGAACACCCGCTACAAAAAATTGATGGATGGGCAATTTGATGCGATTGTGCTGGCTTATGCCGGGATCGAACGGATGGGTTGGCAAGAGAAAGTGACGGAAATTCTGCCTGAAGACGTGATGCTCCCGGCCGTGGGTCAAGGGGCGCTGGCGGTACAATGCCGGGCCGGGGATCAAGAGATGATGAATGTGTTGCAAGCGATCAATGACCCGGTCACGGAGCAGACCGTCACCGCGGAGCGGGCTTTCCTCCATGCCTATGACGGCGGTTGTCACCTGCCCATTGCGGGCTATGCCACCCTTGAAGGGGACAGGGTGCGGCTCAGAGGGCTGGTGGCCCATCCCTCCGGCCATCCCGTGATCCGGGGCGAAAGGGAAGGAAAAGATCCCGGGGAGACAGGCCGCCGTCTCGCAGAGGAGCTGAGAGACCGGGGGGCCAAAGAGTTGTTGGAGGAAGTGAGGGAAAGGACCGAACCATGACGGACCACAAAGCGAGAGCCTGCCCCGTGTATCTGGTGGGGGCCGGACCGGGTGATCCCGGGCTGATTTCACTCAAAGGGCGCGATGTTCTCCGGCAGGCGGACCGGGTGTTCTGTCATCCGCAGATCTCTCCTGCTCTGATGAGACATCTTAATCCCGGGGCCGAATGGATACCGGCGGAAGTCGGTTCCATGAGCACGGTGGAAGAAATGGTTCAGGCTGTGGTCGACGGAGAGCGGGTCGTCCGTCTGGTGCCAGGGGACGCTTTCCTGAGTTCCTCTGCGGTGGAGGAAGCCAAGCAGCTTGCGGCCAGGGGGGCGGGGGTTGAGCCGGTTCCGGGGGTGCCCCGTGAGTTGGCGGTCCCGGTGTATGCAGGGATTGCACCGGGACCGGAATGGACCGTTCGCCGTTACGGGGAAACGGAAGAGCCGGATTGGGAGGTGTTTGCTTCCTCTCCGGGAACGGGAATTCTTCACGTGGATCGCCGAAGGCTCACCGAAGCTGCCCGGCGGCTGATCGGTGCCGGCGTCCGCCGGGACATGACCGCCGCCTGGGTGGAAGCCGGCACCTGCGTGGAACAACGGGTTTGGACGGGGACCCTCGAACAGGTGCCAAAGGCGTCTCAAGGGGCGGAAGAGGGTTGGCTCATCCTCGGGGAAGCGGTCCAAAACCGGAGCTTCCTCGCCGGGTTTGAACATAAACCGTTGTTCGGGCGACGTGTGCTGATTACCCGTGCCCGGGGGCAGAGTGCATCGATGGTCCGGAAAGTGCGGGAGTTGGGCGGGGAAGCCGTCGAATTTCCGGCGATCGAGATCCGTCCACCCCGCAACCGGGCGCCTCTGGACGCGGCGTTGAAACAGCTGGACCGGTATGATTGGGTGGTGTTCACCAGCGTCAACGGGGTGAAGTACTTTTTCCGCCATCTGAAGCGCCTGAAACTGGATGTGCGTCGGATGCACAGGGCCCGGTTGGCGGCGATCGGCCCGAGAACGGCGGAAGAATTGGAAAAGAGGGGCCTCCGGGTCGAGGTGCAGCCGGAGGAATACCGGGCCGAAGCACTGGCCGAATCCCTCCGTTCCCTGGTGGCGCCGGGAGACCGGGTGTTGCTTCCCAGGGCCGACATCGCCCGGAAGCTTTTGGCCGTGGAATTGGAACGGATCGGGTGTGAAGTGACAGATGTGGATGCCTACGATACGGTTCCCGGGACCCGGGGTGTCCGGGAAGTGGTGGAGCTGTTAAAAAAAGGCGAGCTCCACATTCTGACCTTTACCAGTTCCTCCACCGTGCGAAATTTCGTGGAAGCGCTTCGCAGGGTGGAGGATCATTGGAAGCCCCTTCTCCGGCAAGTGCAGGTCGCCTGCATCGGTCCGATCACCGCTGACACGGCAAAGGAGTCGGGCCTTCGGGTGGATATCGTCGCCCGGGAATACACCATGGACGGATTGATCGAGGCATTGATCCGATTGCCCCGAATGGAGTCAGGAAGAGGACGCAAGGAGGATGGAACATGAAACGATTTGACCGCCACCGCCGTTTGAGACAATCCGGCGGGATCCGCCGGATGGTGCGGGAGAACCACGTCTCCCCGGTCGATTTCATCTATCCGGTGTTTGCCGTCGAGGGGTCCGGAATCCAGGAAGAAGTGCCCTCGATGCCCGGGGTGTTTCACTATTCCCTGGACCGC
This sequence comes from Melghirimyces profundicolus, assembly GCF_003054245.1. Taxonomy (GTDB): domain Bacteria; phylum Bacillota; class Bacilli; order Thermoactinomycetales; family DSM-45169; genus Melghirimyces; species Melghirimyces profundicolus. The sequence goes on from NZ_QBKR01000012.1 coordinate 78,823, forward strand.
CTGAATGAAGAGGTGGATGAAGTCGTGGAGCTGGGAATCCAGTCTGTCATTTTGTTCGGAGTTCCCGAAAACAAGGATGCTTGCGGCAGCTCCGCCCATGCGGAAGACGGGATTGTGCAACGGGCGATCCGCCAGGTGAAAGACCGCCATCCCGGCCTGTACGTGATGGCGGACACTTGTCTTTGCCAGTACACGGATCACGGTCATTGCGGCGTGGTCGAAAACGGGGAGATTGTCAACGACGAATCCCTCCGTGTGTTGGCCCAAACGGCGGTCTCCCAGGCCCGTGCGGGAGCGGACATGATCGCTCCTTCCAATATGATGGACGGATTTGTCACCGCGATCCGGGAGCAACTGGACGATGCCGGGTTTGAACAGACACCGATTCTTTCTTACGCGGTGAAGTACGCCTCCGCCTTTTACGGTCCATTCCGGGATGCGGCCCATTCCTCCCCCCGGTTCGGCGATCGCCGGACCTACCAGATGGATCCGGCCAATGCCAGGGAAGCCTTGAGAGAAGCGGCTTCCGATGTGGAAGAAGGGGCGGACATGCTGATGGTGAAACCGGGGATGGCTTATATGGATATCATTCGCCGGGTTCGGGAGCGGTTTGACCTTCCCGTTGCCGCTTACAACGTCAGTGGGGAATACTCGATGGTGAAAGCGGCGGCACAAAGGGGATGGATCGATGAACGGGCGGTCGTTCTGGAGATGTTGACGGGACTCAAACGGGCCGGAGCCGATCTGATTCTGACCTATCATGCGAAAGATGCCGCGCGTTGGTTGATGGATACCCATTGAGTCCGGAACGGTTCGGCCGCGGATCAAACGCAAGGAGGAGAAGGGTGTGTCCGAAACCTATTCCCTTCGTCGATTGAGGGGGACTTTCAAGGAACGCTCCTTTGATATTCCCATCGAAGAGGCCTGGATCAAGCTGGAGATGCCGGGTCCGTACAACCTGAAGAGTTGGTCGGTCGGGTTGAAGGGGGTCGACGCGTCCGCAGCCGGGCTCCTCGACGATTGTTATTATTACGGCAACGGTCGCCTGATACTTGAAATGGAGACCCTGGGAGAAAAAAAGCTCCGCGGGGAGGCGGTCATCCGATCCTTGGCGGTCGGCCCCCGATCCCGGGTGGAGTTTTCGGGGTCGGGTTTCCTGAAAGGCTTTGAGTCCCTGTAACAGCGAATATAGAAGGAGTGATCGCATTGGCCCGCAGGTTTGAACGGTCGGCGGCCCATTTCGAAGAAGCGAAACAATACATTCCCGGGGGAGTCAACAGTCCCGTCCGGGCCTTTAAAAACGTGGACATGACTCCGGTTTTCATCGAACGGGGGGAAGGGTCCCGGGTTTTTGACGAAGACGGCAACGAATACATCGATTACATCTGTTCGTGGGGTCCCCTGATCCTCGGACATGCCCATCCCGCCGTGGTGGAGGCGGTCCGGGAGGCGGCTGTCAAGGGAACCAGTTTTGGCACCCCCACCCGGATCGAAACAAAGATGGCCCGTTTGGTGACGGAGGCCGTTCCTTCCGTGGAAGTGGTTCGCATGGTCAACTCCGGGACGGAAGCGACCATGAGTGCCCTCCGGCTGGCCCGGGCCTACACGAAACGAAACAAAATCCTGAAGTTTGAAGGCTGTTATCACGGCCACTCCGACAGCCTCTTGATCAAAGCCGGTTCCGGCGTGGCGACCCTCGGACTGCCCGACAGCCCCGGCGTCCCGGAAAACACCGGCCGGCACACCTTGACTGTTCCTTACAACGATTTGGACAGTACCCGGGTCGCTTTTCAGAAATTCGGCCACGACATCGCCGCCGTCATCGTGGAACCGGTGGCCGGCAACATGGGAGTGGTTCCGCCCGAACCCGGCTTTTTGGAAGGGCTTCGCCGGCTGACCCGTCATTACGGCTCCCTTCTGATTTTCGACGAGGTGATGACCGGTTTCCGTGTGGATTATCATGGCGCCCAGGGCCGGTACGGAGTGAAACCGGATTTGACCACCATGGGCAAGGTCATCGGAGGTGGCATGCCGGTTGGCGCTTACGGGGGCAGCCGGGAAATCATGGATCTGGTGGCTCCCACGGGCCCGGTTTATCAAGCCGGAACCCTTTCAGGCAATCCCATCGCCATGGCGGCAGGGTACGCCACCCTGACTGAACTGAAGAAACCGGGGACCTATGAGCAGCTGGAAGAGCGGGCCGCCCGGCTGGAAGAAGGGTTGTCACAAAACGCCGAGGAAGCGGGCATTCCGTACCATATCAACCGCGTCGGCTCCATGGTGTGCCTTTTCTTCACCGGAGAAAAAGTGATCCGTTACGAACAGGCGAAGACCGCGGATACCGCCATGTTTGCCCGGTATTTCCGGAGGATGATGGAGCAGGGGATTTCGATCCCCCCGTCCCAGTTTGAAGGAATGTTTGTCTCCACCGCCCACACAGAGGAAGACATCGAGCGTACGATTGAGGCGAACCGAAATGCGCTCAAACAACTTTAGACGAAAGACAAAGCCGTCCGGACCCCTCCGGCGGCTTTTTGTTTTACCCCGGAGGGACAGGGCACAAGTATATCCGCAAGGTTGCCGCATATAGTTACAGTACAGTCGTAAACCTGTGGACTTCCCGAGTACCCCGTTTCACAGGGAGGGAGTCACCGGTTTCTTCGGCGGTACGTCCTAAAGAGGGGGGATTTCTTTTGGCGGACAGCAATCACAGCCAGCTCCGGTTTGACATACTGGAAAAGGTTCGGTTGCATCCCCAACAGCCGGGGATTCGAAGCTTGCTGGATCTGGACCTGTACCCGGATGTCGAGATTGAAGACCAGGACACCCATCTGAAGATTCACGGATATCTCCGTCTGAACGGGGAATATCTGGGGGAACACAACTGGGACCCGGGATCGGGGGAAACGGGGGAAACGGGGGAAACGCGGGATTCGGAAGGGCCGCCGCATGCCGGAGCGTTCTCCGGAAAACGCGAAATCGCGTATGTCATACCGGTGGAGATCACGCTTCCGGCCGACCGGGTGGATATTGACCGGATTTCCGCGGAGATTCAATCCTTTGACTACAAGGTTTTGTCACCCTTTGAACTGCAGATTGAGGCCGTTTTGACGATTGACGGTCTGCGGGAGGAAAAACAGAAAGAAGAGGATCCGCCCATCGAAGTGGTCGACAAGCTCGCCGCCTTCTCCGTCCCCGGGTCCGGTCATATGACGGACGGGGATGAAAAGCCGGAGCCGGTCGAAAGCGACGGAAGTGATTCTCTACAAACGGCGGAAGATCTGGAGACCCGTCAGGACGAGTATCAGTTTGTCCATGTGGCCAGGAGCGATTTGGACGGGGACCGGAAAGCCCGCTCCGTCCCGGAGGAAGAAAATCCGCAGGACGAAGCGTCCGCCGCCGATGCGGAACCGCCCCGGGAGGAAGAACCGCCCCGGGAGGAAGAACCGGATGCGGCGAAGACGGAGGAGAAAACGGAGGAAGAACTCCACGCACCCCTGGAGAAAAAAACGGCGGAAACTTCGCCGGAACCGGAGAAGACACTGGGGAAAGAAGAGCCGGTAAGCGAAGAAAGGGAGAAACTTCACGAAGAAGCGGAGGAACAAGAAAAAACCGTGGCCTTTCATCCCCGGCGCCCGGTCCGGGACCGGGAGGAATTGAACTCATCCGACCGTATGTTAAGACAGCCTCACGACGGGGAGTTTGACTTCCAGAACCTGAATGAGGAAGGGGATCCCTTCGGCGTGGAACCATTCACCCATCCGGACGGATCAGAGGAACCCTCAAGCGCGGAAGGGAATGCGGGGGCGGACGACGATTCAGAGGGAGACTCGGAGGAGCAGACGACGGGTGGCGGCCTCGAGTGGACGAAATGGATGATCCGGGACGAGAAAGAGGAAGATTTTGTCAAGATGCGCATGGTGATCGTCCACCGCGAGGATTCCATCCAATCTCTGGCCGAGCGTTATGAAGTTCCGGCCAGCAAGATTTTGACCATGAACCATTTGGAATCCGACAGCCTGGAAGAGGGTCAAATCGTTTATATTCCCAGCCAAAACTGAGTTTGGCACCAACGGCCGCTGCCGGGCCTTCTCGGGCAGTGGCCCTTTTTTGAACCAAGAGGGAGGGACGGAATTTGAAACTGGAGCCCGAGCGGGATGGTCCCGTATTGTCGCGGGTGTTTGACGCGTATGGATGGTCTCCCCTTCAGGTCCGTTATATCCGGGGAGTCCTCCGCGTGGACACCGGAGACGGGGTGTATTCCCTGAAGAAATCGTCGGCCGAACCGGATCACTTGTCTTTTCTCCACGAAGTGTTCACGAAGTTGAGGGAATCGGGTTATGACCAGGTTCTCCCCCTGGAGAAAACGAAATCCGGCGACCCGTTTGTGAAAGAAGAAGGCGGCTGCTGGTACGCCCATCCCTGGTACGGGGAGGCGGCGGGAAGGGGGGATGAGGTCCCTCCGGAGAAACTGATCCGGGATCTGGCCCGTTTCCACAAACTGTGCGAACCGCTGACCGCGGGAAGGGGAAAGCCGGATTCCCCGGCGGTGACGGCCGGTCTGAGCCGGAAAAAGAAAGCACAGGAGCAGTTGAAACAGTGGCGGAATGCGGTTTCGGAACGGGAGTTTGCCTCTCCTTTTGAAAAAGCGTTTCTTTCCCATGGGGAAGATATTGAGAAAACGGCTTCCTTTGCCATTCAGGGACTGGAGAAGGTGGGTCGGTCAAACGGAGGGAAAGTTCCCCGAATCACGCTGATCCACGGTCATTTGCACCCTCAAAATCTGTTGGTGGGGAAGGAAGGGTGGCGCTGGATCGATTTCGACCATGCCGAAGCGGGAAGTCCCGTCGTCGACGTGGCGATGTTTTTACGGCGATTTGTGCCTTTTGACGGAGATGAAGTCGTCGACCCGTTTGCATTGCTGGAAGAGTATCAAACGGAAAATCCCCTGAAGGAGAAGGAACGGAAACTTTTGGCGTTGCACCTGGCTTATCCGGAACCGGTGATCCGGACGGTATCCGCCTACTACAACCACCCGACGGGAATGGAAGAATCCTCCGCTGTCCAACGACTGGAGGAAGAGCTGGATCGACTGCGTCTGTTTAAAGGTTGGGTCCGCACGGTGTGGAACACCGGGAAAACCAGCGGAAGGAAGAAGATGGCTTCCCGGGAGGCGGCCGCCGCTGTCCGGTCCCGTTCGAAGAAAAACTGAAAAGCCGAAGCAGATCCCGCGCCGGTTTTCCCCGGCGTGGTTTTTTGGGGTTGAAAGCCGGAGCGGCTGGCATCTTACCGTTTGCGTCGCCTTCTTTGCATCCGGGATTGGAGGCACCTGACAGGCAGGTACAGAGCAAGGGAGCAGCAAAGCCCCCAGAAATAGGGCATGAGTCTCACCTTCTTTGAGGTATGGGGAAAGAATGTTTACCTAATGCAAATATATTCCCCGGGATCTGTCTGGTTCGGGCTCCTTTCCCGGGAAAACCGGTGGCAGGGGAAGGAAGGACGTTTGATTTGCAAGGGAAGCGGGAAAAAACGGGCTGTCCGTTGAAAAATACACGGAAAAGGGTGGACAATCCAGCGGGAAAGACGCAAAATAAACGTTAGAAAACGGTGGACAAAGGGGGTTTTTGTCTTGGCCGTGGTGAAATCGACGGTACGCAGTATGTACCGCGGATTTCTGATCCTGTTCGCTCTCAGTTTCATGCTTCTCAGCACGGTGCTGTTGCTGGCTTTTCTCGCCAATCCGCAGTTGATGTGGGAAAGCGTGCAACAGGCTTTCGGTATGGGGAGATAAACGCCTGATTCTTACAGACCACAGAGTTGGAAACCACCCCCTCAACGGGAAAGGGTCGCGTTTTTGGCATTATTATACGATCGAAAGCAAATCGCCCGTCGGAATTTGGAAGGAAGGAGTGGTTCGCATGGATCCACTCCGTTTTTCTTGTAAAAAACGGCCTTTGATTTGACTCGTTCAGTCGAAGAGGGGTAGAATGTAGTAACAAGATGAACATCGGCGATGACGGGGAGAGTAGGCGGCATGAAACCTTCCAGAGAGAAGGCTCCAGGCTGCAAGGCCTTCAGGTGGAAACCGCTGAACGTCACCCCCGAGCCGCCTGCCTGAATCACGGTCAGTAAGGCAGGCCGTTCGCCCGCGTTACGGGTGACGAGCGCACCGGCGGTTTGTGCCGGTGAATAAAGGTGGTACCGCGGAACTCCTTCCGTCCTTTGGGATAAAGGAGTTTTTTTATTTTGGAAGAAACGAGGGGGTTCATATGGTGGAGCAACAATCCAACCTGCCCACCGCCTACGATCCGAAAGAGGCGGAAGGCAAATGGTACGATTACTGGTTGAAGGGAGGCTTTTTTCGGGCTGGAGACCAACCGGATAAGAAACCTTTCACCATCGTGATCCCGCCGCCCAACGTGACGGGAAACCTTCACATCGGCCATGCACTCAACATGACCTTACAGGATATTTTGATCCGGTCCAAACGAATGCAGGGGTACGATGCTCTGTGGTTACCGGGGATGGATCACGCCGGAATCGCCACCCAGGCCCGGGTGGAAGCGCGTCTTCGGGAAGAGGGCGTCAGCCGTCATGAGCTGGGGCGTGAAAAATTCCTGGAGAAGGTGTGGGACTGGAAAGAGCATTACGCGGGAATCATCCGCGACCAGTGGCGTAAGATGGGCCTGTCCCTGGATTATTCCCGGGAGCGTTTCACCATGGACGAAGGTCTGTCCCGTGCGGTCCGGGAAGTGTTTGTGCGACTGTACAAGAAAGGCCTCATCTACCGGGGCAAATACATCATTAACTGGGATCCCGCCACGCGGACAGCCCTTTCGGACATCGAGGTGATCCACAAAGAGGTTCAGGGTCATCTGTATCACATGAATTATCCCCTGAAAGACGGCAGCGGTCACATCCGCGTGGCGACGACCCGTCCGGAAACCATGCTCGGGGACACCGGCGTGGCCGTTCATCCCGATGACGAACGGTATCGGGATCTGGTCGGAAAAACCGTCATTCTGCCGGTGATCAACCGCGAGATTCCGATCGTGGCCGACCCTCATGTCGATCCCGAATTCGGAAGCGGAGCCGTGAAGATCACCCCGGCCCACGATCCCAACGACTTTGAAATCGGCTTGCGCCACGACCTCCCCCAGATTCTGGTGATGGATGAGACCGGCACCATGAATGAACAGGCCGGCCCGTATCAAGGACTGGACCGGTTTGAATGCCGCAAAAGGATTGTGGAGGATCTCCGGGAAGCGGGGGTGCTGACGGAAATCGAGGAGCATGTCCATTCCGTCGGACACAGCGAGCGTTCCGGCGCGGTGGTGGAGCCTTATCTTTCCACTCAGTGGTTTGTGCGGATGAAACCCCTCGCCGAACAGGCCATCCGGGATACCCGGTCCGGGGAAGGGGTTCGCTTTGTCCCGGAACGGTTCGAAAAAATTTATCTTCACTGGATCGAAAACATCCGGGACTGGTGCATTTCCCGTCAGCTGTGGTGGGGTCACCGCATCCCGGCCTGGTATTGCGGCGATTGTGGCGAAACCATCGTGGAGATGGAGGATCCCACCCGGTGCCCGAAATGTGGAAGCGAAAAGCTGGAGCAGGACGAGGATGTGCTGGACACTTGGTTCAGTTCCGGTCTATGGCCCTTCTCCACTCTGGGTTGGCCCGCGGATACGGAGGACCTGAAGCGCTACTACCCGACGGACGTGCTGGTCACCGGCTACGACATCATCTACTTCTGGGTGGCCCGGATGATCTTCACGGCTCTCGAATTCACCGGGGAGAAACCCTTCAAGGATGTCCTGATCACCGGTCTTGTACGGGATGCCGAAGGTCGCAAAATGTCCAAATCCTTGGGGAACGGCGTCGATCCGATGGACGTGATCGAAAAGTACGGGGCCGATGCGATGCGGTTCATGCTGTCGACCGGCTACACACCCGGAAACGATCAGCGTTTCCGCTGGGAGCGGGTGGAAGCGGCCCGCAACTTCGCCAACAAAATCTGGAACGCTTCCCGGTTTGCACTGATGCACCTGCAGAATGTGAAAGCGGAAGATCTCTCCCTTAAAGGCCCTCTCTCCACGGCAGACCGTTGGATTCTGCACCGTCTGAACGAGACGGTGGAACGGGTGAGTGAGAGTCTTGAGCGGTATGACTTGGGGGACGCGGGGCAGACCCTTTACCGTTTCATCTGGGATGAACTGTGCGATTGGTACATCGAATTCGCCAAACTTCCCCTCTACGGCGATGATGAATCAGCCAAGCGTTCCACCCGCTCGGTGCTGTCCCATGTACTGGACCACTCTCTCCGGCTGCTGCATCCCTTCATGCCCTTTATCACCGAAGAGATCTGGCAGCATCTTCCGGTGGAAGGAGACAGCATCACCGTGGCGGACTGGCCCCGGAAGCGGCCCGGCTTTGAAGCACCGGAAGCGGTCCGTGAGATGGAGATCTTGATTGAAACCATCCGTTCGGTCCGAAACATTCGTGCCGAAATGGACCTTTCGCCCAAAAAACAGGTGGATCTGTTGATTCGGGCCGAGGGGGAGACCCTTTCCGTATTCCGGAACAATGAAGCGGCGATCCGTCGGCTGTGCGGCGTCGGCCGCCTGCAGGCGGACCGTGCGGTCAGCCGGCCCCAACGTGCCATGACCGCCGTGGTCACCGGAGCGGAGATTTTCCTTCCCCTGGAAGGTCTGATCGATATTGATCAGACCCTCGCCAGACTGGAAGGAGAGAAGAAAAAGCTGGATAAAGAAGTGGAGCGGGTGGAGAAAAAATTGGCCAACGAAGGGTTCGTCAACAAGGCCCCCGCCCATGTCGTGGAAGAAGAGCGCGAGAAAGGAAGGGAATATCGGGAAAAACGGGAAAAGGTGCTTCAACGGTTGAAGGAATTGAAAGGGGAGTGACCGTCCCCTTTCGACCTTTTCCCCTGACAAGGATTTGAAGACAGGAAAGGACGAAACAAAAATGGCAGAGGGTTCGTTGTTCTCCACAGCGGAAGAGGTTTTTGACTGGATGGAAACGGGGTGTGCCCGGGGGATTCGTCCGGGACTGGAACGGATGGAATGGATCCTGGATCGCCTGGACCATCCGGAACGCAGACTGAAAACCATCCATATCGCCGGAACCAACGGGAAGGGGTCCACGGGGGCCATGGTGGCATCCGTGTTGCAAAAGGCGGGATATCCCACGGGGATGTTTACGTCTCCCTATCTTCTCGACTGGAACGAGCGGATCACCATGGACGGGGAACCCATTTTCGAAGAATCATTTGTGCGGTGGGCGGGCCGGTTGGCTCCTCTGGTGGATGAAATGGAGACGGAAGGTTACGGCCGGGTGACGCCTTTTGAATTTTGGACCCTGGTGGCCATCCTGTATTTCGCCAAGGAGGCGGTTCCCTGGTTCGTCGTATGGGAAACGGGGCTGGGTGGCCGCCTGGATTCCACCAATGTGGTCTATCCCTTGGTTTCGGTCATCACCAATGTGGGCCATGACCATACTCATATATTAGGGGAGCGTCTCTCCCAAATCGCGGCTGAGAAAGCGGGAATCCTTAAACCGGGAGTGCCGGCGGTGACCGGTTGTGAAGCGATTGAGGCGCTTACGGTCATCGAAGCCGGCGCCAAGGAGAAGAATTGCAAGCTCTACCGTATCGGCCATGAGTTTGATTCCAAACTCCTCTCTTCGGGAGAGGAGGGAATTTCCTTTGCCTTTAACGGTCCTTTTCGGCGCTTGGATCGGGTGAACCTTCCACTGCGGGGAGCCCATCAGATGAAAAACGGGGCGGTCGCTCTGATGACCCTGGAGGTCCTTCGCCAGTATTATGCCACCGTCCTCGATGAGGAAGAGATTCGGGAGGGGATGGAGGGTGTGATCTGGCCCGGACGTCTGGAACAGGTTTCAGGACGTCCGAAAATCGTTCTGGACGGAGCCCATAATGCGGAAGGGGCGAAGGCGCTGGCCTGTGCCCTTCAGGATCTCCGTTATGAGCGCCTTCATCTGTTGGTGGGGGTTTTGGAGGACAAGGATGCCGAATCGATTTTGGCTCCCCTTCTCCCTTTGGCGGATCGGGTGACGGTGACGGGCGTTTCCAATCCGAGGGGGCTGGATCCCCACCGCCTTCAGAAAAAGGCGGCCGGCCTCCAACCCGATCTTGAGATCGAATGCGTGCCCCGCGCGGAAGAAGCATTGGCGAAAGCCCGGAACGAAGCGGGGGATCACGATTGTATCCTGGTGACCGGTACTTTGTTCCTGGTTTCCGAAATCAGAAAGATTATAGAGTCGGAATAAGTTTTTGAGGGTGGGTGAGTGGGTTGAATCCGAAGGAACATGTTCACTTTATCGGAATCGGCGGCTACGGAATGAGCGCGATCGCCCGTGTTCTCCTGGAATCGGGGTACCGGGTGACGGGTTCCGACGTGGCAGAAAACAAATTGACGCAACGGTTGGCAGCCTTGGGGGCGGAAATCCATATCGGCCACCAGTCCGTTCTGGTCGAAGGAGCGGACCGCGTGGTTTATTCCTCCAGCATTCCCGATGACAATGTGGAGCTGGTGGCCGCCCGGGCAAAGGGAATTCCGGTCTTCCACCGCTCCCGGATGCTGGCTGACCTCTTGAATCACAAACAAGGGATCGCAGTGGCGGGTGCCCACGGCAAGACCACCACTTCCTCCATGATCGCCCAAACGATGGAGGAAAGCGGTGCGGATCCCACCTATGTCATCGGGGGGGAAGTGGTCAGCCTGGGCAGCAACGCCAAGGCGGGGAGCAGCCCTTTTGTCGTGGCGGAAGCGGACGAGAGCGACGGTACTTTCCTGGAGTACTTTCCCCATATCGCCGTGGTCACCAATGTGGAGCCGGACCACCTGGAAAATTATGACGGGAGCTTTGAGAAGCTGAAAGGCGCTTACCGTCAGTTCCTCAGCCAGGTCAAGAAAGACGGAGTGGCCGTCCTGGGGTGGGACGATCCCTATCTGCGGGAAATTGGCGAGGAAAGCGAAGCACGGGTGATCACGTATGCTCTCGAATCCGAAGCGGACTACACCGCCACGGACATCCGTCAGGTCCTGAACCGTACCCGGTTTACGGTCAATCATCACGGCACCCCCCTCGGAGAAGTGACGATTCATGTTCCGGGCCGCCATAACGTAGCCAATGCCCTGGCGGCGGTTGTCGTTTGTATGGAGGCGGGCCTTACCTTCGAACAGGTGGCGGAGGGCCTTTCCCGTTTCCGGGGGGCCAAGCGCCGGTTTCAGGTAATCGGGGAAGTGGAAGAGATTCTGGTGGTGGACGATTACGCCCATCACCCCACGGAGATCCGGACGACCGTGGAGGGGCTGAAAGCGATGAACCGCCGGATTCTGGCCGTTTTTCAACCCCAGCGCTATTCAAGAACTCATCTGCTGATGGAAGAGTTCAGCCGCGCCTTCGGGGGAGTGGATGAATTGATCCTTACCGATATTTATTCCCCGCCGGGAGAAGCTCCCATCGATGGGGTCACATCGGAACGACTCGCCCGGATGGTTCGGGAAAACAGCAACCCGAATACCGTCTACCGTGCCACCAAAGAGGATGTGGAAACATATCTCCTGGAAAGGGCATGCCCCGGAGATCTGGTTCTCACCATGGGAGCGGGAGACATCTGGCGCGTAGCACACAATCTGGTACCGGCTCTGAAAGCCCGGCAAAAAGAAAAAATGAAATAATGGATCTGTCCTGCGAACAAACGCCTCCCGCAGCCGGGGGTGTTTGTTTTTTCCATTGACATTTTTTTGACTTTCCACTAATCTGCTTAACCGTGGTGTCCACGGTGAAAGGTTCGGGGATGAATGAAGCATACTAATCCATGTATCAGGTTGGGTTGACACGACAGGTTTACTTTTATGGGGAACGGGAATGAAATTAATGCTGAAATCCAAGTCAAAGGTGGGTTAATGTGAAAAAGGTTTCCAAAGCGGTATTTGGAATATCTGTCCTAATCGCGATATTGTTTATCCTTTGGGGGTCGGTGATGCCGGAACAGGCGGCCACCGCCACCGGGAATGTACAGGCGCTGATTCAGGATAAGTTCGGTTGGTTCTATCTCTTATCGGCCACCGGTTTCTTGGTGTTTGTTCTTAGCCTGATTTTTACCCGCCTCGGGAATATCCGGCTGGGTAAAGACAACGAGGAACCCGAATACAGTTACATCACTTGGTTTGCCATGTTGTTCAGCGCCGGGATGGGGATCGGCCTCGTTTTCTGGGGCGTGGCCGAGCCCCTGAGCCACTTTTCCGCCCCTCCCACCGGGGATGCCGGCACACGGGAAGCCGCCAAAAACGCCATGCAATATTCCCTGTTCCACTGGGGTTTGCATCCTTGGGCCATTTACACGCTGATCGCGCTCGCTCTGGCCTACTTTAAATTCCGGAAGGAAGCCCCCGGGGTGATCAGTGCCACCTTCTACCCGCTGTTGGGAGATAAAGTCAAGGGACCGATCGGAAAAACGATTGACATTCTCGCGGTCTTCGCCACCATTTTCGGTGTGGCCACCTCTCTCGGCTTCGGGGCGGCCCAGATTTCCGGCGGGCTCTCCTTTCTGATGGAAGGGATCCAAAACAATTTCACGACGCAACTGATCATCATCATCGTGGTGACCGTTCTCTTCATGGCTTCAGCTTGGTCCGGACTGAACAAAGGAATTAAATATCTGAGTAACATCAATATCACCCTGGCGGTCGCCCTGATGTTTTTCCTCCTGTTTTCCGGGCCGACCAAATTTATCATGGATTTCTTCACCACCACATTGGGCAATTATGTGCAGGAACTGCCCCGTATGAGCCTCAATCTCAACCCCTTCGAAAGCTCCAAGCAAGCCGAGTGGACTCAAAGCTGGACCGTTTTCTACTGGGCTTGGTGGATCTCCTGGGCACCCTTTGTCGGAACTTTCATCGCCCGCGTTTCCCGCGGTCGCACCATCCGTGAATTCGTACTGGGCGTTCTGGCCGTTCCCACCATCTTCAGCGCTCTCTGGTTCTCGGTTCTGGGAGGTTCCGGTATTTACGCGGAGATGTTCGACAAGGCCGGAATCGTGGATGTGATAAACAACCAGGGTGCGGAAATCGCGCTCTTCAAACTGCTTGAGTCGGTTCCTCTCGGAACGGTTCTTTCCGTGATCGCCATCCTTCTGATCAGCACCTTCTTCATCACTTCCGCTGATTCGGCCACCTTCGTGCTGGGAATGCAGACGACCAACGGCAGCCTTAACCCGCCCCAGTCTGTCAAGCTGACCTGGGGGGTCATCCAGGCGGCCTCCGCGGCGGTGTTGCTCTGGGCCGGCGGTTTGCAAGGACTTCAGACCGCATCGATCATCGCCGCTTTCCCCTTTACCTTCGTCCTGATCGGGATGGCCGTCTCCCTGATGAAATCCCTGAGGGAAGAAAAGCCCATCACCAAAACGAAAGGGTTCGGTTCCGCAGAAACGAAATAAACGGGAAAGAAGACAACCGCCGACCGGAAGGTCGGCGGTTTTTCTTGTCAATCGCAATCCACGCCGCTATAATCATTTTAATTCTCCAAAAGGAGGGCAAGGGAATGGGAGTTCGCCGGCTGACCGAAGCGGACAGGGAACGGACGCTTTCGTTTCTGGAAAGAGAGAGCAGTCTCAACTTGTTTATCATCGGGGATATTTACAATTTTGGCTTCAAAACGGATTTTCAGGAGTTGTGGGGAGACTTTGACGGAACAGAGCGTCTAAGGGCGGTGCTGCTTCGGTACCACGGCAACTGGATCCCCTGCGCGGCGGGAGATTTCGATGTGGAAGGGTTCGCTTCGGTGATCCGGGAGGGAAAGAAGGTCGAAATGATCCACGGGATCGACCGGGTGATTGAACGCTTTCGAAAGGTATCGGGACTGCCGTTTCGGTGGGACCGCATGCGACACACCCATTTTGCCGAACTGACCGATCCAAAAAAACTGACCGAGCCTGCACAGAGCGGAACTCTCTCCATCCGGCGAATGGAATTGCCGGATGTTTCCGCCCTGGTTGCGTTATCCCGTGCGATCGGGGAATTTACCCGGCCGTACCGGGAGGAAGAATTGAGACAATGGCTCCAATCCGGAGACTCCCGGGGATATTGGGTGGAAGAAGCGGGCCGGGCGGTGGCGATGGCCCGCACCACGGCCGAAAACCCCGCTTCCGCGATGGTGGTGGGAGTCGGCACCCTCCCGTCCCACCGGAGGAGGGGATTGGCCACCCGCCTGATGGGGAGGCTGTGCCGGGAAGTTCTGGCGGAAGGGAAAACCCTGTGCCTCTTTTACGATAACCCCCGGGCGGGGGCCATTTACCGGCGGTTGGGATTCCGGGAGATCGGATTCTGGAACATGGTTCCCGTCTGAATCTGTATCGATCTTGTGACGTCTTTTCGACAAGACGGACGGGACCCTGATCACTGGACTAAACCAAGATAAGGAAAATCCGGCAATTCGTCCGGAAAGGATTCAAAGGGGTCGTCCGGAAACGGGAGCCAAAATCCAAAGAGTATCCCCTCACCATCAATCACCCCGTTTCTGTTTTCCTAGAAGCGTTGTGTTTTCATGGTCGTTTCGAGAAAAGGGGAAGCGTTGACCCAAACCAGCGACTTGTGCTCTGTGAGTGCAGCCGGAGCGGCTTTGGGTAAATGCAGCCGCTCACTTTTTCACAACGCTGCTAGTGAACCGCAAAGGAGAGGTTTATCAGTGGTACGACGGAATGAACCCGGATGTGTGGAAATAAAAAAGTTCCCTCTCTCACCGGAGGGAACTTCGTTTGTGGAGACGGCGGGGAAGATAGATCCAACTCAGGAACCAGGCGGCTCCCCATCCGAGCAAGAGTATGGGGAGAAGGAACGGAAGGGGGCTGTTCCACGCCCAGTATTGGGGCAACAACGCCAGGCTGGACTGGGCACCAAGCAACCAAAAGGCCAGCCGGGAGCAGTCGGTCCGCTTCTGCTTCTCCGGCAGGGGATAGAGGCGGAACCAAGGCTGGTACCGGTGGATTCGGCGGATCCAAGGGAGCTGGATCCCCGTCACGTAAAGGCCGGTCAACAGAATGAACGCCGAGAACCACCCTGCAGCGGGCAGACATGCGAGCAGAACGGCGGTCACCAGAGTCAACCGGACAAAGACCCCAAAGGGTTCCCGGTATCGGAAAAAGGTCCTGAGATAAAGAAAAAGGTAAGTGTTTTCCGGGCGGGAAGGAAGACGGCGGAACAAGAGGGAAAAGACCGGGCGCGGTGTCACGTCGTTCCCGATATGGGGGACGTCGATGAACTGGTTGGCCAAACGGTAGTAAGCGGATACGGTCCGCTCTTCCCATCTCATGAGGGTCTCCCAGGGAATGAGGTGCCGGGGAGAGCGGAACCGAATGTGGTGGAGGGTAAGCCAACCCAGCCAGATTCCCCCGATCACCAGCGGCCAGCCGAACCACTGCCCGGAAAAGAGCCACCATGTGATCAACCCGTTGGTCCCCCACCGCAGAAAGGCGTGGACGCCCCGCCGGTCCTCCCGGTGGATTTCCAGCCACACGATCCCGATGTTCCAGATTTTCAGGAGGGTCAGGAGAGCCCAGGCGGACCCAAGACCGGCAACCTCCCCCACCCTTGTGAGGTAGAGCGGGGAGAGAAACACCGTCACCAACCAAATTTTCAACGACTGCATGGCGGCGCTGTAGATCAGACTGCGCCGAAAATAGCCTTTGAGACCGTCAAGGTCGGGGAAAAGGAAGACGGGATCAGCTTTTTGGACATAGGTGCGGATCCGGGTGGAAGAAAGGGTCCAAGTGAACAGGACGGTCAACAGCAGAGAGACGGGAAAATCTTCCGGCAACTCAGCCAGAAGCCACTTGTATCCGAAGTAAAGCGAGATCAACAAGAAAATCGGAAGGAAGTGGAGGCCTTTCGCGATCAGGGCCGCATACCGGCCTCCTTTTTTCCAGGCGTGCTTCATTCGCTCAAGAAAAAGGGATTCGATCGGCCTCATGTCCCTTCCTCCCCGGCGGCGTGGATGAAGATGTCATTGAGGGAGGCGTCGGACAGTCCGGCTTGTCTCCGCATTTCTTCCAATGTTCCCTTCAGGGCGATACGCCCTTCCTTCAGAAGAACAAAGGTGTCGCAGTATTTTTCCGCCGTGGCCAGCACATGGGTGGACAAGAGGATGCCCGTTCCCCGATGTTTCAGCTTCACCAGTCTCTCCAGCAGATGGTGGATCGCCAAGGGGTCCAGACCGACGAAAGGTTCGTCCACGATCAAGAGAGAAGGCTCCAACAGAAAGGCGGAAAGCACCATCACCTTCTGGCGCATGCCTTTGGAAAATGTATCGGGATACCAGTCGATCCTCTTTTTCATATGGAAACGTTCCAACAGCGGCTCCATCCGTTCCCGTTGGACTTCCTCGGGGATGCCGTAAGCCATCGCCGTCAGTTCGAGGTGTTCCCGCAAGGTCAACTCGGGATACAGGTAGGGGGTTTCCGGTATGTATGCCAACTGTTTGCGAAAACCAGTCGGATCATTCTCCAGCGTCCGGCCGTTGAAGCGAATTTCCCCGCTTGTGGGACGAAGGAAGCCGAGAATCTGTTTGATGGTCGTGCTCTTACCGGCTCCGTTGAGCCCGATCAACCCCACCATTTCCCCGGGTTTGACGGTGAACGAGAGGTCGTGAATCACCGGCTGACGGTTGGAATAGCCGCCTGTCAATCCTTTCACTTCCAGCAGAGAGACCCTCACCTTTCCGATGGAATGTTCCTCACATACATGAAATCTTATCCCAGGGGGGCTTCGGTGTCCAGATCACCCGGAGAGATCATAAGCAACGGTCCTTCCCTCCGGAAGCGTTGTGAAAATGTGAGTGGCAGTATTTACCCAAAGCCGCTCCGGCTGCATTCACAGAGCACAAGTCTCGCCGGGGTCGCTTCACTCCCGGTCTCGCTATGCACTCACAGAGCACAAGTCTCGCCGGGGTCGCTTGCGCTCCCCGGTCTCGCTATGCACTCACAGAGCACAAGTCGCTGGTTTGGGTAAACGCTTCCCCTTTTCTCGAAACGAACATGAAATCAATACTTCTGGGTTGCAGGGGAGGGAAGAGAAGGATGCGTGCCCCCGGAGTACCTGCATGTCCTCCACCGGGGAATCCGATGTCAACAGACGGACGGCCGGTGGACTTCGCTTTGAAAGTGGCCCCATAACGGACTCTTATATACTTTTGTTATATCAAATTTTCGGCTCGAATAAAAAAGGAGATCCGGTACGACTGTACCGTCTTGTCCAACCTTTGATGGCCCTTTCCATTACCGTAATCTCAATCGATGATGCTTTCTTTTTGTCGAAAAATGGGATATGATGAGGCATGTAAACCATATTTTTACACAGGAGAGGGGTTATGGACTGGTTGGCATTGATTGCAGGGGGGTGGGCCGGGTCAAGAACACCCGAATGGGCCGGCCGTTGGTTTCTCAAAAGCGGGGTTGGCTGTCGGGGCGCATCGGTTTACCGCTGGTTGGTGGCGGGGTACGCGGGGGCGGGTTTTTTTCTGGTCACAACTTCCCCTTTCACCGGAGCGGAGCGGGTGCTCGGATATCTCCTCACCCTCTTTCTGGGCGGGGCTGCCTTTCTGGATCTCAGCTGCCGGCGGATCCCGAACAGGCTCAATGTGACCGCGGCAGTGTTGTTCCTGGTGTTCCGGGCGGCGACGGTGGGGGAGTGGCTTTCGTTTCCGGTGGCCGCTCTGGCGGGAGGGATTTTTCTGCTGGCGGTCTCCCGGATCTTCCGCGGGGGAGTGGGGGGAGGGGACATTAAACTGGTGGCCGCCTCCGGCCTTGCTCTGGGCGGGGCCGGTCTGACCGCGGGGTTGGCCGTCGCCTTTTGCACCGGGGGGCTCTGGGCGCTTTTCCTGCTGTTTTCGGGCAGAGCTCGTGGACGAACCCCCCTTCCCTTCGCCCCCCATCTGGCGATCGGTCTGCTTTCCGGCTACCTGTGGGGCCGGGAGTGGGTTGTCTGGTATTTTTCCCTCCTCGGTGTAAGGGTTTAGAAGCGTGGTGATTCAGCGACTTTGCTGTCCTGCCCGGCGGAGAATCAGCCAGCATGGAACGGATTTGCCCCTGCCTGACTGAGATTCACAGCGGACCCATTTCATTTCCTTGCCGGATGGCCAAGGGCCGGGTGGCAAAGCACGATCCGCCAAACCGAACCAACACGCCTGTCGGACCTGTCGTTTTTCCCGGGTTCTATCTCAATCTATCAAAACATAGATTGGTAGTACCCGTTGCAAGAAGGAGACGATGGCCCGATGGAAAAACTTCGGATCAATGTACGGACCAAGAATGAGACGATACCGCTCTCCTCCCCCGAGCCGAAAAGACCTTTGCCTTCAGCGGATGCCGGAAAAGAAAAAGGCTTCCCCCACGGAAATCCGCCCGGGGACCCGGGAATCCGGAGGCCCCTTTTCGCCTGGTGGGTCCGGGAAGAGAGCGATGAGGAGCTGATCGGGTGGGGCAGTCCCTACTCCGGGAGAAAGCGGGGAAGGAAAAAAGAAGGCCGTATCCGGTCTGTGATCACGGCCGTTGCGGGGGCGGTCCTTCTGGGGGGATTGATGGGTCTGGTGACCATGACACTTTTCTTTTCCGATGACGCGGACTTCTCCAACCGGACGATAGACTCCCATCTGCGGGAGATGCCCAGTGACGTGGAAAAGTCGGGGATCGGAAAGGAAGGGCAAGAAAAGAGCGAAGAGAAAGCCGGCGAGGAAAAAGGGTACCGGCTCCCCGAGCTTACGGCCGTCTTGATCCAGGGCGGCACTTTTGAAAAGCGGTCCGGGGCTTTGGAAACCGTAAGAAAAAAACGTTCGGAAGGAAGAGCGGCAGTCTCCACGGAAGAGTCCCCCTTCCGCATTTACCGCGGCATCGCCATGGAAGAAAAAGAGGCGCGGACGGTGGCCGCTCTTTTAAAGGAAAAAGGAGAAGAGATCCAGCTGAAGAAAGTGGCGATCGCGGACAAGCCTCTTTCCCTTTCCGGTGTCTCCCGGGAGAAGAGCCGTCAAGACATCTCCGGGCTGATCAAAAAAGGGCATCACGTGTTTCGGCTGATGGGTGAAAAAAGCGCCGAAGGGCTGCGGAATCAAGGTTCGGTTTCCTTGGAGCCGGTGTGGCAGGAAGTGTTCCAAAACTACAGTGACGTTGCCCAAACCGCACCGGAATTGGAAAAGGTGATTCCTCACCGGGCCAAACCCCACCTCGTGCAGATGGTCAGGGGATTGGACCAGGTGGTCCAAAACAGCCGGGGTTATCAGAAGGAGCCGGGGACCGCGACGTTTTGGCAAATTCAGGAGGGTTTGGTCCGGTATGCCCTGGCCTACGAAAAATTTGTGGATGCCCTTCGGTGAAGGGGGAATTTTCTTGTTCCACCCTGTCGATTTTGCTAAACTGAATTTGTATCTCATGAATTTTTCCGATCCTGTCCGTCCGGGTTCGGGGCGGCTGTCCGGGTGGGCCCGGGCCAGGGTCGATTCTTTCGTTTTGAAGCTTTTTCCGGTCTGACCCGACTGGATATAAAACAGAGGAAATATGACAAAAATCGTGCACAGATTGAAGGAGGTCGGGCTCCCATGCAGCCGGAACTCGTGCTTGCTTCCGGGTCCCCCCGTCGAAAGCAAATGCTTCAGAATCTGGGTCTCTCCTTTTCCGTTCATCCCAGTTCGGTGACGGAAGATGTTCCCGGGGATCCTTCTCCGGGGGAATGGGTGGAGATTTTGGCCGCCAAGAAAGCATTGGCGGTGGCTCATACAAAAAAACAGGCACTGGTGATCGGTTCCGACACCGTGGTGGCACTGGGAGATGAAATTATCGGGAAGCCGGGGGACGAACGGGAAGCCATCCGAATACTCGAACGGCTGCAGGGGAATGCCCACCAGGTTTGTACGGGGATCGCCCTCGTGGAAGTGAAGGAGGGCAAGGTGAACCGCCGACTGATCGACCATCGCGTCACGGAAGTGATGATCCGTAACATGAACCGGGAAGAGATCGAGTGGTACGTCTCCACGGGAGAGCCGATGGACAAGGCGGGAGCCTACGGGCTTCAGGGAATCGGCTCTTTGTGGGTGGATTGGATTGACGGCTGTTACACCAACGTGGTGGGAATGTCGCTTCCCCTTCTGTACGATATGATGAATGAGATGGGGTACCCGGTCCTGAAACCATCATTTGCCCCGGAAAATAAGGGATAGCATCCAGGAGGGACATCACGCGGATCCTTATTGGCCGGTCATCTGGGAGGTCATAAGGGTGTTGACTCAACCGGAACAGTTGATGCTTCGCGATGTGCCGGAAGAAGAACGTCCGAGGGAACGGATGTGCAAAGAAGGCCCTTCTTCCCTTTCCAATGCCGAACTGGTCGCCATTCTTCTTCGGACCGGCACATCGTCGGAGTCCGTGCTCCAACTGGCCGGCCGCGTCCTGGCACAAACGGAAAGCCTGAAGGGGTTGGCCGAATCCACCTTGAATGAGCTCATCCAAATCAAGGGGATCGGACCTGCGA
Organism: Melghirimyces profundicolus; assembly: GCF_003054245.1. Classification (GTDB taxonomy): domain Bacteria; phylum Bacillota; class Bacilli; order Thermoactinomycetales; family DSM-45169; genus Melghirimyces; species Melghirimyces profundicolus. Next base: position 99,381 of record NZ_QBKR01000012.1, read on the forward strand.
AGGCGGTGCAACTTCTGGCGGGTATTGAGCTGGGCCGCCGTGTAAGCCGTGCGCTTCCGGCGGAGCGGGCCGTGATTCGCTCTCCCGGGGATGCCGCGGGTTATGTCATGGATGAGATGAGATTTCAGTCACAGGAACACTTTCTTTGTCTGTTTTTGAATACCAAGAACCGGGTAATCGATAAAAAATGCATCTTTGTCGGGAGTCTCAATTCTTCGGTGGTGCATCCCCGGGAGGTCTTCCGGGAAGCGATTCGACGGAGCTCCGCCGGCGTGGTCTGCGTACATAATCACCCGAGCGGGGACCCCACTCCCAGCAGGGAAGACGTTCACGTGACCGAACGTCTGTATGAGGCAGGGCGCATTGTCGGCATCGAGCTCCTGGATCACATCATCATCGGAGATAACCGATTTTACAGTATGAAAGAAAAAGGAATCTTACCGGTGTGACCCAACGATATGCAGGAATCTTAAGCAAAGGGCTGAGTTGTCACCATGCGATTCTGGTTTGGGAGTAAAGGAAACAACGGGGGAACGGAGACGGTCTTTCAGAAATTCGGCGGTTTCACCCGGGACATGGGCATCGACCTGGGTACTGCCAACACCCTTGTTTATTTGAAAGGACAGGGGATCGTGGTGCGGGAGCCCTCCGTCGTCGCGTTGGAAACGGGGAGCCAGGAGATTAAAGCGGTGGGAAGTGAGGCAAAACGCATGATCGGACGGACGCCCGGCAACATCGTGGCCATCCGGCCCATGAAAGACGGAGTGATCGCCGACTACAATACGACGGCCACCATGTTGGAATATTTCATCAAAAAAGCGCAAACCCAGCGGGTGTACCTCCCCCGCCGCCCCAATGTGATGGTCTGTGTTCCTTCGGGAGTCACGGCCGTGGAAAAACGGGCAGTGGAGGAGGCGACCCGTGCAGCGGGAGCGAAGGAAGCCTACACCATTGAAGAGCCTTTTGCCGCCGCGATCGGAGCCGGTCTTCCCGTCTGGGAACCCACCGGAAGTATGGTGGTGGACATCGGGGGTGGTACGACGGAGGTGGCTGTGATTTCCCTCGGGGGAATCGTCACCGCCAAATCCCTTCGCGTAGCTGGGGACGAAATGGACGAAGCCATTATTCAATACATCAAGCGGAAGTACAATCTGATGATCGGGGAACGCACGGCGGAGTCGCTGAAGTTGGAGATCGGTGCCGCAACGTCATCGGCGGAGGACAGCAACCGGGACATCCGGGGGCGCGATCTTATTTCCGGACTCCCCAAAACGATTCAGATCACGTCCCGGGAGGTCGCGGAAGCCCTCGATGATACGATCAACTCCATTATCGACGCAGTCAAACTCACCCTGGAACAGACCCCTCCGGAGCTGGCGGCGGATATTATGGACCGGGGGATCGTACTGACGGGAGGCGGAGCTCTTCTGAAGAACCTCGACCAGCGATTGTCCGACGAGACGGAGATGCCCGTGGTGATCGCCGAAAACGCCCTGGATTGCGTCGCGATCGGCACGGGACAGTCCCTGGAAAACATCCACCTTTTCACTTCCGGAGCCGGAATCACCTCTTCCCGGTTTGGGAGCCGGCCATAAAGGGTGGGGCCGTTGATTTCCCGATTGTTTGCCAACCGTCGTCTTTTTGTGATCTTGTTGTCGGTCATCCTGCTGACGGTCTCCGTCGGGATGACCCGCGGGGAGCGGGAAGAGGTGACATGGGTGGAAGCCGGAGTGAAAAACACCCATGCATGGTTGAGCGGCTGGATCCAGGGTCCCACCCGCTTGGTGGCGGGCTGGTTTGACGGGGATACGGCGGCAGTGAACGGGAGTGATGCCGGCCCCGAAAACGTTCTCCGGCTGAAAGCGGAAGTGAAACGCCTGAAACAGGAAAACCGCCGTCTGAAAGAAGCCGCCGGTTACATCGAGCGGGACAAAAAGAACGTGATCACGGCCCGGACCGTCTCACGGAGCCCCGACCGGTGGAATGACCGCGTGGTGATCGACCGGGGCAAAGTGGACGGGATCCGGACGGATATGCCGGTGGTAACGGACGAGGGTCTGATCGGCCGCATCTCGGCGGCAACGGATCATATGGCGGATGTACAGCTCCTGACCGATTCAGGGAGTGCTCCGGGAATCGCCGCCCATGTCCGGACGGGTGACGAAGAAATTTTTGGCCTTTTGGAAGGGTATGATGCAAAGAAAAAACGGCTGTTGTTGAAAAAAATTCCTTCCGGAGCCAAATTGAAAAAGGGACAGTTGGTGGTGACCTCGGGCTTGTCCGATATTTTCCCGGGCGATCTTCTCATCGGAACCGTGGATGAAGTGAAGCGGGGGGATTTCGGGGTGGACCGCATGGTCTATGTGAAACCGGCGGCCCGTTTTGAACGACTGCATTATGTGATGGTGGTCCGCGATCCTGCAAAAATCAAGCTGAAGGAACACCGGAAGAAATTGAATTCAGAAGGTGAAGGAAACGGAGTGGATTAAGTGGCGGTCTGGTTGCTTACCGGTTTCCTCTCCTTTCTTTTTTTGTTGGAAGGAACCGTGTTGCAGGAACTGGCTCCCCAGGCCTGGGGGCTTCCGGTGGTTTGGATCCCCCAGCTGGTGGCCAGCGGAGTCATTATTCTTTCTCTCTACCGTGGACGGAAATCCGGGTTGAGGTTCGGTCTTTGTTTCGGTTTGCTCCATGATGTGGTATATGGGCAGGCTGTGGGGATCTATGCCTTCAGCACGGCGGCGACTGGATACACGGCGGGACTGATCTCCCGTCAGTTTTTTTCCGGACCGGGCGTCGCCCTCCTCGCGACCGGTCTTTGCCAGGCGTTTCACCTCTTGCTGAGCTTCGGTTGGTTCCGTTTGTTCAATATTACGGAATTGCCCTGGATGGAAGCCTTGATCTTTCACATTCTCCCTTCTGTCCTGATCAACATCGTGGTGGCTTATCCGGTCTACCGGGGCGTTCGGTGGATGATTCGACGTACTCACCCCCGTTCGGTGCAACTCTTTGACTGAAGGGAAAACTCGTGTCGGAAGGGGGGATCTCCGACATGGAGGAAGGATTTCCGGGGCGTGTGCCGAAAACCTAGAGTGAGGCGGGGTGACTGATTATGGGAAAAGTGTTGAGACCGGGTGTGACCATTAAAGGAACCAAAGACGGCCTCCTGTTCCTCTTGGATGAATCCCGTCCCTTTTCAGCCATTCTCTCCGAGCTGAAGTACAAGTTGGAAAATGCTTCCAACCTCTGGGACGGACCCGATACCCGCGTGTGGATCAAGCTGGGAAACCGGCAGATCACCCGGGAAGAGGAAAAGGAAATGCGCGAACTGTTTTCTGCGCGGAAAAATCTGATCATCCATTCCATTGAAGCGGCCAACGGCAAACCGTACCTGGTGGACAACCGGGGAATCCAGATGCTTGCCGGCACCGTCCGCTCGGGGCAGGTGTTGGAGCACCGGGGCGATCTGCTCCTTCTCGGAGATGTCAACCCTGGCGGAAACGTTCGTTCCACCGGCAGTATCTTTGTACTGGGAGCGCTCCGGGGTTTGGCTCACGCGGGGGGAGAAGGGGATGAATCGGCGATCATCGCCGCCTCCAGCTTGCATCCGACCCAACTGAGGATTGCCGAAGTCGTCTCCCGCCCGCCCGATGAATGGGATGAATCCGAAACCTCCGGCATGAACTTCGCTTATCTTGTCAACGGGCAGATTGCTGTGGACAAGATGCATCAAATCAGTCGGATTCGTCCGGATATTCACGAGTGGAAAGACCACCGTTTTAAGGCATAAATGAAGATTTGTAACGGGGAGGAGGGTAAAGAGTGGGGGAAGCCATCGTCGTAACTTCGGGAAAAGGCGGCGTCGGCAAATCGACGACTTCAGCCAACATCGGCACGGCACTGGCGATGGCCGGGAAAAAGGTGTGTCTGTTGGACACCGATATTGGCCTTCGGAACCTGGATGTCCTGATGGGGCTGGAGAATCGAATTATTTACGATATTGTGGACGTTATCGAGAAGAACTGCAAAATCGAACAGGCGCTGATCAAAGATAAACGTTGCGAAGCTCTTTACCTGTTGCCTGCAGCCCAGACGAAGGACAAGTCGGCGATCAACTCCAAGCAGCTCCGATGGTTGATCGCGGAGTTGAAGGAAAAATTCGACTGCGTGGTCATCGATTGTCCAGCCGGCATTGAAATGGGGTTTAAGAATGCGGTTTCCGGGGCCGACCGGGCGATCGTTGTCACCACTCCCGAGAACGCCTCCATCCGTGATGCGGATCGGGTGGTGGGTTTGTTGGAGAAGGAAAAAGTATCCCGGCCCAAACTGGTGGTCAACCGGTTACGCCCCCACCTGGTCAGAGAGGGCGGCATGATGGACGTGGACGAAGTGGTCTCGGTGCTGGCCATTGATCTTTTGGGCGTCGTACCGGATGATGAGGAAGTGATTCGTTCCGGGAATCAGGGGGAACCCATCGTTTTACATAAAAAATCGTTGGCGGCCCAAGCTTACCGAAACATCGCCCGAAGAATCCAGGGAGAAGTGGTTCCTCTCCTGGTGTTGGAAAAGGAACGGAAATTCCTGGGACGAATGAAACGGTGGCTGGGCTTTGCCTGAACCAAGCATCCCTTTTGGGGGATGCTTTTTTGGATATGGGATCCCCGGAAACTGGGATTGGGGGATCGTGTTTTTCCATCTTTCCGGGAAGGAAACAATATAGTGAAAACGAACGGAGATCGGAGGCGGAAACATGGAATATCATCAAATTTTCATCGAATTGGACGTGAAGGAAAAAAGCCTGTCCGAAGGATTGGAAGCCGTGATCCGACAGGTGGAGAAGAAAAAAGAGGCCGAGTATACGTTTATCCAACAAGTGATCCCGCATGATGAGAGGAATTTCACTGTGGTTGTCAATTACCGCTGACGCGCCGCGGAATGTTTTCCCAAACCGTGGGAACCGGTTGACGAAGTGAAAGCCGGGGGTTACAATACTGACAAAAATATAGTAACTATACTTCATTTAGTATTGTTGGTTTGAGAAAGGAGATTCCCATGAGAAAAGAGACCGGCGGCATTCACCATATTACGGCGATTGTCGGTCAACCGCAGGAAAATGTGGATTTCTATGCAGGTGTGTTGGGTCTCCGGTTGGTAAAACGTACGGTCAACTTTGACGACCCGGGGACATACCATCTGTATTTCGGAAACGAATCGGGGCATCCCGGGACGATTATGACGTTTTTCCCCTGGCCCGACGCCAGAAAAGGACGGATCGGTGCCGGTCAGATGGGGGTGACCACCTTTGCCGTCCCGGAGGGAAGTCTCGACTTTTGGCAGGACCGCTTGAAAGCCTTCGGTGTTTCGGTGATGAAAGCGACCCGATTCGGTGAAGAGTTTTTGCAGTTTGACGACCCCCACGGCTTAAAATTGGAACTCGTGGCCCGCCGGAAAGGGGCCAACAGCCGTTGGTCCGGCGGGGGGATTCCGGAAGAAATGGCGATTAAAGGGTTCGGGGGCGGAATCCTGTATTCCGGACTTCCGGAGAAGACGATGGATTTTCTGGAGAACGGATTGGGGTTGTCCCGAGTCGGTGAAGAGAGCGGTTATGTCCGGTTCCGGTCGAAGGATACGCTCGGCAACATCGTCGATGTGTTGAAAACACCTCCCCAAGATGGCTATATGGGGGCCGGTACGGTACATCACATCGCCTGGCGGGCAAAGGATGATGAAGACCAACTCGAGTGGAGGACCCATGTGGCCCAATACGGTTTTCAACCGACTCCTGTCAAGGACCGTCAATATTTCAAATCGATCTATTTCAGAGAACAAGGCGGTATCCTGTTTGAAATTGCCACAGATCCGCCGGGGTTCGAGCGGGATGAGCCGAAAGAAGCCCTGGGAAGCAGCCTGAAGTTGCCTCCGTGGCTGGAACCCCACCGGGATAAAATTGAGAACCTCCTTCCGGCCGTCGACGTGCGGAAGCGGGAGGGGGACGGAGAATGAAGCACCTTTTCCGGGAAGGAAAAGACGGCCATCCGACGCTGCTTTTGCTCCACGGCACGGGAGGCAACGAGAAAGATCTCCTGCCCCTGGCACAGATGATTTCTCCTGATTCCCCGGTTTTGAGCGTACGGGGAAACGTTCTGGAAAACGGGATGCCCCGGTTCTTCCGGCGGTTGGCGGAAGGGGTTTTCGACGAGGAGGACCTTCTGAAGCGAACTCAGGAGCTGAAGGATTTTCTGGATGACGCCGCACGGCAATACGGTTTCGACAGGCGCCGGTTAGTGGCCGTCGGCTATTCCAATGGCGCCAACATGGCCGGAAGTCTCCTTTTCCATTACCCTCAGTCACTGGCCGGGGCCGCTCTTCATCACCCGATGGTTCCCCGGCGGGGGATCCAATTACCCGATTTGACCGGGATTCCCGTCTGGATCGGAGCCGGACGGAACGATCCCATCTGTGCGCCGGAGGAGACAGTGGAGCTGAAGGGACTGCTGGAAAAAGCCGGTGCGGAAGTGGAGGTTTCATGGCAAAACGGCGGCCACCAGCTTACCCGGGCCGAAGTGACGCAGGCGGCCGATTGGTTTCAAAAACATTTTCTTTGATGATGACCCGGCTTAAATGCCGGGTTTTTGCTTGGGCATATCCCGATGAGACAAGTCATAGGATGTACCAATCCATGGCGGAACAAAAAGGCGGTGGAAGTCTCATGCGGGAATGGTCCAGGGGAGTGAGCAAAAGACGGGAGAAGCGGGTCCGGGAGATCAAAGAAGGAAAGAGGTTTGCGCATCCGGGGGATCCGGGAAGCGGGTTTCGTCTTCCGTCAACAAAAAAGCAAAGCCACCCGGCGGGCAAATGGGACGAGCTGCCCTGGAACCGGTCGGGGGACTGGATGGGGGAAGGAATGAGAAAAAAGAAGGAGAGCCGTCTGCTCATCCAGGTATTTTTATCATTTTTTCTCCTGACCGGCACTTACTTGGTGTTTCAAACCCAGACACCTTCAGCAAGAGTTGCCCAGGCTTTCATAGCGGAAGTGATGGAAAGGGATTACAACTTTGAGGGAGTGGCCCGATGGTACGAACGGAACATCGGGAGTGCCCCGGCCTTTCTCCCTGCTTTCGAGGGAAAGAACAGTCCATCAGGGGATCGGAAACCGGTCGCTTGGGTTGCTCCTCTGAAAGGAGAGGTGGTCCGTCCGTACCGGGAGGGAGAAAAGGGGGTGGTGATCCGCGCCACGTCCAATGCCCCCGTGGTCTCCGCGGCGGAAGGCTGGGTCGTGGAAGCGGGCCCCGAGAAGGGGCTGGGACAGACGGTGGTCATCCGTCACGCCGACGGACAGGAGAGCTGGTACGGGTGGTTGGGGAAGATCCGGGTGAAGGAAAAAGATTGGGTCAAAGCCCGCGAACTTCTCGGGGAAGTGGGAGGGAGAGACGGTGAGCCCCTGCTGTTCTTCGCCCTGAAACAGGGAGGAGAATTCGTCGACCCGACAGGGGTGGTGCCCATTGAATGAATTCTTTCCCTGGAAAGAAATCCGCATTCGCATTCACGGACTGTTTTGGGTGGTGATCCTGTCTTCTGTATGGACGGGGCAATTCATGGAAGTAACCACCCTTTTTGTTTTGGTGTTCATCCATGAGCTGGGACATGTGACGGCGGCCCGGTCCTTCGGATGGCGGATGAGAAGCATTGAACTTCTTCCCTTTGGAGGAGTGGCACACAGCGATGAGTGGGGAACCGTCTCTTCCAGGGAAGAGATCGCTGTCGCTTTGGCGGGCCCGTTTCACAATGTGCTGATGGTTTTGTTCGGGTATGTCTTTTTCCGGTTGGGATGGTGGTCCCAGGAGTGGATGGAATACTTTGTCCGTGGGAATGCCCTGATGGCGGGTTTCAACCTGCTTCCGATCTATCCCCTCGACGGGGGAAGGGTGCTGCAGGCGATTCTGAGTTACCGTTTGCCTTACCGGACCACTCTGGAGTGGAGCTTGGCCGGAAGTCTGGCCGGCGGTGTTTCTCTTCTGATGTACAGCATTTCGGGGAAAGGATGGGACCTGAATCTGGCCATTATCGCTCTGTTCCTGATATACTCCAATGTGACGGCGTTCAGACAACGGGATTATCAGTACATGCGCTTCCTGATTCGCCGAAGGGAAGGATACGTTCCCGCCCATGCCCGAATTGTCCGCCTTCCCGTCACCCGGGAGGATGCCCTGCTGTCCGTTTTGAAAAAACTGCGGAAGGAAGCGTATCACATCCTGATGGTGAAAGACCGGCGGGGCCAGTGGCGGCCGTTACCGGAGGAAGCGGTGTTTCGGCACTTCTTCGATGACCGGAAAACCGACGGTCGGATCGGGGATCTGATCGCCTGACATCCGACCCCCTGGAAGCGTGTGATTTAATATTCATTTCGAGAAAAGGGGGAAGCGTTTTACCCAAAATAGCGACTTTGCTGTCCTGCCCAGCGGAGAATCAGCCTGCAAGGGCGTTCAGGGGCAAAAGCTTCTCTGTGTTGCATCCGAAGGCGTTTTGCCCCTGCCCGCAGCAGGATGATTCGGAGCGGACAGTTCCTGCATCCCTGAAGGACAGCACAGCGAGACCGGGGAGCGTAAGCGACCCAGGCGAGACTTGTGCTCTGTGCGGAGCGGCTTTGGGTAAATGCTGCCGCTCACTTTTTCACAACGCTTCTAGGTTGACAAGTGAGGGGGTCTGTGGTACGATTTCTTTTGTGTAATCTGCGCTTGCTCTCCCGGAGTAAGCTGATACCGCTCAGGCTGGGTATGGAAAAAGGGGGCCCACTCCCACCCAGGCTTGGCGAGTCTTCACAAGAAGGAGGTTCCGGGATGTACGCACTGATCGAAACCGGCGGCAAACAGTACCGCGTCGAAGAGGGACAAGCGGTCTTTGTTGAAAAACTGCCCGCAGACGTGGGGGAAACGGTCACTTTTGATAAAGTGCTGCTCGTCGGCAAAGAAGACGGCACCGTGATCGGCACCCCCGTGGTGGAAGGCGCCAAAGTGACCGGGAAAGTGGAAAAGCACGGCAAAGGGAAAAAGTTGACTGTCTTTAAATTTAAGCCGAAGAAGAACTACAAACGGAAACAAGGGCATCGTCAACCCTTCACCAAAGTGATGATCGATAAGATCGAAGCCTGACGGGCGGCAGAATTCCATGATACGGATTTCGCTCTTCCATGACGGTGAAGGACGGTTGGAGCGAGTGGTCCTTCAAGGGCATGCCGGTTATGCCGAAGCGGGAAAAGACATCGTCTGCGCGGCGGTCACCGGCATTGCGATCGGCCTGACCAATGCGTCGGAAACCCTGTTGGGGGTGCGCATCCATCAGGAAGACGTGGATGAGGAAGAAGGCGGCTATCTCGACTGCCGGCTTCCGGAAGATCTCGATCCCGAAAAAAGGGAACGGGTCCGCTTCCTGCTGGAAGCGATGGCAGCCTCTCTCCAATCGGTGGCGAAGGAGTACCCTTCATATGTTCGTATGATCCGAAAGTGAATCACCATCTTTTTTGAAGGAGGTGGACACCATGCTGAAAATGAACCTTCAGTTCTTCGCCCAGAAGAAAGGGGTCGGCTCCACCAAGAACGGTCGGGACAGCATCGCCAAACGCCTCGGCGTGAAGCGCGGTGACGGCCAACTGGTGAACGCCGGCAGCATCCTGGTACGTCAACGAGGGACCAAGATCTATCCGGGGATCGGCGTGGGCCGCGGCGGCGATGACACCCTCTTCGCCAAAGTGGACGGCGTCGTGAAATTCGAACGGATGGGGCGTGACCGCAAACGGGTCAGCGTCTACCCGGGAGAAGAAGTCCAGATTCAAGCTTAAGGGTGCAACCCCGGCAAATAGGCCGGGGTTTTTTTATGGACAAATATCCATTAAAATGAAGGGGCCTCCGAGCACATTAAAAGATGGGAGAGGTTGGATGGCGTACGGATGGTCCGTTTGGTTGAAGCGAGCCGTGCCTCTGGGCGGGGGGCTCCTGCTGCTTTCCGTGCAACCCTGGGGATGGCCCGTCGGAATTCCGATGGGTTTGTCTCTTTTTGCGGTCATCCTCTGGGGATTGCGTCATCAAGAGAGAGAATGGGAGGAGCGTACCCGGCGGGATCGAATTCGCTCCCAGCTGCGGCTTATCAGCCGGCAACGTCATGATTGCATGAACCATATCCAGGTATTGCTCGGGTATGTTTCCCTGGGGAGAACCGAACGGATCGCTCCCTACCTTCAGGAGTTGTCGGAACGGTTGACGATGGAACGGGAGGCCTCGAGGGTGGGTTCCCCTTCCCTGGCCTTGGCCCTGATCACTCTCAACCAGCGTTTCCCGGAGTGGCGGTGGGTGACGGATATTGACGAAGAGGCCGCCCGGTTGCCGCAAGGGTTGGGGGAGTGTGCCCGGCTTTCCCTGATGGAAACGGCCGGCTGGCTGCAAGAATATGCCGAATCCGATACGGAACCGGCGGACGTCTATCTGAAGCTGATACGGAAAAACGGCGACCTTCGGTTGACGTTGCAGCCGGAGTGGGAACCGGCGTCGGTGAAAACGGGTGATTGGGAAGGGCTTCGGGAAAAACTAAGTTCGGAGGGAATAATTCTGGAAAGCTCCGGACCGGAAGAAGGCATCCGGATCCGAATCCGATCAGAAGGTCATACATAGAACAGGCGGTGTCACGATATGTTTGTCGACAAAGTAAGGGTCTTTGTTAAGGGAGGCGACGGGGGGAACGGCATGGTCGCTTTCCGAAGGGAGAAATACGAACCGCGGGGAGGCCCGGCGGGCGGTGACGGCGGCCGGGGAGGCGATGTGATTTTCCGTGTGGATGAAGGACTGCGGACACTCATGGATTTTCGATACCAAAAGCATTTCAAGGCAAAGAAAGGTGAAAATGGACGTTCCAAGAGTCAACACGGAAAAAACGCGGACCCGCTGGTGGTCCGAGTGCCTCCCGGCACGGTGGTGAAAGTGGCGGACACGGATGAAGTGATCTGTGATCTGACACGTCACGGCCAGGAAGCGGTGATCGCGAGGGGAGGTCGGGGCGGGCGGGGAAACATCCGGTTTTCCAGCCCGAAAAACCCGGCCCCCCATGTGGCGGAAAACGGAGAGCCCGGAGAAGAACTCTGGGTGGACCTGGAGCTGAAACTTCTGGCCGACGTCGGTTTAATCGGTTATCCCAGCGTGGGGAAATCCACCCTGCTGTCCACCGTCTCTCACGCCAAGCCCAAAACCGGCGCTTATCCTTTCACCACGATCCACCCCAATCTGGGGGTGGTGGAAGTGGAGGAGGGTCGGAGTTTCGTCATGGCCGATCTTCCGGGTCTGATTGAAGGAGCTCATGAGGGTGTCGGTCTGGGACATCAGTTCCTGCGGCATGTGGAACGGACTCGGGTGCTGGTTCATGTGGTGGACATGTCGGGTTCCGAAGGCCGGGATCCCTACCAGGATTGGGTGAACATCAACAAAGAACTCACCATGTACCGGGAAAGCCTGTCCCGGCGTCCCCAGGTGGTGGCCGCCAATAAAATGGACCTTCCCGGTGCGAAGGAAAACCTGAAGCAATTCAAAGAATCCGTGGGGGAGGAGATTCCTGTTTACCCCGTATCCGCGGCCACCCGGGAGGGGCTGAGGGAACTTCTGTTCGCGGTGGCCGATCTTCTCGATTCGATTCCGGATGAGGTTTTCGCCGAAGAAACGGAAGAGGAGCGAAAAGTGTACCGAAGCCGTGAACCGGAAGAAGCCTTTACCATCCGCAAAGAAAACGAAAAGTTTGTGGTCGAAGGAGACCGGGTGGAGAAACTGGTCAAGATGACAAATTTTCAATATGATGAGTCGGTGGCGCGTTTTTCCCACATACTGAAGGAAATGGGAGTTGAGGATGCTCTTCGCGCCAAGGGGGCCAAAGTCGGCGACACGGTTCGCATCGGGGACATGGAATTCGATTTCCAAGAATGATGTCGGAAAAGGTGATGATGATGAAGGTCTTGTGGGGGATCGGCGGAATGGCTGTCGTCCTGTTGATTGCCTGGCTGTTGTCCGTCAACCGGAAGGCCATTCAATACCGGACCATTCTGGGAGGATTGGCCATCCAGCTGGGGTTTGCTCTGATCGTGTTGAAGTGGGAGACGGGAAAAAGCGCCCTGCGCTGGCTGAGCGGAAAGGTGCAGGCCCTGGTCAACTTTGCCAACGAAGGGATTCAATTTCTGTTCGGGGATCTGTTAAAAGGCAATGAGGGTCCCATCTTTGCGTTGCAGGTTTTGCCCATCATTATTTTTATCTCGTCGCTGATCTCCGTTCTCTATTACCTGGGGATCATGCAGTGGATCATCCGCTTGCTCGGCGGGGCGGTCTCCAAGCTCCTCGGTACGAGCAAAGCGGAATCCCTTTCCGCCACGGCCAACATCTTTATGGGGCAGACGGAAGCTCCGCTGATGGTACGGCCGTATATTTCCCGGATGACCTCTTCGGAACTGTTTGCCGTGATGACAGGAGGCTTCGCCTCTGTGGCGGGGTCGGTGATGGTGGGCTACTCCCTTTTGGGAATTCCCCTGAAGTATCTGCTGGCAGCCAGTTTCATGGCGGCACCGGCGGGGCTGGTCATCGCCAAGCTGATGGTGCCCGAGACGGAACGTCCCCAAACCATGGACAAGGTCAAGGTGGAACGGAACACGGACCACACCAACGTGATCGATGCAGCGGCCTCCGGGGCGCTGGACGGTCTCCGTCTGGCAGCCAACATCGCGGCTTTGCTCCTCGCGTTCATTGCGTTGATCGCTCTGTTCAACGGGATCTTGAGTTACCTGGGGGTGCTCATCGGTTACCCGCAACTGACGTTGGAAAAAGTGTTGGGATGGGTGTTTTCGCCCCTCGCTTTTATCATCGGAGTTCCCTGGTCGGAAGCGATGACGGCGGGCAACTTTATCGGTCAGAAAATCGTGTTGAACGAATTTGTTGCCTATACGAACTTTGCCCCGGAGATCGACACGTTGACTCCGAAAACCGTGGCAGTGGTCACCTTTGCCCTGTGCGGCTTTGCCAACTTATCCAGCATTGCCATCCAGCTGGGGGGGTTGGGCGGAATGGCCCCCGAGCGCCGGGGTGAAATCGCCCGATTCGGCCTGAAAGCGGTTCTGGCCGGAACCCTGGCTTCTCTTCTGAGCGCGTCGATCGCCGGGATGCTCGTTTGATCTCTGCCCAGCCTTCTCTTTTATGAGAAGGCTTTTTTGTATTATAGGATTCCAAATAAAATATAAACGAAATCTTAACATCCAAGTGTTTCAATATTACTGCTCCATTTTAAACCTAAAAGTGGCTTTATTTTTCGGGAGATGTGAAAAGGGATGTTCTTGATTCCTGTTTTGGCCGGCTTGGTTTTTTTTCTGGGAGTGTGGGAGTGGAGGCGGCATCGAAAAGCGATCGACTCCATTCCTTTGCGAATCAACATCAACGGGATCAGAGGAAAATCAACGGTGACCCGGTTGGTCACCGGGATTATGATGGAAGCGGGACTCCGAACCGTGGGGAAAACAACGGGAACCCAGGCCCGGATGATTTATTGGAACCGTGAAAAGGAGGAACCCATCATCCGGCGGCCCGAAGGGCCCAATATCCGCGAACAGAAGGAGGTGGTGGCCAAGGCCGCCCGTCTGAAGGCGGAATGCCTGGTGAGTGAATGCATGGCGGTCCATCCCGATTACCAGATCGTGTTTCAGGAACGGATGCTCTGTGCCAACGTGGGCGTGATTGTAAACGTCCTGGAAGACCATATGGATGTGATGGGCCCCACGCTGGACGAAGTGGCTGAGGCATTCACGGCCACCATCCCATACAACGGGCACTTGGTGGTGAATGAAAGCCCTTACGTTCCTTATTTTGAAGAAATCGCACGGAAACGGGGAACCAAGCTCCATGTTTGCGACACGTCACGGATCCCCGAAGAGTATCTGCGCCGATTCGGTTACATGGTGTTTCCCGAAAATGCGGCCTTGGCTTTGGCCGTGGCCGAGGCGGTGGGAATCGACGCAGAGACGGCTTTCCGCGGCATGTTAAACGCGCCCCCGGATCCCGGGGCGATGAGTATTATTCCCGTCGGTGACCCCGTTCGGCCCGCCTGGTTCGCCAACGGGTTTGCCGCCAATGATGCTTCATCCACCCTGAATATTTGGCACCGGATTGTGGAGCTGGGCTATCCCACGGAACGGAAACCCGTGGTGATCATGAATTGCCGTCCGGACCGGGTGGATCGGACCGAGCAGTTCGCAGTGGACGTGCTGCCGAAAATCGAAATGGACACGCTGGTGGTGATCGGACAGTCCGTGCGTCCGGTGGTGGAAGCTTACCGGCGCGGCCGGGTCCCTGCCGATGGCCTTCTGGATCTGGAAGGGGCATCCACCCGGGAGATCATGCGCCGCCTTCATCCCCTCCTCCGGGACCGCGTCGTATACGGAGTGGGAAACATCCACGGTGCCGCCGAACCGCTGTGTGAACAACTGGAGCAAATGAGAAACCATGCGATCGACAGTGCAAGTTGAACGAGTGGGGGGAACCGGGTTTGTTTGGTTCGGACTTATATATCTCATTGGTGATCGGGGTCGTTTTCAGTTTGCTTTACGCTGAAAAAACCGGGGTGGTTCCGGCCGGGCTGGTGGTGCCGGGATATCTGGGTCTGGTCTTTGACCAGCCCCTGTTTCTTTTGGTCGTTCTCTCTTTAAGTTTTTTGACGTATCTGATCGTCACCCAGGGGATCGGTCGAATCACCATTCTGTACGGCCGCAGGAAATTTGCGGCGATGTTGATGACGGGCATTCTTCTGAAGTTGGCTTTTGACTATTTTTATCCCATGGTCCCGTTTGAAGTGCTTGAATTTCGCGGGATCGGCGTGATCGTTCCCGGACTGATCGCCAATACGATTCAAAAACAGGGATTGATCCCCACTGTGGGAAGCACGATGATTCTTTCGGGGCTGACCTTTCTGACGATGTTTGCTTACTATCTGTTTTGAGGGGAGGGACCGGGATGAAGAAGCTGCATTTCAAACAACGGATGCTTCGTTGGACGAAGAAGCAAAAAAAGAAAGCTCCCCTTCACACCGCCGTCGCCTTCTTTCTGACACTGGGCGTGCTTGTGTCGGTCCCGTTCCTGTCCGGGGAGGACGAGGTTTCCGCCGGCACCGGCGGAACCGGAAATCCGAAAGAAGTCCTCAGCATGACCATGGTGGGAGACATGATGATGGGTCGTCACGTGGGGAAGGTCGTGCAAAGGAGCGGATATGATTCCCTCTTTGACGGCGTTCGCTCTCACCTTCGATCTTCCGATCTGGTAACAGGAAACTTCAACCAGCCCCTCCTGTTGCAAGATCCGGAGCAATATCCGAAACTGCAGGACAAAATCCTGCTTCACACCGGTCCTGGAGCGGCAAAGGCTCTTAAGAAGGCAGGTTTCACCTCGGTCAATCTGGCCAACACCCACATGATGGACTATGGCGGACCCGGCATGGCCGATACCCAAAAGGCACTTCGGGATGCGGACCTGCCCGGCGTGGGGGCCGGACGGGACCGCTATGACGCCGAAAGGATTGTTTACCAGGACGTCAACGGGATCCGGGTGGCCACGCTGGGAATGACCGATGTGGTGGAGAAAGGGACATCGGTGAGGCAGAATCGGCCGGGAGTCCGTTCCGCCAATCTGAAATCGGTGTTGCCCCTCGTCCGGAGTGCGGAGAAGAATGCCGATCTGGTTGTCGTCCATATCCATTGGGGAGTGGAGTACGACAGCAATGTCCACCCGCGTCAGCGGGCGATCGGGAGAGCCTTGGCGGACGCCGGGGCAGACATTGTGGTGGGTCATCATCCCCATGTGCTGGAACCCGTTGAATTTTACAAAGGGGCGATGATCCTGTACAGCACGGGAAACTTCATTTCCGATCAGGGGTGGTCCCGGACCAAGGAATCGGCCCTGTTCCAATATCGCCTTTTCAAGGATGGGAGAGCCTGGCTGGAGATTCATCCCCTCCTGATCCGGGAAGGTCGGCCCCGGCTTCTGGACGGTGGTTGGGGGGCGTACCGGAGGGAACGGGTCTATCTTCAGGTGACGGATCAACCCCTGTTCAGTGAAGCATTTAAACGGATGTGGAAACGGAAAGGGAACCGGCTGGTTCACGAAATGGATCACTCCCGGATCCTGAAAGCAAGGGCAGGGAAGGAAGGGGGTAATCGATGAGTTCCAGAACGTTAAACCTGGCACTTACCATTATTTTGGTTTTCGGGATGGCCGGTGTGACCTATTTGGAGTCTCAAGGGAATCCGGCATACTCTTCCGAAGCGTTTTATCGTTCCAGTCTGGCCGGGGAAGGGAAACAGAGGGGGGGCAGCGTCGCTTCCGCCCATCCTTTGGCCACCCAGGCGGGGATGGAAATCCTCTCAAGGGGAGGAAACGCCGTGGACGCGGCGATTGCGGTGGCCTACGCCCTGGGGGTGGTGGAGCCCCACGGTTCGGGAATCGGCGGGGGCGGAACCATGCTGATCTATCCCGGGGGCGAAAGGAAGCCCGCGGTCTACGATTATCGCGAGGAGGCCCCCCGCAACGGGAGGCCATCCACCTTGGGAATCGGAGTTCCGGGGTTCGTCAAAGGAATGGAGGCCGTGCATCAGGATTACGGCACGTTGGACATGAAGGAGCTGATTGAGCCCTCCATCCGTTTGGCGGAGGAGGGGTACCAGATCTCTTCCATCGATGAATCCCGGATCGAAAATGCCGCTTACCGGATGCCGGTGGACGAATTGCCTCATTTTTATCCCGAAGGGGCGGGGTTGAAGAAGGGCGATATTCTGAAACAGACCGAATTGGCGAGGACGTTGGAACAGATCCAACAAGGCGGCTCCGATGTGTTCTACCGCGGATCCATCGCCAGGGAGATGGTCCGCAAGACGGAGGCCCTCACCATGCAGGATTTGGCGCGGTATCAAGTCGAAAAGAAACAACCGATCAAAGGCGAATTTGCCGGATATGAGGTTCTGGCCCCCCCGGCTCCTTCAGGCGGCATCATGATGATTCAGATGTTGCAGATGATGGAAAGGTTGAAGATCGAAGAGACCAAAGACAACCCGGCCGACTTCATCCACCTGACAGGGGAGATCTACAAACGGAGTTACCGGGATCGGTTGCACAAAATCGGGGACCCCAACTTTGTGCAAGTGCCACAAGCGGAATTGATCTCCCGCGCTCATACGGATCAATTGGCTTCCAGCATCGACAAGAAGAAGCTCTCACCGGAATACCGTTTCGAGCTGGACTCCCGGGCGGACGAAGAAGACCATGACAACACCACCCACTTCGTGGTCGTGGATAAAGACGGCATGATGGTCTCCGCCACCAACACCGTCAGCAACTTTTTCGGTTCGGGTGTGTACGTGAAAGGGTTTTTTCTGAACAACCAGTTGAAGAACTTCAGCATCACGTCCAAGTTTCCCAACCGTTGGGCGCCCGGAAAAAAACCCTACAGCTACACCACCCCGATGATCCTTGTGAAACCGGGAGAGTCGATCATCGGAATCGGAAGTGCAGGCGGGCGGCGGATCCCGGCCATGGTGGGCCAAGCCCTGGCCCGCCACCTCAAATTCGGGGAGCCCTTAAAAGAGGCGATCCGATCACCGAGGTCCTATGTCGAAATCCAGAACGACACGGTCGCCATGGAAAAAGAGTTCCCGCCGTCCGTCCGCAACGAACTGATGAAGAGGGGCTATCCGGCCACCAGCACCCCATCTTCCCTTTATTTTGGAAACATCCATACGATTAAGCTGGATCTGAAGAACGGTCGGCTGGAGGGTGCCGCGGATCCACGCCGGGACGGCACCTGGCGGGTGGAGCACTGACCGGCACATAGAAGCGTTGTGAAAAAGTGAGCGGCAGCATTTACCCAAAGCCGCTCCGGCTGCACTCACAGAGCACAAGTCTCGCCTGGGTCGCTCGCTCCCCGGTCTCGCTATGCACTCACAGAGCACAAGTCTCGCCTGGGTCGCTCGCTCCC
>NZ_QBKR01000013.1 GCF_003054245.1 Melghirimyces profundicolus
GCACCTCTCTTGTGGGTAAACTGTGGTGGGTTTTCCCATTATACAGGAGAGTGCTCTTTTTGTTTATCCGAAATTTTGGCTAATCAACAGGCCTGATACATAACATTACATTCTATTATATACAGGTCATTTCAAGGGAGATAGTAGAAAATCACCAACGAATAACAAGTTAGGAGCATTCCATTAAAGAAAGAACTCACTGTGAAAAAGAAAGAGTACCTCCTGTAGGCTGTTAGCGAGGGCACAACGTGTTGAAGCCGCTCATGAATCCATCGGAATATGAATCCCCGGATGCGGCGGCTCCTTTTGTCGGGACTCACCATACAGGCATTGGGGGTGCGGGGCAGGCGCGGGGATTGTTAAGGTTTGCTCATTTCTTTGTTAAGGGTGATGGAGGACCGGTTCCCGCCGGGATTTTATGTTAAGATACAGGTGGCAGGTCCATTGACGGAAAGAGGGGGGGAGGCTTTGAACCACCTGAAACGGCGGTCTTTTATCGAAGAGCTGTTTTTTGTCCGGGCCATCGCTTGCCTCTGTGTGGTGTTGATTCACGCCATCTCGGCCAACATCGATCTTTATGACCTGACCCCCTTGGAAACAGAAGCGTTTCGCTCTCTCCAGCTGGCAATGATGTTTGCCACCCCGCTGTTCATCTGCATATCGGAATTGCTGCTCGCCCACGCGTATCCTGACCGAACCCCCACGGGATTCTGGGGAAAACGGATCCGGTTCATCCTGATCCCGTATATCGCGATCGGGTTGCTCTACACCATCCTGTATTACGAAGCATCCTTTGAAGAGTTTTGGAGCCGGGCGGTGGACATCGTGGTGTTCGGCCGCTGGAACGGATACTTTGTCCTGATCATTTTTCAGTTTTACTTCCTCCATCGGATTTTCATCCGTTACATGAAAGATTGGCCGCCGGTTCCGGTTCTGGTCACTTCGTTTGGGATCAACTTTCTTTACTTGGCCGTCGTTATGGCCGCCGGACGGTTCGATCTGGTGGATCCGGCTCTCCTGTCCCATCACAAACTGCCCTTCCCCGGCTGGTTGTTCTATTTCACCGCAGCCTATTACATCGGGCGCAACCTGGGCGGCTTCCGCGAGTGGATCCGTCTGCGATGGCGTTGGGTGGGGTGGAGCTTTTTCGTCTGCATGGCCGGAGTGCTTCTGCTCAAAATGACGGGCTTGGTCCATACCGCCTCTTCCAAGCGGGTGGATATGCTCCTGTATACCGTGGCCGCCCTTGGTTTTCTGTTCGGGCTTGCCATGAGGCTCCGCCGGATTCCGGCCGCGCTGGTCCTGATCAGCCGGCTCTCGTACGGGATCTATCTGCTTCATCCCCTCGCCATGATGTATGTGGGACAGTGGTGGCTGTCCACCGGGTCCCTCCCCTATGCCGTCAGCCTTTTTCTCCTGTTCTCCGCCGGGGTGGTCGTGCCGGGGATTCTGACCTGGTTGTTGAACCTGACGGACTGGGGTCCGTACTTGGTGGGGAAAATCGGATCCGCCGCCCCGGGTGAGAAAGGCTACCGAACCGCACGGGTCACCTGACCGCCGGGAACGATCGGCGGTCCTTTTTGTTAAGGAAACATTTGTTTATTTAAGGTTGGATGAATGCTCCGTTTCAAAGTTCTTTTTGTGTTATGTTGGAAGAAAAAAGAGTCGCTGGGGGTTTTCATCCATGAAACCGGCACGATTTATTTCCGAAATCAATTTTGTGCGGGCGCTGGCGTGTCTGGCCGTTTTGGCCGTTCACGTTTCAGCGGGGGTGTTTTACCGGCAGGGGTACTGGGACCCCGTCGCCGCTGGGATGAATCAAATCGGGCGGTTCGGTACGCCCGTTTTCGCCGTGATCAGCGGTTTTCTCCTCTTTAACCAGGTGAGGGTGAAAGGATTTTCGTTGCCGCGCTTCATCCGGTCCCGGACGACCAAGATCATCGTTCCGTATCTGGTATGGAGCACGATCTATCTCTCTATTTTGAAATTCGGGTACGGGATCGATCATTTTGTCTCCTTCGACCACTGGTTGAAGACGGTTCTGTCCGGCAATGTTTTTTATCACCTGTATTTTGTCATGGTGGTCATCCAGTTTTATCTGGTATTTCCGCTTCTGCAACGGATTCTTCGGACTCGTGCGGCCTGGTGGGTTGGAACCGCGGCCGCCCTGGTTGTAAACGCCGCCGTCCTGATGGGGGACGTCACCGACTTGCCCGGCTGGATCGGAAAGGGATTTACCTTTTTTAGCAAAGCATCCCTGCCTTATTGGATCTTCTATTTCCTGTTCGGAGGGTGGCTGGCCTTTCACTGGGACGGGCTGGCCCAATGGTTCCAGAAAAAATCCGCGGCCGTTGCCGCTTGGATCGCCGGAGCAGTGGTCACGGCGGGAGCGGTGGTGGAATATCAATGGCTGGGGATGTACGGTTCCAGCCGACTGGCCAACCTGTTCAATATTCCGGTCCTGATCCTGACCGGTTCCGTTCTGTATGCGTCTATCCGCCGGGCGGTCCGGCTTCGGGAAGGGCTTCAGACGATCGGAAGCCTGGGATTCGGAATCTATCTCGTGCATCCCCTCGTGATTCTGTGTTTGGTACAGGTCCTTCCCGCATCGATGTGGAGGCCCCATTTTCTCCCGGTGCTCTTCCTCCTGGTCCTCCTGCTCACGGTCGGAGCGGTCAAAGCCATCCAACGGCTCCCCTTCCACCAGTATCTTCTGACGGTTCCGTCCCGGAATACGGGCTATACTGCAGGGAAGAGAGGAACGGAGCTGCGCTGATTTCTTTGTATGTAAAAAATCTCTCACTCCTTTCTGGGCTCATGCATAACTAAATGTAGAACCTCGGATTGGAGGGTGGAGGTTGAACCGCAAGCATCCCAGATGGTCCCGGCTTCCCTATGCCGGGGAAAGAAATCCGCCGACGAACCCGGTCAATCCGCTGGCCGGATCATGGCCCACCTGCTTTCTCAAACGGGGGCCGAAGGGGACATTCCGAACCCGGGGAGGGAAACGGATCCGGTTAGCAATCAGACATCCCAACACCATCGATTTTCATAAACAGTTACGAAGGGTGCAAAAAAAACGCTCAATACGATCACCCCGCGTCAGATCATCATCGCGAAATATTGGGGAGCCGGAGTGGCAACCAAGCAGTGGACGCCAATCATCGACCGGCTGATCGACACCTACGGTTTTTCGCCGCCGAGAGCGGCCCGGGTTTTGGCGGCAACCCAAGCCGCTATAAATGATGCCTTCGTCGTTGTCTGGTATTTGAAGTATCTCTGGGATGTGGCCCGTCCCAATCAGTTGGACCGAAGCTTGGCCACCATCCTGTGCACCCCGCGCTTCCCCGCTTACCTATCCGGACATGCCGTCATGGCGGCCACAGCGGCCGGCGTACTGAGCCATTTTTTCCCGCCCGAATCCAAACGGTTGCATGAATTGGCCCGGGAGTGTGCGATCTCCCGATTGTATGCGGGTGTTCATTTCCCGGTGGATAACAACCAGGGCTTGCGTCTCGGTCGACAGATCGGAAACATCGCCGTCAACATATTGAGAAAACAACGGAATTCCGCCGGAAAACGGATTGATGGTTTGAATTTGGAGGATCGAAACGCCGATCTGATTCCGCCTCCGTACAGACAGGCCATTCCCTTCAATTTTGATGAATCCTGCCAGTCGCTGGTTCGCGACACCTCCGAAATCGGGGAAGAATTCCCATACCGGATGAGCGATGAAGAAGACTGGGAGGAATAGAAATGACCGGCTCCCCGCTTAAAATGATTCAGAAAATTGGGAGTGAACCCGGGGAAGGTGAAAGGGGATTTCTCACCTTCCCCCGGGGGTTCGTTTTCTCATCCCTGTTTCATCCCCGTCGTTTGGCGTACCGCGCCAGGACGGGGTGTTCTTTTTCCCATTCGGTGAAGAGCTGTTCGAAGGCATGGCGGATATCCCATTGGGCCTCCGGTGTGGTTCTGAGGTTGATCAGGTGGTACATCTCCCACAGGCTGGCGGTGGCCACCACCTGGCGGTGATGGGCGTTGGTGACGCAATAGGGGGCGGCTTCCGGACATTCTTCCATCATCTGTTCGTGGACACGGTCCGCCTCTTCCACCAACCGGGAAAAAGGTTCCGCCAGCCCCGCTGCCCGCACGTGGGGAGGAACGGTGTACCCCCAGTCCACAGCGGGCTCCCCGAAGGTAAAGTGGGTGCCGCGGTTGTGGCGGAGCAACTGATGCCAATTGGCTTCCGAAACCGACAGCTCCATCGTGTAAAAGAGATGACGGAACAAATCCTTCGGGTTGTCGAAGAAGCGCAGGTGTTTTAAGGCCGCTTCCAGTCGTGTCTCCATTTCCTTTTGTTCCATTTGCTTTACCGCCGACTCCGCCTGCTCCCAGGAGAAACCGTATGCTTCCACCAGCAGGTGGGCGCACAAATCTTCCAACGCTTGCCGATAATCCGGCAGGCGGACAAAACGGGCGCAGGGTCCGTCAAAGGCGCGGCCACGCCAGGAGGTTTCCGGAGGTTGGATGGGGTTCTCCATCAGTTCCTTCCGGGTTTCCAGCAGGTAATCGCTCGGCCGGACGTGTTTGAGCAAGGTGGGGATGACACGACTGATCTCCCGTTCCATCTGCCGGGCCAGTTTCCGGGATTCGGAGTGACGGCTGGACAACAGGCGGACCAGCGTGTCCCTCAGGGCACGCCCGTTGCCTGTCAGCCCCAGGCTGGTTTGGGTGGCCAAGGTCAAAACGTAACGGGCGTCTTCGAAGGCCACTTTTTCCACGCGGGAAGAAAACCGCTTGTCGCTTTCCCCTTCATTCCGGGGGAGGGTGGCTTCCAGGTAAGGGACGAGCCCCGCCAGAAGGCGTTCATAGGTATCGTAGGCTTTCCCGTTGAGCCGGATAAACGCTTCTTTGGCCGCGGGGCGGGATTCCAGTTCCGCCGGGATGTGGAAAGAACCCCGTACGGGCCGCTGATAGCGTTGGCTGTACTCGGTGAAGCTGTTGAAGGTGTTGGCCAGTTCCAGTTCCGCCGATGCCAGACGGCTGATTTGCTCCACTCCCAAGTGGGCGACGGCGTGTTCGGCGACGCTGCTGTGTCCGTAACCGACGACCCACTTTTCGTGGAACCGGGCCGCTTTTTCCGAGTAGGCGGTGGCCATTCCGCCGGAGGAATCGCCCACGGCCAGTTCATCGTCCTTCAGAAGCTTGGCCAGGTTTTCCCGGAATCCGGCCGGGCTTCGGCTTACATAGGCGAAGATGACGGCGATCACTTCTTCCGGCAGGTTATAGATGGCGTATACGTTTTTGTCCTGGTTGGAGACGTACCGGGACAGGTCGATTTTCTCCTCCGCTTGCGTCACGCTCTCTCCTCCGTTTCCGATTCCGATGATGAGCTTCTCTTATTCTATCAGGAGAGGGGCCGATGCCCAAGGAGGAAGAGGCGGGAGCCCGCCCGTGTTTTTCCTCTTTTTTAAATCCATTTAATACCATGGAAGATTATTCAAGATTCAGTCTGTCCGATGAGTGCGAACACTCCGAAACCCCGACGGGAAGAGGGGTTGGAGAATTTCAAGGCGATCGGTGAAAAGATTTAGCATTATCCGTCTTTTTGAATACTTATTGACGAAAGGGGAATTGTTTAGTTATATCGAATATAGCAATGGTGAAAGGATTCATTCTTTTTCTTCGATTCAACGAATTTAATGTCTGATTTCACGATGATTGAGGTGTCTTCATGACTGAACCGTTACTCGAGATCTCCCAGTTCAAACTGCACTTTCACACGGACAAAGGGGTCGTGAAGGCGGTCGACGGTGTGGACATCACCGTGGGTGAAGGCGAAGTGGTCGGACTGGTCGGGGAATCCGGCTGCGGAAAAAGTGTCACCTCCCTCTCGGTCATGGGACTGGTTCCCCAGCCCCCGGGCAAGGTGGCGGGGGGCTCCATCCGGTTGGCGGGTAAGGATTTGACCCGCCTTGGGCGGAAGGAGTGGCGGAAAGTCCGCGGCAACGAGGTTTCCATGATCTTTCAGGAACCGATGACTTCCCTCAACCCTGTGTTCACCATCGGAAACCAAATGGTGGAAGCCATCCGGCAGCACCGGAAGCTCGATAAAAAGGAAGCCCGGCGATTGGCTGCGGAAACCTTGAGGGAAGTGGGGATTTCCCGTGAAGGGATCCTCGACGAGTATCCTCATCAGCTCTCCGGAGGGATGCGGCAACGGGTGATGATCGCCATGGCGATGGTTTGCCGTCCGAAGCTTCTGATCGCCGATGAACCGACCACGGCGCTGGATGTGACCATCCAGGCCCAGATCCTGGACCTGATGCGGCGCCTTAATGAGGAGACGGGGACCGCGATTCTGATGATCACCCACGATCTCGGGGTGGTGGCGGAGATGTGTGAACGGGTGGTGGTGATGTATGCCGGACAGGTGGTGGAGCAAGCGGACATCCAAACCTTGTTCCGCGACCCCCGGCATCCTTACACCCAAGGTCTTCTGAAATCCATCCCCAAGTTGGACAAGCGCACCGATCGCCTTTATTCCATTCCGGGAAACGTTCCCAATCCACGATCGATGCCCCAAGGGTGCCGTTTCGCCCCGCGTTGCGAATTTGCAATGGACATCTGCCGGGAAAAGGAACCGGGCCTCTTCACCCTGGGTGAAAACCGGGTGAGTCGGTGCTGGTTGGAAGAAGAGAAAAAGGAGGATGCGGATCGTGGCACAACCACAGTCCATTCTTGACGTACGCAACCTGAAAAAATATTTCCCGATCCGCGGCGGTGTGTTCGGCAGGAAAGTGGGCGAAGTGAAAGCGGTGGACAACGTCTCCTTTTCGGTCAACAAAGGGGAAACGCTTGGAATCGTGGGTGAAAGCGGTTGTGGAAAGTCCACCACCGGACGGACCATTCTCCGGCTGGAAGAGCCGACATCGGGGGAGGTGCAGTTCGAAGGGAAGAACCTGGTTCGATTGAAAGGAGAAGAGATGCGTCGGATGCGCCGGGAACTGCAGATGGTTTTCCAGGACCCCTTCGCCTCCCTCAATCCCCGGAAAACTGCCGGTGAAATCATCGAAGAACCGCTTCAGGTGCACGGGATCGGCAGTGCCAAAGAGCGCAAAGAACAGGTGAAGGAGCTCCTCCGGGTCGTGGGCCTCGATGCCTTCCATGCCGGGAGGTATCCCCACCAGTTCAGCGGGGGGCAGCGGCAGCGGATCGGGATCGCCCGGGCGCTGGCGGTCAAGCCGAAACTGATTGTCGCCGATGAACCGGTTTCCGCCCTGGATGTCTCCATTCAGTCGCAGGTGTTGAATCTTCTGGAAGATTTGCAGGAAAAGTTTGATTTGACTTACTTATTTATCGCCCACGACCTGAGCGTGGTCCGTCACATCAGTGACCGGGTGGGCGTGATGTACCTGGGGCGGATGGTGGAGTTGGCGGACCGGGACGGATTGTACGAAAACCCGCTCCATCCATACACCCAGGCGCTGCTCTCCGCCGTGCCGGTGCCGGACCCGGAAACCAAGCGGGAACGAATCATCCTGAGCGGAGACGTTCCCAGTCCCAGCAATCCGCCGAAGGGATGCGCCTTCCACACCCGCTGTCCCCATGTGATGGACGTCTGCCGGGAAGTGCGTCCGGAGTTCAAGGAACACGGAGACGGTCATTTCGCGGCCTGTCATCTGCTGGAGAAATGAGATTCCGTGAAGGAGGTGTTGTCGAAAGGGAGAACTTCTGGAAGCGTTGTGATTGATGGTCAGGCTCAGAAGAAGGGAAGCGTTTACCCGAAACAGCGACTTTGCTGTTTTGCCCGGCGGAGAATCAGCAGCAAGGGCATTCAGGGGCAAAAGCTTCTCTGTGTTGCATCCGCAGGCGTTGGCCCCTGCCGCAGCAGGAAGATTCGGCCACGGACAGAGCATACACCCTGCAGGACAGCATAGCGAGACCGGGAGAGAAGCGACCCCGGCGAGACTTGTGCTCTGTGAGTGCATAGCGAGACCGGGAGAGAAGCGACCCCGGCGAGACTTGTGCTCTGTGAGTGCATAGCGAGACCGGGGAGAGAAGCGACCCCGGCGAGACTTGTACTCTGTGAGTGCATAGCGAGACCGGGGAGAGAAGCGACCCCGGCGAGACTTGTACTCTGTGAGTGCAACCGGAGCGGCTTCGGGTAAATGCCGCCGCTCACTTTTTTTCACAATACTTCCAGCGCGACTGATAAGCTGGAATCCATCTGAAAGGTTTAAGGGGGTCATATCAAAGATGAAAATTCACAAATCGTTATGGATCGCCATCGGATTCGTACTTGTGTTATCGACGGTCCTGGCCGGCTGCGGCGGCGGGGGGTCGAATGCCGGAGGCCAGGGGAAAACCCTGATCTACGGACGCGGGGCCGATTCACCGAAATTGGATCCGGCGCTGGTCACCGACGGTGAATCCTTCCGCGTGACCGAAAACGTGATGGAAACACTGGTGGATTACGAGAAGGACAGCATGGACGTCCGTCCGGCCCTGGCCACCAAGTGGGAGACATCCGACGGCGGCAAGACCTGGACCTTCCATTTGCGCAAGGACGTCAAGTTCCATGACGGAACCGACTTCAACGCCGAGGCCGTTGTCTTCAACTTTGAGCGATGGATGAACCAGGAGCACAAATCCGGCAAGAAAGACGATTTCACCTACTACGCTTCCATGTTTGGCGGATTTAAGGGGGATGAAGGCCACCTTATCGAAAGCGTGAAAGCGGTGGATGATTACACGGTCGAGTTCAAACTGAAAGAGCCGCAGGGTCCGTTCCTGCAAAATCTGGCCATGTCTCCCTTTGCCATCGCTTCCCCGAAAGCGGTGAAGGAGGACCCCGGCAAATTCGCCCAACATCCGGTGGGGACCGGACCGTTTAAGTTCAAGAGCTGGAAAAAAGGCGACTCCATCACCATCGTCAAAAACGAAGATTACTGGCAGAAAGGCCTTCCGAAACTGGACCAGGTCATCTTCAAATCGATTCCGGATAACTCCGCCCGCCTGACCGCTCTCCAATCCGGGGACATCGACGTGATGGACGGGCTCAACCCGGACGATGCCAAGACGGTGGAGCAGAACGACAAACTGCAACTTTTCAAGCGACCGCCCAACAACGTCGGGTACCTGGCCTTCAACATGGAAGAGAAGCCCTTCGACGACAAAAAGGTGCGTCAGGCCATCAACCACGCCGTCAACAAAGAAGGTCTGATCAAGAGCTTCTACGCGGACCTGGCCGAACCGGCCAAAAACCCGATGCCGCCTTCCATGTGGGGATACAACGACGAGATCGAGCCTTATGAGTACAACCTGGAAAAAGCCAAGAAGCTTTTGAAGGAAGCCGGGTACGAAGACGGATTCGAAGTGGAGTTTTACGCGATGCCGGAACCCCGTCCCTACATGCCCGACGGCAAGAAAATTGCCGAGTACATCCAGGCTGATCTGAAGAAAATCGGCATCAAAGCGAAGATCGTCAGCCCCGAATGGCAAAGCTACCTGGAAGCCACGGAAGAAGGAAAGCACGACATGGCCCTCCTGGGCTGGACCGGTGACAACGGCGACCCGGACAACTTCCTCTACGTGCTTCTGGACAAGGACAACGCCCGGATTCCCGCCCAGAACATCGCATTCTACAAAAGCGACAAGCTCCACGACATCTTGATCAAAGCACAACGGGAAACGGACAAAGCCAAGCGTACCGAGCTTTACAAAGAAGCGCAGGAAATCATCCGTGAAGACGCACCCTGGGTTCCGCTGGTCCATGCGACCCCGCCGTTGGCCGCTCAATCCTACGTGAAGAACTATGTTCCCCATCCGAAGGGTTCCGACAGCCTGGCGGAAGTCGACATCCAAAAATAAGACCCAAAAAAGGGCGGCGTTGCGTCAGGGCAATGCCGCCTCTTTTTAACCGATTCGGACCCGGTGTCAGGTGGGTCAGTCAGGAAGGAAAGGTTGGTGAGAACGTGATTGCCTATACGATCCGGAGAATTTTAATGTTGATCCCGGTCTTGATCGGGATGTCCATCATTACCTTTTTCATCGTTCATGCCATTCCGGGAAGCCCCGCCAAAGCGATCCTGGGGGAACGGGCCACTCCCGAAGCGGTGGAGCGGCTGGAGAAGAGCATGGGGTTGAATGACCCCCTCTACATCCAATACTTCCGTTACCTTGGGAACATCCTTCAGGGGGATTTGGGGACCTCGGTCAAAACCGGCCGTCCGGTGCTGGAAGAGATCGGACCCTACCTTGCAGCCACCTTCGAGCTGGCGTTGTTCGCGATGTTGATCGCCATCTTCTTCGGAGTCAATCTGGGGATTATCTCGGCATGGCGGCATAACTCCACCGTGGATTACGGCTCGATGGTGATCGCTCTCATCGGGGTCTCCATGCCGGTGTTCTGGCTGGGTCTCATGGAACAATGGATCTTTGCCCAGGAATTGGACTGGCTTCCGTCCAACGGGCGGATGGATCCCCGAATGTTTTTTGAACCGATCACCCATTTTTATTTCTTGGACGCGTTGATTCAGGGGAATTTTTATGCCTTGCAGGATGCGTTCAACCATATTCTGCTCCCCGCCGTCGCCTTGGGAACGATCCCGATGGCGATCATCGCCCGGATGACCCGGTCCAGCATGTTGGAGGTGATGCGTTCCGATTACATCCGCACTGCCCGGGCCAAAGGGGTGGGGGAAACCCTGATTATCTACAAGCATGCATTGAAAAATGCTTTTATCCCGATTGTGACGGTTTTCGGTCTTCAGATGGGCCTTCTGTTGGGAGGAGCGATCTTGACGGAGACGATCTTCAGTTGGCCGGGGGTGGGACGTTATCTTTACGATGCCATCCACTCCCGCGACTATGCCGTGGTCCAGTCCGGGATTCTGGTCGTGGCCACCATCTTTGTGGTGATCAACCTGATCGTCGACCTTCTGTACGCCTATATTGACCCACGGATCCAATACGGGAAGGAGTGAGTGAGATGTCCATGAACGCCCCCACGATGCCAAACCAGGAGTCGGTGACGGAGACGAAGCCGGAACAGATGGATTCTCCCTTCCGGGATTCCATGCGGGCCCTGTTACGCCACCGATCTGCGATGATCGGAGGAGGGATTATCCTCTTTTTCATCCTGATCGCTCTGATCGCTCCTCTGTTGCTCCCGTTCGGGTACAACCAGATTGACGCCGACGCCCGCCTTCAGGCACCGTCTGCCGAACATTGGTTCGGAACGGACGATTTCGGCCGTGATATCTTCGCCCGGGTGATCTACGGTGCCCGCATTTCCCTCTGGGTCGGATTTTTCGCCATTACGGGATCGATTGTGGTCGGTTCCGTCCTAGGACTGATTGCCGGTTTTTACGGCGGGTGGCGTGATACCCTGATTTCCCGGTTTTTCGATATCCTGCTCGCGTTTCCGGCGATTCTTCTGGCCATCGCCATTGTGGCCATGCTGGGTCCCGGCCTGGAAAACGCCATGTATGCCATTGCCATCATCAATGTTCCCACCTTCGGACGGTTGATGCGCTCCCGGGTCCTGGCCGTGAAGCAGGAGGATTACGTCCTGGCGGCTCGGGCCATCGGGATGAAGAACAGCCGCATCCTGTTCCGCCATATCCTCCCCAACTCCTGGACACCGATCATGGTCCAGGGGACCCTGGGATTCGCCACGGCGGTGCTGGAGGCGGCGGCTCTCGGGTTTATCGGGATGGGGGCCCAGCCTCCGGAGCCCGAATGGGGAAAGATGCTGTCCGATTCCCGTGCGTTTATCCAGTCGGCCCCCTGGACGATGGTCTTCCCGGGTCTGGCCATCATGTTGACCGTTCTCGGTTTCAACCTGTTGGGCGACGGCCTCCGGGACGTGCTGGATCCCCGGATGAAGCAGTGACTTCCAAGGAAAAACCCCCGTCCGAACCCATGGGACGGGGGTTTCGTGTTTCTCCCGGTTTGTTGGCGAGGCGATTTTGTTTTTCTCACTTCATCGGCGACATCAGGTCGATTCCCCAGAGGTTGGGGAGTAAGAGGTAAACCGCCAGGGTGATCAAGAGGATGGAGAAAAGGTTGATCCACAAACCGGTTCGGGCCATGTCCTGGATCCGGACCGACCCCGAACCGAACACCACGGCATTGGGCGGGGTGGCCACCGGCAACATGAAAGCGCAGGAGGCAGCGATTCCGGCGGCCACCATCAACCCGTAAGGGTGAACCTGCATCGCCCCCGCGAAGGCGGCCATGATCGGAAACATCATGGTGGCGGTGGCGGTGTTGGAGGTGATTTCCGTCAGGAAAATGACGAGTGCCGTCACCAGGGCGAGAATCAGAAGGTAGTTCAACCCTTCGAGGGAGATGAGCTGCTTCCCGATCCATTTATCCAGGCCGGATTCCGTGATACCGGCGGCGATGGAGAGACCTCCCCCGAAAAGGAGCAGGATGCCCCACGGGAGGTTTTTAGCTGTGTCCCAGTTGAGCAGGAAGACGCCGGGACGGTTCCTGGAGGGGATCAGGAAGAGAACGGCGGCGGCGCTGATGGCGATCACCGTGTCGTCGATTCCCGGAATCCATTTCTTCAGAAGAAAGTCCCGGGTGATCCAGGCCAGGGCGGTCAAGGCAAAGACGGTGAAGACGGCTTTTTCTTCATAGGTGGTTGCCCCGAGGGCGCGTTGTTCCCTTTGGATGATCTCTTTGCCGCCGGGGATGTTGTCAAAATTCATCGGGTAGGCCACTTTGATCAGATACCACCAGGCGACGGCGAGGAGAAGGATCACCAGCGGAACGCCGAAGAGCATCCAGGTGGCGAAGGAGATCTCCACGCCGAACAGCTTGTTGACCTGGGCGGCGAAAATGGCGTTGGGAGGAGTGCCGATCAGAGTACCCAGTCCGCCGATGGAAGCCGAGTAAGCGATCCCCAGCATCATGGCGGTTCCGAAGGGGAACCGGCCCGGGGTGGTATCCACTTCCCCGTGTCCCTCCCTGCGGAACGATTCGGCCACATGACTGATGACGGCCATTCCGATCGGGACCATCATCATGGCCGTGGCCGTGTTGGAGATCCACATCGAGAGAAAACCGGTGGCCACCATCGACCCGAGGACGAGCCGGCCTGGCTGGGTCCCGATCCAGGCGATGATGTTGAGGGCAATCCGCTTGTGGAGATTCCACCGCTCCATCGTCAGTGCGATCATGAAACCGCCCATGAAAAGGAAAATGGTCGGGTCGCCGTAAGCGGCGGTCGCTTTGTCCACTTCCAGCGCACCCGTCAGGGGAAACAGAACCACCGGGAGAAGGGAGGTGGCGGGGATCGGAATCGCTTCCGTGATCCACCAGGTGGAAATCCAGAGGGTGCAAGCGAGCACGGCCCGGGCTTGATCCGTCATCCCTTCGGGAGAAAAACCGAAAAGTGCGAGAAAAAACAGGAGCGGTCCCAAGATCAAACCCACTTTTTGCCGGGGGGTGTATCCCGGAGTGGGGGGGCGGGTTTGGGCACGTGTCCCACCGGAGGAGATCCGGCCGCCTTCCGGTCCCGGTTCACCGGAGGGGGCGGCGGTGAAGCGGAGAAGTTGCTTTGCTTCTTCGTTCCACTGCCAAAGACGGTGCCACCAAAGTCGCAGGGTACTCAAAGTTTCAACCTCCTTCAGTAAGCGTTTACATCCTGAGCTTTATCTTAGACTCCGGGTCCGGGGGGCTGTCAAGGGGTATTTATACTGTGAGGTTGATCCGGATGCAACAGACGGTTTCCGCTTTGGGGTTGAATCCGTTATCATGGAGAGGAACGGGATTCAATCCACATTCATCCGAGGAGGTTACCATGGAACCGATCCGCCTGTTCGACTGGGGTCACCGCATCCGTATGATCGACGGTTACGATTTGAACATGCCGAGCCGAACCGGCATCTATGTCCTGGAAGAGGAAGAACTCACCCTGATTGAAACCGGTCCGAGCCCGTCGGTCCCGTACATATTAAAAGGGTTGGAAGAACTGGGGCACCGTCCGGAAGATGTCCGGAACGTCATCGTCACCCACATCCACCTGGACCATGCGGGAGGGGCCGGTCTGCTGTTGAAGAGTTGTCCGGAAGCGAGGGTGGTGGTCCACCCAAGGGGAGCCCGGCACCTGGCTGATCCCTCCCGGCTGATCCAGGGAGCCCGGATGGTGTACGGAGACCAGTTCGACGCCTTGTTCGACCCGGTGCTCCCGATCGGGGAGGAACGGATCCTGGTGCGGGGAGACGGGGAAAAGCTGGCCATCGGTCCGGATCGGACACTGACGTTTCTGGATTCCCCGGGCCATGCCGCCCACCATTTCACGATCCACGATCCGGTGAGTAACGGTCTGTTCACCGGGGACACGGCCGGTATTCATTACGCCCAGACGGAGGAATTCGGTTTTCGGCTATACCTTCCCTCCACTTCCCCCAACCAGTTTGACCCGGATGCCATGAAAGCGTCCATCGAGCGGTTCCGCGAACGACGGCCGGAAAGGATCTTCTTCGGCCATTTCGGAATGTCGGAAGAACCTGCTGCCGTCTTTGAACAAGTGAAGGAGGAACTGGAGGCCTTCATGGAGATTGCGGAACGGAGTCTGGCGGTCGGGGAAGGAGCAGCCGGCATGGAACGGGGTTTAAAAGACCGTTACCGGCGGATGCTCATGGAAAAGGGAGTTCCGGAGGATCATCCCGTGTTTCGGATCTTGTATCTTGATCTGACCGTCTGTGCCATGGGCCTGGAACATTACCTGAACCGGAAAAACCGTTGACGGCGGGGCCCGGTAACCGACGGAAAAGGGTCACACAGAGGAAGGTGGCAGAAATGAACGTGGTTGTATTTTCCAAGCCCCACTGCCTGGAGTGTAACTTGGTGAAACGGTTTCTCCGGGACCATGGGGTGGAATTCGAGGTGAAGGACTGCGGAAGTGACCCGCGGTACTTGGAGGAAGTGAAGGCGATGGGGTTCCTGGGGGTTCCGGTCACCGTGATCGACGGCACGCCGGTCCAGGGACTTCAGCCGGAAAAGTTGAAAGAGCTTTTGTATCTTTGATCTTATCCAGGGCCCGGCTCCCGAAGCCGGGCTTTTCCATGAGTAAAATTTTATAAAATTGAATCGGACGTGTCCTCTGAAGATGATCAAAACCAGAAAATGGTGTGGATTCCTTCTATTTTTGTATCTGAATACATGGACATTTGAATCACATTACGTTAATATTTCATAAAAAGTCCTTAGCAGTGGGGTCGATAAGGCAACTGAATTTTCATTCTATTCCAGCTCTATTTGCATCACCATTTACATTCAGGAGGCACTGCAATATGGCAACACGGGAACAATGGAACACCAAAGCGGGTTTTCTCTTGGCTGCGATCGGTTCAGCGATCGGGCTGGGCAATATCTGGCGTTATCCTTATATTGCCTATGAAAACGGCGGCGGGGCATTTTTGATTCCTTATTTCATCGCCCTCTTGACAGCCGGAATCCCGATTTTGATCCTGGAGTATTCCTTGGGTCACCGATACAAGGGATCCGCCCCTCATGTATTTCGCAAACTTTCGCAAAAATGGGAATGGCTTGGTTGGTGGCAGATTTTTATCTCCTTTGCCATCATTACCTACTATGTCATTATTATCGGCTGGGCTTTGAGTTACACTTTCTTCTCCTTCGGAACCCGGTGGGGAGAGAGCACGGATACGTTTTTCTTCGGTCAATACCTCGGCACCACCGATTCCTTCTGGGAAGCGGGGGGACTTCAGTGGAACGTACTCCTGCCGGTTCTTCTGATCTGGGCCGCGATCCTTGTGGTCATGCATAAAGGGATTCGCAAGGGAATCGAACGGGCGTCCAAAATCCTCATGCCGGTTCTGATCCTGATGATGGTTTTCATCACCATTCGGGCCGTCACACTTCCGGGGGCTTCGGAGGGGTTGAATGTCCTGTTCACCCCTGACTTCGATTCCCTCACCGATCCGAACGTCTGGATTGCGGCTTATGGCCAAGTGTTCTTCTCTCTCAGCATCTGCTTCGGCATCATGATCACTTATTCCAGTTATTTGCCGAAAAAGTCCGACCTGGCCAACAGCGGCATGATCGCGGCGCTGGCCAACAGCGGGTTTGAATTCATGGCCGCCATCGGGGTTTTCGGCGCTCTCGGTTTCCTGGCCGTCAGCCGGGGGATTCCGGTCAACGAGGTGGCCGATGCGGGGGTGGCCCTGGCCTTTGTTATCTTCCCGCAGATCATCAACCAGTTTCCGGGCCTCAATTCCCTCTTCGGGGTGTTGTTTTTCGGGTCGCTGCTTTTCGCCGGCTTCACTTCGGCAGTCTCCATTCTGGAACCGGCCGTCGCGGGGGTGAAAGAGAAGTTCAACCTGACCCGTCGCGGAGCGGTGAACTGGGTTTGCGGTTCGGCGATGGTTGTCAGCCTTCTCTACACCACCCAAGGCGGGATCCGGTATCTGGATACCGTGGACCATTTCATCAACCAATACGGGATCGCCGTGGCCGGTTTGGTCGAAGTGATCCTGATCGCCTGGTTGCTGCGTAAGTTGGATGATCTGAAGGGCCACATCAATGCCGTTTCCGATATCCGGATCGGTGGCTGGTGGAATTTCTGTCTGAAAGGAATCACCCCGATCATGGTTTCGCTCATGACCGCATTCAACCTTGCCGCGGAATGGGCCAAGCCCTATGAAGATTATCCGATGAGCGGTTTGGTGTCCATGGGTTGGGGTTCTGTCGCGCTTGTGATTCTGTTGGCCTTTGTTTTTCAGAATATCGGATGGCGGGATCCGGCCATCCGGCTTAAGGGGGGGCGGAGATGAATCCGGAAGCCGTCGCGGTACTGATCACCGGGGCCACGGGTTTGTGGGGCGGTCTGGCTTTCTTTCTGTGGCACGCTTATCGCTGTAAACGGAAAAATCAAACCGGTTCGGTTTAACCGAAAAAGGGATCCCCTGTCGGGTCTGACGGGGGATCCCATAACTTTTGTTTGATTGAATTATAAGAGGGAGGGATTAATTCAGAAAATGTCGAATACAGTTATAGTGACGGCCGAACAGGCTGTCACTCATAAACATCATGTTTTTTTACTCAAGGGGGGAACGATATGGCACAAGCAAGGGACCAGTGGACCACGCGCACCGGGTTTATCCTGGCCGCGGTCGGGTCCGCCATCGGTCTGGGGAACATCTGGCGTTATCCTTATGTCGTTTACGACAACGGCGGCGGGGCATTTTTGCTTCCATATTTCTTTGCTTTGCTGACGGCCGGGATTCCGATTTTGCTCTTGGAATACTCGCTCGGTCACAAGTACAGGGGATCCGGCCCGCTGTCTTTCCGCCGGCTGTCCAAAAAGTGGGAGTGGCTCGGTTGGTGGCAGTCACTGATCGCCTTTTTGATCTCAGGGTACTATATGGTGATCCTGGGGTGGGCACTCAGCTACACCTACTATTCCTTCGGAACCCAATGGGGGTCGGAGACGCAAACGTTCTTTCTGGAGAAGTACCTCGGAGCGGCAGATTTCGGTTCCTTTACACCACAGCTCAAAGTACTGATTCCGGTCGTTCTCCTGTGGGCTTTTGTCTACTACGTGATGCGGCAGCAGGCCCACAGAGGAATTGAAAAGCTGGCCCGCATTCTGATGCCTCTGCTGGTCATCATGCTGGTGATCATCACCATCCGGGGGGTGACCCTGCCGGGAGCCGCCGAGGGTCTGAACACGCTGTTCACACCGGACTTCACCGCGCTGGCCGATCCCCAGGTGTGGGTGGCGGCCTACGGACAGGTGTTTTTCTCCCTCAGCGTCGGTTTTGCCACGATGATCACCTATGCGAGCTATCTGAACAAAAAAGAGGATCTGGCCAACAGCGGGTTGGTCGCCGCTTTTGCCAACTCCGGATTTGAGTTCATGGCCGCCATCGGGATCTTCGGTGCTCTCGGCTTCTTGGCCGCCCAGTCCGGCGTGGGGGTCGATGAGGTGGTAAACCAGGGCGTCATTTTGGCCTTCGTGATTTTCCCGCAAATCATCAACGAACTGCCATTCCTCAACTCTTTCTTTGGGGTGACATTCTTCGGGGCCCTCGTGTTTGCGGGGCTGACCTCCATCGTCTCCCTGCTGGAGCCGGCAATCTCCGCCATCCGTGACAAAACGGGAGCGGCCCGGACAACCGTGGTGAACTGGATTGTCGGTCTGGCCGCCCTGATGAGCGTACTCTATGCAACCGACGGCGGGCTCAACTACTTGGATACGATCGACCATTATCTCAATTCCTATGGCCTGTTGATCGCGGCCACCTTGATGGCGGTCGCCACGGCCTGGACCACCCGGAAGGTCGGTGAGCTGCAGAGCCACATCAACCAGGTGTCCGATGTCCATATCGGCAAGTGGTGGGTCATCTGCGTCAGTGTCGTCACTCC
Organism: Melghirimyces profundicolus; assembly: GCF_003054245.1. GTDB lineage: Bacteria > Bacillota > Bacilli > Thermoactinomycetales > DSM-45169 > Melghirimyces > Melghirimyces profundicolus. Next base: position 18,409 of record NZ_QBKR01000013.1, read on the forward strand.
GGTTATGTTGATCATTATGACCGGGCTGAATATCCGGACGGAATGGCTGGTGCCGTACTCCGGTTATCCGATGCCCTGGCTGATCGGGATGGGCTGGGGTGCCTTGGTTGCCGTTCTGATCGCAGCTGTCATCTTGCAGTCCAAGGAGTGGAAGGTGAACACCGGGCAGGCTGAACAACAAGAGAAGGAGGGAGCGTAAGATGGGAGCCAGCGCTTGGGTGATGTTTCTGATCGGTGCGGTCCTTCTCTGGGGAGGGTTGGCTTTCTTCCTGTATAAGGCGATGAAAGCCGGTCAAAAAGCCTGAACCGGATCATGCCGGAAAGACCCCTTTGACAGGGGTCTTTTTTATGAGCGTTTGCGTTTGGCTTTCCGGGTCTTTTTTCGCTTTTTGTATTCTTTTCGTTCCCATGCTTTCAGAAAAGGGTAGGGATCAAAAGAGAACGTGGTCCGCCCGTTGTACTTGTAAATCCCATAATGAAGGTGAGGAGGGAATTTCCCGGAGGTGCCCGGCGGGCCGTAGCCGGAGGAGCCCACGTACCCGATCACCTGGCCCGGTTCCACCACGTCACCCTTCTTGATCTCCTTGTTGAAACGGCTCAAGTGGGCATAGTAATGGTAATTGTTTCGCAAGTCCCGGATCCCGATGCGCCAGCCCCCGTACCGGTTCCATCCCTTTAATTCCACGTACCCGTAACTGGTGCTGAACACCGGGGTGCCGTAGTCAGCGAAGATGTCGGTGCCCTCATGGATTCGGAGCCCTCCCCAACCCCGTCGGTCGCCCCAGGTGTTGTGGTAGGTGTAGTTGTATTGAAGCGGCATGATGAAGTGGTTCCGGTCCAGTTGGGTCGTTCCGAAATGCTGATAGACCTTGGCGATGTGAGAGATGATGTCGACAGCGGTGGGGTTTTGGTAGTAGCGCCACAGGCCGATACGGAGGTCGTCCCGGCTCAGGCCGGTGTCGGAGAGGTACTTGGTAACGGTATAAAGAACGTCGATGGAATTTCCGGGGTCCGCCGTGCCATCTTCGTTGCCGTCTTTTCCGATGCCCCCGAAAAAGCGGATCGATTCCGGCACGGAGTCATAGGGGTCCGGGTTGGTGGGGCCGCTCCACATACGGGGTGGGACCGCAATGGACACTAGCCCCTTTCGCTCTTTCAAATCCTGTCGTGCCCGTTGAATGTTCCGCTCGTACTGGTCCATGGCGGCAAGAAAATACCAGGGTACCCCTGTCAACGTTTCCATTTTTTCGAAGAGAGCCTGTCGCTCCGCTTCGAATTTGTTTTCTTTTCTTGTCGCAGCCACTGGAGAGACGGTCCACAGATGGGTCCCCAAGGCGATGATCAGCACGAGAGAAAGAAGTTTTTTTCCCATCCAAAACACCGCGTTTCCTGATTGATATTTCATAGTCTGCATGTTCGGAGAGGGCTTCATTTAGGTATTTGATGGAAATCTCCTCCCGGGAAAAGGGAGGGGGCGGGGGATTCAGGAGACGGTGGCTTTGGGCGAGGTCACGGGCTTCCCGGGCCTCTTGGAACGGGATCAGCCATTCCGGACCGATGAGAAACAGTTCCTGAATCATCAAATGATCGATCACGCCGATGACTGACCAGACCGGGATCATCGCCCCGATCAACAGCAAGATGCCGATCCGTTTCTTGGTTTCCGCCACACCCGCGATCACGGATATCCGTATCCGGCGGGCCGGCGTTCCCATCCGGCGGGCCATCCAGCCGCAGACAAGGTTCCCGTGAGCAACGGCACAAACAGGGGAAGCACTTCAATGACGGGGTCATATTCCCTTTTCTTCCTGTTCCACAGAATGGATCTGAGATATTTTCCGAGTTCACCGATCCGTTCATGCTAATGGGGGCGTAAGACGGGGAGGTTTGTGGTAAACTATCCGTGGGTGCCGTAGGCGGTCAAGCTGAAACAACCAGAGAGACATCGCCATTTTATCATTTGGATCATCCACGGGCACGATGAGGCCCGTAAAACTTACATAGAGGAGGGCGCGGTTTTGGCATACGAATATAAACGGAAACCGGAATGGTTGAAAACGAAGTTGACCGTGAACGAAAATTTCCGTGAGATCAAAAAGATGATGCGGGGCAAAACCCTCCATACGGTGTGCGAGGAAGCGAAATGTCCCAATATCCATGAATGCTGGGCCGTTCACCGCACGGCCACCTTCATGATCCTGGGGGATATCTGCACCCGTGCCTGTCGCTTTTGCGCGGTCAAAACGGGGCTTCCCACGGAACTGGACCGGCAGGAACCGGAACGGGTGGCGGAAGCCGTGGAACAAATGGGTCTGAAACACACGGTGATCACTTCGGTGGCCCGCGATGATCTGAAGGATGGCGGCGCCTCGATCTTCGCGGAAACCATCAAAGCGGTGCGGAAGCGGAATCCCCAGACCAATGTGGAGGTCCTCATTCCCGATTTTCAAGGGAACTGGGACGCATTGAAAACCGTGATGGACGCCCGGCCCGATGTTCTCAACCACAACCTTGAAACCGTACGCCGGCGCTCCGACCGGGTCCGTTCCAAAGCCAAGTACGAACGTTCCCTGGAGCTGTTAAAACGGGCCAAGGAGTTACAACCCGACATCCCGACCAAATCAAGTATTATGATCGGTGTGGGGGAAGAGTGGGATGAAATCCTCGAGACAATGGACGATCTCCGCGGAGTGGACTGTAACATCATGACCATCGGACAGTATCTGCAGCCGACCAAAAAGCATCTGAAACTGGAGAAGTACTACACCCCGCAGGAGTTCGCCGAATTGAAAAAAGAGGGCATGAAAAGAGGGTTCGACCATGTGGAATCAGGCCCCTTGGTCCGCAGCTCGTACCATGCCCACGAACAGGTGGCAGCCGCCAAAGGGACTGCCGCCCGGGCCAAAGCCCAATAAAGCGCAAAAAAACAGCCTCCGAAAAAATCGGGGGCTGTCTTTTTTAGATCAGTCGTTCGGGTTGACAACGTTTCCAGGGGATGGGTTGTCCGGAATATGTTTTTTCATGGGGTACCCTCGATCCATCCGATCAACAAGGTCTTCCATCTCCTCTTTGTTCAGGCGATGGTTCTGCTGCGCATTTCCGGCCTTTCGTCCGATGTTCATCAGTTCCTTCCGGATCGTGTCGTTTTTGGTGACGTATACCTGATAATAACGGGGGGTCAGGCTCCATGCGGTCCGACGGACTTCATAGAGGGTGTCGTCGCTGATGTTACCCTTGTTGTTTTTGACACCGATGAAAACCTTGTCGTCCGTCACCACAACCGTGGCGTCATCCACTGTCGGCAGCCTCGTTGACAGAGAGGAAATCTGACGGGCCAGGGCGCTGCGGTTGATGTATACGTCCGGCCCGGGAACGGCCCCGCCGTCGGTGGCGTTGTAATATTCCCTTCCCTTCTGCCGGCTGAAGCCGATCTCGTTATAGAAGTTTTGCCGGGGGCGCCGTCCCTTGTTTGTCACGTAATCGTAAGCACCGTTCTGTGTGTCCGGGTTGAGGGATTCATCGTACCCGTCGTTGGGCCGCTCCGCGGGCGCACAGGCGGACAGGGCCAGGAACAGGGCCATGACGGGGAAAAGGTAACGTTTCACGGCATTCACCTCCTCCTTTTTGATTAGGTTGCCCCCGGACAAGTGGGATACCCTTGGACAATTCCTCCACTTTCTTTTGGGAAAAGAAGGAGATGCGGTGGGTTTTTCCGAAGAATTCAAGGAAGTGATCGAAAGGAATGCTTGTGGTAACATATAATGAGAACAGGAAATGTTGAGGGGTCGTCCATGGAAAAGATTGAAGTCAAAGGAAAGCCTTACGAGGTGATCATCAATCACAAGAATGGATGGAACCGGGAAGCCTTCGACAAACGATACAGTGAGATATTGGATAAATATGATTACATTGTGGGGGACTGGGGGTACGGTCAGCTTCGGCTGAAAGGTTTTTTTTCCGACCAGCACCCCCGTGCCACACGGGAAACGCGGATTACCCATGTGGAGGAGTACATCCACGAATTCTGCAATTTTGGATGCGCTTATTTTGTCCTTCGCCGTCTCCGTCCCTCAAAATCTCATTCCTTTCGGAAAGGGAAGCACCGGGAACGGCGTTCGGCGCGGTCCAAATAAAACCCGACGCCTTTTTGAGGCGTCGGGTTTTTACGATTCTTCGTCCCGCTTCGGATCGTCATGGGTCGGATGGCTTCCCGGCACCTGGCGGGGAATCCCTTCATGGAAATCACGCATTTCGTAGACAAAGGCGGAAGCGGCATGCTGGGAAGCTCTCCAGGGGGATTCTTTTCCCAACACATCTTCGTTGGTGGTCGCTCCGTAGGGGCCTTCCGGGAATTCTTCCGGAATCAGATCGTTTCTTTGGGACTCCACGCTTTTCAAGTCGTTGAATGGAGTGTTTCTGCGCCGGATCAACACAAACCACCTCTTTCGAATACCTTGTCCAAAGAGGGGGTCCATTATTCAACCTGTGAGTTGGATGGGGGGATCAAAACAGGGATTCAAGAAACTCCTTCAGTTCCGCTGCTTCTTCTTCTCCGATTCCGTACACGTGCTCCAGGTAACCCGGCTCCTCCAGGTCGTCCTGTCCGATGATGGCGTAACGGTTGGATTGAATATTGAAGATCAGCAGCTTTCCGTAGAAGCGGTTCGTCACCGTGATTCCGAGATCAAAACGGTTCGTTTCGCCCATGAAGCTGACAAAGCGTGTACGGGTGTCTTCCGATTCATCATACAGAAATTCAAAGTCATCTTGGGTCATGGGGAGAGCTCCTTTTCAAGTGTCTCCCCCATTATACCGAAACCCGGAAGTTTCCCGAAACCCTCGGAAGCGTTGTGAAAAAGTGAGCGGCAGCATTTACCCAAAGCCGCTGTTTCTTCTGAGCCTGAAATAAATCACAACACTTTTAGAAGATCCCGAGAAAACGGGTCCGCTTCTGCCGTCTGGGGGTCAGTTGCTGGGTTTCCGAGGTGGCGGAAGCGAGCCTGTGGGAGAAGGTGGCATTCCGGAGTTCGGCCTTCAACTGATCTTGTTTTTTTCCGATCTCATCCATCATGTGCTGAACCGTGGTTACCGGAAGGGTGTTTTGTTGGGAGGAAATCACCTTGCTCTCCATCTCCTCCATCATGTCGAACATGGTAAACACATGATCTTCCAGCTGATCGAGACGGGTGAAGACCGTCTCCATCATTTCACCGATTTCATCCAGGCTTCCCACCAGACGGTGAATGGGATATTCGGTCCCGAAGGGAGCCGCCGGAGCCTCGGCCGTCTCTTTTAAGGCGGGGGTTTTCTCCACGGTCCGTTCCAATTCCCATTTCCCTTCTTTGATCAAATCCTGCCGGATCTGACGCATGGATTTGTTGGTTTCCTGCAACCGATCCTGAATGTCCACCAACCTCTGGAAGCCTTCGGGAGACAATAGATAATGTCCACGGTCATTCACTTCGGGAGAGATGTATTCTTCAAACGCGTCAATCCATTTTCTTACCGTACGTGCATGAACGTGGAGGCGTTCGGCGGCCTCTCTGGTAGAAATGCGCGCCTCTTCGGACATACGATTACCTCCCCGGGATACTTGTTTCACACACTTTTTCGTTCGTCCCATACGGATTCCTTCCCCTGTGACAAAGGATGTCAGTCTGTGACAAACAAAGCGAAGAGATGACAAAGGTTGGGATTCCGAAAGGAATCCGGGAAATAAAAGACGGCCCTCCGTGGGCCGTTTTTGTCAGTAGGCAGCTTTGTTCAATTGGTTTCTTTTTTCCTGCTTTTGAAACAACCAGTCCATCTTGGGTTGTAAAAGCGGGCTTGCGATGTTTTGGATCCAGCCGGAGGACAGGATAAAGGTCAGGGCGATGGCCGCGAGAGTGGCCACGATATACATGGTGGGGCCGGCATATTTATCATCCAGGTCAATGGAGTCATAGAACTTGATGAAAAACCCGTGCAGGAGATAGACGTAAAGGGAACGACTCCCCAGGTGGCTGAAAAAGGTTTTCCCTCTGGGAATCACCGCCAAAAAGAGCGCCGAGGCTGCCAGGGCCAAAAGAATGAAGGCGAGTCGGATGGTGCCCGCATACCATTCGGGGTGACCCAGATCTTCGTACGGAAAGACGAAATAGAGCCACCGGCGATAGTCCAGGTCGATGGAGGAGTGGAATTCCAGGAAGTACATCAGAGAGACCAGGGAGAGTCCCCCCGCCACTCCGGCGATCTGTTTCCACCTGGAGAACAGTACTTCGAAATGCTTTCGTCGGAGGTAAAATCCGAGCAGAAAGAACGGGAAAAACGCCACAGTCCGTGACAGGCTGAGAAAGCTGTCGGCATCGTCGATATATCCCACCCCGATTGAAAGGAGGAATGCAATGATCAGAGGGTACTTGAGGTTGACGAAGTACGGCAGCATCAGCCGCCACAGGAAGAGGCTGAACAGGAACCACATGATCCAGTAGGGTTCCAGAATGGCGATCTCGATTTCGTCCGTTTGGTAGACAAAGTGGTCGTACAAGGAATAAAGCACTTGAAAAATGAAATAGGGGATCAGGACGGAGCGGATCAGTTTCTTGTTTTGTCCCTCTTTGTTGAAGTTTTTGGCGAAATAGCCGGATACCAGAATAAAGAGAGGCATGTGAAAGGTGTAAATGGCCAAGTACACCGCCTTCACGATTCCACTTTCATCGATCAGGGGGCGGTAGGTGTGGCCCAGGACCACCAGCATGATTAATACGAATTTGACATTGTCAAAATAGTAATCCCTTGACTTGGGAGTGCGGGCCTCTTGATTTGTTTCAGACATAAGCCGTTTTGGATAACCCCCTAAAACCGCAAATAAGCGGTTATATTTTTAAGGCATAAGACCAATCAGAATCCTATCTTAGAAACGTCGGGAACGCTCTGTAAGTTTCACCACAGACCCGATACGGTTTTTTATTTTATACCCCGGATGGAAGGTGCGCAAACCGTTTTGGCGGGTATGATATAATCCGCACAAAGGGGGGGTGAACTTGACGATTCGGGTTCGTCCGGTATCGGATCAAGACATTGAAGGAATCCGGGAAGTGGCTGTCCGTTCCTGGAGAGATACCTATGACGGGATCTTACCATCAGAAGTGATTGAAAAATTTTAATCTTCCGCTTATTCCCCTGACGCTTTGCGTTCAGTCGTAAAGGGAGGGAATCCCTTTTTTTGGGCGGCGGAAAACCGGGGACATCTGATCGCTTTTGCGGAGATGGCTGCCCGGGAAGGCGGGGTTTATGAGTTGACCCGCATCTACGTGGATCCGGATTCTGGGTGCGGGTTCGGCTCTCCTCGGACGCTTGTTGGATCAGGCGCCGGTTCGAAACTTGGTTGCTTGGGTGGAAAAAGAGAACCGGAAGGGGCGAAGGTTTTACGAAAAGCACGGTTTTCACGCGGTGGAAGAGATCGAGGAAGAATTCATGGGATTCCGCACCCGGACGCTTCGCTGCCTTCTGGTGTTGGAGACAAAACAAAACCGGCCGGAGATGTAATCCGACCGGTTTTGCTGTGGATTACCGGTAGGGAAACTGGGTCTGGTAGTTGGTGAACTTTTGGGCGGCTTTGGCGACGTTTTGTTGATCGGCGTTGTCAAATTTGTACCAGCCTTTGGCGTGCATCAGGTTGAAAACATCCCGCTGGCACTGGTGAATGTCGGAGAGGATGTTCATCTGCACCCTGTAGAGCGCATCATTGCTCGCTTCATTGGAGGCGACGTTGTAAGCCAACATCATGTACTTTTCCATGGCCAGCACATCATTGATTCGGTCACGATCGTTCATTTCCGGACCTTTGATTTTGGAAAGCTGGGACTGGGCTTGCCCTCCCGCTTGTTGGCCTTGTTGCGGTTGTGGGTTTTTCAAGGGCCTTCCCTCCTCATTGTGTCATGTTGGCACCCGATGGAGCGGGTTGGGTTGCTTGGGTGCCGCCGGCATTTGCGGCGTTCAGTTGTTGCAGGAGCTGTTCGTAGTGTTGCTGATGTTTGCGGCCGATGTCATCGATCAGCTGTTTCACTTGGGGATCCTGGCACTCTTTGGCATAATGGTGACACTTCTTGAAGGCCAAAAGCTCCCAGGACATTTCGTCTTTGAGATAGTTCAGGTCTTTGGTGCTGAGTTGCATCCTTTTCCCCGCCTTTCTGTTGGAGGTGATTTCCTTACTATCCTTCGATATCCGGGTGAAAATATGCAAAAAGGGTCCGTCTTCCCCAGAGGGGCGGACTGGGCTATAATGGAGGGGGTTTGAAGCCAACGACGGGAAAGGGTGGCATGAATGATTTATGAAGTGGATACGGAACGGATCAAGAGCCAGTTGGAGTACCTGGAGAGATGTTTGGATGTGATGTTTGACGCCCGAGAGGCGTGGTCCCGGGACGATCGGCTGGCTTGTTTCGCCGGGGCACGGGCGTTACATATCGGGGTGGAATGCGTCATCGATGTGGGCAGCACCATGATCGACGGGTTCATCATGCGGGATCCGGGCGGTTACCTCGACATTGTCGACATTTTGGAAGATGAAAACGTGGTTCCCTCATACGGGGCGGTCCGGCTGAAGGAACTGATTCGTTTCCGGGACCGGTTGGTCCGTCGATACCATGAAGTGTCGGAGGAAGAGCTGTTTCGGGAACTGTCCGACACGGAAGTCTTTCATTCTTATATCACGTGGGTCCGGGATTATCTGAAACAGGAGCTGGGTTCCGCCTACCCGGGCCCCAAGGGAGAAGAACGTTGATGAGCCGTTTTGCCTTTCATTCCCTCTCCGGATTTTGCGAGCGGATGGCCGAGCGGAAGATCCCCAGTCCGGCGGCGGGAAGCAGCTTGGCCGCATCGGTTATGATGGCTTGCTCCTTGTTGGAACTGACCGTATCTTCCCTGGCGGAGAAAGGAGAGAGTGTGGGAGAGAGGAATCCTGCCAGTGACTGGAGGCGGATCAGGGAATGGCGGAAAGAAGCAGAGTTTTTGGTCGATGAAGATATCCGGATCGTGGGGGAAATGATTCGTGAAAAAGAGCAAGTGAAACCAAAGGAATGGCTGAAGCCGATTCGGCGTCTACACGACATGGCCGTCGAGATTCTGGATCTGATCCCCGTTTATCTCCCCGTATCGGGGAACAAAGCCAGCGACACTGTGGTATCCTGCCTTCACCTGCGCACAGCGATGGCGGGGTCGTATCATATCGCCTGTTCCAATGCTCGTGCGTTTGGTTGGGAGTGTCCGTTTCCCGCGAATGGGGAAGCGGCATTGGAACGAGCGGACCGATTGGTGAGGGAGGCGCTCCGGACGGTGAAAGGCGCCCCTTTCTCCTGAAGGAAGTTTCAATCCCCGGCCGCTTCAGGTAGAATGGACGGGAGAAGTGACGCCGGAATCCGGTCCCGGTGACGGCCATCATCCGGCCGTCTTCCCTCGCACCGGAACGGGTTCTTATGCCCCGGCCGGGCGTCCGGGGAAGAACGGCACCTTTGTGTCGTTCTTTTTGGTGAACAGACGGGAGGAACCGAACATGCCATGGTATGAAGAAAGCTTCGGAGAAGATTATCTGTTGGTGTATCGTCACCGCAACCGGGCCAACGCGGAACGGGAAATCCGTGCCGCCGCCGGTTGGCTGGATCTGAAAAAGGGGGACCGGGTTCTCGATCTGTGCTGTGGGACCGGCCGCCATTCCATCTCGCTGGATGACCTCGGATTGAAGGTCACCGGAATCGATCTCTCGCCCGTTTTACTGAAGTATGCCGAGAAGGCTTCCAAGGGTCGGGACATCCGTTATGTCCGGGGGGACATGAGAGATCTCCCCTTTGAAGAAAACGAATTTGCCGCCGTTTTCAATCTCTTTACTTCTTTCGGCTATTTCATCGAAGACGGGGAGAATGAAAAAGTCCTGTCTGAAATCCATCGCGTGACACAGCCCGGGGGGCGCTTTCTGATCGACTTCCTCAATCGGAACGCCGTGGAGAAAAACCTCGTCCCCGAGAGTGTTCGGGAGGAAAACGGGGTGAAGATCACTGAACGACGGTGGATCGACGGAGATTTTGTCCGTAAGAAAATCACGCTGTCCGATTCCCGCGGACAACGGGAATATCGGGAACGGGTTAAGATGTACGACAGGACACGGATGGTCGAAATGATGGAAAAGGCGGGTCTGACCGTGGAAGGGGTGCGGGGTGATTTTGAGGGAAGCCCGTATTCCGAAGAGGAGAGCCCCCGCATGATTTTCTACGGAAGGGTGAACCCATGACACGTTATCGCGGCTATCTGATCGACTTGGACGGAACTCTTTTTAAAGGAGAGGAAGTGGTTCCCGCCGGGCTTTCCTTTATCAAAGAGTTACGGAAGAGGGACCTGTCCTATCTGTATTTCACGAACAACTCCACCCGCCGTCCGGAACAGGTGGCGGAGAAGCTCCGCGGATTCGGTTACCCGGCAACGCCGGAGCAGGTGGTCACGTCGGCTCAGGCGACGGCTGCCCATCTGGCGGAAGAGCTGAATTCTCCTGACGTGTACGCCGTCGGCGGGGAGGGGCTCAAGGCGGCGCTCGTTCAAGCGGGCTTGCGCCTGACGGAGAGCCGCCCCGATGCGGTGGTGATCGGCCTCGATCCCACCTTCACATATGATAAGATGAAGACAGCCTGTCTGGCGATCCGGGCCGGGGCGAGATTTTACGGAACCAACGGGGATTTGGTGTTGCCCACGGAGGAAGGGCTGTTGCCCGGCAACGGTTCTCTGTGCGCGGCCGTGGCCGCCGCCACCGGAGTCCGCCCCGTTTTCATCGGAAAACCGGAACGCCCCATTGTGGAGTACGCCCTGGATCGCCTGGGGGTCCGGCCGGAAGAAACCCTGATCGTGGGGGATAACCTGAGTACCGACATCCAGGCCGGTGTCAAGGCCGGAATCGACACCCTGTTGGTGTTCGGGGGTGTCACCACGGCAGAGGAGTACCGGAAAGGATCCATCCGGGCGACCTATACGGTCCGAAACCTGAGGGAATGGGAGTTCATCTAGAGGAGGTTGCCCATGAACCGCTGGGAGGATATATGGGAAGTTCCCCTGCCTTTGCCTTTCCCCCTGAAAATCATCAAATCCTACCTGTTGAAAGGTAGCAATGGATATACCGTGGTGGACACGGGTCTCCATTATGAAGGGGATATCGAAGCCTGGGAAGAAGCGGGAAAGACCATAGGATTCGACTGGAACGAAGTGGAGAGAATTGTCCTCACTCATTACCATCCGGACCATTATGGATTGGCCGGTTGGATGCAACGGCAAACCGGAGCCCCGGTGAAAATGTCCCGTACGGATTTTGAACAGGCCTCCCTTTTTTGGGATGAGGATTCAGACCAGCCGGAAGAGATGGCCCGTTTTTACGCCGGTCACGGATTGTCATCCGAATGGGTGGAGAAAATACCGGAACATCTGCGCGGCTTCACAAAGTGGGTCCAACCCCACCCCGAACCGGAATTTATCCGGGGAGGGGAAACCATCCGCCTGGGAGACCGGGAATACCGGATTCTTCATACGCCGGGGCATGCCGACGGCCACCTCAGTTTTTACGATGAAGAACGGGGGTGGCTGATCGGCGGGGATTTTCTGCTTCCCAAAATCACCCCCAATATCAGCTTGTGGCCCGGTTGTGACCCCGATCCGCTCCGCACTTATTTGAACATGCTCGAAGAGATGGACCAACTTCCGGTCAAAAAGGTGTTTCCTGCCCACGGCCCCGCTTTTGAGCATTATCATGAGCGGATCGAAGAGCTGAGACGACACCACGGGGAACGCCTGGAGCGCATGAAGGGATGGGTGAAAGGGAAAGGAGCCAATGCCGTGGAAGTCTGTTGCCGGATGTTTGGTAAGAACTTAACCATCCACAACCTCCGCTTCGCCCTCTCGGAAACGCTGGCCCACCTGGAATATCTCCGACTTGGGGGGGAGCTGGTGCGGGAGAAGGAAGCAGGAGTCTGGATCTACCGGACGACGGCATAAAGAACAAAGACCCGGGGTGGCTCGGGTCTTTTCTTTACCGGGCTAGGAGGTTTTTTGGGCGTCCTGCTGCCTCTTCCGGTTATGGGAAAGACGGGCGGCGGCGGAGGCGGCCAAGGCACCGACCAGATCATCCAGAAAGGTGTGGATCCGCCCGGAGGTTTTGTTGTTCAGTTCCTCAAGAATTCCCGGCTTCATCCGGTCGATGAATCCATAGTTGGTCATCCCGATACTGCCGTAAACGTTCACGATGGAAGTGGCCAGAATTTCATCGATTCCGTAAAGGCCCTCGTCCCGGCGGATCATATCCTGCAGGGGCTCGAACAGCAGATTTTTCTCCGTCAGGATATCCAGCTGAATCCCGGTGAGGATGGCGTTTTGGACCTCCCGCTTGATCAGCACCTGGTCCACGTGAGTCCGGCACTCTTCCAGGGTGAGTTCTTCGTGGAAATCCTTTTGTAGGTAATAGACGAGGTCGGCGACCTGGTCCAGGTCCACTCCCCGTTCCTCCAACCGGGAAAGGGTGGCCCGGTGAACTTCTTCTTCCGTTATGTTGATCTCATGACCCATATCCTTCCCCCCAAAGAAACATAACGTTATTGTGGCAAAAAGGACGCCGGAATATGTTCCGGCAGGTTGGCCCAATCTGTTCAGGGAGATCATAAAAAAGCGGTACGGAGGAGGACGTCATGCTGACGAAAAAGAACAGGACAGCGTTGGTCACGGGCAGTTCCCGGGGGCTGGGCCGGATGGCGGCCCGACTTTTGGCGGAAGCGGGTTGGTCTCTGGCCGTTCATTGCCGAGACCATGTATCGGAGGCCGGGGAGCTGGCGGAAGATCTGAAACGGCAGGGCAGTACGGTGCATGTTTTTCAGGCTGACCTCAGCCGTCGCGGTCCCGCGGACCGTCTGGTGGAAGAGGTGATCGGACGGTTCGGAGGTCTGGATGCGCTGGTACATGCCGTGGGACCCTTTGTCCGGGAGCGTCGCCGATTTGCCGATTATACCCCGGAAGAGATCGACGCCATGGTGGACGGCAACCTGAAAAGCGCGCTCCACACCACCCATGCTTCCCTTCCCCATCTGCGGAAAAGCGGCCACGGACGCATTATCCTGTTCGGGTTCGGGAGGGTCGGGGAAGCCCCGGCTTGGCCGGACCGGGCCGCCTATGCCGCTTCCAAGACGGGATTGGTCTCTTTTGTCAAAACGCTCTCGGTGGAGGAAGCCCCCTTCGGGGTCACAGCCAATATGGTTTGCCCGGGCGATATTGTCGGAGAAAACAAAGAGAAGCGGATTTCCGAGGTAATGGGGTGCCAAGACGGGGAAACCCCCTTGGGCCGACCGGGAACCGGCGAGGACGTGGCGCGGGTGATCCGGTTCCTGTGCAGCCCGGAATCCGATTTTGTCACGGGAAACCTCATCCAAGTGACCGGAGGGTTGGATGTGATCCATCCCGCATCCAAGGCAAAACGCTAAACGGGGCATAGGGCGACTTTCTCCCGCCTATACATAGAGTAGACAGCATCGGTTGCAGGAAACGGAGGGAGAGCCCGATGTCCGAGGTCGGCAGCATCAAAAAACTGACGGGGGAGCCGCGGTTGCCGGAAGTTCTCCGGCACCATTACGGGCTCCGGGTGAAAGCGGCCCGCCCCGTGGAGGGAATCCTGCAGCTCACAACCGACAGGGGAATTTTCGGCCTGAAACGGGTGCACGATCGGGAAGAAGGGCGCTGGAAGTTGGTAAGGGAGTTGGCGGAATATATATCGGAAACCGGGTCCCCCCAGATTCCCTCTCCGGTTCTCACCCGTCGGGGAGCTGTCACCGTGGCGGGTCACCGACGCCGTTATGTCCTTCTTCCCTGGATCAAAGGAGAGGTGCACGATCTTAGGATTGGGGATCGCTGGTCCCGGGCCGCCCGGACCCTGGCCCGGGTCCATTCCGTTTCCAAAGGGTTCGACCCCTCCCGGGGACTGGGTTCTTTCGTCCATACGGGAAAATGGGAGCGAATATGGCGAGATCTCGGACAGCAAGTCTCCATGTTCAAGCTGGCCGCCGATCTCAGCGAGGAAACAACACCGGTGGACCGGCTTTGGTTACGGCAGTGCACCTTTACAGAAGGAATGCTGGAGACCGCCCTTCGTTATCTCGAAAAACTGGGTGGAGATTCCGTCGTCCTCGAGACGCGGAAGAACGGGGAAGCTTGCCATTGCAACCCCCATCGGCGAAACTGGGTCTGGGACGCGGCCGGGATTCCGCATCTCATTGACTGGAACCGCCTGGTGTTGGATGGGAGGAGCCGGGATCTGGCCCGGTTCATTCTGTATGCTTACGGACGGACCGGCTCTCTTGCTCCGGCGGAAGCGATCCTGAAGGCCTACCAGGAAACGGCGCCTCTCGAAGAGGCGGAATACGGTCTCATCTATGCCCAACTGCTCTTTCCCCACAACCTCCTCCGAACCCTGTCCAATATCTACCGGGAACAGAAAATTCCTTCCCATCTGGCAAAGGGGCATCTCTCCTCCACTTTGGACCTGGAGGAGAAAAAAGAAGGTCTCCTGCGCGGATTCCCCGCTTTGGTGACGCGGGAGTTCCAAGTCACCATCCCCCGGGTGGACTGGCTGGAACGGTCAACCGACCGTTCCTGAGTGCGGTACAGCGGAAACCACCTTGATCGACAAGGTGGTTTTTGGTGTTTAAGCAACCCCCGTTGTCAGGTGGAGAAAGCCGTATGTGCGCCTTGCCGCGGGACGTGAATGCGGATCGCAAAAATCAGACCCGGGTCGGAGTCGGACTTATCCCCGGGGTTTGTTTTGAGAAGTCGGTTTTGCTCCTATACTTATCATCAAAGGAATGAAAAAAGCCGTCCCTTTCCCTCAATTTGGGAGAGAAGGGAATGCTATGGAAGTTCGGAATGAAGCCGGGAAAAGGGGGATTCACCGATGACACGGCTGCGAAGATCCCGCACGGATCGAAAGATTTTCGGAATCTGCGGGGGATTGGCAAAATGGTGGAACGTTGATTCGACCCTGGTAAGGGTTGTGTTCGTTCTATTGCTGATTTTTACTGGTTTCTTTCCCTTCGGGCTCTTGTACCTGATCATGGTCCTCGTCGTTCCAAAGGAACGCGTGGGATGATCCGGAAGGAGAAAATTCAGCCGCCACATTGTGATCAAAAAAAGACGCCTCCCGTAGAGGAGGACGTCTTTTTGGCATGATGATACCCGTTTCCGGTTCAGAACGTGATTTCTGCCACGGGAAGGGTACTAATTTCAGCTTCTACGTTATCTAACCCGTTCAGAATGTGATTATGGTGAGCGACGATTCGATCCGCCGCCAGGACACCGTTATCCGTGGTGGAATGGGCGTCGGCCGCTAAGATCACCTGGTAACCTAATGTGGTCGCCCTTCGGCAAGCGGTGTCGATGCAATATTCCGTTTTGCATCCCGCGATCACCAGCCGGGTGATCCCTGCCCGGCGTAACTTTTCATCCAGGTCCGTCCCATGGAAGGCGTCGGTTGCCACTTTTCGTACTGACGCTTCCCCGGGTACCGGGGCGATCAAAGGATGAACCCGCCACTCCACGGATTCCGGGGGAGCCACGTCGTCATCTTGGACGAAAATGACCGGCACGAAGGCATCCCTGGCCTTGCGCAGAAGAATACCGATATTCTTAAGGAGCCTCTCTCCCTCCCAAACCGGATCATGCATCTCGTCACCATCGATTAATCCGGTCTGTGCATCAATCACCAACAAAGCAGTTGCTTGCATGAACTTTCTTTCTCCCCTTCCGTATCAATCGAAATGCGTTCCCTCCTTTGCGGTCCGGCAACAACGCTCTATTCTCGTTTGTTTGTTCATGATGACCGACCTCCTTCCTTTTCACATATCACTTTTATTCGGCACGGGAGACTTCATTCCTTTTTCCTGAAATGATGGAGATATTTTCATCTTCATCCGGGTGGCTTTGTTTTCTGGATCAGGAAGGAGAACGAACTTATCCCGCTCGGCCGGTGCCGTTTTGCCATCGTCCCGATCATGATATATTAAAAGTGGAACAAAACCGTACGGTTGACAAAGAGATGGACAAAAGGGAAGGGGAAAGAGAGATGGCGGGAGGGCTCCGGGACCCCCGGTGGAAAACCCTGCGAACCATTGCCGAGACGCTGAACCGGTCCACGGCGGTTCGTCCGATGCTGCAATCGGTGTTGGAAGAGTTGCTGAATGTGACGGGTCTTTCCACCGGTTGGATCTTTCTTACGGAGGAGCGGCCCGGGTTTGAACCGGTGGCTGTGCACCGACTTCCCCCCGCTCTGTCCCGGGATGGCGGCCGGCCGATGTGCCGGGGATCCTGTTGGTGTCTGAACCGATACTGGGACGGACGGTTGAAGGAAGCGGTCAACATCATCGAATGCAAGCGCCTGGAAGACGCGGTCAAATACGATTGGGGAGATACGGGGGGCATCACGCACCATGCCACCGTTCCGCTGACGGCGGGAGAGGAACGGATCGGGCTTTTGAATGTGGCTTCCCCCGGGAAAGAGCGGTTTTCCGAGGAGGAACTGGCTCTGTTGGAAGCGGTGGCTTACCAGATCGGAACCGCCGTTCAGAAAACACGGTTGATCCAGGCCCAGAAAAAGCGGGCGGAGCTGTACGCCCGGCTGGATGAAGCCAGCCGGGCGATCTGGTCCGTCCGGGGTGACAACGGCTTGCCCGAACGAGCCGTGTGTGAGGTGGGGCGGCTGTTCGGTTGGCCTTTTGTGGCGATGTGGGTGAAAGAAGGGAAACGGTTTAAACTGGCCTCCCTCTACTTCCGGGGCACCTGTGTGTCCCCGGAAACCCGGTTTCCCCTGGAGAAATTGGGTCCCGTCAGCGCAGCTTTCGCGGAGCAGCGGGCGGTGAGCGGGGATCGATCTCTGGAGACGATCCAAGCTTTTTGGCCCGATTGCGCGGCGGTGGCCGCCGTTCCCGTCTCCATGCGGACGGAACGGATCGGTGTCTTATCCGTGGGAGTCAACCGCGCGGGCGGGATCGGAGAGGGAGACCTTCCGGTGCTGAAAGCGTTGGGCGAACATCTTTCCCTTGCCTTGGAGAGCGCCCGTCTGGAGGAGGAACGACAGCAACTGACCGTGTCCGCGGAACGGAACCGGCTGGCCCGTGATTTGCATGACTCCGTCAACCAGAAGTTGTTTTCCCTTTCGTTGACCGCCAGAGCGGCTCAGGACCTGCCGCCGGGAGAAATTCGGGAGAGCCTGGAAGACATCCAAAACCTCTCAACGGAAGCGCTGAAAGAGATGCGTTCCCTGATTTGGCAACTCCGTCCCCCGGGTCTCGAAAAGGGGGTGCTCACCGAGCTTCGGGACTACGGCCGACGTCTGGGTCTGAAAGTGGAAGACCGGGTGGAAGGGGTCCGGGATCTTCCCCGGAACGTGGAGGAAGCCCTTTGGCGGATCGGACAGGAAGCGCTCAACAACATCAGCCGTCATGCGGGAACCGATCAGGTATTACTTGTCCTGAAAATCGGGAAGGATGAGGTCCTCCTGGAAGTGGAGGATCACGGGCGGGGTTTTTCCCATGATCCGGACCTCAACCGGAAATGGTCCCTCGGGATCACCAGCATGAAGGAGCGGGCGGAACTATTGGGCGGCACCTTTACGGTGAAAAGCCGTCCCGGGGAGGGGACCCTTTGCCGGACGGTGCTTCCCCTCAGAGAAAGGAGTGCGGAACATGGCGATCCGGATCCTGCTCGTGGATGACCATCCCATGGTGCGGAAGGGATTGCGTCTTTTCCTGAAAACGAAGGAAGATATGGAAATCGTCGGCGAGGCGTCCAACGGAAAAGAGGCCGTGGAAGAGATGGAACGCCTGCAGCCCGACGTGGTGCTGATGGACCTGGTGATGCCGGAGATGGACGGAGTGGAAGCCACCCGAAAGATGAAGGAGGCCCATCCCGGGGTGAAAGTGGTGGTCCTCACCAGCTTCTCCGACCAGGACCATGTCTTGCCCGCGATTCGGGCCGGGGCGGAAGGATATCAACTGAAAGAGATCGAGGCGGATGAGCTGGCGGAAACCATCCGGGCGGCTCACCAGGGACAAACCCACCTCCACCCCCGGGCCGCGGGCCACTTGGTACACCAATTCACCTCCGGGGTTTCAAGGGAGGAAAAAAATGGACCGGATGTGCTGACCCGAAGAGAGCGGGAGGTTCTGCGCCTGATCACGGCGGGAAAAAGCAACAAAGAAATCGCCGCCGAACTGGTCATCGCCGAAAAAACGGTGAAGACCCATGTCAGCAGTATCCTGGGCAAGCTGGAACTCCAGGACCGGACCCAGGCGGCGATTCACGCCATAAAACAGGGGTGGTTTGATTACAGGAAGGAATGAATCGGAGTCCTCCTGGAACTTTTGTGAAAAAGTGAGCGGCAGCATTTACCCAAAGCCGCTCCGGCTGCACTCACAGAGCACAAGTCTCGCCTGGGTCGCTTGCGCTCCCCGGTCTCGCTATGCACTCACAGAGCACAAGTCGTGCCTGGGGTCGCTTGCGCTCCCCGGTCTCGCTATGCACTCACAGAGCACAAGTCTCGCCTGGGTCGCTTGCGCTCCCCGGTCTCGCTATGCTGTCCTGCAGAGATGGTTGCACTGTCCGCTCCGAATCATCCTGCTGCGGGCAGGGGCAAAACGTCTTCGGATGCAACACAGAGAAGCTTTTGCCCCTAAACGCCCTTGCTGGCTGATTCTCCGCTGGGCAGGACAGCAAAGTCGCTATTTTGGGCAAACGCTTCCCCTTTTCTCGAAACGAACATTCAATCACAACGCTTCTAAAGGTGTCTTTAATGAACATCGGTTCCGGCGGAAATGGTTTCCGGATTCCCTTCCGTCCTTGCGTGGGAGCGATCCTGCCGGTATGGATTTGACGGGGATGTTGAATGTTCGGGGCGGTAAAACCCCGCGAGACGTTTGGCGTAGGCGAGGTTGGAACGGCAGGCTTCTCTGGCCAGATCCTTTCTGCCCGCTTTGGCGGCTTTGTAATGATGGGGGTCCCTGGAGTTGATCTCGATCAGCCAGAGCTTCCCGTCCTGATCCATGGCCAGGTCCATGCCAAAGTTTCCGTAGTGGTGTTTCCGGTCCATGATCCGGGCGGCGCTCAGGGCGAGCTCCGACATTTTCTTTCTCACTGAATCAGCGTCCCTCTCTTCGGCAACGAGGCTCTGGATCGTGGCCTCTCCCGGTTCCCGGCGTGCACCTGTGATGCTGCTGCTGACCACGGCCCCCCTTTTGCCGAGGCGGCCGATCAGTCCCACGTCCTTCCACTCCCCGGTTTCGTCTTTGACCACGATGAGACGGAAATCCCGGATCCCCCCGGGGTAACAAATGCGGAGCAAGGGTTGAAATAGGTAGGTCTTTTCCGGATCGAGATGTTTTTTCAGGCTCTTCAGCAAAGCCTTCTCATTTGCAAGACGGATACTGAAGTTTCCTCTCCGGTTACTGGTGCTCAAACTATAACCGGACCCGTTTTTTCTGATCCGGTAGATGCTTCTTCCGAGGCTGCCCGCGACCGGCTTGATGTAAATTCCGTCCCAGGAATCCAAATAGGGAACCAGGTCACACAGGGAAGCCAGGAGATGGGTTTCCGGAAGATGATCCCGGGTCTCGGGGTGTTCTTTCAGGGCTTGATACATCTCCCATTTACTGAAGCGATACTCGTTGAACAGGCACCTGTCCAGGGAATTCCGAAAATGCGACCTCCAACGGTCGTTCAATGTGATCATATTGAAAATGGAGTCGGGATAGGGGACGGTGACCCGTTTCCAATTCTTTTTTTCCGGGTGGTAATAGAAGCCGCTGACCTGTTTTTCTTTCCGGTTGACGCCGGACAGGGAGAATGCCAGAAGAACCCCGTTGATGGAAGGATAGTGTTGGGTATACCGGGACAGGAATCTCAGTCTCCTGCGGAGTCCTTGTTCCGTTCCCGACACCAGCATTCCGATCAGGGGTCCGACCTGGATCTCCCGGTCCCCCGACACGATTTCATAACGTGGCGGAAGCGGGATGTTCATGGAGTGGAGCAGGCTTTCGGACAATCGGAGGAGGTTTCTCCGGTCCAGGTTGGGGTCAGGTTCCACCTGAACGATCCGAGTGGCGGCTCCGAATTTCAGGGTTCGGGTCTCCAGTGCCTTTATGCCGTACACGGCGGCGGTTTCCGGATGCATGTAAAGCCGGTCGGTGGAGGACTTCTCAATCGTCAGGGTGAAGGGGCCATCCATCCCGTATCCCCCTTTCTCATTCTGTCTTTCCTGATAGACTATGGTGGAACTCTCTCCTCTGACTATGCACTTCCCCAGGCAAAACACCCAATCTTGCAACCGCCCTTAACTCCCGCTGTGCCGGTGCATAGAGATATAGGGACCAGTCAGGATGTGGGTGAGTCGAATGGAAAGAGACACCAAGTGGACCCGGTATCTTTTGTTGGTCGGGAATGAAGGCATCAAAGATGCTCTCCCCCACACGGTCCCTTACAGCACAAAGGCGTTTCGTTCCTTTCTTGAGAAATACGGGGAGGTGATTGTCAAAAGGGAGGTGGGGTGCAGGGGATATGGCATGATGAAAGTGACGAAAAAAGGGGAAGAGCAGTACATCCTTCATTACAACCGGAAGCGGAGGACTTTTGGGGACCTGAGGCTTTTGATCCGTCAGATGGAAAAGCGGATGCAGGGGAGAAAATATCTCGTTCAGGAATACATCGATCTGGCTTCGGTGGATGGCAGACCCTTCGATTTAAGGGTGATGGTTCAGCGAAAAGCCGGTGAGCCTTGGAGAGTGACGGGAAGTTACGCCAAGCTCGCCCAAAAAGGTTGGTTCAACACCAACCTGGCGACGGGCGGAATCGTTCTCCCGACCCGGAAAGCCCTCCTCCTTGCCGGCCTGAAGGAAAAAGCCCCGGAGGTCATCCTGGACGAAATCGAAGGGTTGGCGATAAAGATCGCAAAACAGTTGGACGAAAAGTTCAAGCGTCAAACCATATGGGGCATGGACATGGGGCTCGACAAAACCGGAAAGGTCTATCTGATCGAAATGAACCGGGCCCCGGGAATCAAAGGGTTCAGGAAATTAAACAATCCCCGGGTGTACACCCGGATCCAAAGCATCATCCGCCACAACCGGAGAAAGCGGAAAAGCGCCTGAGAAGGCGTTTTTTATATACTTTTAAAGTAAAATAAAGGGTCTCTTCAGGGCCGCCTGCGAAATGAGGGGATGGACGTTTCCAACTGTGGTCTTCAAACGGATCCAAGCAGATGAACACAGCAGTTATACCGTCGGCGGATGGTCTTCCGCTGACGGGTTGCCTGGTCATGCAGGTCTCTTTTTCGTCCCGGGATTGGACCCCGTTTAAGAATTCGGGTGGCCGTCCAGCCTTTCAGAGGTGGGTCCCCACAGCGGTTCGCCAAGATGGCAGGGAAGGAGGGAACCCTGGTTCCCTTCTGTCTTTTTTTAAAGCTTATACAGGTGAACGTCGTGATCGAATTTTTCCGTGCTCTCCAGGATGATGGCTTCCACGGTTTCCCAGGATCCTCCCGCGAGGCCGCAGCCGATCCCGTAAGGCAGACCGACTTTGTAGCAAGAGGGATCTTCGTGCCGGTAAAGTTCGATAAACATGGAATCCAAGGCACGTTGCAGCGCATCATAATCTGTCTCACGGGTTCCGCTTCCATAGTGGAATTGCCCGTAGAGGTTGAAGATGAGACGCCCGTCGCTGTGGGCGTAGGAGACTTTTCCCAACCGATTTCGGTCTCCGGCCGGGATGTCAAAGTTTTTGTCGGCTTCCAGGGCTTCAGGATATCGCCGGGCAATCTGGCTGGCGATCCCGGCACCCATGGTGGCGAAACAATTGCATTGGTGGGCGATGACCGTGCAGTCACTCTCCAACAGATTTCCCTTCTGAATGGTGATCACCGAATCATCCTTTCCTTTCGCTTTTTCTGTTTGGTTTCTTCTCGGTCGGCTTGTCATTTTCCTGGCGAAAAAAAGAGAACCCTCCTGAAGGCTCTCTTTTTTCGTCGTTTATTGCTTCTTGACCTTATCCACCTGGGTCCCCAGTTCCATCGGCCCGTCCAGCCGGTCGTCGATGGTGATCTGGGTGACGACGCGGCGGATGCCGTTTTGGAGGGTGGAGCGGTGGATATCGGATGAGACGGCCATCAGCTGATCGATCTCTCCTTCCACCACGGTGGCTGTCGGGGTGACCTGGTAGGAGAGGCCGTTCTGCTCAACCACACGGCAGGCTTCCTTGACTGTCTCACTGAAGCTGGGCGTTTCACCGCCCACGGGCACGATGCTGATTTCCATCAGGGGCATGGGGTTCACCTCAATTCTTTCGAGTGTCCTTCGTTAGTATGTCCCCGGCAGGTCCGTTCAAAAAACGGGAAATCGGCCGCGTTTTTCAACGGTTGTTCTAAAAGGCCCGGCCGTGAAATATATAGAGTACAGGAGACAACGGGAAGGAGAAGGAGGGCGGAGGATTGTACACCTACCGGAAGTATTACGAACCGTATGTCAGCCCTTTGGATCCCTGTCCGCCGATGCGGGTGAAGTCGTACGAAACCCCACCCCAGCTGTACATGGGGTTTCAGCCGCCCAACCTCCCTCAGTACCACCCGAGGGAAGCATTGAAACAGGGGACGCTCTGGCCGGCGTTGTTCGCGCCGTATACCAATCCTTACAAAGGACCGGGAGGAGGTGTGGACGGTGGCGGGGAGAACCCCGATAACGGATGAACAAAAAGAGATGTACTTCCGGATGATGGAGGAGATCCAGGCGGTCGACTTTGTGTTGGTGGAGTTGAACCTGTATTTGGACACCCACCCCGATGACCAACAGGCGGTTCAGCAGTACAACGAGTACGTGCAACGGAGTGCGGCACTCAAAAACCGCTTCCAGTCCATGTTCGGTCCGCTCTACGGTTTTGGGAACAGTTACTCCGCCAGTCCGTTTTCATGGAAGGAAGCCCCGTGGCCATGGCAAGTGTAACCGGGTACAGGAGGTTTTGAATTTGTGGGTATATGAAAAAAAGCTCCAGTATCCCGTCCGGGTGAATCAATGCGACCCCCGGATGGCGAAGTTTTTGATGGAACAATACGGGGGAGCCGACGGGGAACTGGCGGCGGCCCTGCGCTACCTTAACCAGCGGTACACCCTGCCGGACCGGGTGATCGGGATCGTCAACGACATCGGGACGGAAGAACTGGCCCATCTGGAAATGATCGCGACCATGGTTTACAAACTGACCAAGGACGCCACCGCGGAACAGATGATGGAAGCGGGCCTGGGAGATCACTATGCCGACCATGACAAGGCGTTATTCTTCCACAACGCGGCGGGCCACCCTTTTACCGCTGAGTATTTTCAAGCCAAGGGCGATCCCATCGCCGATCTGTACGAGGACGTTGCGGCGGAAGAGAAAGCGCGGGCCACCTACCAGTGGCTGATCAATATGACCGACGACCCGGACCTGCAGGACGGCCTGCAGTTCCTCCGGGAACGGGAAGTGGTTCACTCCCAGCGGTTCCGGGAAGCGGTGGAGATCCTTAAGGAAGAACGGGACAGAAAAAAATTTTTCTGAAAGCCACAGACTGGGTCACGGGCGGAGCCTGTGGCTTTTTCACTGAAGGTTAATCCACGGTGTAACGATGGAGAAACGGAAACGCATCTTTTGATTTTAAGCACGAAGGGCGGGAGTCATCCCCGCCCTGGTTTTCGAAATGGGAGATATTTATCCGCTCAACTCCTGGAGGGTTTCATACAGATCCATGTGACGGAAGCGGGAGCCTTCGTCCAAAAAGCGTTTCGGAATGAGAAGATCGTGAGTATTTCATTCCCATCCTCCTTTGTGGGCGAGGATATTGACGATCGCAACGGTCAGGAGAATCAGGATGATATAAAATCCGATCCAACGACCCGCCTTTCCTTTCATACGTTCTTTCCTCTTTTGCTCATATCGGCGTTCAAACTCTTTGGAGACGCGACGATGAGCTATAATCGCAATGAGAAACGAAACTGCACCCATTGTTCCAGTGAAAACAACATAGCTATTTAATTGGTCATGCCTGAAATAATCCATGAGCGCATGAACTAAGTGAACGGTTCCAAACACACTCACAAAATCCCGGATCTGATACCAGGTTTTTTCACTGATCGAATTCACCTCTTTGATTTCATTTCATCTTCCTTCTGACCCCACGACCGACCCCTTCCCGACTGCTTGGCCAGCACCGCTTTGATGGCCGTGTAGGAAACATGGTCGGGAAGGGTTTCCTTGATCGGTTTGAGGCGGGTTCCGCCCACTTCTTCGACGGCTTGACGGATCAAAGGCTCCTGGCCTTCGGGAATCAGCCGGTCCCAATCCACCGGATATCCCTCTCCGGCGGCGCGGAAAAGATGGCCGTCCAGGGTGGCGGGGGAGAGGCCGCGTTCCTTCGCGATCGCGTCCAGATCCATCCCGTCATTCCAGAGTCGCCAAGTGATGAGGTGGCTCGGCTCTTTGTCTTTCCCGCCGGCGGGGGTGTCGAGGGCCGCAGCGGCTTCTTTGGCGGCATGGTTGGGGGAAAGTCCCTTTTCCTCCGCGTATTCCCGGATGACTTCCAGGAAACGGGTGCCGTACTTCTCCAGTTTCCGGTCTCCGACCCCGCGGACGGAGCGCATGCTTTCCGGTTCCACGGGAAGGATCCGGGTCAGGTCGGCCAGCGTGCTGTCCGGGAAGATCATGTAGGGGGGCACCTGTTCCGCTTCCGACAGTTCTTTCCGCAAGGACCGAAGTCTTTCATAGAGGTCGTCCCGGATGGAAGCGGTTTGTTTTCTCCGTTTTTTCACCCGGAGCAGCACCCGTTTTTCTCCTTTCAGGACGGCTGCGGCGTCGGGTGTCAGGGTGAGCACCGGGTACTCCTCATTGGTGAATTGGAGGTACCCTTCCGCTGCCAGGACGCGGATCCGGTGGGTGATCTCCTTTTCCGTATACTCCTTGAGCAGGCCGTAGGTGGGGAGGGAGTCGAATCCCAGTTCGAGGACCCGTTTGCTTTTGGAGCCTTTCAACACTTTGGCCGTCAGGGAAATCCCGAAGCGTTCCCGCATCCGGCGGACGCAGGAGAATATCTTCTGAGCCTCCACGGTGACGTCCGTCCGTTCTCCCGCATCGGTGCAATTTCCGCATTTCCCGCATGGCTCCGTCATTTTCTCCCCGAAATAACGGACGAAGGTTTGCTGGAGACACTGTTGGGTATGGGCGTACCCGTACATCTCCCGCAGTTTGGCATGCTCTTGCGCTTTCAGTTCGGGAGGAAGCTCCGACTGGTCGATCAGAAACTTCTGGGTTTGAACGTCGGAGGGGGAGAAGAGCAGGATGCATTCACTCTCCTCTCCGTCCCGCCCCGCCCTGCCCGCTTCCTGATAGTAAGATTCCAGGTTGCGGGGCATCTGGCAATGGATGACGAACCGGACGTTGGATTTGTCGATCCCCATTCCGAAGGCATTGGTGGCGACGATGGCCTGCACCCGGTCGAAGGCGAAATCTTCCTGGGCCTGCTTTCGTTCCGTTTCGGACAGACCTCCATGGTATCGTCCGACGGAAAACCCCCGCTCGGTCAGGAATTGGTGGAGACGCTCCGTCTCCTTGCGGGTGGCACAGTAAAAGATGCCCGGCCGGCCGGGGTTTTCTTTCAGGTAACCGGCGGCGAATCCCCGGGTGTCTTCGCCGTGAAGGACGGAGAAGGAGAGATTCTTCCGCTCCAGTCCCATGGTGAAGATATGTTCCGGTTCAAAGGAGAGAAGACGGGCGATGTCTTCCCTCACCTCCCGGGTGGCCGTGGCCGTGAAGGCGGCAATGACGGGCCGCTGGGGCAGCTCTCCGATCCACCGGGCAAGTGACCGGTAACTGGTCCGGAAGTCATGTCCCCATTGGGAGATGCAGTGGGCTTCGTCAATCGTGACGAGAGAAAGGGGAATCCCCCGGAGTATGGATTGAAAGCGGGGGGATTCCAGCCGCTCGGGAGCGACGTAGAGGAGTTTGTACGCTCTCCGTGCGGCGTCTCTCAGCACCTGTTCCATTTCCTCGGAAGAGAGGGTGCTGTTGATGTAGGCGGCGGGAATCCCCAGTTGATTCAAATGATCCACCTGATCCTTCATCAAAGAGATCAGGGGGGAGACCACCAGGGTCAATCCCTCCATCATCAGGGCGGGGATCTGGTAGCAGATCGACTTCCCTCCCCCCGTCGGCATCACCGCAAAGGTGTTGTGTCCGGCGAGGATCTTCCGGATAATGGTTTCCTGCCCCGGGCGGAAGGAAGAATACCCGTAATACCGCTCCAATAATTGCAGGGGTTCCAACCCTCCATCTCCTTCCTTATCTGTGATTCCGGTCGGTTCATGATGACATGAAACCATTATATCGAAGCGTGGGAACCCTTGGAAGATGATTCCCGGACCAAAGTCCTGGGACGGGTCCCGAAAGGCCTGCAGGACTTTTTTTGTATGCCATTTTCGGTCTTGCTGCCGACGAAAATCCGGCCGCCCCCCGGTAAGATGAAAGAGAAAACGGGAACGGGGGGATCCATGACGGATGATCGTGGCCATTCTCTTGTTCTTGCTGACGCCGCTTCCCCTTTTTCAGACAGAAGCGTTGTGATTGATTGTCAGGCTCAGTAGAAGCGCCGCTCACTTTTTCACAACGCTTCCAGGGGGGTGTTGCCTTCCTTTATTCTGCAGGGAAAACCGAACACGGGGTGGAGTGGATATGATGACGGAATTCCAACTGGATGGGATGCTCGCGGAACAAAAAGTGCGTCAGGACTGGATCAACCGCCACGGATGGAAGTTCTTCGACGAAGCTCTGTCAAAGGGAAGGAAAAGGAAACGGGAAAATGGAATGTCCCGGTCAACAGCGGATCGCCGGGGCGGGTTTCCAGGTGACGGTTTTTGGGATTTGAATTCCATCCATACATGAAAGGAGTGGATCCGATGGAGAGTTGGGTACACGCGGGATCATGGGAGGAGATTCGCAGAACCCCCAAAACGGTGAAAGGAGGGGAATCGGGGATTGCGGTCTTTTACCATGACGGGGAGGTGTTTGCCGTCGACAACCGTTGCCCCCACATGGGCTTTCCCCTTCACACCGGCAGTCTCTGTGACGGCATTCTCACCTGCCATTGGCACCATGCCCGCTTTGACGTGAAGACGGGTGGGACCCTGGACCCGTGGGCGGATGATGTCTCCACCTACCGGACCGAAGTGAAGGACGGGGAAGTCTGGGTAGAGCCGTTCTCCCGGCAAAAGCGAAACGTGGAACAGTACCGCAGGCGCCTTCGGGAAGGTTTGGAACAGAACATCGGCCTGGTGATCGCCAAGGCGGTGGTCGGTCTGGTGGAGGCCGGGGAGCCGATCGAAGCGATCGCCCGGATCGGGGTGGAGTTCGGGACCCGGCACCGGAGAGGGGGATGGCGTTCCGGTTTGACCATCCTGACGGCCATGGTGAACATTGCTCCCAAGTTGGACCGCCGCGGCCGGATCCTGGCCCTTTACCAGGGCCTGGTCCACGTCGCCCGGGAGAGTGCCGGAATGGGAACCCGTTTCCTGTTGGAACCGCTGCCGGGGGAAGTGGATCCGGACCGGTTGGCCCGTTGGTATCGCCGTTCGGTGGAGGTAAGAGATGTCCGGGGGGCGGAGCGGGTTTTGTTGACCGCCATCCGTGCCGGCGTACCGGAAGAGAGGCTGGCCGACATGATGACGGCGGCGGTGACGGACCACTTTTACATGGACACAGGTCATGCCCTGGATTTTCAAAACAAAGCATTTGAAATCCTGAAACACATCGGGCCGGAACATCGGGAGGAGGTGCTGACCTCCCTTTTGCCGCAGTTGTCAGAGGCGGAACGCAGCGAAGAACTTCACAGATGGCAATCCCCGGTGGATTTGGTCACCCCGCTTCGGGATGCCTTCGCCCGTCTGGAAGAGTTGGAATTCGGGGACGCCGTCGGATCCGTGGATGAACGGGCGCTGGTGGAGCGGATCCGGGGAGACGATCCCCTGAAGACCGTATCCAAGATGACAGAGGCCTTGGAAAAGGGCTTGTCTCCGGTGCGATTGGCACAACTGGTGGTCCTGGCCGCCGCCGAACGGATCGAGCGCTTCCATGTCCAGAACGATTTCGGGGATTGGATCACGGTGCTTCACACCTTTACCCATGCCCATGCGGTTCATGAGACCCTTCGCCGTTCACTCACCAAAGAAGGGGTGCGGGCCGTTTTCCACGGAGCGATGAGCGTCTACCTCGACCGGTTCCTCAACATCCCGGCGGCCAAGCCTCCGAATCCGGATGGATCTCCCGGTTCTGACCCGGGGGATCCGGCGGACCTTCTCCAGCTTATGGAGAAACAACAACAAGTGGTGGAGGCGGCGGTATGGACATCCGCCTACCTGGACCGCGGCGGCGAAAAAGGGCGATTGTTCAACACGCTGGGTCATGCGCTTTTGCGGGAAGATGCGGAGTTCCATTCCTTTCAGATGGTGGAGGCGGGGATGGCGGAACACGACCGGTGGGAAGAAGAGGATTCTTCCTTGGCGCAAGAAGCCACAAGGACGATGATTCTGGCCATGACCCGATACCTTGCGGCCCACGCCCCGACCGCCCGGGAACTTCCCCATACCGCCCGGATCGCCTGGCGCCTCCATCGCGGAGAAAAACTTTTTGAGGAGCCGGGAGAGTAGACGTTCCATCCAAGTGGAACTTTTCGTGGGTTCCTTCCGGATTTACACCGATGTTCCCGGTTTTCGCTCCGGTCTCCGGAAAAAGAGCACGGTATGGGTGGAAAACGGTTCGGACGGGTACTCCTGACTTCCGAATCGGTCCGCTCCCTGATCATTCTTTCTTTCCCTATGCCCTGAACTTCCGGAGGGGAGTGGGGGTGGATATCAGGATCACGTTGGATGACGTCCGAAATGATTCCCACCGGGTGGCGGGTCCGGATGGCCAGTGGAAGGGCCCCTGGAGGGACAGTTACAAAGATCGGCGGGATTCTCTTTCACTTCGTGGTGGAGAAAGGGTCATGTACGAAAGATACCGTCTCTCAGCAGCCGGTATTTTGCACCTCTCTTTTTGACGATGTGAAAGGGAAAAAATATTCGGTTGTCGAATGATGATCGAAGGCGGATGTTGGAATCATCCGACTTTTTCTCCAGGGAGTTGAGACCATGAAGAGGCACTGGATTTCTTCCCTGGCCGTTTTCTCTCTGCTGTTGGGAACGGTCATCACGGGAGGGTGGAGCGCCCCCGGTGCGGGATCCGCGGAAGCCGGCAAGGCCCCGTCCTATGAGGGGGTCAGCTTACCGGACGAAGTGGTGCAGGAGGCCAGGAAGAAGGGGATGAACCCGGCGACACACCAGCCGGCCCACCTGATCAACGGCCCCCATGCGGAAAACCCCAACCACACAGTGGACCCCCAACCGATCGATCCGGATCAGAAAGTGCTCGCCATCTATATGGATTTTCCGGATGCGGACGAGCCGCCCACTGAAGTGGCCTATGACCACGTGCCGGTGGACCAGCTGAACGACCTCCTGTTCGGGGATACATACAACCCCTACGAGATGGAACAATTCAAAAAATACGCCGAGTACAACGGACAGGCTGCCCCGACGGACCGCACGATGAAAAACTTCTACCAAGAAATGTCCTACGGAAAAGTGAACGTTTCCGGGGAAGTCGTCAAGGTGAAGATGCCGCATCCCTATTCCTATTACAAAATCGGCCAACCGTACGGGACGGTCCAGAACGACTACGGTGATTACACCATGGCCCTGTTGCTGGAAGACGCCGTGGCCGCCGCCGACCCGGTGGTGGACTTCTCCCGATATGCCGTGGACGGGGAAGTGCCCAACGTCTTCTTCATTCACGAAGGGACGGGAGCGGAATGGAACCTGGATCCCCGCGTGATCTGGTCCCATAAGTGGGAGTACAACGAAGCCGCCTACTACAACGAGTGGGCCAGAACCGGTGAGGAACCGACCTTTGATCCCGACAACAAGCTGGAAGTGGACGGGGTGAAAGTGAACACCTACTCCGTTGAACCGGAAGTCGGCGGCGACATTACCGGTTATCTGGGGGAAGTGGAAGGGCCGTTCCCGCCCCAAGTCGGCGTTTACGCCCATGAGTTCGGCCATGTGCTGGGGTTGCCCGACCTCTATGATTACGGCTACGACTCCGAAGGGGTGGGGGCCTATTCCCTGATGTCCGGCGGTTCCTGGACCCGTTATCCCAACGCCACCCCTTACTCCGGCAACTCACCGGTCCACCCCGACGCATGGTCCAAGATTTTCATCGGGATGGAGAAAGCGCAAACCCTGACCGAGGGGTCCAAAACCTTCACCCTGCAACCCTCCGCCACGGATCCAGGCGTGGTGAAACTGGTGGTCCCGGACTCCGAAGGAAGCGAATACTTTCTGATCGAAAACCGGCAACCGGTGGACGGATCCTTTGACAAAGGGCTGACCCGATACGGGGACGTAAAGGGCCTCGCCATCTACCACGTGGATGAGAATGTGTTGAAGCGCAATTTCTGGCGGCCCAACGAAGCCCAGAACTGGTTCCAGTCCCGGAAACAGGGCGTCAAACCGGATCCGCGAACCGGGGAAACCCATTACGCTGTTTCCGTCCTGCAGGCGGACAACCGCTGGGATCTGGAGAAGAACCACAACCGGGCCGATGAAGGTGACCTGTACCAGCCGGGCGACGTCTTCTCCCCCACCTCCACTCCGAACTCCGGTTCCTACTACTTTGACAATGGCAATGGGCAATCCCCCAACTACACCGGCATCTTCGTGAAGGACATCGTGCAGAACGAAGACGGCTCCGTTACCTTCACCGCCGGATTTGAGAAGTGAAACAACGTTTTTTCCCAAGCAGAAATCCTCCCGGATCAAGGGAGGGTTTCTTTATATTTGATTGAAAGGAATCAGTACATTAACACAACGCATTTAGGTGTTTTTCATCCTTCCACCCTGAAACGGGCGGAAAAAACTGCGTGAGAGCGTGTAAGATTCATCCTCCTTCCGGCATCGATGTGTCGAAACCTTCGCAATGACCGACGAGGTGATGCATGTGAACATCCGGGAATGGACAGAGAAAAAAGGTTCATCGACCGACACCTCCCCCGACCTGGTCCAACAGGCACGGGCGGGGGACCGGGATGCCTACGGGGAGCTGGTTCGGCTCCATCGCGCCCGGGCTTATCGATGGGCCCAAAGAATGGCGGGGGACGCCCACCTGGCGGAAGACATCGTACAGGACGCGCTGGTGCGGGCCTTCCTCAAACTGGGGACGTTGTTGGATGAATCCCGTTTTCTCCCCTGGTTGCGCCGGATTGTGAGCAACGAGGTTCGGATGAAGATGCGGCGGGGCGGTCCCCGGGGGCGGGAGCGGCCTGCCACGGGATGGAGGGATCCAACCGGTTCCGAAGGGGTGAATCCCTCCAACATGGAGGAGATTCTGGACTGGCTCCGTTTTCGGAAGGACGGGACCCTGATGGAAACGGAGCCGGAAGCGGCCGCCCTGCGACGGGAGACGTTGGAGACGATCCGGGTGGTTCTCCGTTGCCTCTCCCACCGGGAACGGGAGCTGTTCGAGGCCCATTTTTTCCGGCAACTGGCCCCGGGGGAGATCGCCGATCTTTTGTCCATGAGCCGGGGGAACGTCTACACCTCCCTTCACCGTGTCAAGGAAAAGGTTCGTCGCGAGGGTTTCCGGCTGACGCTTCAGCCGTATCTTCATAATCGGAAGGAGAAGGGGCACATGAGCCAAAAACAGCTGCGGAAACCCGTCCTCAACGGGAGATGGAATTCCGGTATCGCCTCGTTGGAGGAAGCGTTGCGTTATACCCATGGTACGGCATACGATTACACGGAGTTGATGGGATACACCGGTCAGGCTTTCCGGATCCAGGTCCATCCGGGGGATGTGGATGTGGCGGGACCGACGGCTTATCCGTGGAAAAACGTGTGGGGGCGGGGGCTGTCCAATATCGGGGTGCGGATGGGTTACTGCGGGGCGGAGGTTCCCACTTATGAACCCCCGACCGCGGAAGAGGTGATGGAAGCCATCCGCCGGATTCACGGGAGCATCGACCGGGGGGTGCCGGTGATTGCCTGGGATCTGTTCATTCCCGAGTTTGGCCTGATTTACGGTTACGATGACGGGAAACGGGAGCTGGATGCGTTGGATTATGAGGACAACCGCAGGCTCCCCTATGACCGGCTGGGCAGGGGACGGTTGAAGGAGTTGGCCCTGTTTACGCTGGAGAAGCGGGAAGCGGTCACACCCCGAGCTTCCCTGGCGGGAGCCCTGCACATGGCTTTGGACCACGGGAAGGGGAAGGAAACGCCGATCCCGGGGTATGTTCAGGGGCCACAAGCGTATGAGGTATGGGCGGAAGCCTTCCGCTCCGGGGAGGTGAACCCCTTCGGCAACGCCTACAACGCGGCTGTTTACTCCGACGCCCGCCAGTCCGCGGCGCAGTTTCTGCTCCGGTGGTGCGCATCGTATCCGGAACCCGGAACCACATCGGATGAGCAGGTGTTGCTGGCCCGGGCCGCCGTCTGCTATGCCCGGGTAAATGAAGCTCTCGTCCGTGTGAGGAGCCTCTTTCCCTTCCCGTCCGGAGGAGATCCCAAAAATCCGGAGGATGTCCGGGAAGCAATCCGGTGTCTTGACGAAGCCCGGGAGGCGGAGAAGGAAGGACTGGAGGTGCTGGGAGAACTGGCGGGGAAGATGGCGGCTGAGGGGGTGGCGGAATAAGGATGATGTTACCCTCATTTCAGTACCGGAAGGGATCTTCCGTCTTCAGACGTTGGACTGAATCAAACACCGGACCATGGGCTGAAACAAATTCCCGTCCTTTTCTGGAAGTGCGAAACCTCCCCCGTCTTCTACAATGAAGATAAAGAAGGAGGGGAGCGCTGATGCGCCTGTTTGAACAACATCTGGTGGTATCGGACCTGGAAAAATCCGCGGCTTTTTATGAGGGTATTCTCCGTTTCACCCTGGGCTTTGACGCAGGGAATATCCGGTTTTACTGGATCGATCCATCCCGACGATCCATGCTGGGACTGTGGCAAAGAGGGAAAGCCGACAGCCCCTTCGGACCGGATCCCGGCGAGATCATCCGCCAGCATCTCGCCTTTGAAGTTCCTGCGGAACAGTTCGAAGAGAGGGTGAAGGAGCTGAAGAACGGCGGAATTGAGGTGGTCGACTTCTTTGGAACCCCCACGGAGGAAGGGTCGGTGCATCCGTGGGTGCCGGCTGTTTCCGCCTATTTTTCCGACCCGGACGGGCATGTCCTGGAACTGTTGTCCATACTCCCCGGTCCATCCCGACCGGATTGGGAGCCAATGAGTGGGTCTGAATGGCGCAGGCGGACCGCGGGAGAGTGATCCACCCTTCGGAGAGCGGTTTGCCGAACAGATGAAAATGCCGGATAATCGGGTTGTTGGAACCCATACAGAGGTGAGTCGATGACTGTATCCATGAGGGGAACCCCCGTATCCGGCATTTTTTTGGAACGTCCCAACCGGTTTCAGGCCGTGGTGGAGTTGGAAGGGGAGAGGGAAATCGTTCATGTCCCCAACACGGGCCGCATGGACGAGATGCTTTTTCCCGGAACCCCGGTCCTGTTGGAGAAATCGGAGAATCCGAAGCGCAAACATCCCTACAGTCTGAAGTTCGTCAATAAGAACGGCCATTGGATCTGCATCCATTCCGCCCTGGCCAACCGGGTGTTTGAAGATGCGGTCCGTTCCGGTGAAATCGACTGGGCGGAAGGAGAACTGAAGCGGGAAGTCACCTTCGGCGGCAGCCGGGTGGACTTCCGGGTGGAGGGCAAGCCGCCCACCCTGGTGGAAGTGAAGTGCGTCACCTATGAAGAGGACGGGGTTGCCATGTTTCCCGACGCCCCCACGGTCCGCGGACAAAAACACGTGGACGAACTGATCCGTGCCGTGGAGGAGGGATACCGGGCCGCCATCGTTTTCGTCGCTTTCATGGATTTTGTCCACCGGTTCACCCCCCATGACAAAATCGATCCGGTCCTGGGAGAGAAGCTCCGGTTTGCCCGGGATCGGGGTGTGCTCCTGAAAGCCTATGCCTGCCGTCTCGGGTGGGAGGAGATCCGGTTGGACAGGGAGTTGCCGATCCATCTGTAAAAAGGCCTTCACGCTTGGGGTGTGAAGGCCTTTTGGCGGCTTCGGAAACGAAATAGGAAGAATCCTCGAGGTACTACCCCCGATTCCCGCAAAAAACAGTGCGAGGCCTGTCAGGGAGCCGATGACATCGTTCAGGAGGCTTCCCCCGCAAAAAATAAGTCCTCCCCTTGCGCAGGGTCAACCCCTTTTTCCGTTCCGGGAGGGTGTCGTTCCTTTGTTGCGAAAAGCCTGGATAAAAGATAAAATAAAATCACCTGAATGAATGAATAAAAGGAGGTGAAGGGACCGTGTCGTTCGGTCAGATGGCTTGGTATTCCATTGAGATTGCCAACATTACCCATGGGTTTGCCGCCAACGGGATTCGTATGCCCTTTTTCAGCCATCTGAACCGAAGGATGTAAAGTGTAAGGTTCCTTCACCACGTTCAGCGGATAATGCTTCGGACCGCAGGCGGGGATTCCTTGCCTGCGGTTTTTTGTGTTCAAAAAAGGAGGATCATCATCATGCTTTGTGCGGCAAACCAGGTGGGTAAAATGCTGGGCGGCAACTGGGTGCTGGAAGATGTCCGTTTTCAAATCGGACCGGGGGAACGGGTCGGGCTGGTCGGTCCCAACGGTTGCGGCAAGACCACCCTGCTCCGGCTGTTGGCGGGGATGGAGACCCCCGACCGGGGTGACATCTTCATCGGAAAAGAAGCCCGGACGGGTTATTTGGAGCAGGTTCCCGGAACGGATCCGGCGGCGACGGTGTGGGATGCCTTGCGGGCCCCCTTCGAAGGAGTGCTCCGACTGGAAAAACGGATGGAACGACTGGCGGCGGAGATGGCCGATCCGGGGCTGGCGCCGGCGGAGTTGGACCGGGTGATGAAGCGGTACGAATCCTGTCAGGAGGACTTTGAGAAGCGGGGCGGCTATGAAACGGAGGCCCGGATCCGCAGGGTGGCCCACGGCCTCAATCTGTCGGAAGGAATGCTGGCCCGTCCCTTCGGTTCCCTGAGCGGCGGGGAAAAGACCAAAATCGGGCTGGCGCAGATCCTGCTGTCGGAAGCCGATCTGCTCCTGTTGGATGAACCGACCAACCATCTGGACTTGATGGCCATCGAGTGGTTGGAGGAGTATCTCTCCCAATACCGGGGCGCGGTTTTGGTGGTCTCTCACGACCGCTGTTTCCTGGATCGGGTGGTGAATCGGGTCATCGACCTGGAAGGGGGCGAAAGCCAAGTGTACCCGGGTAATTACTCCGCCTTTATCCGGGAGAAAGAAGAGCGGTTGTTGGCGGAGTTCCAGGCCTACCAGGAGCAGCAGAAAAAAATCAAAAAGATGAAAGAGACGATCAAGCGCCTCAGAGAGTGGGCCAACCGGGCCAATCCCCCCAACGCCGGTCTGCACCGCCGGGCCGCCAGTATGGAAAAGGCCCTGGAGCGGATGGAAAGACTGGACCGGCCGGTACTGGAGAGGAAAAAGATCGATCTTACCTTTCAACTGGATCAAAGGAGCGGACAGGACGTTTTCCGCTGTGAAGAGGTTTATAAAGAATACGGGGAAGATCTGATCCTGGATGGCGTCAATCTCCTCGTTCGGTCCGGGGAACGGGTCGCCATCGTCGGGGAGAACGGTTCGGGGAAATCCACCCTGCTTCGCATCCTTCTGGGGATGGAGACGGCCGATCTCGGGAAAGTCGCTGTCGGTCCCTCGGTGAAGGTGGGGTGCCTGTCCCAGCAGGGATGGGAGGGGGACCCCGGTCAATCGGTGCTGGACGCTTTTCGGGAGGAGGTTCCGGTGGAAGAAGGGGAGGCCCGCCATCGGTTGGCCCGTTTTCTCTTCTGCGGCTATGACGTATACCGGCGGGTGGGAGACCTCAGCGGCGGCGAGCGGATACGTCTCCGCCTGGCCCAGTTGATGCACCGGGATTTGAATGCCCTGATCCTGGATGAACCGACCAACCACCTGGACATCGATTCCCGTGAAGTGCTGGAGGACGCACTGGAGCGTTTTCAGGGAACGGTTCTCGCGGTCTCCCACGACCGCTATTTTCTCAACAAACTCTTCGCTCCCGTCTGTTGGCTGGAAAAGGGGAAGCTCACCCGGTATGAGGGGAACTACGACGAAGCCAGGCGGAAGCGGGCGGTGTTGCAGGAATGGAACCGTTGATGAATTGCGGAAATGCCATGAAGAAAGAACCCGCCACGGGGAGTGGCGGGTTCTTCTATTCAACCGTGGCGGGCTGTTGAGTTTCCTGTTCGAATCGGGTCAACGCCCGATCCAGCATGCGGATCCCTTCGTCGATCTGTTCGCGGGTTACTGTGAGGGGCGGGATCATCCGGATGACTTCCCCGTGATTGCCGCAGAGGTAGAAAAGGACTCCTTCTTCCAAGGCAAGGTCCAGGATCCGCAGTGTCGCTTCCCCGTCAGGTTTCCCGGTATCAGGGTGGATGATTTCGATTCCGATCATGAGTCCGATCCCCCGGACATCGCCGACGATCGGGTGACGACGTTGGATTTCCTTCAGTCGTTCCATGGCATGGGCTCCCATGCGACGGGCATTTTCCAGCAGGTTCTCCTCCCGGATCACTTCCAGGGTGGCCAGGGCTGCGGAGCAGGCGATCGGGTTGCCGCCGAAGGTGGTTCCGTGGCTGCCCATCGGCCATTGATTCATCAGTTCCTTGGGGGCGACCGTGGCGGACAGGGGAAGGCCGGAGGCAATCCCCTTGGCAATGGCCATGATATCCGGCGTCACGCCGAACGATTGGGCGGCGAACCAGTCACCGGTGCGGCCGAAACCGGTTTGCACCTCGTCGAATATGAGGAGGATCCCGTGACGGTCGCAGATCTCCCGGACTTTTTTCAGCCATGCTTTGGGGGGAATGACATATCCCCCTTCTCCCAAAACGGGTTCCAGAATGACGCACGCCACTTCCTCCGGGGTGACCTGATGGGCGAACAGGCGCTCAAAGTCTTTCTCCAGTTCTTCCACGCACCGGACTTCGGGGTTTTCGTCCGGGAAACGACTCCGTGGGTCAGCGTAGGGAATCTGATAAACCAGGCCGGAGGGTTGAAGAAAGCGGCGGTATTTGCTTTTGGACGTGCTGACGGAGAGCGCTCCCAGCGACCGCCCGTGAAAACAACCGGTGAAGGAGACGGCGTAGGGGCGGCGGGTGACGTGCTTGGCCAGTTTGATGGCGCCCTCCACCGCCTCCGTTCCGCTGTTGGAAAAGAAGAAGGAGTCCAAATTTCCGGGAAGGACCCCGGCCAGTTCGTCAGCCAGGCGAAGGATCGATTCGTACACGATGACCCCGATGGGTCCGTGGATCAGATGATCCGCTGATTCTTTGATGGCGGCGACCACTTTGGGATGACGGTGACCGGTGTTGGTCACCGCGATTCCGGAGGTGAAATCGAGGTATTTTTGTCCCTCGGGACCAACATAGTACCCGCCTTCTTCCCTCACCACCGGGAGGTTGGGATGGTCTTTGGACATGCTGGGAGCAAATCGGTTGGGCATGTGTGCCATGAGTGAAGTCCAGTCTTGAGTCAATCTCAACACCTTCCCGAATTCGAGTTTAGAAAAGGAGATGAGCCACGAGGGCAAAGAAGGGGAGTGTGATCAGGGTTCGTTGAATGAAAATGATCAGGAGATCCGTAAAGGAGACCGGGATCTTGGAACGAAGGAGCAGAATGCCGATCTCCGACATGTAGATCAATTGAGAGACGGACATGCCGGCGATGACGAACCGGGTCAATTCGCTCTCCACCCCTTTGCCCACCACCACCGGCAGGAACATGTCGGCGAAGCCGACGATCAGGGCGGGGGCGGCTGCCTGGGCTTCCGGAATTTGCAGGAGTCCCAACAGCGGGACCAATGGGTAGGAGAGCAGGAAAAACACCGGGGTGTATTCCGCGATGACCAGCGCCAGCGTCCCCAGGGCCATCACCAGCGGAATCAGTCCGAACCAGATGTCCAGCACGTTTTGAAACCCGTGACGGATGACTTGGGAGAAGCTTTGGACGGTGGAAGCCTGTTCGACTGCTTTTTCGAGCCCCCACTGCCATCCGGATCTGCCTTTCGGGACTTCCTCGGAAATCTGTTTTCCCACGGCTTCATGGTACGTGTCTTCTTTTCTGGAAAGAGGAGGAATGCGCGGGCAGATGACAGCTGCAACAATTCCGGAGACAAGAACCGTCAGGTAGTAAGGAACGAACATGTGTTCCAATCCGATGAAGCTGATTACCACCAAGCTGAACGCGATGGAAGCCACGGAGAAGTTGGTGGCGATCACCGCCGCCTCGCGTTTGGTGTAGAAACCCTGTTCATACTGTTTGGTGGTGATCAGCACCCCGACCGTGCCGCTCCCCATCCAAGAGGCGACGGCGTCAATGGAAGACCGCCCCGGAATTTGAAAAAGGGGGCGCATGATCTTCCGAACCAAGGTCCCGAAAAACTCCATCAACCCGAAATCGAGGAGGAGAGGCATCAAAAGTCCGGCAAAGAGGAACCAGGTGGTCAGGACGGGAACGAGGGAATGGAGCACGGTTCCCCCCGTGGCTTCCGACCAAATCCATTCAGGACCGGTATGGTACAGCACCATCGTGGCGAAAACAGCTCCGATCAGACGCATGGCGACGGCGAAAATGCCGACATCAAACAACCCTTTCAGGAAAGGAGACCGGATCAGCCAACCGGGTTTCGCCGTCTTGGCCAAAACCGCAAGCAAAACGGATCCCCACAGAAGGAAAGTCATGAAACCGGACAGATAGTCTTGAGCCAACCCCTGGATGCTTTCCGCCAGGATGCCCACTCCGATGGTCCATTTCCCCTGATAGTACACAGGTGTCAAAAACAGAATAATCCCCAATAATGACGGGAGAAGGAATTTCAGAAAGTTCACCGGATGCCTCAGTCGTTTGTCATTCTCCAGGGCGGTTTTCGCTTGTTGAGTTTGCAATGTATCCACCTCTTTCACCCATGTTGGATTTTCATTCATCCGACCGAAAATGAATAAATATAAATTAATGGTTATATTTTATACACCCCCGTTCTGTTGTTCAACCGGTGGTCCCGAAAGGGTCGGAAGAAACTTTTTAACCATCGGGGCCGCCTCAAAAGTTCTTTGTTGCGATAAATATTTTGCAAGATGAATGCCAAGATCAACGAATGTTATTTTTTTTCAATTTTCTTGTCGCGTGCCCGGATCCGTTGTTTTCTCAACATCTCCAACTCACTTTTCACCCGGTCCATCTCCTCTTCCATTTTTTTGAGGTACTTTGTTGAATAAAGCCTGGCAGCAGAAGAGGCTGCCAGGCCAAAGGACGGGAAGGGGTCAGCGGCTCAGCATCCATCCAACCCACGCGTAGAGGGCAGTGCTGACGACGATGACGATCAGGGAAGCCTTCAGCTTCCGGCGGGCGTACTTCATCAACGGAAGTTTCATCACCGTGGCCATGGCGACGGTGTTGTCGCTTAAGGGGGAGGCGAAACCGCCGAAACTTCCACTGGCAAAGACCGCTCCGGCCACCAGCGGAAGGGGGGTTTCCGTTCCGGAGGCCAATGAAAAAGCCAGAGGCATCAGGATGGCCCAGGCGCCGAAGGTGGACCCGATCACATAGGAGATCAGGCAACCCACCAAAAAGAGGGCCGGGGCCACCCACAGGGGAGGGACGGCGGCTCCGATCAGGTTCCGGGTGTAAGCGATGAAACCGAGATCTTCCGAAACGGCGGTGAGCGCCCAAACCAAAGCGAGGAGCACATTGACCCCCATCATTTCGTTGCCTCCCTGGAGAAAGCCGAACAACAGGCGCTGCAACGGCTGTCGCCGCAGTCTGTACCAGAGGAGAGAGAGGAGGAGGGTGGCGAAAACCGCCAACAGCATGGCCTTGGCGGCATTGGCCCTGGCCAGCGCGCCGAGCAGCGTGTTGGATTGGGCCGCTCCGTCCAGCCAGGTGAGGAGGAAAGTGAATCCCACCAGAAGAACGAGGGGGATGGTCAGGTGGATCGCCCGGGGCGTCGATGTTTCAGCCACGATTTCCACCGGATCGGGAAAGTCGCTGTCAGCTTCATGTTCGCTGCTGGCTCCCGAAGCTTTCGGTTCCGCCCCCTCCGGCTGGGAACAGAGGTCCTCCAGGTATGCCACCTGGGGTGAGGTTCGGAACGGGGTGCGGATTCCGGGCGGGCAATCTTCTCCGTTTTCCACGTCGGATTCCGGCTTCCCTTGAACAAAACTGCGGAACAGGGCGTAGAGGAGCATCAGGATGGAGAAAAAATTGAAGGGGAGGCTTTGGAGCAACAGCCGGTATGCCGGGACCTGCAGTCCCTGGTGACCGGCGGAGTCGTTAATGAGCCCCACCATATACCCCACAAACGCCGTCCCGATCGGAACCAGGGCGATCAGCGGGGTGGAAGTGGCGTCGATGATGAAAGCCACCTTCGAAGCAGGGACTTTCAAGCGCTCGAACACCTTTTTCATCACGGGACCCACGGTGATGATCCGAAAGTCCGGTGCCATGAAGGTGGCCGCCGAAGAGAGCCAGGTCAGACCGAAGGCCCCCCGGACGGTGCGGACTTTTTTGTTCATCCACCGTGCGAACCCGGACACCCCGCCGGTCACCCGGACCAGCCCCACAAAGGAGCCGAAGCCGTACAGGAATACAAGCAGACGAAGGTTGTCCGGAGAGGCCAGTTCCTGTAACAGGTATTGCATGGCGGCTTCCAGTCCGCCCACGGGAGTCGGTCTCATCATGTAGGCTCCCACGAGCAGACCCGCCACCAGCCCGGGAAGAACCTGGCGGGTGAGAAGGGCCAAGGGAATCACCAGAAAAAACGGAAGGAGGGACCAAATGGAAGGTTGCGGCATGGAAGGCATCCTTTCTTCAATGTTCCAATCATATTTTGCTGCAGAAGGAATGAGAACATGCGGTCATTCCGGTCCTGAAACAAAAGGGCTGATGGGCGGGGGGAAATAGGATACAATAGACTTCAGTTGATGTTCTTCGGAGGTGGAACCGTGACCGAGCTTGCAAAAAAACTCCATATCAAAGAGGGACAGAGCATCCTCATTCTGAACGAACCGGTTGGCTACCGCGAACGGCTGGAACCGTTGCCCGAAGGGGCGGAGTACATATCCGACGCAGGGGAAGGGATGGCGGATTTCGTCCAGCTTTTCGTCAAAAGCGTGGCCGATTTGGAAGAGTGGGTGCCCCGGACGCTCCGGACGCTCAGATATGACGGTCTCTTCTGGGTGACCTATCCCAAAAAAGCTTCCGGTGTGGAGACAGACATCCACCGGGATCAGGGGTGGGAATCATTGACGGAGGCCGATTCAACCCCGTCGCCCAGGTTTCCATCTCCGATATCTGGTCCGCCCTGCACTTCAGGCCGACGGAGAAAATCACACGGAGTCAGGTGACAGGTCCATTTGCCGGACACAAGAGAGCATAAAAAAAGCGACTGTCGCAGGACAGTCGCTTTTTTTATGCAGATTCCACCAATGAAATGGGAAAAATAAAAGATCATACCACTAATTCCCTTATAATGTATTATATAAAAGTTCAACTTTTCTCCTTGTGCCCCTTTTTTGACGGTGGTATCATAATCAAAGCGATCTTTTAATTAACTTAATTTGTATTTAATTTACTAAAAATAGAAACCAATTTCCGTTAACCAACCAGTGAAAAGAAGGGGTAGGAGATGAGCAAAGAAAGCAACAAGCCATCCGCGGGATTTGTACCTTATGTCTCGTCATCCAAATCCCTGCCGGAAATGACGGTAATTGCCGTCCTCCTCGGGATCGTGCTGGCGATCGTGTTCGGCGCGGCCAATGCTTACCTGGGGCTCAAAGTGGGTCTGACGGTTACCGCTTCCATCCCGGCAGCCGTGATTTCGATGGCGATTCTGCGGGGGATTTTCCGCAGGGAGTCCATCCTGGAAAACAACATTGTCCAAACCATGACCACCGCCGGTGAAGCGATCGGCGCGGGGGCGGTTTTCACCCTGCCGGCGCTCTTCCTTTGGGATCTTCAGCCGAGCCAGGTGATGATTGCCTTCATCGTGCTGACCGGTGGATTTCTGGGTGTCTTCATGATGGTGCCGCTCCGTCGCCTGCTGATTGTGAACGAGCACCACACCTTGCCTTACCCGGAAGGCACCGCCTGCGCCGAAGTTCTGAAGTCGGGGGAAACCGGCGGACGGAATGCCCGCCTCGTCTTCTCCGGGTTTATCGTGGGCGGTCTGGTCAAAGCCCTCGGGGACGGCTGGATGCTCTTCAAGACCGAGATTGAAACGGGAATCGGCAAATTCAAGAATGCGGTCATTGGAATGGACGTCCTTCCCTCCCTTCTGGGGGTCGGGTATATCATCGGTCCCCGGATCGCCGGACAGATGATTGCCGGCGGGCTGCTCGCCTGGATCGTGTTCATTCCCATGATCGGGTTCTTTGGTGCCGGGACAGAACAAACCATCTTCCCGGCTGAAAAACCGATCCGCCAGTTGGATGCTTGGGGGATCTGGAAGGGGTATATCACGTATATCGGTGCCGGCGCCGTGGCCGTGGCCGGTGTGATCACCCTGATCAAGACCCTTCCCACTCTGGTCCAATCCATTCAGGCCACCGCCCGGAGCTTCCAGGGTGACCAGCTGTCCGGCGGCCTGGAGCGGACGGATCGCGACATCCCCTTCAAGTGGGTGCTGGTTGGCGTGCTGGCAGTGATTGCCCTGATCGCCTTCGTTCCCGTGACCAACGTCGGAATCACCGGTGCCGTTGCCATCGCCATCTTCGGTTTTCTGTTCGTGGCCGTGGCTTCCCGGATCGTGGGTATTGTGGGAAGTTCCTCTTCACCCGTATCGGGGATGACGATTGCGACCATCCTGATTGTGACGATGATCTTTAAGTTTACGGGTCTCTCCGGTCAGGAAGGGATGATCGCCTCCCTGACCGTCGGTGCCATTGTCTGTACGGCACTGGCCGTTGCGGGTGACATTTCCCAGGACCTGAAGACCGGTTACCTGGTCGGCGGGACTCCCTGGAAACAGCAAATTGCCATGATGATCGGCG
This sequence comes from Melghirimyces profundicolus, assembly GCF_003054245.1. GTDB lineage: Bacteria > Bacillota > Bacilli > Thermoactinomycetales > DSM-45169 > Melghirimyces > Melghirimyces profundicolus. The sequence continues at coordinate 61,684 of NZ_QBKR01000013.1, forward strand.
TGGTGGCTTCCGGTCTCTTGATCGGATTTGTGCTGGTGGTTCTCGATGCTTCCTTTGAAATGGGTTCGAGAGACCTGCCCGCTCCAAAAGGGGTTCTGATGAAAATCATCATTGAAGGTCTGATGGCCGGAAACCTGCCCTGGGATCTGATCTTCCTGGGCGCGGCCACCGCTGTGGTCATCGAATTTTTGGGTCTGAATTCCCTGGTGGTGGCCGTGGGTCTGTACCTGCCGGTCCACATCAGTGCTCCTGTGATGATCGGTGGGGTTGTGCGTTGGTTGATCGACCGATTCACCAAAGAGGACCTCGTGCGAAAAGCGCGTCAGAACACCGGAACCCTCTTTGCCTCCGGTTTGATCGCGGGTGAGTCCCTGGTGGGCGTGATTATCGCCGCTCTCATCTTCTTCGGAATCATGGGCGGGGATGCTCCGGTTATGATCGAAAACAATCTGGTTTCCTTGAGCGTCTTCCTTGCCGTCACGGTGCTCTTGTGGGCGGTTTCCCGCCGGGGCAAAGCTGAGGTTTGACCCGGGAAATTCATGGACGGTGCAACGATGTTCAGGCGCCATAAAATACGGAAGAACCTGTTGGAGATGAAGCCGCTCCTGAAGGAGCAATATAAACTGGAACCCCGGGACTCGGCGGAGTCCGGCTTCCCGCTGTACGAGCTGGTGATTCCCCGGGACAGCTGGCTGGAACGGCTGTCGGTCCGATATCTCGGGCAACCGGAGACGATCAAGGTGAAGCTGGACCGTCTGGGAAGTTATGTGTTGTCCCATTGTCGGGGGGAGCTGACGGTGGAAGAGATCTCAGACAAACTGTCGGAAACTTTCGGGGAAGAAGCGGAACCCGTCTTGCCCCGGCTGGTGAAGTATCTCGAAATCGTGGAAACCAACGGGTGGATCCGGATGATTCCGGACCCATCATGATGTTGAAAAATCCCCGCACCGGCAAAGGTGCGGGGATTTTTTTGACATGTTTCAAAGAAAGGAGAGCAACAAAAAGGAGAATGCGGTATCCAGAGCGCCCGCGCCGAAACAGACGGCCGCCAGCCAGGCTCTGATCTTCTCCCGGCGTTTTTCGGCCGCTTCGCTGCCGGATCCGTCCAAGGGATCCTCAAATCCGTAATCTTCTTTGCGACCTCCGAACAGCCTCGAAAAAACGTTGCGGGATGGTTCGGAGTTGGCACTCAACTGTTTAAACCCTTTGACAAAAACGCTGAAAAAACCGCCGTTCACTACCGTGTAAATCGCGGCCAGCAAAAGCAGGGTCAGGCCGATCATGAAAAGGGAATTGATCCATCCCACCCGATCCCCTCCCGAATACACGTAACAACCCGCGAGGCTGATTCCTGCCCATATCACGGACCAGAGGATGCGGCTTCTTATCATATCTGGATACCTCCTTTTGCGAAGGTGCGAAAACAGGTACAATCTCGGTGAGACGAAAGCATTATACCACAGGGTTGACTTGCTTTGAAATCTTCCTATTTTTCAACAACTCTTTTCTGGAATGAAGAATTCATTTATAATTGGACAAGGTTGGATTCATTTGAAAGCGATCATGATACCCGATTTTTTCCTGAAGGAGGCAGGGTGTTGGCTAAAAAGCGATTGGTTCCTTTGTTGGCATTGGTATCCGCTGCAAGCCTTGTGTTGACGGCTTGCGGAGGGTTGACGACCTCCAACAGCAACGCGGAGTCCACGGTGGACAAAAACCAGGTGCTGGACATGACGTTTCCGGCCGAACCGCCGACCTTGGACAGTGCGACCACCACAGACGTGACCTCCTTTGACGTTTTGAACAACATCATGGAAGGCCTTTACCGGCTGGACAAAGACAATCGTCCGGAGCCGGCCATTGCCAGCCGGGTGGAGATCTCCGACGACAAGAAAACCTATACGTTCCACCTGAAGGAAGCCAAGTGGAGTGACGGCAAGCCGGTGACAGCGAAGGATTTCGAGTACGCCTGGAAGCGGGCTCTCGACCCCGGGACCAAAGGGGAATATGCTTACATTCTTTTTCCGATCAAAAACGCAGAAGAGTTTAACAGCGGCAAAGCTTCCCGGGAAGAAGTCGGGGTCAAAGCGGTGGATGATCAAACCCTCAGAGTGGAACTGAAACAGCCGGTTCCGTATTTCCTGAGCCTGACCGCTTTTGCCACCTATCTTCCTCAGCGGAAAGACATCGTTGAAAAGAACGGATCGAAGTATGCCACCGAACCGGACAAGATGGTGTACAACGGCCCCTTCAACCTGGAAGAATGGAAGCACGAACAAAGTATGAAGCTGAAAAAAAGCGATACTTACTGGGACCGGAACAGCGTCCGGTTGAATACGGTCAACATGAACATCGTCAAAGACACCGCCACCGGCGTGAACCTCTACACGACCGGGGAAACGGACCTCACCCAACTGGATTCCGCCCTGGCGGAGGCCTTCAAGAAGAGTCCGGAATACCTTCCGGTGACGGGTTCCGCGGTGCAGTACCTTCAGTTTAATACATCCAACAACTTTTTTGACAACGAAAAGATCCGGAAAGCGATCAGTTATGCCATTGACCGGGAATCCATGGTCAAGGTATTGAAGAACGGCTCTGAACCGGCTTACGGCTTGGTGCCTCCCTCGATCATCAACAGCAACAATAAAAACTTCCGGAAACAGGCGGGCGCCGGTCACCAATACAACTCTGCCGAGGCCAGACGCCTTTTCGATGAAGGTTTGAAGGAGCTGGGAATCAGCGAACCGCCGGAAGATCTGACTCTTTTGAGCTATGACGACCACCGCAAGCAAGCCGCTCTGGTGATTCAAGAGCAATTGGACACGGTCTTGGGCTTGAAGGTCAAAATCGATCCCCAACCCTTCAAAATGAAATTGGATCGGGAATCCAAGGAACAGTTCGATCTGACTTTCGCCGGGTGGGCGGCCGACTACAACGATCCGATGACCTACCTGGACATTTTCGTCAGCGACAGTTCCTTTAACCGGGGGGATTGGAGCAACAAGGAGTACGATCAGCTGATCGAGAAAGCGAAAAGCAACACCGATTATCAGGAACGGGCCAACCAACTGGTGCAAGCGGAAAAAATCCTGAACGAGGAAGTCCCCATCGCACCCCTGTACTATGCCGGGGAGGTTTATCTGCAGAAGCAATATATCAAAGATCTGGTTCGCCATCCGGTCGGTGCCGGGCTCAGCCTGAAATGGACGTATATCAGCGGCAAAGAAAACAAGCAATAGCGGCGGTTTGCCAGGTGTATCACAAAAAAGACATCCGCAGAAGTGGATGTCTTTTTTGTGAGGGGGTGAAGGGGCATCTAACATTTACCAGTATGACCCATAAAATTCATCTTTATTTCCTCAGTGATTACAGGTATTATAAATGTGCATTGATTTTTTTAAAATAAATTGTGTGAAAGTTACCTTCTTTTTTACTTAGCACACATCCTTCCAGGTTGGATTTCGGGGGAATGATTGTCGCATTATGGACCGTCAACTGTCAGACGATTCCTGATATGGTTACCGTATCGACAAAAAAATGTCGTTTGTCAGTCGAAATTCGACGAAACTTCCCGAATCAGGTCCGTGTTATCGGCTCTTCGGAGCCATAACAGATGGCCCGCAAGGGTCAAAAATTATACAGAAATTTTTATTATTCGAGGGGGAAACCAATATGGGCAAGAAGTGGAACATGGCTCTTTCCCTGCTGCTGGTGGTCAGCATGGTTCTGACGGCCTGCGGCGGTGTTCAGCAGGGAGCCGGAGGAAAGGACAAGCAGGAGCTGAACTGGGTAATCACGGCCGAACCGCCGGGTTTGGACAGTGCGATCACCACCGATACTGTCTCTTTCCAAATCCTGAACAACATAACCGAAGGACTCTATCGGTTGAATAAAGATAACGAGCCGGAACCGGCCATCGCAAAAGACGTGGAAATCAGCGATGACAAAAAGACCTACACCTTTAAGCTCCGTGACGCCAAGTGGAGTGACGGGAAACCGGTGACGGCCCATGATTTCGAATTCGCGTGGAAGCGGGCCCTGGATCCGAAGAACAAATCCCAATACGCATACATTCTCTTCCCGATCCAGGGTGCGCAGGAATACAACGAAGGTAAAGGCGATCAAGAAGATGTCGCCGTGAAAGCGGTCGATGACAAGACCCTCAAAGTGGAACTGAAAGACCCGATCCCGTATTTCCTGATGATGACCAGCTTCGCGACTTACCGTCCGCAACGGGAGGACATCGTGGAGAAGTACGGCAAAGATTTTGCCGAAGACCCGGACAAAATGGTATACAACGGTCCCTTTAAGCTGACCCAATGGCAGCACAACAAGAGCCTCAAGCTCGAGAAAAACGAGAAGTATTGGGATAAAGACAAAGTGAAGCTGGATACGATCAACTTCACCAAGAGTGATGAAGTCTCCACCCAGGTCAACCTCTACAACACCGGCAAACTGGACTTTGTGGAAAACCTGGATGCCAGCTTTGTGGACAAATTCAAAGGGAAAGAAGACGTCAAAGTCTTCAACGAAACCACCACATTCTACCTCCAGTTCAACACCAATGATCAATTCTTTGCCAACGAAAAAATCCGCAAAGCCTTCACCATGGCCTTGGATCGCAGCATCATGACCGACAAGATCTCCAAAACGGGGTCCAAACCGGCGCAGGGTCTGGTGCCTCCGAACGTCGAAGTGGATGGGAAGAGCTTCCGGGAACTGTCCGGCAAGTATCTGAAAGAAGATCCGAAAGAAGCGAAAAAACTTCTGGAAGAAGGCATGAAAGAAGAAGGCATCAAAAAAGTGCCGAAGGTCGAGTTGCTCGGTTATGACCGAGACACCGCCAAGAAAGACCAGGAGTACATGCAACAAACCTTTAAGGAAGTCCTGGGTGTGGACGTGGATATTCAGATTCTGCCCTTCAAACAGAAACTGGAACGCGAGGATGCCGGGAAATTCCAGATTTCGTACGCCGGCTGGGGTGCCGACTACAACGATCCGATGACCTTCCTGGATCTGTGGGTGACCGGCAACGCCTTCAACCGCGGGGACTGGAGCAACAAAGAGTACGACAAGCTGATCAAAAAAGCGCAAAGCAACCCGGACTTCGAAGAGCGGGCCAAACAATTGGCCAAAGCCGAGAAAATCCTGATGGAAGAACAGGCGATTGCCCCGCTGTACCACCGTGCCCGTATGCAACTGCAAAAACCCTACGTGAAAAATGTATGGCGTCATCCCTTCGGTGCGGATTACACCTTTAAAGAGGCTTATATCGAAGGGAAACAGTAACGGAGAATGAAAGGTTGAAGACCTGATATGTGGAGCACAGGAAGGTATATGCCCGATGGGGTCATATACCTTCTGTGTGCTAATGAAACGGCTTTCTTTCGATTCTGAATACCTGGAAGAGAAAGGGGAGAGGAGCCTTGGGGCGTTTTATATTGATCCGTTTTATGTACATGGTCATCACCCTGTGGGTGATCGCCACGGTGACTTTTTTCCTGATGCATCATTTGCCGGGTTCCCCATTGGCGAATGAAGAGCGGATCCCACCGGAACTGAAAGAACAGATTTTGGCCCAATATGGCTTGGACAAGCCACTGCCGGTTCAATATTTGGATTACCTTGGAAAATTGGTTCAGGGCGATTTGGGAACCTCCTTCAAATATGACGGCCGCAGTGTGACGGAGATGATTCAACAAGGCTTTCCTGCATCGGCGCAAATCGGGCTTCAAGCCATGGTTTTCGGTGTCCTGCTCGGCGTGATCCTGGGTTGCATCTCCGCACTCCGTCGGGGCACTTTGGTTGACAACGGAGCCACGGTTCTCTCCGTTTTGGGCTATGCCATTCCCAGCTTTACCCTTGCGGCACTCTTTTCTTATTATGTCGGGGTTGTTTGGAGAGTTTTGCCCGCCGCCGGGTGGGGGACTTTTGCTCACAGCGTCCTTCCTTCCCTCGCTCTTTCTTTCCTGGTGATCGCTCAGATCACCCGTTATGTCCGTACAGAGATGCTGGAAGTTCTGGGTCAGGATTATATGAAGACGGCACGTGCCAAAGGTTTGGAACGGCGAGTCATCATCATCCGCCATGCGCTCAGGAACGCCCTGATCCCCGCGATCACGATTATCGGACCGTTGACGGTGGCGCTGATGACCGGGTCTCTCGTGGTGGAAAAGATCTTCAACATCCCCGGAATGGGCTGGATGTTCGTCGACTCCATCATTACAAATGATTACACCATGATCATGGGTGTGACAATGTTCTACAGTTTCCTGTTGATTCTCAGCATTTTCATTGTGGACATTCTTTACGGAGTCGTCGATCCCCGGATCCGGCTTACGGGTGCGAAGGAGTGAATGGGGAAAATGGCTGCAAACATTAAAAATCTGTCCCCGGATCTCTTTGAACCGGCGGAGTTTGACCATACGAAAGAGGAAATTTCCCGGAAGCGCCTGTCCTACTGGCAGGATGTCCGGCGTCGTTTTTTCAGTAACACCGGTGCGGTCATCGGATTGGTCTTGATCCTGGTGATCGGGATGATGGCGATCATCGGACCGGGGATGAATGATTACAACTATCGCCAACAGGATTATAACGTCCAGAACATTTCGCCCTTTGACCGCATTGTGGGTGATCATTGGTTCGGAACGGACAATTTGGGACGGGATTTGTGGACCCGAACCTGGTACGGGGCTGGAATCTCCCTCCTGATCGCATTGATCGCTGCCGGAATCGACCTCACCATCGGTGTGGCCTACGGTTCCATCTCAGGTTATTTCGGAGGAAGAGTGGATGACTGGATGCAGCGGATCGTGGAGGTGCTGGTGGGGATTCCCAACCTGATCGTGATCATCCTGCTTTTGATCTGGCTGGAGCCGGGAATTTTCCCGATCGCCCTGGCCATCGCATTGACCGGTTGGGTCAACATGTCCCGTATTGTACGGGCGCAAATGCTCCAGTTGAAATCCCAGGAGTATGTTTTGGCGGCACGCACGCTGGGAGCCGGTACCCGCCGGATGCTGATGAAACATCTGTTGCCCAACGTCATGGGTCCCGTGATCATTACGTTGATGTTTACCATTCCCCAAGCGATCTTCTTTGAGGCGTTTCTCGGTTTCATCGGATTGGGACTCCGGCCTCCGGAAGCCAGCCTCGGTGTGTTGATCAACGACGGTTATAAAATGTTGCAGGTGTTCCCTTACCAGACCTTCTTCCCGGCCGTGATCCTGTCTTTGCTGATGTTCAGCTTCAACCTCTTGGGTGACGGGCTCCGGGACGCGCTGGATCCGAAACTGCGGCAATAAGAAAGGAGGGAGAGAACATGGAAAAGGATAAAATTTTGGAAGTCAACGATTTGCATGTTTCGTTCAAGACCTATAACGGCGAAGTTCAGGCCGTGCGTAGCGTCAGTTTCGACGTGAAAAAAGGGGAAACGGTCGCCATTGTGGGGGAATCGGGCTGCGGAAAGAGTGTGACCTCCCAGAGCATCATGCGGTTGATCCCCGAGCCGCCGGGTTGGATCAAATCCGGAGAGGTTCTGTTTGACGGGAAGGATTTGACCAAGGTTTCGGAGAAAGAAATGGAGGGGATCCGCGGCAAGGACATCGCAATGATCTTTCAAGACCCGATGACCTCGCTCAATCCGACGATGACCGTCGGCAAGCAGATCATGGAGGGGCTGGTGAAACATCAGAACATGGGCAAGGCCCAGGCCAAGGAGCGGGCCCTGGAAATGCTCCGTCTCGTTGGCATCCCCAGCCCGGAGCGACGGATCAACCAATATCCCCATCAGTTCAGCGGCGGGATGCGGCAACGGGCCATGATCGCCATCGCTCTGGCTTGCGCTCCCCAACTCCTGATCGCCGACGAACCGACCACCGCTCTGGACGTGACCATCCAAGCCCAGATCCTCGATCTGATGAATGATCTGAAGGAGCGGCTTGGGACCTCCATTATCCTTATTACCCACGACCTGGGTGTGGTGGCTGACGTGGCGGACCGGGTGGTTGTCATGTATGCGGGAAAAGTGATCGAATCGGGAACCGTGGAAGAAATTTTCCACCGTCCGCGCCATCCCTATACTTGGGGTTTGATGGGGTCCATGCCGCGGCTGGACCTGACCCGCGATAAGGAGCTCAGCCCGATCACGGGGACACCGCCGGATCTGTTGTCCCCGCCGAAAGGCTGCCCCTTTGCCGCACGGTGCAAACACGCGATGAAGGTCTGTCAGCGGGAGATGCCGGAAACCACTCAGGTTCGGGGAAGTGGTTCCCATAAAGTCAACTGCTGGCTGGAACACCCCATGGCGCCCGCGGTGGAACCACCAGCTGAAGTGGTAGGAGGGGGTTCGAAATGAGCGTAGCCGAACCGAAAGTGGAAAAGATTCTCGAAGTGAAGCAGGTTAAAAAGCACTTCAAGATGGGAAGAAACCAGGTCGTCCAAGCGGTGGATAACATCAGCTTCGATGTGTACAAAGGAGAAACCCTGGGTCTGGTGGGGGAATCGGGCTGCGGCAAGTCCACCATCGGTCGTACGATCATCCGACTGTACGAAGCGACTGACGGCGAGGTGCGGTTCAAGGGACAGACGACCAAGAATCTGAAAGGGAAGGACCTGAAGAAGTTCAACCGCGAGATGCAAATGATCTTCCAGGATCCTTATGCCTCCCTGAATCCCCGGATGACGGTCGGAGACATTATCGCCGAAGGTTTGGACATCCATGGTTTGGCCAAAGGCAAAGAACGGCGCGAAAAAGTGGTGGAACTCCTGAAGACCGTCGGCCTCAACGAAGAGCACGCCGATCGATTCCCCCACGAATTCAGCGGGGGACAGCGGCAACGGATCGGGATTGCCCGGGCCCTGGCGGTGGATCCGGATTTTATCATTGCCGATGAGCCGATTTCGGCATTGGACGTCTCCATCCAGGCACAGGTGGTCAACCTGATGAAAAAGCTGCAAAAGGAAAAAGGGTTGACCTATCTTTTCATCGCTCACGACCTGTCCATGGTGAAATACATCAGCGACCGGGTCGGCGTGATGTATCTGGGGAATCTGGTGGAGTTGGCGGACAGCCAGGAGCTGTACGACAACCCGCTCCATCCTTACACGGAAGCTCTGCTCTCCGCCGTGCCGATTCCGGACCCCGACGTCGAACAGCGGCGGGAACGAATCATACTGAAAGGGGATGTACCGAGTCCGATCGATCCGCCCAGCGGCTGTCGATTCCGCACCCGCTGCCCCAAAGTGATGGATGTCTGCGCCCAGGAAGTGCCGAAATGGCAGGAAGTCCGTCCGATGCACTGGGTGGCCTGCCACCTGTATCAGGAAGAATCCCTGAAGAAAGAAGAAGCGAATAAGACCCGGTAAAATCAACCAACCCCTGAACGGTCCGTTCAGGGGTTGGTGATCCTCTGGAAAGGGAATGGGCTTTCCAATTGGATGGTTATTCAAGCAACTCGATCACGTTCTGGACCGCCAGCACCCCGAAAAGGATCACGCTGGCCCCCAGGACGATATTGGAAACCCAACCGTTCCGATACTCCGGCGCCACCCGTCGCGAGTTGAGCAACCAGATGAGGGTGACGGCGAGAAAGGGCATGAAGAGGGCCCCCAGGACTCCATAGGCGATCACGAGAGCAAAGGGTTTTCCCAGAAAAAGAAGGAGCATCGGCGGAAAGGTGAGCCAGGCAAGATAGCTTCGATAATAACGGCTTTTTTCCGAAAGATAGGGAGCGGCTTTCTCCATGGGAATTTTCTTCACGGTTCTTACGAAATCGGAGAACAGATAGGGAACTCCGTTCCACACCCCGAGGAGGGATGTGAAAGAGGCCGACCAAAACCCGATCAGGAAAAGCCAGCGCACCGGTTCACCCAACCGTTCGCCGAGAAGCCCGGACAGGGAGATTAATCCTTTATCCCCTTCCAGCACCGTTCCGGTACCGAACAGGAGCTCCGCTCCGATCACCAGAAGGGCCAGGGTGAAAATACCGGTCATGGTGTAGGCCACCGTGGCATCCAACCGCATGACCGGCATCCAGTCCGGGCGTCTCCACCCTTTTTCCCTGAGCCAGTAGCCGTAAGAAGCCATGGTGATGGTACCCCCGACGCCCCCGATCAAGCCAAGGGCATAGAAGAGGGAACCCTCCGGAAGACGGGGGACAAGACCGAGGGACAGTTCTCCGAGGGAAGGCGCAATCATGACGGCCGATCCGACGACCGTCACAAACATGACTCCGACGAGAACCAGCATCACTTTCTCAAAGAGCCAATACCGCCCGGTCCACACCAGCAGAAAGCCGAGGAGCCCGTGGAACATGGCCCAGGCCCAAAGCGGGATTCCGGGGAACATGGCCGTGGTGGCCAGGGCGGTGGTGGAAGTGACGGCGGCGCCGAAGACAAAGCCCCAGATGATCACATAGACGCCGAAGTAACCGGTCGCCCATCTCCCCAGTTGCTTCCAGCCCTGCAGAATGGTTTGGCCCGAAGCGAGATACCAGCGACCGATGCCTTCATTAAGAAAGTATTTTAAAAGAGCGCCAATCAAGATGGCCCAAACAAAGGTATTGCCGTACATCGTTCCGGCCACGAGAGCAGCGACCAGGTCTCCGACTCCCACTCCCGTTGCCGCCATGATGATGCCCGGGCCCACCAGCTTCAGCCGGTTTTTAACGGAAACAGGGGGTGTGTTCGTTGGGGGATTCACAGCAGCGTTGGTATTGGTTTCGATCGTCTTTCCCTCCCCATGAAAGTATTAATTTTTTATAATGATACAGGATTCACAATATTTCCTGCAAGGAAAAACCGCCAAGCACAGCCTGACGGTTGATTCTGCGATGGTTAAAGGACTTGTTCCACCTCGGTGACACCGGGTACTTCTTCCATCAGCGCCCGTTCGATTCCGGCTTTCAGGGTGATGGTGGAACTGGGACAGCTTCCGCAGGCTCCCAGGAGACGGACTTTGACCACACCGTCTTCCACTTCCACCAGCTCCACGTCACCGCCGTCCTGCTGGATGAAAGGGCGAAGCTTATCCAAAACTTCCTGGACTTGTTCTCTCATCGTACATGCTCCTTTCAAAAGAGGCGGTCTCCCAAAGGGTTCGCTCTCTGTATCGGTTATTGTAGTCGCGATCATGGATCGGATCAACCGATGGCGAGGGAAACAATTCTCTAGATCATTATATAAGATACCACAGGATCTGTCTCGGGAAAATCCTGACGGGAGCCGTTTGTTTATACCGGGATCGGTCCTGGGTGCCCGTAACGGACGGACGATCATCCCGGCTTCACGGGCCCGTGTTTTTCAGACCAAGACGGAAATGGTAAAATGAAAGCGAACTCATGGGATCAGTCAAGGATACGGGAAGAGGGATTTTGATGAAGCACGTTTATGAGGATATAAAGGAACTGATCGGGTGGACGCCCATCGTCCGAATCAAAGGATTTTCCTTGCCGGAAAGGGTGCAAATTTACGCCAAGTTGGAGTATTTTAATCCGGGGGGGAGTGTCAAGGACCGTCTGGGTTTGGCGCTCATTCGGGCCGGGGAGAAAGAAGGGCGGTTGCGCCCGGGAGGCACGATCATCGAACCGACCGCCGGAAACACCGGGATCGGACTGGCTCTGGCAGCGGTGGGTTCCGGCTATCGGGTGGTCTTTGTGGTCCCCGAAAAATTTTCCCAGGAAAAACAGCAGCTGATGCGGGCATTGGGTGCGGAAGTGGTCAACACCCCGACGGAAAAAGGAATGAAGGGGGCCATCGCCAAAGCGAAGGAACTGACCGAAACGATTGAGGGCGCCTGGTGCCCCCAACAGTTTGGCAACCCGGCCAATCCCCGCGCCCATTATGAAACCACCGGACCGGAAATCTGGGAGCAGATGGACGGAAAGGTGGACGTGTTTGTGGCCGGTGCCGGTTCGGGCGGGACGTTTATGGGATGTGCCCGATACCTGAAAGAGAAAAACCCGGAGATCCGGACGGTGATTGTGGAACCGGAAGGTTCCATCCTCGGCGGAGGCAAACCGGGTCCCCACCGCACGGAAGGCATCGGAATGGAGTTTCTTCCGGAATACATGGACCCCTCTTATTTTGACGGGATTCACACCGTTCCGGACGAAGATGCCTTCCGGATGGTGAAAGAACTGTCGCGGCGCGAAGGGCTTCTGGCGGCCAGCTCCTCCGGGGCTGCCTTTTATGCGGCCCTCAAAGAAGCGAAACGTGCGAAACAGGGAACCCGGATCGTGGTGGTCTTTCCGGACAGCAGTGAGCGGTATTTGAGTCAGCAGATCTACGGAGAAGGAGAGTAAACCATGCGTATCGACACAAAACTGATTCACGGTGGTGTCTTTGGAGATGAACGGACCGGGGCTGTCAGTGTGCCCATCTATCAAGTGTCCACCTACAAGCAGGACGCCATCGGCAAGCACCGGGGTTACGAATACTCCCGAACGGGAAACCCGACCCGGGAAGCGTTGGAGAAACTGATCGCCGATCTGGAAAACGGAACCCGGGGTTTTGCCTTTTCTTCCGGGATGGCGGCCATTTCCACCATCCTCTCCCTGTTTGACCAAGGGGACCATCTGGTGGTGGGGGATGATATCTACGGAGGTACTTACCGTGTGATGAGCGGGGTATTCAACCGGCTGGGAATTCAGTCCACCTTTGTGGACACCAGCGACCCGGAGGAAGTGGTGGCGGCGATCCGTCCCGACACCAAGGCGATCTACATGGAAACCCCCAGCAATCCCCTGCTGAAGGTGACCGATATCCGGAAGATGTCGGAAATCAGTCGGGATCGCGGACTGCTCCTGATCGTCGATAACACGTTTCTCACTCCCTACTGGCAAAATCCCCTCGATCTCGGCGCGGACATTGTGGTTCACAGTGCCACCAAATATCTGGGGGGGCACAGCGACGTCGTGGCCGGACTGATTGCCGTCAAGGACGAAGAAATGGGAGAGCGTCTCCATTTCCTGCAGAACTCCATCGGCGGGGTGCTTCCGCCCCACGATTCCTGGTTGTTGATGCGGGGAATGAAGACCCTGGGGCTCCGGATGCGGCAACATGAAGCCAGTACCCGCAGATTGGCCGATTGGTTGCAGTCCCGTTCCGATATTGAAACGATACACTATCCCGGTCTGAAAGATCATCCGGGTCACGGGGTGGCCTCGAGTCAGGCCCGTGGCTACGGCGGAATGCTTTCCTTTGACGTCGGAAGCGGCAAACGGGCGGAAACCGTTCTTTCCCGCACTCGCTATTTCACATTGGCGGAAAGTCTGGGGGCGGTGGAAAGCCTGATCTCCGTTCCCGCCCGGATGACCCACGCTTCCATTCCGCCTGAGCGGCGCCGGGAGATCGGGATCACCGATGGGTTGATCCGGGTTTCCATCGGGGTGGAAGATGTGGAGGACTTGATGGAGGATCTGGAACAGGCCCTTCGTTGATAACCGAGAGAGGAGGCCGCTAATGACGATGGAAAAAGCGGAAGTGCTCGTATACGGAGCGGAGGAGCTGTGTCCCAGTTGCGTCCATCTCCCGTCGGCCCGCGAGACCGCTTCTTGGCTGGAAGCGGCACTGAAAAGGAAATACGGAGATGTCGTGTCGGTCCGGTATGTTGATATTCACGCTCCCGGAGGAGAAGAGGAGACGGCTTTTTCCCGCCGGGTGATCGAGGATGAACTTTGGTACCCGGTGGTGGTGATTCAAGGGGAGATCGTCGGGGAAGGAAACCCCCGTCTCAAGGATATTCAACGAAAACTGAAGGCGATGGGTTTTTCCCCGAAAGGGGAAACGAAAGTTTATTGACGATCGCCATTAAGGAAGCGACTGCTTTTCCGAAAGGAAGAGCAGTCGCTTTTTTGGTGTAAGAGGGATCTTATTCCGTCTTTTTGCTGTCGATGAGATCCGCACGGATGATGTAGCGTTGGGGGGCGCTTCCCACCAGGTCAAAAGGGTAGCAGGTGATCAGCGACATGTCCGGTTTCTCATGGGGAACGATCACACTGCGATCATCCTTGTCGACGATGAACATCTTCCGGATCTGATATGTGTGAGTGTACCCATTGATTTTTACGTAAAGTTTATCCCCTTTTTTCAGTTCACCCGCCCGGCGAAACGTGGTCTCCCGGTGTCCGGCCAGAACCGAATGTCCCGTTTCCCCGGGAAGGACCGTTCCGTAGCCGATGTACTGCCCCACCCCCTTGGCCAGCTGGGCATCATCCGTTCCGTAGATGATCGGGAGGATCGCTCCGATCCGCGGAATGATCAACTCTCCGATTTGATTCCCTTTTTCGGGATGGAAAGTCGCGTCGGTCCCCTTTTTTTTGGAGGGTTTCTTGTTCAGATTATCCCAGTCTTCCGCAATGGACATCGCCAACTTGGGATCGTGAACGGCCACGCTGATCTGATCCCACCACTGGTAGCCGTTGTAGGCGACGAGAGAGAGGCCGGTGACGATCAGGATGATGGCCATACTTCGAAGAATCACGGTGAAGACCTCCTCGGCCCTGATTCCACTGCATAGAAGTTGTCACAATCGTATCCAAATTTTTCACAAAGATATCTTATCATGTCTCCCTCCGGGAAACAATTGCCGACAAGCGTCATTCACCCGTCGGTAACGTTTTTCACGAAGCTTTTGCCCCCTTTTGTTCACAAGCTCAACGGGTTACAATATAGATCAGTGTCCGGAAATTTGTCGATCCGTCAGTAAGAGGTGAAATGGGATGCGACCGATGGTTGAATTCTGCATCAACCGGCTCACGCCGGATGTTGAAAAGATAAAGAACAAGCTGGAAAACGATCCTGAGGTGGATGTGTTGGAGTCCCCCTGCCTTGGCAACTGTGAAATATGTGCCAAAACCCCCTATGCCATGGTGGATGGGGAAATCGTGACCGGCGAAGACGGTCCCGATCTGCTGAAAAACATCCGCAAGTCGATCGAAGAACGGAAGAAAAAAATGGAAGATTTGCTGGATCTCCTGTAGAAATGGAAGCGCTCCGAACGGAGTGTCTTTTACGGTATAAAAGAATGAATCATTTTGGAAAGTGGTTTTTTCTTACTACCAATGAACTAATTGGATACCAGTTTATATATAAATCACGCAAAACAAGTTTCATATGACCCACGGGTCAGGTATGATATTATAAAATAAAAACGGTTTCCATGAGGTTGTGGATATTTAGGGGGTTTCTCATAATGGGTCGTTGCAAACTGGAAGAGGAAATGGAACGCTTGAGAACGGCGATGCAACATCAAGCGGAACGATTGGGAATGAACCACCCGACCGTGGTTCAGATCAGTCAACAATTGGACGAGCTCCACAACCAATGGAACCGCTGGCATTATCCGTCCTCCGACGCGGATCACCGCGCGGCTTATATAATCCGAAGGTATACATCAAAGATCCGGGAAGTCGCGGTCGACCGTGCCTGAATCGAGCTTCGTCCGTATCGGCGGGGTTTCTTATTGAAGAAAGGGTGTAGTCCGGGGCTTTTCACCCACTCACAAACCAACGGTTTTTTTGGTACAATGAAACCAAGGAGTGCGGGAATCATTCATTCCGCCGCACAGAGCATGCCGGTTTCAAGGAGTTCGGCGCATGGTTTCGCGCCCGTGATGACAGGAAGGAGGGCTCTGGCTTGATTGAACTTTCCGAGCGTGCCGGTCATAAAATAAAGGAAATGATGGAAGAAGAAGAGCATCCCGAAAAGCAGTATCTTCGCGTCGGTGTCAAGGGCGGAGGTTGCAGCGGTTTTACCTATAATCTCGGTTTTGACGAAAACAAGACGGAGGACGATACGGAATTGACCCTTCACGGAATCCGGATTCTGGTGGACCGGAAAAGCGAAAAGCTGATCCGCGGTCTTGAAATCGATTATAAGGAGTCCATGATGGGCGGTGGGTTTACCATCCACAACCCCAACGCCATCGCCACCTGCGGTTGCGGTACGTCCTTTAAAACTGCCACCGACGAAGGTACTCCGGAAAAATGCTGACGGAATGACGGCCGTCCCGACCTCACAAGGTCGCGGACGGCTGTTTTTTTAAAAAATGATCAGCTCCCCTTTTTTCGCTGTCCAAAAAGATTTTGTTTTCCTTTGGATCGAAAGCGGAAGCGTGGCTCCCGGCGGCTTAAAATTTAAATCCATAAAATTTATTATAATCAATATATTGAAACATTTGGGTCGAATGTATAATATTGAATTAATTGGAATGCAGGGGGGATATTTTTGGCGGGAAAAGCGTTGGTGAAAAACGGATGGATCGTGGTCCTGGCTTTGGTATTCATTTTCGGTTCAGCGCCCGGCCCGACCTTTGCGAAAGAAGGCGAAGCAAAGATCCTTTCCGGAAATGAGGTTCTGAACTGCAATGAAGTGAGCGTCGGTTCCATCAAAGCCGAGGGGCCTTGTAACGATCAGAAGAAGTCCGGCGGCGGGAATGGAATTTTGTCCGACAATGAATTTGCCAACTGCAACAAGGTGACCGTCGGTTCCGACAAAAGCGACGGCCCCTGCAACGATCAGACGAAATCCAAGAGTGGGAAAGAAAGCGGGATTTTGAACAACAACAAGGTAGCCAACTGCAATGAAGTCACCGTCGGTTCCGATCAGGGAGAAGGTCCCTGCAACAATCAAAAAGAGACCGGTGGCAACAACGGAGGACTCGGCAGCGGCAACGACCTTCTCAACTGCAATGAGTTGACGGTGGGGAGCGACGAAGATCGAGGACCCTGTCATGACAATGGCAATGATCCGGGAAATGGGGAAAAGCCAAAGGACGGAGGAGCTTCCGGTGATCCCCCCAAAGAGACTGGCGGCAAAGTGGAAAACTCCAAAGGGGGTCAGATGCCCGATACCTCCACTCCCCACCCTCTGTTCGCCGGGATCGGGGGCAGCCTTCTGGCGGCCGGAGTCGGATTTATGGCTTGGCGCAGAAGATGGATCGGCTAACTGAGAGAAGAATCAGCGGGAAGAGGAATCAGCATCCGACTTTGGCGGGTGCTGGCTTTTTTCTTCCAGTGTTTGACCTGTCCCTTCCATGGGAAGAACATTACTAACCGTACTTCATCCTGCGGGGTGGGACCCGATCCGAAGCTGGGAGGTGTTTGACTTGTCCCGGAAACAAAATCGCGAAAGCACGGAGGAACAGGTGGACCGGATGGTCGATGAAGGCTTGGGGGCCGGAAGAACAGGCAAACAATCCGGAACCATCAAGGGGGAACAAAACCACTTGGACACCGAAGTGAACGAAACGGGAAAAATGGCTCAAAAAAAGGACGTCATCGATGAGGGGAAAGGTCGCTACTGGATGGATGTCGACCGGATGGTGAATGAAGGTCTCGGTGGCGGCCGTGTCGGAAAACGAACGGGTAAAATCGAAGAAAGTCGTCCCCTTGAAGAGGAAACAGATCAAGGCTGAGCCCGGAGAGCGGGCTTTTTTCATCTTTCATCCGATGGGGTTTCACCCCTTTTTGGCAGTGAGGGATTTGTTGTATGATTTGAAGGAAATGTTTTGACTTGCACCCTTAGGGAGGAACATGCCGTGTTGGGGATCCTGTTGTTTATTTTTTTTGTACAAATTGCTTACGTGACCGTATCCACCATTCGTCTCATCGTCATGATGAAAGGGAATGCCCGTTTGGCAGCGGTAATCAGCTTTTGCGAAGTATTCATCTATATGTTGGGTCTCGCGGTGGTTCTGGAGAATATCGATGCTTGGTACAACCTGATCGTATATTGTCTGGGATTTGCACTAGGTGTGTATACCGGTTCCCTTGTTGAGGAAAAAATGGCCATCGGATATGTGACGGTTCAAGTCATCACCCGGAAAGAAGATTCCAACTTGCCGGAGCAACTTCGAAACGACGGTTTCGGCGTCACTTCGTGGATCGGGGAAGGCTTGACGGGGGAACGTCTCGTCCTGATGGTGTTAACCAAAAGAAAAAGACAGAAAGAACTGATCAGTCGGGTGAAAGAAATCGATCCCCAAGCTTTTATGGTTTCCCATGAACCCAAAACCTTCAACGGCGGTTTTTGGGTGCGGCGGACCCAGTGAGCCGTGCCATCCGGAATCGGCCCCGTGCGGGCCGGCTCTTTTTATATGGGGATTTCCTCCACCAAGGTGAGATCGTAAAAGCCGCAGTTTTGGCAGAAAAGGTGATGCGGACACTGATGGCTCTCCAGATCGCAAAACCCGTCCGTCTTTTTCATGTCTTCGATCGGCCGGTAGGGGCTGTAGTCAGCCAGCAGATCGAAAAACCGGCCACGGTCTTCCATCCATTCCGTGCAGTGGGGACAGGCGACTTCCAGTGCGTCAAAACCGTTGCAGACCGGACAGCCGGTGTGAACGCCGGTTTCCAAGATCATCACCTCCTTTTCAAGTTGGGAATGATCAGGTAGGCGAGGAGAACCGCAAAGGCGAGAATCGCGCCCACCATGCCGTAGCCAGTGTCGGCACCGCGACCCCGGCTGCCGTAAAAGATCAGCAATGGAATCATCAGAGTGGCCAGGAACATCAGAAGATGGTAAGATCCGGCAACCCAACGGCGGGTTCGGTTCAATTTGCAAACTCCCTTTCGACGTTTGGGACTTATTGTATCCGTGCATCCTCCCTTCATGCATAGAAAGAAAGCCGCCTCTTTTTGAGGCGGCTTTTCTTCTCAAAACTTCATATTGGAACTGTGTCCCGGTTGCAAACGGGCCTGAGGGTCGATGTATTGCTTGGCGTTATTGACCGCGGTGGGCGCTTCACCGAAGCCGACCGCGATCAATTTTACCTTGCCGGGATAGGTGGCGATATCTCCGGCGGCATAGATACCGGGGATGTTGGTTTCCATGCGGGAGTTGACGATGATGGAGCCTTTTTCAATCTCCAAGCCCCACTCCTGAATCGGTCCCAAGGAAGAGACAAAGCCGAAGCTGACAATCACCGCGTCCACCTCGAGCTCTTCCACGACGTTGTCTTTCTTGTCAGCCACCACCGCTTTTTCGATGCGGTTTTCGCCATGAAGGGCAATGATTTCCCTCGGAGTAAGGATCCGAACACTGGAGTTTCTCATTTTTTCTACACTGGTTTCATGAGCGCGGAATTTGTCCCTCCGGTGGATGAGGGTCACCTGTTCCGCAATCGGTTCCAGCATGTTAGCCCAGTCCACAGCTGAATCGCCGCCTCCGGCAATCAGTACTTTTTTATTCTTATATTGCTGAAGATCTTTCACGAAATAGTGAAGATTGCTGTTTTCATACGTTTCGGCCCCGGGAACCTTCAGCTTCCGGGGTTCAAAGGCACCGACGCCGGCGGTGATGATCATGGTTCGGGTGAAGTGTCGCTTTTTGGTCGTGGTAATTTCGAAAATGCCCTTCTCGTTTTTTTCCACATGGAGCACTTTCTCGTCCACGCAGAAAACGGGATCGAACAGTTTGCACTGTTCCAGCAGGTTGTCAACAAGCTCCTGAGCCAGCACTTTCGGAAAGCCGGCGACATCGTAGATATACTTTTCCGGATAAAGGGCGGAAAGCTGGCCGCCCATCTGGGGCAAGCTCTCGATCACTTTGACGGACAAATTGCGCATTCCGGCGTAAAAAGCGGCAAACAGCCCGGTCGGTCCGCCCCCGATCACTGTGATGTCCATTACTTCCGGCTCGTTGATTTTGTCTGGGGACATAGGCGCACCTCCAAAACGTATGTATGGCCTTTACGGGTTTTCACATCATTCAATCGTTCAGATCCTGGGAATAGCGTGGCATTGCCGAATGATCCCGGGCATTCTTTCGGTCACCGCAGGCAGGGTTCCGGGATGGGCGGATAACGGTTGACCTCACTTCTGCGGGTGAACCCGATCGGGAATCATTTCACGAGCGTTCGCTCGTGCCTTAAAGATAACAAAAACTTACCGGACTTGCGAGAGGGTCCCATGAAGGCCGGGGCAGAAACGGTAAATGGGGACGGATGGGCGTCTCCGGTTATCACGGATCTTTCCATCCATCATTGTACAGTTATTTCCTGTCATACCACAAGCTTTTTGGTGCGAATCCCCGATAAAACAAATGGAGAGCGTTTATAAAGGAGCGGGAAAACCCATCTCTTGAGGGTTGGGATGAAAGGGAGCTGCCCCTTGATCCCTTCGGGAACCTGGAACGTTGTGATTTCATGTTCGTTTCGTGAAAAGGGGAAGCGTTTACCCAAAATAGCTGTCCTGCCCAGCGGAGAATCAGCCGGCAGGGCGTTCAGGGGCAAAAGCTTTTCTGTGTTGCATCCGAAGGCTACATCTCTGCAGGACAGCATATCGCCACCGGGAGTGAAGCGACCCCAGGCACGACTTGTGCTCTGTGAGTGCATAGCGAAACCGGGGAGCGCAAGCGACCCATGCGAGACTTGTGCTCTGTGAGTGCAGCCGGAGCGGCTTTGGGTAAATGCTGCCGCTCACTTTTTTACAACGTTTCCAGAGGAAACGATTTTTCTGGAGACCTGATCGTGCGGAACATAAAGGCACTGCCATTTTGGCCCGAAGCATTTTAGCCGTGGGGGCACACGGTTGAAAGTTTGGGGATTGTGCGAGTCAGTCGACAGGATGAACCAAGAATCCCGCACTTCAGGCGTGTGGAGTCAATGTGATTGTTTTCACCCATTCTTTTTCCCGGATAAACCGTCATCTCAGGGAAACACTCTTGGATAAACACCCCCTTGTCAAACTGGAACGAAACTTTTATCATGATCTATAGTGTCCGGTGGCCCGGAATATTTTATGTGATATTTTTAACATAATTAATGGATGTGGTATGATGGCTCTTCCAAAAATTGTGGTTTTGGGGGCGGGTTACGGCGGTTTAATGACCACCGTCGGCCTCCAGAAGGAATTGAACTACCAGGAAGCGGAGGTAACGCTGGTCAATCAAAACCCCTACCATTACGTTACCACCAAGCTTCACGAACCGGCGGCGGGGACACTGGATCCGGAATATGCCCGGGTGGAGATCGCTTCCGTCCTGAAACAAGACAAAGTGAAATTTGTCCAGGACCGAGTGATCAAAGTGGATCCCGAAAACAAGGAAGTACATCTTGCCGACGGAGAACCCTTGAAATACGATTACCTGGTCTTCGGGCTGGGGAGCGCACCGGAAACCTTCGGAATCAAAGGCCTATTGGAGAATGCCTTTTTCATCCGGAATCTGAACGGTGTGCGTCTGATCCGGGAACATATCGAGTACATGTTTGCCAAGTACAATACCCTGAAGGAAGATCGGGACGATTTGTTGACCATTGTCGTCGGCGGCGCCGGATTTACCGGAATCGAATATGTCGGCGAACTGGTGGACCGGATCCCCGAACTTTGTCGGGAATTTGACATCCCCCGGGAAAAGGTGCGGCTGATCAACGTCGAAGCCGCCCCGACCGTGTTACCCGGCTTTGACAAAGAGTTGGTGGATTATGCCGTCAAATACCTGGAGGAACGGGGTGTGGAGTTCCGCATCAACACTCCGATCGAAGAGTGCACCCCGGAGGGTGTTGTTCTCAAGGGCGGAGAAAAGATTGATTCGGCCACCGTGGTTTGGACCGGCGGGGTTCGTGGAAACCCGCTGTTGGAGGAAGCCGGGATCGAAACCGCCCGCGGCCGGGTCAAAGTGGATGAGTATCTGCGTGCCCCGGGGTATGAAGACTTCTTCGTTGTCGGGGACAGCTCCCTGATTTTCAACGAAGAAGAACGTCCCTATCCGCCCACGGCCCAAATGGCGACCCAACAGGGACAACATCTGGCCAAAAACCTGACGGCTCTCATCCGGGGCGGTTCGATGCAACCCTTCAAGTTTGATCTGAAAGGGACCTTGGCATCTCTCGGCCGCGGCTCCGCCATTGGAATCGCCTTCGGCAAAAAGCTCTTCGGTACGAAAGCCTCCATTCTGAAACGTATCAATGATTGGCGCTGGTACTATCTGATCGGTGGTTTGCCTCTGATGTTCAAAAAAGCCAAGTTCTGAACCGGTGAAAACCGTAAACCCCGTCCATTCCGGACGGGGTTTCTTAGTCCGGAGTCCAACAGCCACGGGGGGGGGGGATCGGATGAAACGCGGCGGTGTGTGGTTAGGTGTGGGCGGTTTGGTTCTTCGGGGTGACGACCTCTTGGTGGTAAAGAAAAAATATGGGGCAACAACCGGGCTATGGACCCTCCCCGGCGGTTTTGTCTCACCGGGGGAGACCCTGGATGAGGCGGCAGAACGGGAGGTCCGGGAAGAGACAGGGATCAGGGTACGGACCGTCGGTGTGGCGGGCATCCGCACCGGGGAGAGTGATAACATGATCTGTTTCGTGATGGAACCGGAACCCGGAGAACCGGAGCCGGACGGTGTGGAAATCTCAGAAGCTCGCTTTCTGCCGCGGGAAACCCTTAAAAGGGACCCCCTGTCGGCCGATTTGCTCCGGTTGATCCTGACGGAGGAGAAACGTTTGCTCCCCGCCATGGTGCGGCGCAAATTTGAGCCCCGGCGGGATTACGGTTATCAAAGCTACAAGGTGTTTTCACGCTGAAGCCGCCGGATTTGGGCGGCTATTCCAGCTGGACAACCAATCAGTTGGGCATATCCAGAGATTTCAGATTTTGCTCAGAATGATTTACCAAAGGACCCATGATGGGATCCGTGATCAAGCGAAAAACTGTATGTGGGCAAAAATGTGGTCATGGTAGACAACACGGACACCCAGAGCAAGGGGAGCCTCGGCAGCTGGGCCTCTTCCACCTCCGGCAGTGGCTATCAAGGCTACGATTACCAATACAACGGAACCGGTATCACTGGGGATCCTTCACTTGGAACCTGAACATTCTGCAGGATGGGAATTACACGGTTTACGTGAAATACGCTTCCGGATCCAGATGAATTGTAGTGCAAGTTGATCGGGATCGTGAAGGTCCTTTCTATTTGATGATATGATAAAATGCAAACTGAAATATTTTCATAACTGTGAAATGGGGGCGTATTCGGTGATCTGGCTAGGAAATGTGAGCAAACATTATTCAGGATCCGACCGGCCGGCGGTGGATCAGCTGCAGCTGACTGTGGAGCGCGGGGAGATTTTTGGCTTCCTGGGACCGAACGGGGCGGGGAAAACCACCACCATCAAGATGATTACCGGGATTCTGGAGCCGGATGCGGGTGATATCGAGGTGGAGGGGATCTCTCTTCGAAAAGATCCCCTCTCTGCCAAGAAAAAGATCGGTTACGTTCCGGATGGTGCAGAACCTTTTCCGAGGTTGACGGGGATGGAATACATCGGATTTATGGCAGACATTTATGAGGTGGACCCGGAAACCCGTCGCCGCCGTATTCCGGAATTATTGGAGAAGTTCGGGATGGAACATGCCGTCGGTGATCTGATCGACGGTTATTCCAGGGGGATGAAACAGAAAATCACACTGATTGCGGCACTTCTCCACCGTCCTTCCGTATGGATCCTGGACGAACCGATGGTGGGACTGGATCCGAAATCGGCTTCGGTGCTGAAAGAAGAGATGAAAACATATTCCCGGGAGGGGCGTACTGTTTTCTTTTCCACTCATGTGCTGGAAGTGGCGGAGCGGTTGTGCGACCGGCTGGCGATCTTGAAAGACGGGCGACTGGTCGCCAAAGGAAAGCTGGAAGAATTGAGGCGGGGCACAGGTGGAGAAGTGACAGACGAACGATCCCTTGAAAATCTCTTTCTGGAGCTTACCGGAACATGAAGAAATGGATGACGCTTTTCAATCTGGTCCTGAAAGACCAGTTTCGTCTGTCGGTGTTGCGGGAACGGTATGTGGTCAGGAAAGAACGGCTGTGGGAACCGGCTCTGGCGATCCTGTTTTTCATGATGCTGATCCCCGCCTTTATTGTGATCGGCGCTTTTTATCAAGCTGTTTATATGGGAATGCAATGGGCGGGTCACCCGGAGGGCTTTTTGATACTGACCGTCGCCGGTGGTCAGTCGGTGATTCTGATGTTCGGCTTTTTTCATGGGATTGGACGCCTTTACTTTTCGAAGGACAGTGAGGCTCTTTTGGCCCTTCCGGTTACACCGGTTCAGGCTTTTTCATCCCGGATGGCTGGATTGTGGATCAGTGAAGGATTGTTGCTGTGTTTGTTGACCCTGCCGGGTTTTTTGGTTTACGGCTGGTCCGAAGACGTCGGTGCGGGGTATTATGCGAAGATCGCACCGGCCCTGCTGCTGTTGCCCGCCCTTCCGCTCAGCCTGGCTGCAATTTTGGCGATGCTCTTTATGCGGGTGACCAACCTGAAACGTTACCGGAACCTTCTTCGGGCTCTTGGTCCTTTTTTGGGTGTGATGATGGGGGTTGGATTTCAACTGTTTATAAACAGTGGACGATCAGACAAGCTCGGAGAGGTCAAATCGGCCGGTGCCTGGTTGGTCGGTCCGGGGAGCCTTACCGAAACGCTGACCCGTTATTTTCCTCCCGTCAAGTGGGCTGCCGACGCCCTCGGGTCACCCTTGTTCGGAGCGGGAGGGATTTCCTGGCTTCTGTTCTTGGGAGTGACTCTGGCGGCGGTGGGGATTACTGTCGGGGTCTCCGGAGGCATGTATTACCGGGGGCTGATCGGGGGGAACGAACAACGGGAGCGGGGCGGTCATTTCCGGTCGGTGGTCGACGCAGCACTCAAAAAAAACCCACCCTTTCTCGCTTTGTTCCGTAAAGAATGGCGCATGCTGTTTCGGACTCCGGCGTTCGCTTTGCAAGCGGTGCTGGGTACATTGCTCTTTCCGGTGATGATGTTTCTTCCCACCCTATGGCTGCACGGAGACTGGCAGCAAAATATCGATGCCCTGAACGCCATTCCCTTCCGGGAGGAGGTCTTGATCTGGGGTGGAGTGGCTGGTGTGGCCTTTCTCACCGGCGTGAACGGAGTGGCTGCCTCTTCGGTTTCCCGGGAGGGAAACCTCTTCGCGTTGAGCAAAAGCCTGCCGGTATCCGCCGGGGTGCAGGTGGCGGCCAAATGGTTCCTGGCTCTTGTGTTCACGGGATTCGTGACCCTCCTCGTCACAGGAATGCAATGGGTTGTCGGAGGGGAGGGTTCCGTTCTGATTTGGACGGCTTTTCTCGGACTTTCGGCCGGTTTTTTGACCACCGGACTGGGGGTCGCCATCAATCTCCTCTTCCCGAGACTCGATTGGAACACGCCCCAGGAGGCCATTCGCGGGGGGTTCAACGGTTTGTGGCTGATGTTGACTCAGCTGGTCGGGGGTATGTTGCTGGCGGTTGTGGTCTGGATTTTCAGGATGCTTTCTTTGCCCGATTATCTGATATACAGCTTCATTCTCCTGGTGTTGGTTATCGCCAATATCGGTCTTTTTGCCGGAGTACGGCAGTTTGCCGAAAAGCGGTACCGGAAAATCGAGTGTTGAACCTTCTGTGACGGAAATGCCCATAGGGAACATTCGTATTCGTGTGATTGAAAGAATTTGCCGGCCGGTAGAGCCTGGGATCAAGGGGATGCTTAAGTTTGAAAATGAATATCCCGAGGGGATTCAGCGGGGGTGTTTTTCTACATAAAGAGGATATAAAAACCGCCCAGTTCTTTGGAAGAAGGATTTGGGCGGTTTTGATCGTAGTATGTTTCTTCATTCCGAGTCCTACTTCCATTCTTTCCCGGTTTCATATTTTTGTCCAATCCGGTATTATTATCTGAAAATTACAGATATATAGTGGTTACAACCTTCTTATAGGGGGGGTTTTTCAAATGAAGAATCACACCCTAAAAAGCACCGATGAAAGGTGCACATATTGCGGGGGTGACGGATATGTCCAGCTATTGCTGGGCGGTTCCGAAACCTGCGGGTGTTGTAAAGGGTCCGGAAAACGGCCCCGAAAATGAGAAGAACCCCGGCCGCCGACGGCCGGGGATTTTGTTGGGTTGATCGTTACAGGGTGTTCAGCGCCTCTTTCACATCGGGGTGATGGATGCAGGTGAACATGGGCACGTCCCGGAGGGTGTACCGGCTGGCTTCCGTTTCCCGAAGTTCCTGCACCAGGACGGAGAAATCGGTGATCTCATCGGTTTCGAATGCCACCACGAATTCCTGATCGTCGATTCCGAAGCTGTAGGTGGTGTTCAACTTGACGGAGGGATATTTGCTCCCCACCTGAATATGTTCGTCCATCATCCCCTGCCGGGTCGGATAGGACAATTGGTACCAGTCCCGGGTTTTGATGAACGGGTAAACGAACAGGTACTTTTTCATCCCCGGTATAATGTAGACCCGGGGGTTTTGATGCTCCGGATCCATTTTATCGACATACATGCTCCGTTTGGTGAACGAGAGGTACGAATAGGTGATCTCCAAATACTTCCCCAGACCGGTATGTAGAAGCCGGGTCATCATCTCCTGAAATTGTTCCACGCTTTTGGAAATCCGCCACAACATGAAATCGGCGTCGGAACGGATGCCCACCATGGAATAGGAGTGAACCATCATCCCCGATTGCCGGTACTCCTCCACCACGGAAGCGAATTCCTGTTTTCCTTTTTCCTGTTCTTCCCGACTCAGACGCCGCCAGGCGGGGTCGACTTTGAAAAATACAAAGTTGACAAACTGGGTCGGCAGTTTTTTCTTTGACTGGTCACCGCCGGTATCTTTCCCGCCGGGTTGACCCGGTCGACCCATGGGAGGTCTACCTCCGGATTTAGGACGCATGCTGCGTTCCCCCCTTGTCTGCGACTTCACGTTCCATTGTATCGAAAGGGGGTGGCTCTCGCAAACATTCGGCGGGAATTGTCGGTGGAATGCCACAGCTTGTTCACGTTTTCACACGTCGCAACCCGAATCCAACTGTGTTAAAATACCATGAGGAAAACAAGCTCGATGTATCGCGGTGAAGATGGAGGCGATGATCCGTGAGTCTGCCCCAGATTCTGATCGGGGTTCCGCTGTTTGGATTTTTAGGCTTCGGTATTTCATTCATTTTGAACATGATTTTAAAGACCACCTGGCTGCCTTTTGTTTTGTACCTCGGTCTTTTGGGATATTATTTTTTCACCTTTGATTTAAAGGGCGGGGATTATCTCATGCTGACCGTGGGTATGATCGGAATCCTCGGCGGCGCCTGGACCATCCGGGTACTGCGGCAAAAAGGGTATCGCATGTTTTGATCCCCACCATGTAAGGACGCGTTTTCCGGACTTTTGGGTCGCGGATCCGCGTCCTTTTATTTCTCCCCATGTCCAATGTTTCCTCCCATGAATGGCCTGCCAAGCGGGAATACTGTAAGGGAAAGAAACCGGATTCAAATGGGAGGGGGATCGCCGTGAGCGCCATTCGTTTTTCGCACAAGGCAATGCGTGGTTGGATGGTTTTATTGCTGTTGGGTGCGTTTTTTCCGGTCGAGGAGGCGGCAGGAAAAACGGCGGAAGAAAAGGAAGCCGGATTGCCGTTTTCCGGAGACTCATGGAGCTTTTATCCATCCATGGTGGTGACTGCGACCGGATATACGTCCGGGCGGGAGTCGACCGGAAAGGATCGCTCCCATCCGGCTTTCGGTTTGACGCGATCCGGTGTTCAAGCACAAAGGGGGGTCTTATCCACTGTGGCGGCAGACCCCCGTGTCTTTCCCATCGGCACGTTGTTATACATCCCCGGATACGGTTACGGCGTCGTGGCGGACACGGGAAACGCCATTCAGGGCCGACGTCTGGATCTTTATTTTGATACCGTGGAAGAGGTTTATAAACAGTGGGGGAAAAAGAGGGTTCGAATCTACGTGATCGCCAAAGGGGACGGATCGTTGTCCGAAAAGGACCTGGAAAATCTGAATGAGACGGTCCGCCTGACAGGGAGACAGCCAGAATCCCCTGATTTCACAGGGGATTGTCAGGATCGGAAGGTGCGAAACGATCCGGATACAACAGATGGGCCAAGTGTTCAATGCCCGTGAGAATCCGTTGAGATGGCCGGCAATACCATCCTTCATCCAGGATGTATACCCGGTTTTCCCGGATGCAGGGAAGGTCTTTCCATTCGGGGCGGTTCATCATTTTATCTTTGCGGACTTTCTTCATGGGGACCCCGGTCCAAACGGCAAAGACATAATCAGGGCGTCGTTCCGCCACCGTCCGCCAATCCGACTGTACGGTTTGTCCTTCTTCCTCTCCGAAAATATTGATGGCCCCGACCGTCCGGCTGACATCTGTCAGCCAATTTTCTTTTCCCGGGGTGAAAACGGGTTTGGGCCACCATTCCCAGTAAACCCGGGGGGCCGGACGGTCCTGTGGGATCTTTTGGCGGATGGTTTCCAATCTTTTCTTGAACCGATCGGCCAACTTCCGTCCCCGTTGCTCCAGGCCGGCAAAACGGGCCACCCGGAGGAAGTCACGGGGGATATCTTCAAGTCCACCGGGGTAAAGAACAAGAAAAGGGATGCCTGTTTGTTCAAGCGCTTCAATGTTTTTTTCCATCCCGGGAACACTAAGAGAAGCCAGAACCCAATCCGGTCGGAGAGCCTGGACCCGGTCCATGTCGATCTCGAGGTCCGGCCCCAGTCGGGGGAGGTCCGCCACCTGCTGTGGCCAGTCCGAATAATCATCGACGCCGACCACGTTTTCACCTAAACCCAAGGCCCAGAGAATTTCCGTGTTGCTCGGACAGATGGAAACAATCCTTTGCATGGAGATCCTCCTTATGAATCAGGTTCGAAAGGAGACCGTTCATCCCATGGCTGTTGATTTGAAACGAACCGCTCCTCCTTATGAAGAAAAAAAGACATACCGTGTGAAAGGGCACGACGTGGTGATCCGTCAAGCGAGTGCACAGGATGCACCGGAACTGAAAAAACGCCTGGCCCGTGTCGTTCAGGAAGGAGTTTATCTGGATGAGACGCCGGAAACCATGCCGGATACCCGGGAACACGAGCGGCAAATCCGGGAAATTCGGGATAAAGGCGGTATGTACGCCGTTGTGAAAGTGGACGGAAAGATCGTCGGATCGGCCCGGTTGAAACGGGGTTCAAAAGGCATGAGTCACCATACGGCCAAATTCCGGACCTGGTTAACTCCCGGCTACCGGGGAATGGGGCTGGGCAAAAAGTTAATGGAATATACGATTGCCTGGGCCAAGGCCCACGGGATCGAGAAAATTAATCTGGATGTATGGGAGACCAACGACCGTGCCATCCGCCTGTATCGTAAATACGGCTTCCGGCTGGAAGGCCGCCGGCGCCGACAAGCGATTTTGAACGGACAGTACGTGGATGAAGTTTTTATGGCCCGGTTCCTTTAAACCCAGAGCCAGTAAAGGATCAAAGCGATGCCGACCCCGAACCAGGCTCCCACGAAAACTTCGATGGGCTGGTGCCCCAGGATTTCCTTCAATTTCACCCCGGTTTCACGGGGTGATTTTTGTTTGATGTGTCGAATTTCTTCCAGGACTTGGGCGAAATCCTCGGCCAATTGATTCAACACTTGAGCTTGCATGCCTGCCTGCCGCCGAACTCCGGTGGCATCGTACATGACGATGATGGCTGTGATGGTGGTGATCGCGAATAAAGAAGAACCCCAGCCTTCCCAAATCCCGATGGCGGTGGCCAGGGAAGTGACGGCGGCCGTATGTCCGCTGGGCATGCCCCCGGTGTTGAACAACCAATTAAAATCCCATTGGCGGGTGATGGTGTAGTTCCATGGAACCTTGAGAATCTGGGCGAGACTGAGCGCTGTGAGGGAAGCCCAGAGGGGATAATTGTCCAGTATGTTGGAATACATCAGTCCATTGCCGTCCTTTCAGTATCACTCGTACCCTATCTGTTGTTCCGTATTCCGATGAGGGGTAATCAGGGTAAATGGAACCCATCTCTTTTTCAAGGGGATTATATTGTACCACAAAATCCCGGTTTGTCTTCGCCCCCAAGGGAGTCGATCCCTGAATGACGATTCGGACCCGCCTGCCGTTTGTGCGGACGATTGCCATTGACCTTGGTCAACCGTTTTCGTTATGCTGGTTCAGATGACAGAGGAACAGCGGGAAAACTCCGAAAGGGGAGGAAACAGAATGAGCCATGTGATCAAAGAAGGAGATTTGTTCCTGTTTACCGACGAAGACGGGAACATACCGGAGGGGAATCGGGAAAAGTACGGACTGTACATGAAAGATACGCGGTTTCTCAGCCTTTTGGAGTGGTCCATGGGGGACCTTTCCATCCGGCCGCTTTCCGCGGAAGCCGAGGGAGCGGAAAGCCTGTACCGATGCACCCACGGAGAGGGAAAAGACCTGGACGGAAGGGTGATCAGCCGGGAGTCCCTGGAGATGACCCGCAACCGGTGGATTTACAAAGGGGTTCTTTACGAAACCTTTACCCTGATCAACCGCGGGCGAACCATGGTACATGTTCCCCTGACGTTCCGGTTCGACGCGGACTTTTCGGACATGTTCGTGGTCCGGGGTTACAAGGAAGCCGAGCTGGGGGACCCCCGGATCCGGAGGGAGACGGAAAAGGGGGTCCGCTTTACCTACTGGGGGACCGACGGCATCGAACGGGCAACGGCCATCCAATTCCTCCCCGCTCCGGACAGGGTGGAAGGCGGGCAGGCGACGCTGTCCTTTTACCTGGAGCCGGGTGCCTCCAAACGGATTCATCTGACCTGTATGCCTTCGGTGGGCGGAGAGATCCGGGAGGTATTTGAAGAAAGCGTGGCCAGGGAGGCCATCCGGGAGGCGTACGGGGAGTGGTTTGACTCCTGCCCGACCGTCGAATCCGACTCCTCCGTTTTCAATTCGCTTTACCGGAGGAGCTTGTCCGACTTTCGGATGTTGATGACCGATATGGGGGAAGGAGAAATTCCGGTGGCAGGCCTTCCCTGGTTTGCGGTTCCTTTTGGCCGGGACAGCATCATCGCCTCCCTTCAAGCCCTGAGTGTCCATCCCGAGACGGCGAAGAACACCGCCCGGACATTGGCCCGGTTCCAGGGGAAGGAAGTCAACCCCTACCGGGATGAGGAGCCGGGGAAAATTCTGCACGAAATTCGGTTCGGGGAGCTGGCGGAGACGGGGGCCATCCCTCATACTCCCTACTACGGAACCATCGACGCCACGCCTCTCTTTCTGGTGCTGGTTGCGGAAATCCACCGCTGGACCGGGGACGACGGCTTTGTCCGGGAGATGCTGCCCCACGTCCGGAAAGCCCTGGAGTGGATCGATACCTTCGGGGATCCGGGGGGTTACGGTTACACCGCTTACGAACCCCGTTCGGAACAGGCCCTCTTCAACCAGGGATGGAAGGATTCCGACGATTCCAACACCCACACCGACGGAACACTGGCCCCGCCGCCGATCGCCCTGTCGGAAGTGCAGGGTTATGTCTATATGGCCAAAAAAGCTTGGTCGGATCTTTTTCATCAAATTGGAAATATTGAAGACAGTCGCCGGCTTGCCCAGGAAGCCGACCGGTTGCGGGAGAAGTTCCACCGGGACTTTTGGATGGAGGAAGAGGATTTTCCCGCCATTGCCTTGGATCAGGAGAAAAAACAGGTGGCCAACGTTTCCAGCAACCCGGGTCACTGCCTGATGGCGGAGATGTTTGATCCGGAGCAGGCCGATCGCGTGGTGAAGCGGCTGATGGAAAAGGATATGTTCAACGGGTGGGGAATCCGGACGCTGAGCAGCCAAGCTCCATCCTATAATCCCTTCAGCTACCATAACGGTTCGGTTTGGCCCCATGACAATTCCCTCATCCTGTTCGGGATGAAAAAGATGGGCTGCCACCGGGAAGCGGAACGGTTGATCGGGGGGCTGTTGGAGGCGGCCGCCGCTTTTCCGGATACCCGTCTGCCCGAGCTGTTCTGCGGATACGGCAAAGAAGAAGGCCGGCTGGTTCCCTATCCCGTTGCCTGTTCCCCGCAGGCCTGGGCGGCGGGTACGGCCTTCGCCGTTCTTCAGGCCATCCTCGGATTGGAGCCGGAGGCATCGCGGAAACAGATCCGCTTGTCTCCCCGTCTTCCGGAAGGGATGGAGAGGCTGGAAGTACGGGGAATCCGGGCGGGGAAGGGAACCTTGGACATCTCCCTCCTCCGGAGGGAAGGGGAGACCTTTACCCGGATCCATCAAAACACGACGGGCTGGCTGGTAACGGTGCTCCCGTGACACACAAAAAGACGTGCCGCCTTACGGGCGGCACGTCTTTTAGGATTTTATAGAGAGGGAAACCGATTTTTCCCCGCGGCTCGGGATCCGCTTTTTCGGAGACCTTCCGTGTTCCACAGTCCGGCGAGAGAGATCAGAAAGAGCGTCAAACCGCCGAGAAGAAGCCAACCTCCGGTGGTATGAAACAGCAGGGTGAAGAACGGAGCCCCGGTAAAAGCCGCCGGGGGGTGGAAGACAGTGAAATACAGACCGAACAAAAGCAGGATCAACCCCGCCGCATGGGCCATGACCAGAAAGGAACCGCTCCGGAACAGCTGTTTGTCGATCCTCATTTGTCCATCGCCCCTTTTTTATCCTTCGGTCGTGGATTGTCGTTTCTTACTTATTCAGTATATTCAGGAAGAATCCTGTTCGGTTATAACATTTTCTTTACAAATATCGCTGTATCAGGCCGGGTGAAGGCCTTCCTGCAGGGGGGCACCTGTCACACCCTGTATCATTACCGTGCAAACCTGCGCGGTTTCGGGGTGCTTGATCGGTCCCCCCGTCACACATCCTGTTCATCGAATATACATTCGCCTTCCGGATTGAAGAAACCTCCGATACGGTGGTATTGTGCCATATATTTTCGTGTTGATCTGTAAGAGGGGAGAGGAACGGATGAGTGAGATGATTCGGGTGTTGCGCGGGAATTGGACGGAGAGTCGACACCGGGGGCATGTGGCCGTGGTGGATGCCTCGGGTGCTCTGTTGCATTACTTGGGGGATCCTTTTCGGCCCACTTTCGCCCGGTCGGCAATGAAGCCGGTTCAGGCGTTGCCGTTGGTGATGAGCGGTGCGGCGGACCGGTTTGGATTCGGTCCGGCGGATCTGGCTCTCTCCTGCGCTTCCCACAATGGAGAAGAACGGCATCGCCTGCGGGCGGCCTCCATGCTGGCACGGGCCGGCCTTCGGGAAGATGTGTTGGAATGCGGATTTCACCCGCCCCGGCATCGAGAGAGTCATCATGAGGTGATCCGGAAGGGAGTGGAACTGACGCCTGTCTTCAGCAATTGTTCGGGAAAACACGCCGGCATGGTGGCAACGGCCGCTCATCTGGGAGAAGATCCGACCGGATATTCCGCCCCCGACCATCCGGTGCAAAGACGGATTCTGCGGGAGGTGTCGGCGATCACCGGATGCCCGGAACAGGAGATCGTCTATGGAGTGGACGGTTGCAACGTCCCGGCCTACCGACTCCCGCTGGACCGGCTGGCCCTGATTTACGCCCGCCTGGCCGATCCCGCATCCATATCGGATCGAAAACGGCGGGGGGCGGCTGAACGGGTAACAGAAGCGATGGTCACCCATCCGGAGATGGTGGGCGGGAAAGAGCGGTTCTGCACGGATCTGATGGAAGCATTCCGCGGCTGTCTGGTTGGAAAAGTGGGAGCCGAGGCCGTTTACTGCATCGGCGACCGGCAACAGGGAATCGGGATCGCCGTCAAAATCGAAGACGGGGCGGAACGGGTCCTTTACGCCGCGGCGGTCGAAGTGCTCCGCCAGCTGGAGATCGGAACTCAAACCGGTGAGCTGGAACGGCTGTCCGCTTACACCCGGCCGGAAGTGAAAAATATGCGGGGCCGGGTGGTGGGACGCATCGAGCCGGATTTTGAGCTTCGAAGCGGTGAACCGGCCCGATGGTGATCGCTGTGGAAAAAAGAACCCTTCCACTCGGAAGGGTTCTTATCATCCATAAATTTTTGTTCCGCTGGAAGTGGGGTCGGCGCTCTGTGCCCGGGGTCCA
Source organism: Melghirimyces profundicolus (assembly GCF_003054245.1). Lineage (GTDB taxonomy): Bacteria > Bacillota > Bacilli > Thermoactinomycetales > DSM-45169 > Melghirimyces > Melghirimyces profundicolus. Next base: position 95,571 of record NZ_QBKR01000013.1, read on the forward strand.
TTGGGCACCGCCACCATTTCCATCAAGGCCGGAATCAGGACTTGTTCGCCCCGTTGGTAACTTTGAAACAACTCCGTGAAAGACGCCCCCTGCCCTGTGAGGGTAAGATTCCATCCGGACGGTTCTTCTCTGTTGCGTTGTTTCTTTTCCACATCCACAATTCTGGCCTGCCCCCAGGGTGCAACCTTCACCCGGACGGTCAGGGGCGCCCTTGCCCGCTCGAATTGTCGGCCGGTTCCTTCCGGGACGTAATAGCGTTCCAGGCCGTACTCCAGGTGGAGCGTCTTCTCGGGAGAGGAGGTTCCCCGTCCCATTGACCGGCCTCGGGAGGCCCGGGCTTTCAGCACCACTTCGTTTTTCCCGGGGTCGGGACGGTTCAGGTGAACGGATTTCACCTGCCAGTACCCCTCCTTCGGAGTGAGCAGCACGTGGACAGGCGTGTTCTCGGGAGGCTCTTCCCTCTTCCAGTGATCCGGAGAAACGTCGCTGATTTTATAATGAAGGGTAACGTAATCCCCGTACAACGGGTCCCGGGGATCCACCGGTTCCGTTTTCAGCCGGATCTCTGTTCCCCACCAGTTCACCGCAAAATAGGAAGCGGCGGTTCCAAGCAGCACCAGGACCTGACAAAGAACCAGAATCGTAAGCCATCGGGTACGGTTCACCGGCCGTCACCTCCCTTGGAAAAGCGGGTGTTTTTCCGATGCTGGAGAAATCGGTTCAGGGCGAACAGGAGAAGGCCTCCCAGCAGGAAGAAGAGGGACTTGGGCATGAAGTCCCAAGCCAGGTTGAAGTAGGCATTCACTGTGGTCACGAGAAAGAGAAGGATTCCCCAGTTGGCTTCAAACCGGGAACCCCGGCGGCTTCCCCGGAGGAGGACACCGACGGAAGCGGCATAGAGCACCACCAGGTACACCGCCTGATGCAGCCACTGGGGTCCGTCGGCCGTGAGGTAAAAGAAAGGGAGAAACAAGAGCCAAGAGTCACTTTCCCGCAGTCGACCCCACCGGTGCTTCGCCCGGAGAGAGAGCGCCAGAAATCCCGCGGTCAGGGTCAGATAGGGGAGGGAGGCGGGAAGGGACGGGAAGGTCCCACTCTCCCCCGGAGGGTTGTAATAGACCACCAGGGTCATGAGAAAGGCAGCTGAGATCGAGACGGTTTGAAGAGGACGTCTCCAGCCCCTTGAATGCCACCAGTCTCCCGCGGTGTAAAGAACCATCAGGAAGGGAAAGAGCCAGAGGGCTTCCTCTTCGGATCCGATCACCCAGAGCAAGGACTGGTGAACCACCCCCGCCGCCACGAACCACCGGTGAAGACGGTGTTCGGACCGATGGGCTTCCCAGCCCAAGCCGGCAAAAAACAACATGGCGGTCCCATAGCTGAATGTTCGGAATTCTTCCGTGCTGTACCATTGAGCAGCAGACAGAATGACAAAGGTCAGATAAAACAATACCGGATGCCGGTACAGAAACGTGGAAATCAGGGCGGCCGTCCCCCACAGGATAAACAACCGTACATCAAAAGCCACCAGGTGGTACATCTGCCCCACCAGCACCATCCCGCCCCCGAAAGTAACGACACCCAGACCGGTCAGAACGGCGCCGGTGTGGGGAAATCCCTGACGGGTGCATTGTTCCCCCGCCGCGTAAAATCCGGTCATTCCTCCGATCAGGATGAGCAGGCGGAGAAAGGGGGGGATCCCTTCCCAGTTGGAAGCGATGAAGGAGAGGATCCCCAAACCGATCAGGATTCCGGCCAGGATCGGGAGCCAGGACATGCGACGGTCGGGTCCGGGATTCCGAGCAAGGATGCGGGTCAGTTGTTCTTTGGTGATGATCCCTTCCCGGACCCACTCCTTTCCTTCCCGGTGCAGCCATCTCTTGAACATGAGGAAGCCTCCTCCCGGATGTTTGGTTACAGTATATCGTTTTTCGGGGCGGGATGGCTCCTTTCTGGTTAAGTGTTCCTTTGATCCTTGAAAAAGGGATTGACAAACAAAAAGGATCTCCCTATCATGATAATCGTTCTCAATCAGTTGAGTCCGCTTACCATGAATTCCATGAAGGATGGGAAAAAGTGGAGGACGGAGTCCGGGCGGATTATCCGGGGGCTTACGGCTCAATCGAATCCAAGATGGCCACGGTGAGCGCCGCCCTGGAGGCGGAGCCAAAAGACCAGCAGAAGACGGCTTCCGCCATCCATGACCTGTCCCTCGGCATCGGCGGCGCCGCCCTGCTGTTGATCATCTTGGGCATCCTGATGATCAAGTTCAGCGTTAAAATTCCGATGCGACCCTTCTTCCTGACGGTCAGCATCCTGATATACTACTTGGCTTTCAAGTTCAGCGGGGAAAGCATCCATGCTCTGCAAGTGGTCAACCGGATGCCCTCCACACCGGTATCGGGAGCACCGGAGATCGGTTTCCTGGGGGCTTATCCCACTCTGGAAACCACTCTGGCCCAAGGGTTCCTGCTCCTGATTATCCTGGCGTCGGTTCTTTGGACTCGCCGCAAAAACGTCGCCGCCGAGAAAGCGGCAGCGGAAAAATCGGGAGGATCCTTCAAAGAACAGCCCAGTTCCTGAACTCAGTCAACGTCCGGCTTCGTGCCGGGCGTTTTTCATTTGCTCCTTCTAAAAGAAGGGAATCCGCTCGGGAGGGGGATCATGCACTGGATCCCGGCGTGGATCGGAGTGGGTCTCATGATCTCGGTTGTCTTTCTTGTAAATAGATTTATTTACCAGTAAAATAGATAGGATATTTTACGGTATTATGGAAATGGGCGACAATCCCAAAGTTCGAATAATAGGACCATTCCCTGATTTTGTGATTGTTGCCCATTATGACATAAAGGAGGAATTTTGGAAAAGTGAAGAGAGTGATCACTCTGACCACGGCGGTTTTGGTTGCTCTGATGTTGTTCACCGCGTCCACCGCTGCCGCGGCTCCGAGTGTGAGCGGAATTTGGCAAACGGTGCTGAAGATGCGGGGTAACCCTGAGGGGAACGCAGTGCAGTCCAAACCGGATCCGGCACCCCGTCCTCCATCCCAAACCGAACCTGCCCCGGAACCCACTCCCGAACCCCAACCGGTTTCGCACCCCCAAAGGGCTGCATGGGAGAAAAAAGCGGATGCCATTATCTCCTACGGTAAGCGATTCCTCGGTACCGACTACCGGTTCGGAGCCGAGTATCCCACGAGCGGGAAGTTTGATTGTTCTTCCTTTACACAATATATTTATGGGAAGCATGGGATCAAACTTCACCGCACCGCCGGAGCGCAAGCCAAATACGACGGTTTCCAGATCCGCAGCAAATCCCAGCTCCGGAAAGGGGATCTCGTGTTCTTCGATGCTTCCCGAAGGGCGAAAGGCCGCTACATGAACATTGATCATGTGGGAATTTACATTGGAAACAACAAGATTCTCCACACGTACAAGCGCGGGATCGGGGTGACGATCACCAAGTTCGAGGGTAGCTTCTGGGGTAGACAATTTATCATGGGTGCCCGTGTGATCGGAAATAACGGCAAGGAACCCCGTTGATCGGAAAGATTGGTGAAGGCTCCTCCGGAAGGAGGCCTTCTTTTTTTCCCGGAGATCAGCCCTGTTTTCGAAATTCGGGACCATTTGCGAAAATACTGTTGTATAATAGCGCATAATTGTTATAATATACGACAACTTCGGAAATCGATCAATCTGTCGGAGGTGGAAAAAGGTTGTCATTGAAGATCGCTGTTCCCAAAGAGCGGACCGCCGGCGAGAACCGCGTCGCCCTCGTCCCCCGGGAAGCGGAACGGCTGATCCGATCCGGCATGCGTGTATGGGTGGAGAGCGGAGCCGGATCAGGAGCCGATTATGCGGACGGGGCTTACCGGGAGGCGGGAGCCGAGGTGGTGTCGGAGATCGGTGAGTTGTACAGGGAAGCTGAAGTCATTTTGAAGGTGCGGAGGCCGGAACCGGAAGAGATGGAACACATGCGGAAAGGAGCGGTTCTGATCGCCCTCCTGGACCCGATGCGCCATCTCTCCCATGTGGAAGAACTGGGGGAGCGGGGTCTGACGAGTTTCAGCATGGATATGGTGCCCCGGATCACCCGCAGCCAGGAGATGGACGCATTGTCTTCCCAGGCCACGGTGGCCGGTTATAAGGCCGTGTTGATGGCTGCCAACCGCTTGAACCGGCTGATGCCGATGATGGTGACGGCTGCCGGCTCCATCATCCCCGCCCAAGTGTTGATCCTGGGGGCCGGTGTGGCCGGATTGCAGGCCATCGCCACCGCCCGGCGTCTCGGAGCCGTGGTCAAAGGATTCGATATCCGGGTTGCCGCCAAAGAACAGGTGGAGAGCCTGGGGGCGGAGTTTATCGATGAGCATCTGCAGGAGGACGCCGAGGGAGAAGGCGGCTATGCCAAGGAGTTGGCCGAAAACCAGCAGGAGAAGAACCGCCGGGTGATTCACAAACACATCCGGGAGTCGGATATCGTCATCACCACCGCCCTGATTCCGGGCCGACCCGCACCGCTGCTGGTGACCGAGGAGATGGTCGCGGACATGAAACCCGGGTCGGTCCTGGTCGATCTCGCTGCGGAGGCCGGAGGGAACTGCGTGTTGACGCAATCGGGGGAGACGGTGACAACGGAAGGCGGGGTCACCCTGATCGGTCATACCAACCTGCCTTCCCTGGTGCCGGTGCACGCTTCGGATATGTACGCCCGCAACATCGTCAAGCTGCTGGGTCTGATGGTGAAGGACAACCGGTTGGACCCCGATTTCGAAGATGAAATTTTGCGGTCCACCTGCATCACCCGGAACGGGGAAGTCGTCCACTCCCGGATCGGGGAATTGTTGAACAAGCACCCCGTAACTTAAGCACTAAAAGGAGCGGTGTTCCATGACCGAAATCCCGGTCTTCGGATTGTATATTTTCGTTCTGGCCATGTTTGCCGGTTTTGAAGTGATCACGAAGGTTCCGCCGACACTGCACACCCCGCTGATGTCCGGATCCAACGCCATCTCCGGTATCTCCATCATCGGCGCGTTGCTGATCGCGGGGCAGGCGGATGGAACCCTTCAGACCGCGTTGGGCCTGCTGGCCGTCATCCTGGCGACGATCAACGTGGTCGGCGGTTTTCTGGTGACGGATCGGATGCTCCGGATGTTCAAACGAAAATCTTAAACCTGACAGAGAGGGCGATTCTGACCATGGCAGCCAATCTTTCGTATCTGGTCGCTTCCGGCCTGTTCATCATCGGTTTGAAACAACTCTCCTCACCGGTCACCGCCCGGCGAGGCAACACCCTGGCTGCAGTCGGTATGTTCCTGGCCGTGGTGGTGACCCTGTTGGACCAGGAGATCGTGTCCTTCGGTACGATCCTTGTGGGGGTGGTGATCGGTTCCGCTGTGGGGGCGGCTGCGGCCCACTGGGTGAAAATGACCGCGATGCCCCAGATGGTGGCGGTTTTCAACGGCTTCGGGGGCGGGGCTTCCGCCTTGATCGCCTGGGTGGAATTCACCCGGCTGGCGGAGGGTTCCCCCGGGGTCTCCGCCGCAATCGCCGTCGCGGTGGTGCTGAGCTTGTTGATCGGCGCGGTGACGTTGTCCGGTAGCTTTGTCGCCTTCGGAAAACTCCAGGAATGGCTCCCCACCGCGCCTGTCCGTTACCCCTTGCAGCACCCTCTGAATTTATTGATCTTTTTGGGTCTCTTGGCTTTCGCCGTTTATCTGATCGGGGGAGCCGCCGGGATGGGGAACCTTATGGCCATCACGGGACTTTCCCTGCTGTTGGGAGTGCTTCTCGTGCTCCCCATCGGCGGGGCCGACATGCCCATCGTCGTATCCCTTCTCAACTCCTACTCGGGGCTGGCCGGAGCGGCGGCGGGGTTTGTGGTCGGAAGCAACATCCTGATCATCGCCGGTGCTCTGGTCGGTGCCTCGGGGATCATCCTGACCCACATCATGTGCCGGGCGATGAACCGCTCCTTGGCGAACGTCGTCTTCGGCGGCTTCGGCACCGGTACCAAAGGAGAGGACGTTCCGGGGGCCACGGGGACGGTCCGGGAGGCGAGCGCGGAAGAGGCGGCCATCGTTCTCGGCTATGCCCGTTCGGTCATCTTCGTCCCCGGTTACGGCTTGGCCGTCTCTCAGGCCCAGCACCAGCTCCGGGAATTGGCCGATCTGCTGGAAAGGCGGGGGGCCAAGGTGCGCTATGCCATCCACCCGGTGGCGGGAAGGATGCCCGGCCACATGAACGTACTCCTGGCGGAAGCCAACGTCTCCTACGACAAGCTGTGCGACTTGGAAGAGATCAACCCGGAATTCTCCCGGACGGAAGTGGCCGTTGTCGTCGGTTCCAACGACGTGGTCAACCCCTCCGCCCGGGACGTCCCGGACAGCCCGATCTATGGGATGCCGATCCTGAACGTCGACCAGGCGGATCACGTCCTGGTACTGAAACGATCCCTCAAACCGGGCTTTTCCGGCGCCGACAACCCTTTGTTCCACAAGGACAAAACCATGCTCCTCTTCGGCGACGCGCAGGATTCCCTGACCAAACTGGGCCAGGAAGTGAAGGCGCTCTGAACCGACCGCGCCAATGGAACCGGCCGCTCCATGGAGGAGCGGCCGGTTTTTCTGTCCGGTGGCGGCTACTTCGCGTTTTCGTCTTCCTCCATGCTCCCGAGGATGTTGCCTTTGGTGTCCTTGCCGTATGCCAGCCAGCCGACTCCGGGAATGGCCATTTTCGGGTGGGCGATTTCACCCGATAACCTGTCTTTTTCCATTTTAAAATATTTTGTTAATATCTAAGAGGGAAAACAAAGAAAGGGTGATACCCTTGCGATGGATCGGTTCTGCCGTTTTGGAGGTGCTGGCCTTTTTTCTCTTCAACAAAGGGATGGATCTTTAAGCTTTGGGTACCGACGTGGATGGAGACGGGATTGGGATCCATTTCGGTCCTTTAAAGGGGAGGTCGGATGAAGTATATCACCAGGTGGAATCAGATCCCTGCTGAAGTCCGGGATCAGATCATCCACATCGTCAATGGAATCAAGTGGAATGTCTACGACAAACCCATTACTTTGTGTGACGCGCTGGCTGATGCGGATGGGTTTACTTTATTGAAAGAAGATTGATCTCCGTGGCAATAAGATACGGGACCAATGAAAATATACCGAAGCATTGGGAAGGATATTTTGAGATCAAGCACGAGTTCGAAGAGATGATCGGTCAATCCATCTATCAAATGTTGCCGGGAATCGAACAATCCATCTATAAAAAGCTCCCTTTGAATCATTCCCACCCGTCATGAGGGTGGACATCGTGATCCATGCAATTCACTCCCCGCTCTTCCATGATGGAGTATCACCTTCCAATAAAGTTGTGTAAATTTCAACCATTCCCAGTTGTTTCGTGGTAAAATGAACCTGTTTTTATTTCCTATTGAACAAGGGGGAGTGCATGTGCCTTCATTTTTCTCATTGTTGAAGCAGCACGGTCTGAAAATGGGCTTGGCCACCTTCCTTGGGTATGCGGCCGGCTTTGTTGGTTTTTACGGGGTGATGTTCATCCTGATGTTGGTCCCCATGATGATGCTGGGGGGAATGGCCGCTTTTGAAGAATCCCTGAACCCCGAAATGGCAGCCGGATTCGGGTTGGTGGGGATGATTGCTTTTGCGATTCTGTATATCGTGATGCTGTTCTTTTCCTTGTTGTTCGGCGGCTTTTTGAACGGCGGGATTTACGGCATGGGGACGGAGATGCTCCTGGAGAATCGATCCGGCATCGGTGACTTTTTCCTCAAAGGGTTTCGGTTTATGTGGCGGTTGACCGGCCAATCCTTCCTGATGTTCCTGATCTTCATTCCTGTGTACATTTTGCTGATTCCTTTGGGGGTGGGTGCGGAAGCGATGGGAGACGCGGGGGCTTTTCTGATGCTTCCCGTCTTCTTTGCGGTGATGCTGGTGCCGATGTCGGTGTATTTGCACGCTCCCGCCCTGTTGGTCCGGGAAGATTTGCGGGTGTGGGCTTCGATCAAACGCGCTTTCCGGGTCGCTTTTTCTTCTTTTGGTTCTTCCGTTGTCTCCGTACTGCTTTACTTCTTCACCATTATCGCCATCAATCTGGCCTATGCCATCCTGGCAGGCGTGATTCTCGGTCCCTTCTTTTTGTTGCAGGTAATGGTGCATGAAGGATTCATGGTGTTGACCGGTCTCGTGGGACTCCCCCTGGGTCTGGGGTATGCTGTGATCATTCTCCCCTTGTCGGTGGCGGCCGCCCACATTTTGGTCCTGTACCGGTACGAGAAGCACATCCGGCGGCGGGATGATTTCCCGCAGGCGGCATAAGCTGAGCGATCGGAAGTCGGGTGATGAACCCGGCTTCCTTTTTATATGGATGAACCAACAGAGATGAAAGGATTTCCTGCGACTTTTTTCAGGGGTCCCGGAAATAACGGGATGAATGAACAGAGCCAGAGGCACTCCTGCAGATTCCGCCTTCTGATATAATGGATTCTGAATTGAATGCAACCTTCGGGGGCAGGGTGGAATTCCCGACCGGCGGTGATAACCGGATGACGGTTTCAGCCCGCGACTCACGATCCGGAGGATCGTGACTGACTTAGTGAAAATCTAAGGCCGACGGTATAGTCCGGATGGGAGAAGGTGCACGGGTTTTGTCAATCTTTTTTGAAAACAGGATGGCAAGGCTTGCTTCTCTATGCCCGAAGTTTGAACTTGGGGCATTTTTGGTTGGATTCAATTCAAAAATCTTTGAAAAGGGGATTTTTGAATGATTCAGACCGCATGGGACCGAGTGAAGAAAGCGATGGATGAGGTGAGAGGAGGAAGGGTGGTTATCATTCAGGATGACAAAAGCCGTGAAAATGAGGGAGACCTGGTCATGGCGGCTGAAATGGCCACCGGAGAAAACATCAATTTCTTTGCCCGGTACGGGCGGGGATTGATTTGCACGCCGATGTTGAGAGAACATTTGTCACGGTTACACCTTCCTCAGATGATGGGACAGAATCAGGAAGCGATGCGTACGGCATTTACCGTATCGGTGGATGCCAAAGAAGGAATCACAACCGGCATCTCAGCGTTTGAGAGAGCCTTCACCATACAGAAATTAATTCATCCCGATTCCACTCCGGATGATTTTGTGCGGCCGGGACACGTTTTTCCATTGCAGGCGCGGTCCAACGGAGTCTTTGAGAGGAGAGGCCAAACCGAAGCCTCCGTGGATTTGATGCGGTTGGCCCGGCTGTTTCCGGCTGCGGTGATCTGCGAGATCATGAATGAGGATGGAACGATGGCCAGGAGAAGGGATCTGGAACGGTTTGCCGGGGAGCATGGATTGTGTTTGATCACGGTGCAGGATATTGTGGAATACCGATCGGAGAAGGGCATTTCTCACTGGCAATAAATGATCCCCCTATTGCGAAAAGGGGCGTCGGCCCCCCTTCAATCTCCCTCTCGGACAGAACTCCGTGAGGGGGTTTTTTCAGAATGGTGTTCGTCATCGCGGTATCACCTGCTCCCAATCAATTCTCCAGCAAAACGCCCTCAATCAAGGGTTCTAACAGATGAGGGAAGCATGTACCCGAGCGGAATCCACTCCCCCGGTTTTGGAACGGCTGATTTTTGTGTATATAATGGATGTACCTTTCATGAACGGGGAGGCCAAACATGCCGGATGATCGCGAACCGAATCGACTGATCAAGGAAAAATCGCCGTATTTGCTCCAACACGCCTACAATCCCGTGGATTGGTATCCCTGGGGGGATGCGGCGTTTGAAAAAGCGAAAAGGGAAGACAAGCCGATTTTTCTCTCCATCGGGTATTCCACCTGCCATTGGTGTCATATATACGGATAAACACAAGAAAACCGCGCCGATGCGCGGTCTATTTATTTAAAGACAGTTTCGATGCTCCTTGAACCTTCCCGCGTTGGAACCTTCGTTTTATCTGCTTATACTCGTATCTGGCAAGCATCGACTCTACGTCAGCGAGTAGTTCGTTCTGATCGTCATTATGATCATATATCCTGAATGGAGTGGCTATGTATGTGTTAGCTTCTCTTAGAGTTTTGCGAATAATCGCTTGATCAAGGATGGTCAAGCCCCCATTTTGTATACACTCGAAAAAAACCGGGTTAAGCGACAAGTTGGCGTCTGTACTCTACAGGCGTCAACTTTTTTAATCTCCGTTGAATCCGCTGTTCGTTGTAAAACTGAATGTATTCTTCCATACACCTTTGCGTTTCAGCCATATCTTGGATACCATGGAGGTAGAGAGCTTCTGCTTTCAAGTGGGAAAAGAAGCTTTCGATGCAGGCATTGTCAAAGCAATTGCCTCTCCGCGACATACTGGGTGTTAGGGCCACCCGGTCAAGCATGTCGTGGTACGCTCGGGATGTGTACTGGAACCCTCGGTCGCTATGGAGGATGGTTCCGGACACATCCTTTCTTTTTTGAACCGCTTGTTCCACGGTTTGAAGGACCAGGGCATTGTCGTTTCGCCTGCCGATCTGAAAGGCTACAATCTCATTGTTGAACAGATCCATGATGGCGGAAAGGTAAAGCCATTGTCCTCGTACGGGAATGAAGGAGACGTCGGTCACCCATTTTTGGTTGGGAGCATCGGCACGGAAATTCTGTGCTAATAAATTGTCGGCGACACGCTCCGTACCCCCGGGTTGGGCATGGCTATGCCGGTGCGTTCGTCGAATTTGAGCTTTTAACCCCATGTCCTGCATGAGACGCAATACCCGTTTATGATTGACACGGACCCCGAATTGCCGTTGCAGCTCCACCTGAATCCGTCGATAGCCATAGGTGCCTTTTCTTTTTTGGTAAATGGAATGGATTTTCTCTTTCAAGTCCTTTTCCTTTGGGTCCACCGACTGACGACGTTGCAGATAGCGGTAGTACCCGCTTCGGGAGATTTTCAAATAACGACAGAGATCTTGGACCGTGTAGCGATCCCTTAATTCCTCCACCATTTGATATTTGACTTTCATCCCTCCTTGCGCTGGATTTCCCACCACTTTTTTAGGACATCATTCTCCAATTCCAATTGACGAACATATTCATCCCTTTCCAGTGGCCTCTTTCGCCCTCCCCGGCGGTCTTGTAGCTCTTTTGATCCTTTTAACTTATATTGACGCAACCAGACCTTCAAGCGACCCACATCATAAATCCCCAACCTTTTGGCTACCTCCCGTTTGGTAACCCCCTGAAGTCTCATTTGAACAGCTTGCATCTTCAGTAAGAAGGGATAATGCTTGTACTTCTGTCCTTTTTTCGCCATGAAAACACCCCTTAAAAGTAGTTCCGTTCACAGGGGGTTTTTCCTGTGTCTACTTTAAGGGGTGCACATCACGTGGTTGGAGGGCTTTTTCCGCTTTGCTCATTAAGAGGCAATCAGAGTCCTATCCTTTTTTCCACTCCTCCGGTAGCGTGTAGGGGAGAAAGGAGGATGGGAGGGAACAAAAGTGCTTTTTCGGTGGTTAGCAATTCAGTATCAGTTGGCGGAACTAACGATGTCCAAGGAATTTGCCCCATGATAGCTTCCTCTTTTTGAAGGGTAAATCCTAATTGATGTAGAAAATCATTGTTGAAAGTTAGACCTGAAAGGGGACTTCCATTGAATCGAGAGTATGTGATGCACCTTATTAATAGCACAAAACTCATTCCTGAATTGAAGGAAGCTGCGAAACAGAGTGTTCGATATTCTATCCGCATTTGCCACATAAAGAGGAATGGAAACCTTGCAGGGAAAATTCATCAGAAGAACCAGGCCTGTTGATTAGGGAAAATAAACCAAAATCATCGGTATCTGTCTAATAATTCATATACCGACCACTTAACTTCTGTCGGTAATTGCCGCCAACGAAGCTTTCGAACAAAGTGAATAAATGAAAGTTTAACCGTACGCCATTCAGACTGGGTCTGTTGGTAAAGCCAGTTCAACAGCAAATAAGCAATGAATGCACCGTAAAGCTGGTTGTAGACAGCATTTTGGCTGGTTCCGAAGAGCTTTTTCACATGCAAGTGCTGTTTGATCCAACGAAAAAAGAGCTCGACCTGCCAACGCTCTTTGTAAAGCGCAGCGATCGTTTCTGCAGATACATTCCACAGATTCGTGACCACCCGAATGGGTTTGCCGCGTCCATCGCGAAAGGTAACCACTCGAAATCGATGGCGGGTTTTCTTTCCCCGACCCAATAGCGCACTCGCATCCCCCACGACATTGGAACCCTCAACCGGCAGCCGTTTAAGTCCTTTCCTCTTGGAAATCACGGTGTTATCTCGAAGGCGAACCACAAACAAGTGTCCCTGATCTTGCCACTCATCCAGTCGCCCAAGATCCAGATAACCCCGATCATATACAGTAATCCCTTTTGATGGAAGGATCTTTTCGGCCCAAGGAGAATCATGTTTTCGAGCAATCGACTCCTC
>NZ_QBKR01000014.1 GCF_003054245.1 Melghirimyces profundicolus
AAGTCTCGCCTGGGTCGCTTCTCTCCCCGGTCTCGCTATGCACTCACAGAGCACAAGTCTCGCCTGGGTCGCTTCTCTCCCCGGTCTCGCTATGCTGTCCTGCAGAGATGCAGCACTGTCCGCTCCGAATCATCCTGCTGCGGGCAGGGGCAAAACGCCTTCGGATGCAACACAGAGAAGCTTTTGCCCCTGAACGCCCTTGCCGGCTGATTCTCCGCTGGGCAGGACAGCAAAGTCGCTATTTTGGGTAAACGCTTCCCCTTTTCTCGAAACGAACATTCAATCACAACGCTTCTAGAGGGATGATGAAGGCTTTCAAATCCATAAAAAAAGGGCGGAACCGCCCTTTTTTTATGGATCCCGGGGTCTACAGCACCTTTTTCGCCCGGGCACAATCGTCAAATTCGCCTTTGTGGGTTCCGTCACAGAATGGCTTGTTCTTTGACAACCCACAGCGACACAGAGCAAATTGTTTCTTCGTTTCGAAGCGGTTGCCCTCCGCATCCACGAGTTCCACCTCACCGCGGACGATCAGCGGCCCCCGGTCCATGGTCTGAATCTTGACATCTGCCAAATGGAATCCCTCCTTGATTCTTCAGACGGATCATCGCTACCTTCCAGTTTTCACTTTGGGACAGCTCCCAGACAGGATTCGGCAAAAAACACAAAAAGAATTTTGGCGGGGCTCTTCCATACTTGGATCCACGGCGGAAAAAATCCTGCTCCGCTCCGGGATCTGCTGCCTGTCATTGATTCGGTTTCACGGGGCGAACCCGCGACTCAAAAAGGACCGCATTCAGTTGACCGCCCACGATCAGGATCATGGCCGAAAGATAAAACCAGATCAGCAACACCATGACCCCGCCCAGGTTTCCGTAGATTTGAGAGTAATCCCCCATCATCACATACCCGGAGTACCCCACGGAGATCAACTGCCAGCCCAACGTTGCAAACAAGGTGCCGGGCAGCGCCTCACCCGGACGCATGCGAACGTTGGGAGCGAAATAATACAGGCAAAAAAAAGCGAAAAACAACACCAAACTGCTTAAAAGATACCGAATCACGATCCAAAGCCGCACCCATACCAGGGTCAGCCCCGCCTGAAGGATGATCCACTCCACCAGCTTCATCATCAGCGGCAACAGGAGGGAAACCACCAACGCAGCCAATAAGCCGAACACGAGGAACAACCGTTCCAACCCGCTCCGCCAAAACGGGCGGTCCTCCTTCACGCCGTAAGTATGGTTCAGTATCCGGGCAATGGAACGAATTCCGCGGGAGGTCAGCCAAATCGTGCCCAGAACGCTGAAGGAAAGCAGGTTTCCACGCTGGACTCCCAAAATGGAGTCCAAATTGTTTTTGATCAGTTGATGGATGTAAGGAGGGGCGTAGGGCTTGATAAAATCGAGGACATGGTGCGTGGAGACGGGAAAGTAGCCGAGCAGCGAAATTGCGACGATCAGAAAGGGGAAGAGGGACAACAGAAAATAATAAGCCAGCTGAGCCGACAGATCCGACACACCATCTTTATAAAAGCGCGTTTTCAGCTCGAAGATCACATCCGCTGAACGCATGGCGTCAGGCCCTCCGCTTGTTTGTCTCATCTATATGCGGTTGTCCACGAGGTTAGAAGCGTTGTGAAAAAGTAAGCGGCCGCATTTACCCGAAGCTGCTCCGGCTGTATTCACAGAGCACAAGTCGCGCCGGGGGTCGCTTCACTCCCGGTCGCGCTATGCACTCACAGAGCACAAGTCGCGCCGGGGGTCGCTTTACTCCCGGTCGCGCTATGGCTGTCCTGCAGGGATGGTTGCACGGTCCGCTCCGAATCTTCCTGCTGCGGGCAGGGGCAAACGCCTGCGGATGCAACACAGAGAAGCTTTTGCTCCTGAACACCCTTGCAGTCTGATTCTACGCCGGGCAGGACAGCAAAGTCGCTGGTTCGGGTAAACGCTTCCCTTCTTCTGATCCTGACAATCAATCCCAACGCTTCTGCACTTACCTGCCCATTAATGAAAAATCCCGCGGAAAGTTTCCGCGGGATAAAGAAAGGGAAGGGTTACATCATGCCACCCATTCCACCCATGTCGGGGGCGCCGTTGCCGCCTTTGTCTTCCTCTTCCGGTTTGTCGGCCACAACCGCTTCGGTGGTCAGCACCATGGCGGCAACGGAAGCTGCGTTTTGCAGGGCGGAGCGGGTCACTTTGGCCGGGTCCACGATCCCGGATTGGATCATGTCGACCCATTCGCCCGTTGCGGCGTTGAATCCGGTGCCCACTTCTTGACCTTTCATCCGTTCCACGATCACGGAGCCTTCCAGGCCAGCGTTGAACGCGATTTGACGGAGGGGTTCCTCCAGGGCGCGGCGGATGATCTTGACACCGGTCTTCTCATCGCCGGAGGTTTCCTCTTCCAGCTTTTCAACGGCGCTCAGCACGTTGACAAGAGCGGTGCCACCGCCGGATACGATTCCTTCTTCCACCGCGGCGCGGGTGGAGTTGAGGGCATCTTCGATCCGCAGCTTGCGTTCCTTCAGCTCGGTTTCGGTGGCGGCCCCCACTTTGATGACGGCTACGCCGCCGGCGAGCTTGGCCAAACGCTCCTGCAGTTTTTCCTTATCGAATTCGGAAGTGGTTTCTTCCAGCTGTTGACGGATTTGGTTGACCCGGTTGTTAATTTCGGAGCGGTCACCGAAGCCGTCGACCACGATGGTTTCCTCTTTGGTAACCCGGACCTGACGGGCGCGGCCCAGCACACCGATGTCGGCGGTTTTCAGATCCATACCCAAGTCTTCGGTGACGACCTGACCGCCGGTCAGAGCAGCGATGTCCTGCAGCATGGCCTTGCGGCGGTCACCGAAGCCGGGGGCTTTCACAGCAACCGCGTTGAAGGTGCCGCGCAGCTTGTTCACCACGAGGGTGGCCAGCGCTTCCCCTTCCACGTCTTCGGCGATGATCAGGAGCGGTTTGCCTTGCTGAACCACTTTTTCCAGAAGCGGCAGGACTTCCTGCACGTTGGAAATCTTCTTGTCGGTGATCAGGATGTAGGGCTCGTCAAGCACGGCTTCCATTTTGTCGTTGTCCGTCACCATGTACGGGGAGATGTAGCCGCGGTCGAACTGCATCCCTTCCACGACTTCCAGTTCGGTGGCGAACCCTTTGGATTCTTCCACGGTGATAACACCGTCGTTACCCACTTTTTCCATCGCTTCAGCGATCAGTTCGCCCACTTCTTGTTCGTTGGCGGAGATGGCCGCCACCTGCGAAATGGAATCTTTTCCTTCGATCGGCTTTGCAATGTTTTTGATTTCGCTCACAGCGGTTTCCACGGCTTTTTCGATTCCGCGGCGGAGACCGATCGGGTTGGCGCCGGCGGCGACGTTTTTGAGACCTTCACGGATCATGGCCTGAGCCAGGACCGTGGCGGTGGTGGTACCGTCACCGGCCACATCGTTGGTTTTGGTCGCCACTTCTTTTACCAGCTGGGCGCCCATGTTTTCAAATTTGTCTTCCAGCTCGATCTCCTTGGCGATGGTCACACCATCGTTGGTGATCAGAGGAGAACCGAATTTTTTCTCAAGCACCACATTGCGGCCTTTGGGGCCGAGGGTCACTTTCACGGCATTGGCCAAAGCGTCCACGCCACGCAACATCGCCCGGCGGGCGTCTTCACTGAACTTGATTTCTTTCGCCATTATTGCTTCTCCCTCCTATGTAGGGTTTTATTTCAGTCAGGAGCGGAAAAATCAGTCGAGGACAGCCAGAATATCGCTTTCACGCAGAATGAGATATTCGGTGTCGCCCACTTTCACTTCCGTGCCCGCGTATTTGGAGAAGATGACGCGGTCGCCTTCTTTCACTTCAAGTGCCACTTTTTGGCCGTTTTCATAACGACCGGTCCCGACGGCGATCACTTCGCCCTCCTGGGGTTTTTCCTTGGCCGTTTCCGGCAGAACGATGCCGCTGGCCGTCTTTTCTTCTTTTTCGATGGCTTTGAGCACAACTCGATCTCCCAACGGTTTGATCATCGTCAGACACCCTCCTTCACGAGGTGAATGGTTTCTTGTTAGCACTCATTCGATCCGAGTGCTAACACCAATTACAATAATAGCGATCTGTTTTCCGTTTTGCAAGACCTTCCCCGAAAAAATTCCGGCAGGCCACCCCCTTTCCTTCCGGTAATCCGTTCATATCATTGCCTAGTGGATCGCCGTCTACTCCTTCCTTGCCTGAAAAAAACAAGAAAAAGAGGAGGACGTTACGCCTCCTTTTTACCAACCGTCCTCCGCATCCGCTTTTTCCCGTTCCCGCCAATAGCGCTCCAGCTCCTCATCCTCCGCCTGAATCCGGCGATAAACCCGTGCCGAGAGCCAGATGCTCATCTCATACAGCAAAATCAGCGGCAGGGTGACCAGAACATTGCTGACAAAGTCGGGCGGGGTCACCAAAGCCGCCAGCACGACCAAAACCAGGTAGGCAAAGCGTCGGCTTTTGCGCAGGATCTCCGGGTTCAACAAGCGGATCCTCGTCAGAAAAAGAATCACCACCGGCAATTCAAACAACACTGCAATGGGTACGACCACCCGGAACATAAAGCGGACAAACTCGTAAAATCCGTAGGTTTCCGTCGCCCCCAGGGAGGAGGTCAGTGCAAACATGAAGTTGAGAAGGAAGGGGAAAATCCAGAAATAACCGAAAAACAACCCCGTTGTAAAGAGGATCACCGCCAAAGGAATGTAACTGAGCGTCGCCTTTTGTTCCTTCTGTGTCAGACCCGGTTGTACAAAGCGCCACGCCTGAAACAGGGCGACGGGGAGAGTGCCCGTCAGGGCCACGACGAAGGCAAACTGCATGTAGATGCTGAGAGCTTCCCCCGGCGAAAATACATGAAGTTCCAACGTTTTCGCCAAATTTCCCTGGAGGACATCCATTTTGATAAAATCGATGATCGGTTTTGCGAAAAGAAAGCCCACCATCAACATGACCACAAATACCGCCAGGGTGACCAGTATCCGATTTCGCAATTCGTTAAGATGTTCGGTCCAGTGTTTTTGATCTCCGCTCATTCCAGTAACCTTCCTTCTTCCGTTTCCTCCGGGTTCCAAGGGTGCCGGCAGGGGTTGCCTCAGGCGTCTTCTCCGGGTGTTTCATCATGGAGGGAAAGGTTTCCCTCCTCCTCAAGCGGAAAGTTCTTCAGGAAATAAATCAGGGTTTGCAACTCGATGGTCAGATCGATGTTATGCATCCGGACCCCGCGCGGCACCGTGAGACGGGCCGGGGTGAAATTGAGAATCCCCCGGATTCCGGCGTCGACGATCTGGTCCGTGGTGGCCTGTGCCACACTGGCCGGAACGGTGAGAATGGCCACTTCCACGCCGTGCAATTGCCGGACTTCGGCAAAGCGGTCCATGGAATAGACGGGGATGCCGTCGACCTCCGTTCCCACTTTCCTCGGATCGGTATCAAACCCGGCCACAATTTTGGTATTGTGACTGCGATAAAAATTGTATCCCAACAACGCGGTACCCAAGTGGCCGACCCCGACCAGAACCACGTTGGTCACTTCGTCCTGGCGCAAAAAGTCCCGAAGAAATTGCAGCAGGTAGTTCACATTGTAACCATACCCCTTTTTACCCAGTTCACCCAGATAGGAAAAATCCCGTCGAATCGTCGCGGGATCGATTTGAAGGGCGTCGCTCAATTGCGCCGAAGAAACCCTCTTTTTCCCGATGGCGTGCAATTTCTCCAGATAACGGTAATAAAGCGGCAACCGCTTGGCCGTCACTTGGGGAATTTTGATATCCGACATGGCATGCCTCCCTACCCGCGGGGTTGATGCCCCCTTCGGTTTGGTTCCCGGTCATCCGTCTCCTGCCGGCGGTCAGCAGGAATGGAGCCCTCCGTAACCCAGGCTGACAATGTCCTCCCGCCGGATCCTTTCTCCCGCCAGGATCCGGGGGAGGAAGACATCGAAGGAGGTGTACTCATCATGAATCACACACCCGGGAAGGCCCAGTACGGGAATCCCCCGGTAGTAAGCCACCAGCAGCATGGAACCGGGCAGCATGGGAGTTCCGTAACTGATCACTTGCGCCCCCAGGGACGCAATGGCGCCGGGCGTCCGGTCATCGGGGTCGACGGACATTCCCCCGGTCACCAACACCATATCCGCTCCCTGATCCACAAAAGAGCGGATTTGGGCCTGGATCAGATCTTTGTCGTCGCTGGCCAGGGTCTGACCCATCACGGTCGACCCGAAGGATTCAAGTTTTTCTTGAAGCACCGGGCCGAACCGGTCACGGATCCGTCCATGATAGATCTCACTTCCCGTCGTGACCACCCCCACCCGGAAAGGACGGAACGGCCACACCTCCAGCACGGGGGAAGGCCCTGCCGTTTCTTCCACGGCTTCGATCCGCTCTTCGGGATAAATCAGCGGAATCACCCGGGATGCAGCCACCGTCTGTTCTTTTTTCACAGGTTGGTCCGACTGCAGCGTGGACAAGACCGCCTGCTCCACCTCGTTGATGGCGCGGACCCGGGAAGCGTCCACTTTCAGAAGCCCGTCCATCCCGGCCACGAGGTTGACTTTCCCCTCCCGGGGCTCCGTCAACGTGAGCCCGGGGCCGCAAACCGCCCGTGCGATCCGGACGGCTGCATCGTTCTCGTGAAGTTCCCCCGGTGCCAGCTCCATTACGTATATATGCTCCTTTCCGATGGAAAGGAGGTCGTCGATATCTTCTTGACGAATCACATGACCTTTGCGAAACAGGGGGCCTTTGAACTTACCGGGCAACACCTGGGTAAGATCGTGGGCCAACACCCTTCCCACCGCATCGGTCACGTGCACTTCCTTCAGAGAGCTTTTCAATTTCCGTCCCCCTTTACATCCGGCCGGTTGTCCCCGGGGCGGCTCTTCCGGTTCGCCTCATGAATCTTCTCCTATTGTAACAACCTTCGCGTTATTTGTGTATGGATTCACAAGATCTTAACGCAGGGAATGGGCATTCCGGGCTTTTCGGGGTGAACCGGTCTTGGGGAGTAGGACGGATTCGACTATCAAAATGGGTCTTTTCGTCTATTGTAACGAAATCCTTTTCGACATAAACTGAAAGTGTCCACAACGGACTTATTCATCCATCATTCCCTTTATTTCCGGTCCGACAGCCCGCTGCCCGCGGGCTGTTTTATCATTCCATCGGGAACGAAGGTTTAATGTCCCGGTTCGGCCGGAACGGGACCTTCTCAGGGGGAACGGATCCGGGAGGACGGTGCTTCCTGACCCAAGTTCCGGCCGTCCCTGTTCCCCCCCCGGCCGATTCTTATTTTTCGCCCCGGTCCGGACGAAGGATCCCTCCCGGAGTGGCGACGGCATGCATGGGTTGGTCGTGAGGCTCCGGGTGAACCGTCGGCACCAGTTGAAAAGTGTATGCCGCCCCGACCCGGATCACATGGGTGCCCGGACCGGCGAAGAACCGGTCGTAATACCCGGCCCCATAACCCAGCCGATAGCCGTTTGTGTCAAAACCGACCCCCGGAACCACCGCCCATTCCACCTCTGCAGGATCGATCCACCTTGCTTCGCTGGGTCGGGGTTCGGTGATCCCGTATGCCCCCCGGATCAGGTCGTCCAAACTGCGGATGGTGTAGAGTTCCAGAGACCGGGTCCGGGGTACCGAACGGGGCAGAACCACCCGTTTCCCCTCCCGCCAGCTCCGTTCCATCAGGGGACGAACGTCCACTTCACCCCTGTGCGGCATGTAAAAGAGGACCGTTCCCGCCTCCCGGTACCGGGGCTCCGTTCCCAAAACCCCGCAAACCCCCGCGGACTGCTTCTCCGCCTCCACGGAGTCCAACCCTCTTCGTTTCTCCAACAGACGGACCCGGAGCACATCCTTTTCGGTCCCCATCCCCATCTCTCCCTTTCCGCCTTTTTCTCACCGATTGTACCACAACCCGGCGTGTCGGCTGAAAATGGCACCCGATCCGACCGGTTGGGTGGCTGTCATCCCTTTTTTCCGGATCTTCCTTGGGATACAATGGAATCGGTTTTCTATACAAGAGGTGAATGCGGTTGAGCATCCTGCAAGTCAACCACGTGGATAAATCCTACGGCGCCACCCCGGTTCTGAGCGGGGTCAGCCTGAAGGTGGATGAAAAAGAACGGGTGGGTCTCATCGGTCCGAACGGGGCGGGCAAGTCCACCCTTTTGAAGGTGATTACCGGCCGGATCCCCGCCGACTCCGGGGAAGTCCACATCTCCAAACAGGCCCGGACCGGATATCTTGCCCAATCGATGGAACCGGAGTCCGACGGCACCGTTTGGGAAGAAGCGATGAAAGCCTTTGTCCGAATCCGGAAGATGGAATCGCAGATGAGAAAGCTGGAGGCAGAGATGAGTCGGGAAGCTGTTTTTTCCGATGAGAAGCGCTACCTTCGGGTGACCGAACAGTACGCCCGGCTGCAGCAGGACTTTGAACAGGCCGGCGGATACGGTTTCGAAGCCCGGGCACGGGGGGTGTTGACCGGACTGGGACTGGGTGGAATCGACTGGAAAACGACGCCGATCCGCTCATTAAGCGGCGGGCAAAAAACCCGGCTGGCCCTGGCCCGCCTGCTGCTGGAACAGCCCGACCTGATCATTCTGGACGAGCCAACCAACTACCTGGACATGGACGCCCTCGCCTGGCTGGAACAGACGCTGGAATCCTATCCCGGCGCCCTCCTGGTGGTCTCCCACGACCGTTATTTCCTGGACCGGGTCGTGAGCGTGATTTATGAACTGGAACGGACCCGCATCACTCGTTACAAAGGGAATTACTCGGCATACATCCGTCAGCGGGAGGAAAATCGGGCCCGATGGAAAAAAGAGTATGAGAAGCAACAGGAGGAAATCCGGAGGATGGAGGATTTCGTCCAAAGGAACCTGGCACGGGCCTCCACCACCAAGCGGGCCCAGAGTCGCCGGAAAGCGCTGGAGAAAATGGACCGGATGGAACCCCCTCCCCAGGACCGGACCCGGGCCGCCATCCGTTTTGAACCCGCCGTCACCAGCGGACGGACGGTTCTGGAAGCAGAAGGGCTGACGGTGGGCTACAAGGCCGGCAGCCCCCTGATCACCCATGCCAACCTGGAGTTGAAGCGGGGAGACCGGGTCGCTCTCCTCGGGCCGAACGGAACGGGGAAATCCACCCTGCTGAAAACCCTCGCCGGCCGGATGGCGCCTCTCTCCGGAAAGGTGGTGCTGGGAACCGGAGTCCGGCTGGATTATTACGATCAGGAGCAGGAAGAACTGCGGGAAGAAAATACGGTCCTGGATGAAGTTTGGAATGCCAATCCCAAACTGGACCAGTCCCGGATCCGGACGTATCTGGGTCAGTTCCTGTTCACCGGAGAGGAGGTGTTCAAGCGGGTCTCCGATCTATCCGGAGGCGAGAAAGCCCGGCTCTCCCTTTTGAAACGTCTCCTGAACCGGGGTAACTTCCTCCTCATGGATGAGCCGACCAACCACCTGGACATGGACAGCAAAGAACGTCTGGAGGAAGGGCTGGAATCCTTCACCGGGACCCTCCTCTTCGTCTCCCACGATCGCTACTTCATCAACCGGTTGGCCAACCGGATCTGGGAAGTCAGGGATGGGGGAATCAACGTCTTTGACGGAGGTTACCGAGAATATCTGGAAAAGACGAAAGAGGCCGCAACCGAAAAAGAGAAGTCCGGGAAATCCAAAACTTCCGGTGATGAGAATCCCAACCGAAAGAACCGGGAGGCGGAACGGGAAGAACGCCGGCTCCGGAGGGAAGCCTCCCGGTTGGAGGAGGAGATTGAAGCGCTGGAGGAGGAAAAGGCCCAACTCCAAGAGGAACTCTGCAGGGAAGAAATCTACAGCAATCCCGAAGAATTTGCTCCCCGCCAGCAACGGTTGGCGGAGCTGGAAGAGACCATTCTGAAAAAAACCGAGCGCTGGGCGGAAATCGCAGAATGATAGCCGATCGAAAAAAGACCGTCGAAACGGGTCTTTTTTCGTTGATATCAGGGCCGCAGCGGATCATCGGACGGCAGATCCACCTATGGACCGAAAGGCGGGAAGCCATGAGGAAAAAGATTATTTTCACCGGAGGCGGTTCGGCGGGCCACGTCACCGTCAACCAGGCACTGATCCCCCGATTTTTGAAAGATGGCTGGGACGTCGGATATATCGGCTCCCATGACGGTATCGAACGACAACTGATCCAGCCCTTTGGGAAGGTCAAATATTACGGAATCTCCACCGGCAAGCTCCGGCGTTATTTCGATTGGAACAACTTTAACGACCCCTTCCGCGTGCTGAAGGGAATCGGGGAAGCTTACCGGATCCTCCGAAAGGAAAAACCGGATGTGGTGTTTTCAAAGGGAGGGTTCGTCTCTGTTCCCGTGGTGATCGGGGGATGGATGAACGGCGTGCCGGTGGTGATCCATGAATCCGACCTGACCCCCGGGCTGGCCAACCGTTTGGCCATCCCTTTTGCCACCCGGGTCTGCACCACGTTTCCGGAGACAACGCAACACCTGAAAGCGGAGAAGGGCGTATACGTGGGAGCATTGGTCCGGGAAGAACTGAAACGGGGAAAGGCGGACGAAGGGCGGCGTATCTGCGGATTCACAGCGGACACACCGGTTCTTTTGATCATGGGCGGAAGCCTCGGATCCCGGAACATCAACCGGATGGTTCACCGGACACTCCCATCCCTCCTCCAAAACTTTCAGATCGCCCATATCTGCGGAAAAGGAAATGTGGATCCATCGATGGAACGTCCGGGTTACCGGCAGTTTGAATATCTCACGAAAGAACTGCCCCACATGCTGGCCATGGCGGACGGGGTGATCTCACGGGCCGGCTCCAACGCCATTTTCGAGCTTTTGGCTCTGAAAAAGCCGATGCTTCTGATTCCGCTGTCCAAATCCGCCAGCCGGGGGGATCAGGTTTTGAACGCCCGCTCTTTTAAGCGCAAGGGATACGCAGAAGTGCTGGAGGAAGAAGAACTGAACGAAAAAAGATTTCTCCGCCATCTTTCTTCACTCTTCGAAAACAAAGAGGCCTACATCGCAAAAATGGCTGAAGGCGATGGCCGGAATACCTTGCACACCCTCCGCCGGTTGATTGAAGAAGCGGCCTGCCGGGAGGGACAGACGAAAAACCTTCCATAAGATGCATGGCTCCGCATTTGATAAAATCGGAATAGAAGCGAAGCCGGGTTCATCATGCGAACCACAAAAGCAAAAGGAGGAATCCGATCTTGACCCGAGCGACCGCAGAAGAGAACCGGAACCGAGCCCGGAGAAACATTTACGCGAAGATCAGGCAGTTGGCCCGATGGATGGAAGAAAAGCCCCATCTCCCGTCCAAGTACATTGAAACGGAAATAAACGCCGTCCTGGCCGACGTCCGGTCCATGGCCTTCTTTGAGGGACAAGTGGAAGCCTTCATGAAAGTGGAAAAAGTGCTCGAACCGGAAAAAGAAGAGAAAAAGAATGATACCCATTTGTGAAAAAAGCTGCTGGGGTTGCATCCCCAACAGCTTTTTCAGTTGTTTCGGGCGCCAATCTCCAGCGTCCGCAACAGGTTCTCCTGTTCCACCGCCCGTTTTTCCGCCTCTGCCACGTCGATGCGTTCAAATCGAACCCGGCACCCCGGGCCGGCCTGCGCCAGCCGGGGAAGGTCTGCAGAGATCACCGTGGCGATCTTGGCGTATCCCCCCGTCGTCTGACGGTCCGCCAAGAGGACGATCGGCTGTCCCTCCGCAGGCACTTGAACCGAGCCCGGGGCGATGGCATCGGAGAGGATATCCGCCTTCTCCTTATGAAACAGACGAGGGCCTTTCAGCCGGTACCCCATCCGGTCTGATCGGGGAGTGACTTCGTAGGCTTCACTGAAAAACGTCCCGACGGCCTCTTCGGTGAAGGCCTCCGACTGGGGACCGGGAACCGCACGGAGTGTGACCTCTTTTCCGTAACGGGGACGCAAGCCGTAAGCCAACCGTTTTCCTTCCCGGGGAACGGGATTTACACCGACGGTCAGTACGTCCCCTTTTTCGAGTGCCCGTCCGCGATATCCACCGATACCTCCGTTGATGTAAGTCGATCGGCTGCCCATCACCTCGGGTACATCGATTCCTCCCGAAACGGTCAAATAAGCGCGAATTCCCTCCACCGGACGCCGAAAAGAGAGCACTTGACCTCTCCCCACGGAGAACCCTTTCCACATGGGTGCCGGCTGATCGTCCAACAGCGGACTCAAGTCGGCACCGGTCAGCGCAACCAAGCACTCCTTTTCAAAGCGGAGGACCGGTCCCGACAACGTGATCTCCAAGCCGGCGGCCCCCCGGGGATTTCCGACCAGAATGTTCCCCACCTGAAGGGAAAAGGGGTCCATTGCGCCGGAGACCACCATCCCAAACTGTTGGTAACCCGTCCGCCCCAGATCCTGTACCGTTGTCAGGAGTCCGGGATTCACCACCGTAATCGTTCCCATCATCGGTCCGAAACCCTTTGAATTCGAATGCCGTTTTCCTCCAACCCCCGCCTCAACCGTTGAACGAAGGAAAGAGCTTTGGGATCGTCCCCGTGAACACAGACGGTATCCGCCTGGACCTTCAGCTCCGTGCCATCCAGCGCGGTCACTTTTCCTTCCTTCACCATCCGGGTCACCCGGTGGACCGCCTCTTCCGGATCATGGATGTACGCTTCGGGCGAGGTGCGGGAGGTGAGGCTCCCGTCCGGTTGATACGTACGATCGGCAAACACCTCACGGGCCACTTTCAACCCGACCCTTTCCCCCGCCTTGACCAGCTCACTCCCCGCCAAACCGAAAAGGATCAGCTCCCTGTCGACGGCCGCGACGGCTTCGGCGATGGCCCGGGCAATCTCCCCGTCCTTCCCCGCCATGTTGAAAAGGGCACCGTGAGGTTTGACATGCTGCAGCCGCTTTCCCTCCAGGGAAGCAAAAGCCTGCAAGGCACCGATCTGATACACCGTCATATTGTAGACATCTTCCGTTTCGACAGCGATGAACCTCCGCCCGAAGCCGAGCAAATCCGGAAGACCGGGATGAGCTCCCAGTCCCACTCCTTTTTTCGCCGCCAGACGGACTGTACGACGGATGACGTTATGATCTCCGGCATGGAAACCGCAGGCGATGTTGGCGGATGTGACATGCTTTAAGACCTCTTCATCCTGACCGATCACATAACGTCCGAAACTTTCCCCCAGGTCGCTGTTCAAATCAACCGTCCAAGCCATCCGGTTTCCTCTCCCCCCCATTTCCTTCGAGCTTCCCGTATTCTTCTTCGGTCACCGGGCGAAAGCGGATCGCATCTCCGGCTTTTAAGAGAACAGGCGGTTCCCGGCCGGGATCGTACAAGCGCAACGGGGTCCTTCCGATGATTCTCCAGCCACCCGGAGTTTCCAGGGGGTATACCCCTGTCTGACCTTCCGCGATCCCCACGGAGCCGGCGGGGATCCGGGACCGGGGATTTTCCAGCCTCGGCGTGGCGATTTCTTCAGGCATCCCCCCCAGATACGGAAAACCGGGGGCAAAGCCCAACATATAAACCCGGTATGAGGCCCCGCTATGGATCCGGACGACGTCCTCCGGGGTCAGGCCGTTGATCCGCGCCACATCCCCCAAGTCCGGCCCGTACGCTCCTCCGTAAACCACGGGGAGCTCCACCACCTTCACATCCTCGTCGGACACCGGCTCCCGGATCCGTTCCATTTCTTTCAACGTTTTGAGCAGATCCGGATACCGGATGTCCCAAGGCCGGTAGTAAACGGTCAACGATGTATAAGCGGGCACCCATTCCACCACTCCGGGGATCCTCGAACGTTCGAGCTGGTTGACAAAGCTCCGGATTTCCCGGTTGACACCGGGATCGATCCTTTCCCCGAAACCGATCCGCACCCCGGTGTCACCCAGGGGATGAAACTGGAGTTTCACAGCATCTTCCCCCTTGTTCCTCGTTCCGTGCCTCGTTCCATGCCACCGCCAGCCTTTCTTTCACTGCTCCATTCCTTTCGGTCACCCCATCCCATTTGAACCGGAGGTTCATTTGTTTGCCACCGATTGTAGCACAGAGAAACGCGGATCCTCCACCAATGGATTGCAGATAAACAGCCTCCGGCCGGACCGGAACTTTCATCCCTCAGACTTGTCGACCGCCGGAGAATCCGTTGAATTTCCGTGTCGGGATGTCGATCTTTCCCGAATCCCGATGATCATGATCGGCATGACCACATAGACAATGGCGGTGGCGGCCGAAACAATCCCTGAATCGTTAAAGGCAAGGGCGGCCAGAGAACCGGATAATATGGCCGTAAATCCGTTGAAGAGTTGTGGGTAATGCTCCATCAACATTTTCATCCCTCCCGCCGGACGGAAAGACAAGATGGCCATTGTGAGAAGAGAGAGGAGGAAAACCTTTCCCCAGGAAGACGCCCTCACCAGCTTCAGATTCATTTCCAATTTCCGATTGAGGATATGGGCGATTTCCTCAAAATTTCCTCCTTCCAGATGGGAGAAGGCCCGGCCGATATGGGTGGGAGTGTGTCCGGGGACCCAGCTGTTGAGAGCCAACAGGGTCAACAGACCGATCCCCGCCATTCCCGCCACTTTAAAGAACAGCTTCCGGTTCCACCGGGTTTGGAAAAACCGGAAATACGCCACTCCGAAGCCAACGGCGGAGGCCATGGCGCCACCGGCGTTGGTTCCCCAGAAGGGGGCGGCGAAAAAAACCAGCAAGGCGAAAAAAAACAAACCGACAGCCAGCTTTTGACGCCGGGAAAGGGTGGGCCGGCGCTCCAACCATGCAGCGGAAGCCAGGATCGAAGACCCCAGGACCACTCCCATATACTCGTTGCCGATGCCGTAATAACGGGCGCCTTTGATCGGATCATAGCCCAGAAAAGACTGCTGAATCAGCGGCCCCCCCATCAGTCCGTCCACCACCACCGGTAAAAACCCCAACAACCCTGCCCAAAGAAAGAGGGGGACGGTGTCAGCCCGGGTAAGCATATACGCCAACCCGAGCCCGCCCAGCACCAACGCCCCGGAGAAGAGCCACCAGGAATGGGCTGTCATTCCGGATATGACCAGAAACAGAAAAGGCGTCAGCATCACCGCTAACAGAATCGATTCCATCCACCCCCTGCCCTTCCCGTTTTTCAAAATGAGAGAGAGCCCCGTCAGCAACACCAAGATCTGCAGCAGGATATAGGAATACAACACCGATGGACGAAGGGAGTAGATCGATTCCACCCGGTCGACGGTTCGCCAGAACCCTTCGCCTGTTCCGCTCACTGAATTCATCGGTCTCCCCAACATCTCCCGGGGGACCTGCACCCCCAACTGTTCCAGAAGGGTGGCAGCCAGGTCAATATTGCCCACAACCCCGGTTCGGCGGGTCGTGGCGGATGTCAGGAGTCCGGGAGGTTCTCCTTTCCGGTACATCACCACGGGGAACAATCCCTCTTTCCCCGGAGCCCCGCCGCCGGTGGCAGTCAACACCAGCAGACGGTCTTTCCCCGCCCGGGGAAGCATCTCCCCCAGAAAACGGTCGATTTCCCCCAATACCCGCGCCCGGACCCGTTGCCGGTAAAGAGGGGACATCTTGTCCCCTGCCTGTTCCAACCGGTGAAGATCCCCCAGCTCCACCACGGCCACCCCTGGCTTTTCCCAGGATAACAAGGTGTTTCGAAGGAGGAAGTATCGGGTTTTGACACCGAAGGGCCGGGCCGGGTCCTGGAGCAGTGTCTCCCGACCGACCCGTCCCTCTTCAGTGATTCCTTTCCCGTCCATGGTGATCAGCGGGGCGTAACGGACGGGTTTGGCTCCTTCGTCCAGGTTCCCCAGCACCAGAGTGGAATACCCCGCCGTTTTCAGGGCTTCGGCAAATCCCCCCGGCCGAACGGTGAACGTCGTTTTTTCATTCTCGGTCACAAACTTCATGATTCCGGGGTAAACGATGGAACCGGCCGATGCCGTTTCCCCCATGCGACGGGCGTAAAGCGTGCCTGCCGGTGTGGAGAACGGCCCGTCTTCCATCACCGGTTCCTCCGGATGGTAAAAAACTTCTGCTGCGGGAGCAACGGCCCGGGTTCCCGTGGCCAGAGTGGCATAGCTGTTGGAAAGCGTCTCCCTCCCGCCGGTTTTCATGTTCATGGCTCCCACCGAAGCCAGTTTCATCAGTTTCTCGACATGGGGAAGGCCCGAATGACGAAGATCCTTCAGGGTCAATCCCGGGATATTCACCCACCAAACCTGGCGGATTCCAACCTTCGTCGGTGGAGACGGTGCGGAAACGGTCACGAACCGGATTCCGGAAATCATCATCCATATCAGCAATCCCAGAAGAAGGGCCGGAAATATTTTTCTCAATTTCACCTACATTCCCCGTTTCCCTCTGATTCTTTCTGTATCCTTCCCCTAGGCTGAAAGAAGTATTTCCATTCGTTTTTCCACAGGGATTCCACAGAGTTATACACAGAAAAAAACCTTCAACAAAGATTATCCACAGGACTTATCCACATTATCCACAGGTCGTAGGGCTCTTTTGTCCACAACGATATCGGATGAGCGGGTCGGATTGGACCGGCTGTGGATAATGAAAAAACCGGTCCTGACGGACCGGCAGAGAAACCTCAGTGTATTCTTTTTTAAACCAACTTTAGATTCGGTTCCGCGTTCATATCCAGACCGGCGAACTCTCTGTCCAGATAACGGAAGGTTCCAGCCGCTGCAATCATGGCCGCGTTGTCCGTACAGAGTTCGATGGGTGGAACGGACAATCGAATCCCCTCTTTCCGACAACGTTCCGAAAGGGCGCTCCGCAATGCGGAGTTGGCCGAAACCCCGCCGGCCAGCACCAGGTGATCCACCCCTTTGCTTTTGACGGCACGGATGGACTTTTCTGTCAAAACTTCCACCACCGACTCCTGGAAGCTGGCCGCCAGATCGGCTCGTTGAACCGTTGTCCCGCGCTGTTTGGCGTTGTGGAGGTGGTTGATCACCGCCGATTTCAGTCCACTGAAGCTGAAGTCGAGGGAATCCGGCTCCAGCCAGGCTCTGGGCAAATCGATGGAGGGTCTCCCTTCCCTGGCCAGCCGGTCGATTTCCGGCCCACCCGGATAAGGGAGTTCGAGAACGCGAGCCACTTTGTCAAAAGCTTCCCCGGCGGCATCATCCCGGGTCTTGCCCAAACGTTCAAACCGGTTGTGCCCGGGCATGTAAATCAGCTCCGTATGACCTCCGGAGACCACCAGTGCAACCAAGGGAAATCGAAGGGGTTTCACGAGATGGCTGGCATAAATATGACCGGCGATATGGTGAACCCCGACCAAGGGAAGTCCGGCGGCAAACGCCATGGCTTTGGCCGCGGCAACCCCGATCAGAAGGGCCCCCACCAAACCGGGTCCTTGGGTAACGGCCAGTGCCGAAAGCTCGGACTGTTTGACGCCCGCTTGATCCAGCGCCTGCTGGATCACGTCGGTGATCCGTTCCACATGGCGGCGGGAAGCGACTTCCGGAACCACTCCCCCGAATTTTCGATGGACTTCCATCTGGGAGGAAATCACGTTGGATCGGAGAATCTCCCCGTTTTCCACCACTGCCGCCGACGTCTCATCGCAACTCGTTTCAATTCCCAGTACGAGGGTACTGCCCTTCTTGTTCATCGGATCCTCCACCTAACTTTGTCCACATGATGAGGGCGTCTTCCTGATTATCGGTATAATACCGGGGACGGATCCCCATCGATTCAAACCCTTTTTTCCGGTACAGGTTTTGGGCCGCCCGATTGGAGACCCGTACTTCCAGGGTCATGCTCTTGGCTCCGGAGCTGCGTGCCCACTCCATCAGATACTCCATCAAGGCTTCCCCGGCTCCGGACCCTCGAAAATCCGGATGTATTGCAATGTTGGTAATGTGGGCTTCATCCAGAATCAGCCACATCCCGGCATAACCGATCACATGCCCCTCCTTCTCCGCCACTGTGTAGTGTGCAAACTGGTTATATGCCAGCTCGTTGTAGAAGGCCTGACGGGTCCAGGGATTGGTGAAAGAGGCCCGCTCCACTCGGAGGACGGCGGGGATGTCCACCAGGGTCATCGGCCGGAACTCAGGCTTCAGACACACCACCGGCACTCCCTCCGTTTCGGGAAAGCCATTTGGCCTCCGCTTCGGTCAGTTGCAGGTAGTTGGGCACGGCATCCGTTCTTCCCCGGTCTCCCCTCTCCAGACAGGAAAAAGCCAACGTTCCGAGGTGAGCGGCACTGACGACATTTTCCCGAAGGGTGCCGAACTCGGCCCGCTCTCCCAGTGCCCCGCTGATCGTCTCCCGGTAGCGGGAAACATCCTCGCCCAAAAAGAGAAGAGGCCCTTCTTCGGACACCTCTTCCAGCCAGGCGCCGATGTCCATGACCCGTTCTTTTTTCACAGCGGATACCCGGCCGCCCTCTCCCTTGAACAGACCGGTATAAACCCGGTTCCTTCTCGCGTCGAACAGAGGGACCACCTTCCCTGGATACCGACTCCCGTTCATCGCCAATGCTGAAAGGCTGGAGACAGGCACCAAAGGAATCCCCCGGCTCCACGCGAGTGTCTTGGCGGTGGTAAATCCGATGCGGATCCCGGTGTAAGACCCCGGTCCCGCCGCCACGGCCACGGCGTCCAAATCATCCGGGGACAGCTCCAGTTCCTTCATCAGGCCGTTCACGGTGGGCATCAGCCGAACGGAATGGTTTTTATGTAAATTGGTTGTCACTTCCCCCAGCACGCGGCGGTTTTCCAGAACAGCCACTCCGAGTACCAAGGTGGACGTGTCAATCGCCAGCAGTTTCATGGTTATCCAGCCTCCCCAGCCCTCCGCAAATCCGTTCTGTCTCCCCGGCAGGCGGTTCAATCCTGATTTTCCGAACGTCGCTCTCTTGATGGCGGGACACTTCGATCCGGATCAACTCCCCGGGAAGCATCGGTTCGATCCGGTCTGCCCATTCGACGAGGGTAACACCGTCTCCGTAAAAATACTCATCCCAACCCAGTTCCTCCGTCGGATGATTCAACCGGTAAACATCCATATGATAGAGAGGCAGCCTTCCGCCTTCATATTCCTTGATCAAGGTGAAGGTGGGACTGTCGACCGGCTCCTCGATCCCCAGCCCGGCGGCCAAACCCTGTGTGAAGGTTGTTTTTCCGGCGCCGAGATCACCTTCAAGGGCAATCACGTCCCCCCGGCGAAGGCGCGGGGCCAAATGGCGGGCCAGATTTCGGGTTTCCTCCGGGTTGTGGGTCTCAAATGTGCAAGTGTTGCGGCTCATCAGGATCACCCGTCTGTAAAATGATCATACCCTCTGCGGGTCCGTTCCTTCCGGTTTCCGTCCACTATCCAGTCTACCCCTGGAGAGCCCTCTTCGACCCAACCAATGGGAAAAAGACGAAGACCCGAATCCTCGGCTTCCCGCATCAGTCCGGGCCAGTGCTCCCGGGACACGGTTCCCACCAGACAAAAATCCTCACCGCCGGAAAACGCCCATTCCAGGGGATCTTCTCCCACTTCTTCGGCATACCGCCTGGTTTCCGATGAGATGGGAATCCGTTCTCCCTCCAGAACCAGACGCACCCGGCTCGCCTCGGCAATTTCCCAAGCCTCCTGAGCCAATCCGTCACTCACATCATCACAGGCGATTCTCTGCCCGGTCCCGAGAAGCCAGCGCCCGGCCTCCACACCCGGCACGGGCCGCCGGTGAGCTTCCACCAGCCCCGGATAGCGCCGGAGAAGCTCCGGATGTGGATCGCTCATCAAGAGATGCAACCCCGCCTTTGACGCTCCCAATTCCCCGGTGACGAACACCACGTCGCCCGGACGGCCATGGGAACGGAGCAGCGATCGGTCCGGTTCCACCTCTCCGATCAGGGCAACGGTCACCACCAGATGTTCCGGGGAACGGACGGTGTCGCCTCCCACGATACGGACCCCGAACCGTCGGCAGATCTCCCTCATGCCGGCATACAGGCCTTTCAATTCCTCTCCTCGCCAGGTTTCCGGCACGGCCAGGGAAACCAGTGCGCAGGAGGGGGTCCCGCCCATGGCGGCGACATCGCTGATATTGGCGGCCATGCACTTCCATCCGATATCGTCCGGCTCCATGGTCCCGGTCCGGAAATGGACCGTTTCCACCATCGTATCACAGGTAAACACCGTGGACCGGTCTCTTGCCGGCTTCAGAACCGCGGCGTCGTCCCCTGCGTCCACTTCCACCTCCGGCGGAGCGGAACCCCGGTTTTTCAAAAGGGAACGGATCAGAGAGAATTCACTCATCGCATGGTTCAACTCCCGGGATCGGGATTTTCCTCGAGATATGCAAAGACCGCAGCCACAAGGGCCACGGTCCGGTGAATGTGGAGCGGGTGAAGGGAATCGAACCCTCGCATTCGGCTTGGAAGGCCGATGTTCTACCACTGAACTACACCCGCATATCAAACATGATGTCGTTTAGGATAAGTGGTCGGGGTGACAGGATTTGAACCTGCGGCCTCCTCGTCCCGAACGAGGCGCTCTACCAAGCTGAGCCACACCCCGGCGCCAACAAGGTGGGTTTAACCCTTATTGGAATGAATAGAAATGGTGCGGTCGGCGAGACTCGAACTCGCACGGCCTTGCGGCCACTACCCCCTCAAGATAGCGTGTCTGCCGATTCCACCACGACCGCACGTTTTATAATCGGCGTTGGTGCGGGTGGAGGGACTCGAACCCCCACGCCAGAGGCGCTAGATCCTAAGTCTAGTGCGTCTGCCAATTCCGCCACACCCGCGAAGTGTGCGTTTGCTTTCGCTGCATCCCATCCGTCGAGGTTCGCAATCGACGGGAATTATAGTATCATGTGGACTGTTCAGTGTCAAGGATTTTTATCAAATTCTGCGACCCCGTCAAACCTGGAACATTTTAAATCCCCATCGGAACCGCTTTTACGCATGATTCCGGGAGAGCGGAGAATGATGTGGAAAATGGGAGCGGGCACGGCCGTTCCGCACCCGCTCCGGGTCAATTGGTGACCCATCCAGGACTCGAACCTGGGACACCCTGATTAAAAGTCAGGTGCTCTGCCAACTGAGCTAATGGGTCATAATCAAATGGCTGGGGCGGTAGGGATCGAACCTACGCATCACGGAGTCAAAGTCCGTTGCCTTACCACTTGGCTACGCCCCAGCGGTAAGGGGAAATAAAGTGGGGCGACCAGTGGGAATCGAACCCACGAATGCCGGAGCCACAATCCGGTGCGTTAACCACTTCGCCATGGCCGCCGCAAATAAAATGGCGGAGCTGACGGGACTCGAACCCGCGACCTCCGGCGTGACAGGCCGGCGTGAACTCCAACTTCACCACAGCTCCGCGCTCAACCCCAGGAATGCACCCGGGTATGTGGTGGACGGTGACGGGATCGAACCGCCGACCCCCTGCGTGTGAAGCAGGTGCTCTCCCGCTGAGCTAACCGTCCGTTTAAATGGTGACCCGTAGGGGATTCGAACCCCTGCATGCCAGCGTGAAAGGCTGGTGTGTTAACCGCTTCACCAACGGGCCTTGTCCATATCGTTCAATGGCGGAGAGAGCGGGATTCGAACCCGCGCGGGGCCATGCAGCCCCCTAACGGTTTAGCAAACCGTCCTCTTCGGCCACTTGAGTATCTCTCCGCAATGTGGCTCCTCCGGCAGGACTCGAACCTGCAACCTACCGGTTAACAGCCGGGCGCTCTACCATTGAGCTACGGAGGAACATTTTAAAGCGACGTCTATTATTATAACCAATCGTCACTCTGATTGCAAGAGGTTTTTTGAGCTCTTTTACGTCGCAACCTCCGGCGCCCCTTATAGGCGCGCCCCCCAAAGGCGCTATAATAAAGTAGCACACTCCCGGGGTGTTCGTCAACGGTTTTCGGCGATCTTTTTATTTCGAAAAATAACCGCGGGACCTCCCGCGGTTGCACTAAAAGTATGAAGCGTTGACAAGACTTGTGCTCTGTGAGTGCATAGCGAGACCGGAAGTGAAGCGACCCCAGGCGAGACTTGTGCTCTGTGAGTACAGCCGGAGCGGCTTTGGGTAAATGCTGCCGCTCACTTTTTCACAACGCTTCGAAAGCATCAGACGACATCACCTCCGAAGCCGATCCGGGGAAATCACCTGTTTAAAGCCGAATTCGGCTTTTCTGTCGGCTTCATCCCCAACACGGACCACCGCATCCACCCGGACGACGGATTTCACGTTGAGGCAGTTGCTGCTGCCGTCCGGCACATAAAGCCGGATGGCATGCGTCTTTTCCGGTGAACGCCCTTCTTGCCTGTACAGGAAAAAGGCTTTCTCCAACTCGCCCAAAGGGATGTCCGCCCGGAATTCGTCGGAAGCGTGAAAAATGACATGAGTCACACCGGGAAGGAGACCGGCCCGTTCCAGGATCTTGCTCAGCTCCACCCCGCTCCCTTCGAGACCGGGGACGCGATCTCCCGGGCGGACGGTTCCGTCATCCATCTTTTCCAATTCGCTCTCACTTAACGACAAGGGATTTTTGACCTGTCCGACCACCATCAGGTTCCGTGCTTCGCTCATCGCCGCCTCCTCATAGATTGGATTGA
Organism: Melghirimyces profundicolus; assembly: GCF_003054245.1. GTDB lineage: Bacteria > Bacillota > Bacilli > Thermoactinomycetales > DSM-45169 > Melghirimyces > Melghirimyces profundicolus. Next base: position 22,651 of record NZ_QBKR01000014.1, read on the forward strand.
CTTTCATGCTCTCCGAAGCGTCCCTGCAACGTTTCCAAAGCATGGGGAAGGACCTCCATCACGGCTTCCAGGCACTCCCGCACGGCTTTCGGGCTTCCCGGAAGGTTGAGGATCAGGGTGTTCCCCCGGGTCCCCGCCACCGCCCGTGACAACATCGCAAATTTGGTTTTTTTCAGGGAATAGAGACGCATCCCTTCCGCGATTCCCGGAACTTCCCGGTGAATGACGCTCCGGGTGGCCTCCGGCGTCACATCCCGCGGGGCGAGGCCGGTGCCTCCCGTGGTAAGAATCAGGTCCATCCCTTTGTTGTCGGCCATCCGGACCAGGGCATTCTCGATCTCTTCCCGTTCGTCCGGAACGATTTCACGACAGACCGCTTCTCCGTCCATCCTGAGAACCAGCCGCCGGATCTCTTCTCCGCTCTTGTCTTCCCGCTCCCCCCGCGATCCCTTGTCGCTGACGGTCAGAATTCCGACCCGCCACATGACGTTCCCTCCTCCCGACGGTAGGTTCCACTTTTCCCACCGGTTTTGGAGAGCAGAAAGGTTTCACCGATCACCATCCCCCGGTCCAGGGATTTTACCATGTCATAAACGGTGAGGGCTGCCATGCTGGCGGCTGTGAGGGCTTCCATCTCCACTCCGGTCACATTGTCGGTTTTGGCTTCCGCTTCCACCACCAGGGTGTCTTTCCCCTCCTCCCGGAACCGGATATCGGCGCTTTTGAGCGGGATGGGATGGCACATGGGGATCAGATCGGAAGTCTTTTTCGCCGCCATGATCCCGGCCACCTGAGCTACGGCCAAGACATCTCCCTTGCGGACATTTCCCTCCCGGATTTTCTCCAGCGTCTCCGGCTTCATTCGGATCCGGGCACAGGCGACGGCGGTGCGGCGGGTCGTCTTCTTGTCCGACACGTCCACCATCCGGGCACGGCCCTGTTCGTTCATATGGGTGAATGAGTCCATGATCTCCTCCTTTTAACCGCCGATAAACGACATTTCCACTTTGTCTTTGCGGGGCAACCGGGTGGAGGTAAGCCGTTCGTCGGAATAACGGTCCGCCCTCCCGGCCCAGATGTCCCGGATCCGCTCCGTCAACTGCCGATCGTCCATGCCCTCCCGGAGAGGGCTCCGCAGGTCCGCCCCCTCCGAGGCAAAAAGGCAGGTGTACAGCCGACCGTCAGCCGACAGGCGAGCCCGGGTGCAGGTGGAACAAAAAGAGTCGGTCACCGAAGAAATCACCCCGATCTCCTGATCGCTTCCCCGGTAGCGGTACCGGTTGGCGACTTCTCCGTAATAATTGGGTTTCACCGGCTCCAAGGGCATCTCCCGGTGAATGGTTTCCAGAATTTCACGCTTGGATACCACTTGCTTCAGGTCCCATCCGTTGCTGTTACCCACATCCATATACTCGATGAAACGGAGGATGTGGCTTTTTTTCCGGAAGTACCTCGCCATGGGCAGGATTTCCCCTTCGTTGACCCCTTTTTGCACCACCATGTTGATTTTGACCGGAAGACCGGCGGCCGCCGCCGCATCGATCCCCTCCAAAACCCGGCGAACATTGGAACGCTCCCCGTTCATCCGGGAAAAGATCCGGTCGTCCAACGCATCCAGGCTGACGTTCACCCGATCCAGCCCGGCCTCTTTCAGCTTCCGGGCCTGATCCTTCAACAGGGAGGCATTGGTCGTGAGAGCAACGTCACGGATGCCGGGGACTGCTTTCACCATTTCCACCAGACGGAACAGATTCTTCCTCAGAAGGGGCTCGCCCCCGGTGATCCGGATCTTCTCCACCCCTCCGGCCGCAAAGAGCTTCACCAACCGTTGAATTTCCTCAAAGGTGAGCAGTTCTTTCCGTGGAAGGAAGGCGTAATCCGGCCCGAACACTTCGGCCGGCATGCAATACCGGCAACGGAAATTGCAGCGGTCTGTCACCGAGATCCGGAGGTCCCGGATCGGTCGCCCCAACCGGTCCTTCCAGAAACGGTCTGATCGTTCCATCACGCTCACCTGCTTTCGTATGGTTAAAGGACCGTCACCTCGCCGCTCTCCGAGGTGTCATATCCGCCCAAGCGTTCCGCTTCCCCTCGAAATTCCCCGGAACGGAGGGCTTCCAACAATGCGCGGCCACCGCCGCTTTCCAAAAAACGGACCGGCAAAATGAGATCCAACGGCTCTGTCCATAACGGCATAAAGCCCAAGCCAAACGCACGGGCGGCGGAACGGGGGCCCACCGTGAGGTCGGCCGTCCCTTCGGAGATGGAGGCCGCCGCTTTCCAATGGGAAGGCTCCACCCGCTCCCCCGGGGAAAACCGGAGGGAACCCTTCAACCGGGCTTCCAACTTCCGTTCCGTCTCCGATTCCGGCGGTCGCCGGATGAAGCGGGTATCCGGACCCCAAGGTTCCGTTCCGTCCATGTGGGAAACGGTCACCCAACCCATCTCCCGATGGGCCAGGCGAACCCGCGCCAATCGGATTCCTTCCCGTTGCCACTCCTCCTGCCATCCTTCTCCGTGGACCGCCACGGCATGGCAGTCCCCCCGGTACAGCATGGAAAGACCGGCCCGGTCCCCGGTAAATTCCCGGGAGACGGACCCCCCTTTCCAAAACAGGGGAACGATCGCCCCCAGCCGGTCCAAAAGTGGATCGTCGCAACCGGTCAGGGAGAGGGTCCGCCGGATGCTCTCCAGGGGACGGGCGATTTCCAGCCGGACACGATCCCCGGAGCGGTATCCGTGTGAGTCGGCCGGCACCCGCAACCAGGCGTCCGCCCGTACCATCGACAAGGTTACACCGGCACCCCGGGGCAACGGAGCGGCCACATATTCACCGTTGACACAGGACACCCGCATGCGGATGAAATCTTCGCTTCCCGTTTTGGTCCGGACCTCCCGGGTCAGACGGGCCTCCACCTGTCGGGGGCGTTCTTCCCCCTCTCCGAACCAATGCCGGATCAGGGGTCGGGCAAACCAATTCAGGGAAAGATACGCCGACACGGGATAGCCGGGAAGGCCCAGCACGGGAACTCCCTTGACGACAGCCAGCACAACGGGATGACCGGGGCGGGCGGCCACCCCGTGGAGGAGCACCGTCCCCAGTTCATCGAGGACTTCGGGAGTGTAATCCCGGCTCCCCGCTGAAGAGCCCGCGTTGACCACCACCATGTCACAGGCGGCCGCCGCGTCCAGAACGGCCCGGTAAATCGCTTCCTTTCGATCCGGGACGACGTTCCGTCGTTCCGGATCCGCCCCCCATTCTTCAAGAAAGCCGGCAAAGGCCGTTCCATTAAATTCCCGGAGCTGGCCCCGTTTAAGAGGAATTCCCGGAGAAACCATTTCCGAACCCGTGGGGATGATGGCCACCCGGGGCCGACGCAGAACGGGAAGCTCTTCCACCCCCGCCGCCAGCAACGCCCCCAGATCCACGGGACGGATCCGGTGTCTCGCCGGTAACACGACTTCACCTTCGGCCACATCTTCCCCCGGCTGCCGGACATGCTTAAAGGGAGGAACCGCTTCCCGCACTTCCACCCATCCTTCCTCCGGTACCGTCACCTTCTCGATCATGACCACGCTGTCGGCGAAGCCGGGCATCGGTTCTCCGGTATTGATGAACGTGAAATCCCGGCCTTCCTTCAACCGGACCGGTCGGGAGGGGGTGGCAGTCACCACCGTTTCCGAGCGCAGGGCGATCCCATCCATCGCCGCCGCCGAAAAAGGGGGAGTCGACGAACGTGCAAGGACGGGTTCCGCGGTCACACGTCCCCGCGCCTCGGCCACGGGAATCGTCTCCGTCTCCGGATGAAACTCCACCGCACCGAGAAGACGCCGGATCGCTTCCTCTATGGGCACATTACCCGAACGGGTATTCCGCAAAACTTCCCCCACCTTTATTTATGTCTCGGTCTGTTCCGTGGCGTTACATCTAGGATAGCACCCGGTTCGACCCCTGTCGAGACGGATGGAGGGGAGGCGCCGGGCATCCTCATTCCGCCGTCATTCTTCTTGAAAAAAAAACCTCCACAAATGCCTTTTACAAATATAAACACGCGAAGCGTTGTGAATGATTTGTCAGGCTCAGAAGAAGGGAAGCGTTTACCCGAAATAGCGACTTTGCTGTCCTGCCCAGCGGAGAATCAGCCGGCAAGGGCGTTCAGGGGCAAAAGCTTCTCTGTGTTGCATCCGAAGGCGTTTGCCCCTGCCCGCAAGCGGACAGTGCAACCATCCCTGCAGGACAGCATAGCGAGACCAGGGAGCGCAAGCGACCCAGGCGAGACTTGTGCTCTGTGAGTGCATAGCGAGACCAGGGAGCGCAAGCGACCCAGGCGAGACTTGTGCTCTGTGAGTGCATAGCGAGACCAGGGAGCGCAAGCGACCCAGGCGAGACTTGTGCTCTGTGAGTGCATAGCGAGACCAGGGAGCGCAAGCGACCCAGGCGAGACTTGTGCTCTGTGAGTGCAGCCGGAGCGGCTTCGGGGAAATGCCGCCGCTCACTTTTTCACAATACTTCTCGAGTTCTCCCGGGAACGTTGCCCAACCCGTCCCCGGAGAGAATCCCCCGAATCCCCTCATTCTGTTTCACTCATCTTCCTCTTTCATCTTCTCCCCCACAAATCGGAGGATGGGAATTTATCCTGTTTTTTGTTAACGTAGATATAAAAACAACATGGCAGAGGTGAAACTGTGAAACACATCCAGCGTTTTGCTTTCGGTGTGGCACGAAAGAAATCCGGTACCCATCCTGAAAAACGATTCCAACGAGGCGGGACCGCCCATGGCCGGTAAACCTCCTTTTGCCGATATCGTGGCGGGCCTGCCGGCCTCGGTCCCCTTTGTCCCGCCGGAGGAAACGGAGCGGCGGACGGGTGTGACCATCAACCTCCGACTCGGGGCCAATGAAAGCACCTTCGGCATGTCTCCCCGGGCGTGGGAGGCCATGCAAAACGCGGCATCCGAAAGCCATTTGTACGGAGATGCCCACTGCTGCGAGCTCCGGACCGAACTGGCCCGGTTGCACGACGTGAAACCGGAACACTTGATCTTCGGCAGCGGCATCGATGAACTTCTGGGCTTGATTGCACGCGCCTACCTGAATCCCGGTGACGCCGTCACCACGTCCCTCGGCGGATACCCCACTTTCAATTATCACGTGGAAGGGTATGGCGGGATCCTTCACAAGGTCCCTTACCGAAACGGCAAAAACGATCTGGAGAGGTTGGCTTCCACCGCAGAGAAAACGGGCTCGAAGATCGTATATCTCGCCAACCCGGACAATCCGACGGGCACTTGGTTCACCGCAGAGGAACTGCAGGCGTTCCGTTCGCGGATCCCCGACCGTTGCCTCCTGGTCTTGGATGAAGCCTACATCGAATTTGCCCCGGCTGAAACCGGGCCGCCCATCGATCCGGAAGATCCCGGAATCATCCGCACGCGTACCTTTTCCAAGGCCCACGGCATGGCCGGGGCTCGCATCGGATACGCCCTGGCCCACCGCGACACCGCAGCCGCCTTTGAAAAAATCCGCAACCACTTCGGCATTAACCGAATGGCCCAGGCCGGGGCCCTCGCTTCCCTGAAAGATCCCGGTTTCGTCCGGAAAGTCGTCCAGAGCGTGGCCGAAGGACGCCGGGAATACGCCAAACTGGCGGAGGAGCTGGGTTTTTCCGCCTATCCGTCGGCGACCAATTTTGTGGCCATCGACGTGGGGAGCGCAGAACGCGCCGCCTTCCTGCGGGACGCTCTGTGGCAACGGGGAGTCTTTGTTCGCGTGCCGGGAGTGCCTCCCCTGAACCGTTGCCTTCGCGTCAGTGTGGGAACTCCCGATGAACGGAAGGCCTTTGCCCGAATCCTGCGGGAAACCGCGGAGAAAGCGATGAAATAACCCACTCCCTTCCCGGAGAGATGAAACATTCCAAGAACCAAATCCCATTCCTTCTGTTGAAGGATTTTTCAGACGTCGATTCAAACCGGGGCGATGGAACCAACCAGAAAAAGCTTGACAAGAAATTTTAAAAAGGAGGCGCCAGGATGGATTTCAACCAGAATGACCGGGAGATGATCGTCGCCGGCCTGCAGACGCGGGAGGAAAAAATCGTTTACCTGATGGAACAACTGCTGGAACAGGTGATCAACGAAACGAAAACCTCCCGGGTGGAAAAAAACATCAATAAAATTTACGATGGCTGGAGAATGCTTCAGGAGACCCGGCAACTCCGCGAACGGATCCAGCGCACACTGGATACCAAATCGGGAAAAGAGACCAAAACCGGAAACGTCCAACCATTGAAAAGCGAAGACACCGTCTCCTACACACGGTAACCAACCAGACCACCCGTCGCCGGGTGGTCTGGTTTTTGCGGATCAGTCCCTGTTTCCCAGTATCCGAAGCAGCAGAATGAACAGGTTGATAAAGTCCAGGTAGAGAGCCAATGCCCCGAGAATAGCGGCTTTGGTGTGGGTGTCTCCGTCCATGTGGTCGTCCCGGATCTTTTTGATCTTCTGGATATCGTAAGCGGTCAGGCCGCAGAAAACCAAAACCAGGAGATAGGTGATGCCCCAGTACAGGGCGGAACTTTGAATGAACCAGTTGACGACACTGGCCAGGATCAACCCGATCAATGTCAGGATCAGAAGATTGCCGATACGGGACAAATCCCGCTTCGTCATCGCCCCGTACAGCGCAAAAGTCCCGAACATCCCCGCCGTGATGAAGAAAACATAAGCCAGGGATTCCGGCCTGTACAGGGAAAACAGCGGCGTCAACGTCACCCCGTTCAGGGTCGCATACAGGAAAAAGAAAAACGTGGCGGCCCCCACCGACATCCGGTAAATGCGGCCTGCCAAGATAAAGACCAAAACAAGCTCGGCGATGAAAAGCCCGAACAGCACCCCGGTATTTTGCTGGAAGTAACGGACGGCCCGCCCATCTTCCATCAGCAGGAACGAAATGATGCCGGTCAGGGACAGGCCGGCGAACATCCAAGAAAAAACACGGGTCATCAAACCGGCGTGGGACCGTCTCAGACTGGTTTCCATTGTGATCTCCCCCCCATGGACTTTTCTTTGGGAACATAACGGAACCATCCGGACACCCTGTCCGGCCCTCATTCCCAATCCGGATCGATCCGGGAGAGGGCTGCCCGCAGTTGTTCCAGCACATCGTCAATCATTCTCGACCGTTTTTTCCAGGGAAAGTCGGGAACCAGCTCGGAAAGTTCCTCCATTTTCCGTTTGTCGTATTCGAGGAATTGAATGACGGTTTCACAGCTTTGAGCCAGTTCATCCCAATGCTCCGCAGGGATCCGCTTTCCACTTTCTTCTTCCCGCTGGTGGTCCAACAATGGCATCCGCTCCTTTTCGTCCGAAGGGGAGTTCAACCGCTTGACGTCGATCCGGTATTCCTCGCCTGTTTTTAATGTGAGTTCCAAAGCAGAATCTGCCACTTCCAAACGGCTGATGATGCGATCCTGTTCCGGTGTTTCCTCCAGCTGTTTCACGATCAAATCAAAGATCAGATAGGTGAGCTCTTTCCGGTTCTCCATGGCTTTCATCTCCTCTTCGTCCTGGCACAAACCAACCCACATCCGCCGTGTTCGATCTCCCGCTCCCCACTTCTTTCACAGGATCCCTTTACGGTATAATGGACACATCCGAATGCATACCCCTTTGAACCGCCACCATCGAAAGGAGGAGAGGCGCTCGCGCCGTCCCGATATGCAAATCCGCATCCAATTGTTCGCCGGAGTGGCCGAGGCCGTCGGAGAACGGTCCGTCGGCTTGGAACTTCCGGAAGGCGCCGTCGTCCGGGATCTGATTCAGCGTCTTGAAGACACATACCCCGACGCCGGGGACCTCATCCGGCAATCCTTCGTCGCTCTCAATCAGGAATACGCCGGACCGGAAGAGAACATCCGTCCGGGTGACGAGATCGCCCTGATCCCTCCTGTCAGCGGAGGAGAAGAAAAAACCGGAACTCCCGTCTGTTTTGTCACCGAGGAACCTCTTTCCGCCGACCGCCTGATCCAGGAAGTGACCCACCCTTATGCCGGGGCGGTTCTGACCTTCGCCGGAACTGTCCGCGAGTTCACCCGGGGACAGCGGACGGTCTCGTTGACATATGAAGCTTATGCCCCGATGGCGGTGAAAAAGATGGAGGAGATCGGCGGGGAGATCCGGCAACGTTGGCCGGATGCCCGCGTGGCGATGGCCCACCGAACGGGAAATCTGGAAATCGGGGAAATCAGTGTCCTGATCGCCGTCGCCACGCCCCACCGGGCCGAAGCCTTCGAGGCGGGCCGTTATGCGATCGAACGGCTCAAAAAAATGGTCCCCGTATGGAAAAAGGAAGTCTGGGAGGACGGTTCGGAATGGAAAGGTCCCCAAACCGGACCGTGGGACCCCCGGCAAAAACCGTCGGACCCCGGCTCCTGATGCCGGCGTGAAAGGGCCTGTCCCTTCCGGGAGGCCGGCACTTTTTCTTCTATTCTATCACAGTCCACTGAGCCGGGTCCCTCATCCCGGTCATAAGCGTTTGTCCTTCGGCGTCACCCCATCCTGAAGGAGGAGGCAAGATCATGGAAACCGATCGGACCCGGTATTCGCGACAGATTCTCTTCAAACCCATCGGTGAAACAGGACAAAAACGACTGTCACGGGCCCGGGTCGCCGTGGTCGGACTTGGAGCCCTCGGTACTGCACTCTCCCACCACATGGTCCGGGCAGGCGTCGGTTACATCCGTCTGATCGACCGGGATTTCGTCGAACCGAGCAACCTGCAGCGGCAGATGTTGTTCGACGAAGCCGATGCGGAACAAGGGCTGCCCAAAGCCGTCGCCGCGCAAAATAAGCTGGCCGCCATCAACTCCCGAACGCAATTTCAAGTCCACGTCACCGACCTTGCCGCCGACCGGGCGGAAGAGCTTCTGACGGGAGTCGATCTGATCCTGGACGGAACGGACAACTTTGCCGTCCGTTATCTCATTAACGACGTCAGCGTCAAACACGGCATCCCCTGGATCTACGGAGGGGCCGTCAGCTCACGGGGCATGACCTTCACCATCCGCCCCAAGCTCACCCCCTGTCTCCGCTGTCTCTTTCCCGAAGCTCCCGGACCGGGTACGGCGGAAACCTGTGACACTGCCGGCGTGATTGGGCCCGTGGTGCAGGTGGTGGCCGCCCACCAGGCCACGGAAGCCCTCAAGCTGCTGGTGGGGGATGTGGAATCCCTCGAGCCCCGCCTGCGTCACTTCGAACTGTGGGACAACCGGGACACGGCTTTCCGCGTGGAAAACCGGAAACGGAGAGACTGTCCCACCTGTGGCGAAGCGCGTTTCGACTTTCTGGAAGAGGTCAATGCCGGGGAAGCCGCCGTTTCCCTCTGCGGGCGGGACACGGTTCAAATCTCCCCGGCCCGCCGCCAGTCCCTGGATCTCAACCGGCTGGAAAAGGCCCTCTCCCCCCTCGGACGTGTGGAAAGGAACCGGTTTCTGCTCCGGGCCCAGGTGGACGAACAACACCGTCTCGTCCTCTTCCCGGACGGCAGGGTTCTGGTTCAGGGCACCAGCGACCCGTCCATGGCCCGTTCCCTGGTGGCGAGATACATCGGGGGATGATGAAAAAACAAAGTCCCCGGGTTTGGGAGGACCAAGACCTCAATTTGTAAGAGACAGACATCCGGATCTTTTGGGCAGCAAAAAAGGGGCCTTTTTTCAGACCCGTTACGCGGATGCATTGATTTTACATGATCTGGGTAATATAATAAGAACCGAAGGAGAAACTATCTTGGCGAGACGTCCCACTCTCCAGGGACCGGAGGCTCATTGAAGCGGCAACTTCAATGAGCCTTTTTCGTCAGGCTGCCGGTGTAGAGAAAGTGTCAGCGTCTTCGCCGCCTCTCACGACGATCCCGGCGATCCCGGTACACGTCGAAGAGGAGACGGGCAACAGCGATGAGGACCACCAAAAGGGCGACCCAATCCCTGAAACCCAACCGCCCCACCCCCCTTCTCAGGAACCTCGGTCCTTTCGGAGAGCGGGACGAAAGTTTCTCCTTCGGTGCTTATCAACGAGGGGGGGGTTCTTCCTCGTATAGACTCTTCTGATTATATCAGATCGCCCGGTTTTTTGCTAGATGTTTCCACCCAATCCCCCATCCGGAAGTACGGTGAAAAAGGGAGCGGCGGCATTTACCCGAAGCCGCTCCGGTTGCTGTCCTGCAGAGATGCAGGCACTGTCCGCTCCGAATCATCCTGCTGCGGGCAGGGGCAAAACGCCTTCGGATGCCACACAGAGAAGCTTTTGCCCCTGAACGCCCTTGCAGGCTGATTCTCCGCTGGGCAGGACAGCAAAGTCGCTGGTTTGGGTAAACGCTTCCCCTTTTCTCGAAACGAACATTCAATCACAACGCTTCCAGGGTCGTTTCATTCCCGGTCGCGCTATGCGCTCACAGAGCAAAAATCGCCGGGATTTCCGTTGACAGACAAGGCAGCGTCCTGCCCAAGCCGGACGCTGCCTTGTCAGCTTCTTCATGAGGCGGGAGTTATCATTCTTCTCCCCTCGGCACGATTTCCGTGTTGCCCAGGCGTTCCAGCACGGTGATGAGGGCGTGGGTCCCGTCCTCCTCCCCACCGTGGGCCTGAACGGAACGAAGCAGTTGATGGACCTGGGCTGTTCCCAGAAGGGGGAGAGCCAGCCTCTCGGCCTCTTCCAGCACGATCCGCAGGTCTTTCTGCTGAAAACGGACGGAAAAGCCGGGGTCAAGATCTCCTTTGATCACCCGGGGGGCCAGGTTGGAGAGCGCCCAGGAACCGGCGGCTCCCTGGGTGGTGACCCGGATCATCGTTTCTGGATCGACGCCCGCCTTTTTGGCGAAGGAGAGGGCTTCCACCATGCCCAAGAGGTTGAGGCCGCACATGATCTGATTGCAGGCTTTCACCGTCTGCCCGGCTCCGATCGGCCCGCAAAGAACGATGTTTTTCCCCATCGCCTCAAAGAGCGGCATCGCCTGTTGAAACGATTCTTCTTCCCCGCCGACCATGATGGAGAGCGTCCCTTCCCGGGCTCCCACATCGCCGCCGCTGACCGGTGCGTCCAGCATCCGCACCCCTTTTTCCTCCGCAAGGGCGGCCAACTCCCGGGTGGCATCCGGAGAGATGGTGCTCATGTCGATCAGCAGGGAGCCTTCCCGGGCTCCTTCCAGGATCCCCTCCGGACCTTCCACCACTTCCCGCACGTCGGGGGTGTCTCCGACCATCGTGATGATGATATCGCTCCGGGCGGCCACCTCAGCAGGAGTTGCCGCCGTCTTTGCTCCCCATTCCTTCGCCGCCTCCATTCGGGCCGCAGTCCGGTTCCAGACGGTGACGGAAAAGCCGGCTTGATGGAGATTGCGGGCCATGGACCGCCCCATGATGCCCAGTCCGACAAATCCGACACGGGTTTGGCGCTCTTCCATTGGTTTCTCCTCCTCTTCCCTTACGAGATTCGTTGCTCGCGGAACCGTTTCTTCACACTGCGGTTCACCGTTTCCCACAGCTGGCGTTCCTCCAACAACCGGGTTTTGAAGCCGCGGTACATTTCCCTTTGTTTCTCTTCAAAATCAGGATCCTCTTTGGACGGCAAGGCGGCCCGCATCTCGTCCACCAACCGTTGCACTTCCGGGGAACGGGGGCCCCAGACCGCCACTTCCTTCCCGTCGGGAGCAATAAAGATGAAGATGGGAATGGAGCGGGACTTTCCGTTGGTGAGATACCGGTCCATCAGTTCCGGATGATCGTCCCGGTTCAGATAGCGCATATCGATGGCGGCCGCCTCAGCGATCCGCATCAGGATCGGGACACACAGCATCGCATCCCCGCACCAGTCCGCCGTCAAAACCACCGCCCGAAGATTTCGCTCCCTCAAGCTCTCGTAATACCGGCGGTCTTCTTCCGGCAACGAATACCGCTCATAGACGCTCAGCAGCTCTTCACGGTTCACCTTCATCGAATCGATGTATTCCCTGCCGGTCCATCCTTTTTCAAACCATCCGTTCAAATCCATGCCTCACCCCTCCTGGATCCGACTCCCCTCCATTGTAACGGATGGAGCGGTGCGAGGGTACCGTTCCCATGTCCACCCATTGCCCCGGGAACGGAAAAAGGATAAAATCATCCGTAAGCGATTTGTTTCGTTCAGCGAAATGAATAACCGGTAAAAGGAGGGCGCTGTGATGGGCCTGCGTGCGGTTTACCTTGTGATGACTCTCAACATGCTGATCTGGGGCCTGAACACGGTGGCCCTCAAGGTCTTGGTGCAACACTTGGCTCCGCTGACGATGCAGTCCCTGCGGATCATGCTGGCGGGGGTGGTCCTCCTTTTGTTCCTGCGATGGCGAAAGCAGTGGCGAAGGCCTGCCTCCGGAGAATGGCGTTACTTATGGGGAGCCATTCTCCTCGGAGTGGTGGGCCATCACTCCTGTCTGGCTCTCGGGCTGGAGCGGACCACCGCCACCAACGCCGCCCTGATTCTGGCGTTGCTGCCGCTCTCCACCACCCTGTTGTCGGCTCTCTTTCTGAAGGACCGAATCACCGGGCAGAGAGCGGCCGGGATCTTCATGGGCATCGTCGGTGTCGCTTTCGTGGTTCTCAGGGGCAGCGGGGAGCTGAACGGCCACCTGGCCGGAGATCTCTGGGTTTTCGGTGCCATGGCCACCCAGGCGGCCAGTTTCATTTACATCAAAAAGGCCACCGACACCCTGGACGCCAAACAGGTGACCTCCTTGATGTTCCTGTTCGGCCCTGTTGGTATATTCATTGTCAGCCTGTTCCTCCATCCCCGGGGGGTGGCGGATCTCACCGGGGCACCGGGATGGATTTGGTGGGTTTTTCTCGCCTCCTCGGTCATCGCGACAGGGCTGGGACATATGCTTTACAACTCGGCCATCCACCGGCTGGGTCCGGGGCAATCGGCCATTTTCACCAACCTTACCCCGTTTTTCGCCGTGGTCGGTTCCGTCCTCTTTTTGAAGGAACAAATCCACCCATCCCAGATCATCGGTTTCCTGCTGATCACCGCCGGGGTTTTCCTCGGCTCCGGGGCGGCCGAGCAACGGCACCGGTTCCGCCTCCCCTTCCTCCGCCCCGCCCGGAGAACGGACTTCGAGTCCCGAACGTCGGGAAATTAAAAATGATAAGGGTTGGATCCCCATTGAAAGGCGGAAAGGAGCGCTCCTTTCCGCCTTTGTGTTTTACTTTTTCAGCCGCTCACTTTGTGATGATCTCCAGGGTTTGTACCCGGCCGGTCCGGGTATCCACGGTGACTTCCCTTCCGCGAGAAGTCTCATTTACCACATAATCCGCTTCCCGTCCGTTCAACTTCACCGTTTTCACCTCCGCTCCGGCGGGAAGGACATGGCCCAAGGTCATTTTCCACCCGGCTGGTGCTTCTTCCACGCGGGTGAGGTAGCGGCCATTCGATTTTTCGGCGGAAACGGCCATTTCCGCCTTTCCCACACGGAGTTTTCTCACTGAGAGTCCGGGCCACGAATCCGGGATGTCCGGCAACACCGCCACTTCCCGGGCGGGGGCGTCCGGCCGTACCCCGAGGAAGTGATGGATCACCGGCCACTGGGTGCCGTAAGAGGACCAGGCCTGCATAAACATGGCACGTTCCCGGAAGTCGACAAAGGGATCATAGTCCGGGCTGGGGGCGATTTCCGTCAAGGCGCCGGGCATCTCCATATCCAGTTCGGAAGCGATCAGATCCATGTACTTCAGTGCCTGGTCCTCACCCAACCTTCCGTAGTTGGCCTCGGCGTGGGCCATGACGGAATTGGGCAGGCTCCACACCTTCAGCTCACCTTCCCCTTCCGGCCCTCCGCCTTTACCGGTGTGGAACAATCCGGTGGGTCCGGTGAAGGTGTCGGATTCCAGCCGTTCGAGCGCTTGCTCCGCCCGTTCATCGGGAGCCATTCCCGTTTCCATGGGCACGGCGTTAATCCAATGACGTTGCTGGAGTTTTTCCTTCTCCTCCATGCAGACATTGCTTCCCTCTTCCCCTTCACCGTCTCCCTCGTTACACAGGGAATCGGCGAAAAGAGACTCCTCTTCCATCCACCAACCCGAGACAAACCGGCCGGCCATAAAACCGGCTTTCTCCCTGGCCCAGCGGGCGGTTTCACCGTCTCCCTTGCTCTCGGCCATCCGCTCCAGGGCCTTTAAAGCCTGCCAGGTATAGGCGGTCACGTCCAGCTTTTCTGAGCCCATCCCCGGACGCTCCACCATACCCAACCCTTCCGGCCAACTGTCCCCGTCCGAGTCCAGGTCCGAGGTGACCGTGCGGAGACCGTCTTTTACGAAGTCGTACATGTCATCCATGAAAGCATCCTCACCGGTCCAGCGCCACACCAGATCGACGGCGGTGGCGAACTGGGCGGTTTCGTTGGTGTTCCCCGCTTGTTCGTTGGTTCCGAAATAGACGGAGCCGTCCATCGTCATCTCGTGGATCACCTTGCCGGTGTCCCCGTTGATCGCCCTGGAAACATCCCGGATCGATCGCAGGTGCTCCATGGCAGTATCCCACTGGCCGGAAGCGATCAGGGGATAAGCCGTGTAAGCCCCATCCGTTCCGAAAAGCCATGGATAATCAGGGAACCCGGCTCCGATTCCGGTCAGTTCCGGGAAGGTTGCCGTCGGTCGGTCGGGATAAACTTTCCCCTCCTTCACGTCCCTTACCTGGACATCCCGGGCCGTAATCTTAAGATCAGCCATGTTGAGCTTCCCCCAGTCAAAAGCCTCCTTCAGCTTCCGGTCCGGCAATTGAACCTCAGTCCGCTCCAGCAGCCGACGGTATTCCGCCACCTTCTTCTTCAGAAGGGACTCAGGGTCCTTAAGGGACCGGCGAAGCGCCTGGTCCGCTTCCTTTTCGGACGTATGGGAACCCGCCACCGCAAACCACACTGTTTTCGATCCGTCCGCCGGAAGTTCCAGTTCCCATCCCAGCCGGGCACCGGTTCCATTGCCGAATTCGTTGTGGCCTTCCTGTTCTTCATCGGAGGCCGGACCCCAGTAATCATCCCCGGTTTTCCCGGAAGAAGGCGGAAGGTTGAACCCGGCCTTGGCCACCCAGTCCTTGCCCGGTTCCCTGAAGGTGACAATCCCGCTGTCCGCATCCAAGGAAGCTTCGTCCTTGCCATTGAACTCCCCGGCATCCTTCGGCTCGCTCCACCCCCAGGGGTAAGAGGCCATCAGTTCGCTTCGCAGATCCATCCCGAACCGGACCGAGCGATTTTTTTCTCCCGTGTTCTCGATGGTCAGTCCCGTCAGCACCACCGGTTGGTCCGTGGGGGCGAAGGCCATCCGCTCCACCTTCAGCCCCTCAACCTCCGGGTACTCCATCCGGGTGTAACCCGTCCCGGTCGTGAACTTATCCGCTTTGGGAAGCCAATGGCCGTTCAGGGAAAACCAATACCCGTCCAACAATTTGATCGGATGGGCCCAGACTCCTCCCATCTCTCCGCGGATATGCCACCCCATCGGGGGAAAACCGCCGTCCGCCGCACCGACCACGTAAGCCCGGTCACCGGCGGCAATGTAGCGCTTGTCTTCCAGTTTTTCGCTGGTGGAACGCTCCAATCCCCCCTTTTCCCCGGACGCAGCCGCCGCAGGGGAAACCGTACCGGTTACCGTCAACACCAATGCCGTTACAACCGCCGTCCAAACCACCGGTTGACCTTTCATCTTCATCCCCTCTCATATAAGCGCTTTCATTATAGGAAAACGTTTTCCCGATTCACAAAAGAAGAGATTGTCTCAATTATAACACAACAGAACGGGCTCCACACAATTATAAATATTGAAGATTTTAAAACCCTGACAGCTTGCGGAGAGCCGCCTTCAACAATCATGCAGAGTGAGGGCCCCCCGGCAAACACCGCAACGGTAACGAGCGGGATCCATTCGTTTTTTCCGGTAAGCTTCACGCCCGCATTTCCGGCACCGCAGCACATAGCGGTAAGGCCGTCCCTTCCCGCGGCTGGCACTCGGGAGGGAAGGGGTGTATCGAAGCCCGTTGACGGATTCCAGAAGTTGTCTGAAATCGGCGTCCCGGTGCCGGTAGCCCTTTCCTTCCAAGTGCAGGTGATAATGGCACAATTCGTGGCGGATGATTCCTTCCACCACCTCGGGCCCCAGCTCCTTCAAGTGACGGGGGCTGATTTCGATGCGGTGGTCGCTCAAAAAATAGCGGCCGCCCGTGGTTCGAAGGCGGGAGTTAAAAACGGCCCGATGGAGAAACGGTTTTCCGAAGACTCGAAGGGAGATCGTTTCCACCCAGCGTTGGAGATCCCGATCATCCCCGGGCTTGACCGGAAATTTGGCAGATGGCCAATTGGCATTCACAGATCCGCATCTCCCTTCATAAGCTTTAGTGAGTGCGAATATGCCATCCGGGAGGCTTTTTCCATGCCCTATTGGCTGCGTAACCAGTTACAACGGGCCTTTCAAGGAAAAGACCGGAGACAGATCCGTATCTTGAACGATTGCTGGTTCCAATACCGACAAAAAGTGTGTGTGACGGAAACCAAATAAACCACTCCCCGATTCGGGGCGCCACAGGAAGATGATATGCAAAAAGGACAGGTGCCTGTCCTTTTTCTCCGATCAGTATTGAAGGGCTTCACGTGCATTGATCCGGCCCTTGGACCAATAAACGCCCGTTCCCGAAATATCTTCCGCCGTTTCTTCGATCGCCGTGCGTATTTGGGAAGCGTTCCTTCCCCGGGAAGCAAGAAGCCCGGCCAATCCCGCCACATGGGGGGTCGCCATGGAAGTTCCGCTCATGGTTTGGATCCCTCCGCCCGGTACGGTGGACAAGATATCCACCCCGGGAGCGGCCACTTCCACCCATTTTCCATAGTTGGTAAAGTCGGCCTTCCGGTCTTCGGAATCGGTGGCAGCCACACTGAGGGTTTCCCCGTAAAAGGCCGGATAACTGGGGGTGGAGACCCCTTCATTGCCCGCTGCGGCCACCACCAGTGCACCCATGCTGTGTGCGTACTCCACCGCATCCTGGAGGGTTTGGCTCCCTTTGGTCGCTCCCAAGCTGAGATTGATCACCTCGGCTCCGGCGTCCGCCGCCTCAACAATTCCGCTCGCCACGTCATCCAGGCTCCCGGTGCCTTCCTCATTGAGAACGCGGACGGCGTAGAGGCTCACCTCGGGAGCCATGCCGGCAATGCCGGTTCCGTTTCCGGTGAACGCGGCGACGGTGCCGGCGACATGGGTGCCGTGCCCGTTCTCATCCATCGGATCCCCGTCATTTTCCACGTAATCCTTGCCTTCGATCACCTTGCCGGACAGATCGGGGTGGGTATGGTCCACCCCCGTGTCGACGATCGCCACTTTCACCCCGCTGTCTCCCCGCGTAATGTCCCATGCGGAGGGCGCGTCCACCTTTTTCAGACCCCATTGGCGGGAAAATTGGGGATCGTCGGGAGTTTCAAAAGTATGGAAAGTGATATTGGGTTCCGCATACTCCACATGGGGGTTCTCCCGGTACGCTTCCAGCACTTCTTCAAAGGACTGCCCGTCCGGTTTGACGACGTCGAGATTCAGCCGGTCATTCCGCTCCAACAGCCGGGTTTCCACTTGTTCATGGATCTTGGAAAGGATCCCCGCCGACGTGTTGTCCTTGTATTTCACGATGATTTCACCGGCGGCGGGGGGACGGTCCCATTCGGCATGAGCGGCCGGCAGAATCAGGGCTGCCACCAAAAGAAAAGCGGCTGACAGGACCACAGAGCGTTTGATTTTGATCATCCTCTCCCTTTTAAAATCATCCATCTCGGATGTATGGCAATAGAATTTGGAATAATATTTCGATCCCCCTTGAATTTGCCTTCTTTCCAAGAAAAAGGAGATTCAGAGGGTGACTGTATGCAGTTCTAAAATGGGAACGACTTGTTCCGTTTCGGGGTTTCATTGTAACACAAAAAACCCCCGGGGCGGGGGTGGGAATTCGGTTAATGGTTCCGATGCCGTTGCTCGATGGAGCCCCCGCTTTCACCGGAGGTCACCATGAGTATGGACCCCATGACCGCGCTGCCGGTCAGATACAATGCTTCGGCAAGTGCGGGACCGATGGCGTACTGAGGGTTATCCGCCGTTAGTTCCAAATCCTGTCCATGGTGACGGGAATGGTTTTTCATCATGTTTTCCACGGCTTGGCGGCACTCCTTTGAGGACAAAACCATCGGATAAATCCGTTCAAAGGTGGCGGCGACAAATTCGTCCCGGTTCCGGGAAGCACCCTGCAAGTTCTGTCCCTTCATCTCCCGTTCCACAAACCCCGCAATCCGGGCCAGTTCCCCGGGAGCCTGTTGGAACAGCCTGCCGCAGTTGACCGCCATGTCCGTCACCTTATCTCCCATTTCGTGCGGCACATCGTGCTGAATCATTCGGATCCCTCCTTTTTCTTACCCGTCCCCCTTAGTTTTCCTGCCTGCGAAGTTTTCATTCGACCCCAGAAGCGAAAAAGTGAGCGGCAGCATTTACCCAAAGCCGCTCCGGGCTGCACTCACAGAGCACAAGTCTCGCCTGGGTCGCTTCTCTCCCCGGTCTCGCTACACTGTCCTGCAGAGATGGTTGCATTGTCCGCTCCGAATCTTCCTGCTGCGGGCAGGGGCAAACGCCTTCGGATGCAACACAGAGAAGCTTTTGCCCCTGAACGCCCTTGCAGGCTGATTCTCCGCTGGGCAGGACAGCAAAGTCGCTATTTTGGTAAACGCTTCCCCTTTTCTCGTAACGAACATTCAATCACAACGCTTCTAGAGAAGAGGCACGCACTCGCTTCCTTTCCCGGAATATGATTGTATGAAGGAATCGAAAAGAGAGGGAATGCCATGAAATC
This sequence comes from Melghirimyces profundicolus, assembly GCF_003054245.1. Lineage (GTDB taxonomy): Bacteria > Bacillota > Bacilli > Thermoactinomycetales > DSM-45169 > Melghirimyces > Melghirimyces profundicolus. The sequence goes on from NZ_QBKR01000014.1 coordinate 41,539, forward strand.
CGCGCTTACCATCCGGGCATCCGCCGGAAAGATTCCTCCCGTCACCAGCAAATGGGGAAATGCCCGGCTTTTATCCCGCCATCCGTCTACTGCTCCTCATGTCCCCGTCACACGGATCTTTAACCGAGACAACCTCAAAGAGATGATCGCCCGATTTCCCAGTCTCTATTTGAAACCGGTGTTCAGCTGCCGGGGAAAAGGGATCCTCCGTGTGGATGTCTGGAGGAATGGTGGCTACTTGCTCCGGAAACGGGATCCATCCCGTGAACATTGCCGGGATGAGAAGATCCTTTGGAGCCGGATCCTTCGGGAAACGGGACGACGCCCTTATGTTATCCAGCAGAGCATCCAAAGCGTCACCCGGGAGGGGCGCCCCTTTGATATCCGGGTCCACCTGGTGCGGATCGGCGGTAAATGGGTCAATGCCGGCATTGTGGGAAAACTGGCGGGAAGCCGGAGCATCGTCACCAACCGTCACAGCGGGGGAAAACCGAAACCGGTCCGGAAACTCCTCCTGGAAGATCTGCGACTTACGACGGAACAGACCGAGTATATGACGCGAAATTTGGAAGAAGTCGCCCGCCGGGCCGTTTTGGTGATCAGCCGCCACCATCCCAAATGGTGGGAATTCGGAGTGGACGCCGGAATTGATTCAAAGGGCCGGATCTGGATTTACGAAGTCAACATCACTCCCGGGGGGATGGTATTCAAAGCGGCGGACCGAGACGCTTTCCGGGAGTTGCTCCGCCTTCGCCGAATCGCTCGGAGACAGGCGGCCAAGGTGGGGTAAATCCGAAGTAAAAAAGCCGTCGTACCAGGCACGACGGCTTTTTTCAGCGTTTTTCCCAAACCTTGAGGAAGGGGTAGGGATTGATCGCTTCCCGCATGGGAGAAAAGGTGCTCTCCCGCACATACATCCCCAAATGAAGATGGGGGGCGAATTGACCCGTGGTTCCTTTCTCACCGTAACCGCTGTCCCCCACGTATCCGATGACTTGGCCTTTCTTCACCTTGGAACCCCTTTCGATCCCCTCGGCGTAGCGGGAAAGATGGGCATAGTAGTAGGAGATCTGGAGATGGTTCGCATCCAGAATCGTCAAACGCCAACCGCCCAATTCATTCCACCCCTTGGCCACCACACGTCCATCGCTGACCGAACGGATGGGGGTCCCTTTATCCGCCATGAGATCGGTCCCCTCATGGGTGCGATCCCCACCGTAAGTGCGGCTGGCTCCCCAGGTGTCCCCATAGGATACCTTCGCCCCTTTTTTAAAGGGAAATTCGTAATCCTCCCCCAAGGGGGCGGCGGCCCAGGAGTAGGATTCAGCCAGTTTGAGGGCTTTGTCGGCATCCGGTTTGGAGAGGATTTTCCGAAGAGCCGATTTCACACCATTCTCACCGGGACGCTCCTCCCCCGACGCCTTTTGAATCCGGGTCGCCGTCTGACGGATGGTCTCTGGGGTCACCCCTTCGTAACCCTTTTCCACTTCGTCCAGAGCCGCGAGGTACGGCCAGGGAACTCCGGTCTTTTCCGCGATTTCCACATAGGCGGGAGCCAGTTTTCCCGGCACTTTCATTTCGGGGATTTCAATGGCCCGGCTCACATCATATACCAGAAAAGCCGCCGCCCCCAGGGCGGCCAAGAGCAGGATCCTTAACATCCATTTCCACATCTCCAGCCCCTCCTCTCCTGCGAACAGAATCGGCTGTCACATTGATACCGGTACCATGCTGAGGGCCACCCGTTCCCGTTCCATATCCACGTCCAGGACCCAGACATCCACCACGTCTCCGACCCCAACGATGTCCATCGGATGACGGACAAACCGTTCGCTCATTTTGGAGATGTGGACGAGTCCGTCGTTTTTTAGACCGATGTCCACAAAAGCTCCGAAATCGACCACATTGCGGACGGTTCCCTTCAGTTCCATCCCCCTCCGAAGATCTTCCAGTTTCAACACGTCTGAACGGAGGACTGGGGCGGGAAGTTCTTCCCGGGGATCCCGTCCCGGGCGAAGAAGGGCGTCAAGAATGTCTTTTAAGGTGGGAACCCCGCAATCCAGTCTTTCCGCCATGTCCTCCACCTCGACGGCGCGCAGCTTCCGGTTCAACTCTTCCTTTCCGATCGATCCGGGCTCGCTGTCCAGCTCCTTTAAGAGTCTCTCCACCACTTCGTAGGATTCCGGGTGGATCGGGGTTCGGTCCAGGGGGTTCTCCCCGTCGGTCACCCGCAGAAACCCGATGCACTGCTCATAGGTTTTGGCTCCGAGACGGGGAACCTTCTTCAACTGTCCCCGGTCGGTATAACGGCCTTCGGCTTCCCGCTTTTGGATGATGTTTTTGGCCACGGTGGCGTTTACGCCGGAAACGTACTGCAACAGGGAAACGGAGGCGGTGTTCACGTCCACCCCCACATGGTTGACCGCCGACTCCACCACGTGGCTCAGGCTTTCCGCCAACCGTTTCTGGGAAACGTCATGCTGGTACTGCCCGACGCCGACGGCTTTGGGCTCGATCTTGACCAGTTCGGCCAAGGGATCCTGGAGACGGCGGGCGATGGAAACCGCGCTCCGTTGGGCGGCGTCCAAATCCGGGAATTCCTCCCGGGCCAGCTTGGAGGCGGAATAGACGCTGGCTCCCGCTTCATTGACGATGATGTAATAGAGCTTTCGATCCAGCTCCCCGATCAGTTCCGCGATAAACGATTCCGTTTCCCGGGAAGCGGTGCCGTTCCCGATGGCAATCAAATCGATTTCGTACGCTTCCACCAGACTCCGGACCGTCTCTTTGGCTTCCCTCACCCGATTCTGTGGGGGAGTGGGATAAATGACGCCGACGTGGTGCACCTTGCCGGTCTCATCCACCACGGCCAACTTGCATCCCGTTCGGTAAGCCGGATCCACTCCCAATACTTTTTTGCCGCGGATGGGAGGTTGAAGCAACAGGTTGCGCAGGTTCTCCGAAAAAATATGGATGGCCTGCTCCTCAGCCGCCTCTGTCATCGCCGAGCGGATCTCGCGCTCGATGGAAGGGGCGATCAGGCGGTTGTAACTGTCTTTCGCCGCTTCCCTCAGGTATCGGTGGGACCGCCGGCCAAACCACTGGTTGAGCCGCTCCAACACCTGCTCTTCCCCCTCCGTCTCCACCCGGACTTTCAGCACGCCTTCCCGCTCGCCCCGGTTGACCGCCAGCACGCGATGGGACGGCATTTTGCGGACCGCTTCCCGGTACCCGTAGTACATCTCAAAAACCGACCGCGCCTCCTTCTCCCTCGCTTCCGAAACCAAATAACCGTTCTTCCATTGATAGTCACGGACCCATTTGCGGATGTCGGCGTCGTCGGACAGCTCTTCAGCAAGGATGTCCATGGCTCCCTGCAGGGCGTCTTTTATTTGCTCCACCCCTTTTTCGGGATCGACGAAGCGAGAGGCTTCCGCTTCCACTTCCTCCTCCGTCCGGGCCCGGCGCATCACCTCCGCCAAGGGGGCCAGCCCCTGTTCCCGGGCTTTGGAACCCCGGGTTTTTCGCTTCGGCCGGTAGGGACGGTACAGGTCCTCCACCGTTTGCAGCTTGACGGCGCTCTCAATTTTTTGCGCAAGTTCCTCCGTCAGCTTTCCCTGTTCCCCGATCAGACGGAGAACTTCTTCTTTCCGCTGATCCAGTTGGATGAGGTAGTTGTTTCGCTCCTCGATGGCGCGAAGCTGTTCTTCATCCAGTTCCCGCGTTCTTTCCTTGCGGTATCGGGCGATGAAGGGAATCGTGTTGCCCTCTTCCATCAGTTGGACGGCGGCCTCCACTTGGGCCGGGGCCAAGTTTAACTCCTCCGAAATGAGTTGGTAGCGTTCCTTTGTTTCCATAGATGCCTCCGTATCCAGTTTGGTGTCCGCTTTCCATCATACCGTTAAGGCCGTACCGGCGCAATTTTCCATTGTCCGAGAGTTCACAAGCATCGCTTTTTTTGCTAAAATATTCTTCCGCTTTTCAAATCCGACACACGGAGGCCTCGATGGTCTGCCTGGAACTCTTCAAAAAAAGCTTTTCGCGCCACCTTCAGTACCGGGCCGCCCATTTGATCAACAACATCGGCAGCCTCGTTTTCGGCTTCATGTACATCGCCATCTGGCAAGGGGTGCTGGAAGGCAAAGAGCACTCCAGCCCTTATTCCGTCACAGAGATGACCCATTATATGGCGGCAACTCAGTCCCTGTTGATGTTGTCCGTCTTCCTGACGGTCGGACTGGACATCCCTCCGGCGGTGCGGAACGGATCGATCAGCCTTCAGATGGCGCGTCCCGTCCATTACTTCCTCTATGTCACCAGCCAAGAGGCCGGTCGTCTCTTCTACAATCTCTTCTTCCGAAGCCTTCCGATCGCCTTGGTTTTCGCCGTCACCGTCGGCTACCCGCTGCCGGACGACCCTTCCACCTGGCTGTGGGGCGCGGTCTCCGTCACCCTTGGGGTTTTGATCGGACTCAACCTGTTTTACCTCATCGGGATTTCCTCCTGCTGGACCCTGGAGATCAGCGGCGCCCATTTTATCAATATGACGCTGATGTTCGCCCTCGGAGGGCAGATGGTCCCCCTGGACCTGCTGCCCTCGCCGCTTGCCGGGATCGCGCTCCACTTTCCCTTCAGCGGCCTCATCTATTATCCGGTCATGGTCTGGCTGGAAAAGCTCCCCGTCGTCGAAGCCCTCATCGTACCCTTGTTCTGGGGCGTCCTCTTGACGCTCTTCAACCTGTGGCTCACCGGTTGGGCGAGACGGAAACTGGAGGTGCAGGGAGGATGATCCCGTGAAGCTTTATTTCACCCTGGTCGGAGCCAGCATCCGGGCCCGGATGCAGTATAAATTCAATTTCCTCTTTTCCACCTTTTCCTACGGTTTGATTATGGTGACCGATTTTCTGATGCTGGCGGCCATCCTGCTCCGTTTTGACGACATCCGGGGGTGGAGCATCTACGAGGTCGGTGTTCTGTACGGAATCTCCTCCGCATCCATGTCCCTCTATCGGGTGGTGGCTGCGGAAATTCACGACTTTGAGCGGTACATGGTGGAAGGGGAATTCGACAGTCTGTTGATCCGCCCCGTCTCCCCCCTGACCCTCCTGTTGAGCCGGAATCTCGACCTGAACCGGATCGGCGGCGTGGTTCAGGGGCTGAGCATATTGGGAATCTCCCTTTCCCATCTGACCGCTCTCCCCACGTTTTTTTGGCTGCTTTGGTATTTGCCGGTCGCGCTGGGAACGGGTCTGATCATCTCCGTCTCCCTGGGATTGATGACCGCCACCCTCGCGTTCTGGACGCATCGGATCCGGGAATTCCAGGTCTTCACCCTGTACGCCCCCACCAACGCCGCCAACTACCCGGTCAGTATCTATCCCGGTTGGCTGAAATGGATTTTTTTCACCGTCCTCCCCGTGGCCTTCATGAACTACCTTCCCGCCACTTTTTTGTTGCAGAAAGGAGGGGAGTGGTATCTTCTGGTCGTGTCCCCCATGGCGGCTCTCCTTTTCGCCGGAGTCGCCTTTTCCTTCTGGCGCTTCGGCATCCGTCACTACCACAGCACCGGGAGTTGATCCGTGTCCATGATTGAAGTGCAGGATCTGACCAAAGAGTTTAAAGTGTACCGGACCAAACCGGGAGCCCTGGGATCGCTTCTCTCCCTCTTTTCCGGGGAGCACCGGCGGATCCGGGCCGTGGACGGGATTTCTTTCTCCGTCAAAAAAGGGGAATGTATCGGTTTCATCGGACCCAACGGGGCGGGCAAATCCACCACGATCAAGATGCTTTCCGGAATCCTGCACCCCAGTCGGGGCAGGGTCTCGGTCATGGGCGCAAGCCCCCAGCATCGGCGAAAATACGTGGCCCAAAACCTCGGAATCGTCTTCGGCCAGCGAACCCAGCTCTGGTGGGATCTTCCCCTTCGCGATTCCTATGAAATCCTCCGTAAAATGTACCGTTTGGAAGAAAAGGCGTACCACCGGTTTCTCCACCGATATCACGACCTTCTGAGCATCGGAGATTTTCTTGAAACGCCGGTTCGGAAACTTTCTCTCGGCCAGCGAATGCGGGCTGATCTCGCCGCCGCCCTGATCCATGATCCCCCGATTCTCTTTCTCGACGAACCCACCATTGGTCTGGACGTGATGGCCAAAGAGAGCATCCGGTCTTTTTTACGGGAAATCAACCGTGAAGAGAAAAAAACCATTCTCCTAACCACCCACGACATGGATGACATCGAGCGGCTGGCGGCCCGGGTGGTCATGATCAACCACGGCCGCATCATCCTCGACGGCTGCCTGGAGACCCTTCGGGAAAGGATCGGGCTGCCCAGCATGATCGAGGTGCACTACCGGGAGGTTCCCCGGTTGGCCCGCCTGGATCGGGTGGAACGGGTGAAGGCGGAAGGGAAAAACGTCACCGTTCACTATGATCGCAACCGGATTTCCCCTCCCGCCCTTCTTGCGGAACTGAACCGTTGGGGCGAACCGGTGGACATCCGGACGAAGGAGCCGGAGATCGAAGAAGTGATCCGGAGACTGTACGGAGAACAAGCCGATCCCCGGTCGAAGACCGCGCCTGCCCGATGAAAACCCCCCGGACGACGGTTGGCCCTCCACGGATGGTTTCATGGAAAGTCGGCCCCGACCGGATATTCGGAGTGGACCGCAGCCGGATGGCAACCGGCACGTGGCGTCTGCTCCGGAATCATCAGGCTGACACCATCCACCATTCTTCGGTATAGTAGAGACAAAAGAAAGGATGTGAGACTGGATGAGCGTAAAAATCATCACGGACAGCGCAAGCGATCTTCCCCGGAACATCGTGGAGGAATACGACATCGACGTGATCCCCCTCTTGGTGTACCAAGGCGAGGAGGAATATCTGGACGGGGAGACCCTGGATTCCAGTGAGTTGTTTCGCTCGATGCGGGAGGGGAAGGTATTTAAAACCGCCCAGCCTTCCCTCGGAAGCTTGGTGGAACGGTTCACCCGATATGCCGAAAGCGGGGAGTCTTGCCTCTACCTGGCGTTTTCCTCGGAGCTTTCGGGGACCCATCAGACGGCGGTCATGGCCCGGGAACAGGTATTGGAAAACCATCCAAACCTGGATCTGGACATTCTCGACACCAAGTGCGCATCCGTCGGCTTCGGCATGGTGGTGATCCGGGCGGCGGAGATGGCCCGGGAAGGACAATCCAAAGGGAAAATCCTGGAGGAAGCCCGCCGGTACGCGGCAAACATGGAACACATTTTCACTGTGGATGACCTGGAGCACCTGTTTCGCGGCGGACGACTCAGCCGAACCGCCGCCTTGGTCGGCGGCCTGCTCAATATCAAACCCATCCTTCACGTGGAGGACGGGAAACTGGTTCCGTTGGAAAAAGTTCGCGGCCGGAAGAAAGCCATCCGCCGCATCATTGAAGTGATGAAAGAGCGCGGCGTCGGCCTGCAGGAGCAAACCATCGGCATCTGCCACGGGGATGATCCCGAAGGTGCCGAAATGCTGAAGAGCGCCATCCGGGAAGCATTCGGTTGTGAACGCTTCTTTGTCAACATGATCGGCAGTGCGATCGGAGCCCATGCCGGTCCCGGCACTTTATCCGTCTTTTTTCAGGGGGAATAAGAGGATCTGAAACATCCGGCCCGCCCTTGCGGGCCTTTTCGGTTCGTTTCCGCTCACGCTGAACGTCCCTGACCGGGATTGTTTTTCCGGAAGGAGGGATGCACCGGATCCAAAAGTGGGGTAAATTGAGTAGGGAAGGCCATTTAAATGAGACTTGGGGCCAAGATCGGACTGACAAGAGAAGGGACTGATCCGAATTGGACACCATCCAGCGGGAAATTATCGAGGAACTCTGTGTCAAACCCGAGATCAACCCAAAAGAAGAGGTACGCAACCGGATCGATTTCATCAAGGGCTACCTGAAGTCCACCGGTACTCAGGGGCTTGTGCTGGGCATCTCCGGGGGACAGGATTCCACCCTGGCCGGCAAACTTTGCCAAATGGCCGTGGATGAGTTGAGGCAAGAAACCGGGGAAGCGTACCGGTTTGTTGCGATGCGGCTCCCCTACGGTGTTCAACGGGATGAGGAGGATGCACGGAGAGCCCTCCGTTTCATTCAGCCCGACGAAACCCTGACATTCAACATCCGGGAAGCGGTGGACGGTTCGGCCCGCGCCTTCAAAGAAGCCACCGGCCGGAATTTGTCGGACTACGTCAAGGGAAATACCAAAGCGAGGGAGCGGATGATCGCCCAATATGAAGTGGCCGGCACTTACAACCTCCTCGTCGTGGGAACCGACCACGCCGCCGAGGCCGTCACCGGATTTTTCACCAAACACGGGGACGGGGCCTGCGACCTGATCCCTCTGTTCGGGTTGAACAAACGACAGGGAAAACAACTCCTGAAACACCTGGGGGCGGAAGCCGCCCTTTACGAAAAAACGCCCACGGCGGACCTTTTGGACGAGAACCCGGGACGCTCCGACGAGGATGAACTTCAACTCCGCTACGACCAGATCGATGACTATCTGGAAGGGAAAGAAATCGAATCGGATGCCAAACAGCGAATCGAACAAAAATTTCTCGCCACCCGCCACAAACGGACCACCCCCGTTTCCCCCTTTGATGATTGGTGGAAATCAAAGCGGATCCGGGGATCCTGAGAACTCTCCCAACCATCCCACCCGATCGTTCAGGGTCCGGTCAGCTTCGGCGAAAACCGGCTCACCGGACACCAATCCGGAGAAAGAGGAGGATTTTCAATGCGCGGCACCACCCGTTCCCGGACCGCCAAACGGCGGGTGCGCCATGTGGAAGGCAAAAGGGAGCGCCGGATCCGGGACTCCCTGGCGGTGGAAGAACCCATGGAAATCCGGCTTGTTTTCCCAAGTCTGCCGGAACCCGTCCCTGTGGCGGTCACGATGCGCACTCCGGGGAATGACTTTGAGCTGGCTGCCGGTTTCCTGTTTACGGAGGGGATCCTGACAGAAAAGGATGCCATCCATACCATCACCTATTGCCGGGACCCCGAAGTGGACGGCGATCAACAGTACAATATCGTCAACGTCAACCTGCGGTCAGGATTCACCCCCGATCTGAAACGTCTCCAAAGGAACTTTTACACCAGTTCCAGTTGCGGAGTATGCGGAAAAGCATCACTGGAAGCGATCCGGGTCCGGGGAGTGGAACCGGTCAAGGGGGATTTCACCCTTCCCGGCTCGGTGATCAGCCGATTTGGCCATGCGCTCCGCCGGGAACAGGCGGTTTTTGAGAAAACGGGGGGACTTCACGCGGCAGGTTGGTTTGACCGAACCGGCGGTTTGGTCGCCCTGAGGGAAGACGTGGGACGTCACAACGCGGTGGATAAGTTGTTGGGCCATGCGTTTTTAACGGGGAAAACCCCTTTGTCACAAGGGGTTTTGATGGTCAGTGGACGGACCAGTTTCGAAATTATGCAGAAAGCAGCGGTCGCGGGGGTCCCCGTCGTCACCGCCGTATCCGCCCCCTCCAGCCTGGCCTGCGAGGTGGCCGAAGAATTCGGGATGACGCTGATCGGGTTCGCCCGGGAGGAACGGTTCAATATTTACACCGGCGGAAGCCGCATTCTTCCACAGGACTGAAAGATCAACCGGCTCACCCGAAAAACCGACGGGACGGCCGGTTTTTTAAATCAATAAAAACCGAAGCTGGATCCGACTTCGGCATGCAACCAACATCATATGATTTCCGTGGGTTCCATTCGGATGGCTTCCCGAAGTTTCCGGAGGGCCCGTCGTTGAAGACGGGAAACGTGCATCTGGGAAATCCCCAGCTTTTCACCCGCCTGTTTCTGACTCAGATGATCGAAAAAGGTCATTTGTATGATCTCCCGTTCCCTGTCGGTCAACACTTGGAACGCTTTTTGAAGCAACATTTGCCGGTCCACGTTATCAAAGCCGTTATCATGGTTCCCGACCAGGTCCAACAGGGTGACCTGGCTCCCGTCGCTGTTGGCTTCGATGGGACTGTCAACGGAGACGGCGTTGTAGCTTCGGCCCATCTCCATCGTTTCCAGCACTTCCTCCGGGGAAACCTCCAGGTACTCCGCGATCTCATCCACCTGAGGCGAACGCTGATTCCGGACCGTCAACTCTTCCACGGCTTTCTTGATCCGGGGGCCCAGTTCCTTGATGCGCCGGGGGACATGAACACTCCATGTTTTATCCCGGATATACCGTTTGATCTCACCGACAATGGTGGGGACCGCAAACCCTTCGAAGCTTCGGCCGAAGGATGGATCATAACGTCTCAGGGCAGCCAACAGACCGATCATCCCGACTTGGCTCAGGTCTTCGAAAGGTTCCGCTCCCTTGGCGAATTTGGAAGCCAACGTTTCCACCAAGGGGGTGTAATGTTGGACGAGCTGATTCTGAATCTGCTCATCTTCCTCTTCCTGATACCGGTTGATCAGCTCCAGAATTTCTTCATCTGTGAGACTCTGTTTTTGCGGGCGAGTCGACATTCCGTTCCACCTCGTCCCTCTGCATAAACTTGGTCAGGGTGACCACGACCCCATTTCCGCCGTGGATGTCCACTTGGTCCATCAAGGTTTCCATCAGGTGGAGACCCAGCCCCCTTTCCCTTATGGAGGTGAACGGCAGGTGGTTTTCAATAGGACCGGAACGTTCTTTCACGGCCCTGATGTCAAAACTCCTCCCTTCATCTTTGACCACAATCTCCAGCCGGTCCTCAAAAATGCGAAAATGCACGTTGATTCCACCAGCGCATTCCACTTCCTTGTAAGCATGGTCCACCACGTTGGTGCATGCTTCCGCAACGGCCAATTTTATGTCCTCGATATCGTCGTAATGAAAGCCCAGTCGGCTGGCGATCCCGGAAACGGTCAGTCGGACCACGCCCACATACTGCGCTTTGGCCGGTATGGTCAGTTCAATGACGTCCTTCACTTGATCCATTCCAATCCGCTCCCCCTACGCTCCATCTTCAATATCCATAATCTCGGTCAAGCCGGTGATTTGCATCAGCCGTTTCAAACGGGGGCTCATCCCCTTCAGGATCAGCCGTCCCCCCTGGGAGCGAAGTTGTTTAAACGCGCCGATCAAAACTCCCAATCCGGTGCTGTCCATATATTCCACCTGGGATAAATCCAGACACACTTCGTGGTTTTCCTTGCAGAGCGGCATCAACTTCTCCTTGAGCTGAGGTGCTGTAAAAGCGTCCACTTCACCGGAGACAACCAAGGTTGTCGCCTGGTCCGTTCGGGTTTGCTCCTCGATGGATACATTCATATGCTTTCAACCTCCACATTCAGACTATACCCGATGGTCCGTTTTTAAAACCGGCTGAACCGTTCAGGATTTTCTGCGGATGAGAAGGATGGTTTGATCGTCTTTCAGGTCGTAATTCGCCTTCTCGAACAAATCCTGATAGATGGCTTCCACCGCCTGCTGAGCGGGAAGTTGGAGGTGAGGTTTCACCAGCTCCTTAAATCTTTCCCGCCCCAGGAACTGACCGTCGATCCGTGCTTCGGTGACTCCGTCGGAAAAAAGAATGATGGCGTCCCCGGGGGCCAGAGTGAGGGAGTATTCTTCATAGGATATATCCTTCGCCACCCCCAGAACCAACCCGCGCGTCGTCATATCCTCGAAGGTTTGGGCTTTCGCCCGGTGGAATATACCCGGTTCGTGCCCGGCAGCGGCATACCGGAATATATGCTCCTCAGAATCATATACCCCGTAAACCATGGTGATGAACATGCTGGGATCGACATTTCTTTCCACCACCGTGTTCAGGCGACGGAGTGTCTCCGACGGTCCCAAGGGATGATCCATCTGGTCCATGGCGTACTTGATCATGGACATGCAGAGTGCCGCCGGAATCCCTTTCCCGATGATGTCTGACAGCGCCACCCCGAGCGAACCGCCTCCGTGGTTGACGAAGTTGTAGTAATCCCCGCTCATGCGGTTGGCGGGAACACTGATCACTCCCACTTCCAAATCCTTTACCGCGGGGGGCGAGTCGGGGAGGAGTGTCTGCTGCATCCCTACCGCCACTTCGATTTCATATTCCAGCTCCCGCTGCCGGTTCAGCAAATTTTCATGCTCCCGAAGTGCAATCCCGTAACCAATCATCATTTCGATCAGGAGATTGAAGGAAAGCCGGACGTTCTCAGGCAGGTCGGGCATTTGCCGCTTCACGGCCTCCGCGTGGATCGTAACCATTTCCTCCGGGGGAATTTTTTGCTCCAACATCCATTTGCTCATCTGTTGGGCTGCGTACAGCTGATCTTCCTGTTTGTCTTTCAGATAGGAGGTGAGCAACTCCTGATACTGTTCAATCATTTTCTCTTTCATCTTGTCACCCCAAATCCGTAGAACCGATGTCCGGTGAAACCTGTTCACCTCACCGGTTGGACAGCATCTTCACTTCCCGCCATTCCGCCCGCCTCCCGTTTCGAAACAGCGGAAATGCGGCCATGCTCCCCCGGGGTCGGGCTGAGCGGCCCGAATCAACATCGCTCCCGGAAAAGATTTTTCAACATTCAGCCCTTATTTTACAATATCCTCATGGATGGTGCAGGAGAGGAAATTACACAAAAAAGGAGATGCCGTTGTACGCACCTCCCGTTTTCGGTATGCAGGTCAGAAATCAATCAGCCCCAGGCTGATGTTGAGCGCCTCATTGACCCGAGTCATCATCTCGTCGTCGAGATGGGTGATTTTGTCGGTCAGGCGCTGTTTATCTATGGTTCTGATCTGTTCCAACAGGATCACCGAATCCCGGTCAAACCCGTAGCTCTTGGCATCAATCTCCACATGGGTGGGCAGTTTTGCCTTTTGGATTTGAGCAGTAATCGCGGCGACGATCACAGTGGGGCTGAACCGGTTCCCAATGTTGTTTTGAATCACCAGAACAGGCCGAACCCCACCTTGTTCAGATCCGACCACTGGAGAGAGATCGGCAAAATAAACATCGCCACGCTTCACAATCAAATGAATTACACCCCACTAACCAGACGAATGGTCGTATCGTCCGCCTCTTCTTCCGCCTCGAAAGCTTCCGACGCAATGTTGAGATTGATCTTGGCCATCTCCATGTAGCCCCGCTGCATCATTTCGCGAATCAGCCTTTTTTTTCGCTCATAGAGATACAGTTTCATCGCCTGGCGAACGAACTCACTCCGATTGGAGTTCTCTTTCTCCACCATCCCGTCAACTTCCTGAAGCAATTGCTGAGGTAAGCTGATCATGATTCTCTTTGTCTCGGACAACGTACGCACCCCCAACAAATCATCACCGTTGGCCATTTTCCCTTTTCAATACTACCATTATGATAACTCCGTTGCAAAAATATACTTTCCAGCCATCCCGCCGGATTCCGGCTTCTCTCTTTTCCGGGAAATCTCCGGAGGGACGAAAGCTCCGGAGCCGCCCAACAGAACAATATTAAATTTATTCGCGACCTATTTTAAAATTCCTTCCACGGGGACATTCTTCCTCCCGGGTGAAGGAAATTCACGGCCCCTCCGGCCGCAGACGGTTGTGAAAATCGACCACCCTGCCGGCTTTCACATAAACCCTGGGAATGCGACGGCTGATTTTGCAGGTAATTTCATAGGAGATGGTACCCAAGAGACGGGCCACTTCATCAACATGCACCATTTCCGCCCCCTGTCTCCCGTACAGAACCACTTCGTCCCCTGCTTCCACCGGCATGGCCGAGGTCACATCCAGCATGGTCTGGTCCATGCATACCCGGCCGATGACGGGAACCTTTTTCCCCCTCACCAGGGCGGTCCCCTTGTTGGAAAGGAGGCGGCTGTAACCGTCGGCATAACCGATCGGGATTGTAGCGATCCACTGCCGCCCGTTCACTACCGCCGTCTTTCCGTAGCTGATTCCCGTGCCTGCGGGAGGCCGCTTCAGCTGAACGATCCGGGTCTTCAGCGTCAATGCCGGCCGAAGCCGAACCGCCTCCCGGTTCACCACTTCCGAAGGATAATAGCCGTACATGCTGATCCCCAACCGGATCATCCCGTGGGACCAATCCGGCATTTCAATGGCGGCGGCACTGTTGGAGCAGTGAACGATGGGAATCCGGACCCCCCCGTCTTCCAGCTGTGCAAGAACCCGGAGGAGTCTTTCATGCTGAGCGATGGCATATTCCTTGTCTTCTTCATCCGCCGTGGCGAAATGGGTGTAGATCCCCTCGATTTCCACCCGGGGATCCCGCGACCACCGGAAGAGGAAGGAAACGGCTTCGTCTTCCCACATTCCCAGCCGGCCCATTCCCGTATCCACCTTCACATGAACCCGGATCTTTCTCCCGGCTTCTGCGGCTTTTCGGGCGATCTCCTCCGCGCTTTCCCCGTCAAAAACCGTCAGGGCGATATCTTGTTCCAGGGCTTTTTTCACTCCTCTTCCTGGAGTATGACCCAAGACCAGAATCGGAGCGGTGATCCCTGCTTGCCTTAATTCCAGCGCTTCATCCAAGAAAGCAACGGCGAGATCGGTCGCCCCGCCGGACAACGCCTCCCGAGCCACGGGAACGGCCCCGTGGCCGTAGGCATCGGCTTTGACGGCGGCCATCAAGCGGCAAGACCGGGGCAAACGGCGACGAAACTCCGCCACGTTGTGCCCGATGGCATCCAGATCGACCACTGCCAGTGTATCTCGGTAATAATCATGGTTTCCCATCTGAACTCAACCCGCGTCTCTTCATTTCCAACCGGACATTCAAGTCTTCGAGAAAATCATCGCTGACGAGAAGCGGCCTTCTCTTCCCGTCGATTTCATAAACATGGGGGAGAACGTGGGAAGGTTTCACCCGGGACAGCGCCACCTCTTCCCGCCGTCCGGAGAACCGAATCACCAGACGATCCGGGTAAAGGGTATACGCCGGACGCAGGAGCAGCCGGTAGAGGGCCGGCACACCCGTCATGAGCACCCCCGCCCAAAGTAGAAGGGCCACAATGAACGGTGTGGACCTCACTTTCTCAAAAAAGGGGACCATCATCAGCAAACCGGCCAGAAACAGCCCCATCTCCGCCAGACGCAGTCCCCGGCTCTTCCGGTAGAGCAACACGGTGTAAGACGTTTTCTCTTCTCGGATCGGTGATGTGTCCATCTGATTCTCCTTTGATCCAAAAAAGGAGCCTGCGGCACCCCCCTTGAACCTGTGCCGTCAGGTTCCCGACTTGTCCAAGGTTATCATACAATCGGATGGCGGGATTTGCAAAGACCCGGCTCTCTTTTTTCAGTAAGGCAGCACCTGTCCCGTCCGGCTGCTTTGGATCGCCCGTTCAATCACCCGGATCACCCGGGTTGCCTCCACCGGGGTGACGGGAGCCGGTCTCCCTTCCCGGATGGCGTCCCGAACCCCGCGGTAGAACGTTTCATACCGGCCTTTCAAGCTGCGGACCCGTTCTTTCCGGAGTCCTTCTTCCCCGGACTCCGTCAGAAAGGCATGGTGTTCGGCCGGCTCCTCCCCCCACCCGGGATCCCCGGGTCTCAATCCCCGTTTCAGGGATTCTTCCTGACTGTCCATACCGGTTTGGATGTAACTCCCCCGGGTCCCGTGAACTTCCCACGTCGGCCCCGGCTCCAACACCATGGAACCCGAATCGAGGATGACCCGGCGCCCGTTTTCGTATTGCAGCACCAGGTGGAACCAATCCGGTGTGGTGGATCCGACCCGTTGGTTCCGGACGTCCGCCCACACCGTCCGGGGTTCGCCGAACAACAGCAAAGCCTGATCAATCAGGTGGGATCCCAGATCGTACAACGTTCCGCCTCCCTCCGGGTCCCGCTCCTTCCACCGATTGCGGACTTCCGGACGGAAACGGTCAAAACGCGCCCGATAGGTATGCACCTCTCCCAGACGCCCCTCCCCGATGTATCGTCGGAGCGTCAGAAAACCGCTATCCCACCGTCGGTTGTGAAATACGCTTAAAAAAAGCCCCTTCGCTTCAGCCAGCCGGGTCAGTTCCCAGGCCTCATCGACCCGGAGGGTGAAGGGTTTTTCCACCACCACATGCTTGCCCGCCTCAAGGGCTTTCTTTGCCTGTACATAGTGAAGGCGGTTGGGAGTGGTCACCACCACCAGGTCAATGCCGGGATCGTCAAACAACTCTTCCGCCTTCTCCACCGGCAAGACGTCCGGAAGCTCTTCGGTCACCTGTCTCCGGCGGCCCGTCACGACTTTCAAAAGCTCCAGGTCCGGAACCGCCCGGATCAGGGGGGCATGGAACACCGAACCGGACAATCCGTAGCCGATCAGACCTGTTCGAATTTTCTCCCCCTGCATCATGTTCTTCCCCCTCCCGCCTCATGACAGTCCGCTTCTGACTGTCAACCGTGATAGTCCTATCCTACCACCGGAGTGCTTCCTTGAAAACCGGATTCCCTGTAAGAGCACGGAAAACAAAAACCCGCCAGGTGGCGGGGGCATCATTTTTCCTTCTGTTCATAGACCGAACGGGCCAGCTTCCACATCTCCGACTCCGGCAACTTGCCGAGAAGTTCGAAATCGATCCCGTCATATGTCCAGGTCAGCCTTTTCTTGCCGTCCGCTTCTAAGAGAACCCCCGTGGTGAAGCCCAGATCCAACGGTTTTCCGTATACCGGGAGGCTCGCCTGCACGGCCCGGGGCTTCCTCTGGGTGAGGGTGAACGGCTTCTTTCCTTTGTAACGCATGATCACCGTTTTTCCCCCGGGAGTATCAACCGCGGTTTCGTCGGCCAACCGGCTTCCTTCCGGAATCCACTCCGGAGTGATGGTTTCCAGCTCTTCTTTCTTTTTGTCGGTCTTCTTTTCTTTCCCGCCCAGGGTGGGAACACTCAAACCCGCAGATCCAGTCATGTTCCGCTCCATCTCAAAGGCGTCTTTGTCAAAAGAAGCGTTCGGCTCAAAGCGGTCAAAGTCCACTTCCACCATCACTTTTCCGTCTTCGTTCAGCACTTCCACTTTTTTGGGGTGATAGTCCTTATCCAACCAGATCCGTTGCTTGTTCATCGCCTGATTCTGGCTGTAATTGGCCGCCACCTTGAATTGGTAGTCTTTATCGGAAGTCACCATTTCCCGGCCGGAATCATCGATAATACTGTTCAACAAGGACTGGTAAAGGTACACCTGACCCCCGTTTTCCGGCCAGTCGCTTTGAAAGCGGAAGCTCTTTTCAAGATGCGGGGTGAGAACGAAAACCCCCTCATCATTTCGAAGCAGGATCTGCGTGACGTCCTTTTTTGTGTTTTTCAAAGCCACCCGGTAAAAGTGTGGTTTCTTATACCAAACCTCCACCTCGTATTCCAGGGGGGTGTTGCTGGAGCGAATCACCAGTTTGCCTTGGCTCTTGTATCCCTTCATCTTTTCGAAACGCTTGGACAGGTCACTCACCACTTGCTCGGGGCTTTTCTCCCCGCAACCGGTCAGACCGACCGTTGTCAGCAAGACAACCACGAGTACCCATGAGATCCGACGCATTTCATCATCCCTTTCCCCGTGGAGAAACGGCTTCCACCCGTTTCCTCAAGAGATGTGTCGGTCAGGCACGGGCACGATCACCGGGCTTGATGGAGGGCGTCGCCGATCTTTTCGATCACATCGGAAGCGAGGACGCTGTGGTCCGAAGCGGTGACCGCCAGGCGCCCTGCCAACCCGTGAAGGTGAACTCCCAGCGGGATGGCCGACTCCACCGGGAGTCCCCGGGCCAAGAGCGCTCCCAGGACACCGGTCAGTACATCCCCGGATCCGGCTTTGGCCAAGGCCGGTGTACCGGTCGTGTTGACCACTTGCCGGCCATCGGGAAAGGCGATCACCGTATAAGTTCCCTTCAACACCACTGCGGCCCCGGTCTTCTCCGCCAGCTCCAGAGCGATCCGGTGGCGGGACGACTCCACTTCCTTCACCGAAATGCCGGTCAGGCGGGCCATCTCCCCCGGATGGGGGGTAAGGACCGTGGGTTTTCCCCGTTTTTTGAGGATGGAGGGATTCCCGGCGAGCCCATTGAGCGCATCGGCATCCAGCACGAGGGGGCAGGGGATGGAAAAAAGCAGATCTTCCAGCCACTCTGTCTCCCCGTCAAAGCGTCCCAATCCCGGACCGACGGCAACCGCGTCAAAACCGGAAAGCCGCTTTTCCCAGTCCGGGGGAGTCGCCCGCGTGAAGCATCGGTCGTCCCCTTCGGGCCAACCCCACACGAGTGCCTCCGTCACCTTGGCGGACAGGGGGATCTCCTGTCCCTGCGGAACTCCCAGGGTCACCATTCCCGCGCCGGTCCGAAGCGCGGCCATGCCGGAGAGGGCGGCCGCTCCCAGCATTCCCCGGGAACCTCCCAGCACCAGGAGGTGACCGTGGGTCCCTTTGTGACTCCAGCGGGACCGGGGAAGGAGATGATCTTCCCACAGGGCCGGGCCGTTGATCCGGGTCCGGGGTGGATGCCGCTCCACCGCCGCCTGCGGAATGCCGATGGGGGCCACTTCCACCTCGCCGCAGGCTTTGGCCCCGGGAAGCAGGTAATGACACCATTTCGGAGCCGCAAAGGTTACGGTGAGGTCGGCATGGACCGCCTCTCCGGCCACTTCCCCCGTGTCGGTATTCACCCCGCTCGGCACATCCACGGAGAGGAGAAAGGGGGGACGGCTCCGGTTCAACGTCTGAACGATCCTGCGGACCGGTTCCCTCAGTTCCCCCCGCACTCCCGTTCCCAACAGGGCATCCACCGCCACATCCGCTTGACCGAGGTCGGTGGTGAGCTCCCCTTCCCGGCCGGGTTCGAACGGTTTCACGGCCAACCCCATGTTCCGGCAGACCTCGTGGAAAGCCCGGGTTTCCGGCGACATCTTTTCTGCCGGTCCGGATCGCCATACGGAGACATTCCATCCGGCCGTCGACAGGTACCGGGCGATCACGAAACCGTCTCCGCCGTTGTTGCCCGATCCGGCCAGGACCACAACCCTCTTCGCCTCCGGAAAACGCTTCATCAACGTGCGGGCGCAAGCCCCGCCCGCATTCTCCATCAGAGCCACGCCCGGCATCCCCATCGATTCGATGGTATACCGGTCCAGATCGCGCATCTCCTGTGCAGTGTAGAGATACAAAAATGTCCCTCCCAACCGTGTTATAACTATATGTGCGGCCCTGTCCCGATATGCAGACAAGGTTGACAGGCCGCCTTTCACCGCCGTTCAAGAACCGCAAACGCCGCAGCGTACTCCCGTGTGTGGGTGACGGAGAGATGGACCATCACCGATTCGTCCCATCCCAACCGCTCCAATGCGGCGGGGTCGATCCGGGCGTGGGGTTTTCCCTTTTCATCGTTGCGGATCATAATCTCCCTGAATCCGATGACAGAGCCGATTCCGGTGCCTGCCGCCTTCGCGACCGCTTCCTTGGCCGCAAACCGTCCCGCCAGCCACTCCGCCCGACGGAATCCGCCTTCCGGAAGCTCACTTCTCTCTTCCCGGGAAAGAATCCGACCGGCCAGTCGTTCCAGGCCCGTTTTTTGAATCCTCGCGATCTCCGTCAGATCGGTGCCGATCCCCAGAATCATCGCCACACCCTCCTTTTCCCCGTTCATCTCACATCCCATCGGAAGGTCAGCGCCGCCGTCGTAAATGCCACCACCACCCATGCTCCCAGGACCGCCGCGGGGACCCAGAGCTGGATCAGGGTGGCCCCTTCGTTCATCACTTTGCGCAGGGCATCGGTCAAATACCCGATGGGGATCGCCTTCACCAGGGGCTGCAGGATTCCGGGAAGATCCCGGACCGGGAAGAAAATCCCTCCCACAAAAATCATGGGAAAGGAGATCAAACCGGCAATCGGAGCGGCGCTCTCCGGCGTCCGGGACAGACTGGCGATAATGAAACCGATCGACATGAAGGTGAGCGTGCCGAGGAGGATGAACATGATAAGGAGCAGCCAGGAACCGTACACGTGGACCCCGAAGACGAAATAGCCGACGAAAAGCACCGCCACCGCCTGCAACCCGTTCAGAATCACACGGGCGGTAATCTGTCCCGCGATAAAGGTGGAACTTTTGAGAGGGGTCCCCTGCATCCTTCGAAGAATCCCCCGTTCCCGCCAGGAGGCGATGGTGGCTGCCACGCCGTTCAGGTTGCTGCTCATGATCATCAGCGACAGAATACCGGGAACCAGGAAATCGATATAACCGAGTGGGCGGGACTGGATGTCGATTTCCTCCGTCTTCACCAAAGGGCGGTAATCCACGGCTTCTTTGTTCAACTTGTCCACCGCTTCCCGGATGACCGTGGAGCCCACCTGGGAAACGGCCGGATTGCTTTTATCCAGATACAGCGCCACCAGGGGTTTTTCCTTTTTCCCTTTTTGCCCGCTGGTTTCCAGTTGTTTTCCCAATCCCGCCTTCAGTACCACCAGGATTTGCGCATCTCCTTTTTTCAGCCGGGATAAGCCCTGGGCGCGGGACGTTTCGGCCACTTGGAGCCCTTCGGTATTGGAAAGCTCTTCGAAAACGGCCCGGGAGCGGGGAGTTTGATCCTCGTCGGCCACCGCCACGCTCATCTGAAATTGATTGGTTCCCCCCTCCCCCAGAAACGTCCCCAAAGCCAGCATCATGAAGATCGGTAAAAACAGCGACCAAATGATGGTATTTTTGTTCCGTGCGAACAACAGCAACTGGGCCCAAGTCAATCGCCAATATGCTTTCATTGTTCTGTCAGCCTCTTTCCGGTCCGTTCGAGGAATACGTCCTCCAAGGTTGCCGAGCGGGTGCGAAGCCCGTTCAATACCAAGCCCTCCCGGTCGGCCAGGGGGATCAGCCCAGACAGCGTTCCCCTGAGATTGTCGGTCAGCAAGAGCATCCATCCCCCGTCGGTACGCTTCACTTCCTTGACTCCTTCCAGTTCGCGAAAGTGGGCGTCGGAGACCCCCCGTTCCGCCGCAAACTCGATGACACTGTCGGAAGCCAGCTGCCGGATGAGCCGGGCGGGGGTGTCCAGAGCGATCACCCGCCCGCTGTCCATGATTGCCACCCGGTCACAGAGCTGTTCGGCCTCCTCCATATAGTGCGTGGAAAGAAACAGCGTCCTCCCCTCTTCCTTCAAGTGGAGGATGATCTCCCACAGTGCCCGTCGGGCCTTGGGATCCAGCCCGGTGGTGGGTTCATCGAGGAAGATCACCCGAGGGTCATGGACCACCGCCAGTGCGATCGCCAGCCGTTGACGCTGCCCGCCGGATAAATGCTTGACAAGCGTTCTCCTTTTTTCCTCCAGATCGAAAGACCGGAGGAGTTCCGCCGGCGGACGCATCTTTTTATAGAAGCTGCCGTAAAGGAGGATGCTCTCTTCCGTACTCAGGTGGTCAAACAAGGCGGTGGACTGCAGCTGGATCCCGATGATTTCCTTCAGTTTGGCTGGCTTTCGGATCCCGTCCACCCCGAACAGACACACTTCTCCCCTGTCCGGTTTCCTCAAGCCTTCCATCATTTCCATCGTGGTGGTTTTTCCTGCTCCGTTGGGTCCCAACAGGCCGAACACTTCCCCTTCGGCCACCTCGAACCCCACACCGTCGACCACCCTCGTTCCGCCGTAACTTTTCACCAAGTTGCGTACCCGTATCATGAATGCCTCCACTTGATCTCGTTTCGCGTGATGGGCCGGAAAAATGTTCCGTTCCCGTCCAGTATAGCACAGCCCGTCCGAAACCCCGAAAAGAAGGTTGGATCGGGCCGAAACAGGAAAAGGGCATCACCATCGGTGACACCCTTTCATTGAAGCAGTTGCCGGTAGGGAGACAGATCCACCTCTTTCCGTTCCAGAGTTTCGATCAGCCACTTGTGGTCCCTTTTGGGGGTGGCCAGGATATAACCCCGGACGATGAGGTCCTGCGTCATCCGGTCTGCGTCTTCCCTGACGGCGAGCTCCCCGATCTTTCCGGCGATCGTCCGTTTTGCCGTGTCCCGGAACAGCTGGGGAACCGGCTGAACCAGCTCGTCCAGCAGCCTCCGTTGTTCCTCCGTCCAGAGATGTCGGGTTTTTTCTATATAGTGTTCCTGCCAGTCCAGCTCGGACTTGCCGTCTTCCTTCGGCATTCCCTTCATAAATTTACGGAACATGAAGTAACCGCCGGTGGCCAGGAACCAGATCATGAACAAAAACCACGGAATCATCACCCAGATGATCCATTCCGGCATGACTGTATCACCTCTTGAAAGGCCTGTCCTATCCAGTTCGTTCATCCTCATTTTAGCACGAACCGGCGATCTTCGCCGCAATCTTCCCCGATTATAGGAGGTTCGGACCGGGTCCGCAAGCTTCGCGAAGCAAAAAAGGCGGGTGCTTTAAAGTAAAGTCTGTATAAACACGGTTCTGCTTTTCCCCGGCGCCCAGTATGATATATATTGTACCTTGGGAGGAGAGAATCGAATGAACGCTCGCATTATGAAATCATACGGCCGTTTGTTTTGGAATTCCATGATGACCAAAAAGTGGTGGCTGTTAGTCCTCTCCACCACCGTTCTCATCATCTTTGGAGGATTTGCCACGGTGATGATGACCACCAACCTTTACAATCTGGAAAGCCTGAAGGACATGCGGTTCGCCACCACCCTCTACGACCATCGGGGAAAAAAAGTCACCACCCTCGGGAGCACCCAGCGGGAATATGTGGACCTGGACAATGTAAAATCAAAGGAATTGGCCCAGACCTTTGTTTACGTGGAAGATGAGCGCTTTTACGAGCATAACGGCGCCGATCTGAAAGGGATCGGCCGCGCGTTGGCAGTGGACATCCTGACGATGAGTCCCAAAGAAGGAGCCAGCACCATCACCATGCAGGTGGCCCGGAACGTGATCCTCAACGACCGGGATAAAACGTTTATGCGGAAAGTCAGCGAAATCGCCCTCGCCTACAACCTGGAACGAAAGTACACGAAAAAAGAGATCCTGGAATCCTACCTCAACTACATCTACCTCGGGAACGGTGTATCCGGAATCCAGATGGCGTCCAAAATTTACTTCGGAAAAGATCTGACCAAAGAGAAACTGGAACCCCACGAAATGGCGCTGCTGGCCGGCCTCCCCAAAGCGCCGGAAGGGTACAATCCCTACCGGAAACCGGAAGCCGCCAAACAGCGCCGCAACGTGGTTTTGAAAAAGATGGCGGAAAAGGGTCTGATCTCGGAGCAGGAAAAAGAGAAATACCAGCAAATGGAGTTGGGAGTGAACAAAAACTACCTGGCCAAATACAAACAGAAAGAACATTACACCGCCTATAAGGAATACGTGCTGGACGAAGCTGAAAAACGCTACGGCCTCAACGCCCAGGAATTGGTGAACGGCGGTTACAAAGTTTACACCGGACTGAACGTGAAAGCCCAACGTTCCTTGGAGGAAAACCTGAAGAAAGACGCCTTCTATCAAAACCACAAAAACCTGGACGCCGGCGCCACCATCCTCGACCCCAAGACCGGGGAAATCGCCGCATTGGGCGGGGGGAGACACTACCTCCCCGGATACCCCAACCGGGCGCTGGCACGTCTGCAACCCGGCTCTTCGATCAAGCCGTTGACGGCTTATGCGCCGGCCATCCAGGAGAAGGGATACAATGAAAACAGCCTGGTGTCCGATGCTCCCTTCACCTATAAAGGTTGGACACCCAAGAACTACGATCGAACCTTCCACGGAACCGTTACACTGAAAGAAGTGGCGGCCCAGTCCATGAACGCGGCGACGGCCCGGCTCCTCACCGAAGTGGTGGGAGTGGACAAAGCCTACGAATATGCCCAGGAGTTGGGATTGGAACCGAAACCGGGGGATAAATCCCCGGCGCCCCTTGCCCTCGGCGGACTGACCGACGGGGTGAACACCCTCCAGATGGCCCAGGCTTATTCCACGTTCGTCCATGACGGGAAATACACCGAAGCCCATACCATCAAAAAAATTGTTGACGTGGACGGAACAGAGCTGGAGCCCGACGAAAAGGTGAAAAAGGATCAGGAGGTCTTTTCCGAACAGACGGCCTGGACCATGACCCAGATCCTGAAGTATGCCGTCGACAACGGAACCGGCCGCAATGCGAAACTTCCCGACGGCCGGGATGTCGCCGGCAAAACCGGTACGACTCAGAAGAGCAAAGAAGCTTGGTTTGTGGGATACACCCCCGAATACGTGATGGCCACCACCGTCTTCAACCATGACGGGGGCCATACGAAACTGAGCGGCGGCGAGTACCCCGCCCGGATCTTCCGGCAGGTGATGAGCGACACACTGGCCGGCACGAAAGTCAGCCGGTTTGAACCGCCGGAAAGCGGATCTTCCGGTGGCGGCTTCCTGGACGGCTTCCTCGGCGGGGATGAGCCGGAGGAGCCGGCGAAACCGCCAAAGCCCGAAGAACCCAGCGAACAACCGGACCTGGAAGAACCCCCACAGGATGTGGATTCGGATGATAGCGG
The DNA here is from genome assembly GCF_003054245.1 of Melghirimyces profundicolus. Taxonomy (GTDB): domain Bacteria; phylum Bacillota; class Bacilli; order Thermoactinomycetales; family DSM-45169; genus Melghirimyces; species Melghirimyces profundicolus. The sequence goes on from NZ_QBKR01000014.1 coordinate 65,974, forward strand.
CCAAACCCCACCCTCCGATGACCAGAGCGGACAACAAACCACCGGGGGGGATGGGATCGGTGACAACGAAGGCGATACCACCGGAGGCGATACCGGCGGCAACACCATCGGCGGCGATACCACCGGTGATACCGGCGGCACCAACACCACCGGGGGGGACGACACCGGAGGGAACACCAACGGCGGGGATCCCACCGGAGGCGGCGATACAACCGGAGACACTTCTCCCGAAGGATAATCCAAACAGACTCCCGGAGGACCGGGAGTCTGTTTTGGTTGTTCTCATGACGGGCACAACGGCTGGAGTGGGGTGAAGAACATGAATCGACGATCCGATCGGCTGGTCCCGGGTTGCTGATTTCATCGGACCGACCTTTGGGTCGGTCTTTCCTTTACCCGCTCACGTCTGCTGTTGCTCTTCATTCCCCACCAACCGATCGACGATCTGTGCCCGGTGCCGGTCGGCCACCGGTTTGGAGATGGTATGTTCTCTCTCCATTTCATCCACCGCCCGGTGTTCGGCGTAAAGGACGAGTTGAAGGGCATCGGCCCATTGTTCCTGCTGGAGTTCCGGCCTCTCTTCATACAGCCGGTTCAGTTGCTCCCGGGCGCTTTCCTGTTTCTCCTCGTACTTCCGGATCATCTGTTCATGGAGAACCGGGGACAGGGTGCCTTTCTCCTTCAATCGGTCCAATTCCTGTTGGGCGGCCCGGCTGCGCTGAAGAAGCGCCAACCGTTCTTCGTATTCCGTCAGGCTTTCCGCTTCCTGCTTCACCCCCAGCCACCGGACCAAGGACTTGAGGGTCAACCCCTGGACAATCAGGGAGAAGAGAACGACACTGTAGGCGAGAACCAGCACCTCTTCCCGGCCGGGGAAATCGGCGGGAAGACTGAGCGCCAGGGCAATGGACAGGGATCCCCGCAATCCTCCCCAATTGAAGATGTGTTTCCATGACCGGGGAAGTTTGCGAAGCGGCAACAAACTCACATAGACGGCCACGCTCCGCGCGATCAGCACAATCAGAATGGCCAGGGAGATGTCTCCCCATTTGTCCCCGATATCGACAGCGGTCACTTCCAGCCCCACCATGAAGAACACCAGGGAATTGGCCAAGAGGGCCAAGACGTCCCAGAAGGTCCGGATATTCAACTTGGTGGTGGGGTTCATGCCGATCCGGGCCCCGTAGTTCCCGAAGATCAGCCCCGCGGTCACCACTGCGATCACCCCGGATAAGTGGAAGATTTCCGCAACCAGAAAAGCTCCGTAAAAAAGAATGACGGAAAAAATGATTTCGAGCGGATAATCATCGAAGAACCGGGTCAGCCGAGAAAAAACACAGCCCAGGATCCCCCCGACGGCCAATCCTCCGGAAACCACCTTCACAAACTCCAAGCCCGCCATCCCCATTCCGGCCGCCCCGGCGCCCAGATAGGCGAGAAGGGAGAGGGAGGAGATATGGAACAAAACGACGGCCAAGCCGTCATTCACCAAGCTCTCCCCCTCCATCACCGTGGACAACCGCTCGTTCACTCCCATGCTTTTGAAGATGGAAAGGACACTGACCGGGTCCGTCGCCGCCATAAGCGCGGCAAAAGTAAAGGCTGCAGTGACGGATAGGCCGATCCATCCCATGGAAAGAAAACCCACGGTCAGGTAGGAGAGAAAGGTTCCCACAAAAGCGAGGATCAGAATCGGTTTCCGGTTTTCGTTCAGGTGGGAGAAGGGCAGTTTCAACGTCGCTTCTCCCAGGAGAGCCGGCAGAAAGATGGAGATCACCGCAAACCGGAAGACATCCTCTTCCGCCACGAACCCCTTCAGTTCCTCCAAGCCCGATACCGGCGCAAGACCGATCAGGGTCCCGGCCACCACCAAGGCAATCGGATAGGCGATATTCAGTTTCTTGGAAAGCGCAGTAATCCCCGCAGCCAGGACCAGTAACAACAGGATCAGTTCAAAGGTGTTTTCCATCTTCGACTCCTTTCCCGATGATCCGGATACAAGAGGCATCTTCCCCTTTCTCCGCCACGGCGGGTTCCTTCTTTCTATATTCTTTTCACGGGGGAAGATCTCATTAAAAAAGGCGGTTTGCACCGCCGAGTGAAGGGAGTTTAATCGACCAGCCCTTTTTTCTCCAGGAATTCCCGGGCCACCCGGGCCGGATCTTCGTCTTTGAAGTCCACCCGGTAGTTCATCCGGCGCATCTCGTCCTCGTCAATTTTACCGGCCAATTGGTTCAACGCCTTTTCCAGTTCGGGATGTCGATCCAGGGTTTCTTTCCGGAGAAGGGGGGCTCCTTGATAAGGGGGGAACAGGTTTTTGTCGTCTTTCAGTACCACCAGGTTGTACTCGATCATGTAGCCGTCAGTGGAGTATGCGTCAATGAGGTCCACGTCTCCGCTCTGGATCGCCTTGGAACGGAGACCGGCATCCATGGTCTTTATGCGGGGAAGAGTGAGGCCGTATTTTTTGCGGATCCCCTTGTACCCGTCCTCCCGATCCTTGAATTCAAAGGTGAAACCGGCAGTCAGATCTTCGACGTGAGGTTTCAGATCGGAGATGGTCTTCAGCCCGTATTTTTCCGCCGTTTTTTCCTTCACCGCAAGCGCATACGTATTGTTGTACTTCATCGGCTTCAGCATCACCATATCCTGCTTTTTGAGGAGTCCTTCTTTTGCCTGGCGGTCTACTTCCCCTTCGTCATTACTGACCGGTTGCTCTTTCAGAAGGGTGGTGATGGCCGTCCCCGTGAATTCGGGGTAAATGTCGATGTCTCCTTTTTGGAGGGCTTTAAAGAGAAAATCGGTGCCGCCCAGACCCGGTTCTAATTTTACATTCAACTCGGTTTCTTCTTCGATCAGGATTTTATACATATTGACCAATATTTCCGGTTCCGCTCCCAACTTCCCGCCGATCACCACGTCTTCACCGGTACCGTCCGTCGCCAGGGGCACGAGAACCACGAGGGCGGCCACCAGCACCACAACGAGGATGGGCCGGAAGGAGGCTCCCCGGGAGCGTTTCTCGGTGAGACGCAACACCCCATCGAAAAAGATGGCCAAAAGGGCGGCGGGAATGGCACCGAGCAGAATGTATCCGTTATCCGCCCGTTGGATACCCGTCAAGATGAGATCCCCGAGGCCCCCCGCCCCGATGAGAGCAGCCAGGGTGGCCGTTCCCACAATCAGCACCATGGCCGTCCGGATCCCTGCCATAATCACCGGCATCGCCAACGGTAGCTCCACTTTGACGAGACGGCGTCCGGAACTCATGCCCATCCCCGTGGCCGCTTCCGTCAAAGCCGGGTCCACCTCTTTGATCCCGGTGTACGTGTTCCGGAGGATCGGCAAAAGTGCGTAGGCGGTCAAAGCGATGACCGCAGGGACCTTTCCGATTCCGATGAGAGGGATCATGAATCCAAGCAGGGCCAGGCTGGGAATCGTTTGCAACACGGCCGTCACCCCGATCACGTACTCGGCCGTTTTTTGCTTTCGGGTAAGATAAATGCCCAGGGGAAGAGCGATCAGGACGGCAATGAGGAGGGAGAGGAGTGACAGCTGGAGGTGTTCCCAGGCGGTTTGAAGCAGAACATCGGAATGCTTTTCCACCAGCTCGATCCATTGGTTCATCATCCCTTCACCTCCCCGGTGTGAGCGGTTCGCTCCAGGTATTCCACGATGTGCCGGTGAGAGAGGACACCGATCAACTTATCTCCCCGCAGCACGGGCAGCCAATCGGTTCGGTTCTCCCGAAATACCCGGACCGCATCCCGGAGCTTGGTATCGTTGGAAAGCACCGGTCCGTCGGGATCAAGGGTTTCGTTTTCCAGGCGACCAAGGAACGTTCCCCTTTCATCCCGTAAGAAAAGAGGCCCTTTCCTCTTTTTCGGGTCCCTTTCTTCCACGATTCGGGGACTGTCCGCGTCCGCCATCACATCCACCGCGGTCAGCCAGGGAGATCTCCGGTCCCCGATAAAAGTCCGGACAAAGTCATCGGCCGGGTGGAGAATCAAATTTTGCGGGATGTCGACCTGAACCACCCGCCCTTCCTTCATCAGGCAGACCCGGTCTCCCAGAGCCATTGCTTCATCCATGTCATGGGTGACAAACACCACGGTTTTTCGTATTTCCCGCTGCAGGTTTTGTATATCCTGCTGCAGACGTTCCCGGCTGATCGGGTCGAGGGCACTGAAGGGTTCGTCCATCAGGATCAAGTCCGGGTCCGCCGCCAAGGCCCGGGCCACCCCGACCCGTTGCTGTTGTCCCCCTGAAAGTTCGGAGGGCATCCGATCCCGGAAAGCGGCGGGGTCCATCCCCACCATCTCCAGAAGTTCGTCCACCCGCTTTCGGATCCGGGGTTTGTCCCACTTTTTCATCTCCGGCACCACCGCGATGTTCTCCGCTACGTTCATATGGGGGAACAGCGCGATGCGTTGCAAAACGTAGCCGATGTTCCACCGGAGTTCGTGGATGTTGTAAGTATGGATTTCCCGACCCTTCAGCAAGATTTCCCCTTCCGTCGGCTCGATCAACCGGTTGATCAGTTTCACCGTGGTGGTCTTGCCGCAGCCGCTGGGACCGATCAAAACAAAAAATTCACCTTCATTCACCTCAATATCCAGAGATTTCAAAACTTCCGTACCGTCCGGGTACGTCTTGGACACGGCGGAAAGCCGGATCAACTGAACCCCTCCTTCTTAATCTCTGGGGAGCGAAACGCTCAATTACCCCATTCCGTTCTCCCGGTGATCTGAAACCCTTTTTTCAAGTCTGCGCCATATTTCACCGAAGAAGACCCGGAATCCTCCCGAAAAGGGGATCGGAGATTGTACCGGGCCAGGTCGGATTTGATGATCCCGTGATTTTTTTATGACGGAAGCGGGAGAAATTCCATCCCCCGTCCAAAATCGTTGCCGCTTTGTTAAAATGGAGGAGGGAGGGTTGTCTAATGTACCAAGTGAACAATCGGATTCGGGTGGACTCCCGGGAACACATGGAAACGCTGGTGGAGCGGTTTCGCCAGTCTCCCGCGCGGATGGAAAAGGTCCCCGGCTTCGTTTCCTTCCGTCTGCTGAAGGCGGAAGACGGGACTCACCTGGTGGCGGAAACGGTATTTGAAAGCAAAGAAGATTTCATCCGCTGGACGGAAAGCGAGCATTTCGCCCAGGCTCATGGGGAGCGAAAACGATCGGAGCAGGGCCGGAATGCCGCCACCGAAGGGTTTGAGGTGCTCCTGCCCTGAATTCTACCATCGATTCTGAGTCAGAAATGGGGAAAATGAAATGGACGTCAAAATTGCACTGTTTATCCACATCCTGAGCATCGCCAGCTGGGTCGGCGGCATCACGGTGATGGCCGTCTGGCTCCGCAAGTCGACCAAATTGCATGACCAAGGTCTTTCCATGAAGGAAAGCCTGGTCAACGTCCACAATCTGAACGTGCGCATGATGGTCCCCGTGGCCGTGCTCACGCTGCTGACCGGCCTGTACATGCTGGTGCAGTGGGGGCCGGACAAGCCCCTGTACCTCTTGATCAAGGAGCGCTTCGGAAGTCTGATCGTCCTTCTTTACGCCGTCGGCCTGCCGATTTACGGCGGTCGTCTCTTGAAGAAAGTGAAGGCGGAAACCGATCCCGCCGCCATGACCGGCACCCTCAAACGATATATTCGTCTGTTAAACCTGACCCTGTTGCTTTTGGTGTTCATCATCTTTGCGGTCACGTTCAAGTTTTAAAGACCGATGTTTTCTCATCCGCCGAAGGGCGGATTTTTTCTTTCCGGGATGAAATAGGAGACAGAAAAGCCCGATGGGGAAGAAGCCGGCAAAGATCAGCAGCAGGCCGTCAGACCGGGACAAGGTGAGGCTGATGAACAGGGATCCGCTGCAAACCTCTCCGACTTTCCGGTCGTGGCGGATGTAGCTCAGTTTTTCATGGGGTTGCTTCCAAGCCAAGTTCCTTGTTTGACTTCGGTCGCTGCCCTCGTGCGGGATATGGAAGCCGAAGTTGTCTTCAGGGGGCTTTGCTCTTCATGATTCGCGTCCCCTTTCACCACTCCGCGACTGAGGATGACACCGAGCCACCCCAGCATCATCACGATGAAGAGCACCCTATAAGCCCACATGGCCCCCCATTGGGGAACGGTCTGGGTAAACAAACCCAGCAGGGTGATGCGCAACATGTAACCCACTCCCATGAAGAAGCTGTTCACCCTTCCGATCAACCGATTGGGAACCAACTCCATCATCAGCGTGTTGCGGGCCACCCGTGTGCCGGCGTTCCCCCATCCGAACAGGAACTTGATTGTCAAAAACACCGTCACCACAGGAACCCATGCGAGCACGGAGGTCGCCAGGGTGTAAAAGCCCACCGTGACCAAGAGCGTGACATAGGCCCCCAGGCGGCGCATCAGCCATGGAATCGTGATTCCCGCCGACACGGCCCCGACGGCGTACAGCATTTCCTGAAGCCCCATCACGGCGGCATCTGCCTTCAGCGTGTCCACCACGTAGATCGGATTGAGATAGTTGCTCGCCATCACTCCGATGAAGGGAAGCATCGTGCAAAGAAAAAACAGTGTCAATCGAGGCTGGTTGCGAAGATACCGAGCCCCCTTCGACAGATCCCCCCACCAACTCCGGGAGACGGGAGAAGTCCCTCTCTCCACGCGCTCCCGCCGGTAGGGGAGGGTCCAAAGGAGAAGAAAACCGAGGAGATAGGTGACCGCATCCACCGTCAGGATCCAGTGAAAATCAACCATCCCCAACAGCAAACTGGCCAGACCTCCGCTGATCATGGCCGCTGCCTGGCTCTGCACCTCGAGAAGGCCGTTCAGGGTCCGGTACCGCGATCGGTCGAAGATTTCCTGGACCAAGGCGAACTGGGTCGGGAAATGAAGGTTGTAATACAGAAAAGCGGCGGCGCTGACGGTCACCAACTGCCAGGTGCTGTAATGGCCGGCGATCATCCCCCACAGAGCCAGAGGAAGCGTCACGGCCAGACCGATGCATTGGTTGATCAAGAGCAACCGCTTCCGGGAAAAACGGTCCACCCACACTCCGATCGAAGGGGCCAGTAGAAAGGACATAATGGTCATTCCGAACATCAGGTATCCGAAGGCCGCTTCCCCTCCAGGCCGCTGAATCAGATACCAGGGAACGGCGATCCCCGAAATGCCCGTTCCCACCGAAGAAGCGATATTGGCGGCCAGCAGCGTATACATCCGCCGGTCGTTACACACCGATGTCATCTCTCTCTCACCCGTTTCTCCGCTGATTTCCTTTATCTTACCGCCGTCCGCTCCGCTTCCTCATCGGTGGCAGGGCGGAAATCCGGATACAAAATAAGCCCTGCGACTCCCGCAGGACTCTTCCCGGTCTTTGGTCCGATTGACTTCAGAACCGTGGCTGATTCTCCGCTGGGCAGGACAACAAAGGCGCTTTGGGAGAACACGATTCCCTTTCCATGCTCCGTTTAATCGTTAAAATTGATTTTAATGTTAAACCCATTTTCAGTAAAGGTTTTTTTGAAAAATTAACCACCAAAAGACCCGCCCATCGAGGCGGGCGGGTCTTTTGGTGGTTGTCGTTTGTTCCAAAGTTGATTCTCACCGCAACAGGCGCAAACCGTTCAAAATGACCAAAAGGGTGCTTCCTTCGTGGCCCACGACACCCAGGGGCAAGGGGATTCCCTGCATGAAGTTCGCCGCGATGAGAACGGCAATCACCGCCATGGCGAAGACGAGATTCTGCTGAACCACACCCCAAGTCCGTTTTCCGAGAGCGATGGACTCGGGCACTTTGTTCAGGTCATCGTTCATCAACACCACCCGGGCCGTTTCCAGGGCCACATCGCTTCCGGCCGCCCCCATGGCGATCCCGACGGTGGCTCCCGCCAGCGCGGGGGCATCGTTGACGCCGTCACCCACCATGGCGGTGGGGCCGTTCTCTTCCTCCAGCTGGCGGAGAGCTTTCACCTTTTCTTCGGGAAGGAGTTCCGCACGCACCTCATCGATTCCCGCCTGCCGGGCGATCGCTTCCGCAGTCTGACACCTGTCCCCAGTAAGCATCACCACCCTGAGCCCCAGCTTTTTTAATCGCTCCACGGCGGCCCGGGCTTCCGGGCGAATGGTGTCCCGAAGCGCGATCAGCCCGGCGGGGCCCCGATCGTCGGCAAGGCAGACCACCGTTTTCCCTTGGGATTCCAACCGGCGGAGCGAATCCCGGAATTCGTCACCGGAAAGGATCCACGCCGGTTTCCCCATTTTCCATCGGGATCCGTTCCACTCCGCTTCCACCCCCCGTCCGGTGCGGGAAGTAAAACGGTCCGGCCGTCGGTAATGGATCTTCCGTTCCCCGGCCTTCGCAAGGATGGCCCGGGCGATGGGATGTTCCGACAGGGATTCCAGGGTGGCGGCCGCCTCCAGCACTTCCGCTTCATCCCGGCCTCCCAGGGGGATCACATCGGTGACCGCAGGCTCTCCCCGCGTGAGGGTCCCGGTTTTGTCAAAAGCGACTGCCTTGATCCCGGAAAGGGTCTGGACAATCGCCCCGCCCTTGAAGAGGAGTCCTCTGCGCGCCCCGTTGGACATGGCTGCGAGAACCGCCGGCATGATCGAGGCGACCACGGCACAGGGGGAAGCCACCACCATAAAGACCATGGCCCGGTACACCGTCTCCCCCCATCCCCAGGAGAAGAGAAGCGGGGGCAGGAGAAGAAGCAAGCCAGTCACCGCCAGCACCGCTTTCACGTAAATGGACTCAAACCGTTCCATTTTCCGTTGGGAAGGGGGGGCCTGTTCCTCTGCTTCCCGAACCAGCTTCACAATCCGGGAGAAGGTGCTCTCCTCCGCCGGGCGACCCACCCGGATGATGAGGGATCCGGTCCCGTTCAGGGTCCCGGCAAACACCCCGGTCCCTTTTTCTTTTTCCACGGGGACCGATTCCCCGGTGACCGCCGCTTGGTTCACCTCGGATGCTCCCCGGATCACCGTTCCGTCAGCGGGAATCTGTTCTCCGGGTTTGACCAGGATGAGATCGGACACCTTCAACCGGTCGATGGACACTTCCTGCTCCTCCCCGCCCACAATAAGGCGGGCCGTTTCCGGTTTCAGGGACATCAAGGCCGTCAGATCCCGGCGGCTCTTCTGCTCGGAATAGGCCTCCAGCGCACCGGAAAGGGCGAAGATGAAGATGAGAAGGGCCCCTTCCATCCAGTACCCGATGACCGCCGCTCCGGCAGCGGCAAAGAGCATCAGAAGGTTGACATCCAGCTTTCTCTCCCGGAAGAGAGCCAACAAACCTTCCCGGCCTTTGGCGAAGCCCCCCACCACATAAGCGGTCAGGTAGAAAAGCGAATCGAATGCCCCCAGCCAGCTCTGACCCAGCCAAGCGGTCAGGATCAGCAACCCGCTGACGGCTGCTGCCGCCGCTTCGCCATGGTCCCGGAGAATGGTGTGCCACCATCCTCTTTTTTGATCTTGAGGAGCCTGTTTTTTGGAAACCGGTGTTTGTTGGGATGCGGGAATGGAAACAGGAGGTTCCGCTCTTGCCCAATCGATCATTTCAGACCCCCACCTTTTGTTGAGAATAAAATTCATTGTTACGGCCCTTTAAACGAGCGATGCTGTTTGCCGCCGGCAAACAGCATGGTTCCTTGAGAATGATTCTTGATTTTGGTTAAAGCAAATAGAGTTTACTCAGTGAAACGTATTTGTAATTATTATAAGCTGAGATTTGTTATTTGTTAAACCCTTTTCTTTTTTCGTGACCGGTCGACCCTGGGATCGATACGCAAGGTTCTGTTCGGCAACAGGGTCACATATATATCCGGTTGGAATCCGATCCAAGGAGGGAATCGATTTGTCTGAACATTATTCAAGTTATGCGGAGCTGGCCGAACAGGAAACCGAAGGGATTGACTACCGGATTGAGATGACGGATCGCAGCGTCGCCATCCTCGCCATCCACGGCGGAAACATTGAATTCGGCACCAGCGACATCGCACGGAGGATGGCCGGGGAGGATTATTCGCTGTATCTGTTTGAGGGATTGAAACCCTCCGGAAACCGGCAACTGCACCTCACCTCCACCCGGTTTGACGAGCCGCGGGCCCTTCAATTGGTCCGGAACGCGGGGAAAGTGATCACCGTTCACGGTTGCGGCGGATTGGAAGCCGTCTGTTATGTCGGAGGACGGGACACCGACCTGCGGGACAGGATCCTGGAAAAGCTCCGGAAAGCGGACTTTCAAGCGGAAGTCGCCCCGCCGGACATCGCGGGCACCCACCCCGAAAACATCTGCAACCAGGGAACCACAGGGGCCGGGGTGCAGCTGGAACTGACCCGTACGCTGCGGGATCAGCTCTTTGAGCCGGAGTTCGTCCGCGACCGGCTCACCGGACGGCAACGGAACCTGGACCGTTTTGTGAAAGCCGTCCGTTCCGCCCTCTCATCAACGGAATGACACCCCTCTTTTCTCCCACGGGTTCTCCGCGACTTCCGTCCTCATGCATCCCCTTTATTGTCAAAGGGATGAACCCGCGTGCGTTCCGACCGGGAAAGATTTATACTGAGATTCGAACCGATGGAAAAAGGGGGTATGCAAGATGAAAGTGTTCATCTTGCTGGGGGCTGTCAACATGTTCCTCAGCATCGCCTTGGGGGCCTTCGGTGCCCACGGGCTGGAAGGAAAAGTGTCGGAACGGATGCTGGCCAACTGGCAAACCGGGGCTCAGTACCATATGGCCCATGCCCTGGGGCTGCTGTTTGTCGGGCTTCTGCTCGGAAAGATCGGCACTTCTTCCTTGGTCACCGGCGGAGGATGGCTACTCGTGGCCGGAATCATTTTGTTCTCCGGCAGCCTGTATGTGATGGCGTTGACCAACGTGACCAAATGGGGCATGATCACACCCATCGGCGGCCTGGCGTTTCTGATCGGATGGGCTTTGATCGCTTTCGCCGCCCTCAAGGAGCTTTAAACCGAACCCACCCTTCACCCGTCCGCGGTGCGGGTGGGTTTATATGATGAAAAAATATATCCACCGGTTTTCCCTCTTCATCCGATAAAAAAGCCAGACCCGCAAGGCCTGGCTGTCTTTTACCGCCTCTCCGCCTCCACCTGTCCTCCCCTCATTCTTCCTTTCGGATCAATTCTCTCAGTTCGTGAAGGATCTGGAGAAGGGCGGCGCGGGTTTCGAATTCTTCCCGGGTGACCGGCAAATCCATCTCCTCAAACCGCCCCCTTAAAGTCTCCAATTCTTTCAGCAGGGGACCCGTCTCCTCCAGCCGATGTGTCCGGAGCCACGCTGCAGCCTTTCTCAGCAACCCGGCGATCATCCGGCCCTGGACCACGGCCGCTTCCACCCGGGAAACCAGAACCAGCATGTGCTTCAGGTGCTCGAACTGTTGCCGCTTCCGCCGGAAGTCATCTACGTCCATCAGGTCTTCCCGGGTCACGTAGTTTCCTTCATGGATTCGGGCCAGCTTTTCTCCTTCTTTGATCAAAGAATGGATCCGCAAAATTTCCTCTCCGTCCCAGTCCCGATGATCCCCTTCCAACGACCGGGCCAGTTCTTCCAGGAAGAAGGCCGATTGTTCCGCCAGACGTTGCCGGATCACCTGCATTCGCTCCCTGCGGTGGGGCATATAAATCAGATTGACCGCCGTTGCCACAGCCATGCCGACCAATATCAAAGTCAGTTCGTTCCACCATAAGGACCATTGGATATGGCCCCACATGTACAAATGGATGCAGACGACGGTGCTGAGCACCACCCCGCGTTCGGTCCCGGTGCGGGCCAGGAGCGGAATGATGACCAGAAGCATCAATCCCACTGCCATCAGGTGGAAGCCGAACAGGGACAGAAGCAGGGGAGCGACCACCAGGGTGATCATAGAGGCCGACAACAGCTTCATTGCCGCCATCAGGGTTTCCCGGCGGGTGGTCTGTATCAAGAGTGTGGCGACAATACCGGCGAAAGTGGCCATCTCCAACTGCAAAAGCTCCGCCGTCCAAATGGAAAGAACCACGGCGATCACGGTCTTGGCGATTCTTGATCCGATTCGCATCGCGTTTCATTCCTCCGTCTCTCGCTTCATCCGTTCCCCAATTTCCCTTCCTTTAATCCGAGCCGGAAAAAGCAGGTTCTCTGATCTTTCCAGCCGTCGAAAAATGCAGACATTGCTTCCTTGTCCAAACGCCCCCGCTTCCCGACCGGAGGCCGCCGAAAATCAGCTCAACGAATTGTTCCATTTCAAGATAAACGGGAGGAATATTTCAAAAAAAGGAGCTTAAAAAAGTAAACAGCGAACTTTCCCTCTGTTTTCGGCATTTGAAAAACTCATTCCTCAGCCGGTAAAATGAAAACACCATATCCAAGTAAAATGATGTGATTACTTAATAACCAGGTCCGAAACGGGCCACATCCTAAAAGGAGGTTATTGCATGGCTCTGGATGTCGAAAACGCGACTCCCACCCTTCCAAAAATCGGGGACCCCGCTCCTTCCTTCACTGCCAAAACCACCCAAGGGGAAATCAGCCTTTCGGACTATGAAGGCAAATGGGTGGTTCTGTTCTCCCACCCGGCGGATTTCACCCCGGTCTGTTCCACGGAGTTCATCAGTTTTGCCCGTAAAAACGAGGAGTTTGAAAAACGGAACGTCCAACTGCTGGGCCTCAGTGTTGACAGCCTGCCGGCCCACCTGGCTTGGGTCACCAACATCAAAGAGAAGATGGGCGTGGAAATCCCGTTCCCGGTGATCGCCGATCTGAACACCGCCGTCGCCCAAAAGTACGGCATGATTCATCCGGGAGCCAGCGAGACAGCCACGGTCCGGTGCGTGTTTGTCATCGATCCGAAACAAACCGTCCGGGCGATCATCTATTACCCCCTGAATGTGGGACGCAGCATCGATGAGATCCTCCGGTTGGTGGACGGTCTCCAAACCGCCGACAAACACAGCGTGGCAGCACCCGCTGATTGGAAACCGGGAGACCAAGTCGTTGAACCCGCCCCCACCAACGTCGAAGGCGTTAATGAACGTCTGCAGGGAGATCTCACCGGAACGGACTGGTACCTGAAAAAGAAAAATCTCGAAGATTAAGGGTTGATGTTACACCCCGCTCTCCGGCGGGGTTTTTTAAATTGAATGAAAAAACCCGGCGTCAGCCGGGTGGTTCAATACAACGACCTCTTCACCGTAAATCCGGGGTCTTCCATCCACGGGGGTGGATCAGATAAACAGTGCCGTTGGAGTGTTCCAACCAGAGCCGTTCCATTTCCCCGCGGTCATAAGTGATTCGGACGGATTCATTCGACGGACCGGCAGGATCGTTGGTCAGAACGTTCCCTTTATCGTCAAAACCGCGGATCACCAGCAGATGGCCCGGGGAGCTGGGAATCGGACTTCCGGTGAGTTCCCCCTCTTTGTATCCGAGACTGATAATGACCGGCACCTCCGCCCGGACCCAGCGCTCCACTTCGGCGAGGCTGGACAACCGGACCACTTTTCCCTCCAATCCCTTGGAAGCGGCATAGGCGGTGTTGAAAGGCCAGTTGCCTCCGCCGTCATAGACATAGTCCCAGACGCCTTCCACCACTTCGGGAACCCTTTGGTCCCAATCCCGGTTTCCGGTTACATTGGCCCAATAGGCCATGACCATGGACGTGGAGGTGGGAGAGCACCAGACTTCCCCTCCGTCGGGGTACACCATCTGAGAGCGCATGGGAACATCCAGGGCCGGGGTCGCTCCCCGCGACGGAACGCGCCCGGGTTTATCTTTTCCCTTGGAAAACGCGATTCCATAGGAGCGGAGCACAGGGGTTTGGGAAAGGTCTTCCGTGAACAGGGTGACCCGTGCACGCACCGCTGTGGCGGATTTCTTCAGTTTCAGCGTGTCAACCGCCACGTAACCGTCCCGATCCCCCTGCCCCCGGACGGAATGCCGCTGGAAGGGTTGGTCGTGTTCATGCCAGACCCCCATGCTGTACCATTTGGTCCACCCCTTCTTGGTCCGGGCCTTCAGCTCCACCTCCATCCAAGTCCCTTTTGGCGTGACGGCTTGCCAGGAGGCAATCGCTTCCTCAAAAGAAACGGCGTGGACCGGGGCCGTCCAGCGCCCGTAATAGTAGGTTCCCCCGTTGTATTTCCCGGCGGCATCCTTCTCCCGCATCGCGGAACCGGGATCCAAAGCCAATCCGCCCTCCTCCTTGGTTCCTTCATATCTCCCCCCGGTGAAATTGCTCACTTCATGGTAAGACTTTTCACCGCCTGTTTTTTCTTTGGCTTCGGCCCCCGGCGTCCATCCTCCGAACACCAATCCCAGCACCAGCACCGCGAAGACGATTTTCCGTTTCATGTCCGAACCCCCTCCCATAGAATTACTTCCTATTTCTCCCCCTCCCTCTCCCCCCCTTCCACCGGACTAGGATGGGGGATGTGACAGATAGACGGCAAGATGTAATTTTGGGCAATAACCGGGTTAGTGGCAGTAAAAAGGCGGATCCGACTCGAACAAATTTAATATGGAGAGTTTGACGAACTTTCAAAGGAGGGCACCGATATGAAACAGTGGGCCGCCCTGGTTTCAACCTGGATTCTGCTCCTCTTTCCCGCGACGGCTGGCGCGGAACCGGGAGCGGCTGCCGGGCTGCCCGGTGCACATGCAGGTCAACCGCTCCCCGACACCGGCGCTTCCTATCCCTTCTACATCGTCACAGGAGCCCTGTTTCTCATCATGGGTCTGGTCCTTTTTTGGCTGCGAAAGGGACGGGAATGAAAACCGGCTTCCCGAAAGGAAGCCGGTTTTTCGACCGGAAAGTTTAGTGAATCACCCGCCGGGCTCCGGAAAAGCGTTCGCTCCAGTATGCTTCGCTGAGGTGATTGATGGTGATGTCCTGTTCGGGATTCGTGGCATGGATGATTTGGCCGTCCCCCATATAAATGGAGACGTGACTGATTCCGCCCCCGCCGGTGCGGAAAAAGAGCAAATCGCCTGCCCGCAGGTCTCCGCGGGTGACGGACACCCCCACGGTAGCCTGAGCGGAGCTGCTCCTGGGAAGATTGTAACCGTTTTGGCTAAAAACATATTGCGTAAAACCGGAACAGTCAAAACTGGAGGGCCCCGTCGCTCCATACCGGTAGGAAGCATTCAGTTTCGCTTTGGCGTCATTGATGATTGCCGCCGCCTTTGCCTGCCATCCGCCGCTCGCTTCACCGCCCCCTTTGGAGGCGAGCTTCACCGTCCCCTCTTTTTCACCGGACCCTTCAACGGAACTTTTGTCGGATGAAAGAGTCCCCTCGCTCTCGGCGGAAGCTCCCAATCTGATTTTTTGTCCCACATAGATTCTGTCCGGATCCTTCACTTGGGTATTCAGTTTTAAAAGTGCATTCAGCTGCGTGTTATGCTCTTGAGCAATCTCGCTGAGGGTATCCCCTTTTTCGACGACGTGGTAACCGGCGGATACCTTCAGCCGGCCCTCCGCCTGCACCTCTCCCGATGGGGTTGAACCCGAATTCGCCCCCATGTGCATGCGGATTCCCGATGAAATGACATTGTACTGCATCTTGTGGGGAGATTTCTGGACCACCGAAGCTTTCTCCACCACTTCGTTACCCTTCATGCGGTCATTTGCGTTTTCCTTCTGCACCTCCGGCTTTACTGCGGCTGCATTCGCGGAATGGCTTCCAAAAAGCAGCGATCCGGCCAAGGTCAGGGAGGTCATCACCTTCCTGTCGGGATGATATACCATCAAACTCCTCCATTTCATGGATTCGGAGCCGCCACCTGTCAAATGAATCCCCCTTCTCTATCAGGCCCGGGCCCCAATATAATGGGTATGATGTTCCATTATATTGACCGTATTTTTAATTTATGTCAGGAAAGGGACAAGTTCCCGGATGAAACCCCAAGTCCGAAAAAACCCCGGCACAGCGGACATCGCGATTTTCCTGTTCTCCACCTGTCACAAATACCCCCTTGCAACGAAACAAGGGAGCGTTCTCCGATTCCGTCTTAATCTCCCGTGAAGAAAAAGAAACCGGCCACGGTCAACAACAACAAGGAACCCAGGAAACTGAGAATGGAGACTCCCAGGTCACCGATCAGGGGAAGTTGATCCGGCAGGAGAAACGCCGCTGCCAAACCGACGACCAAAACCCAGAAAAACGTTTTGAAAGTGATTTTCAACAACTTCCAAAAGATAATGGCAAGAACCACACCAATAAGGATATCGGGCAAATCCACCAGGATCCCTCCTTTCCATTGGGCGAGGCAATGGTTCCCGCTTATGAGGAACGCGGCTCCTTCCGAAAGGGATTCACCATCCGTCCTTTTTCTTAACCTTGCCTCAGCATCTTCGGGACGATTTTATCGTAACCCCGGTGATTGGGATGCATTTCGGCTGATCCTCGAACAAAACCTGTGTCGGGATGGAAGCCATCTCCGAATAACGGCTCAGGAGTCCCGTTGCATGGATCAATATACGGACTGCTGGCAGGCGCCCGGGATATTTCAAAAAACCTGCAACCATGGAGGCTTTTTGAAATATGCCGATCTAATGTTTTTGTCTGACTTTGGATTAACCCATTATTCGAATATACATATCCCCTTGTTTTTTTTACACTGAACATACAATCCTTTACACAAACCGAGGTGGTGATCGAAGCCCCATGTCTCAGGCTGAACTCGTTCAGCTTTTGCTGTCCATGCAGGCCTATGAAAACCTCATCTTTCCGTCCACATCAAAACATCCCCAATTAACGGTCAAAAAGATATACTGCCTGGGGGTTCTGCATTGGATGACTCGCAGTCCCTTGCGGGTTCACATGTCTTCCGATCTGAAAGTCACCCTTCAACACCTGTTGCAAGCTCGCCCCTTAAGCGATTTGAACGAGCCCATCCGAACCGTTTCCCAGCCTGTCACGCTTCGCTTGGGACACGGCTGACCCAGGAAGCCCGGATCATTTCCACCGGTCCGCCCGACTGATCCCGTCTAAGAAGGAAGTTTTTTTATAGCTATGATAAAGAGGGAGTTCGTCATACCAAAAAAAGATATTGAGAAAGGTTGGATCCGATGTTTGGAAAAGTGGCATCCGATGTTCTCGGATTAAGCGATGTCGGCACCGTGATTAAACCGCAGGATTACGACAAGGCGGACGCGGATGATTATGTGATGCATGAAGATGACGAGAAAATCTTCTTCCTGATCAAATCCAAATCCGACGAGTACTGCTTCACCAACAAGGCCCTGATTCACCTGGACGGGACGAGCGCGACAAGCAAGAAACGGGTCCTCCGCCGCTATGATTACTATAAACACGAAATTTCAAACGTCATGCTCGAAACCGCCGGAACCATGGATCTGGATGTGGAAATCAAATTCACCATGGGCTCGACCCAATACTCCATCGATGTCAACAAAAAACATCTGGAAGAACTGAAGGACCTGTATAAAGCCCTGATCAAAATCGCGGAAATCACCCAGGAAAACGCCATCTCCATGGATTATGCCAAACAAAGTCTCCAAATGGCCTCCACCACCCTGGGCCGGGGACGTTCCGAAGGCTCGTTGCATGAACAATTCAAGGAGATCAACGAAATCGCCTTCCACTGGCTCATGGACAAGCACAAACAATATGGGATCCGGGACTTCGGGTTCGTTTTTGAACGCTATATCAACAATTAATCAAATACCGTTTGATCGCAAAAAGCGCCTTGCAGGACTCCGTATGGGGATCCGGCCGGCTTTGGCATTTCACACTCCCGAAGGGGCGGGATGCTTGGTTCATCCTCCCGGAGCGGAACATGCCTTGCAATTCCCAAGCTTGGACCGTGAGTCGAACGGCCCCCTTCCATATGGAGGATTGGGATGGAAATCCTCTTATTGGTCCACTTGTACAGGGTACGTTCCATTCTGCTGAATCATCGTGAAGGCCCCGGATCCCGGGGCCATTTTACTTAGGACTTCGATTCTTCCCGACGGCGGCGGCCAAGGAGTCCCAACAGACCCAGGAGTCCGATCCACCCCCAGTCGGGGGTCTCTGTATATTCCGTCGCGGTCCGGCGAAACTGATTCATCGCTCCGCGACCGTTGTCGTAATCGATATAGTTGCTGGTATTGGGAGTGTAGCGGACCCTCTCCGGGGGCGGATAATTGTTGTAGGTGCCCGTGTTGGTGTAGTTGTTTCGGGCGCCGGTGCCGTTCGGCTCCCCCACCTCGGCACCCTTCGAAGATTCCGCCCAAGCGATGGAGCTCTGGCCAACCACCAGGGGAAGCAACACCGCGAACAGCAATCCGAAATACTTGCTCATTCTCATTCCCTCCTTTTTCGCAAGAGACACCCTTACCATCCCTCAAACACCCCCGTCTCATGCAAAAACTCCGCTGACATCACACAGGACCTCCGCCAATGGCGGATGTCCTGAAAAAACGGGATGCGAATCACCCCGGATCAGTATCGTTCATCCGTCGAATCCAACGCTTCAAGAACCGGGGACCCGGGACAAGAGCCAGCGCGAAAGGGACCTGAACCTGGCCCACCCGTGACCGACAGCAAACAAGCCCTCCCAAAAGCGACTTTCCTCGCTTTGGGAGGGCTTGTTCATGCTTCAGCGCCGGTACCGCCGAACAGCGCGAGAGCGGAAGACGGGAAAAGATGGACCGGGGAATCTCCGGTGCCGTGTGGGATGTGGACATTTTTCGATCAGCCCACCGAAAACAATCTCCCCGATCAAGCGCCCGCCGGCCTATGTTTATGTCACCCCCCCATGGAAGCTGATCACCGGAACCATAACAGTCCCTCCGGGGGCTTTGGGGCTGATTCCTTTCATTGGATGAAGGAACCGATGATCGGGTAATCGAACCGCCGTTCCTGAAGAGCCCTCACGATCCCCACGATCGGGGCGATCAGCCCGATCAGGCCGAAAATGATCAGGAATGGAATACCGATCAGAATAAAGGAGAACAGGTAGGAGATCGACACCAGCAACCAGATCACGAAATGGAACACCAGGGCCTGCAGGGAAAGCCGTTTCAGTTCCCGCTCGTTCGTCAGCAACCAGACGACCAGCGGCACCAGCACCGGCGCAAACCAGGTGCTCGCATGGACGAGAATTTTCACCACCTTCAAATGCGCCGCACCCCCTTTCACTCGGTCATTTTCGATTATCTCACAATCCGATTGGAGAAGGGAGACTTTCGTTCCCGATCCATATATATTTCTATATTTCCCAAGGAACCGGCTTGTTACCGAAGGCCTGGAAGCGATGCGAAAAAGTGAGCGGCGGCATTTACCCGAAGCCGGTCTCGCTATGCACTCACAGAGCACAAGTCTCGCCTGGGTCGTTCACTCCCCGGTCTCGCTATGCACTCACAGAGCACAAGTCTCGCCGGGATCCCTTCACTCCCCGGTCGTCGCTATGCTGTCGCTATGCTGTTCTGCAGGGATGGATGCACTGTCCGCTCCGAATCTTCCTGCTGCGGGCAGGGGCAAAACGCCTTCGGGTGGAACACAGAGAACTGGCAGGCTGATTCTCGGCCGGGCAGGACTGCAAAGTCGCTATTTTGGGTAAACGCTTCCCTTCTTCTGAGCCTTACCATAAATCACAAGCTTCTAATGGAATCCGTTGTTATCTCTTTTATGGATGAACTCTCCATCGCCTTCACAGGGACTCCGGCCCAACATAACGTAATGTAAGCAAAAAGGAAGGGGGTGAGTTTCATGTTCCCTCAGTATTGGATCGGAATCCCCTTCTGCTTTCCGATGGCGGGAGAGTGGTGGATTCCATGGTGGTACAATCCCGTTCCAATTATTCCCCATCCCATTCGCCCACCTCCCCCTCGCCGTTCTCCCTCGTACTTACCGCTTCCACCAATGTGAACAGCCCCACCAGGGCTCAGGCTGTCGAAACTTTTTTTCAGAGTGCCGGGTTTTGCGAACCGTCGAATTTCAGTTTTTTGAAGAACAAACGAAGCATCACTCCCCCTCAAACCAAGTGAGGGGGAGTGATGCTAAAAGGCTTGCTTTTAAAGTGCAGTTACTCTGTTATTCCAGCGGGGGAACTCAACACTTCACATTTTCCTGCAGAGATGGTTGCGCTGTCCGCCCGAATCTTCCTGCTGCGGGCAGGGGCAAACGCCTTCGGATGTAACACAGAGAAGCTTTTGCCCCTGAACGCCCTTGCCGGCTGATTCTCCGCCGGGCAGGACTGCAAAGTCGCTGTTTCGGGTAAACGTTTCCCTTCTTCTGAGCCTGACCATCCATCACAACGCCTTTAGGCAGGAAGTCCGTAAAATGCTGTCTCCATCCCATTTTTTGGAATCAGAAAATCATTGACACCCCTCCTTATTTAAAATTATTATTAAAAAGAAACCAGTATAATGTTAAACTCTGTATAAAAAGGGGATGGAACCATGGAGAGCAAAAAACGACTGACCACCAACCAGGGGGTACCCGTGGGGGACAATCAAAATTCCCGTACCGCCGGACAACGGGGACCCACGTTGCTGGAAGACTACCATCTGATCGAGAAGCTGGCTCATTTCGACCGGGAACGGGTGCCGGAGCGGGTTGTTCATGCCCGGGGTGCCGGGGCCCACGGGGTCTTCCGCGTCAGCCGTTCCATGAAGAAATACACCCGGGCCGCTTTCCTTCAAGAAGAGGGGCAGGAAACCCCGGTCTTCGTCCGCTTTTCCACCGTGATCCACCCCGCCGGTTCCCCGGAAACAGCCCGGGATCCGCGGGGGTTTGCGGTCAAATTTTACACGGAGGAAGGGAACTACGACCTCGTCGGCAATCATTTGCCTGTTTTCTTCATCCGGGACGCCATGAAATTCCCCGACATGATTCACTCCCTCAAGCCGGCTCCGGACACCAACATTCAGGACCCGGACCGTTATTGGGACTTCATGACCCTGTCTCCCGAATCCACTCACATGATGACCTGGGTCTTTTCCGATTACGGGACCCCCGCCAACTACCGACAGATGGAAGGCTTCGGGGTGCACGCTTTCAAATGGGTCAACACCGAAGGGAAAACCGTCTACGTGAAATATTACTGGAAGCCCCTCCAGGGCGTGAAAAACCTCTCCGCGGAAGAAGCGGCCGAAATCCAGGGCCGGGATTTCCAGCACGCGACGCGGGATTTGTACGAACATATCGAACGGGGTGACTATCCCGAGTGGGATCTCCATGTGCAGATCATGGATCCCGAAGATTTGGACCGGTTCGACTGGGATCCGCTGGACCCCACCAAAACTTGGCCGGAAGATCGATATCCCTGGCAACGGGTTGGGCGCATGACCCTGAATCGCAACCCGAAAAATTTCTTCGCCGAGGTGGAGCAGTCCGCTTTCTCCCCCAGCGCGCTCGTACCGGGAATTGAGCCATCCGAAGACAAATTGTTGCAGGGCCGGCTCTTCTCTTACCCCGACACCCAGCGTCACCGGATCGGGCCCAACTACCTCAACCTGCCCATCAACTGCCCCTACGCCCCGGTGAGAAACTACCAACGGGACGGCAACATGCAGACCCGTACGGATCTGTCCCCGGTGAACTACGAACCCAACCGGTACGGAGATACCCCGGTGGAGGACCCCGCCTACCTGGAAAGCGAGTCTCCCCTTTCCGGAACCGCCGGCCGCCGGAAGATCCAAAAGACGGACGATTTCCGCCAAGCAGGGGAGCTGTGGCGCGCCTTCACCGAAGCGGAACGGAAAAACCTGATCCAAAACCTGACCCAGGACCTGAAGCAAGTGAACGAAAAAACCCGGCTCCTCGCTATCTGCAACTTTTACCGGGCCGACCGGGAGTACGGGGAACGTCTGGCGCAATCCCTCGGTGTCGATCTCAGTCCATACCTGCAACCCTCCGCGGAGTGACAGTCCCTGCCTGTCCCCTCCGTTTCCAAAAGAATGGCCGTCATCCCGGGGATGTCGGCCATTTTCATTTTGGAAAACATCTCTTTATCGCATCTTCCTGCCAATCATCATTTTTTGCTAATTGTGGACAACCGTCTCAACCGTTCCTCGCGGCGGTCAAATAAACAGAGCTCAGGAAAATCGATTCGGTCATTTTTCCATGTATATTCTTGAGTCGGATTCTTGAAAATAACCAGCGAATGACCATCATCCACTTATTAAGGGAGTGAATCCTTTGAAGCAAGAGGGGATACAACAACCATCGACAAATGCGACTGTGATGACGAATTTAAAGAATTTTGCCGGGGAATTCAATTTAAATAAGTCAGGTTTTCAAGCTGATACCCCCGGTCACTCCACCAATCACGACATGATCCTCCGTCAGGAGCCGCGAACGGTGAAAGAAATCGGCGCCGGCATCGGGCTTCCATATGAAACAAGACTGGAAATGGCGTTGATGTTGGATGATCATCAATGTGCACTCAACGTTGCTTTGCATCAATACAACAAACACCATTGGTTAACCGAGGGGGCCGAGTCGTTCCTCAGTTTGCACCACCTGCTTGAGGAACATCGAGACGTCACACAAAAACATATCGATCAAATCGGCGAACGGGTGGCTCGTCTCGGTGGTGTGCCGACGGCTCATCTGATGACTCAGCATGAGCTTTCGTATATCAAGCATGAGGTCGAAGGGCGTTACACGATGCGTGACTTTATCCGCAACGATTTGGAGCATGAATTGAAGATTCAGGAAATGATGCGCAAACAAATCTCCCGGGCTCATGAACTGCAAGACTGGGGGACCGTTGAAGTTTTGGAAGAGATCTTGTTGAAGCGAGAAGACCTTGGTTACCATCTTTACAGCGTACTGGAAGACGATACATTGGCACGCGGGATGACTCATTTGTTGGATGGCAATACGGATCGCGCCGGCGACCGACCGATGAATCCCGGATCCAAATTGCAGTAATCGTATCGTATGAATGGGTGCGTGGTCACCCATAGCCACCGAATCATGATCTCCCACCGTGAAGAGGCCGAGCCAGGGGTCATTCCTGCTCGGGTTCTTTTTTAAAGATCGATCTCTGAGACGTCGGGTATGAGTATACCGGATTGAAGCCGAACGTGGAGTTTTAGCGGGACACCCATTTGCAACTGGAAGGTGAAGTGGAGAGTGTTTGCAGGTGATCCTCGACAACACTGGAACATCGTTTCGCCGGAACGGATGAACAAGGTTGATAAGAAAGAGGGCGTCCTTTGGACGTCCTTTTTACAGTAAAATCCACATAAAGAAGAAGCGATTTCAGCAAGTGGCTCCAAAAATGGCTTTTCGTTACCGTACCTTCCGAAGCATTTTTTTGGCTTTTTTGAGGTAAGCGTATAATGACTCTTTTTCCCCCTGTGATACATGCCAATCTTTTGGGATGGATGAGATCACTTTATATATTTGCTGATTCGGTAACTGCTCAATCATTTTTACGAACCGTAACAGCTCGTCGGAACTGTGAAGCTGATTCAGACACCAATGATAAAAGGCGTTCGGTTTGAGTTTCTGAGGCAGGTAACTCAGTGTATGTGGCGTCCAATGACAATCAGGTCGATCCGGAAAATCGTTTCGCGAAAAACTGTGACCATGATCAATCCTATAGATTTGATAGCGGCTCTGACGGAAAGTCTTCTTTAAAAGAACATTCCTTTTCTTACGGTCAATGTTGCTGACCCATTGATCAAACACAAGAATCCCGCCCAATTGTCCACCGTTTATGATGCTCGGCCTTTACGGGAGGTAACGTTCAGCAGGTTTACGTACACAATTGTGAATGAATTTGCTCGCGAATGGATGGCCGGGTGCGAAATTGTATTGGGATAAGATTGGGTTCGCCCTCTAAAGCTAATCGCCTGATCCAAGGATGATCCGAGAGTTTTTGTTCGGAAAAGCGTGAGACAAAACGGTGGGTGCCGGAACGGCCTTCCCGTTTTGCGACAGGTTCGTCAGATTTCTCTTTCGCTGCGCCACCTTGGCCGTCTCACCACTGATTTGCCACTCGCCTTTTTCCCCTTTTGATTGGATTTGGGAGATCCCCTTCCCGAGTGATCCGATCGCCGGTTTAATAAAGACGACAGGATGACGTTCAAGCAGTTTCAGGCCTTGAGTAGAACCACGGAGTTTTAAAGTAATCGCCCCTTTTAATGAAAATCAGTGAGTGACTAACTGCTGATCCCTGATACGGTACTCCCTTTCGGGGCATAAAAAAGGCCGAGGATTTTTTCCCCGGCTACTGTTCCTTTTCTTGCTTCGCACTCCTCTTCACTTCACGCCTTCGCCTTTGACGGTCACCAAGTCGATACCTTGTCCGGGTTACAACGGATTTATTCCACATCATAACCTTGACCTTCCACGGCTTGCTTCAATGCTGCAATGTCGGTTTTCGTTTCATCAAACTGCACGGTTGCTGTCTTCTCCTCCAAACTCACCCGGGCTTCCTCGACCCCCGGTACCTTCTCCAGGGCGCCTTCCACCGATTGCTTGCAGTGGCCGCAGGTCATCCCTTCGACCCGGAGTGTAATGGTTGCCATGATCTCACCTCCTTATGCGGATTTCATCAATCGGACCCGTTTGAGACGCAGGGCGTTGCTGACCACCGTGACTGAACTGAAGGCCATGGCCGCCCCGGCAATCCACGGTGCCAACAGACCGGCTGCCGCCACCGGAATGCCAACGGAATTGTAAAAGAACGCCCAAAACAGGTTCTGCTTGATGTTGCGCAGGGTCAATCGGCTCATCCGAATCGCGGCTGGAATTGTCCGCAGATCCTCGCTCATCAGAGTGACATCCGCCGCTTCGATGGCGACATCGGTTCCGGTTCCCACCGCCATTCCGATATCCGCAGCGGCCAGGGCGGGAGCGTCATTGATTCCGTCCCCCACCATGGCCACGGTTTTGCCTTCGTCCTGCAACCGGTTGACTTCTTTGGCTTTATCCTCGGGCAGAACTTCCGCCCGGACGTGTTGGATTCCGACTTGGTCCGCGATGGCCCGGGCCGTTCGCTCATTGTCCCCGGTTACCATCCACACCTCGATCCCCATGTCCGTCAGCTGACGGACCGCTTGGGCCGAGGTTTCTTTGACGGTATCGGCCACGGCGATCAGCCCCGCCGGTTGACCGTTCACCGCCACCCACATGGCGGTCTTCCCTTCTTCCTCCAAGCGCTCTTTCTCTTTCTCCAAGTCCTCCACCGGGACCTCTTGTTCCCGCATCAGTTTATCCGTGCCGATCCACACCGGTTTTCCACCGATCACGGTCTGAATTCCATGCCCCGGTATGGCCTTGAACCGATCGGAAGGCAACAGTTCGGCCTGTTGTTCCTCGGCTTTTCGCACGATCGCCTGTGCCAAGGGGTGTTCCGATGCTTTCTCGGCAGAAGCCGCCCATCGGAGGAGTTCCTCCTCGGACCAGTCGTTGGCGGGCAGAATGTCGGTTAACTCAGGCTCTCCCTTCGTGAGGGTCCCGGTTTTGTCCAGGATGACGGCGTCGATGCGATGGGTTTGTTCCAGGTACTGCCCCCCTTTAAACAGGATGCCGTTTTCCGCACCTTTCCCCGTTCCGACCATGATCGAGGTGGGCGTGGCCAATCCCAGGGAACAGGGACAGGCGATCACCAGTACCGCCGTCAAATTGAGGATGGCCACTTCCAAGTTGCCCGGCGCGAAAAGGAAATACCAGAGAAGAAAGGTGGTGGCGGCAATCACCAGCACGATGGGGACAAAGATGCTCGCGATTCGGTCGGCCAGCCGTTGTACCGGGGCTTTGGTCCCCTGTGCCTCTTCGACGATCCGGATGATTTGGGAGAGGGCCGTTTCTTTCCCCACCTTGGTGGCGCGGAAGGTGAGGGTCCCGTTTTTGTTCAGGGTGGCCCCGATCACCTCATCCCCCTCGGATTTGTCCACGGGGATGCTCTCCCCGGTGAGCATCGATTCGTCCACGGCCGACTGCCCTTCAAGAACGACCCCGTCCACCGGGATCTTTTCACCGGGGCGCACCCGAAGGGTATCGCCTTCCACGACTTCTTCCACGGGAACTTCGATTTCCTCCCCGTTCCGGACCACCACGGCTTTCTTGGCCTTCAGGTCCATCAACTTTCGGATCGCCTCGGAAGTCCGGCCCTTGGCCCGGGCCTCCAGCAGTTTGCCCAGTAAGATCAGGGTGATAATAATCGCCGCCGTTTCGAAATACAAGGCATTCCCGCCGGTGAGCAAGATGTACAGGCTGTAGAAATAGGCGGCGGACGTTCCCAACGCCACCAACACATCCATGTTGGCGGAGCCGTGTTTCAGGCTCTTCCATGCACCCCGGTAAAACCGCCAACCGGCGTAGAACTGGACCGGGGTCGCCAACAACAGTTGCACATAGCCATTCAGGAGAATGTCCGGTACCAACCACGCCAACGGCTCCCAATGGTGGAACATGGTCCAGACCAATGGGACAGAAAGAACGGCGGCAACCAGAAACAACCGTTTTTGAAACCCGATTTCCTTGTCGCGCCCTTCTGTCAGAGCCGTCTCTTCTTCCCGGGGAGCAGCTTCGTATCCGAGGTCCTGAACCTTCTGCAGAATCGCCTCCAGTTCCACCGATTCCGGGTGATAAGCGACCGATCCCCGTTCCGTGGCCAGGTTGATCCGGGCTTCCGTCACTCCGTCCATCCGGTTCAAGGCTTTCTCAATCCGGGCGGCACAACTGGCGCACGTCATGCCGTGTATGTCCAATTCCACCTCTTCATTGGCCACGTCGTAACCCAGATCCCGGATTTTCTTGACGATATCGGTACTCGATACTTGATCCGGATCGTAGGTGAGGGAGGCTTTCTCCGTCGCCGGGTTGAGGCTGACCTCCTCGATCCCCTCCATCCGGGACAATCCTTTCTCGATCCGTTGCGCACAGCTGGCACAATGCATTCCTTCCACTTTCACCTCGAAGGATGGACTCATCAGCAACACCTCCTTATTTCACGAAAGAGCGCAGGACCTCCACCATTTCCCGGATTTTCGGCTCCCCTTCCCCGGATTGGATCGCTTCGGTCATGCAGCTTTTCGCGTGCCCTTCCAGGATTTGAAGCCCGATGCTGTTGGCGGCGGATTTGATGGCGGCCAGTTGGGCCAAGACATCCATGCAGTATCGGTCTTCCTCCACCATCTTTTGAACGCCGCGAACTTGTCCTTCCACCCTTCGCAATCGGTTCAGAAGCTTGTCTTTATCGTATTGCATAGCCTTCCCGCCTTTGTTTTGGTTTACTTAATATAGGATACCCCTGTATGGTATTTATCTAAACATGGCTGAGGAATTCCTGTCAACTATGATAAAGGAACCGTCCAACAGGATTCATACAGTTCATGCCTCATTTAAGGGTTCTTGCTCCATGACCTTGCAAATGGTTCCGTCTGAACCATCATCCGGCTGAAGCTCTGCAACGGTTGGTAAGGTCAAGAGGTTCGTTACATGATGAAAACCGTAATGGAAACCCTACCGGAAAAGGAGGTGAATCCATCATGGCGGATCGCAACCGTGCTTTTCGGACGGGTGAACGGGTAGCTGAGGCCGGGAATTATGTAAGCGAAGCCGGCGAAAAAGCAGCTTACCGCGAAGGGGATGAGTTCCGGGCTTGCCCGGCAACCGGAAGGGAAACCAATTGGAGACGGGAGGAGGAAGAATGTGGTTGTTAGCCGTTCCATATTCATGGTTGAAACCCATCAAGCCTGAAATATAGCCTAAATATCCTTTGTCCGGAAAAGTCGGTTTCGAACGGAACCGACTTTTCTCATGGTTCCCCTTTGAAAGGCTTGATGCAGAATCAGTCTATTGCAAATTGGCCGCATGCGAACGAAATATGAACCCCAAGGGTGTTCTCGATCGTTGATTATTCCAACCATTATTGGATGTTACCAGAAATCCCGGTTCCCCGCTTCTTTTATGCAACGCTCCATTTTTTATTCATTCCTTCGTCTTTTCACCAAATTCTATACCTCCCGTCAGTCAAAAGAAAAATCCGCTTTTCGGGGCGTGGCCCCAAAAAGCGGACAATCCGTTTGCGGCTTTATTTTACGGTTGCATGATCCCTTCTCACTCCACCGTGACGCTCTTGGCCAGGTTGCGCGGCTTGTCGACGTTGAGGCCGCGGGCGGTGGAGGTGTAGTAGGCCAGGAGCTGAAGCGGGATGACGGAGAGGACCGGGGTGAGGAGGGGAAGGGTTTCCGGGATGGTGATGACTTCATCCACGGATTTGCCCAGCTCGTCGTCCCCCTCCAGGCCCAGACCCAGCACGTGGGCCCCCCGGGCCTTCACTTCGATGATGTTGGAGACCATTTTATCGTAGACGGCCTTCTGGGTGGCCAGAGCGATTACCGGGATGCCTTCCTCGATCAGGGCCAGGGTGCCGTGCTTCAGCTCCCCGGCGGCGTAGGCATCGGAATGAATGTAGGAGATCTCTTTCAGCTTCAGGGAGCCCTCCATGACCACCGCGTGATCCAAGCCGCGACCGATGAAGAAGAGATCTTCGTGTTGGGCGATATCCCCGGCGAAACGCCGGATGGCGGAGGGATCCTCCAGAAGGGTTTCCGCCTGCTTCGGCAGCTTCAAGAGCGCTTCCGTCGCTTCGGCCAGTTCCGACTCGCTCCGGGTTTCGAGGATCCGGGCGAGGTACAGGCCGAAAAGGTAAATAGCGATCAGCTGAGTGGTGTAAGCCTTGGTGGAAGCCACCGCAATCTCCGGTCCGGCCCAGGTCATCAGCACCTCGTCGGCTTCCCGGGCGACGGAGCTTCCGACCACATTGGTGATTCCCAGTACTTGGGCACCCGCCTTTTGAGCTTCCCGGAGGGCGGCCAGGGTGTCGGCCGTCTCTCCGGACTGGCTGACCACCACCACCAGGGTGGATGGGGTGATGATCGGGTCCCGGTACCGGTACTCGGATGCCACATCCACTTCCACCGGGATGCGGGCCAGTTTTTCCACGACGGACTTTCCGATCAGCCCGGCGTGATAAGCAGTTCCGCAGGCCACGAAGTGGATTTTGTCAAAGCGTTTCAGTTCTTCCGCCGACAGGGAGATCTCCTGGGAAAGGTCGACAAGACCATCCTTGATCCGCCCGGCCAGGGTATCCCGGATCGCCTTGGGTTGTTCATGGATCTCCTTCAGCATAAAGTGCTCGTAACCACCCTTTTCCGCCGTGGCGGCGTCCCAGGTGACGTGCATGAGATCCCGGCTGACGGGTTTTCCGTCGGTGGTGGAAAGCTCCACCCCGTCCCGGGTAAGCACCGCCATTTCTCCGTCGTCCAGGACGTAGACATCCCGGGTATGCTCCAGAATGGCGGGGATGTCGGAAGCGATGAAGTTTTCCCCGTCCCCGACGCCAACGATGAGCGGGCTGGCCAGACGGACGGCCACCAGCTTATCCGGTTCATCCACGTGGGCAATGGCCAGGGCGTAGGCGCCCTCCATCCGGGCCACCGCTTTACGGACGGTGGATACCAGATCCCCATCGTCCAGATCGGCCAACAGGTGGGCGATCACTTCCGTATCTGTCTCCGAAGTGAAGGCGTAACCTTTTTCCTGAAGTTCTTCCTTCAGTTCGAGGTAATTTTCGATAATGCCGTTGTGGACCACGGCGAATTGCTGCTTTCCATCCACATGGGGATGGGAATTTTCATCGGACGGTTTCCCGTGGGTGGCCCAGCGGGTGTGGCCGATCCCCATTTCCCCGTGCAGAGGCTGCCCGTTGAGGCGTTCTTCCAGGGCCGAGAGCGGGCCTTCCGCCTTTTCCACTTTCAGCTTTCCGTCTTGGTAGACGGCGAGACCCGCCGAGTCATAACCGCGGTATTCCAGTTTCCGAAGACCTTCCAACAGGATGTTTTGGGCTTGTTTCGGCCCGATATATCCTACGATTCCGCACATCGGTTTCACCAAACCCCCTAATGGTATACGGGGCTGTGCCGCTTGTTCGCAAGCGGCGCCCCACGTGTGTGTTTATCCATGGTTGCCGCTTTTCCGAAGCAGCTTTTTCGTTTTCTGTCCATCCCGGAATCCGGGTGAGCTGCAGGTCCAACCACCGTCTTTTGTTTTCCCGGTGGGCACCGTACCGGAACTTTTGTCGAACGGGTCGCCCCGTTCTTTTGTGTTCCGGTTCCTCGGCTCCGGTGCATGAGCCGGGAGGTATCCGCCGAAAACTCGATTGTCCTCCACCTCGTCAACTGCGGCGTCCACCGCAGTCCTGGCGCTTTACGACAATGGATAGAAATGATGGCGGCCCTTGGCTTTTCTGACATCACCTCCTTAAATGCAACTAATACTATGCTATGCAAGGACTCCCTGTTTGTAAAGTTAAGAAACCATGAAGACAGCCGAAAAGGGGGTCCAAGGCGACCGCCTTCATGGTTTTCCATCCCCTGGGGGGCGGGAGTGAAATCGGTTCAGGACAATTGGGCCCGGACAACCTCGGCGATTTCATTTACATAGGATTCCAGTTGTTTCTCGTCGGGACCTTCCGCCATCACCCGGATCAACGGCTCGGTTCCCGAGGGTCGGACCAGGACCCGACCGTCGTTACCCAGCTTTTGCTCCACTTCGTCGATCTTTTTCCGAATTGCTTCGTTCTGCTCCCAGCCGTTTTTTTCCTTCACCCGGACATTCACCAGGATCTGCGGATATTTGGTCATCATCTGAGCCAGCTGGTTCAGCGTCGTGGCTTTTTCCTTGACCACGCGCAACAATTGGAGAGCGGTCAGCATTCCGTCTCCGGTGGTGTTATGGTCGAGGAAGATCACATGGCCCGACTGCTCACCGCCCAGGTTGAACCCCCCCCGGCGCATTTCCTCCATCACGTAACGGTCCCCGACCTTGGTTTTTTCAGTCCGGATTCCCATGGATTCGGCTGCTTTGTACAGACCGATGTTGCTCATCACCGTCGTGACGATGGTGTCTTTCGTCAACTCGCCGACTTCCTTCATAAAACTGCCGCAGATTAAGAGGATATGGTCTCCGTCCACGATCTGACCTTCTTCATCGACGGCGATCAGCCGGTCGGCATCCCCGTCAAAGGCAAGCCCCAGATGGGCATTCCGTTGTAACACTTCCTGCCTGAGGCTCTCCGGGTGGGTGGAGCCGCAGTCCACGTTGATGTTCACTCCGTCCGGATCAGCATGGATCGCCGTCACGTCGGCTCCCAGTTCCCGGAGTAGCGTGGGTGCCAGGTTGGAAGCGGCTCCATTGGCACAATCCACGACGATATCCATTCCGCAAAGGTCGGTCTGAATCGTGGACTGAAGATGTTGAAGATACTGTTTGACGGCGTCCCGGCGGTCTTCCGACCGTCCGATCCCTTCTCCTTCGGGGCGCGGCAAACGATCTTCTTGATCCAGCAGGTCTTCGATTTCCTTCTCCAGCTCATCGGTCAACTTGAATCCGTCATGGCCGAAAAATTTGATTCCGTTATCCGTAAAAGGGTTGTGGGAAGCGGAGATCATCACCCCGGCACTGGCACCCCATTCCCGGGTGAGATAAGCGACACCCGGAGTGGAGACGACGCCCAAACGGGCCACGTCCACACCGATGGACAACATCCCCGCTACCAGCGCTGATTCCAGCAGTTCTCCGGAAAGCCGGGTGTCACGCCCGACCAGCACCCGGGGCTTTTTTCCCTTTTCGTCATTCCGGTTCTTGGTCAGCACGTACGCCCCGGCCCGTCCCAGGCGGTAAGCCAGTTCGGGTGTCAGCTCGCGGTTGGCGACACCCCTGACGCCGTCGGTCCCAAAGTATTTACCCATGTTTCTCCTCCTTCGAACAACCAACGTCTCTATTTTTGAATCCGAACGGTCACCGTCGGTTTTTCCGACAGGCGAAGATAATCCGGCAGGTCGGCTTCCACAGGCACTTGATGCTCCCCGGTGCCCAGCCCGGCCAGGTTGACATAAGCCTTTACATCCGACTCATCCACCGCCAATCGGGAAGGCGCACCGAAAAGGGTCAGATCCATACGATCCGGCCCCGCGATTTCCGCCTCCCCCCCCTTTTTCAAACCGCGGGTTCCGATCGGAACATCTTCCAGCATCTTTTCCTTTCCCTTGACGATCTTCACCCGGACCGTCACCCGTTCAGGGTTCACCTTGACGGCTTTCCCCGTAAGGGGAACCGACATTTCAAAAGTGCGGTCGTCTTTCGCCTCGGACAGATTTAACCGGGGACCCGGGTAGCTCTTTAAATCCGCCAGATAAGACGCCGGCCCGTAAACCGTCACCTGATCGATATTCATCTTCAGATCCTCCACGGCGTAACCATTGGCCGGGAATACCACTTTGCCCATCCTCAGGGGAACCTTTTTGCTGGAGCTGGTGATGGGAACTTTTACAACGACGGAGTCCGGTTCGATCTGCACCCCGTCCAACTTCCCGTTTTCCCCGTATACTTGTAACGAGACGGAACGGGAGATCGTTTCCGTCGCTCCCTGGGCATTCATCACCGCTTTGACCGCCCGAATCTGATCCAGTTTTTCTTTGGGTCCGCTAACCCGGACTTTGCCGGGATCCACGGCCGGCTCACCGGTATGGTAGTTCTCGGCGGGTGTTCCAATAACTTCTATTTCCACCGGCATCACTTTGCTTTGCTTTTCCTTCAGGGTCACATTCACGGTCCGGGGGCGGCTTACCACCTCCACACCCGGCAACCCTTTTTTCTTTACCTGGATCGGTATGTTCCGGTGAACGCCCGCCCCTCTGTCCTTCAGATCCACATAGGCTTCCAGACGGGATTCGTCCAGGCGTTTCATGGAAGGGGCGGGCCCTTTGACCCGAAGGGTGACGGTCTGGGGAAGTCCGCTCACATCAAACCGATCTTTATCATATTCCACCTTCAGGGGAACGTTGTAAACCAGGTTGCTGACATCCCCATCCCTTTCCCCGAAGGGATTGGTCTCGTCGTTCACCATCATCCACATCATCACAGCCAACAGGAGCGCGACCACTTTGACCACGGTATTGTTCTGAAGCCACTTATCCATCCGCCTCCCCCTTCCGGTGCCAAAAAGGCGATTCTTTCCCGGGGGGCTTCAATTCTTTATAGAGGCGGGAAATCAGCTCCTCATCCGATAAACCCCGCTCCAGTTGTCCTTGAACTGCGAGCGAAATCCGCCCCGTCTCTTCCGACACGATGATGGCCACGGCATCGGTTACCTCGCTGATCCCCATTCCCGCCCGGTGGCGGGTACCCAACTCCTTGCTGATGAAGGGGTTTTCCGACAAGGGTAAATAACACCCGGCAGCCACCACCCGGTCATGGCGCACCACCACGGCTCCGTCGTGAAGCGGCGCATTGGGCGTGAAGATGTTGGACAGAAGTTCCGATCCCAGATGGGCATCCAGTTCAATGCCTGATTCCACATAATCGGACAGACCGGTTTGCCTTTCCACCACAATCAGAGCCCCAATCCGCCGTTTGGTCAGATAGGCGACCGCTTTGACCATTTCCCCCACGGCCTTGGTGATCATCTGTTCGTCCTCCCGGGCACTCCGGTTGAAGAACCGTCCCCGCCCCAGCTGTTCGAGGGCCCGGCGAAGCTCGGGCTGAAAGATGATGATGATCACGATGATTCCCCAGGAAAAAAGGGTTTCCGTCAGCCACTGAAGGGTCGACAGCTCAAAGAAGTTGGACAGCACCCAGACCAGGAGGACGACACTGATTCCCTTCAAGAGCTGAACAGCACGGGTTCCTTTGACCAGCATCAACAGTTTATAAATAATATAGCTGACAATGAGAATGTCGACGATGTCATTCACATATTGAGTGATGCCATCCAGTAAACGCATTGGCCCCCTCCACAAGTCCCATCCTTTGTTTAGTATACGACCGACCGAAACAAGCTCATTCTCCTTATCCATTCATTATGCGATAAGGAGTAAAAAAAAGAAATGCCCCGGGGCGTAATTCCAAGGATATATACAGGGAGAGGGATAAGCCTTCAGACGGAGGAGGCCAAACGGCGGACGAGAGCCTTCCTCCCCCGGTGAACCCGGGTTTTCACCGTGGTGACAGGCATTTGGAGTTTTTCCCCGATCTCGGAAAGCGGCATCTGCTGGATGTACCTCAAGAGCATCACCGAGCGATAGTTGGAGGGAAGCGCCCGAAGAGCCCGTCTTACTTCCCATTGTTGTTCCCGGTCGATTAACCACTCCTCCGGTGTCTTTTCCCGGGAGGCCACAAAATGGTACCAACACCCCCCCTCTTCCCGTCCGAGCGGGGCGTCCAGATGAACTTCCGCTTTTTTCTTCCGGATCCGGTCGATGCACAGGTTGGTGGCAATCCGGTAAATCCATGTGGAAAATGGATGCCGGCAGCTGAAACGGTGGAGATGAATGTAGGCCCGAAGAAAGGTCTCCTGGACGATATCCTCCGCTTCCTGGGCGTGGTTCAGCTTCTGATACGCCAAGGAGTAAATTCTGCGCCGGTACGGATACACCAACCTCGCGAAAGCAGCCCGGTCACCCGACCGCACGCGTTTGATCCATTCAAGTTCATCCCGGTTTTTGATCATATTGTCCGTTCCCGCCTTTTCCTGTAGTTAGCCTCCAGCTGACAACCCTTCGTGTGGGTCGGCCCCATGAAAAAAGCTCCCCGCAGGAAGCCTTTTTCATGGGGTCGACCCAACGGCGAAAAACCGTACCCTTTTCTAACGTCAGGAAAATGTTTCTTTTTCTACTGTCCATAGTAAAGGATGGATCAACCCTTTTCTACACTTTTCAACGCATTTCGAGATGCGGATCCGAAAATAGGACTTTTGGGTTAAGACTGGGCCGCGAGAGGTTATCCCGTATTGCGTAAACCCGCCGCGATGCCGTTGATGGTCAGCAACACTTGCTCCAACTCATTTTTGCGGGTTTCAGGATCTTCATCTTCCCGGATCAGCCCCAAAAGGTAAACCTGGATAAAGCTCAAGGGATCAACATACGGGTTTCTTAACCGGATGGACTCCTGGATCACCGGGATATGATCGAGGATATCGTCCTGACCGGTGATGGCCAGCACCACTTCCTTGGTTCGGCGATATTCCTCTTCGATGGTGGGGAAGACCCCGTTTCGCACCTCAGGATCCCGGGCAAGGGTGGAATACTCCCGGGCGATCACCAGATCCGCTTTTGCCAAGGCCATCTGGAGGTTATCGATCAGGGAACGGAAGAACACCCAGGACTCGTACATCTCCTTCAGCCGTTCCAGTCCACCTTCCCGCCGGGCGATCTCCTGCAGCCCGCTTCCCGCGGCAAACCAGGCCGGGAAGAGATTTCGGCTCTGTGTCCAGGAGAAAACCCATGGAATGGCACGCAGGTTTTCAAAGGCCTGGCTGTTTTTTCGGCGGGTGGGGCGGGATCCGATTTTCATCTCCCCGATTTCCGGCAGGGGAGTCGAGGCATTGAAATAAGGAAGGAAATGGGGGTTGTCAAACACAAAGGACTGATAGCATTTCAGCGCCCGCTTCGAGATCTCCTCCATCGTGTCCACCCACTGGGTCGGCAGGGACCGGGTCCGACCCGCATATGCGCTGGCAGCGGAAGTCAGAAGGGCGGAGGTGGCCTGTTCCAGGCTCCGGTAAGCGATGGGTTTCAAAGCGTATCGGGAAGAAAGGACTTCCCCCTGTTCGGTGATTTTGACTCCTCCCGCCAGGGTTTCCGGGGGCTGGGCCTGGATGCTCTGGTTCAGCGGCCCGCCGCCGCGGCCCAAAGCTCCCCCGCGTCCGTGAAAAAAGCGGACGTTCAGACCGTATTCCCGTGAAAGGCGGTACAGGTCCTTCTGGGCGCGGTACAGTTCCCAGTTGGCCGTTACCATTCCCCCGTCCTTGTTGCTGTCGGAATACCCGAGCATGATCTCCTGAACAGGGTGGCCGTTGTGGTGATCGGGAGAGTAGCTGGGATGGCGGTAGTAGTCTTCCATGATTTCTTTCGCCCGATGGAGGTCGTCGATCGTCTCCAGCAGGGGGACCACGTGAAGGGAGGATTCCACTTTACCGTTCTGCTGGCGCCACAGTCCGACTTCCTTGGCAAACAGCACCACTTCCAGAAGATCGCTGGTTCCCTGAGTCATGCTGATCAGATAGTTGCGGATCGCCTCGTCTCCGAATTCCTTTTTGGCCTCGGCGATCGTGGAAAAGAGGTTCAAGATCTCTTGGGTCTCCTCCGAAAACTTCATGAAGGAGGAGGTCAGCGGGCGGGGGTCCGCCAGCAGTTCGGTGAGAAGCTCCTGCTTTTCCTCTTCTCCAAGACTTGCATAATCCTCCACAATTCCGAGGGATGCCAGGATCTCCGTCAGGGCGCTTTCATGTTCACCGCTGTCCTGCCGAATGTCCAAAACCAGCAGATGGAAACCGAACAGCTCCACCTGACGGATCAGGCGGGCCAAGGGTCCGTCGGCGATGGACTGGGCGTGGTGGGTGCGCAGGCTCCGGTCGATCAGCCGGAGGTCTTCCAGAAAATCGGTCGCGTTTTCATACGCGCCTTTCTCCTTCATCCCGCTTCGGGTGTGCTTCAAGCGGGCGAGGATAAAGGTCAGCTTTCGACGGTACAACTCCTGTTCGTTTCTCCATTCCCCTTCCCCGATATCCCCGAGGGTCACTTCCGCCTCGTCTTGTTTGACCGATTCCCGCAGAAAATCGGGGATGTGAACCAGGCGGGTGGAGTGGCTCAATTTTTCAATTAACTCGCGGACACTTTGCTCGTACTTGCGGATCACGAGGTTCCGCTGCATGCGGAGCGTCTGCCAAGTGACTTCCGAAGTAACCCAGGGGTTTCCGTCCCGGTCCCCCCCGATCCAGGAGCCGAAACGCAGATAACAGGGAACATGCCACTGCTTTTCGGGATAATGTTTTTCCAGACTATTCTCCAATTCCCGGTGGATCTCCGGCAACACGTCAAAAAGCGTTTCATCCATGTAATAAAGGCCGTTCCGGACTTCATCGATCACGGTGGGTTTCCGGTGGCGCAACTCGTCACTCTGCCACAGCGTGAGAACTTCGGCAAGCAGCTGGGTTCTCACTTGCTCCCTTTCCCCGTCTGTAAGAAGAGGATCGTCCAGTCGGGCAACGCCCTCGGCGATCCGTTGATGGATGTCCAGGATCGTTCTTCGCACCGCTTCCGTTGGGTGGGCGGTCATCACCAGTTCCAGCGACAGGTTGCCCAGGAGTTCGTCCACCTGTTCGGCGGTCAACCCTTCCTCCTTCAAGGAACGGACGGCACTTTCGATGGAGAAGGGCTGGGCGGCGTCAGAAGCCCTCCGATATTCCCGGTGCCGACGGATCCGGTGGTTTTGTTCGGCAATATTAACCAATTGAAAGTAAAGTGCGAAGGCCCGGATGACGTCGCGGCGGACCTCCGGTGACAATCGACGGATCTGTTCTTTGCACTTCTCCAGCAACTTCGGGTCGTGGGTGGAACGGAGCTCTTTCGTCAGCTCCCGTATTTTTTCCACGTGTTCCAAGAGGGTCGGGCCTCCTTGCATGACCAACACTTCCCCCAGAATATTCCCGAGGAAGCGAACATCCTTTCTGAGCGGCATCTCTTTACGCGGCTCCGTCGTATGGGTTCCTTCATTCATGGGAGTCCTTCACCTCTCATTTTCCAGATGAAATCGACGGATCGTTCAAAACTTTTTGCACCGGACAGATCCTTGTTTTTTGATATCCCCGGATCCGGATGGAAAAGCCTTGTATCCATTGTACCAAAAGGATGATCTTTATAAAGGGAGATGAATGGTTATTACACCTGACGAACCAAGCTCCGGTGTCCTCTATGAAAAAAGGCCCCCGCATTCTCCGCGGAGGGTCCGGATACCCGTTTTACAACACTTTTTCTCCAAACACGGAACCGATCAAGGCCACTGCCGCTTTGGCGGTACGGTTGCCGTGGTCCAGTATGGGATTGACTTCCACGAACTCCGCCGAGGTCAGAAGGTCGGCTTCCGCCAGCATCTCCATCGCCAGGTGACTCTCGCGGTAAGTGATCCCGCCCGCCACCGGCGTGCCGACACCGGGGGCGTCGTGAGGGTCCAAACCGTCCAGATCCAGGCTGAGGTGCACCCCGTCGGTACCTTCCGACACGATCTTGAGGGACTCCTCCATGACGGCTCCCATTCCCATGCGGTCGATGTCATGCATGGTAAAAACCTTAATGCCCCGTTCCCGGATCAGCACCCGTTCTCCTTCGTCCAGCTGACGGGCTCCGATAATGACCACATTTTCCGGTTGGATTTTCGGTGCGAACCCGCCGATGTTCACCAGATCCGGATGCCCCAATCCCAAACCGACGGCAAGCGGCATTCCGTGAATGTTTCCGGAAGGACTGGTTTCCGCTGTATTCAGATCTCCGTGGGCATCGAACCAAATGACCCCCATGCGCTTGTGGTGCTTGGCCATGCCGGCGATCGTTCCGATGGCAATGCTGTGATCGCCGCCCAGGATCAGCGGAAAACGGCCGGTTCTTACGACTTTGTCGATGGTGCTCGCCAGTTCTTTGCTGACCTCGGTGATCTCCCGGAGATACTTCAACTGCAATTCACCGACATCATAGGATTCCGGGGTGGGGACCATCAGATTTCCATGATCTTGCACATCCCATCCAAGCCCGGTCAACTTTTCCTTGACGGAAGCATACCGAATCGCACTGGGACCCATGTCCACACCACGCCGGTCCGCTCCCAGATCCATCGGTACCCCGATGATGGTGATTTTCTTGTTTTTCATCTGAACGATCCCTCGACTTTCTCTGGTTGTCTGATCATTGATCTCCCTGACATTTTAACATATCCACAACTGAGGATCTTCTTGAAACACAAATATCAGTCCTTATATACACTTTTTAGTGTTATAACGATTATATGTCAGTTATTATGAATAAAACATTGAATAAAAGAGATGAAAGCGTTGGAATGAGCTCTGACCCCAAATGGGATTGTGTGAGGTTTGAGGACTTCGGTTTTTTCAACTGAATCCTTATACAATACAAAAAACCGGAGTATGCCTCCGGTTTGCCACAAATAATAAAAAACCACCTGTTTCACAGGTGGTTTCAAAGTGGAGCGGAAGACGGGATTCGAACCCGCGACCCCCGCCTTGGCAAGGCGGTGCTCTACCACTGAGCCACTTCCGCATAAATTGGTTGGTGACCCATCCAGGATTCGAACCTGGGACACCCTGATTAAAAGTCAGGTGCTCTGCCAGCTGAGCTAATGGGTCGGAATGAATGGCTGGGGCGGTAGGGATCGAACCTACGCATCACGGAGTCAAAGTCCGTTGCCTTACCACTTGGCTACGCCCCATCGATGGTGGAGGGGGTAGGATTCGAACCTACGAAGGCAGAGCCGGCAGATTTACAGTCTGCTGCGTTTGGCCACTTCGCTACCCCTCCGAGATTCCCACCTCTTCATTTGGGTGGTGGACGGTGCAGGGCTCGAACCTGCGACCCCCTGCTTGTAAGGCAGGTGCTCTCCCAACTGAGCTAACCGTCCCAATGGACACGCCGGAGTCATCCCGGCGATGTGTGGTGACCCGTAGGGGATTCGAACCCCTGCATGCCAGCGTGAAAGGCTGGTGTGTTAACCGCTTCACCAACGGGCCTTGATGGAGCTCCCAACCAGACTCGAACTGGTGACCTCTTCCTTACCATGGAAGCGCTCTACCGACTGAGCTATGGGAGCAGGTGGCTCCTCAGGCAGGACTCGAACCTGCAACCTACCGGTTAACAGCCGGGCGCTCTACCATTGAGCTACTGAGGATCAAAAACCATGTTCCGCTTTCCGGCGGACAAGTTATATTATATAACGTTTCTCAGGTAATATCAAGAGAAACTTTTTCCTTTTCTTCGGCCAATAAGGCCTCTGCCTGGCAACGTCCTACTCTCCCGGGGGCTCCCGCCCCAAGTACCATCGGCGCTGGAGGGCTTAACTTCCGTGTTCGGGATGGGAACGGGTG
>NZ_QBKR01000015.1 GCF_003054245.1 Melghirimyces profundicolus
AGCACAAGTCTCGCCTGGGTCGCTTGTGCTCCCCGGTCTCGCTATGCACTCACAGAGCACAAGTCTCGCCTGGGTCGCTTGTGCTCCCCGGTCTCACTATGCTGTCCTGCAGGGATGGTTGCACGGTCCGCTCCGAATCTTCCTGCTGCGGGCAGGGGCAAACGCCTGCGGATGCAACCCAGAGAAGCTTTTGCCCCTGAACGCCCTTGCAGGCTGATTCTCCGCTGGGCAGGACAGCAAAGTCGCTATTTCGGGTAAACGCTTCCCTTCTTCTGAGCCTAACCATAAATCACAACGCTTCCAGCCGGTTCCGAACGGGGGCTTTGACCATGTGGCCCACGTTTTCCGAGGGGGTGTTGCTCCCCCGCTTTTCATTGAATTCCGTCTTGAAGATCGAAGCCAGTTCCGGGGAATTACGTTCCACGGAGTTCTGCGTGTTTCTGTCCAGGACCCGGTTGGCATCGGAGCCGTAGAGACCCGTTGTGGCAAAGTTCCGGCTCCCCGTCCGGACAATCACGAGAAAGTTGTTGTGCATCTGGTTGTCTCCCCCCTCCGGCACGGGGGGATTTTCTTGTTTTCAGGTTTAAGCAAGGAAAGTGAAAAAGGTTGGGGAAGGTATGGATTACGGGGAAGCGGGATAAAGTCTCTTTAATATAAAAGGAAATCACGGATGTCCCGTTGTCTGACCTTAAGGGAAGTTGATTCCCGTCGGAGGGATCTGGTATGTTACAATAGCTACTCGAGGCTTTTTCCTCCGACAGGAAGGATTTGGTTGCCGAAATGTGGAAGGGAACAGCGTTCCTGCAATAGAGGGGAGGACGAGAGATGGCCGACTCGCTCGTCATCGTCGAATCGCCCGCCAAAGCGAAAACCATCGGCAAATATCTTGGAAAGAAATACATCGTCAAAGCGTCGATGGGACATGTGCGGGATCTGCCCAAGAGTCAGTTGGGTGTGGATACCGAAAACCAATTCAAACCGAAATATATCACCATCCGGGGAAAGGGCGACGTATTGAAAGAGCTCCGGAATGCCCGTAAAAAAGTGAAGCGCGTCTATCTTGCTGCGGACCCCGACCGGGAAGGGGAGGCCATTGCCTACCACTTGGCCCACAGCCTCAACCTGGAACTTGACGAAGAATGTCGGGTGGTTTTCAATGAAATCACCAAAGAGGCAGTGAAAGACGCCTTCAAACATCCGCGAAAGATCAACATGGACCTGGTTCAGGCCCAACAGGCCCGCCGCATTCTCGACCGACTGGTGGGCTACGGAATCAGTCCGGTGCTCTGGAAAAAAGTCAAGAAGGGGCTTTCCGCCGGCCGTGTACAATCGGTGGCCGTGAAGTTGATCATCGACCGGGAAAACGAAATCCGCAATTTTAAGCCCGAGGAATACTGGACGGTGACAGCCGTTTTGGAGGCCGGGGAAGAAACCTTCGAAGCGAAATTCCACGGCTACGGGAAAAAGAAAACGGATCTCAAAAACAAACAGGACGTGGATCAACTGTTGCAGGCGATCAAAGGTAAACGTTTCACCGTGGAAGAGGTGAAGAAGAGTGAGCGCCGTCGAAATCCCGCCCCGCCCTTCATCACCAGTTCCCTGCAGCAGGAAGCGGCCCGGAAACTCAATTTCCGCGCCGGAAAAACCATGGCGATCGCCCAGCAGCTTTATGAAGGGGTGGATCTGGGCAAAAAGGAAGGATCCGTCGGTTTGATCACATACATGCGCACGGATTCCACAAGGATCGCGGAGACGGCCCGGCTTGAGGCCCGGGATTACATCCAATCCGAGTACGGGTCGTCCTACTTGCCCCGAAACCCCCGCGTCCATAAGAAGCAATCGGGGGCCCAGGACGCTCACGAGGCGATCCGGCCCACCTCCACCTTGCGGACGCCGGCCAAAATCAAACCCCACCTCTCCCGGGACCAGTATCGGTTGTACAAATTGATCTGGGAACGGTTTGTCGCAAGCCAGATGGCCCCGGCAGTCCTGGACGCCATCTCGGCGGACATCCGGGTGGGGGACGCAATATTTCGGGCCACCGGTTCCAAGGTGAAATTCCCCGGCTTCATGAAACTTTACATTGAAGGGAACGACGACGGGAAAAAGGAGGAGAATAAGTTCCTCCCCACTCTGAAAGAGGGACAAAAACTGAAAAAAAAGTCCCTCGATCCGAAACAGCATTTCACCCAGCCCCCGCCCCGCTACACCGAGGCGCGTCTGGTCAAAACCCTGGAAGAGAAGGGGATCGGCCGACCCAGCACCTATGCGCCCACCTTGGACACGATCCAGAAACGAGGGTACGTGACGCTGGAGGATCGCCGGTTGGTTCCGTCGGAGTTGGGAGAAATCGTGATTTCCCTGATGGAGGAGTTTTTTCCGGAGATCCTGAACGTGGAATTCACGGTCAACATGGAGGAAGAACTGGATCGTATCGAGGAAGGGAAAGTCGATTGGGTCCAAATTTTGGAACGCTTCTACGAAAAATTCCACAAACGCCTGGAAGTGGCCGAGGAAGAAATGAGAGAAGTGGAGATCCAGGATGAAGTTTCCGATGAAGCCTGCGAAAAATGCGGCCGTCCCATGGTATATAAATTCGGCCGCTACGGGAAGTTCCTCGCCTGTTCCGGATTTCCGGACTGCCGCAACACCAAACCGATCCTGAAATCCACCGGGGTGACCTGTCCCAAGTGCAAAAAAGGGGACATCGTGGAGCGGAAAAGCAAAAAGCGCCGGACTTTCTACGGGTGTGACCGATATCCCGAATGCGACTTTGTGTCCTGGGACAAACCGATCCCCCGCCCTTGCCCGAGGTGCAGCGGGTTGAGGGTGGAGAAGCGGCGGAAAAAAGGGACTCTCCTTCAATGCACGGAATGTGAGTACCAGGAAGAGAAAAACTGAAGGGAGGTATCCGTTATGACAACACAATCGGTAACCGTAATCGGAGCGGGGCTGGCGGGGAGTGAAGCGGCGTGGCAGCTGGCCCGCCGCGGAGTCCCGGTGCGTCTGGTGGAGATGCGGCCCAAGAAACGGACTCCCGCCCACGTGACGAAAAACTTCGCCGAGCTGGTTTGCAGCAACTCCCTCCGCTCCAATGACCTGACCAACGCGGTCGGAGTGCTGAAGGAAGAGATGAGACGGCTTGATTCGGTGATCATCGAATGCGCCGACACCCATTCGGTTCCCGCTGGCGGCGCGCTGGCCGTGGACCGGGACCGTTTTTCCTCCTGCGTGACGGAAAAACTCTCCAGTCACAAGAATGTGGAGATTGTAAGGGAGGAAGTCCGGGAGATTCCGAAAGGGCTGACGATCATCGCCACCGGCCCGTTGACTTCGGATTCTCTGTCGGCGGAAATCCGAAAGCTGACGGGAGAAGAGCACCTCTATTTCTACGATGCGGCCGCTCCCATCGTGGAGAGGGAAAGCATCGACATGGAAAAGGCCTTTGTCGCTTCCAGGTACAATAAGGGTGAGGCGGCTTACATCAATTGCCCCATGAACGAAGAGGAGTTCCGCCGGTTCTATGAAGCCCTGATCTCGGCGGAAGTCACTCCCCTGAAGGAATTCGAAAAAGAAATCTACTTCGAAGGATGCATGCCGATCGAAGTGATGGCCAAACGGGGGGAGAAAACCGTTCTCTACGGTCCGATGAAACCGGTCGGCCTCATCGATCCGAGAACGGGGGAACAACCCTTTGCCGTGGTTCAGTTGCGCCAGGACAACAGCACGGGTACTCTCTACAACTTGGTGGGCTTCCAGACCCACCTGAAGTGGGGTGAACAGAAGCGCATCATCCGGATGATCCCCGGCCTCGAAAATGCGGAGATCGTCCGTTTCGGTGTCATGCACCGAAATACCTTCATCAATTCCCCCCGCGTGTTAAAACCGACTTACCAGTTCCATGAACGGGAGGATCTCTTCTTTGCCGGCCAGATGACGGGAGTGGAGGGCTATGTGGAGTCCGCGGCGGCGGGGCTGATCGCCGGAATCAATGCCGCCCGGATCGCCCTGGGAAAAGAACCCGTCGTTTTTCCGGCGGAGACGGCGATGGGGAGCCTTGCCCACTACATCACCACTGCCAACCCCGATCATTTCCAGCCGATGAACGCCAATTTCGGGCTCTTCCCCCCGCTTCCGAAACGAGTCAAACCCAAAAAAGAACGGAACCGGAAGATGGCCGAACGAGCTCTTCGGACGATGGAGGCATTCAAAGAACAGCAGGGACTGAAGGGGGGAGAACAGACTCAGACCGGGTCCCTGTGAGGATCCGGTTTTTCCTTCCGATAATGTTCAGAATATTAAAACCCGAGCCTTCTTTCGCCTTGCGGCGGCCAAACCCTGTGTGGTACGATAGGATGGAGTTTGAAACTGGGAACCTTTGACACTTTTTCGAAGGATTAAATGAGCATTACCCACGGAGAGAGTATAGCGGCGTATCCGCTGTTTTTTTCGTCCCGGACACAGGTTTTGGGAAGACAAGGAGGAAACCCGATTGAACAGCATGCACGCGACGACGATTTTCGCCATTCGGCACAGAGGTGCAGGTGCCATCGCCGGTGACGGTCAGGTGACCCTGGGAAACCAGATGGTGATGAAACACCGGGCGAAAAAGGTCCGTCGGCTGTACCGCGGGCAGGTGGTGGCCGGCTTCGCCGGATCGGTGGCAGATGCCGTCACCCTTTTTGAGAAGTTTGAGAGCAAGCTGGAAGAGTACCATGGCAACCTGCCGAGAGCGGCGGTGGAACTGGCGAAGGAATGGCGTGCTGACAAGGTGTTGCGACGGCTGGAAGCGATGTTGGTGGTGATGGACAAGGAGCATCTGCTGTTGGTTTCCGGCACCGGGGAAGTGATCGAACCCGACGACGGGATGATGGCGATCGGTTCCGGGGGCAGTTACGCCCTGTCCGCCGGACGGGCGCTCCAGCGGT
This sequence comes from Melghirimyces profundicolus, assembly GCF_003054245.1. Taxonomy (GTDB): domain Bacteria; phylum Bacillota; class Bacilli; order Thermoactinomycetales; family DSM-45169; genus Melghirimyces; species Melghirimyces profundicolus. The sequence continues at coordinate 4,929 of NZ_QBKR01000015.1, forward strand.
ATTCCCCGGACCTGTCCGCCCGTGAAATCGCGGAAGCGGCTCTGACCGTCGCTTCCGAAATCTGCGTGTTCACCAACGACCAAATTGTCGTGGAGGAGGTATGACGGGTGGTCAATGATCCCGAACGTCTGCAACGATGGACACCGCGCCAGATCGTGGCGGAGCTGGATAAATACATCGTGGGGCAGAACGCGGCAAAAAGGGCGGTGGCCATCGCACTGAGAAACCGGTACCGGCGGACGTTGCTGCCGGAAGAGCTGCGTGACGAAGTGGTCCCGAAAAATATTTTGATGATCGGGCCCACCGGGGTGGGAAAGACGGAAATCGCACGCCGGTTGGCCAAACTGTCCGGTGCTCCCTTCGTCAAGGTGGAAGCCACCAAATTCACGGAAGTCGGCTATGTCGGCCGGGATGTGGAATCGATGGTGCGGGACCTGGTGGAAACGGCCATCCGCATCGTGAAAGCGGAAAAGCTGGACGAAGTGAAAGAGAAAGCGGAAGAGTTGGCCGATGAAAAAATCGTTTCTCTGCTGGTGCCTTCCAAACGGGAGGGCAATCAGTTCAAGAACCCGCTGGAGATGTTTTTCAACACCGGGAAAGATGGCCGCGGAGCGGACCAGGAGGAAGAGGAACGGGCGCACGAGGTGGAGCAGAATCGGCGCAAAGTTCGCTTTCAGTTGAAAAGCGGTGAACTGGAAGATAAAGTGATCGAGATCGAAGTGGAAGACCAGCTCCCGATGATGGATATGTTCGCCGGTTCCGGTGTGGAACAGATGGGCATCAACATGCAGGAGATGCTCGGGCAATTCATGCCCAAAAAAACGAAAAAGCGCCGGCTTCCCGTCCGGGAAGCCCGCAAAGTACTGGTCCAGGAGGAAGGGCAGAAGCTCATCGACATGGATCAGGTTCAGCAGGAATCCCTGAAACGGGTGGAGCAGACGGGGATGATCTTTATCGATGAAGTGGATAAGATCGCGGGCAAGGACCGGCAGGGAGGTCCCGATGTTTCCCGGGAAGGGGTGCAGCGGGACATCCTGCCCATTGTGGAAGGATCCACCGTGATGACCAAATACGGTCCGGTCAAGACGGACCACATCCTGTTCATCGCTGCCGGAGCCTTCCACACCGCCAAACCTTCGGATATGATACCGGAGTTGCAGGGGCGTTTTCCGATCCGGGTCGAACTGACCGATCTGACCGCCGAGGACTTCGTGAGGATCCTGACCGAACCCAAAGGGGCATTGTTGAAGCAATACACCGCTTTGCTGCAGACGGAAGGGATCCGCGTGAATTTCACGGAAGAGGCGATCCGGGAAATCGCCGCTCTCGCAGCGGATGTCAACAAAGGCACGGAAAACATCGGGGCACGCCGGCTGCACACCATGCTGGAGCGGCTCTTGGAGGAACTTTCCTTCGAGGCGCCGGACATCACCCTGGAAGAAGTTCAGATAACGCCTGAATATGTCCGTGAGCGTTTGGGCGATATTGTGGAAAACAGGGATCTCAGCCAATACATTTTGTAAGGGGTGTTCATCAAGGAAATGGATCTTTTGAGCAAAGCGCGGGAGATCAACAGTCTCCTGCAGAAAACCGGGGGACAAGCCGTCAGTTTCAAAGAGATGGCCGAGGTTCTCGGGGAGATTATCATGGCCAACATTTACGTGGTCAGCCGCCGCGGAAAGATTCTCGGATACGGGGTGGCCCAGGAAAATGACACCGACGAGCTGTATCAGGGTGTCCTCCGGGAAGGGCGCCTGCCCGAAGAATACAATGAACTCCTGAAATCGGTCCGTGAGACTTCCGCCAATCTGGATGAGACCAGTGAATACAGTTTCACGGTCTCCGGTGGTCACGAGCATCGTTACACCACCATTGTTCCGATTATCGGAGGCGGGGACCGATTGGGGACCCTGCTTTTGACCCGTTTCGATCAACCCTTTGTGGAAGACGATCTGGTGCTGGCCGAGTACGGCGCCACCGTGGTGGGCATGGAAATTCTGCAGATGAAAGCGGAGCAAGCGGAGGAGGAGGCCCGCAACCGGGCGATGGTCCAGCTGGCCGTCGATTCCCTCTCCTACAGCGAATTGGAAGCGGTGGAGCATATTTTTGAGGAGCTGGACGGTATGGAAGGAATCCTGGTCGCCAGTAAAGTGGCTGACCGGGCCGGCATCACCCGTTCCGTCATTGTCAACGCACTCCGGAAACTGGAGAGCGCGGGAGTGATCGACTCCCGTTCCTTGGGGATGAAAGGGACTCACATCAAAGTCCTGAACGAAAAACTGATTCCGGCTCTGGAAAAACTGAAACGGTCCTGAACCTTTTCAAGCAGTTCTTGCGGCGGCAGAGGAGATTATGGTATATTATTTAGCGGTGTGAATACACACGCCGGGGGATGCGTCCGGTCGGTGCCGCAAGGTCCCGGTCGCAGCAGAAACCGGCGGAGGCAAAACCAAAAGGAGGAATAGGCATGGCTGTTGTTTCCATGAAGCAACTTCTCGAAGCAGGGGTCCACTTCGGTCACCAAACCCGTCGTTGGAATCCCAAGATGGAAAAGTACATCTTCACTGAACGAAACGGGATCTACATTATCGACCTGCAAAAGACGGTCAAGATGATGGAAGACGCGTACAACTACGTGCGCGATCTGGCCTCCAAAGGCGGAAAGATCCTGTTTGTGGGAACCAAAAAACAAGCGCAGGACGCCGTGCGGGAAGAAGCCGAGCGTTCCGGCATGTTCTATGTCAACCACCGTTGGCTCGGCGGCACGCTGACCAACTTCCAGACGATCCGTCGCCGGATCAACCGGTTGCATCAGCTGGAAGCGATGGAAGAGGACGGCACTTTCGACGTGCTTCCGAAGAAAGAGGTCGTCATGCTGAACAAGGAAAAAGCCCGTCTTGAGAAGTTCCTCGGCGGAATCAAGCATATGAAGGACCTTCCCGATGCCGTCTTCATCATCGACCCTCGCAAAGAGCGCATCGCCGTGGCGGAAGCCCGCAAGCTGGGGATCCCGATCATCGCGATTGTGGATACCAACTGTGATCCCGACGAGATCGACCACATCATCCCCGGTAACGACGACGCCATCCGTGCGGTTCGTCTCTTCACTTCGAAAATAGCCGATGCCGTCCTGGAAGGGAAACAGGGAGAACAGACGACGACAGCGTCCTGACGTCAGGAAAGTAAACGGGGTGGCCACGGGATGCGTGACCACCCTTTTTATACGAAATTTTGATCAAGCGATGGGAGGAATCGAGCATGGCGATTACTGCGGCTCAAGTAAAAGAGTTGCGTGAAAAAACCGGCGCCGGCATGATGGATTGCAAAAAGGTGCTTCAGGAAGCCGGCGGTGACATGGAAAAAGCGATGGAGTTGCTCCGTGAAAAAGGTTTGGCCAAAGCCGAAAAGAAAGCGGACCGGGTGGCCGCCGAAGGCATGGTGGAATCCTACATACACGCCGGCGGACGGATCGGTGTGCTCGTGGAAGTCAACTGCGAAACCGATTTTGTCGCCAAAACCGATGATTTCCGCGAGTTTGTCCGGGATGTGGCGATGCAGATTGCCGCGATGAACCCCCGTTACATCCGTCGTGAAGAGGTGCCGGAGGAGGAAGTGAACAAAGAACGGGAAATCCTGAAAACCCAGGCCCTCCAGGAAGGGAAACCCGAGCATATCGTCGATAAAATGGTGGAGGGTCGCCTCGGCAAGTTTTATGAGCGGATCTGCCTCCTGGAGCAGCCCTTTATTAAAGACGGGGATAAAAAAGTGGATGAATTGGTGAAAGAAAAAATCGCCAAGATCGGAGAAAACATCTCCATCCGCCGGTTTGCCCGCTTTGAGCTGGGTGAAGGTCTGGAAAAGCGGGAAGACGATTTCGTCTCCGAAGTGATGTCCCAGGTGAAGAAATAAGGAGCCTGGGTTCATGGGAACACGGTGTGTTCCCTTTTTTTACACGGGAAGGGAAGAGAAAGGATCCAGCCATCCCGTGTCGAATTGCTTGACTGGGAAACGGGGGTTTTTGAGGATGGCAGGTACGAGGTATAAGCGCGTCGTACTGAAATTGAGCGGGGAAGCACTGGCGGGGGAGCAGGGTTACGGGATCGACCCCAACGTCATTCATTCCATTGCCAAGCAACTGAAGGAAGTCGTGGAACTGGGTGTTCAAGCGGCCATCGTGGTCGGCGGCGGTAACATTTGGCGGGGGATGGCCGGCAGAGCGAAAGGGATGGACCGGGCCACCGCCGATTACATGGGAATGCTGGCCACGGTAATGAACTCCCTCGCTCTGCAAGACGCCTTGGAAAAAGTGGGCGTTCCGACGCGGGTGCAAACTTCCATTGAAATGAGACAGGTGGCGGAACCCTATATTCGGCGCCGTGCGATCCGCCATTTGGAGAAAGGCCGTGTGGTCATCTTCGCTTCCGGTACGGGCAACCCCTATTTTTCCACCGACACCACCGCGGCGCTCCGGGCCGCCGAAATCGAGGCGGAAGTCATCCTGATGGCGAAAAACAAGGTGGACGGGGTTTATTCCGCCGATCCCTGTCGGGATCCCGAAGCGGTGAAATACGATTCCCTGACCTATATGGACGTGCTCAACCAGGGTCTCGGTGTGATGGATTCGACGGCCTCCTCGCTCTGCATGGACAACGATATTCCGCTGATTGTGTTCAACATCGATGGTCAGGGGAATATTCGCCGCGTGATCATGGGAGAACAAATCGGTACCATTGTAAGGGGGAATTCATGATGCTTTCGGAAATCAAACAGGATGCCCAAAAGCGGATGGAAAAAGCGATCCAAGCCTTGAAAAGAGATCTCGCCACCCTGCGGGCCGGCCGTGCCACCCCTTCGCTTCTCGACAAAGTGACGGTGGAGTACTATGGCAGTGAAATGCCGCTCAATCAGGTGGCCAACATCTCTGCACCGGAACCGCGCCTCTTGGTCATTCAGCCCTGGGACAAGTCCACCCTGGGTGATATTGAGCGGGCCATTCTCAAGTCGGAACTGGGGTTGACTCCGAACAACGACGGAAATGTGATCCGTATCAGCATTCCGGCACTGACCGAAGACCGCCGGGCCGAACTGGTGAAGGTGGTCAAAAAGACCGGGGAGGAATCGAAGGTGGCGATCCGCAACATCCGCCGGGACGCCAACGATGAAGTGAAGAAGCTGGAAAAGAATGGCGACCTTTCCGAAGACGAAGCGAGACGGGGTCAGGAAGAAATCCAAAAAATGACGGACCGTTTCATCAAAGAGACGGATCGACACGTGGAAGCCAAAGAAAGTGAAATCATGGAAGTATGACAGGGCGATCCCCCTTCGAGGGGGATCTGTTTTATACCGATGCATCGATGAGGATTTCCGGTAGAAAACAGCGAGAAATTATTGCATACTAGAAATGCGTGCACATGAGAGGACAGGTTGCGGCAGACCACGGTTTTTCCGCCCAGAGCCGGCGGCTGCCTGAATTCCCGCATGAAACCCCGGCACTGCCATGAAACGTCGCAATGTATGTAAAGGAACTGCGGAGGAATGAGGAATGATTCGAGCACTGAAAAAATGGCTGATCGGATATAAAGAAGAGGCCCGGCAAACGGAGGAGGGCCGGGAGCGGATCGCATCCCTCCAGAAAGCCCCCCTCCCCCGGCATGTGGCGATCATCATGGATGGAAACGGCCGTTGGGCCAAAAAGCGCGGCTTGCCCCGTGTAGCCGGTCACCGGGCCGGCATGAAGACGGTTCGCCGCATCACCCGGGCAGCGGATGATCTGGGAATCGAAGCACTGACCCTGTATTCGTTTTCCACGGAAAACTGGAAGCGTCCCAAAGATGAGGTCAATTATCTGATGGGATTGCCGGAAGAATTTCTCCGCACCGACCTGGACGAATTGGTGTCGCGGAACATCCGTGTCCGCATGCTCGGCGAAGAAGAAGGTCTTCCCGAACATACGCTGGATGCGATCCGCAAGTTTAAAGAGGCGACGAAGGAGAATACGGGGATGATTCTCAGCTTTGCGTTGAACTACGGATCCCGGGCGGAAATCATCCATGCCATTGAACGGATTATAGATGATATGAAATCGGGTAAGCTGAGTAAAGACGTTCTGGACGAATCCTTGATCGGACAATACTTGTACACGGCGGATCTGCCGGACCCCGATCTGATGATCCGAACCAGCGGCGAGGTCCGCATCAGCAATTTTATGTTGTGGCAGCTCGCTTACAGCGAACTATGGTTTACCGATGTTCAGTGGCCCGACTTTTCCAAAGAGATGTTCTATCAGGCGATCGAAGATTTTCAGCGCCGTTCCCGTCGTTACGGAGCAGTCTGAAGAAATCGGGTGAGATTGGATGAAAAAGCGAATGATCACGGGGGTGTTGGGTGGAGCGGGTTTTATGACTCTTCTCTGGGTGGGCGACTGGGCGTATACCGGGATGGTGGCGGTTCTGGCCACCGTGGGATATTTTGAATTCTGCCGGATGAAGCGGATTCCCGTCTGGAAGGTCCAGACCTGGGTGGGTCTCGTTCTGGTATGGTGTCTGTTGCTGACGGGCATGGTCAAGCAGGGGGTGTTTCCACCTGGTTGGCCCTTGGAAGAGCCTGACAGCGTCCTGGTGGGGTTGGTGACCTTGCTTCTGTTAATGGTGGCGAGCCGCAACCGGATTCATGTGGACGAAATCGCATATCTGTTTTTGGGGTCTTTATACATAGGGTACGGTTTTTCTTATATGATCCAGACCCGGTTGATCACCGATGGCTTGGCATGGTCCTTTTTGGCTGTGGCGGTCACATTTGCAAATGACACCGGGGCTTATTTCCTGGGCCGGCGTTGGGGAAAGCGAAAATTGTGGCCTTCCGTCAGTCCCAACAAAACCTGGGAAGGTTCTTTGGGAGGCGTTTTTCTTTCCCTTGTGATCAGTGGGATGATCGCGTTCTTTTTTCCGGAGCTGGGCAACCTCTCCGCCGTTTTGGGGATCGGACTCTTGGTCAGTGTGGCGGGCCAGTTCGGGGATCTGGTGGAGTCTGCGATCAAACGGACCACAGGGGTGAAGGATTCGGGGGCTCTGCTTCCGGGGCACGGAGGGGTGTTGGACCGGTTTGACAGCCTTCTGCTGGTGTTTCCTGTCCTCCATCTGTCCCAGCTTATCTGAGGAGTGAATGTGGATGAAACAACGAATCGCCATCCTGGGTTCCACCGGTTCCATCGGAACGAATACACTGGAAGTCATCCGTCAACACCCGGAAGAATTTGAGATCGTCGCTTTCGCCGCGGGCAACAACGTGGAGGAGATGCTCCGGCAGGTGGAGGAGTTCGGACCGTCGGTTGTCTCCATGTCTTCCCGGGAAGCGGCGAAGGAAGTGGAGTTGCGCGCCTCCCGGCCGGTCCGGGTGGTTTGGGGGGAGGAAGGGTTGGAGGAGGTGGCTTCCCATCCCGATGCCACTTACCTCGTTTCCGCCATGGTCGGGAGCCGGGGTCTCAAGCCCACCCTGGCGGGAATCCGGGCGGGGAAAACCGTGGGATTGGCCAACAAAGAAACCTTGGTCATGGGCGGTTCCATCGTCATGAAAGAGGCGAAAAAACACGGGGTGGACATCCTGCCCATCGACAGTGAACATTCGGCGATTTTCCAGTGCCTTCACGGGGAGAACACCGGCCGGGTTCGCCGCATCATCCTGACGGCCTCCGGAGGCGCGTTTCGGGACTGGTCGCGGGAGAAGATGAAGTCGGCCACCCGGGAGGAAGCGCTGAACCACCCCAACTGGTCGATGGGGGCCAAAATTACCGTCGATTCGGCTTCCCTGATGAACAAGGGGCTGGAAGTGATCGAAGCCCGCTGGCTGTTTGATCTTCCCTATGACCGGATTGACATCGTCATTCACCCGGAAAGCATCGTCCACTCCATGGTGGAGTTTGTGGACGGGGCGGTTCTGGCTGAACTGGGTTCGCCGGACATGAAGGTGCCGATCCTGTATGCTCTGAGCTATCCGGATCGTCTCCCCCTGAAAACGGAGGCGTTGGACTTGACGAAAATGGGCACTCTCCATTTCCGCGAACCGGACTTCGACCGGTTCCCCTGTCTGAAGCTGGCCTTTGAGGCGGGGCGCGCGGGCGGCACGGCTCCGACGGTGCTGAACGCCGCCAATGAGGTTGCGGTGGAGTACTTCCTGAAAGGAGACTTGCCTTTTCTCGCCATCGAGGAGATCAACGGGGAAGTTCTCTCCCGGCACATTCCGGTGGCAGATCCCGGGTTGGAAGACCTTTTTGAAGCCGACCGGTGGGCAAGGGAGACGGCCCGGCTCCGGCTGAAATCATTAAGCCCAACCCGTGACCAATGAAGGCGGTGATGGAGAATGCAGACGATTGTTTCCTTTATATTGCTGATCAGTGTATTGGTGTTTATACATGAACTGGGCCACTTTATCTTTGCCAAACGGGCGGGGATCCTGGTCCGGGAGTTTGCCATCGGGTTCGGACCCAAGCTGATTTCCTGGTTCCGGGGAGAGACCCTGTACTCCATCCGCCTCCTTCCTTTGGGCGGTTACGTGAGAATGGCGGGGGAAGATCCGGAAATCGTGGAGTTGAAAACCGGTTCCCGCCTGGTGATGGATCGGGATGCGGAAGGCCGGATCATTCGGATCCGGGCACCCAAGGCGCATTCCGACGGACCAACGGATGAAGTGGCCCGGGAATACGGTGAAGTGGACGATTATGCCGATGCGGATCTTCCCCGCCATCTTCCGCCTGTGAAGGATACCGTTTTCGGAAAGCTCCTGGAGGCGGACATCGAAAAGGAATTGTATCTCCTTGTGGAAGATGGGGAGGAGCGGGAAGTTCGCCACCGCATCCATCCTCAGGCGGTCATTCAGTACGATGAGAAGAACATGGTGCAGATTGCCCCACTCGACCGCCAGTTTGCTTCCAAGAGCATCCTGGACCGGGCACTGACCATTCTCGCCGGACCGGTTTTCAATTTCCTGTTGGCGGTGGTCCTGATGGCAGTGGTGACCCTGGTGGTCGGACTGGAGACCAAAGTGTCGATTCAGGATACCGTACCGAACTCCCCTGCGGAACGGGCGGGCATTCAGCCCGGGGATATCGTGAAGCAGGTGGAGGGAAAAGACGTCAACAGCCTAAACGATATCCGACTCCCGTTGCAGGAAGCCCAGGGAAAACCGGTCAGCATCGTGTTGGAGCGGGCCAACCAAACCTACGAGACCACGTTGAAGCCCGAAAAAAAAGACGGCCGATTCATGATCGGGATCCAAATGAAACAGGAGCTTCGGGACGCCACCATTTCCGAAGCGGCGGTCAACGGGTTTAAACAAACCTATGAACTGGCCGTGGTGATGGTGAAGGGGATCAGCCAGCTGGTGACCGGCAAAGTGGGCCTGGAAAATTTGGCCGGTCCCGTGGGAATCGCCGATATCACCGGTCAGGCGGCCGAGGCGGGATGGTTGCCCCTGGTCCGGCTGGCGGCACTTTTGAGTCTGAACCTGGGCATCCTGAACATCCTTCCGTTTCCGGCTCTGGACGGAGGACGGCTCATGTTCATTTTGGTGGAAGCTCTCCGCGGCAAGCCGTTGGATCCGAACAAAGAAAGTCTGGTTCATTTTGTAGGATTTGCTCTTTTGATGATGTTGATGCTGTTTATCACGTATAACGACATCCTGCGGGTCTTTTTCAGCTGACTCCGGGTACTGAGTAAGGAGCGGGAACCATGAGACAGAAAAACATGCTGATCCCTACGCTCCGCCACGTGGGGGCGGAAGCGGAAATGGCCAGTCACCGGCTGATGCTGCGTGCGGGAATGATCCGGCAACTGGCCGCGGGGGTGTACACTTATCTCCCCCTCGCGTACCGAACGCTTCGCAAAGTGGAGCAGGTGGTCCGGGAAGAGATGGACCGCATCGGGGCCCAAGAGCTTCTCCTGCCGGCGATGAATCCCGCCGAACTGTGGAAGGAATCGGGACGATGGGAGACCTACGGGCCGGAACTGGTGAAACTTCAGGACCGGCACGAACGGGAATTTCTGCTGGGACCCACCCACGAGGAAGTGATCACGGACCTGGTGCGGAACGAGGTCAATTCTTACAAAAAGTTGCCGATGGCACTCTACCAGATCCAAACCAAATTCCGGGACGAGAGACGGCCGAGGTCGGGGCTGCTCCGGGGACGGGAATTCCTGATGAAAGACGCCTATTCCTTCCATGCAGATCAGGAGACCCTGGACGAAACTTACCAGGACATGTATGAAGCCTACCGGCGGATCTTTACCCGCCTGGGACTGGATTTCCGGGCGGTGGAAGCCGATTCCGGCGCCATCGGGGGATCCGAAAACCACGAATTCATGGTATTATCGGAATCCGGCGAAGACACCCTTGCTCTGTGCGGCTCCTGTGATTACGCTGCCAACATCGAGACCGCCGAGGTGGGGGCTTTGACAGAGGCAGCCGCCCCAACAGCCACCGACGTACCGGGGGTGGAGAAGGTTTCCACTCCCCGTGCGTCCACCATCGACGAAGTGACCCGGATGCTCGGAAAAAAACCGGAAGAGCTGGTGAAAAGCCTTTTGTTCACCGTGGACGGGGAACCGGTGCTGGTACTGGTCCGGGGAGACCATGAGGCGAATGAAGTGAAGGTGAAACACGTCCTGGACGCGGAACAATGCGAGCTGGCTGACGATGACACCGTTCGCCGGGTGACGGGATCACCGGCGGGATTTGCCGGCCCCGTCGGGCTGAAACAACCAGTGAAAGTGGTGGCCGATCATGCCGTGAAAGGGATGCGTGAGGCCGTCGTCGGGGCAAATGAAGCCGATGCCCATTTGGTGCATGTCCGTCCGGCCCGGGATTTTCAGGTGGATCTCTATGCCGATGTGCGGACCGCACAGGAGGGAGACGCCTGTCCCCGTTGCGGAGGAACCCTCCGGTTTTCACGCGGGATTGAAGTGGGGCATGTCTTCAAGTTGGGCACCCGGTACAGTGAGGCGATGAACGCCACCTTTCTCGACCGGGAAGGGAAAGAACGCCCGTATATCATGGGATGCTACGGGATCGGCATTTCCCGGGTGGTTGCCGCCATCGTGGAACAATGCCACGATGAGAACGGGATCATCTGGCCTTCCGGGGCGGCTCCGTATCAGGTGCATTTGATTGCGGTCAACCCGAAGGACCCGGATCAGTCGCGCCTGGCGGAAGAACTTTATGCCCAGCTGACGGCGGACGGCATCGAAGTCCTTTTTGACGACCGTCAGGAACGGGCCGGTGTCAAGTTCAAGGATGCCGACCTGCTCGGAATACCTCTTCGCATCACTGTGGGGAAGATGGCCTCGGATGGTCGCGTCGAATACAAGTTTCGGCGTTCCGGAAAGAGCGGTGATTTGTCGGCAGAGGAGTTGCCTTTGAAGCTGCCGGATCTCCTGAAGAAAGCAGATGAAAAGTGACTGGCTCCGCACGGCAACAGCACCTCAAGGGTGACCGAAGGAATGCCTATGGTGCACTTTGCTGAAGCCGTGGGTTTTTCGGCGCTTTTTCTAACGGTACCCAGCCCCCGTCGCTTCGGCGGGGGCTTTATTCTGGAAGCGTTGTGAAAAAGTGAGCGGCAGCATTTATCCAAAGCCGCTCCGGCTGCACTCACAGAGCACAAGTCTCGCCTGGGTCGCTTGCGCTCCCCGGTCTCGCTATGCTGTCCGGCAGAGATGGTTGTACTGTCCGCTCCAAATCATCCTGCTGCGGGCAGGGGCAAAAGCCTTCGGATGCCACACAGAGAAGCTTTTGCCCCTGAACGCCCTTGCTGGCTGATTCTCCGCCGTGCAGGACAGCAAAGTCGCTATTTTGGGTAAACGCTTCCCCTTTTCTCGAAACGAACATTCAATCACAACGCTTCTAGTCCGGCCGGACGGTTTCTGATAAACTCGGAAAAGAAGAGAGAAGCAACACGGAGAGCGGATACTGGAGGTGAAGGGTTTGTCGATGGAGGCTTTTAAACGGGACCGGTTGGAAGAAGTGTTCCGGCGTGCCCGGATTCCCGATGAAGCCGCGAAGTATTTCGAAGGTGCGTACATAGAAAAAGTGAAAGTGAGTCGGCGGGACCGGAGTTGGACCTTTTATCTCCAATTGGTTCACCCCGTGCCGCCCAACATTCTGTTCGGGGTTCGGGACCGGATCGCATCCGCCTTCCATCCGGTTGCGGACGTGCGGTTTGTCGTTCGGTACGGACGTGCCGATCTCTCCCAATTGATGGAGATGTACTGGCACTGGATTCGGAAGCGGGTGGCGGATAACCTCTCTCCGTCAGCGGCCGGGTGGCTTTCCCGGGGAGAGTGGCAGATGGAGGGGAATCGGTTGACCATCGCCTTCCCCAACCCGGTCATGAATAAAATGGCGGTCGCCAAGCAGTTGGATCAGGTGGTGGCCTCCCTTTTCCATGAGATTTCCGGTACCCGAATCCAGGTGGACCTCGCCTGCCGGGAATCGGATGAGGCAAAGGAAAAGTTCCTGGAAGAACGGGAGGAAGCCGATCGTCAGCTGTTGGAGGAAGCGATGAGCCATCTGGAAGAGTCGTCGCCTCCGCCGGCGGAGGAGGCGGAGGAGGAGTCTCCGGTGACTCTCGGTTACGACTTTCATGATGAACCGGTTCTGATCAAGGAAATTACCGATGAGGAACGCCGGGTGACGATTCGCGGAACGGTCTTCAAGGCCGAAACCCGGGAACTTCGCAGCGGGAGAACCCTTTTGACCTTCAATATGACGGATTACAGTGACTCCATCGCGGTCAAGATCTTTGCCCGGGACAAAGAAGACGCCGCCAAGCTGAACCGGGTGAAAAACGGGATGTGGCTCGCTGTCCGCGGGTCGGTCCAATACGATACCTTTGCCCGGGATCTGGTGGTGATGGCCAACGATCTGAAAGAGGTGCCTCCCTACCGGCGAGAGGACCGGGCGGAGGAAAAACGGGTGGAGCTTCACCTTCACACGGCGATGAGTGCCATGGACGGCGTTTACGATCCCGCCGTCATGGTGAAACAGGCGGCGGATTGGGGACATCCCGCGGTGGCCGTGACGGATCACGGCGTTCTTCAGGCATACCCCGACGCCTTTTCCGCCGGAGAGAAACACGGAATCAAAGTGATTTTCGGGCTGGAGGCCTTCGTGGTGGATGACGGCGTACCGATCGTGATGAATGCCTCAAGCCGGGTCATGAAAGAGGACAGCTATGTCGTTTTTGACGTGGAGACGACGGGGTTGTCCGCTGTCCATGACGAAATCATCGAACTTGCCGCGGTCAAGGTGAAGAACGGCGAAATCGTGGACCGGTTTGAATCTTTTATCAACCCTCACCGGAGGCTTTCGGCCACCATCACCGATTTGACCGGTATCACCGATGACATGGTGAAGGATGCCCCGGATCTGTCCGATGTTCTGCCCCGGTTCCTCCGTTTTCTCGAAGGCACGGTCCTGGTGGCCCACAATGCCCGCTTTGACATGGGATTTCTTCAGGAAGCCTGCCGCAAAACCGGTCGGTCCCCGGTGGAGAACCCGGTCGTGGACACGTTGGAACTGGGCCGGTTTCTGTATCCCCGGTTGAAAAACCACCGTCTCAACACGCTCTGCAGGCAGTTTGACATCGAACTCACCCAACACCACCGGGCGATCTATGATGCCGAAGCGACCGGATACCTGCTCTGGAGGATGGTTCTCGACTGCGGGGAAAGGAACATCCACCGACTGGATCAGCTGAACGAATATATGGGGGACCGGGACTTGAGCCGCCTGCGTCCTTTTCATGCCATCGTGCTGGTGCAAAACGAGAAAGGTCTGAAAAACCTGTACAAACTGGTCTCCAAATCCCACCTGGAATATTTTCACCGGATGCCTCGGATTCCCAGAAGTCTTCTGGAACGGTACCGGGAAGGGTTGATGATAGGCTCGGGATGTGAAAAAGGGGAGCTCTTTGAGGCCGCTCTTCAAAAATCCCCGCAGGAAGTGGAAGAGTTGGCCCGCTTTTACGATTACCTCGAAATTCAGCCGGTGGAAGTGAACCGGCATCTGGTGGAAAAGGAACTCGTGGACAGCGAGGAACGGCTCCGGGAAGCCAACCGGCTGTTGGTACAGATCGGTGAGAAATTGAACAAGCCGGTGGTGGCCACTTCCAACGCCCACTATCTCAACCGGTGGGACGCCACGTTCCGGGAGATCCTCGCCTTCAACCAAACGGGTGGTTTTCGCAACCAAGGTCCGCTGGCCCCCGCGTACTTCCGGACCACCGATGAGATGTTGGAAGAGTTCTCGTATCTGGGGGAGGAGAAGGCCCGCGAGGTCGTGGTGACCAATCCCCGGGCCATCGCGGATCGGATCGGGAAATTAAAGCCATTTCCGGATAACCTGCACACACCGATTATCGAAGGGGCGGACGAGGAACTTCGCCGGATTTGCTATGAGACGGCGGAAGGTCTTTACGGGAGTCCGTTGCCGGAGATCGTTGAAAGCCGGCTGGAAAAAGAGCTTGGAAGTATCATCAAGCACGGATTCGGGGTCATCTATCTGATCTCCCACAAGCTGGTGACCAAATCCCTGGAGGACGGATACTTGGTCGGTTCCCGAGGTTCCGTCGGATCTTCCTTTGTAGCCACGATGAGCCACATCACGGAGGTGAATCCCCTGCCTCCCCACTACGTCTGTCCGGAGTGCAAGTACAGCGAGTTCATCCGGGACGGATCCGTCGCATCCGGTTTTGATCTTCCCGACAAAGATTGTCCCGAATGCGGCGAAAAGCTGAAGAAAGACGGCCACGACATTCCCTTTGAAACCTTTCTCGGTTTCAAAGGGGACAAGGTTCCGGATATCGATCTGAACTTTTCCGGGGAATATCAGCCCCGCGCCCACAAATACACAGAGGAACTTTTCGGTAAAGACTATGTCTACCGGGCGGGAACGATTTCGACGGTGGCTCAGAAAACCGCGTTTGGGTACGTGAAGAAATACCAGGAAGAGAAAGGCCACCAATGGAGAAACGCCGAGGTCGACCGGATGGTGGAAGGATGCACGGGTGTGAAACGGACGACCGGTCAGCATCCCGGCGGGTTGATGGTCATCCCTCAGAACAAGGAAGTCTTCGATTTTACGCCGATCCAGCGTCCCGCCGACGACGTCAAATCGGAAACGATCACCACCCACTTCGATTATCATGCGATCAGCGGGCGTCTGTTGAAGCTGGACATCCTGGGGCACGATGACCCGACCGTGATTCGGATGCTGCAGGATTTGACGGGGGTCGATCCCAAGACCATTCCCGTGGACGATCCGAAAGTGATGAAGCTGTTCAGCAGCACCGAATCCCTCGGGGTGAAGCCGGAGGAGATCGGAACGGTGACCGGAACCCTCGGCATACCCGAATTCGGGACCCGCTTTGTCAGGCAGATGCTGGAGGATACGAAACCGACGACCTTCGGGGAGCTGGTCCGCATCTCCGGTCTTTCCCACGGAACCGATGTCTGGTTGAACAACGCCCAGGATTTGGTCCGTTCCAAGACCGCGGTGCTGTCGGAAGTGATCTCCACCCGGGACGACATCATGGTCTATCTCATCTATAAAGGAATGGAACCCTCCATCGCCTTCAAGTTGATGGAAAAGGTGCGGAAGGGAAAAGGGCTGACCGATGAGGAGGCCGACCTGATGAGGAACCATGACGTTCCGGAGTGGTACATCGAATCCTGCCGGAAAATCAAGTACATGTTCCCCAAAGCCCACGCGGTTGCTTATGTGTTGATGGCCGTTCGGATCGCCTGGTTTAAAGTCCACTACCCGATCGAATACTATGCCACTTACTTCACCGTCCGTGCCGACGACTTCGATGTGGAATTGGTCCTGAAGGGGCCGGAAGCGGTGAAAAAGAAGATCGTCGAGATTGAAGAGAAAGGCGTGGGAGCCAGCCCGAAGGAAAAAGGGCTTCTGACTGTGCTGGAATCGGTGCGGGAGATGTTGGCCCGCGGTCTCACTTTTCAGCGGGTGGACCTCTACCGATCCGACGCCGAGCGGTTTCTGGTGGACGGGAACAGTCTGATCCCACCCTTCTCATCCGTCTCGGGCATCGGAACCAACGCTGCGAAGAATATCGCCCGGGCGCGGGAGGAAGGCGAGTTTTTGTCCGTTGAAGATCTTACGAAACGGAGTCGCATCTCCAGCGCTGTCGTGGACGTTTTAAAACGACTCGGTTGCCTGGAGGATATGCCGGAGAGCAACCAGCTGTCTCTGTTCTGACCGTCTCAGAGGAATTTTTTGCGAATGGATGCCGGATTGTGTTATGATGTCGTAGAACATTCCCTTCAACTCTGCCGCTCGGAAAGTCCCGGGTGGCTCCCGGGACTCCCGTCTTTCGACGTTGTAGTTTGGAATCTTTTTGGCTATACTGATTTGTAGATATGTCTCGGCCGAAAAGAGTGGGTTGTCGCCCACTCTTTCCCTTTGTGATGGAGTCTTCCTCACGGGGGTGGAGGGCTTGGATAAGGAGGTACAAAAGATGAGCCGTAAGGTGATTGAAGCGGTGGAGCAACTGGCCGAACCGATCCTTGATGAGGAAGGCTTGGAACTGTACGATACGGAATATACAAGGGAAGGGAATAACTGGTATCTCCGCGTATATATCGACCGTCCGGAAGGAAAAGTGGATCTGGACGACTGCAGTCGTGTGAGCGAACGTCTCGGCGCGGAGTTGGACCGGGTGGACCCGGTTTCGGGTCAGTATTTTCTGGAGGTTTCGTCCCCGGGGGCCGAACGCCCGCTGAAAAAGCCGGGCCATTTCAAACAGGCGCTGGGAAAACGGATTTTTCTGACCACCTATGAACCGATCGACGGACGGAAGAAATTCGAGGGCACTCTGACCCGGTATACCCCGGAAAGCCTGACGATCGATCTTGAGGGAGATCCCGTCGAGATCCCTGTGGATAAAGTGGCCAAGGCGCGTCTGGTCCTCGTGTTTTAATTGAAGGGAGGAGAAGAAAACGATGAATGCGGAGTTCATCGAAGCCCTCAACCAGCTGGAGAAAGAGAAGGGCATCAGCAAAGAAGTGTTGATTGAGGCCATCGAGGCAGCGTTGATCTCGGCATATAAACGGAATTTCCATTCCGCACAGAACGTGCGGGTGGATATTGACCGGGATACGGGCCGGGTCCGGGTGTTTGCCCGAAAGACGGTGGTGGAAGAAGTTCTCGACCCCCGGCTGGAGATATCCGCCGACGCTGCCGCCGAAATCAACCCTTCCTATGAATTGGGGGACATTGTCGAAATTGAAGTGACCCCGGCGGATTTCGGCCGGATCGCCGCTCAGACCGCCAAACAGGTGGTCACCCAACGAATCCGGGAAGCGGAACGCAACATCATCTATGAACAATTCGTGGACCGGGAAGAAGATATCGTGACCGGAGTGGTGCAGCGCTCCGACAACCGGCAATACTACATCGATCTGGGCCGTGTCGAGGCGTTGTTGCCCTTCCAGGAAACGATGCCGGGAGAACGATTTAAGCATAATGACCGGGTCAAAGCCTATATCACCCGTGTCGAGAAGTCGACCAAAGGGCCCCAGGTCTTTGTTTCGAGAACGCATCCGGGCCTTCTGAAGCGTCTTTTCGAGCTGGAGGTCCCCGAGATTTTCGAGGGAATCGTGGAAATCCGTTCGGTGGCAAGGGAAGCGGGTCACCGTTCCAAAATTGCCGTCTCTTCCCGGGAAGAACAGGTGGACCCTGTCGGAGCCTGCGTGGGACATCGGGGGATGCGCGTTCAGACCGTAGTGAATGAGTTGAGGGGAGAGAAGATCGACATCGTCCGCTGGTCGGAGGATCCGGTGGAATTTGTCTCCAACGCCCTCAGCCCTTCCAAAGTGGTGAGTGTCGATATCCGCGAGGATGAAAAAGTGGCCCGGGTGGTGGTTCCCGATCACCAACTTTCTCTGGCCATCGGAAAAGAAGGCCAAAATGCCCGCCTGGCGGCCAAACTGACGAACTGGAAAATCGATATCAAGAGTGAATCCGAAGCGGATCAGACAGAGGAAGAAGAAACCGAAATCCCCGACGGGGAGATCGTCGCTGAGGAAAGGGTGGAAACGGAAGCACCCGACGGGGAAATCGACGCCGAAGAAAGGGCGGAAACGGAACCCCGGGACGAATCCGAGGCGGCGGATGCCGCCGAGCCTTCTGACAGAGCCAAGGAAAAGGACGGGATTTGACCGTCCGGCTATCTTTGTGAGGAGGTGGGTGGAGCATGAAAAAGAGAAAAACGCCGATGAGAAAGTGCGTGGCTTCCCAGGAGCTGTACCCGAAAAAAGATCTGATTCGGGTGGTTCGCACACCGGAAAACGAGATTGAAATCGATCCCACCGGGAAAAAATCCGGCCGGGGAGCGTACATCTGCGCCAAAGAGGAATACGTGGAACTGGCAAAAAAGAAACGGGCGCTGGATCGGGCGCTGAAGACCAAAGTGGGCGAGGAAGTCTACCAGCGGTTACGTGAATACATCGCGACGGGAAAAACCGATGGATAAAGTGCACCAGATGCTGGGGATGGCGATGCGTGCCGGCAAAGTGGTCTCCGGGGAAGAGCAGGTGGTTTCCGCGATCCGGTCCGGAGCGGCTTCCCTCGTTTTCCTCTCCGATGACGCCGCATCCAACGCCAGAAAGAAAATCACGGACAAATGCACCCACTATCGAGTGCCCTTGGTGACGGTCGGTTCGCGGGAGGCTCTGGGCAGAGCGATCGGAAAGCCGGAACGGGTGACCGTCGCCGTGACCGATCCCGGTTTTGCCGATGCCATGCGGAAGTGGTGCGAGTAACTGACGGGGGTGAGCAATGTGGCGAAAATCCGCGTTTATGAATACGCCAAAAAAATGAATATGAGCAGCAAGGAAATCCTGACCATCTTAAAACGCCTGAACGTACCGGTCAACAACCATATGAGTGTGATGGACGATGAGATGGTCAACAAGGTGGAGAAATTTTTCAAAGACGTGAAACAGGGGGCGGAGAAATCGGAACCGAAAACCAAGAACAAGCCGAAAGCGGCCAAGCAGGAAGAGAAAACGAACCGCACCGGTGGAAGCCAGAAACAGGGGAACGGACAAAACCGGAACCGGGGGAACAAGTCCAAAGGAGGAGGCCAAGTTGCTGCGCAACACGCGGGAGGCAGGGACCGCCGGCGCAACCGGGGAAGCGGGAACCCTTCCGCCAACCGGGGAGGCAAAGGTGGAAACCGCGGCCGCGGCCGCAAAGGACGGCGATCCGATCGCAGGAACCCGCAACACCGTGAAAAGCAGGCTCCCGTCCTGCCCGCGGAGATTGAAGTTTCCGGTCCGATGACGGTCGGAGAGTTGGCGCGCCTGTTGCGCCGGGAGGCCTCGGAAGTGATCAAAAAGCTGATGACTCTGGGGACAATGGCCACCATCAACCAGGAAATCGATGTGGATACCATCACCCTCGTTTCCGAGGAATTCGGCGTCAAAGTGAACTACAAAGAAGTCATCGATGAGTCCGCCTTCGAAGAACTGGAAGAACACGATGACCCCGAAACCCTCCGGGAACGTCCGCCGGTCGTAACCATCATGGGGCATGTGGACCACGGAAAAACCACTCTTTTGGATACGATCCGCAAAACGAAAGTGACCGCCGGTGAAGCGGGCGGCATCACCCAACACATCGGAGCCTACCAGGTGGTATCCAACGATAAGAAAATCACTTTTCTGGACACCCCCGGTCACGCGGCATTTACCACCATGCGCGCACGCGGTGCTCAGGTGACGGACATCACCATCCTCGTGATCGCTGCCGACGACGGCGTGATGCCCCAAACCGTGGAAGCGATCAATCATGCCAAGGCCGCCGATGTCCCCATCATCGTGGCCATGAATAAGATGGATAAACCGGAGGCCAATCCCGACCGCGTCAAACAGCAACTGACGGAACACGGGCTGATTCCGGAAGATTGGGGCGGAGACAATATTTTCGTGCCGGTTTCCGCTGTTACCGGTGAGGGGATCGACGAGCTTCTGGAAATGATTCTTCTGGTGGCCGAAGTTCAGGAATACAAAGCCAATCCGGATAAACGGGCCCGGGGCATCGTCATCGAAGCGGAGCTGGACAAAGGACGCGGCGCCGTCGCCCGCCTGCTGGTCCAAAACGGAACCCTGAAGGTGGGGGACGCCCTTGTGGCCGGGACCCACTTCGGAAAAGTGCGGGCCATGATCAACGACCGCGGGCAACGGGTGAAAAGCGCGGAACCGTCCATGCCTGTCGAGGTGCTTGGTCTTTCCGACGTGCCGGAGGCCGGTGATCCCTTCATCGTTTACCAGGACGAGAAAAAAGCAAGGGAGATCGCTGCCCGCCGGGCGGAGAAGAAACGTCAGGAAGAGCTGGGAGCCACCACTCGGGTCACCCTGGATGATCTGTACAAACAGATCCGTGAAGGCGAAATGAAAGATCTGAACGTGATCATCAAAGCGGACGTCCAGGGATCTGTGGAAGCGTTGCGCGGATCTTTTGAGAAGATCGAAGTGGAAGGCGTCCGGGTCAACATCATTCACTCCGGGGTCGGTGCCATCACGGAATCCGATGTCACCCTGGCTTCCGCCTCCAATGCGATCATCGTCGGCTTTAATGTACGCCCCGAACCCCAGGCACGCGTGGCGGCGGAACAGGACAAAGTGGATATCCGCCTGTATCGGGTGATCTACGACGCCATTGAAGAAATCGAATCCGCCATGAAGGGAATGCTGGATCCGGAATACCGGAACAAAATGGTGGGACGCGCCGAAGTCCGGCAAACCTTCAAAGTGTCCAAAGTGGGGACCATTGCCGGCTGCTATGTAACGGAAGGCAAGATCGTCCGTGACGGCAAGGCACAGTTAATCCGCGACGGCGTGGTGATCCACGAAGGCGACATCGATACCCTCAAACGCTATAAGGATGACGCCAAGGAAGTGTCCCAAGGTTACGAGTGCGGCGTCACCCTGAAGAATTACAACGATATTAAAGAGGGCGATATCATCGAAGTGTTTGTCCTGGAAGAAGTGGAGCGGTAACGTTCCATGCATGTCGGTGTTTTGGACTGCCGTTGTAAGATCCTGGGTTCCACCTCGCTCAAGGAGAAGCGCCGGGCGGTCAAAAGCGGGCTTTCCCGAATCCGTCACCGGCTCAACCTGTCCGCATCCGAGGTGGGTTCCCAGGATGACCGGCAGTGGGCCGACCTGGCGATCGCGGGGGTCGGAAGCGACAGAAGCATCGTGGAGAAGGAACTGCGGGAAGCCATGCGTCTCTTGGAAACCATCGACGGTATGGAGATCGTCGAGGCGGAGATCGCCTTCCTGTAACGAGAGGAAACTTTTCGTTCCGTCAAGAGTGGCGAACAGGAGGTGTCGGCGTTGGCGCGCATTCGGGCGAGTCGAGTCGGCGAACAGGTGAAAAAGGAATTGAGCCATGTGTTACAACATGAAATGAAGGATCCCCGGGTCGGATTCGTGACGGTGACTGCCGTTGAGATGAGCGGGGACCTGCAGCAGGCGAAGGTGTTCATCAGCGTTCTCGGAGACGAGGAGCAGAAAAAACAGACCCTGAGGGGTCTGGATAAAGCCAAAGGGTACCTCAGGACGGAGATCGGAAGGCGGGTTCAGCTCCGTCACACTCCGGAACTGATCTTCAAGTTTGACGAATCGATCGAACACGGCCAACACATTTCCAAATTGCTGGAAGAAGTGAACCGCAATGACCCCGAACCGGAGTGAGGATTTCAAGCGTGCAACTGCTTTTGTGACGGGGGAGGGACCCTATTTGGTGGTCTCCCACATTCACCCGGACGGGGACGCGATCGGATCCACCCTGGCCGTCGGACGGGTTCTGAGCAAATTGGGCAAGGCGGTGGTGATGGTCAATGAATCCCCTGTTCCCCATAAGTTTCGGTTTCTTCCCGGAGCCGGCGAGATCCGTTCTCCGGAGGAGGCGAAAAGCGCCGCCCCCTACCGCCGGGTGATCGCTGTCGATGTGGCCGATGCGGAACGGATGGGGCAAGTACGGCCTTTGTTGGCCGATGATGCCGAAGTGCTGAATATCGACCACCACCCCACCAATGACCGGTTCGGCACGGTCAACTTGGTGGAACCCGATGCTGCCGCCACGGCCGAGATCCTGTGTCGTTGGTCCGAAGGACTCGGGGTGGAATGGGATCCGTCATTGGCTGCCTGCCTTTATACCGGTCTTCTCACAGACACCGGCGGTTTTCGTTATTCCAACACCACACCGGAGGTATTGGAACGTGCCTCCGATCTGCTCCGCCACGGAGTGGACCCCGGAGAGGTTGCCGACCGCGTCATCGAGACGGTGACCCGGGAACAGCTGGCGATCCTCCGCCGTGCGCTGGACACCCTTTCTTTTTCCGAGCAGGGGAAGGTGAGCTGGATGTGGTTGACCCAGAGGGATTTTCAGGAGACCGGTGCCAAGGAAGAAGATCTGGACGGGATCGTCAATTATGCCCGCAATGTGGCCGGTGTGGATGTCGGCATTCTGTTCCGTGAAACCGCGGAGGGAACGGTGAAGGCCAGCCTTCGTTCCCGCGAAATCGTGGATGTGGGGGAACTGGCTCAGTCCCTGGGCGGAGGAGGACACGCCCGAGCGGCGGGTTGTAACTTGAGGGGGAACCGAAAAGAGGCGGAGCGGGCGATTTTGGATCGGGTAGCCGCCGCTTTGAGACGGGGGGGATGCTGATGTTGCACGGGGTAATTCCCGTCCGGAAGGCCAGAGGGATGACCTCCCATGATGTCGTGAGCCGAATCCGCCGCCTGGCGGGCCAGAAAAAGGTGGGGCACACCGGCACCCTGGATCCGGAGGTGGAAGGTGTGCTCCCTGTCTGTCTGGGACAAGCCACCCGTATTGCCGAATACATTCAGGAGTTGCCGAAACGATACCGGGGGACGATGACATTGGGCTCGGCCACCGACACCCAGGATCAGACAGGCCGGGTGGTGGAGGAAAGAGAAGTCGGATCCCTCGATCCTGAGGAGATCGATGAAGTGTTCCGGCGGTTCACCGGTGAAATCGAACAGATCCCCCCTATGTTTTCCGCCGTCAAGGTGGGAGGCCGGAAACTCTATGAATGGGCACGGGAAGGCAGGGAAGTCCCTCGGAAACCCCGGAAGGTCACCATCCACTCCCTTCGAAGGATCGGAATGGAAAAGGGAAAACAGCCTCGGATCCATTTCGACGTCCAGTGTTCCAAAGGGACTTATGTGAGAACCCTCTGTGTGGACCTGGGCAGGGCGCTGGGGTATCCCGCCCACATGTCCGGCCTGATCCGGACCGAAAGCGGCCCTTTTTCCCTGGAGGACGCCCGTTCACTGGAAGAATTGGAATCCATGGCGGAAAACGGGGAATTGGACCGGGCTCTGACCGGGATCGGGGAAGCTCTCGGCCATCTCCCAGCCGTCATGGTTCCCCGGGAAACGTTCCCCGATGTGATGAATGGGAGACCTCTCGGAATGGAGGAACAGAAAGAAGAACAAGGGCCCGTCCCGGTGGGGACCCTTTTCCGGGTTTACACCGACGACGGCCGGTTTTGTGCCCTGTACACCCTGAAAGACAAATCCAAGGCGATTCCTGTAAAAGTGTTTCGGGTCAGGTGAATCAATTGATGGAAACCATCCATTTGTCGTATCCCTTCAAGCAAAAAGGATCTTTTCCTCCCGTCTCCCTTGCGATCGGTTATTTCGACGGAGTGCACCGGGGGCACCGGACCGTGATCGAAAAAGCACGGAGGTTCGCAACGGCTATTGGGACGACCCCGGCAGTGATGACCTTTCATCCCCATCCGAGGGAAGTGCTGGGCAAGGCCGAAGTTACCCGGTACCTCACCCCCCTTCCCGAAAAGCTGAAACGCTTCGAAGAATTAGGGGTGGACAGGGTTTATGTGATGCGTTTTGACCGTGAGCTGGCCGCCCGGACCAAGGAGCAGTTTGTCGAGGAAGTGCTGCTCCCCTTGGAAGTGAAATCGGTGGCGGTGGGATACAACTTCACCTTCGGCAGGGGGGCGGAAGGAAAAGCGGAGGACCTCGCCCGCCTCGGGGCGGACCGGTTCCGGGTGGAAGTGGTCCAGCCGGTCCGCGGAAACGGAGGGTCCTTCAGCAGCACCCGGGTCCGGGAAGCGTTGGGGGAAGGCCGGGTTTCCGAAGCGGCGGAAATCCTCGGCCGTCCCTATTCCCTCTGGGGAAGAGTGACGGTGGGGGACCGACGGGGACGGAAAATCGGTTTTCCCACCGCAAACCTCCGGTTGGAGGAGCCTTTTCTCGTTCCCGCCACGGGAGTTTACATCGTCCGGGTCAAAGTGGGAGCGCGAATCCATCACGGGATGATGAACATCGGGTTTCGTCCCACGTTTGACGACCCCGAACCGAAAAAAACCCTGGAGGTCCATCTGTTCGATGTGAATGAAGATCTCTACGGTTTCCGGATGGAAGTGCAGTTCCTCCGGCATCTCAGAAACGAAGTCCGCTTTGATTCGGTGGAATCCCTGATCGACCAGCTCAAAAGCGACGAACGGGAGGCACGGGATTGGTTGAAAAACCAAAATCGTTTTTGAGCAAGGACTCATTTACTCCAACACTCTTCTATGATATACTGATCAAGTGTCGGTTGGGATGGATCCCAGCCGGTCTACGTTTTCATGCGCAAAACAACCCTGGCGTGGATCATCGACTGCCTCGGCGATGGCCTGGGCCACGGGGGTTTTCGACACAAGGAGGTGAAAGGGATGAGTCTGTCCCTGGAACGGAAGCGGGAAATTATCAACGAGTTCAAAACGCACGAGAACGATACCGGATCTCCCGAAGTTCAAATCGCAATCCTGACACACCGGATCAACGAACTGAACGAACACCTCCGGGAGCACAAGAAGGATCATCATTCCCGCCGCGGGCTTCTGAAGATGGTCGGGCAACGCCGCAACCTGCTCAACTATCTGAAGAAAAACGACATTCAGCGGTATCGGGTGCTGATTCAAAAATTGGGCTTGCGCCGGTAACGAAGGACAAAAGCGGGGAGAATCCCCGCTTTTTTCAATCAGCCCCCCTCTAAAAGCCCCGATGGAAGGAAATAATGCTACCATGAAGAAGGTATATGTGCGTGTACGAGAGGAGGATTAAGAGCGTAGATGGAATCGACCGTATTCGAGACCGAATTGGCAGGCAAGCGTTTGCAGTTGGAGTTTGGCAAATTCGCCAACCAAGCGAACGGAGCCGTCTTTGTCCGTTACGGTGAGACCGCGGTGCTTGCAACGGCCACCGCGTCGGAGGAACCGAAGGACCTGCCGTTTTTTCCATTAACGGTGAACTATGAAGAACGGCTGTACGCGGTGGGTAAAATCCCCGGTGGGTTTATCAAACGGGAAGGACGGCCCAGTGAAAAGGCGGTATTGGCAAGCCGTCTGATTGATCGGCCCATCCGTCCGCTTTTTCCGGAGGGGTATCGCAATGATGTACAGGTGGTTACGACTGTCATGTCAGTGGATCAGGACTGTTCTTCCGAGATCGCGGCCATGATCGGCGCATCCGCGGCCCTTTCTGTTTCCGACATCCCTTTTTCCGGCCCCATCGCCGGGGTGATCGTCGGCCGGGTGGACGGAGAACTGGTGCTCAATCCAACCGTTGAACAGGCGGAAAAAAGCGATTTGCACCTGGTGGTCGCCGGAACGAAACAAGGGGTCAACATGGTGGAAGCCGGCGCGGACGAGGTGCCGGAGGACATTATGCTGGAAGCGATCCTTTTTGGACATGAAGCGATCAAAGAGTTGGTGGCATTTCAGGAAAACATCGCGGAACAGATCGGAAAGGACAAGATGCAGCCGGTGTTGCACCGGGTGGACGCCGAATTGGAACAAAGGGTCCGGGAACTGGCGGCTGTTCCCATGGCTGAAGCGGCACAGGCAGTGGAAAAACAGGAACAGGAGGATGCCATCAACCGGGTGAAGGAAATGGTCTTGGAAAAGATCGCCGGAGAGGAACCCGACGAGGAACTCCGGCAGGAGATCGAGGAAATCCTTCAAACGGTGTTGAAAGAGGAAGTCCGCCGCATGATCCTGGAAGAGAAAAAGCGTCCGGACGGTCGTTCTCCGGAAGAGATTCGGGAACTCACCAGCGAAGTCGGGACTCTTCCCCGGACTCACGGATCCGGACATTTTCGCCGCGGACAGACCCAGGTTTTGAGCGTCTGCACCCTGGGAGCCCTGGGGGATGTGCAGATTCTGGACGGGTTGGATCTGGAAGAGTCGAAACGGTTTATGCACCATTACAATTTTCCACCGTTCTCCGTCGGGGAGTCCCGGCCGATCAGAGGACCGGGACGGCGGGAAATCGGACACGGCGCATTGGGGGAACGGGCCTTGGAGCCGGTCATCCCTTCGGAAGATGAGTTTCCTTATACCATCCGGCTGGTTTCCGAGGTGCTGGAATCCAACGGGTCCACTTCCCAAGCCAGTATTTGCGCCTCCACCCTGGCCATGATGGATGCCGGCGTGCCGATCAAATCTCCGGTGGGTGGAATCGCCATGGGATTGGTGAAAGAAGGGGATCAGGTCACCGTGCTGACGGATATTCAAGGCATGGAAGACCATCTCGGAGACATGGATTTCAAGGTGGCGGGAACCCGCAAAGGGGTGACGGCTCTGCAGATGGACATCAAGATCCAGGAAATCGACCGGAATATCCTTTCCCAGGCACTGAAAGAGGCGCATCGGGCACGGCAGAAGATCCTGGACAACATGGAGGCCACCCTGAAAGAACCGCGCAAGGAGTTGTCTCCGTTCGCTCCGAAAATCCTTACCCTGAAGATCCATCCGGACAAGATCCGGGAGGTGATCGGACCCAGCGGACGGGTGATCAACAAGATTATCGACGAGACCGGGGTGAAAATCGATATCGAACAGGACGGGCGCATCTTCATCTCCTCCACCGATCCCGAGCAAAACCAGAAGGCGAAAAACATCATTGAAGATCTGGTGCGGGAAGTGACGGTGGGCGAGACGTACACCGGTACGGTGAAACGGGTGGAGAAGTACGGAGCCTTTGTGGAAGTTCTTCCCGGAAAGGAAGGTTTGGTACATATCTCCCAACTGGATAAAAACCGGGTGAATAAGGTGACGGACGTCGTAAACCTGGGTGATAAGATTCTGGTGAAGGTGACGGAAATCGACAATCAGGGCCGGATCAACCTTTCGAGAAAAGCAGTCCTGACAGAGGAATCCTGACAAGAGTTCCGCTTTGTTCCGGTCTCTTCTTCCACAAAAAGAGTCAGAGCGATCTGTCTCTTTTTTTATGTGGTTTGGGAGAGGTCCATCCTCGTATAGGAGACCGTGAGGGTGCATAAGTTATTAGCATCTGACCGAGGATGCCGAGGTGTTTGATCCGTGAGACGTGGCAGATTTACATGGTGGCTGATCCTGGCGGTTCCCCTGGTGTGGCTGGGGGTTTATTCCCCGTCGGTGACGGCGTACGTGAAAGCAGTCAAAAAGGGAACAGCGGAGCCGGTTTTTAAGCCGTTCCACCGGAACGATGAGTGGAGGGATCTGATTGAAAGTGGCGCCCGTGTTCGAAATGAACCTCCGGTGGATGCCCGGGTGGACCGGGTTTGGAAGGCAATCCCGGGTTACAACGGACTGGAGGTGGACCAGGAAGTCACGTATCGTCTGGCCGTCAAACAGAAAAAGAAGAAGTCGATTCCTTGGGTTTACAGGGAAATTCCGGCGCGGGTGAACCTGGATCAACTGGGGGCGCAACCGATCTATCGGGGGAATGAACACAAGCCCATGGCGGCACTGATGATCAATGTGGCGTGGGGAAGCGAATACCTCCCGAAAATGCTGAAAATCCTGGAGGAAGAAGGGGTCGCCGCCACTTTTTTTCTGGATGGGTCCTGGTTGAAAAAACATCCCGCCGAAGCCAAACAGATTCTTCAGAAAGGGCACGAGGTGGGAAATCACGCCTACAGCCATCCGTTGATGAGCCGTATTTCCAGGGAACGGGTGAGGTCGGAAATCCGGAAAACCGAAGATCTGGTCGGCCGGTTGGGAGTCCGTTCCGTTTATTTCGCCCCTCCCGCCGGGGACTTCAATCGCAACGTTCTGGAGGAGGCTCATCGGATGGGGATGAAAACGGTCCTGTGGACCGTGGATACGGTGGACTGGAAAGAAAGTTCCACACCGCAATGGATGATCCAACGAATCCGAAATCACATCAGCAAAGGCAGCTTGGTGCTGATGCACCCGACAGGGAGGACGGTGGAAGCTCTTCCTCAAATCATAAGCACGATCAAGGAAAAGGGATTAAGATTAGGCACGGTGGGGGAGGTGCTCTCTCCAAACCGGGTGGAACGTCTTGAGCCGATCGGGACCTTTTGATATAGTGGGGATGCTTTGCGGCCATTCCTAACATCGTTGAGATGACACAGCGATGACATGTCCATGGGACGAGGAGGAATTCGGATTACGGTGATTCTGAAACATACTCTCCCCAACGGGGTTCGCGTGGTGGCCGAGTCCATTCCGTATGTCCGGTCCGTCGCTTTCGGTTTATGGGTCGGCACCGGATCCCGGTATGAAACGTGGCAGAACAACGGGATTTCCCATTTTTTGGAACACATGATGTTTAAAGGAACAGAAAATCGGACCGCCCGCCAGTTGGCAGAGACGTTTGATGAAATCGGAGGGCAGGTCAATGCTTTCACCTCCAAGGAGATCACCTGTTATTATGCAAAGGTGCTGGACGAACATCTGATGATCGCCGTCGATGTGCTTGCGGACATGTTTTTCAGGTCTCTTTTCGACCCGGAAGAGATCCGGAAGGAGCAAAAGGTGGTGGATGAAGAGATCCGCATGGTGGAGGACACGCCGGATGACGTCGTTCACGACCGACTTTCTTCCGTCGCCCTGGAGGGCCACCCTCTCGGGTGGTCTGTTTTGGGCCGTGTCGAAAACCTCCGGAGGTTTGACCGGTCGCTCCTGCTGGACTACAAAAGTCGGCGATATCGCCCGCAGGAACTGGTGATTGCATGCGCGGGAAACCTTCCCGAAAACTACCTGGACATGATTGAGGCTCATTTCGGCGACTTCCAGGGCGGGCCGGCGGTTTCCGAAAGAGTGAAACCGGAATTCACAGGGGGAATTTCCGTTAAGAAAAAGGAGACGGAACAATCCCATATCTGTTTGGGGCTTCCCGGGATTCCGGCCGGCGATCAGCGGATTTATTCCTACATATTGCTGAACAATCTGGTGGGAGGGAACATGAGTTCCCGTCTGTTTCAGGAAGTCCGTGAGGAACGGGGGCTGGCCTATTCGGTATATTCCTATCACAGTGCCTACAGCGATACCGGTCTTTTCACCATTTATGCAGGTACGTCTCCGGATCAGGAAAACGAAGTGATCCGAGTCATATTGGGGATTCTGGATGAAATCCGCAATCACGGGATCACTGCGGAAGAGCTCGCCAAGGGGAAAGAACAGCTGAAAGGCAGTCTGATGATGAGCTTGGAGAGTACCAACAACCGGATGAGCCGGTTGGGAAAGAACGAACTGCTCTTGGGCCGGCATAAGTCGATGGACGAAGTGGTGGAAGCGGTGGAGAGCCTCACCCGGGAAGACCTTCTGGAAGCGGCCCGATCGATCTTTTCCCACCCGCTGGCCTTGTCGGTGATTTCACCGGGTGGAACCGTTCCCCCGGCGTACAGGAGGGACGCTCTTGCGGTTTGACGTCATGATCCGGAAGTTGCCCGGAAATGAAGATCTCCCCCTTCCCACCAGAATGTCGGACGGGGCGAGTGGATTCGATCTGTATGCGGCGATCCCTGAAGAATTCTTTTTGGAACCGGGAGAATGGAAATTGATTCCGGCGGGCTTTGCATTGGAGATGCCCGAGGGGCTGGAAGCCCAGGTGCGCCCGCGGAGCGGGTTGGCATTGAAATACGGGGTCACGGTGTTGAACGCGCCGGGAACCGTGGATGCGGATTACCGGGGTGAGGTTTCCGTGCTCCTTCACAATTTGGGGAAACAGCCATTTCCGGTTCGTCGGGGGGATCGAATCGCCCAGCTGGTGTTTCAGGAGGTGGCCCCCGTCCGCCTCCGGGAGACCGAACACCTGAAGGACACCCCCAGGGGAGCCGGAGGCTTCGGGCATACCGGAAAGTAAGCAGCCCCCGGAGGGGCCCCGTCCTGCACAATCCTCCTAAAAGCGTTGTGATTTCGACCCCAGGCGAGACTTGTGCTCTGTGAGTGCATAGTGAGACCGGGGAGTGAAGCGACCCCAGGCGAGACTTGTGCTCTGTGAGTGCATAGCGAGACCGGGGAGTGAAGCGACCCAGGCGAGACTTGTGCTCTGTGAGTGCATAGCGAGACCGGGGAGTGAGCGACCCAGGCGAGACTTGTGCTCTGTGAGTGCATAGCGAGACCGGGGAGTGAGCGACCCAGGCGAGACTTGTGCTCTGTGAGTGCATAGCGAGACCGGGGAGTGAGCGACCCAGGCGAGACTTGTGCTCTGTGAGTGCATAGCGAGACCGGGGAGTGAGCGACCCAGGCGAGACTTGTGCTCTGTGAGTGCATAGCGAGACCGGGGAGTGAGCGACCCAGGCGAGACTTGTGCTCTGTGAGTGCAGCCGGAGCGGCTTTGGGTGAATGCTGCCGCTCACTTTTTCACAACACTTCTAAAGTGTTCCGGTCCGTCAGCCCGATTGGACATTCCCAGATCCATACCGCGCCGAAAAGATAAAAACGTTCTGGTTGTGGAAGGGGCGTTTTTTTCTTTCCGGCATAAGTTCGTCCCTGCTCCGATAATATCTGGTAAGGGGGAGTTCTTATGCGCTGGAGCGAGTTTGCGGAAAAAGAACTGATCGATGTGGGAGGGGGCGAGCGGATCGGTTCGGTGGGGCAGGCGGATCTTCTCATCGACCCCGAGACGGGGGAGATCCGGTCCATGCTGTTGCCTGTCGGCTCCTCCTGGTTCGGAAAAAGACAGGAGGTCCGGGAAGTCATTTGGAGCCACATCAAAAAGATCGGTCCCGAAATGGTGATCGTGGAACGGGGGAACGGCTTCTTTTACAAATGATTCAGGATTCCGGCCGACATGACGGCCGCGGGCAGGGGCCCATCGCCCCCGCCCGTTTTATTTTGCATGGATACCCGAAAGGAGACGGGGCTTCCGGTAACCGAAGCGGAAGTCCTGACATATGATGCAGGAGAAAGCGGCGACTTCCCATAGGGAGAGGTCCCCGCCGCCAAGGGGTGCTCCCCCGGGAAAGGGGTCATTCAGGCGAAATGTTGACAGGAAAACACGTGGCCTTTATCGGTGGCGACGCCAGACAATTGGAAGTGATCAAAAGCTGCATTGAACAAAATGCCAAGGTCAGTCTCATCGGGTTTGACAATTTGCAGAGTCCATTCAGCGGAGCCAGCAACCGGGAACTGACTCCCTCCCTTTTAAAGACCGTGGATATGTTGATTTTGCCCATCCTGGGGACTGACGAAGAAGGATATGTCAGCAGTATATTCACGACAAAAAAACTGGCATTGTCGGAAGAACATATCGCTTCATTGACGTCCCGTGCCATGGTTTACACAGGGATCGCGAAATCATACTTAAAAAATCTTTGTGATCAACATTCCATCCGGCTCGTGGAGCTCCTGAAACGGGACGACGTGGCGATATACAACTCCATCCCCACGGTGGAGGGGGCTCTGATGATGGCCATCCAGCACACAAACATCACGATCCACGGGTCTGTTTGTGCCGTACTGGGTCTGGGGCGGGTGGGAATGACCCTCGGCAGGACGTTGGCGGCATTGGGTGCCCGGGTGAAGATGGGGGTGCGCCGGACCGATCAGGCGGCCCGCTCGGAGGAGATGGGTCTCTCGCCTTTTTTCATGAAGGACCTCCATCGGCACGCCGGGGATGTGGACCTTTTGTTCAATACGGTTCCCGCCCTGGTGGTGACCGCCAAAGTGTTGAACCGAATGCCTTACAGCGCAGTGATCATTGATTTGGCTTCGAAACCGGGGGGAGTGGACTTCACATATGCCGAAAAACGGGGAATCAAGGCCTTGCTGGCTCCCAGCCTGCCCGGAATTGTCGCTTCCAAGACCGCTGGCCGGATTCTGGCCCAGACCATGACCCGGCTGATGTCGGAAGAACTCGAAGAGGAGGGTTCTTAAAGCATGAATCTGGAAGGGAAAACCATCGGATTCGGGATGACGGGTTCCCACTGCACCCACGACGAAGCACTTCCCCAGATGAAACGTCTGGTTGAATTGGGGGCCCGGGTGATCCCGATCCTTTCCCACACCGTTCAGACAGTGGACAGCAAGTTCGGCGATGCGGCGGATTGGCTGAAGAAAATCAAGGAAATCACGGGGGAGAAGATCATCACTTCGGTGCCGGAAGCGGAGCCCATCGGCCCCAAAAAGCTTCTGGACGGTATGTTGATCGCTCCGTGCACGGGCAACAGCCTGGCCCGGCTGGCCAATGCGCTGACGGACGGACCGGTCCTGATGGCTGCCAAAGCGCAAATGAGGAACCAGCGGCCGGTGGTTTTGGCGATATCCACCAACGACGCCCTCGGTTTGAATGCGGCCAACCTGGCCCGCCTGCTTCCGGCCCGACACATTTATTTTGTTCCCTTCGGACAGGATTCACCCGAAAAAAAGCCGAATTCCTTGGTTGCACGCATGGAATTAATCCCTGAGACTGTCGAGTCGGCCATCAACGGCCGTCAGATCCAGCCTTTGATAGTTGAAAAATACCGCGATTTAATCTCATAATAGAGAATGATGCATTGATAGAATTTCAAAAGAGGACGAAGGCCTTCCTTCATTCGTGAACGAAGGCCCTCATAACTTTTTGGCCGACTCAAATGAGGGGGATTTATAACATGCCTGTAAAAGAAGCAACTGTTGCGGTTTTGGGTGCGACAGGGGCGGTCGGAGAACAGATCCTGCGTAACCTGGAAAAGCGTTCTTTTCCGCTGAAAGACCTTCGGCTTTTGGCCTCGAAGCGTTCCGCGGGCAAAAAAGTCCGCTTCAACGGCGGCGAAGTGACCGTGCAGGAAGCGACGCCGGAGGCTTTTGAAGGGGTGGACATCGCTTTGTTCAGCGCCGGCGGAAGCGTCAGTGAGAAGTTCGCTCCCGAAGCAGTGAAGCGGGGAGCCGTTGTCGTCGATAACACCAACGCTTTCCGTATGGACCCGGAAGTTCCCCTGATCGTTCCCGAGGTGAACAAAGAAGAGATCAAACATCACAAGGGTATCATTGCCAACCCCAACTGTTCCACCATCCAGATGGTGGTGGCTCTTAAACCGCTGTATGATCGCTTCGGCTTTGACCGGGTGATCGTTTCCACCTACCAGGCGGTTTCCGGTTCTGGAGCGAAAGCCATGGAGGAGCTGAACGAACAATCCCGGGCTGTGCTGGAGGGCCGGGAAGTGGTGAAGAAGATCATGCCGGTGGGCAAACTTGACAAACACTATCAGATCGCTTTCAATGCCCTTCCCCAATGCGACGTTGCCCAGGAAAACGGGTTCACACTGGAAGAAATGAAGATGGTACGCGAAACGAAAAAGATCTTCGGCGACGAACAGATCGGCGTGACCGCCACCTGTGTCCGGGTCCCGGTCCAGCGTGGACACAGTGAATCGATCTACGTGGAGTTGAAAAAGGATTTTGATCTGGAAGAGGTGCGCCAAGCGCTCCGCGAAGCGGATGGGGTGATCCTCGAAGACGACATCCACAACCAGGTGTATCCGACCCCGCTCGATTCCGCCGGTCGGGACGAAGTTTTCGTCGGTCGGGTACGGAAGGACACCGTCCATCCGAAGGGACTCAACCTCTGGGTGGTCTCCGATAACCTTCTGAAAGGGGCCGCCACCAACGCCGTTCAGATTGCCGAACATCTTGTCCGCGAGTAGAAGGGAATGTTCCATGAAAATCCGAGTACAGAAGTTTGGCGGAACTTCCGTCGCCACTCCGGAACGGCGGGGACGGGTGGTTCATCATATCCGCCAGGCTTTGAATGAAGGCTGCAACGTTGTTGTTGTCGTATCCGCGATGGGTCGAAAAGGCGATCCCTATGCGACGGACACCCTCCTCCATTGGATTGAGGAAAACGGGCAATCCCTGTCCCCGCGCGAACAGGATTTGCTGCTGTCCTGCGGGGAAATCATCTCCGCTTCCACTCTGTCCAGCCTGCTGAACAAGGAAGGCATCCCCAACACGGTACTGACCGGGGGGCAGGCCGGTATCATCACCAACAACCAGTACAATAACGCCCAGATCCTCACCATCAACCCGAGCCGGGTGGAAAGCGAACTGGAGAAGGGAAAAGTGGTGGTCCTGGCCGGTTATCAGGGAAAGACCATCGATGGAGAGGTGACCACGCTGGGACGCGGGGGGAGCGATACCACCGCGACGGCCATCGGGGTTGCCCTGAATGCCGATATGGTGGATATTTTCACCGACGTGGAAGGCATCATGACGGCCGATCCCCGGATCGTGGAAGATGCTGCTCCACTGGAGGCGGTCACCTATACAGAAATCTGCAACCTGGCTTTTCAAGGTGCCAAAGTGATCCATCCCCGTGCGGTGGAACTGGCCATGCAGACAAATGTTCCCATTCGGGTGCGTTCCACGATGAGTGATCACCCCGGGACGCTCGTTTCCAGCACCCATGAAAAGAACAAACTGGCGGGGGAAGTGAGCGACCGTCTGATCACGGGCATCACCCAGATGGCCAATGTGACTCAGATCAAAGTGCCGGCCAAGGAAGACCAATACGACCTCCAGCTGAAGGTGTTCAAAGCGATGGCGGAGAACGGCATCAGTGTGGATTTTATCAATATTAATCCCAGCGGGGTGATCTACACCGTTTACGACCATGTGGCGGATGCGGCGGAGGAAATTCTCCGTTCGATGGAGCTGGAGCCGGAACTGTTGCGCGGGTGCGCCAAAATTTCGGTTGTGGGCGCCGGCATCGCGGGTGTTCCCGGTGTGATGTCCAAGATTGCCGAAGCCTTGACGGAAGAGGATATCCCAATCCTTCAGTCCGCCGATTCCCATACGACCATCTGGGTTTTGGTTCCGGGGAACCACATGGTCAAAGCGGTCCGCTCCCTCCACCGCAAGTTCGATCTTCATAAGGTCCATGTGACCAATTCCTAAACCAAAAGAAAACAGATCTACAGGATAGATCGGGAGACTAGGGGGATGGACGTCGTGCAATTTGGTAGACTGCTGACTGCTATGATCACTCCCATGACCCATCATGGGGCCATTGATTGGCCGCGTGTCGATTCCGTGATCGACCATCTGATTCAAACCGGGACCGACTCCATCGTCATTGCGGGAACGACGGGGGAGTCACCGACACTGAGCCATCAGGAAAAGCTGGATCTGTTTCGGCGCGCGGTCCGGCAAGCCGATGGTCGCGTCAAGATTATCGCAGGGACCGGGACCAATAACACCGATGCCTCCGTCCAGCTGACCCGTGAAGCGGAAGAAACGGGTGTGGACGGAGTGATGTTGGTGGTTCCGTATTACAACAAACCGACGCAGGAAGGGTTATACCAACATTTCAGGACGGTGGCCGAGTCCACATCCCTCCCGGTCATGCTTTACAACATTCCCGGACGAAGTTCGGTCAACCTGGGTGTGGACACCATGGTCCGCCTGACCCACGAAGTGGAAAACATCAGCCTCATCAAGGAATCCAGCGGAGATCTGGTTCAGGTGATGGAATTGGTGGAGCGGAAGCGGGAAGGTGTGGCCGTCTACAGCGGGATGGATGAGCTGACGGTTCCTTACCTTTCCGTCGGCAGCGTCGGGATCGTCAGCGTGGCGAGCCACGTGGTCGGACGGGAAATGAAAGAAATGATCGAGGCCTTTATCGGCGGAGATGTGGAAAGAGCGGGACGGATTCAGCGGCGGATCGTTCCCCTGTGGCGCGCCCTGTTCATGACGTCCAGCCCGGCCCCCCTGAAATACGCCCTGTCTTTGATGGGGGTGTGCGAAGACCACGTCCGTCTGCCGATGGTTCCGTTGAACCAAGCGGAAAAAACCCATATGCAAACGATTCTTCAAACGATGCAGGTAATCAAATGAGACGGTGGTGAAAAACCGGGCCCTCGCGGGCCCGGTTTTTCACCACCGTCACTCTGGAAGGATTTTCGCATGGGGTTTCTTGCAACGGATCAAATGGTTCGTGTATAATATCAGTAAGTGACTTGTGCGGTTTTTGGGTGATCGACAACTGAATAGGGTACAGGAGGAATTTTTTTTGACAAAAAACAACTCACGAAGCAAATTGTCCATTTTTGCTCTCGGTGGGTTGGATGAAATCGGGAAAAATATGTATGTGGTGAGGTACGGCGACGACATCGCGGTGGTGGACGCCGGCCTGATGTTTCCGGAAGAAGAGATGCTGGGAATCGACGTCGTGATTCCGGATATCACGTATTTGATTGAAAACCGCGATAAAGTGCGCGGAATTCTTTTAACGCACGGGCATGAGGACCATATTGGCGGCCTTCCTTACATCCTGAAGGAATTGAACGTGCCGGTGTTCGGCACAAAACTGACCATGGGTCTGGTGGAACACAAGTTGCGGGAAGCCCATCTGTTGAACCAAACCAAGCGGGTTGTGATCAACAACCGTTCGGAAGTGAAGTTGGGTTCGATGAGGGCGACCTTCTTTAAGACGAACCACAGCATTCCCGATTCAGTCGGAGTCTGCCTCGAGACGCCGGAGGGTCGGGTGGTTCACACCGGTGACTTTAAATTTGACATGACACCGGTGAACGGACAG
Organism: Melghirimyces profundicolus; assembly: GCF_003054245.1. Taxonomy (GTDB): domain Bacteria; phylum Bacillota; class Bacilli; order Thermoactinomycetales; family DSM-45169; genus Melghirimyces; species Melghirimyces profundicolus. Next base: position 41,786 of record NZ_QBKR01000015.1, read on the forward strand.
GCCGCAGACATGCATAAAATGGCAGAAATCGGAAAGAAGGGGGTTCTGTGCCTTCTTTCCGACAGCACCAATGCGGAACGGGCCGGTTTCACGGGATCGGAACGGACGGTGGGTGAAGCGCTGGAAGCCGTGTTCCGCAAAGCCAAGCAACGGGTGATTGTGGCGACGTTCGCTTCCAATATTCACCGTATTCAACAGGTGGTGGACGCCGCCCATATGCACAACCGCAAACTGGCGGTCGTGGGACGCAGCATGGTCAATGTGGTCAACATCAGTATGGAGCTCGGTTACCTCCGGGTTCCCTCCGACCTTTTGATCGATCCCGACGAGATTAATCGTCTGCCCGCCCACCGGGTGGCGGTGATCTCGACGGGGAGTCAGGGGGAGCCGATGTCGGCATTGACCCGGATGGCCCACGGCGCCCACCGCAAGATTGAAATTCTGCCCGGGGACACGGTGGTTTTGGCTGCCACTCCGATTCCCGGCAACGAAAAACTGGTTTCCAAAACGGTCGACCAACTCTTCCGGGTCGGGGCCAACGTGGTTTACAGCACCACTTCCCAGCACGGTGTTCACGTATCCGGCCACGGTTCCCAGGAAGATCTGAAACTCATGCTCAATCTGATGAGACCGAAATATTTTATCCCGATTCACGGTGAGCACCGTATGTTGCGGGCTCACGGCCAACTCGCCGAGTCCGTCGGTATTCGTCCGGAGAATATCTTCATCAGTGATAACGGAGATGTGGTGGAGTTTTCCGACGGAAAAGCACGCTACGGATCCAAAGTTCAGACGGGCAATGTCCTGATTGACGGATTAGGTGTCGGAGATGTGGGGAACATCGTTCTTCGCGATCGGAAATTGCTGTCCCAGGACGGCATTCTGGTGGTTGTGGTCACCCTTGGAAAGAACAACGGCAAAATTTTGTCCGGACCCGATATCATCTCACGTGGCTTCGTCTATGTGCGCGAATCAGAAAAACTGCTGGAAGAAGCCAACCGCATTGTCACCCAAACGATGGAAAAATGTGCAAATGAACGGGTCAGCGAATGGGCGTCGCTCAAGACGAGCATCCGGGATGCCCTCAGCCGGTTTTTGTATGATAAGACCCGTCGTCGTCCGATGATCCTGCCGATTATCATGGAAGTCTGAACATGAGCCCCCTGAACGGGGGCTTTTTGCATGGGAACAGCCCCCCTTTCGCATACTAGAGAGGGAAGGGGGATGAGTATGAACGATAAGACCGAATTGACGCCGCAAACCAACCCTGCGGGACAACCTCCCGGCACCCCCGTTCCCGGACAGCAACCGGGAACGGAACCGCAGAAAAAGGAAGATCCGAAGAAAAAAGGGATCGTCGACGCGATCCAGCAACTGGGCCAGACCAACATACCCCAAATGCAATCCAACGTCCACTGCTTGTCGGTGATCGGGCAAGTGGAAGGACACTTGGTGATGCCCGCCCAGAACAAGACGACCAAATACGAACACGTGATTCCGCAAATTGTGGCAGCCGAACAGAACCCCAACATCGAAGGGGTTGTCATCATCCTGAACACTGTCGGCGGAGACGTGGAGGCGGGCCTTGCGATCGCCGAGATGATTTCCTCCATGAGCAAACCGACGGTTTCCCTGGTGTTGGGAGGAGGACACAGCATCGGGGTTCCGATCGCGGTTTCCGCAGACATGAGCTTTATCGCCGAGACAGCCACCATGACCATTCACCCTGTCCGGTTGACGGGGATGGTGGTGGGAGTGCCGCAGACCTTTGAGTACATGGAGAAGATGCAGGACCGCGTCATCCGTTTTGTCGCCCAACACTCCAACATCAGTGAAGAACAATTCCGGGAATTGATGTTCCGCACGGGGGAACTGGCGCGGGACATCGGAACCAACGTCATCGGATCGGATGCCGTGAATTACGGGCTGATCGACCGTGTCGGCGGATTGGGGGACGCTCTGGCGGAACTGAACCGGCGGATTGAACTCAACCGGCAGGGCGGCGTGGTTCAATGATCCACTACTCCGTCATTCCCGCAGAATTCGCCTGGGTCGACCCCTCCCAAGAACCCGAAACCCGTGAAGTCGAAGTGGAAGGGGTTTCGATGTTAGTGGAGATGACAGGTTCGGGGGAAGGTCGGATCGTGCGCCTCTTCTCCACCGATCCCCGGCACTATCTCGATTCCCGCTATCAGCCGGGGGCGAGGATTCATGTCCAACCCTGACTCCGGCTTTGACCCTCCGGTTTGATTACTGGAGGGTCTTTCCATGTTATAATGGAAAGACAGGCACGGTTTGGACAGAAAAGGGGGTCGGTTATGGCGAAAAAAAAGAAAAAATCGTCCGAAAGACTTTCGAACGCGATCCTTTTTGAACTTTACGGAATCGTCATCTTGACGCTGGCGTTGATGGCGATGGCCAGAATGGGAGCGGTGGGGCGTTCCCTGAGTTACCTGTCCCGCTTCTTCGTTGGGAACTGGGATTTTCTCCTTCCCCTTGGCGGGCTCATCCTCGCCGTCCGCATCATGGTCAAACGTCAGTGGCCAAACCGATGGTCCGCCCGCTGGACGGGAATCCTGCTCCTGATTCTGGCGTTTCTCATCTGGAACCATATGGACACTTTCGACACCTTGGAAGCACGCGGCCGGGGCGGCCCCATCCTTTCCGTCACCTGGGAGCGGATTCTGGAAGAGAAGAATTCCCGCCTTCCAACCGATATCGGGGGCGGGATGATCGGAGCCCTGGGTTATGCCTTGTTTCATTTTCTGTTTGATCGGACGGGTTCCACCCTGGCCACCATCGCTCTCGGTTTGGCGGGAGGGATCCTGGCCACGGGTGTCTCTTATGTCAACACCCTCCGTTCTATGAGGGAACGGTGGAAGGAGTTTGTTGCGGAGTGGAAGTTCCGACTGTCCCGGCGGTATTCAAATAACCGAAAAAAAGCCGCCGGGGGGAAGCGGAGGAAGAGCCCCAAGAGAGACCAAGGGCCGGTGGCGGATCCGAGGGAGCCTTCGGATATTCCGGTGATTCATGACTTTTCCGAAAAGGAAGAGGAGACCCGCCGAACCGATTGGTCGGAACAACAGGAGCTCTTTCCGCCGCAAACCCGGCAGCCGGTTAAACCGGAACCGGCTGCGACGGAGCCCCGCAGTTCCGGAAAATCCGTTGAGGAGGACTCGAAGGGAGCTGTGGTGGTTCAATTCAATAAAGACCGGGATCTTCCCGAGTACCGTTTGCCTCCGTTCACCCTCCTCGGAAAGCCGAAGAAAAGCGGGAACAACCAGGACCGGAGAGGAATGGCGGACAACGCCAAAAAACTGGAAACCACATTGGAAAGTTTCGGGGTGAAGGCGAAGGTGACTCAGATCCACCGGGGCCCCGCGGTGACCCGGTACGAAGTGCAGCCGGACACGGGGGTGAAGGTGAGCCGGATCGTCAATTTGGCGGACGATATCGCCCTTGCCTTGGCGGCCAAAGATATCCGGATCGAAGCGCCGATTCCGGGAAAAGCCGCTCTCGGGATCGAAGTGCCCAACCCGGAAACCTCGGTTGTGGGGCTGAGGGATGTATTGGAAAGCTCTCAGTACCACGAGGCGGACTCCAAACTTTCCATCGCCTTGGGGCGGGACATTTCCGGGGAACCCATCGTCGGGGATTTGTCCCGAATGCCTCACCTGCTGGTGGCGGGTGCGACCGGTTCCGGCAAAAGTGTCTGCATCAATGATATCATCTGCAGCATCCTGTACAAAGCGAAACCCAATGAAGTCAAATTCATGATGATCGACCCCAAAATGGTGGAGCTGAACATCTACAACGGCATTCCCCATCTCCTGTCCCCGGTGGTGACCGACTCCCGCCGGGCCGCTGTTGCATTGAAGAAAGTGGTCGCCGAAATGGAAAAACGGTATGAATTGTTTGCGGAGACCGGGGCCCGGGACATCGAGCGGTACAACCGGCTGATCCGTGAGAAGGGGGAGGAAGAACGGACCCTGCCCTATATCGTGGTCATCGTGGATGAGCTGGCCGATTTGATGATGGTGGCCCCGGCCGATGTGGAAGACGCCATCTGCCGGTTGGCTCAGATGGCCCGGGCCGCGGGGATTCATCTGATCATCGCCACCCAACGTCCCTCGGTGGATGTGATCACCGGCGTGATCAAGGCGAACATTCCTTCCCGGATCGCTTTTGGTGTCTCTTCTTCCGCGGACTCCCGGACGATTTTGGATATGGGCGGAGCGGAAAAACTTCTGGGTCGGGGGGACATGCTGTACCTTCCCACGGGGGCTTCCAAACCGATCCGGGTGCAGGGTTCCTTCGTTTCGGATCAGGAGGTGGAGTCCGTGGTCCAATACGTGAAGGATCAGCAACAGGCACGCTATCATGAAGAAATGATCCCCGAGAAACAGGAGGGCGGTGGCGGGGGGGAGAAAGTGGAAGATGCACTCTTCCCCCAGGCAGTGCAGTTGGTGGTGGAAGCCAAAACCGCCTCCGTCTCCCTCCTTCAACGGCGCCTCCGAGTGGGCTACACCCGTGCCGCCCGTCTGATCGATTACATGGAACAGCGGGGGATCGTCGGCCCTTATGAGGGCAGTAAACCGCGGGAGGTGCTGATGACATCGGAACAGCTTTCCAAACACAATATTTCCGTTTAGAGTTTCACCTGATTTCAACAAAACAGTGGCCAATTGAAAGGTTGCATGGTATAACAGAAAAGGGACTGGGAGAAGCCTTCAGACACCCGGAAATGAAAAGAAATGGGAATCGGATCCGCCGAGGGACAAAGCCCGGACGTGATTGGCCGTTTTTGGTTTACCCAAAGCGCTTTTCACCACTTTAGGTAACGCGGTTTCACGGGGGTCTCATTGTCTATTCCGGTCTGCCCACTGTTTGAAAACACTCAAGGGGGTTTTAGTTTATGGGCAAACAATCCTGGGGCATTTTGCTTCTCTGTGCGTTGCTCGTCATCACAGCGGGTTGCGGCACCGCCGGTAATCAGGGTGGCGGAAACGGCGAAGAGGGTTTTTCCGCCGGCCTGGTGACCGATACCGGGGGGCTCAACGATGAGTCCTTCAACCAGACGGCCTGGGAAGGGATGACAAGAGCCAAAAAAGAGTTGGGTGCGGATATCAAACCCTTGGAATCAAAACGGGATGATGACTATATTCCCAATCTGACCAAATTTGCCCGGGAAAAACGGGATATCATCTGGGGAATCGGATTCAAGTTCAACAAGGCGATTCCCGATGTGGCAAAACAATTCCCCGATCAGAAATTCGGCATCGTCGATGACAGTCTGGGCGGCAACATTCCCGAAAATGTGGTGGCGGTCACTTTCAAGGAGGAGGAAGGCTCCTTCCTGATGGGCGTGATCGCGGGATCCATGACCCAATCGGACAAAGTGGGTTTCATCGGAGGCATCACCTCGCCTCTCATCAAGAAATTCGAGTCCGGCTTCCGGGCCGGAGTGAAAGCGGTGAACCCGGATGCCAAAGTGACGGTGGCCTACGCGGAAAGCTTCACTGATGTGGCCAAAGGGCGCTCGCTGGCCGCCAACATGTACAACGGCGGGACCGATATCATCTTTCATGCCGCCGGCGGGGTGGGCAAAGGTCTCTTCGACGAAGTGAAGACCCGGAAAAAAGGGAAGTACTGGGCCATCGGGGTGGACATGGACCAGTCCGGACTGGCTCCGGACCACACGCTGTCCTCCATGGTGAAACGGGTCGATGTGGCGGTCTTCGATATCATGAAAGACATAAAAGAGAACGATCAATTCCCCGGCGGCAAAGAGGTGCAACTCGGATTGAAGGAAGGCGGTGTGGGTCTGGCCGAGAACACCGACAAGCACGTTCCGGAGAAAGTCATGAAAAAAGTGGAGGACTACAAACAACAGATCATCGACGGAAAGATCGAGGTCCCTTCCACCGAAAAAGAACTGAAGGATTTTAAGGGATAACCAGACAACATTTCAGTGGACCGGGCCGAAAAGGGCTAGCATTCGCTAGCCCTTTTCGCCGGTAACAGAGAAGGGGGATCCCCATGAATGTCGTCGAAATGAAAGGCATCACCAAACGCTTCCCCGGGATCGTGGCGAACGACAACATCCATCTGACGGTCAAGGAAGGCGAGATCCATGCCCTGCTCGGGGAAAACGGAGCGGGAAAATCGACCCTGATGAACATTCTCTTCGGCCTGTACCAGCCTGATGAAGGGGAAATCCGGATTAAGGGGGAAAAAGTTCACGTCACCGGTCCCAGCATGGCGGGGAAACTGGGAATCGGAATGGTCCACCAACATTTCATGCTGGTGGATCCCTTCACGGTTACGGAGAACATTATTCTGGGCAGCGAACCGACCATTCAAGGAAGGATCGACCGAGAGAAGGCGGAAAGAGAAGTTCAGGAAATCTCCGACCGCTACGGTCTTCGTGTGGACCCCCGGGCCAGAATACGGGACATTTCCGTCGGGATGCAGCAACGGGTGGAAATTCTGAAAACCCTGTACAGGGGTGCCGACATTCTGATTTTCGACGAGCCGACGGCGGTTCTGTCACCCCAGGAGATCGACGAATTGATCGAGATCATGGGCAACCTGGTCAGAGAGGGAAAAACCATTATCTTCATCACCCACAAACTGAAGGAGATCATGCGGGTCTGTGACTCGGTGACCATCATTCGACGGGGGAAAACCATCGACACCCTCCAGGTGAAGGAAACCGACGAAAACCGGTTGGCTTCGATGATGGTCGGACGGGAGGTTTCCTTCGATGTCGAAAAAGAACAACGTGAGCCGGGTGAGACGGTTCTCTCGATCCGTGATCTCCGGGTGGCCGATTCCCGCGGGGCGGATGCGGTCAAAGGCCTTGATCTGGAAGTCCGGGCCGGGGAAATCGTCGGAATTGCCGGCGTCGACGGCAACGGACAGACAGAACTTCTGGAAGCGATCACGGGGCTCAGAAAAACGAAGTCGGGCCGTGTCCGGTTAAACGGCAAGGATATTACCAATCTGAAGCCCCGTTCAGTGACGCGGTCCGGGGTGGGGCACATTCCGGAGGACCGGCACCGCCGGGGCCTGGTCCTGGACTTTTCCATCGGGGAAAACATGGTGCTTCAAACCTACAACCTTCCCCCCTTCGCCAAGGGATTTCGTCTTCAGTATTCCGAAATTCAAGAGCATGCGGAAAAGCTGGTCAAAGAATACGATGTTCGCACTCCGGACATCCACACCCCTGCCCGGGCCCTTTCCGGAGGGAACCAGCAGAAGGCGGTCATCGCCCGGGAAGTGGAACGTGACCCCGATCTGTTGATCGCTGCGCAACCCACCCGGGGGTTGGACGTCGGCGCGATCGAATTCATCCACCGGCGGCTGATCGAACAGCGGGACAAAGGAAAGGCGGTTCTTCTGATGTCGCTGGAACTGGATGAGGTGTTGAAGCTGAGTGACCGGATCGCGGTGATTTACGAAGGGAAAATCGCGGGTTGGGTGGATCCTTCCACCGCTGCCGAAGAAGAAGTGGGACTGTTGATGGCCGGCGGCAAGTCCGGCGCGGAGGTGAAGTCATAATGCAGGTGCAACAACGACAGATGCGGCAGTCCCCGTTGCTGACATCGATCGTTTCCGTGATCCTGGGCATGCTGGTGGGGGCGGTCATGATGTTGGTGGCCGGGTATAATCCGATTCAAGCTTATATCGCCCTTTTCACCAGCGCTTTTTTGATGCCCTATGACATCGGGGAGACCATCCGGACTATCACCCCCCTCATCCTGACCGGACTTTCGGTGGGATTGGCTTTTCGGACGGGGCTTTTCAACATCGGGGTGGAAGGGCAGTTCATCATCGGTCAGTTGATGTCGGTCATCGTGGCGTTGAAACTGGACCTTCCACCGGTGGTGCACGTGATCGTCGCCGTGATCGCGGGGGCCGTGGGAGGGGCGTTGTGGGCGTTTCTTCCCGGTTTTCTGAAAGCGACGCGCGGCGTGCATGAAGTGATCACCACCATCATGCTGAACTTCATCGCCCTCTACCTCGCCAACACCTTGGTTCGCAATTGGTTGTCCGCGGGTTCCGACTCCACGGAGAAGATTCCGGAGTCCGCTTCCCTGAGATGGGACGTTCTCTCTTCCCTCTTTGGAAATGCACGCATCCACCTGGGTCTCTTTTTGGCTCTGGCGGCCGCTTTTGTCATGTATTACCTTCTCTGGCGAACCACCTGGGGATTTGAATTGCGGTCCGTCGGATTCAACCCCCAGGCCTCTGAATATGCGGGGATGAGCGTCAAAAAAAATCTGGTGATGTCCATGATGATCAGCGGTTGCTTCGCCGGGCTCGGCGGGGCCACCGAGTTGCTCGGAACCGCCGAGTATCTCTCCATCCACGGTTCTCACACCGGGATCGGGTTTGACGGGATCGCCGTCGCTCTACTCGGGGCCAACTCCCCGGTGGGAATTCTGTTGGCGGCATCCCTGTTCGGGATCCTGACCTACGGAGGAAGCGTCATGCAATTTGAAGCCAGTGTTCCTTATGAGGTCATTCGGATCGTGTTCGCCGCCATCATCTTTTTCGTTGCGGCCAACATTGTCCGCTGGGCCGGTACCAAGTTCCGCAAGAAGGCGGTGACGAAAGATGCTTGATGTCCTCACCAATGTCCTTCAAACCACGGTCCTCTACGCGACACCGCTCATCCTGACCGCCATCGGCGGGCTGTACTCGGAACGCTCCGGCGTGGTGAACATTGGTCTGGAAGGGTTGATGACCATCGGCGCGTTTACGGCGGCCGTTGTGACCCTGGCCACCCACAGCCCGTGGGTGGGATTGTTGGCCGCCGTGGCGGCGGGAGTGTTGATGGCGCTTCCCCATGCGATCGCCTCCGTCACCTTCCGGGCAGATCAGGTGGTGAGCGGGGTCGCGATCAACTTTCTGGCCCTGGGGGTCTCCGTCTACCTGGTGAAGGCCATGTATGACGGAGCGGCCCAAACCCCATCGGTACCCGAGACGCTCAAGCGGCTGCCCATCCCGGGGCTGGATCAGATCCCGGTGATCGGTCCCGCGCTGTTCAACGCGTTCCCGACCACTTATCTCGCGGTGATTGTCGTTTTCCTTTCCTATTACATCCTGTATAAAACTCCCTTCGGAATGCGCCTGCGCGCGGTCGGGGAGCATCCCCGCGCAGCGGAGACCATGGGAGTGAATGTTTTCCGCATGCGATATGTTGCCGTCCTGATCAGCGGTGCCTTGGCGTCGGCGGGAGGGGCCGGACTTTCGATCGCCATCGGCAGTGAATTCAACGAGACCACGGTGGCGGGGCATGGATTTATCTCCCTTGCGGCGTTGATCTTCGGAAAATGGCATCCCTTCGGTGCCTTCGGGGCCGCCACTTTCTTCGGGTTTGCCGTGTCCCTGGCCCTGATCGGTCAAATCTTCGGTTTGACTGCGTACGTACCCAGTGAAGTGCTCAACATGCTGCCCTATATCCTCACCATTCTGGCCCTGGCCGGTTTTGTGGGGCGGGCGGAAGCCCCGGCCGCCATTGGCAAACCTTATGAAACGGGCGGACGTTGAACCGATGACAAAAACGCTTCTCTTCGGGGAGGGGCGTTTTTGTTGTAACCGCCACGATTCGGAGTACCATGGCTCCGGGTCTGGAAGGAAAAAGGGGAACGAGCTTCAGAATCATGAGCCGAGGTTTTGATCATGCGAAACATTTCCGTCCAAAACCGTCATACTATCAAGCAGGGGTCTTTCTTTCTTATACGGACAGACACGAGAAGTGTTGTGAAAAAGTGAGCGGCAGCATGTACCCAAAGCCGCTCCGGCTCCACTCACAGAGCACAAGTCTCGCCTGGGGTCGCTTGCGCTCCCCGGTCTCGCTATGCACTCACAGAGCACAAGTCTCGCCTGGGTCGCTTGCGCTCCCCGGTCTCGCTATGCACTCACAGAGCACAAGTCTCGTCTGGGTCGCTTGCGCTCCCCGGTCTCGCTGTGCTGTCCTGCAGAGATGCAGGCACTGTCCAACGCTTCGAGGAGAGGCTCCTCCTCGCATGGCCCTTTCGTTTTTGGTACAATTTAGCTGTTGGATGCGAAAACCGTTACCAACTGGTATAGCGTCTTCCGTCCCGAAAGGAAACATCAGAATTGGGAAACGGGGTGTGGATGTGACTGAATTGCGTTTTGAAACAGTGGACGTGGGGAACCTGAGGGTTCACGTGTGTTCCACGGATAAATTCAAGACCCATATGATGGTGGCCATGGTGCAGCAGGAGCTTTCTCCGGAAACGGTGACCTTGCATGCGCTCCTTCCGAGTGTTCTTCAGCGGGGAACCCGTTCTTATCCTTCCACCGTTCAATTAAAACGGAAACTGGATGAACTCTATGGAGCCAACATGTTTGGCGACGTTTTCAAACGGGGGGAACGACATATCCTCCAAATGGGACTGGAGTTGCCTGATGCCGCTTACCTGTCGGAGGCGGACGCCTTGCTGGACGATGGAGCGGCCTTTTTGGGTGAGCTTTTGCACCAGCCGGTGACCGAAGGAGAAGCCTTTCGGGAAAGCTACGTCAAAGCGGAAAAGAAAAACCTCAGACAGAAAATCGAGAGCCTGATGGACGACAAAATCCGTTTTGCCGCCCACCGCTGCGTGGAAGAAATGTGCGAGGGGGAACCTTATGCTCTCTTTAACCACGGCCGTCTGCAGGATCTGGATGCCATTGATCCCCAAAACCTCTATACATACTACCAAGAGTTGTTGAGCAGTCGGCCGATCGATCTGTATTTTGTGGGAAACCTGGACACCGACCGGGCGGTGAGATTGGTGGAGAACCACTTCCCCTCGGGGAACGGCGCACGCAGGGAGATCTCTCCGGCGGCTGTCCGGGAGGGGGCGGGAGAAGTCCGGGAAGTGGTCGACCGGCTGGATGTGAACCAAGGGAAACTGAATATGGGATGCCGGACCGGGGTGACCCTGGCGGACGACGACTACCCGGCCCTGCAGATGTACAACGGGATTCTCGGAGGATTCCCCCATTCCAAATTGTTCATCAATGTCCGGGAGAAGGCCAGCCTCGCTTATTACGCGGCTTCCCGGCTGGAAAGCCACAAAGGGATTCTGACCGTTCAGTCGGGTATTGAGATCGACAACTATCAAAAAGCCGTCGATATCATCCGTGAGCAGTTTGACTTGATGGAGCGCGGGGAGTTCACCGACGCCGAAGTGAATCAAACCCGGGCCATGCTCACCAACCAGCTGAAGGAGCGGCAGGACCGGGCCCATGACCTCGTCGATTCCCACTATCACGGCATGCTGAGCGGTCGCAAGCGTCCTCTGGATCAAATGATCGATGAGGTCCAGCGGGTCACCGCGGACCAGGTGAAGGCGGTTGCCGGAAAAGTCCGGTTGGATACCATTTACTTTCTGAGGGATAAGGGGGGAGTCGGGAATGAAAAAGCTTGAACACACACAGCTGAAGGAAACGCTCCACTTTGAGAAACTCCCTAACGGCCTGCAGGTTTACCTGCTTCCCAAACCGGGTTTCAACAAAACGTATGCGACGTTCACCACCCGGTACGGTTCCATCGATAACCACTTCATTCCTCCGGGGAAAGAGGAGGTCCGGGTTCCCGACGGAATCGCCCACTTTCTGGAACACAAGATGTTTGAGGAACCTGACGGGGACGTTTTCAGGAAATTCTCCAACCAGGGGGCTTCCGCCAACGCGTTTACCAGCTTCGAGCGGACGGCGTATCTCTTTTCCTGTACGGAGAACGTAAAGAAGAACCTGACCACCCTGATTGACTTCGTGCAAAATCCGTACTTCACCGATCAATCCGTGGAAAAAGAGAAGGGGATCATCGGACAGGAGATCCGCATGTATGACGATAACCCCGACTGGCGTTCTTATTTCGGTTTGATCGAGGCCATGTTCCAAAACCACCCTGTCAAGATCGACATTGCAGGTACGGTGGAGTCGATCGCCAAGATTGACAAGGAGACACTTTACACTTGTTATGAAACGTTTTACCACCCGAGCAACATGCTGCTGTTCGTGGTGGGGCCGATTGAACCGGAAGACATCATGGAACTGGTTCGTCAAAACCAAGCAGGAAAATCCTACGACTCCCAGGGAGAAATCCGCCGTATTTACCCGGATGAACCACTCCAGGTGGCGGAGCAGAAAAAAGAAGTGAGCCTGTCGGTCGGGATTTCCAAGTGTCTGTTCGGTTTCAAGGAAAGCCGGACCGGCTTGACCGGAGATGATCTTGTCCGACAGGAACTGGCGACGGAAGTGATGTTGGAAGCCATTTTCGGTCAGGGCTCCGACCTGTATCAGGCTTTGTACGATGAGGGCTTAATCGATGACCATTTCGGTTACGATTACAATCTGGAAGAAGGGTACGGGTTTTCCATGGCGGGAGGGGACACCCCCGATCCGGATGCCCTCCTCGGCCGGATCCGTGAAGAATTGCCCCGCATCGCCGAAGCGGGGATCCCCGAAGAGGTGGTGGAACGCATCCGGAAGAAGAAGCTGGGTACTTACCTCCGGTATTACAACTCCCCGGAATGGATTGCCAATCAGTTCACCAGCTACAAATTCAGGGGGACGGATCTGTTCAACATCATTCCCTTGCTGGAGAGATTGAAGGTCTCCGAGGTGAACCGCCGTCTGAATGAGCATGTCAACTGGGATTGCTTTGCCGCCTCCATTGTCCGCCCTCTTGAAGGGGATTGACACTCTGTGTAAAAGGCGTGCCTTCCGGCACGCTTTTTTGATGAAAGGAGAAACGCAACATGCACCCACCGTTGTCGGGGGAAGTGGCCCTGGTTTCCGGGGGAAGCCGGGGCATCGGTGCCGCCATTGCCCTTCATCTGGCCGCCGCCGGAGCGGATGTGGCTCTGACCTATCGCAGTTCCGCAGAGAAGGCAAAACGCGTGTCCGAAGGATGCCGGGCGTACGGAGTCCGTTCCTCGGCCTACCGCTCCGATGTCCGATCCCGCTCCGATGTGAGAGGGATGTTGGATGAGGTGACCCGGGAATTGGGCCGGCCAAGCCTTTTGATTCACAATGCGGGAGTGGCGGGGAACAGCCTCTTCTTCCAGGATGTGACCGGGGAGGAATACGATCGGGTGATGGACACCCACGTGAGAGGGGCTTACCACCTGATCCAGGAAGTGTTGCCGGACATGGTGAGCCGGCGTTTCGGACGGATCATCCTGCTTTCCTCGATCTGGGGGGAGTCGGGCGGAGCGGGTGAAGTGCTTTATTCAGCGGCAAAAGGAGCCATCAACGCCATGGCCCGTTCACTGGCAAAGGAGACGGCCCCATCCGGAATCACCGTGAACGCCGTCGCGCCAGGTGCGATCCGGACGGATATGCTGAATGAACAGTTATCCGATGCCGAAAAAGAGGAACTGGCCGGACGGATTCCGTCGGGACGTCTGGGGGAGCCGGAAGATGTGGCTGCCATGATTGGCTGGCTCTGCAGAAGGGAAGCGGGTTATGTCACCGGGCAGGTGATCCATGTCAACGGAGGCTGGTATCCTTAAGAAAAGCACGACAGGCACTCCCCTTGTCAGGCACAGAAGAAGGGAAGCGTTTGAATGGCGATGGCGGAGACAGCCGGCAAGGGCTTCAGGGGCAAAAGCTTCACTGTGTTGCATCCAAAGGCGTTTTGCCCCTGCCCGGGACGATTTGGAGCGGACAGTGCCACCTCCCTGCAGGACAGCATAGCGAGACCGGGGAGAGAAGCGACCCAGGCGAGACTTGTGCTCTGTGAGTGCATAGCGAGACCGGGGAGAGAAGCGACCCAGGCGGGACTTGTGCTCTGTGAGTACAGCCGGAGCGGCTTTGGGTACATGCTGCCGCTCACTTTATCAGGGTGTCCGCTTCCGTTTCGGACACCGCCCCAATTTACGGCCGTGCCCAACGGAAGTACCCGTGGTATAACCAATACGTCAGTTCCTTTTTGCACTCCCATGGTTTTACCCGATCCCATACCATGACGTACGGAGGGACGACCCGCAACCAGCGGGGTGAGCCCATACTCCCTGTGATACCAATAACTTCCTGACGCATCCCGTAAGGGACACCGAGCAACGCCGCCTTTCATCCCAAGATGAAAATGGGACTTTCAGTCGGACCCTTCTTTTTTGAATAAAGATGTCTGCTTTGTTTCATATTACCCATAGAAGACATCACCCGGATTAAAGGAGGGTTTGATCCATGTCGGTCTTAAACAACTTTCAGGATTGGAAGAACTTCCTGAACGAGCGCGTCGAACAGGCACAGGGTGTGGGGATGGACAAAGAGACCATCAACGATGTGGCCTATCAACTCGGTGATTATCTTTCCAAGGAGATCGATCCCAAAAACGAACAGGAACGTCTGTTGAAAGAGTTGTGGGATGCCGCGGATGAGCAGGAGCAGCGCATGATGGCTGGATTGATGGTCAAACTGGTTCACGGCGGTCAAAACCGGCAATAACGTTCGGATGAAGCACCCTTTAAGGGGTGTTTCATTTTTTTGCCCAACAATTTTCTTAATCCCCCGGGGTTCGATTCTGACGCGACATATGATATACTATTAACAAATTTGCAAGGTTCTTTTAGAGTCTACTGAACAATTTGACAGCCGGCATGGGGAAAGGTGTGTGGAGATGGGCGGACACGATTGGTATCTCGAATACCAGATTCATAAAAACCGTCCCGGTCTGCTCGGGGACATCGCTTCCCTCCTGGGGATGCTCTCCATCAACATCCTGACGATCAACGGGGTGGAGAACAAAAGAAGGGGGATGCTCCTCAACACCGACGACAGGGAAAAAATCCATGCCCTGAAGCATATCCTCAACCGCGTGAACAACATCACGGTCACGGCCATCCGCCCTCCCACCCTGATGGATCGCATGGCGGTCCGCCACGGGCGCTATCTTGACCGGTGTATCGAAGATAAGCGTACATATCGATTCACACGGGAAGAGCTCGGGCTTTTGGTGGATTTCCTGGCCGAGATCTTCAAAAAAGAAGGTCATCAACTGATCGGAGTTCGCGGGATGCCCCGGGTGGGAAAAACGGAATCCGTGGTCGCCTCCAGTGTTTGTGCGAACAAGCGATGGACCTTCGTCTCTTCCACGCTTCTCCGGCAAACGGTCCGCAAACAGTTGGCCGACGATGAGATGAGCGCCGACAACGTCTATATCATCGACGGAATCGTTTCCACCATGCGTTCGACCGAGCGTCATCACATGCTGGTTCAGGAGATTATGCGCATGCCCGCCACCAAAGTAGTGGAACATCCGGATATCTTCGTCAGGGAGACGGAATACGATCTGGAAGATTTCGATTACATCATCGAGTTGCGGAACGACCCGGATGAAGTGATCAGTTACGAGGTTTTGGACGAAGATATGGCAGGTTTTGATATAGGATAGAGAAATGGATGGGATTTCAGGAGGTGCAGTTATGCCAGGTATCGGATCTCAACTGAGGGAAACCCGGGAATCAATGGGGCTTTCCCTCGAACAGGTGCAACAGAGCACCAAAATTCATATCGAATATTTGCGTGCTTTGGAAAACGACCAGTTTGACACGCTGCCCAGCCCTTTCTATGTACGGGCTTTTCTGCGGACCTACGCCCACAGCTTGGGGCTGGATGCCCAGCCCCTTCTCGAACGGTATGAGCGGATGGCGGGCGCCGGAGGGGGCGGGAGAGTCCCCGGCCGACAGCCTTCCCGTGGTCGCGGGCGGGGAGAAGCGGGGGCGGAGCATCCCCCCTTCCGTCAGGCACCCCGGCTCGGGCGCACCTACTCGCCCCGGCCCCAACGAACGGAGCGACCGAGGGGGCAAGAGCCCCCACCCTTTGCCGGCGATCAAGGCAACCGGCCCCGGTCTTTCGGTCAGACCCGTTCTTTTTCGAGGGAACAAATGCCGCCCCAACAGGGGACAGGCCGTTTCCCTGCCGTTACCGGCCAGCACCCTGTCACCCGCGGTGGAACCCAGGGGCATCCGATGCCCGCGCCGGCTCCTGGAGCGAGCGGGCGGGGAACCGGCCAACCGGAACAGCTCCAGCATACCCTCACCCCGCGCAAAGTTTCCATGGAAGTCAAGCGGGGGATTGAGGAAGGGGACGGAAAGCCGAAAAAAGGCGGCGCCAGCAGGTGGATGGTCCGTGTGGCAGCGATCGGTGCCCTGTTGTTGGTTTCCATTGGCAGTTACACCGTCGCCATGAACGGTTTTGGGACCGAAGAGGCACAACCGGAAACCCCGGATAAATCCGGAGATCAAGTAAGTGCCTCGGGCTCGGGCACCGATCAGGCCAAGGCTGACCCCCTGGATACCCCCACCCTCAATAAAGTGGAGTCGGGAAGCGAGATCGAGGGAGATCTCTACGTGCTGGAAAACGCGAAAAAACTGGAAGTGCAAATCAAAGCCACCAAAGGGGACACCAACATCCGGTTCGGTGACAAAGTGAATCAAGTGGACGACTCTTATGACCTCAAGGCGGGACAGCAGCGGACCCTGCCCTATGACAAGTATGTCTGGTTTCGGCTGACCAAACCGTCCAACACCGAGATCAAAGTAAACGGAGAAGAAATCGATACCATGGCCCAGGATGTTCCCAGAAGCTATCGGGTCAAGCTGAAAAAATAAACCATCAGACAAACCAACAGTAGGAGGTGGGCCGGGTGTCTGCAGAAATCGGTCACCGGCTCAGACAAGCCCGGGAGTCCCAGGGACTTTCCCTGGAAGAGATGGAACATCATACCCGGATTCCCGCCCATGATCTGGCGGTACTGGAGGCGGGGGATTTCAGCCGGATTTCCAGTCCTTATTATGTCCGCGCGTATTTAAGGACTTATGCCCAAACTCTCGGCCTTAACCCCCGGGAGATCCTGGATGAGTACCGGAGGGGAGTGGCCGCTGGGGGGATGCAGACGCCCGACCGCAGACGAAAAGGTCCGTTTGCCGGGACCGGCTCCGACCCGGGGGAAGGGCGGGGCCGGTCCCGGCTTCCTTCCCGGCGGCCGAGGAACTCGCCTCCCCCGGCGGCCCCGCCTTTTGGCAGCCAGGAGAGTTTGGAAGCGGGTGAGCCGGGACGAAATTTGCCTGCCTCCGGGGGAATGAATCGGTTTCCCAGGGGGCGCGGCCGGACGGGAGTGGATGAACGGGACCGCTTTCATGAAGAAGCGGCAGCGGGGCTCATGCCCGGAGAGGATGGAGCGCCCGGAGGCGGAGGCTCCCGCAGGGTCAGCATGCCGCCGGATCTTCCGGAACCTCAGGAGCTGGGTCTCTCCCCGCGTAAACCGGGGGAAACGGAAGGCTCCGAGGTTTCCGAAGACGTGGGTCCTTCCCGCCGGGCGGACGGGGACGTTCGCCAAGGTCGCGGCCACCGCAAACAGGGTGGAAAAACAAAAGCTCAGAGAAAAAAGGAGAGCAATCTTGGAACGTGGTATACCCGGTTTCTGATCGTGATGGCCATTCTTTTAATCCCTGCCGCCATTTACCTTTTCGCCCTCATGTCCGAAGCCGGATCCGGTGATGCCGAAAATCAAGTGCCCCAAAAGGAAGACAAAGGGACGGAGGGGGCGGACAAACCGGAGTCAAATTCTGCAGCTGAACCGATTCTCACCCCGGTGGAGACCGGCGGGAAAGGAACGGACCGTTATGAGCTGATGAAAGCGGACCACATCGAACTGAAGCTGAAGGGAAAAGGGGAATGCTGGCTCCAGATCCGGGCGCAGGAAGTCGGGGCGGTGTTGAAAGAAGCTGTCCTCAAAAAAGGCGAAACGTTATCCTTCCCCTATAAAAAAGGAAACGAGCTTTACCTGTTCCTGGGACGGCCTCCCGATGTCGATGTGACCGTAAACGGTAAAAAGATCAAAACCTCTTACGAGAACCGAAAATTGATACACATTTCCCTTGTCAAATGAGGCTCCCGGGAGGCGGGAGCCTTTTGACATGACCTTGGAAACTCGGTTATACTGTATCGGGACTTCAGACCCGGGTTTCCCTCATCTTCTGAAAGTGGAGAAGAGTCGGGCCCCCGCAGGTGGCGGCAGGAGGTGTCACAGACTGATGGCGAAACCGACCGACCGGTTGCGAGAGATGCGGGAGAGAGCCGGTTTGTCACTGGAAGAAGTACAGGACCGGACTAAAATCCAGGTGAGATATCTTCGGGCTGCGGAAGAAGGGGATTTCGACCGTTTTCCCGGGAAATTCTACACCCGTGCGTTTTTGCGGGCCTACGGAGAGTTTCTGGGGCTGGATCCGGCTCCCCTTCTCCGGCAATTGGAAGAAGTCACGGCTTCTTCGGAAGAGCCGGAACCTTCTCCGGCGGCAACGCTCAGCCGAAAAGAGCGTTATGCGGCGGGGCGGCGTTCTTCTTCCGTGAGAGTCCGCCGTCTGCTGCCGGGATCGAACCCGCCTTCCCGGAAAAGGTACGCTTGGTTGCTTCTCGTGTTGTTCGTCTTGTTGATCCCCGCGGTCATCTATTACTTCTCCGCGGCGGAGAAACAGACAGGGGACCCGGAAAAGCCGGCGGCGGCTGAAGCCCAGGGTGGACAGGCTGGAAAGGAGAAACCATCGGCTGAGATTGAATTGGTAAAACCCTCGGAAACGTATGAGTACGGAGATCTGTTTCTGGTGACGAAAGCAAAAGAAGTGGAAGTGACCCTGGAAGCAAAGAAGGACACTTGGTTCCGGTATCGTGCGGGCGGCCCGACAAAGGACGTGACCGAAGAAGCGGATCTTCCGGCGGGAGAGAAGAAGACATTCCGACATCCCGAATGGGTCTCCCTTCTGCTGAAGAATCCGAACCATGTCAAACTGACCGTCAACGGCCATGTGATTGAAACCTCGGAGACGACAGAGTCCCACGCCTACCAATTGAAACTGAAGAAATGACCCGGGCAGGGGCCGACGGTTGCCGGTCGGGCCTCTGCTTTTTTGACGGGGCACCCAACACGCTCGCAAGTCACGCCGGGATCTGGTATAATCGGGCCATAAGTGCGGAAAGACTGAAAACGAACACGCATGCCCCCGGACTCGGGAGAACCGACGGTATTTCCCGCGACTGTGGCGGTGCCCGCTTTGAGCCCTGCTTGCCGAAAGGGCTTGTTTTGTTCAACAGGTTTTGCCATTGAATACATATTCCTGCCTTCGAGGGTCCGGCGGGAACCGCGGTTATGCTTCCGCCGGTTTTTGATTCAGCCCGATTATGGTAAGGTTAGATGAGCGAGACCTGGTCGGTGGAGACGAACACCTGCCGGGGAGCCCGGGTTATGCGGGTGACGAATACAAAACGGACGCGGAGAAGTGGCGGGAGATACGCCCGCACCCTGCGCCCTTCGATCCTGCGGGGGGAGGTTCGCTGACGTGAATCTGGCCAACAAGATCACACTGGCCCGAATTTTCCTCGTACCAGTGGTGATGCTGTTCCTGCTTGTAAGATACGATCTGGGTCAAATCCGTTTCGGCGAAGGGGTTATCACCGTCAGTGAAATTATCGCCACGTTGGTGTTCATCCTGGCGGCGGTGACCGACGGCTTGGACGGCTATATCGCCCGAAAGCGGAGGCTGGTGACCAATCTGGGGAAATTTCTCGACCCCCTGGCGGACAAGTTGTTGATCTCCGCTGCATTGATCTCCCTGGTGGAGATGCAGCGGTTGGACGCCTGGATTGCCATTGTGATCATCAGCCGGGAGTTTGCGGTGACGGGCTTAAGGCTGGTGGCTGCAGCCGAAGGAAAGGTCATTTCGGCCAGCCGCCTCGGAAAGTTGAAAACGATCGTACAAATCATCGCCTTGGCGGCTCTGATGTTGAACAACTTTCCGTTCTCCTCCATCGCCTTTCCTTTTTCCCTGATTTTAATTTGGTTGGCAGTCATTATTACGATTGTATCCGGGATTGATTATTTCTTAAAAAACCGAAGTGTGATCCGTTTTTCGAAATCGCGTTGATCACGGACGAAAGGAAGTCGTCGGATGCGCGCTGAACTCGTGGCGGTCGGGACCGAACTGTTGTTGGGTCAAATCGTGGACACCCACTCCGCTTTTCTGTCGCGGGAGTTATCGGAACTGGGGATCGATGTCTACTTTCATACATCCGTGGGGGACAACCGGGAGCGGCTCCGGGAAGTGGTTCGCCAGGCGGTTTCCCGCTCCGATCTGGTCATTTTCACCGGAGGACTGGGCCCCACCGAAGATGACTTAACCAAAGAGACAGTGGCTGAGGTCCTGGGGGTTCCGCTGGTGGAACACCCCCCGTCGGTCGCCGTACTGGAACGGATGTTTTCGGATCGGGGGCTTTCCGTCCCGGCATCCAACTATAAGCAGGCACTGATGTTCGAGGGGGGGACTGTCTTCGCCAACCCCAACGGGACCGCCCCCGGCGCGGCGGTCACCGTTCGCGGCACCACCTGCGTTCTTCTTCCGGGTCCGCCCACGGAGCTTTATCCGATGTACCGTGCGGAAGTGCGGCCCTTTCTGATGTCGATCCGCCCGTCGGAGGAAGTGGTGGTCTCCAAGGTACTCCGCTTTTACGGAATCGGGGAATCCCATCTGATGGAACGAATCGATGAACGGATCCGCAATCAGGATAATCCGACGCTGGCTCCCTTGGCGAAGGAGGGAGAGGTGACCCTCCGACTGACAGCGAAAGCGGCGGACCGCAAACGGGCCCTTGACATGATTGAGCCGGTGAAAAAAGCGATCCTCCGGTCCGTCGGCCGATATGTCTACGGTGAAGATGAGAAAACCCTGGAGAAGGCGGTTGTCCGGGCTCTGGTCCGGAGGGGAAAAACGATGGCGCTGGCAGAAAGCTGCACCGGGGGGGGCCTGGCCCGGATGGTGACCTCGGTTCCCGGCAGCAGTGCCGCCTTCAGCGGCGGGATCGTCTGTTACACCCATGCGGTGAAAGAACATCAGTTGGGGGTGCCTTCGAACATTCTGAAGAGCCGGGGGGCCGTCAGCATGGAAGCTGCCAAGGCCCTCGCGGAGGGAGCTTCCCACCGGATCGGTGCCGATTACGGCATCGGAGTCACCGGTGTGGCCGGTCCCGATCCGGCGGAGGGAAAACCCGTCGGCCTCGTTTACGTGGGACTGGCTGAACGGGGAAGACCGACACGCGTCCACCGGCTCTTCCTGAGCGGTTCGCGGGAGAAGATCCAGATCCGGGCGGCGAAACATGCACTCTTTATTCTCTTGGAACGATTGAAGAAAGGTGAAGCGACCCATGAAGTCATTTGACAGTTTTGAGTTGGATCCCCTCATTCTGAAAGGGATCCGGGACATGGGCTTTGAAGAGCCCTCTCCGATCCAGGCGGAATGCATTCCCGCTGTTCTCCGCGGGGAGGATGTCATCGGTCAGGCGCAGACGGGGACCGGAAAAACGGCGGCTTTCGGTATTCCGCTCCTGGAACATGTGGACACCAGCCGTCAGAAGGTCCAGGCCGTGGTGCTGGCTCCCACGCGGGAACTGGCCATCCAGGTTTCCGAGGAACTTCGCAAAATCGGGCGGCCCAAGCGGGTCAAAACTCTGCCCATTTACGGGGGACAGCCGATCGGCCGCCAGATTAAAGCCCTGAAGCAGGGGGTTCATGTGGTGATCGGGACACCGGGGCGGATGCTGGATCACCTCCGTCGGAAAACCCTCCGGCTGGACGATGTGGAAACCTTGGTGTTGGATGAGGCCGATGAAATGCTGGATATGGGCTTCATCGAAGACATTGAAGCGGTGATGGACTATTTACCGGAAAGCCGGCAATTGCTTCTCTTCTCGGCCACCATCCCGCCGGCCATTCGTCGCCTGGCCCAGAAATATATGAAAAAACCTCACTATATCACCGTGAGCCGGGGGGAAGTGACGGCCCCGGTGATTGAGCAGGTCTATTACAGGGTGCTGGAAAACAACAAATTGGAATCCCTGTGCCGGATTCTGGACAGCGAAGATGTGGAGCAAGGGATCCTGTTTTGCCGAACGAAAAAAGGAGTGGACGAGTTGGCGGAATCTCTCTCGGCACGGGGATATCTCGCCGACGGCCTTCACGGGGACATGGCTCAGCAGCAGCGGGACCGGGTGATGAACGCGTTCCGTCGCGGGGACATCGAGCTCTTGGTGGCCACGGACGTGGCGGCCCGGGGAATCGACGTCGGCACGGTTTCCCACGTGATTAACTACGACATTCCCCAGGACGCGGAGAGCTACGTCCACCGGATCGGCCGGACCGGCCGGGCCGGCCGCACGGGAATGGCTCTCACGTTGGTCACCCCCCGGGAGATGAAACAGCTCCGATCCATCGAGTATGAGATCGCCGGCGATCTGGAACCCCGGGACCTGCCCAGTCTGGAAGAAGTGGCGGAACGGCAGCAGCAGGTGCTGCAAGAACAGCTCGATGAAACGATCCAGTCCGGTGAGTTGATTCCCATTTTCGAAGAGCTGGTGAATAACCTCACCGAAAAGCACGATGCGGAAAAGATCGCCGCCGCGGCCCTTCACATGGCTTTCTCCCACCGCTTCAAGGGAGGAACCGATGCCGTGTACGATTTCGGCGAAACCGGCGCTTCCCCGGGCATGGTCCGCTTCTTCATCAACGTGGGCCGCAACGCGGACATCCGGCCGAAAGAACTGGTGAAAGCGATCGCCGAACAGGCGGGGATCGCAGCCAAAAAGGTGGGCCGGATCAACATCTACGACCGGTTTTCCTTCGTGGAAGTTCCCGAGGAAGCGGCTCCCTTTGTCTTTGAAGCTCTGAGGAAGACCAAAATCAACGGGGCCCGGGTCAACCTTGAGCCGGCCCGCCCCAGAAACCGCTCCTGAATGCACGAAAAAACCTGCCGCAGGGCGGCAGGTTTTTTTCGCGTCCAGATTCCGGACGCGTCTTTTTAATGAATCCCCAGCGCCATCTTGGCGTAGCGGGACATCCGGTCTTTGCTCCACGGCGGGTTCCAAACGATGTTCACTTCCACATCCTTGACGCCGTCGACCGACTTCACAGCGGTATCCACCATCTCGTTGATCATCCCTGCCAGAGGACAACCCATGGCGGTCAGGGTCATGGTGACTTTGACATTTCCTTCGTCATCAATGTCCACTCCGTAGACCAGACCCAGGTTGACGATATCGATGTGAAGTTCCGGATCCTCAACGGTTTCCAAGGCTTCCATAATCTCTTCTTTCATTTTTTCTTTATCCATTTCTTTCCCACTCCTTTACGGGAATCTGGCTTTCACAACCTTTACAGATACCTTACCATAAGGAGGGAAGTTATAAAACCGCGGCTGAAAAAACCGAATAAATGTTCGCAAATCCCCTTGGCAGGGACATGAAAAGGATGTATGATGAGGATATCCAAGGGATTCGAAGGAGTGAGGATCGTATGTCCGACCGCCGTCAGGCTTTGGATATGGCATTGAGGCAGATAGAAAAACAATTCGGAAAAGGTTCGATCATGAAGATGGGGGAATCCACCGGTCGTCAGGTGGAGACGGTTTCCAGCGGTGCCCTGGCCCTGGATATCTCCCTCGGTGTCGGTGGGTATCCCCGCGGGCGGGTCATTGAGGTGTACGGTCCGGAGTCGTCGGGGAAAACGACCGTCGCCCTTCATGCCATCGCCGAAGTTCAGCGGAACGGGGGGCAGGCGGCTTTCATCGACGCGGAACACGCCCTGGATCCCGTTTACGCGCAAAAACTCGGAGTGAACATCGACGAATTGCTGTTGTCCCAGCCCGATACGGGGGAACAGGCTCTGGAGATCGCTGAGGCTTTGGTGAGGAGCGGGGCCATCGATATCATTGTCGTGGATTCGGTGGCGGCCCTGGTGCCCAAAGCAGAGATCGAAGGGGAGATGGGGGACTCCCACGTCGGCCTTCAGGCCCGTCTGATGTCTCAGGCTCTCCGGAAGCTTTCCGGTGCCATCAGCAAATCGAAGAGCATCGCCATCTTCATCAACCAGATCCGGGAAAAAGTCGGGGTGATGTTCGGCAATCCGGAGACGACCCCCGGTGGCCGTGCCCTGAAGTTTTATTCCAGCGTGCGCCTGGAAGTCCGGCGCGCGGAGTCGATCAAACAGGGAAACGATATGGTCGGCAACCGCACCCGGATCAAGGTGGTCAAAAACAAAGTGGCCCCGCCCTTCAAGCAGGCGGAAGTGGACATCATGTACGGGGAAGGAATCTCCAAGGAAGGGAGCATTCTGGACATCGGCAGCGATCTGGACATCGTGAAGAAGAGCGGCGCCTGGTATTCCTTTGACGGAGACAGACTGGGGCAGGGCCGTGAAAACGCCAAGCAGTTTCTGAAGGAAAACCCCAAAACCGCCTTGGCCATCGAGAACAAGATCCGCGAACACTTCAACCTGCCGATCGCAAGCCTCCCGGAAGAACAACCGGAGAACAAACCGGAGAAGAAGAAGAAAGCGAAGAAAGAAAAGGAGTCCGAAGCGCTCTCCCTCGACCTGAAAGAGTGACGGACAAGGTGTGAGACCCGATGGAAGCGGCGGGCATGATTACACGGATTGAAAAACAGAAAAGCGGAGCCCCCCGTTACAACATCCACATTGACGGGGTATGGCGGTTCGCCGTTCACGAGGATGTTCTGGTACGCTTCGCTCTGTCCAAGGGAATGAAGGTGGAGGCCGGGGAACTGGAGCGGATCCTGGCGGCGGAAGAGCGGAACAAGGTTCGCCAGGCCGCTCTTCGTTATCTGGGATACCGCCCCCGGACCGTGTGGGAGGTGAGGCAGCACCTCACCGGAAAGGGATTTGAGGCGGCCCATGTCAATGCGGTCGTCGATGAAATGAAGGATCAGCGCTACCTGGACGATCGGCGCTTTGCCGAAGCGTGGGTGGAGGAGCGACGCAGGCGGAAGGGTTTCGGGGTTCTCATGCTGAAGCGGGAGCTGGAGCAGAAAGGCATCTCTTCCCCACTGGCGGAGGAAGTGTTAAGCCGTTTGGAGCAGGAAGAAGAAAGGGAGCTCGCCCGTGAGGTGGCCGAAAAGCGATACCGTCGTCTCGCGGGAGAACCTTGGCCCAAGGTGGAAAGACGCCTGGGCCAGTATCTGTTGCGGCGGGGCTTCCCTCCCCCGCTCGTGTACGGTTTGCTCCGGGATTTTCGAACACGGCATGAAAGGAAGGAGGAATAGCCGATGCTCCGCCTTCTCTATATGACGGACACCCACATCCGCGGCACCACTCCCCGGAGCCGGACGGACGATTTTGTCTCGGCGATCAGCGACAAAATGAATGAGGTGATCCGGATCGCCCGGCGGGAGAAGGTGGACGCCGTCCTCCACGGCGGGGACCTCTTCGACCGACCGGATCTTTCCCCGGCCGTGGTCCGGGAGTTTGCCCGCTTGTTGCGCCGCTTGGAGGTGCCCGTATACACGGTGGCGGGAAATCATGACATCTTCGGCCACAACCCGGATACGGTGGACCGTTCGATGCTGGGCCTTCTGGATGCTTTCGGAACCGTCCGCCTGATCCGGCCGGGAGAGAAAGTCCGGCTGGAGGGGGAAGGGGTGACGGTCCAACTGACCGGTCAGCCCTTCCACTACGACCTGGACAAACGGGACCCGTCGCTGGACTATTCCGTCCGGAACGAATCGGGGGCTGATTTTTGCATCCACATGGTGCACGGAATGGCGGTGGATCGACCGCTTCCGGAAGGTGTCCCCCACACCATGGTGGATGACCTGTGGTCGGAGGATGTGGATGTTCTCTTGACGGGTCATTACCACGCGGGCTTTCCGGTCAAACACCGGGAAGGACGCTATATTATCAACCCCGGGGCGCTGGCCCGGATCAACAACCACCCGTCGGAAATCCGGCGGCATCCCCAGGTGGCCGTATTGGAGTTGGGAAAAGAAATCTCCGTCCGGTTGATCCGGATCGCATGCGCCGCTCCCGGGGAAGCCGTGCTGGACCGCTCCTATCTGGAGAAAGCGGCCTTTCGCGAGGAGAGGATGAACGAGTTTGTGCGGGTGTTGCGGGACGACGGAGAGTTTCGGGCGCTGGCCGTTCAGGAAATCATCGAAGAGATCGCCGGGTTGGAAAAAGTGGAGGACGAGGTGAAACATGAAGCCCTGCGCCGGATCGCCGTGGTTCAGGAGCAGCTGGGAAGGGAAGGGGGGCCGGGGGAATGAAGCGGTTTGAAAAGCTGGTCATCGAAAATTTCCAGTCCCACGAACATACGGAAGTGGATTTCACTGAGGGGCTCAACGTGTTCGTCGGACCCTCGGACAGCGGGAAGAGCGCCGTTCTCCGGGCGTTGCGCTGGGTTCTCTACAACCAGCCCAAGGGGACGGACTATATCCGTGCGGGGAAAAGCCGGTGCCGGGTCTCCCTTACTCTTTCCGACGGAACCGTGATCACCCGGATCCGCTCGTCTTCCGTCAACCGATACATACTCCGGGATAAGGACGGGACGGAACAGGTTTTTGAAGGGTTTGGAAGCCAAGTGCCCCTGGAAGTGGCCAAAGCTCACGGGATGCATGCCCTGCGGTTGGATACGGACTGGAACCTTCCGGCTCAGTTCGGCACCCAGCTGGAAGGGCCTTTTCTGCTGTCTGAAACGGGAAGTGTCAAGGCAAAATCCATCGGCCGGGTCAGCGGCGCTCACTTGATGGACATCGCCCTGCAGGGAACGATCAAGGATCTGAAAGATCTCGCCTCCGATCTGAAGCACCAAACCCTCGAGGCGGAGAACCTGAAGAAAAAACTGCAGCCCTACAACTCACTTCCCCGTCTCCTGAATCGGTTGGAGCGTTCGGAAGCGCTCCACCGTACAGCGGAAGAGATGGCAGAACGCCTGGAGAACGTCCGAATTCTTCAGAAACGGCTGGATACCGTACGGCAGGAACGAAAGAGGGCGGAAGAACGTCTCCGAAAGCTTTCGGGTCTGGAGAAAGTGGAACGTAACCTGATGGATCTGGAGAAGAGGAGTCTCCTTTTCCGGAGGATGGGAAAAGCCCGTTCCGATTGGGACCGGTTGGCCCGGGACCGGAACCATTGGGAAAAGGTCGATCACGCCACCCGGCACCTGAATCGGGTGGAATCCATGATCCAAAAAACGGATAAATACCAGGAGGGATATATTCGGCTCCGTTCCCTTCACCGTCACCTGCGGGAGGTGCAACGGGAAACGGACCGGTTCCTTCGGGTGAAAAGCGCGAGTGACGGGATCGAAAAAATCGACCCGGTTCTCCTGGAAGCCCGGGGGAAACGGTTGAAAGCTTTGCAATCCCTCCTTCCCCGGAAGCGGCGGATCCAGGCGGAAAAACAGCGGGTGCAGAAGCGTCTCACCGCGACGGACCGCCTTCCCGTCGATGAGGTGGAGACTTTGATGCAAAGGGCAGAGCGACTCAAGGTTCTCAAGCAAACAGCGGAGGAACAAAGGGAACTCCAGCGGCGGTTGGAAAAGGGGCGCCGGTATCTCTCGGACAGAAGAAAGAAGATTGACGAATGGACGGAAAAGCTGGTCCGGCTCTTCCGTGAGCTGGGCCGATGCCCCACCTGCGGAGCGGAAATGGATCACGGAGTTCTCGAACACATCATGGAGGAATACAGGGGAGGTGTGACCGGTGCAGCGGCAGGAAGAGAGGATCAAGGAAATTAAGGCGGCGCTGGAAGAGGCGAAAAACCAGAGGTATAAAGCTGAATTGAGATTGGAGAATCTGGAGCAGCAGGAGAAAGCGATCCTGGAAGAGCTGGCGGAGCTGGGAGTGGAACCCGATCAGCTGGAAGATGAAATCAAAAGGCTGGAACGGGAGATCGATCGCCGGATCAAGGAAGCCTGGGAACTTCTTCCGCGGGAGCTGGTGGAAAACGATGAATCGAAAGGATGAGCTCCGCCGGCTGGAGGAACAACTGAAATCCGCCAGGGAAGAAGTGCTTGTCCGCAAGGCCCGCCGGGATGAACTGGAGAAACTTCTGAAGGATGTGGAAGGTCGGCTGGAGAAAGCCGAAAGGAGCCGGGATCTCTTCGAAAAGGTACGGGTGCTTCTGCAGGAGTCGGCGGAACACGCCCGCCGCCAGGCGAAGGCACAGATGGAAAACCTGGTGACCAACGCGCTCCAGTACGTCTTCGGCCCGATGTTCCGCTTCGAAATCGAGTTGTCCGATCACGGGGGAAAACCGGTGGCCGAATTTTTTGTGGTGACCGAATGGGAGGGAACGACTGTCCGGACCAAGCCCCAGGAAGCCCGCGGTGGCGGCGTGGTGGACATCATCTCCCTCGCTCTTCGGGTGGCGATCATCGAAACCTTCCGCCCTCGGCCGGAAGGTCCGTTGATCCTGGACGAACCCGGGAAACACGTCAGTGCGGAATACGTGATCCCGATGCTGGAATTTCTCCGTTCCACCGGGGAAATGTTTGGCCGTCAGGTCCTTTTGGTCACTCACAATCCCCATCTCACCGAAGGGGCCGACCGGGTGTTTGAAGTGGGGCTGAAGGGGGGGAAGACGGTGGTCCGTCCTTCCGTCTCCTTGACAATGGGACAGAGTAAATAATACAATTGGAGTGTATCTGAAAAATCCTTAATTTGGTTTCTGGGATTTGGATGAGGATATTTCCCCAGACGGATCTGCATTCCGGGCATTGGACCGGGCTCAGCTTACCCTTCGGTTGAACCCGATTTTCAGCTTGAACTCAACCATCACGGGATTCCCCGGGATGAAATGAAAGTTTTTTTGCGGGACGAGCGTAATCTCGGTAAACTAAACAGGGCTCGGGCGAAGCCTTTCGGAGATGAGACCTCCGAAAACCCCCAGGGGACCGGCGACGACGGTTTGCGCAGAAAGGGGGACGCCGCCGCAGAGACCGAATGACTCGGTCTTGTTTTATACTTGAGGTAGGGAGGAGGTGGGTAGCTATCGATGAGTGAGTCGATCGTATGGCTGCTCCTGTTCCTCCTCGGGACCGGGCTGGGTCTGGCCGTCGGTTACCGCTTGAGGAAATTGACGGCGGAAGCCCGCATCGGAAGTGCCGAAAAAGAGGCGGAACAGATTATCGATAAAGCCCGCAGTGACGCGGATGCGTTAAAGCGGGAGAAAGTCCTGGAAGCAAAGGATGAGGCGCACCGTCTCCGTTCGGAGGCTGAGCGCGAAATCCGTGAACAGAGAAACGATCTGGCCAGGCTGGAACGTCGCCTGATGCAAAAGGAAGAAACATTGGATCGGAAACAGGAATCCCAGGAAAGGAAAGAAGAAGCCCTCAACCGTCGAGAAAACGAAATCCAGGAGATGGAACAGCGGATCGGGCAACTCTATCGGGAGCAGCTGGCCGAGTTGGAACGTCTGTCAGGGTTGACTTCCGAAGAAGCCAAACAACTGATCCTCTCCAAAGTGGAAAGCGAAATGAAACATGAGACCGCCCAGATGATCAAAGAAATGGAGCAGCAGGCTCTGGAGGAAGCGGACAAACGGGCGCGCAGCATCCTGTCTCTCGCGATCCAGCGATGCGCCGCCGATCATGTGGCGGAAACGACGGTGTCGGTGGTCACCCTTCCCAACGACGAGATGAAGGGAAGAATCATCGGCCGGGAAGGTCGCAACATCCGGGCTTTGGAGACGTTGACGGGGATCGATCTGATCATTGACGATACCCCCGAAGCCGTCATTCTCTCCGGTTTTGACCCGATTCGCCGGGAAGTGGCCCGGGTGGCCCTGGAAAAACTGGTGGCGGATGGGCGGATCCACCCGGCCCGGATTGAAGAGATGGTGGAGAAATCCCGGAAGGAAGTGGATGAGCGGATCCGGGAATACGGTGAGCAGGCCACTTTTGAAACCGGAGTCCACGGTCTCCACCCCGATCTGATCAAAATTCTGGGGCGTCTGAAATTCCGGACAAGCTACGGTCAGAACGTTCTTCAGCACTCCATGGAGGTGGCCCATTTGGCCGGACTGCTTGCGGCCGAACTGGGTGAAGACGTGCATCTGGCCAAGCGTGCGGGGCTCCTGCATGACATCGGGAAAGCGATAGACCACGAAGTGGAGGGTTCCCACGTTGAAATCGGGATTGAACTGGGTAAAAAGTATAATGAACACCCTGCCGTGATCAACGGAATTGCATCTCACCACGGTGATGTGGAAGCCACAAGCATCATCGCCGTGCTGGTCGGTGCGGCGGATGCTCTGTCCGCCGCTCGTCCCGGAGCCCGCCGGGAGACGCTGGAAACCTACATCAAGCGTCTTGAAAAACTGGAAGAGATCTGCGAGTCCTTTGATGGGGTCGAGAAGTCTTATGCCATCCAGGCGGGGCGGGAAGTCCGGATCATGGTCCGTCCCGACGAGATCGGCGACGACGAGTCGACCAAACTGGCCCGCGAGATCAAAAAAGAGATTGAAAATCAGCTGGATTATCCGGGACATATCAAAGTCACGGTCATCCGCGAGACACGGGCGGTCGAATATGCGAAATAAAGTGGCTTTACGCCGCTTTATTTTTTTCCCCGATGTGGAGGCGCTTAAACGATGCGTGTGCTGATGATAGGAGATATTGTCGGGTCTCCCGGCAGAAAAGCATTATTGGAATACCTGCCCCGATTGAAGCGGAGCCACCGTCCCGACGTGACGGTGGTCAACGGCGAAAATGCCGCGGACGGACGGGGGATCACACGCGGGATCGCCCGGGAGTTTTTCGGGGCGGGGGTTGACTGCATCACCTTGGGAAACCATGCATGGGACAAGCGGGAAATCTTCGATTTCATCGACAAAGAAGACCGCTTGGTACGCCCTGCCAATTATCCCGAAGGAACACCCGGGCGGGGTTATACCCGTCTCACCCTCTCCCGCGGGGAATTGGTGGTGGTGAGTCTCATGGGACGTTCCTTTCTCTCCAGTCTGGACTGTCCCTTCCGCAAGGCGGACGACATCTTGGGTCGATTGAAAGGAAACCCGGCCGTGCTGGTGGATTTCCATGGGGAGACCACCTCCGAAAAGCAGGCAATGGGCTGGTACCTGGACGGACGGGTCTCCGCGTTGGTCGGGACGCATACTCATGTCCAGACAGCCGATGAACGAATCCTTCCGAAGGGAACGGCCTATCTGACCGACGTGGGAATGGTGGGACCCTATGACGGTGTTCTCGGGATGAATAAGGATCTGATTCTGAAAAAATTTTTGACCCAACTTCCGGTCCGGTTTGAAGTGGGCAAGGGCCGGGTTCAGTTCAACGCGGTGGTCATCGATCTGGACCCTTCCTCCGGAAAGGCTTCCAGGATCATGCGGATCCGAATCGATGACGACCGTCCTTGGTTTGATTAGATTCGGGGACATCTGAAACCACATTGATGGGCCGCAGAAAGAAGAAGCTGCTTTTCAGGCGTGAATGGCAGGAATTTATAAAAGATTGCCGAATATATTAAAAGTGGACTCACTCCAAACCATCGAGGAGGTAGCCTACATGGAAGTATTAAAAGTTTCAGCAAAATCCAACCCGAACTCCGTTGCCGGTGCGCTTGCAGGTGTCCTGCGTGAACGTGGCAATGCGGAGATCCAGGCCATCGGGGCAGGTGCACTGAACCAATCAGTCAAAGCCGTTGCGATTGCACGAGGGTTTGTGGCGCCCAGCGGAATCGACTTAATCTGCATTCCGGCTTTCACCGACATCGTCATCGATGGTGAGGAACGTACGGCCATTAAGTTGATCGTTGAGCCTCGCTGAGGGGGACCACAACCGAAATGCAAACCTGTTTATACCCCATAAACAGGTTTTCTTTTGTTTTAACCGGGAGGTTACCAGAATGTACTGGATTGATGGTCATTGCGATGTTCTGTTCAAGTTGTGGAAAAACAAGGAGGATGGCTTGGATTTTTACGGAAACGGGAGGAAAAACGGGCTGGACGTGACTTGGTCGGGTGTCCGGAAATCCCGGGTGTTGCTCCAGGTCTTTGCCGTTTTCGTTCCTCCCGAAGTGCCCCGGAGCCAGTCCTGGCAGGTGGCGCTGGACCAAGTGGACCGGTTTTATGAAGAAGTGGTGAAAGAAGCAGACCGCCTTCGGCCCGTCTTTTCAGGGGAGGACTTGAAAGATTTGAAGAGGAAAGGAGGGCGGATCGGCGGGCTTTTATCCTTGGAGGGAGCCGATGCCCTTCAGGGAAGTCTCAGCCACCTTCGGTTGTTGTACCGCCTCGGGGTCCGTCAGGTGGGTCTGACGTGGAATCATGCCAACGAAGCGGCGGACGGAATTGAAGAAGAACGCGGCGGAGGGTTGACCCGGTTCGGCAAGCAGCTGGTTGCGGAGATGGACCGCTTGGGAATGGTGCTGGATGTCTCCCACCTTTCGGTCAAAGGGTTCTGGGATGTGATGGAAACCGGCATCCCGGTGGTGGCCTCCCATTCCAACACACGGGCCGTTTGTTCCCATCCCCGGAACCTCCTGGATGATCAGGTGCGGGCCCTGGTCCGGAACGATGGTTTGATCGGGGTGACCTTTGTTCCCAGGTTCATCCACGATGATCCCGATGCCGCCACGGTGGACGGCATTCTGCGTCATATCGAGCATATCTGCAGTCTGGGAGGGGAAAACCGGATCGCCTTCGGTTCGGATTTTGACGGAATCGATCAAAAGGTCCCCGGACTGGAAGGGAGCGAAGCACTCACGATGTTGGGGGAAGAGTTGCTCAAACGCTATCCGGAACCCCTGGTGAGAAAGTGGTGCGGGGAAAACTGGTACGACTTTTACATCCGCCATCTCTGATGGGGACCCTTATAACGTTGTGATCTATTGTTAGGCTCAGAAGAGGGGAAGCGTTTAT
Organism: Melghirimyces profundicolus; assembly: GCF_003054245.1. Lineage (GTDB taxonomy): Bacteria > Bacillota > Bacilli > Thermoactinomycetales > DSM-45169 > Melghirimyces > Melghirimyces profundicolus. Next base: position 74,523 of record NZ_QBKR01000015.1, read on the forward strand.
CCGAAATAGCGACTTTGCTGTCCTTCTCAGCGGAGAATCAGCCAGCAAGGGCGTTCAGGGGCAAAAGCTTCTCTGTGTTGCATCCGAAGGCGTTTGCCCCTGCCCGCAGCAGGATGATTCGGAGCGGACCGTGCATCCATCCCTGCAGGACAGCATAGCGAGACCGGGGAGCGTAAGCGACCCAGGCGAGACTTGTGCTTTGTGAGTGCATAGCGAGACCGGGGAGCACAAGCGACCCCAGGCGAGACTTGTGCTCTGTGAGTGCAACCGGAGCGGCTTCGGGCAAATGCTGCCGCTCACTTATTCACAATTCTTCTATGGCCCGACAAGCCGGGATTGGCGGGGAGAGCGGTTTTCCGAAGGTTGCTTTTTGTTAGGGAGGGGTCTAGAATGAATAACTGATAATAGATATCAAAACACCATCAACCGGAAGACGGCTTTGTGGAGTTTGGTACCCACGGTACCCGGTGACGCAGGGAAACCGAATCCAACGCCTGTGGAGATTCCGGAACAAAGAAAAAAACCGGATCGGAGAAACAGGAACCTTGTTTCAAGGGGCGTCGAAATGGCGGTTCGTCAGTTGCAGGGAAGAACCAAAGGAGATGAGTGGATTGGTTAAGCAGCTTTCGTGGAAAGTGGGCGGACAGCAGGGGGAAGGGATCGACAGCACAGGGGAGATCTTCTCCACTGCGTTGAACCGTCTGGGGTATCATCTTTACGGTTATCGTCACTTTTCTTCCCGCATCAAAGGAGGGCACTCCAACACAAAAATCCGGATCAGCATCCGCCCGATCCGTGCGGTGTCCGATGACCTGGACGTTCTGGTCGCTTTCGATCAGGAAACGATCGACCTGAACGCTCATGAGCTCCATTCCGGGGGCGTGATTCTGGCGGATGCCAAGTTCAAACCGAACCTCCCCGAGGGGGTGACGGCACGCCTGTTTTCCGTTCCCTTCACCAAGATCGCCCAAGGGGTGGGTCTGGCCCAGATGAAGAATATGGTGGCCGTCGGCGCTTCCAGCGCGATCTTGGGTTTGCCCCTTCAGTCCTTTCAGGGGGTCATTGAAGAAAAATTCGCCCGTAAAGGCCAGCAAGTGGTGGATAAAAACATGCAGGCGATCCAGGAGGGGGCCGATTACATCCACGCGGAGACCGGCGGCCCGCTGGAAGGATTGCAGCTGGAACCCTCCGACGGAAAAAAGCGGCTTTACATGATCGGAAACGATGCGATCGCCCTCGGGGCCATCGCTGCGGGCGCCCGTTTGATGGCGGCTTACCCGATCACGCCTTCGTCGGAAATTATGGAATACTTGATTAAACGTCTCTCTTCCTTTGGAGGAACCGTGGTCCAAACGGAAGATGAGATCGCGGCGATCTCCATGGTGCTGGGGGCCAATTATGGCGGCGTTCGTGCCTTGACGGCCTCCGCGGGTCCGGGGCTGTCACTGATGACGGAAGCGATCGGCCTTTCGGGGATGACTGAAACCCCCGCCGTCATTGTGGACACCCAGCGCGGGGGGCCCAGCACGGGGCTGCCCACCAAGCAGGAACAGAGCGATCTGAACGCCATGGTATACAGCACCCACGGCGAGATACCCAAGATCGTCATCGCCCCGAGTACGGCGGAAGAGTGTTTTTATGACACCATTCAGGCCTTCAATTTGGCTGATAAATATCAATGTCCGGTGATCATTCTCTCCGATCTGGCTCTCTCCCTCGGCAAACAGACGGTGGAGCCCCTCGATTACGACCGGATCGAGATCGACCGCGGAAAACTGATCACTGATTCCGAAGGGTTGAAAGAGCTGGAAAACTCGGAGCTGTTCAAGCGCTACGAACGGACGGAGGACGGAATTTCCCCCCGGGTTCAGCCGGGGGTCAAAAACGGCCTTCACCACGTCACCGGCGTGGAACATGATGAAACCGGCCGTCCGTCGGAAAATGCCGTTAACCGCAAAAAGATGGTGGAGAAACGGCTGCGTAAGCTGGCACAGGGGATCGATTTCAAAGATCCGATCTACCTGGATGACAGGCACGAGGAGCCGGACCTGCTGATTGTGGGGATCAACTCCACCCGGGGCGTGATTCAAGAGGGATTGGAGCGGTTGGAGAAAGAGGGGATGAAGGTGAACCATCTGCACCTCCGGCAGCTGCTCCCCTTCCCGACGGAAGCTGTCCGGCCCCATGTGGAAAAAGCGAGCAAAGTGATCGTGGTGGAAAACAACGCCACCGGCCAACTGACGGATATGATAAAGCTTCATGTGGGCATGGGAGAGAAGATTTTCCACGTCGGCAAATACGACGGGAACCCCTTCCTTCCTTCGGAAGTTTACAATCAATGTAAGGAGCTGTTGGTCCATGGCCACGTTTAAAGAGTTCCGAAACAAAGTGAAGCCCAACTGGTGTCCAGGGTGCGGAGACTTTTCCGTTCTGGCGGCGATGCAGCGGGCATTTGCCAATCAGGGTCTGGAACCGGAAGATGTGGTCCTGGTGTCCGGGATCGGCTGCTCCGGCCGGATTTCCGGTTACTTGAACTCATACGGCTTCCACGGGATTCACGGACGCGCCCTGCCCATCGCCCAGGGGCTGAAGCTGGCGAACCGGGACCTGACTGTGGTGGCTGCCGGAGGGGACGGGGACGGCTTTGCCATTGGAATGAGCCATACGATTCATGCCATCCGGCGGAATGTGGATCTCACGTACATCGTGATGGATAACCAGGTTTACGGGCTGACCAAAGGGCAAACCTCCCCGCGGAGTGAAATGGGCTTCAAGACCAAGAGCACGCCGAAAGGATCCATTGAGTCCTCCATCGCCCCCCTTGAGATGGCGTTGACCGCCGGCGCCGGGTTTGTGGCCCAAGGGTTTTCCAGTGACTTAAAACAGTTGACCCGGTTGATCGAAGCGGGGCTCACGCACAAAGGATTCTCTCTGATCAACGTTTTCAGCCCCTGCGTGACGTACAACAAAATCAACACCTACGACTGGTTTAAGGAAAATCTGGTGAACCTGGATAAAGAGGAAGGTTACAACCCCTCCAACCGGATGATGGCCATGCAAAAGCTGATGGAATCGGACGGATTGGTGACCGGCCTGATCTATCAAAACAAGGAACGGAAAAGTTATGAAGAGCTGATTCCGGGCTTCGATGAAACACCGCTTGCCAAGCAGGACCTCCGTTTGGACCGAAGCGCCTTCGAGGAATTGGTGGCGGAATTCGCTTAAACCGAAAGGGGGCCGCTTTCCAATCTGGAAAGTGGCCTTTTACTCTGAGAGAAGGAGAGCAACCGATGAAATGGACGGTGTTGGGTTGTCAAAGTCCCTATCCCGCCCCCGGCGGCGGCACGCCGGGTTATCTCTTGGAGACGGGGGGAGAAAAAATTCTGGTGGACTGCGGCAGCGGGGTACTTTCCCGTTTGGGCCGGTATTTTCCTCCCCACCAGCTGGACGCGGTGTTACTGTCCCACCTGCACGCCGATCACATCGTCGATCTGTTTGTACTCCAATATGCGGTTTGGACCGCGATCCGGCTGGGAAAAAGAAAGAGCCCCCTGACGGTGTACGCTCCCTCCCAGCCGGCGGGCTGGGCGGACAAAATTGCTTATCGCCGAGCCGTCACCCACCAGCCCATCCGGGAAGGGGAATCGGTTGCTTTCGGCGGGTGCACTGTCACCTTTCACCGAACGGAACACGCGATTCCCTGTTACGCCATGGAAATCCGCGCGGGGGAGCGGGTGATTCTGTACGGGGCGGATGCCGGCCCTTCCACGGGGTGGGAGTCCATGTGCCGGAATCCCGACTTGTTTGTATGTGAAGGTTCCTACCTTCACCGGGACACCCCGGAGCGCCCCGTCGGCCATCACTCCGTCTTTCAGGCAGCAGAGGCGGCGAGGCGGATCGGTGCCAAGCGGCTCCTCATCACGCACCTTTATCCGGAATATGATTTCCCCTCCCTTCTTCAAGAAGCGGAGAGCGCTTATAACGGGGAACTGTCCTTGGCGGAGCCCGGATGGACGCTCTCGCTGTGACGGTCGATCCACTCCGTGATATACTGTATCATGGAACGACGCTGGCAGGAGGAGAGGGGGATCATGCAATTGCTCCGCCTGTTTGAAGATGAAGAGAAAAGAAAAATGATGATGGATAAGACCAAACGGATGTTGGAAAAAGGAATGACCAAAGGAAAGATCAGCCTGGAAAAAGGGTTCGAAAAGAGCAAGGAGGGGATCCGGAAAGCGTGGAAAGGGTATCGGGAGGAACGGGCCCGCCGCGAAAGGGAACGAGCGTATGAGGAAGAATATGAAGCCGAATTCCGTTACCGCGACGGCGACTTCCATTTCCGCATGCCCCTCTCCGCCGAAGAGGCGCGCCTTTATGAACGGGCGAAGAAAAAGCTGAATGAAGTGAAGCGATTTCATTCCGATCCCCGTGTTCATCAGCAGTGGGAATCCAAAAAATATCTGTCTCTCCACGATTATTTCACGGAGCGGATCCGGCATTACTGCGAACTTCGCCATCAGGATCCGGTGGCACTCCATTTGACCATCCGTTATTGCGAGCGTCAAATTGAATATGCCCCCGTTGCCATCAGGGCGTACCGCTTGGATCCCTATCGCTGCGAACTGCCCCAACACCCCGGTTTTGAGATGCTGACCTCCCTCAACGAGGAGAATGGGGAATGGGAGGAGGCGCTTCGCCTCGCCCGGGAGGCAAGGGACCAGGGGTGGGACGGCGATTGGGATTTGCGGGTCCGTCAACTGGAGGAACGGGTCATCCGCCCGTAAAAAAGCAGCCGCATCGGTGTGCGGCTGCTTTTTTGTCATGTTCCGGAACGTTTTTTTTTGTACCGCTCGATCCGGGCTTCCCAATCCCCTTTCCACCCCTGGTTCAGAGCTTCTTCGCAGAGGCGGATCGCTTCATCATATTGACCTTCCTTATCCCGGATAATGGCCAGTTGCCTGTAACCGTAATGGTGGGGAAGTTCTTTGGTCAAGGGATCCATTCGGTGGGCACGGATCGCCATCGGAGCGTATTGAATCTGTTTTTGGCAGTAGTAAATGGCCTTTTTGAGGGATTCCGGGTCTTCGTTGCGTCTTTTGTAGTGAAACTGGGCGCGATCCTTGTAAAAAATCTGCAGGCTCCAGTACTGCTTGGCCTTGAAGTGTGCCAACTGATTTTTCTCCCAGGCGTTGGCACCTTCCCCGAAGCGTTCTTTCATTTCAGCATATCGTTTCCGGGCTTCCTCAAGCACTTCACGTTCTTCTTTCTCCAGCGGCATCGAAAACCGGAAATCTCCCTCCTCGTACAGGAGGATATTCTCCGGTGCGGCTGGGGAGATCGTCCTTTGGGCGGCAGGAATGGGCCCGTTCGGCTGTTTAGGTACGGGAGGTTCCTTCCGGTCGGATCGTGCCCCGTCCGGAGCGGAGGGCTTCAACAGCTCCCTGGCCTTGGTCAGCAATTTTCCGATCAATCCACCGACCTCCTTTGGAAGACAAAAAATCGACATGTATGAATCTATCGAAATGGTATCCTTCAACCTCCTTTCTGTCAATTGAATGCGGAGCCCGGTCCCAAATTTTCTGTAGATGTCCGTATGTATCGTACATTTCATGAATCGTTGGGAAATGATATAATGGCTTGGAACTTATGTTGAATCGATTGTCGAAGGAAAGGGGTGTCCGCCATGGGTGGAACAATGCGCGCTCTGGTGAAACACCATGCCGGATTCGGCGCCGAACTGCGGGAAGTGCCCATTCCCGAAATCGGCCCCGATGAAGTGTTGGTCAAAGTGAAGGCAACGACGATCTGCGGGACGGATGTCCATATATACGGTTGGGACGAGTGGGCTGTCGGCCGGGTGAAACCTCCCTTGGTGTTCGGCCATGAGTTTTCCGGAGAGGTGGTTCAAGTGGGAGAGCGGGTCAAACATCTCGCCATCGGTGATCATGTGTCCGCCGAGACCCACATCGTGTGCGGCCGTTGCCTCCAGTGCCGAAGGGGAGAAGCCCATGTCTGCGCCCACACTCAAATCATCGGCGTGGATCGGAACGGTTGTTTTGCGGAATACGCGGCGATGCCTGCTGACAACCTGTGGAAGAACAAAAAGGATCTGCCGCCGGAGGTGGCATCGAGCATGGAACCGATGGGAAATGCGGTCCATACCGCCCTGTCCGGTCCGATCGCCGGGCGATCGGTGGCGGTGATCGGCTGCGGACCGATCGGGGTGATGGCCGTGGCAGTGGCCAAGGCTGCGGGTGCCTCCCAGGTGATCGCCCTGGACATCAATGAATACCGGCTGAACTTGGCCGGCAAGATGGGGGCGGATCACCGGATCCACTCCAAGGAGCAGGATCCTGTGAAGGAGACGGCGAAGTTGACGGATGGCCAGGGAGTGGATGTGGTTTTGGAAATGTCAGGGAATCCGGTCGCCATCCGGCAAGGTTTCTCCATGCTGACCTACGGCGGTCGAATGTCGATGCTGGGTCTCCCCACTCGGACCGTGGAGCTGGATGTGAGTCAGGACATTGTTTTCAAAGGGATTCAAATTCACGGGATCGTGGGACGCCGCATGTATGAGACCTGGCAGCAGACCGCCGGTTTTCTGGAGTCGGGCCAGGTGGATCTGACTCCGATGATCACGCACCGGTTTGCCCTGGAAGACTATGAACAAGCCTTTGAACAGATGATGAGCGGTAACTCCGGCAAAGTGGTACTCTATCCCTGATGATCTGATACCGGGAGGGAAACGAATGAAAGGATTTGAATATCTGCATGAGGAAATCCGCGAATGGAAGGAGCAGGGGACCTACCGACCGCTGACGGAACTGGAATCCGAACAGGGGTCCAGAGTGAAGATCGGGGGACGGGAAGTGATCCAGCTTTCCTCCAACAACTATCTGGGTCTCACCACTCATCCCCGTCTGAAACAGGCCGCACGGGAAGCGGTGGAGAAGTACGGCGCCGGCACCGGTTCGGTCCGCACGATCGCCGGGACCTTTTCCATGCATGAGCAGTTTGAAAAGAAACTGGCGGATTTTAAACACACCGAGGCGGCTTTGGTCTTCCAATCCGGTTTTACTGCCAATGTCGGGGTGTTGTCTTCCATCCTGACGGAGCAGGACGTGGTGATCAGCGATGCCTTGAACCATGCCAGCATCATCGACGGCATCCGCTTGACGAAAGCGGGCCGGCGCATATACAAACACGCGGATATGGCAGATTTGGAAAAAGCGCTGAAAGAAACGGAAGGAGCCCGAACCCGACTGGTGGTGACTGACGGTGTGTTCAGCATGGACGGGGATGTGGCGCCGCTGCCGGACATCGTGGAGCTGTGTGAAAAGCACGGGGCCCTGGTGATGGTGGACGATGCCCATGCCAGCGGAGTGATGGGCAGAAACGGCCGGGGAACGGTCGACCATTTCGATCTTCACGGTCGGGTTCATATTCAGGTGGGGACCCTCTCCAAAGCCATCGGGGTATTGGGAGGATACGTGGCGGGCCCCGCCGTTCTCAGGGATTACCTGATCCACCGCGCCCGCCCCTTCTTATTCAGCACCTCCCATCCGCCCGCCGTCACGGCTGCCTGTTCGGAGGCGATCGATGTTCTTCTGGAAGAGCCGGAGTGGGTGGACCGGCTGTGGGAGAACACCCGGATGTTCAAGGAAGGATTGACCCAGCTCGGTTTTGACACCGGTAAGAGTGAAACTCCGATCACGCCGGTGATGGTCGGAAGTGACGCCCTGGCGCACAAGTTCTCCGACTCGCTGCTGGAAGAGGGGGTTTACGCCCAAGGGATCGTTTACCCGACGGTTCCGAAAGGAAAGGCCCGCGTCCGCACGATCGTGACTGCCGGACATTCCAAAGAGGACCTCGAGCAAGCCCTCGAAGCCTTCGCGAGATCCGGTCAAAAACTGGGGATCATCTGACGGACCCGAGTGGGAAAACAGCCGGTCGAACCGGCTGTTTTTATATGAAGAGAACAAATAAAAATAAACCCGTTTGCAAAACAAACCTTAGAAGCGTTGTGAAAAAGTGAGCGGCAGCATTTACCCAACGCCGCTCCGGCTGCACTCACAGAGCACAAGTCTCGCCTGGATCGCTTCACTCCCGGTCTCGCTATGCACTCACAGAGCACAAGTCTCGCCTGGATCGCTTCACTCCCGGTCTCGCTATGCACTCACAGAGCACAAGTCTCGCCTGGATCGCTTCACTCCCGGTCTCGCTATGCACTCACAGAGCACAAGTCTCGCCTGGATCGCTTCACTCCCGGTCTCGCTATGCACTCACAGAGCACAAGTCTCGCCTGGATCGCTTCACTCCCGGTCTCGCTATGCATACACAGAGCACAAGTCTCGCCTGGATCGCTCCACTCCCGGTCTCGCTATGCTGTCCTGCAGAGATGGTTGCACCGTCCGCTCCGCTGGGCAGGACAGCAAAGTCGCTATTTTGGGTAAACGCTTCCCCTTTTCTCAAAACAAACATTCAATCAAACCGCTTCCGGAAACCACTGAAACGAAATCCCGTCACCACAGGGGAATCCACACCGGAAGCGCTTTCCTTTCGTTGAAGATACCGTGGATTTCCGATATAATTTATTAAATGCAAGGAGAACCACTCATACCGTTGGAAAGGTGTTGAGTATAGATGAACGAAGAAATGCGCCGTTATTTCACACCGCCTGACCTGAAAGCGGCAAAAAAACGGGGAAAAGAGAAAATCTCCGTTTTGGAATTCGATCCGATTCCGGATGAAATGAAGGAGATCGGAAACGGACGCAAGTATCTGATCAAAACCTACGGCTGTCAGATGAATGTTCATGACAGTGAAACGATCGCAGGAATATTGGAGCAGATGGGGTACGGACCGGCGGAGTCCGAGGAGGAATCCGATCTGATTCTGATCAACACCTGCGCCATCCGGGAAAACGCCGAGGACAAAGTATTCGGCGAAATCGGCCGCCTAAAAACGCTGAAGACGGAAAAACCGGAGCTGGTGCTGGGGATGTGCGGGTGCATGTCCCAGGAAGAGTCGGTCGTCAATCGGATTCTTCAAAAGCATCAGCATGTGGATCTGATTTTCGGAACCCACAACATCCACCGTTTGCCGCACCTCCTGAAAGAAGCCCTGATGAGTAAAGAGATGGTGGTGGAAGTCTGGTCCAAGGAAGGGGACATCGTGGAGAACCTTCCCAAGGTGCGGGAAGACGGTTTGAAGGCTTGGGTGAATATCATGTACGGGTGCGACAAATTCTGCACCTACTGCATTGTTCCCTACACCCGGGGCAAGGAGCGGAGCCGTCGTCCCGAGGATGTGTTGAACGAGGTTCGACAGCTGGCCCGGAAAGGATACCGGGAAGTCACCCTGCTCGGACAAAACGTCAACGCCTACGGAAAGGATTTCACCGACCGAAATTACCGGTTCGGGGACCTGATGGATGATATACGGAAGATCGGTATCCCCCGGGTTCGGTTCACCACCAGCCACCCGCGGGATTTTGACGATCATTTGATCGAAGTGCTCGCCAAACGGGGCAACCTGGTGGAGCATATCCATCTTCCGGCCCAATCCGGAAACAACGAAATCCTGAAAATCATGGCCCGGAAATACACCCGGGAGCGGTTCTTGGAATTGGTGGATAAGATTAAAAAAGCGATTCCTGACGTGGTGTTGACCACGGACATCATCGTCGGGTATCCGGGAGAGACGGAAGAGCAGTTTGAGGATACCCTTTCCCTGATGAGGGAAGTGGAGTTCGATTCCGCATTCACCTTCATCTATTCCCCCCGGGAAGGCACTCCGGCCGCCCGGATGAAAGATGACGTTCCCCATGAAGTGAAAAAGGAACGGCTTCATCGCCTGAACCGTCTCCAGGACGAAATCAGCCGGAAGAAAAACGAAGCCTTGCGCGGTCAGGTGGTTGAGGTACTGGTGGAAGGGGAAAGCAAAAAAGACCCCGACATCCTTTCCGGCCGCACGCGGACCAACAAGGTGGTCAACTTCCGCGGACCAAAGCACCTGATTGGCGAATTCGCCCACGTCCGGATCACGGAACCCCGCACCTGGACCCTGAACGGTGAATGGGTCGAGGAAGCGGATCTCCGTCAGGTGGGTGGTTGAGGATGAAAGAATCGATCCAAGAACACCCCATACTGGCCCATGCCGCCAGGCTGGGCCATCGCCTTCTGGAAACGGAAGAAATCCGGCGTTTTCGCCTCGCGGAAGAGCAGATACAAAACAGCAGCCGGGTGAATGGCCTGATTGAAGAGATCAAACGAAAGCAAAAGGAATTGGTGCATGCCAAACACTACCAGAAGTCAGAGTACATCCGGCAGTTGGAGGATGAGCTGGAGCGGTTGCGCGAAGAAATGGACAATCTGCCCATCGTCCGGGAATATCAGCAGTCCCAGGTGGAAGTCAACGATCTGCTGCAAACCCTGACCCGGATTGTCGCCCAAACGGTGTCGGAACAACTGGATCTCGACACCAGTGGAGACGTGGGAGGAGGCGGCTGCGGCAGCGGCGGCCCCTGCGGCTGCAGATGAACACAAAAAACGGCCCGCGATACGCGGCCGTTTTTTGTGTTCTTTCGTTTTGGGCGTTCCGACCGAAACAACCGCCCAAACGGGCCGTTATATCTTCAGGGTTTTTTTAGCACTCTAGACTCTCGCCCTGCATACTATTGGTACTGAACGACTGTTTGGAGGAGGGAGTATCGTGTCAAATACAGACAACGGATTGCAATGCCGCCAAATCATCACCAAAGCGGTCACCGGAAAAGGCCGTAAGTTCTCCCAGGCAACGCACTCCATCCACCCCCCCGACCAGATCTCCAGCATCCTCGGTGCTTGGATTATCAACCACAAATATGATGCCCACCGGGCGGGGGATGTCATCGAGGTGACGGGGAGCTACGACATCAACATGTGGTTTTCCTTTAACCAGAACACCAAAACAGAAGTGGCCAACCACACGGTGCGCTATGTGGAGCAGGTTCCGCTGAGCTACTTTGACAGCAACGTGAGGGAAGGAACCACGGAAGTCAGCGCCGTCGCCACTCAGCCTCCCAATTGTGTCGAAGCCGCCATTGCTGCAGACGGCACCTGCTTGGTGCGGGTGGAAAGGGAATTTTACGTGGAGATGGTGGGGGAGACGAAAGTTTGCGTTGCGGTGTGTCCCGGTGACTGCGATGATCTGGATGACAAGGTCTATGACGGGTCAGTGTTGGAGGAAGACGGTGAAGATTTCGAGGATTTGGATCCCGATTTGGTCATCGATGATCTGAACGATTGATTCATGATGAAACCCCACAGAGAAGGCCCGTGGAGGCAGATGCCTCCTTTTTCTTTTATGCACTAACCATGAGCGCGTGCCCCACATACCATATCAGCAGGTCTTTATCCGGAAATGCGAAAGGGGAAGCGATATGGAAGCGCTCATGCTCCCGACCAGCTCCATCGACCAAGAGCGGGAGGTGCAGAACCGACTGGTGACGCCGCAAAACACCCTGGCGCCCTCGGTGCGTCTTCAGGGTCCCCTGGAGAAAGCCTACGTGAAACCGATTGTGACCTTAAACGAAGAAGATGCGGTCGAACGGGCAAATGACCGGGCTTATAAAATCTCTGTTCTGAAGCTTCACGGGATGGCCGTGGCGGAAGGAAAAATCCAACTCCTGAAACGATATATCGTTTGCGTGTTTCAGACCCAAGTGCTCCTGATGTATCGCTCACGGGAGCCCAAGGCTTGGCTGGCTTCAAACCAGACAGCCAAAACGAAGACCTTCAAACGGTTGGCGCTCAGTGAAAACACCCGGGAAACCCGGCGGGTCAAGGCGCTGGCTGTGCGGGCGCTCTATGCCCTCGGTCTCGATTACGGGGTCGTCACCATCGGGATCCGGCCCGGAATCAAGGCCGTGGTGTTGGATGTGAACCCCGGCCCCCTTCTGAACCAGGAGATGATTCGTCAATTTTCCGATGCTGTCTGCCAGTACATCCGAAAGCTTCCGCAGTTGCTGACGGATCTGGACCAGGTGGTTCTGGGGGCGGATCCCGAGTTTATCATGAGAAAGACCAGCGATGGAAAGCTGGTCATGGCTTCCGATTATTTTCCCCGGTTCGGAAGAGTGGGATGTGACGCGATATGGCACGGCCAAAACCGGTCCGCAAAGCCCCTGGTGGAACTCAGGCCGAAGCCGACAAACGATCCCCGTCAATTGGTTCTGCGCATGTACCAAGGCATGATGCAAGCTTCCAGGCGCATCAAAGACAAAAAGGTCCAGTGGTTGTCCGGGGCTTTGCCGCACCCGGGCTTTCCACTGGGAGGACATATCCACTTCAGCGGAATTCCCCTGAATTTCAAACTTCTTCGGGCCCTTGATCATTACCTGGCGCTTCCCCTGGTGATGGTGGAAGATCCGAAAGGCATCCGGCGGAGGCCCAAATACGGTTTTCTGGGGGATTACAGGGTTCAGTTTCACGGAGGCTTCGAGTACCGGACGCTTCCCAGCTGGTTGGTCTCCCCCACCCTGACGAAAGGCATCCTGTCTGCCGCCAAACTGGTGGCCGCCCACTATCCGGTGTTAAAGGGAAGACACCTCCACCGGTACACGGTGCAAAAAGCGTACTACGAAGGGGACAAGGAAGGGGTGAGAACGATTGTCCGGCAGCTGAGCGAAGAGCTGCAGAGATTGAAAAGCTATCCCCGGTACCAGCGCGACCTTGCCCCCTATTTCCGCATGATTGGTTCGGAAAAAACATGGAACGAGTCACGGGACATCCGGTCTGTCTGGAAGTTGCCCCCTTACCGGTCTTGACCCTTGCTTGTTCGCACGTTCGGGGCATGGTACAATTAAAATCATGCCAAGGAAGAAAAAACACAGATCCGGAGGGTCTTGTCTGTGGCCGGATATACTCCGATGATTCAACAGTATTTATCGATCAAGGCAGATTACCCCGATGCCTTTTTATTTTTTCGTCTGGGCGATTTTTATGAAATGTTCTTCGAGGATGCCCGAAAAGCGGCGGAGGAACTGGAAATCACTCTTACGTCCAGGGATGGGGGAAAGGAACGGATCCCCATGTGCGGGGTGCCGCACCATTCCGCGGACATGTACATCGGACGCCTGATTGAGAAAGGGTATAAGGTCGCCATCTGTGAGCAGGTGGAAGATCCGGCATCCGCCAAAGGGGTCGTGAAAAGGGAAGTGGTCCGGGTGGTCACGCCCGGCACCGTCATGGAAGAGAGAATGCTGGCAGACAAGGAGAACAATTTTCTCGCGGCATTGACCCGGAGGCAGGGACGCTTCGCCCTGGCGGCGAGCGACCTCTCCACCGGAGAATTTTACGTGACCGAAATGGCCGGGGATACGGAAACGGCCGTCGATGAATTGGCGGCCTACCAACCGAAAGAGGTGTTGCTCACGCCGAATCTGGGGGAAGACAGCTCCTTTCGCGATGAGTTGCGGCTTCGTGTCGGAGCTTTGATCACCGTGCCCCGGAAGGAGGCGTTTCCCCCCGCTGAAGAAAGGGAGCGGGATCTGGCCGATCACTTCCCCGGATACCGTGAGACGCTCACCACGCCCCTGTTGGAGGAAGTGGCCTCCCTGCTCCTCACCTACATGAAACAGACCCAAAAACGCGCGCTGTCCCACATGAACCGAATCGAGCGGTACGATTCGCGGCGTTTTATGGTGCTGGATACTTCGGCCCGTCAAACCCTTGAATTGACCCGCTCCCTCCGGGAGGGGAAAAAGACCGGATCCCTGTTGTGGCTGTTGGACCGGACGGCGACGGCGATGGGGAGCCGTCTGTTGAAGAAGTGGCTGGACAAGCCCCTTCTGGACCTCCGAAAGATCGAACAACGCCAGGAGGCGGTTCAATCCCTGGTTGATGACCTGATTCTGCTGGAAGAGATCCGCGACCGACTGAAGGAGGTCTACGATCTGGAACGGTTGTCGGCCCGGATTGCCTACGGATCGGCCAATGGCCGCGATCTTCTGTCTCTTCGCCGCTCTTTGGAGACGGTGCCCGATTTGAAAGGACTTCTTTCCCGATCCGGGTGCGGCGCGCTGGAAGCGATCGGGGAGGAGATGGATCCGCTCGACGACGTGGTGGAGCTCATCAAAAGTTCCATCGCGGAGGATGCCCCGGTCACGGTGCGGGAAGGCAACCTGATCAAAGCGGGTTACGACGAAGAACTGGACCGGCTTTTGGGAGTCCAGCGCGACGGGAAACAATGGATCATGAACCTGGAACAGCGGGAACGGGAAGAGACGGGAATCAAGTCCCTGAAAGTGGGCTTTAATAAAGTCTTTGGTTACTACATCGAAGTGACGAAAGCCAACCTCCGTCACCTTCCCGAAGGGCGGTATCAACGGAAGCAAACCCTGGCCAACGCGGAGCGCTTCGTCACGCCGGAACTGAAGGAGCGGGAACGGATGATCCTGGAAGCGGAGGAGAAATCCGTGGAATTGGAATACCGTCTGTTCACCCGGGTGAGGGAGAAGATCGCGGCGGAAATTCCCCGCATTCAGCTCCTGGCGGACCAGGTGGCCCGGCTGGACGCCCTTCATTCCCTGGCGACGGTCTCCGGGAAGCACCGCTATGTCCGGCCGCGGGTGGTGGAACACCCCGGAATCCGGATTGAACAGGGCCGGCACCCAGTGGTGGAAGCAGCCATGAAGGAAGGGGAGTTTGTGGCCAACAACACCGACCTGGACGGGCGGGAAAACCGAATTCTCCTGATCACCGGCCCCAACATGGCGGGAAAGAGTACATACATGCGCCAGGTCGCCCTGATCACCCTGATGGCACAGATCGGTTGTTTTGTTCCCGCCCTTCGAGCGGAAATCGGGATCGTGGACCGGATTTTCACCCGAATCGGGGCAGCGGACGACCTGGTCGGCGGCCGGAGCACCTTTATGGTGGAGATGGAGGAAACCCGGCTCGCCCTGTCCCAGGCCACCTCCCGCAGTCTGATTCTGCTGGACGAGGTGGGGCGGGGAACTTCCACCTACGACGGTATGGCCCTTGCCCAAGCGATTGTGGAGCACATACACCATCATGTGGGGGCCAAGACCCTGTTTTCGACCCACTACCATGAACTGACCCGTCTCGAGGATGAACTGGACGGTGTGGTGAACATCCACGCCCGGTGTGTGGAAAGGGACGGAGAAGTGGTCTTTCTTCACCGGATGGAGCCCGGCGGGGCGGACAAAAGTTACGGTATTCACGTGGCGCAGCTGGCCGGGATGCCCCGCGCCGTCATCCAACGGGCCCGGGGACTGCTGGAGGTTTTGGAAGGGCGGATGCAAACCGCCGGAAGCCGGCAATTGGAGCTGTTTGCCCTCGAAAGGCCGTCGGAGACGTCGTCCGTTACCGCTGCCGAGGAGGAGGTCCTGACTGCCATCCGGGAGTGGGACCTTCTGAATCAATCTCCCCTGGAGACGGTTCAGTTTCTTTTCGAGCAACAGCGGAAACTGAAGGAAAAAAACCGATCCGGAGGCAGTTCAAATGGGTAAAATCCGTTTGATGGACGACCGCTTGGCCAATCAGATCGCCGCGGGGGAAGTTGTGGAGCGGCCCGCTTCCGTGGTCAAGGAACTGGTGGAAAACGCATTGGATGCCGGTGCGGACCGGGTGAACATTGCGATTGAAGAAGGCGGGATCCGTTCCATCCGTGTGGCCGACAACGGAGCCGGCATGGATCGGGAAGACGCCCGCCTCGCCTTTGAGCGACACGCCACCAGCAAAATCCGCCGGGAGCGGGATCTGTTCGCCATCCGTTCCCTGGGCTTTCGGGGAGAGGCACTTCCCAGCATCGCCTCCGTTTCCAGACTGACTCTTACCACTGCTGAGGGGAACGGGGGAGAAGGGAGCCGCTTGGTGCTGGAAGGAGGGGAAGTGGTATCCGATGAGGACACGGCCCGGGCCGGCGGGACCGAAGTACTCGTGGAAGATCTCTTCTTCAACACTCCGGCTCGTTTGAAATATCTCAAAACCGTCAACACTGAAGTTAGTCACGTGGCGGACGTTGTCGGCCGGCTGGCCTTGGCTCATCCAGGGGTCTCCTTCACCCTGAACCACAACGGGAGGGAGCTGTTCCGGACACCGGGGGATGGAAAGCTCCTGCATGTGGTTTATGCCCTGTACGGGAGGCAGGTGGCCCGAAAGATGCTTCCCCTTTCGGCCGAAGATATGGACTTTACCCTGGAGGGACTCGCGTCCAAGCCGGAAGTGACGCGATCCAATCGTTCCTATATCTCCACCATCATCAATGGACGATATATCCGCAGCATCCCCGTCACCCAAGCAGTATTGAGGGCGTATGACACCCTTTTACCCGTCGGACGCTATCCGATCGTCGTCTTGTCCATCGGGATGGATCCCCGACTGGTGGATGTGAATGTCCACCCGTCCAAGCTGGAAGTGAGGCTCAGCAAAGATCAGGAGCTGTGCCGGCTGGTGGAGAAGGAGCTGAAGGATCTTTTCAAGAAACACGTGTTAATTCCCGATGCCGTTTCTCCCCGAAAGGGGCGCCAACCTTCGACCAGCCGGCCCGTTCAGCAACAGCTCGACTGGGGAAATCCTCCAAAAGAAGAGGTGGAAGAAGAGTGGAAGAAGCCCTCCCGGATGGAAATCCGGGAAACCCGAGCCCCTCTTTTGCCGGAGCATTCCGTCATTGCTCCCTCAGAGAAGCCGGACGGAAAACCGAAGGCACCGGGCACCGCCAACCCGCCTGCAGATCCAGAGAAAGAAACCGGCCCCTCCTTCCCTTCCCCCGCGGATGAACCGGTCCGTCGGGGATCGGAGAAGGATGGGGAAGGACTGCCCGAGCTGGTTCCCCTGACTCAGGTGCACGGGACGTACATCATCGCCCAGTCGGAAGACGGTTTCTATCTGATGGATCAACACGCGGCCCATGAACGGATTTATTATGAAATCTTTTATAACCGGATGAAAGAAGGGGATGCGCGGTTTCAGCCGATGCTCATCCCGATGACGGTGGAATACACCCCGGCGGAAGCGGAAGCGATTCGGCATTGGATCCCCCATCTGTCTGAATTGGGAATGGAGGTCGAACCTTTCGGCGGGAGCACCTTCCTGGTCCGTTCCCACCCCGGCTGGTTTCCGGAGGGCAGTGAAGAAGAGCTGGCACGGGAGGTACTCGACTGGGTCAAAAAAGGGGAGAAGGTGGATCTGGCCCGCCTGCGGGATGACGGAGCGAAACAGATGGCTTGCAAGGCGGCCATCAAAGCCAACCGCCACCTCCGCCGGGATGAGATGGAAAGTCTGATCCGGCAGCTCAGGAAATGTGAAACCCCCTATACCTGTCCTCACGGGCGGCCCATTCTCATCCACTTTTCCACCTATGAAATTGAAAAGATGTTTAAACGGGTGATGTGATTGGTTCTCGTGACAACATCCCGGAAGCCGCGGGAAGATGACAGGGTATGGGCGGAGAGGATCGCAAAGAGGTTGGGAACGGTCCCGGTTCCCCGGGAAGATCGGTCCTTAAGGCACATGATGGAAAAGGCCGGAGCCGAAGGCGTGGTGGTGGTGGGCCGTGGGGAAGCCCGTTGGGAAGACAAAAACGGCAACACATTCCGTTTTCATCCCAACCTGTCCGCGTTGAGGATCAAGGAGCTGGCCAGCGGCGGAACCGATGCGCTGGTGACGGCGGCGAACCTGAAACCGGGCGACCGTGTGCTGGATTGCACGCTGGGGTTGGGGGCCGATTCCATCGTGTCGGCTCATGCCGTCGGGGAAGAGGGGGAAGTGATCGGGCTGGAGAGCCAGCCGGTCATCGCAGCTCTGGTGGATTACGGGCTCAACCATTATCTCTCCGACTCCCCCCGGCTGAACCGTGCGATGCGCTCGGTCCGGGTGGTTTGCGCCGATTACCGGGAGGAACTACCCCGCTTGGAAGACGGCTCCTTCGATGTGGTCCTGTTCGATCCGATGTTTCGTCAAACGGTGAAACGCTCCTCCGGCGTTCAAGCCCTCAAAGTCCTGGCCAATCCCGCCCCGTTGGATCGTCAGTCGGTCTCCGAAGCGAAAAGGGTGGCCCGGAAACGGGTGGTCCTGAAGGAGAGGCTGATGAGCGGTGAATTTGAACGACTCGGATTTCGGGTGGAAAAGGAGGCGTCCAATCATGCCTTCGGCATCATCGAAACCCGGACTTAAGGACCTTCTGATCATCGTCGGTCCGACGGCGGTGGGAAAGACCGCCCTCAGCTTGTCCTTGGCCCGGAACTTTCGGGTGGAAGTCATCTCGGGGGATTCGATGCAGGTGTACCGCCATATGGATATCGGCACGGCAAAAGCGTCCGAAGAGGAGAGAAAGGCCGTCCCCCATCATTTGATCGACCTGGTGGATCCCGATTACCCCTTTTCCGTGGAAGAGTTTCAGCGTCTGGCGCGGGAAAAAATCGACGAAATCCAAGAAAGAGACCGGCTGCCGATGCTGGTGGGAGGGACCGGTCTCTACATTCAGGCGGTCACTCACGGCTATTCGCTCCCCGGTGTTCGGGAAGACCCCGCTTTCCGGGAAGAGATGCACCGCCTGGCGGAGGAACGGGGAAACCACGTCCTGCACGGGCGTTTGAAGGAGGTGGATCCACAAGCGGCGGAACGCCTTCACCCCAATGACCGACGCCGCATCATCCGGGCGTTGGAGATCCATCGTACAACCGGCAAGCCTCTTTCCGAGGTGCAGACTCACGATCCCCCTCCTTACCGGATGCTGTGGATCGGGTTGACGATGCCCCGGAAGCGGCTGTATGAGAGGGTGAATCGGCGGGTAGACCAAATGATGGAGGCCGGTTTGTTGGATGAAGTGGCTTCGCTGTACCGCATGGGATACCGCAGGGACTTGATCTCCATGCAGGCCCTCGGTTACAAAGAGCTGATGAGACACCTGGAAGGAGAAATCTCCCTGGAGGAAGCCGTCCGTCTCGTCAAACAGCGGACACGCAAATTCGCCAAGCGGCAACTTTCCTGGTTCCGGAGACTGAATGAGATTCATTGGTTTGATGTGACCCGTGAAAATATCGGGGAAGAAATTCACTCCCTGGTAGCAGGAAACTTCCCCCGATACCAAGAATAGAGTAAACTAATGCAAAACCATACATAGGAGGTACCTATTTTGAAGCAATCAATCAATATTCAGGACACTTTTTTGAACCAGATCCGAAAAGATTCCGTGCCCGTCACGATTTATTTGGTAAACGGATTCCAGCTGCGCGGGGTGGTTCGCGGCTTTGACAATTTCACGATTGTGATCGACAGCGACGGCAAACAGCAGATGGTATACAAGCATGCCATCTCCACGTTCACTCCTGCCCGGCCGGTGTCGCTGATGGCCAACGACGAAACCAATAAGCAAGCCTGAAACCAAGTGGGAACCACTTGGTTTTTCCATGTCCGTTTCACCATGGACTGGGCGGATGCGTATACATAGTTGGAGCCGATTCCAGTAAAGAGGTGACGGACATGGCAAGCCGCGTAATCACAAAGAACCCCCATCGCATTCATGTGGTGTTGGATCACGGCAAGAAGAACACCTCTTTTCAAGATCCATCCACCGCCCCCGGGATCGAATGCACCGAGGAGGAGCATCTCCCGTTGAAACGGTGTATGGAAGAGCTGGACCGCCTGGTCGGCCTTTCCAAGATCAAAGCCTTCGTCCATGAAATCTATGCCTGGCTGACGGTCAACAAGCGTCGGTCGGCTGCCGGTTTGATAACGGAGAACCAGGTGTTACACATGGTGTTCGAGGGAAATCCGGGAACCGGAAAAACCACGGTGGCGCGGATCATGGGAAGGCTGCTCAAAGAGATGGATGTGCTCTCCAAAGGACATCTGGTGGAAGTGGAACGGGCGGATCTGGTGGGGGAATATATCGGCCATACCGCTCAGAAAACCAGGGAGCACGTGAAACAGGCGCTGGGCGGAATTCTTTTCATCGATGAAGCTTACTCGCTCTCCAGGGGCGGGGAAAAGGATTTCGGCAAGGAAGCGATCGACACGCTGGTCAAATCAATGGAAGACCGTAAAAATGACTTTGTCCTGATCCTGGCGGGTTATCCCGGTGAAATGAAACGCTTTCTTCGGTCCAACCCGGGTCTTCCCTCCCGATTTCCGATCCACCTTTCTTTTCCGGACTTCACCATTGAAGAGTTGCTCCTGATCGCCGAGGGGATGGTGCGGGACCGTCAATATCGGTTTTCGGGCCCGGCTCTGGCCAAACTGCGCCGGCACCTGAGAGAAGTGGCCCGCAGGCCCGCCGACTCCTTCGGGAACGGCCGCTATATCCGGAACCTTGTGGAGAAGGCGGTTCGCCACCAAGCGGTCCGACTTCTGAACAGCCGGTATGTGTCAAGAGAGGACCTGATGACCCTGAATTCCGAAGATCTTCGGTTTCCTCCCCCGGATGAACCGACCGTTCCCTTCCGGTTTATCCCCTAAAAGCGTTGTGAAAAAGTGAGCGGCAGCATTTATCCAAAGCCGCTCCGGCTGCACTCACAGAGCACAAGTCTCGCCTGGGTCGCTTTCGCTTCCCGGTCTCGCTATGCTGTCCGGCAGAGATGGTGGCACGGTCCGCTCCGAATCATCCTGCTGCGGGCAGGGGCAAACGCCTTCGGATGCCACACAGAGAAGCTTTTGCCCCTGAACGCCCTTGCAGGCTGATTCTCCGCTGGGCAGGACAGCAAAGTCGCTATTTTGGGTAAACGCTTCCCCTTTTCTCGAAACGAACATGAAATCACAACGCTTCTAAGACTCCCCGGCTCCGGGATCGCTGTTCCCCGGAGCTTTCTTCATGGTATAATCAGGATGAAGAGAAAGTGACGGTTCGAAAACGAAGGAGGATGAAGGAAGATCGACGGAGAGAATGGACTGGAGCGGGCAATTCTGGTGGGGTGCGGAAGCCGTTTGCACGCGGCGAGGATCCGCTCGTCATGTGAGGAACTGGAAAGGCTGGCGGATACGGCCCGGGCCCAAACGGAAGAGATCGTCATCCAATATCGGGAAACACCGGACCCGGCTTGGCTGATCGGTCAGGGGAAGGTGGAGGAATTGGCCCGGCGGGTGGAGGAAGAGGGGATGGACCTGGTCATCTTTGACCGGGAGTTATCTCCGGTGCAACAGACCAATCTGGAAAGCCGGCTTGCCTGCAAGGTGTTGGACCGCACCCAACTGATCCTGGACATCTTCGCCATGCGGGCGAGTTCCCGGGAAGGCCGTATCCAAGTGGAATTGGCCCAGCTGGAGTACATGCTTCCCCGCCTCACCGGAAAGGGGAGGGGCCTCTCGCGACTGGGCGGCGGGATCGGTACACGCGGGCCGGGGGAGAAAAAGCTGGAGACAGACCGCCGCCATATCCGTCGACGCATCCGGGATCTGAAGGAGGAGCTGGAGCGGTTAAGGAAACACCGACGGCTTCATCAAGCCCGGCGCCGGAAAATGGATATCACCCAGGTGGCCCTCGTCGGCTACACCAACGCCGGGAAATCGACCCTTCTCAACCGGCTGACCGGGGCGGGGGTATGGGAGGCGGACCGGTTGTTCGCCACCCTGGATCCGACCTCCCGTTTCCTCGATCTTCCGTCGGGGGAGAAAGTGTTGCTGACGGATACGGTCGGTTTTATCCGAAACCTTCCCCACCATCTGGTGGCGGCTTTCCGTTCCACCCTGGAACAGGTGAGGGAAGCCGATCTCCTTCTGCATGTGGTGGATGCCGGACATCCGGAGGCAGCCGAACAGATGAAGGCGGTGGAAGGGGTTCTGAAAGAACTGGATGCCGAGCGGATCCCGGTCCTCACCGTCTTTAACAAAAACGACCTCCCCGGGGGCGCCATCCTGACTGCTGAAGGGGAGTCGATCCGGATCTCGGCTTGGAATGACGGAGATCTGGAACGGCTGAAAGAGAAAATGGATGCCGTTTTGCATTCCGTTCAAGTGCATGGTTCGGCGGAAATTCCGGTGTCAAGGGGGGAAATCATTTCCCATCTGTATCAGGCGGCGGAAGTGTTCCGCACCGAAGTGAACGGGTTGACCCTGAAGATGGACTTCCGACTTTCCCTGAAACGGTATGAACGGATGTCCCCCGAAGTAAAAGCGTGCATCCGGAAAGTATACTGAGATCCAGACTTGAGGTTGTACTCACAGAGCACAATTCTCGCCTGACACCCGTGTGTTGGCTAGAAGTGTTGTGATTTCATGTTCGTTACGAGAAAAGGGGAAGCGTTTACCCAAAATAGCGACTTTGCTGTCCTGCCCGGCGGAGAATCAGCCTGCAAGGGCGTTCAGGGGCAAAAGCTTCTCCGTGTTGCATCCGAAGGCGTTTTGCCCCTGCCCGCAGCAGGAAGATTCGGAGCGGACCGTGCCATCATCTCTGCCGGACAGCATAGCGAGACCGGGGAGCGAAAGCGACCCAGGCGAGACTTGTGCTCTGTGAGTGCAGCCGGAGCGGCTTTGGGTAAATGATGCCGCTCACTTTTTCACAACGCTTCTAGAAGCGTTGTGATCTAATCAGATTTCAGCCCTTTGAAAAGAAACAGACAGCTGATTCGGGGGCCAAAGAGACTGGCCCGTCATGTTGAACCA
>NZ_QBKR01000016.1 GCF_003054245.1 Melghirimyces profundicolus
AAGTCTCGCCTGGGGTCGCTTCACTCCCGGTCTCGCTATGCACTCACAGAGCACAAGTCTCGCCTGGGGTCGCTTCACTCCCGGTCTCGCTATGCTGTCCTGCAGAGATGGTGGCACTGTCCGCTCCGAATCATCCTGCTGCGGGCAGGGGCAAATTCCTGCGGATGCAACACAGAGAAGATTTTGCCCCTGAACGCCCTTGCAGGCTGATTCTCCGCTGGGCAGGACAGCCTATTTCGGGTAAACGCTTCCCTTCTTCTGAGCCTGACTATAAATCACAACGTTTTTGGGCTTTTCTGATTAAAAAGTAAATAGAACTTTATTGCATGAACCTCCATCCGAAGAACCCACACCCCCCCGTGTGGGACAACGTATTTTAAACTATCAACATGGCGAGGCAGGAGTGGGAATAATTGGTGAAAAAGAGCAAATGGAAACAAGCCCGATTGCTGCGGAAGAGACGGGAGACCGCCAAATGTTTCCCCGAGACGGCCCCCTACAGCAAAGCCAACTTGAAGTCCTTTTTGAATCGGCATCCCGCGATCTACATCAAGCCGGACAGCGGGGGTCAGGGCAGAGGGATTTTCAGGGTCACCCGGGTGTCCGGTAAGGGATACAGAATCGAAGGTGCACGTAAGAGGATCCATTGTAAGAACCTGGAGGACGTGCACCGAACCCTGTGGTCTTCCGTACAATACCGCAACCATATAATCCAACAGGGGATACGCAGTGTGACTCCCCGGGGGTGTTCCTTTGACATCCGGGTGCATGTCCAAAGATTGGGGGGAGAATGGGTGATCGGAGGGATGGTCGGTAAATTGGGGTCCGCCTCCGGGTTTGTCACCAACCGCCACCGGGGTGGACGCCCCGTATCGCTGAATGAACTTTTTGCAAACCACTTGGGGTTGACAGGAAGGGAAGGCAGACGGGTCCGAAACCGGCTGAAACACCTTGCACGCGAAACCGCCAAGGCCATGAATCAGGGTTATCGCGGGTGGCCGGAATACGGGATTGATATCGGAATGAAACCGAATGGAACTCTCTGGGTGTTTGAAGCCAACATCACTCCGGGGATCGCCGTGTTTGCCGCCTTGAAGGATCAACGACCTTACCGCGGGATTCTCCGAAACCGCCGGCTTCGGAGGCAGAAGAACAGCGTTTAGATCGCAGAGGACGGAAGCGAGGAGGTTCGAGGGTGAAGAAACGCTGGATGATTTGTGACGGTTGTTCCCGCACGTTTCCCTTCCGCTATGACGGGGGGATTTGCGTGTGTGGAGGGGTTCTTTTGGTTCAATACGACCTCGAAGAGATCAAGCACAGCCGAATCCGGGAGAGCTGGAGAGAACGGCCCGCCACGATGTGGAGGTACCACGAACTGTTGCCCGTTGCCGGGACGGAACACATCATCTCCCTGGGCGAAGGTGGAACGCCGTTGATCCGGCTGGAGAGATGGGAGAAAAAACTGGATTTGGACCGCGTTTGGTTGAAGAGGGAGGAACAGAATCCCACCGGCAGTTTCAAAGCCCGGGGGTTTTCCGCAGCCCTTTCCCTCCTGCGTGAGCGCGGGGAGACACAGGTTGCTGTCAATTCCAACGGCAACGCTGCTTCGGCCATGGCTGCCTATGCCGCCCGTGCCGGGATGGAAGCCTATGTTTTCGTTCCCCGGGATTGTCCCGGCATGATCCTGGAAGAGCTGGTGCAATACGGGGCCCGTGCCTGTCTCGTGGACGGTTTGATTCACGACGCCGGCAAGGTGGTTGAGGACGGAAAAGAAGAAATGGGATGGGTGAATGTCGGCACAGCCAAGGAACCGGGCAGAGTGGAAGGGAAAAAGACCATGGGGCTGGAACTGGCGGAGCAGCTGGGTTGGGAAATGCCGGATGCGGTGATTTATCCCACCGGAGGCGGTTCCGGGTTGATCGGAATCTGGAAAGCCTTCACCGAGTTGAAAGAATTGGGATGTGTGAGCGGCGACCTCCCCCGTTTTATCACCGTGCAGGAGGTGGGTTGCACACCCATTGTGGATTCGATCCGTTCCGGTGCGGAGAAAATCCGTCCCTACGGGGCCACCACCTCCCGCCCGACCGGGGTCCGCGTCCCCCGTCCGCCCGCCGGTGAACTCATCCTGTCGATCATCCGGAATACCGGAGGAACGGCGGTGGCCGTGACCGCCGAGGAAATCGCCGAGTCGGGGAAAATGCTCGGGCAAGAAGGAATCTCGGCTTCTCCGGAAGGTTCCGCTGTCTGGGCCGGCCTTCTCCGTCTGGTTGAGTCGGGGGAGATTGGAACAGGGGAACGGGTCGCCCTGTTCAACACCGCTCACTCTCTCAAGTACCTGCCCTGGAAAGCGGCCGCCACCATTCCGGAAATCCGGTCTTATGATGAATACCGTGCGTTGAGAGACGTGGATCACGCGAAGCCAGAAGAATCCTCCTAAGGGGGATTCTTCGGGCTTCCGAAAACAACTTTTTTCCATTAAAAAAGGTGACGTCTCCCCACTACCGCCGCTTCATAAAGATCCATGGTGATCCCCCCGATCCAGGAGGAGTTGGGTCACTTCCCGTGCTCATGATGAAGCGTTTCTTTTCAAGGCTTTATCGGAAACCAACCTGGATTTCTTTCGGAACCATATGAAAATGAAAAATACGGATTTGGGAAGATAGAGCATCTTGTTGTAAAATATCCGAGAAGAAATCATTGTTGGTATGAATACCTCAGGAGGCCTTGAATGGGAAACGTATATTGCCCGGAAGTGGACCTGTTTCAAGAGGCTCGGGACTTTATCCATACTTGTTACGACGAATTGGGGAGAGCCAAGGAGGAAGCGGATGACCGGTTATGGGAGATCAGAAAAGAAATCGAAGAGACGGGAACCTATCGACATACCTTCGAAGAACTGGAGCACGGGGCAAAAATGGCTTGGAGAAACAGCAACCGATGCATCGGTCGTCTGTTTTGGAATTCTCTGAAGGTGTTTGATGCCAGAAATCTTGAAAGCGAGGAAGAGATCTTCCATTCCCTGTGCCATCATATTGAATATGCGACCAACCAGGGCAGGATCCGGCCGACCATTACGGTATTCAAGCCGAAAACCGGCGAGGGCCGGCAGGTGCGGATCTGGAACCACCAATTAATCCGTTACGCCGGCTACGAAACGGAGAATGATGTCATCGGGGATCCCGACTCCATCCGTTTCACCCAAGTGTGTGAGGCCTTGGGGTGGACGGGGGAAAGGACCGACTTTGACCTGTTGCCCCTCGTGATTCAAGTGAACGACCGGCCCCCCAAGTGGTTTGAAATCCCGAAGGAAATCGTCATGGAGGTTCCGATCCGGCATCCGGAATTTGAGTGGTTTGATGAGTTGAACGTGGTGTGGTACGCGGTGCCGATCATATCCGATATGCGGCTGGAAATCGGCGGGATTGACTACCTCGCGGCTCCCTTCAACGGGTGGTATATGGAAACGGAAATCGGGGCTCGCAATTTGGCGGATACTTATCGATACAACCTTCTGCCGATCGTTGCTTCCTATATGGGCCTTGATACCAACAGCCATTCCACTCTGTGGAAAGACAAAGCGCTGATCGAGCTGAACATCGCCGTTCTGCATTCATTTAAAAAAGCGGGGGTGAGTATCGTTGATCACCATACCGCCGCCCAGCAATTCAAACATTTCGAGAGGAAAGAGAAAGAACAGGAGCGGGCGGTGACGGGTGACTGGACTTGGCTGATTCCCCCCGTCTCTCCGGCGACCACTCATATTTTTCACAAACCATATGAAAACCGGATCGTCACCCCCAATTATTTTTATCAAAAAAAGCCGTATTAAGCTGAAACACCCGGAACCGACAGGGAAGAGGTTTCGGGTGTTGTCCTGTTATAAAACAAAAAGAGCCTCCGGCGGAGGCGAAAGAAGAGTATGAATGATGGAAAAGGAGTGAGTGGACTGAAAATGAGGGACATTTAAGCGTACGAGTTGTCGATTTGCCGCTTGATCCAGTGGCTGGAGCAGCATTCGTTCAGCATGGCGTCCCGATCTTCCATGTCGTTCCCGCAAACGGGACATTGCTCCCGGTTGTGAGTTTGGGTGTGCATCGGTATCCCTCCCGAACAGGTTGATCACATTATACTATAACAGATTATGAAAAGTAAACCCCTGTGTTACAACAACATCAAAAAATGGGCTTCTCTTTTCCGTTTTTTGTATTACAACAACCGTTGGGGTTGTGGAATCCTTCACAACCCGATCGCATCAGGGGACAGAGAATGGAAAGATTCAAAAACCGATTGATTGCCTTTTCACAATCCGCCCTTGACATTTGTCGGATCATGCAATAGAATTCTGAGTCAACAATAACTTTTCGCCATACTTCAACCGATGATGGGAACAGTAACCGGAAACCGGGCAGCCAGAGAGGAAGTGCCGATGGCTGCGAGCGCTTCTCTGCCGCGGATCGGCGAACGACACCCGGAGGTTCCGGACCGAACTCCCGTTTCGGGACAGTAGATTCGGACGGCAACCGGACGATACCCGGTGCGAGCGGGAAGCGGATCGATCCGCTTTCAAGCAAGGGTGGCACCGCGGGAAGATGTGAAGCGAACCAATCTCTCGTCCCTGACAACCGGGTCAGTGGCGGGAGATTTTTTATATTACGGACCATAAGGAGGCGGGAATCGTGAAATTTCGCATTCCCCGGGGGACAGCGGATCTTTTGCCCGGCCAGGTGGAAAAGTGGCAGTACGTGGAGGAGAAAGCGAGGGAGCTGTGCCGTCGTTACCATTTCTCCGAAGTTCGCACCCCCCTGTTCGAACAGACGGAGCTCTTTCAACGCGGGGTGGGAGAGACCACGGATATTGTGGAGAAAGAGATGTACACCTTCGAAGACCGGGGGGGACGCAAACTGACCCTTCGGCCGGAGGGGACGGCCTCCGTGGTTCGCTCCTTCGTCGAAAACAAAATGTACGCCGAACCGCAGCCAACCAAGCTGTACTACATCGGTCCCATGTTCCGCTATGAACGGCCCCAGGCGGGCCGTCAGCGGCAGTTTCACCAGTACGGGGTGGAAGTGTTCGGGACTCTTGAACCCAGCGTGGATGCCGAGATCATCGACCTGGGTTACCGTTTTTACACCTCTGTGGGTCTGACCGACGTCCAGGTGGAACTGAACAGTGTCGGATGCCCGCAATGCCGTCCGGAACACCGGGCGGCGCTGGTGGATTACCTGACGCCCCGCAAGGAAGAGCTTTGCAAGGATTGTCTTTCCCGTCTGGACCGAAACCCGATGCGGATCCTGGATTGCAAGAATGAAAGTTGCCGCCGGTTGACAGAAGAGGCACCGAAAATGATCGACTATCTCTGTCACGATTGCGGCCCCCACTTTGAAGCGGTGCAGGAAAACCTGAAGCTCTTGGAGGTCCCCTTCCGGATCGACACCCGGATGGTGCGGGGACTGGATTACTACACCCAGACCGCCTTTGAATATGTCCTGAAGGGGAAAGGAGGAGGTTCCCTCGGCGGCGGCGGCCGGTATAACGGCCTCGTGGAAGAAGTGGGAGGGCCTGATATGCCCGGAGTCGGGTTTGCCGTGGGACTGGAACGGGTCATCCTGGCCCTGGACGAAAAGGGAGTGGAACTTCCGCTTCAACAGGGAGTGGACTGTTTCCTTATCACCCTGGGAGCGGAAGCAAAAAAGCAGGGGGTCACCCTGTTGAGAAAACTGCGTGACGCGGGGCTTTCAGCGGAGCGGGATACCATGGACCGGAAGATGAAGGGGCAGATGAAGGCAGCGGACCGCCTCAAAGCCTCTTTTGTGGCCATCTTGGGTGAAAATGAATTAAAGGAAAACCGGATCGGGGTCAAAAACATGGCCACCGGTCATCAGGAGACCATCTGTCTGGACAAACTGGTGGACTATATCCGGGAAGCGAGAAAAAGCTGACAGAAAGGAAGAGGATCGGCATGGAATCAAACCATCGAAGTCATTTCTGCGGCGAGCTGACCCAAGCGCAGGTGGGGGAAAAGGTTGTACTGAACGGCTGGGTCCAGAGACGGAGGGATCTCGGCGGATTGATTTTCCTGGATCTCAGGGACCGCTCCGGGACGGTGCAGGTTGTCTGTAATCCCGAAGTCTCCCCCGCCGCCGCCGAATCCGCGGATCAGGTCCGGGGTCAGTATGTCCTGGCCGTGGAGGGGGAAGTGGTGGCCCGGGCCCCGGAAACCGTCAACCCGAAGATGAAAACGGGGGAGATCGAGGTTCAGGCTTTCCATGTGGAAATTCTGAATCCGTCCAAGACCCCGCCCTTCATGTTGACAGATGATACTGACGTGGAGGAAAACACCCGTTTAAAATACCGATATTTGGACCTCAGAAGGCCGGTCATGCAGAACACCCTGAAGCTTCGGCATCGGGCCATGCAGTCGGTGCGTCGTTTTCTCGATGAACGGGGATTTATTGAGGTGGAGACCCCGATGCTCACCAAGAGCACGCCGGAGGGCGCCCGGGATTATCTGGTGCCGAGCCGGGTCCATGAAGGGGAGTTCTACGCCCTGCCCCAATCCCCCCAGATCTTCAAACAGTTGTTGATGGTGGCCGGAATGGAACGGTATTTCCAAATCGTCCGCTGTTTCCGGGATGAGGACCTCCGGGCGGACCGCCAACCGGAATTCACCCAAATCGACATTGAAACTTCCTTCCTGGATACGGAAGCGCTGCTTACGATGATGGAGGAAATGGTGGCCACCCTGTTCAGGGAAACCATCGGGGTGGAGGTGGAACGGCCCTTTCCCCGCATTCCGTACCGGGAGGCGATGGAACGTTTCGGATCCGACAAACCGGATCTCCGGTTTGGGATGGAATTGGTGGACCTTTCGGAAATCCTTAGGGAAAGCTCCTTCCGGGTATTTACGTCCGCGTTGGAAGCCGGCGGCCGGGTGAAAGCGATCAACGTCAAAGGCCAGGCCGGGTGGAGCCGTAAAGTGATCGACGGCTGGAATGAGACAGCCCGGGAGCTGGGGGCCAAAGGATTGGCCTGGTTGGCTGTCAGGGAAGAAGGGACGGCAGGTCCCGTTGCCAAATTTCTCTCCGAACAGGAATGGCATGACATCATGAAAGCCACGGAGGCGGAAACCGGAGATCTCCTCTTCTTCATCGCCGATCAACCCCGGGTGGCAGCGGAGGTGCTGGGTGAATTGCGCGTCCGGCTGGCCAAAGAACTGGGGCGGATCCCCGAAGGAGTGTACCGGTTTGCCTGGGTGACCGAGTTTCCCCTTCTCTCCTATGACGAGGAAGAGGGGCGGTATTATGCGGAGCACCATCCCTTCACCAGCCCGGTGGAGGAAGACATTCCCCTGTTGAAAACCGATCCTTCCCGGGTCCGGGCCCAGGCCTACGATATGGTGCTCAACGGTTATGAAATCGGCGGGGGAAGTCGGCGCATCCACCGACGGGAAGTGCAGGAAGCGATGTTTGAAGCCCTCGGTTTCTCCATGGAGGAAGCCAGGGAGCAATTCGGTTTTATGTTGGAAGCCTTCGAGTATGGGGCGCCTCCCCATGGAGGAGTGGCCTTTGGATTTGACCGGATCGTGATGCTGTTGGCGGGGCGGAACAACCTGCGGGATACCATCGCTTTCCCCAAAACCGCCAGTGCCGCCTGCCTGATGACCGGCGCCCCCTCCCCCGTTTCGGATCGGCAGCTGGAGGAGCTCCACATTTCCAGAAGGAAAGGGAATTCGTCATAAAAGTAAGAAAAAAGGGGTTCAGACACAAACTTCCGCTTGATCATCCATCGAAGCATGTGGTAACATAAAATCACAAAAAGAGCCCTGAGATGTGCGTGAAATACCGACAGTTTTGAGCCAACACCATCACAAAGGGAGCCTGGTGGTCACCTGTGAGCGCGAATGCCTGAAAAAGGACTCGTTAACACAGGTGCAGGGCACCCACCTGCCGAGAGCAGGTTCAAAACTTAGGGAGCCACGGCATAATGGGGCTCTTATTTTTTTGTGATTTTATGATGAATGATTATGATGAATGTTAATTTTTCATTTTTTGGTGGCGAGAACGGGCACCCCATAAACCCTCGAGTACTGTGAATAATACAAGAACAACACCTTGACAGGATCCGGGTGGAGGGAGAATCCCGGACGCGGGAATATAAACTCGGGTGAATCGACAGACTTGAGACCGGACGGCAGGAGATGAACGGCATGAAAATCGGCGTGGATATCGACGGAACGATCAAAAACACCCAGGAGGCGGCGGTTCGCTGTTTTAATGAAGAACTCGACCGGACGGTTCGATGTGAAGACGTGTCCGATTTCCACCTGGACCGGGCCTTCGGGTTGACCCGGCAGGAAGGTCGGAAACTGTGGCGGAAGCTGGAGGCCCGGATCTACTCCCTGGCCGTTCCTCTGGAAAACGCCGCACCGGTCCTGCGGGACCTGAAAGACAAAGGACATCAAATCTTTTTCATTACCGCCCGTCCGGGGATCCCACGGGTCGTCCGGGTTACAAAGGACTGGCTGGTTAAACACGGCTTTCCCTATGACGGGGAAAACCTCTTCATGAATTCCCGCGACAAGGCAAAGGTGGCCAAAAAGCTCGGGGTGGAGCTGTTTTTCGAAGACGCTCCCCAGCACCTGGACCGGTTGATGGAAGCAGGGGTGCCCACCGTGGTGATGGATGCGGTCTACAACCGGCACTACGAAGGCCTGCCCCGGATCACCCGCTGGGAAGAAGCGTATGAATGGGTGGAACGTCGGGAAAAGGAACCGGCGGAAAAATCCAGGGGTCCGTGAACGGTGGAGATCGATTGCGGGGAAAACCCGCTTAAATGCATGGCGGGCGGGTGCAGATGCCGCCCGGAAGGGGGGTATAACAACCCCGCCACTCCCGGTGGCGGGGTTGTTTTGACTGTTTAATCCGAAGGGGTTTGTTTCATCCAACGGATGAAATCCTTCAGTTTCTTTTCGTACCCGATGTCGGTGGGATGATAGAACGTTTTGCCCAAGTGTTCATCGGGGAGGTATTGTTGTTCCACGTAGCCTTTGGGAAAGTGATGGGGGTACCGGTAGCCGACTCCCCGCCCCTGTCCTTTGGCTCCTTTGAAGTGGGCATCACGGAGGTGAGCCGGGACTTCCCCCCGGGATTCCTTCTTCACCGCTTCCATTGCCTCATGAATCCCGCGGACAACGGCGTTGCTCTTGGGAGCGGTGGCGATGTAGATGACCGCTTCCGCCAGAGGGATCTGAGCTTCGGGCAGGCCAATGTGTTCCACGGCCTGTGCCGCCGCCGAGGCGATCAGGAGGGCCCGGGGATCGGCCATGCCCACGTCTTCGGCTGCATGAACAAAGACCCGCCGGGCGATGAACCGGGGATCTTCGCCGGCGTGGATCATTTTGGCCAGGTAATAGAGGGCGGCGTCGGGGTCGGAACCGCGCATGCTTTTGATGAAGGCGGAAATGGTGTCGTAATGGTTGTCTCCGCCTTTGTCATAACGGATCTGCTTCTTCTGGATCGATTCTTCCGCCACCTCGGGAGTGAGATGTCGGATCCCGTCTTCGCCGGGAGGGGTGGTGGTGACGGCCAGCTCCAGGGCGTTGAGGAGGTTGCGGGCATCGCCGCCGGCCATCCGGACCAGGTGCTCCAGGGCTTCCTCCTCCACCTGCACGCGGTAATGGCCGAGCCCCCGTTCTTCGTCGGTGAGCGCCCGGTGAGCCAGTTTTCTCAGATCAGCTTCACTCAGCAAGTGAAGCTGGAAGATCCGGGACCGGGAGAGGAGAGCGGAATTCACTTCAAAGGAGGGGTTTTCCGTGGTCGCCCCGATCAGGATGAGGGTTCCGTCCTCCACATACGGGAGCAGAGCGTCCTGCTGCGATTTGTTAAAACGATGGATCTCATCGATAAAAAGCAGGGTTCGCCTTCCATACATCCCCAGCCGTTCCTTGGCTTCCTGGGTCAGACGGCGGATGTCCCCCACCCCTGCGGTCACCGCGTTCAGCTGGTCGAAATGGGCCTCGGTGGTGTTGGCAATCACCTTGGCCAGAGTGGTTTTCCCCGTTCCCGGGGGACCGTGGAGGATAATCGAGGAGAGCTGGTCTGCTTCAATGGATCGGCGCAAGAGCTTTCCAGGGGCGAGGATGTGGGATTGTCCAACGATTTCATCCAGCGTTCGGGGCCGCATCCGCGCCGCCAAGGGAGCGTTTTTTTCTTTTTCCTGTTCCTGTCCGTAATCAAAAAGGTTCATGTGCACCCTTCTTCCTGTCGAATCTCCATGTCCGGCATGGGCCATCCTGGGGTGTATTTTACATGAATCTGTGTCAGTTGCAATCTGTCTGGGAGACCGGCTTTATGCACTGCGGGCCGCCGGGGCATGGGTAGCCGCAGAATCGCGAGAAAGAGGAAACCAATGAGAGAGACAACCGAAGTTGAACGAATTTGGGCCGATGTCCCGAACGTGTCCTCCGGGATTTGAGCAAGGCGACCCAAGCGGTGAATTGCACGGATAACGTGTTGACAATTGCCGACGCAGATATGCTGTTTGATGCGGCCGAATTTGAAAAAACGACTGCGGCTACGTTCGAGCGACTGGCAGCTGATTGCGGGAGTGAACAGTTGAGACAGCAACTCCTGCAACACGTCCAAACCATTCAAAACCATCAGCAACAGTTTGCTCAGTTGATTACCCAGCAACAGGGACAACGAAACCCTGTCTGACAAGGATCGAACCAGCCCCCTCCTTACCAGGGGCTTATGATTGGGGAAAATGCGTGGTTTGTTTCGAATACAAAAACAGCCCTGAGATCAACAGGCTGTTTTTGTATCTTTTCAGATTAACTGAAAACCTCTAAAACCCAACCTCCCAAGGCGGTTACCGCCACCACAATCCAAGGTGGCATTTTCCACACCATGAGGAGCCCAAAGGCAATCAGGGCCAAAGCAAAGTCGAAGGGGCCTTTGATGGCTTTGGTGAAAACCGGATCATACAAGGCGGCGAGCAAAATACCGACCACAGCCGCGTTAACGCCAGCAAAAGCGGCTTGGAAAGCTGTACGGCGACGGATGTACTGCCAAAAGGGAAGGGCGCCAATGACCAGAAAAAACGATGGCAAAAAGATGGCAAGGGTTGCAAGAGCAGCCCCGCTTAGCCCTGCTGCAGCCGTCCCGAGATAGGAGGCAAAAGTGAATAAGGGACCGGGGACCGCTTGAGCAGCCCCGTAACCGGCGAGAAAGGATTCACCGCTCACCCACCCGTGAGGAACCACCACCGACTGAAGAAGCGGAAGGACCACATGACCTCCTCCGAAAACCAACGCTCCCGTTCGATAAAAGCCGTCGGCAATGGCTATCCATTGGGATTTTGTTACTTGAGCCAAAAGGGGAAGCCCCAATAACAAAACGGCGAAAAGGACCAGGGAAAGAACCGCGCTCCGGCGACTGACCGATAGAGTGATCGGGATCGTATCCTCCGGTTCCTTCCGGGGGAGAAGCCGCCAACCGATCAGACCCGCCAGGATGATAATGGCGACTTGAGTTCCCGCTGTCGGAAAAGCAAGGGCGGCAATGGCGGCCAATAATGCCACGGTGCCTCGGGGAGGATCCGGAGCCAAACTTTTCGCCATTCCCCAGACAGCCTGAGCCACGATGGCTACAGCCACCACCATTAAGCCATGCAGCCAACCGGCTTTTTCAATGTCCGTGCCGGCAAAGAACCAAGAGAACAACACAAGAAGCAGGACCGAAGGCATCGTGAAACCGAACCAGGAGGCAATCGCTCCTGGAAGGCCGGCTCGAAGAAGACCGATGGAAATTCCCACCTGGCTGCTGGCAGGTCCGGGCAGGAATTGACACAACCCGACCAGATCAGCATAGGTTTTCTCATCCAACCAGCGACGCCTCTGAACGTACTCGTCGCGAAAGTAACCCAAGTGGGCAATCGGTCCCCCGAAGGAAGTTAGCCCGAGGCGCGTCGCAACCCCGAGGACTTCCCAAACCGAACCGCGGGAGGGAGAGTGTTGGTTGGAGGTTGTGTTTTGGTTGTGTTTATCCATAGGACTCCTCCTTATTTTTTCTTTACGTGTATGTTACCCGAGGTTTGTTAAGTTGAAGTGACAATTGTTTTGGTAAGGCCGAAGAAATTGTTGCTGATTCAGATGCTGTTATTCGTCGGGATGATTCATCGGATATCCGTATGCAAACAGATAAAGATGGAAAAGTATCCTGGACAACGGGTGAGGCAGGGTTACTATTCAGTCCGTGCTGAAATGGAGGCTGACCATCATCAGAAGAATAAGTATGATTATGAAGCGACCATGACATTTATTGTGCAAAACGACGGTTATCGAAAACCCTTTTCACCGTTTTACCCAAAACCCGTAGCCAAGCCCTTCATCATCAGGATGAATCTCTTTTACCGATGATCACCGGAAATCACCAATTAAAAATCACAGCCCAAATTCGGTTGGATGAATACCTGCAGTTGGGATTATGGGAAGAAAGCCGCCGAAAGCCCCTCCTTAAAAACAGCACCAGTAGGGTGTACGAAAGGAACGGGGTGAAATGAGTTGAAGAAGGGGGATCCCTCGAGAACCGGGAAAAGGATCGATACTTGGAAAAGGCAGGGTTTTATACAGGAGAACCTCTTTATATCGGGTCAGATCTTTCTGCAAATCAGGGTTTGTCATTCGGGGGAGGCAAAGGGCATTTCAACTCCATGATAGGATCGAATACACACCTTGGTTTGGGTATTTACCTAAGTCCAGGCGGCCATACTTGGACAATCATCGTTTTCTGCTCCTTTCCGTACAGGTGAAGAGGAGTTGCGAAGGGTGCTCCCGCTCTGTTGCTGCGGACGACTCCTGTGGTAAACTAGCAATTGTTGCAGGGAAGGAACCACTGAAGTGAAAAGAAGGGTTTTAACGAATGACGGCAGAATCGTTGAAACACAGGGGAGAACAGCTCCAGAACGGGTGGCGCCCTTTTCTGATCCGTTGGGGGGCGTTCTTGGCGGGGCTGTGGATCATGGCTCTGGGAATCGCACTGATGATCAAGGCCGGATTGGGATTGGCCCCCTGGGACGTTTTCCATATGGGGCTGGCTATGGTGACGCCGCTGACCGTGGGGACGTGGCTGCAGCTCGTGGGTCTGGCGGTGTTGACAGGGGCCTCCGTACTCGCACGCCGGTTACCGGGTCCCGGGGCGGTGCTCAACATGTTCCTGGTCGGCCTGTTCGTGGACCGGTTGCTGGCGTCGGCCTGGCTTAAGACGCCGGGGGCTCCGGTTTCCCAATGGGGAATGCTCTTATGCGGCTTGGCCCTGATCGGATTGGGCAATGGGCTTTATATCGCGCCCCGGCTCGGGGCAGGACCTCGGGACGCTCTGGTGATCGTGCTGTCTGAAAAACTGGGGATTTCCATCAGCCGCATCCGGCTGATTCTGGAAGTGAGTGTGCTGGTCGTCGGATGGCTTCTCGGCGGGCCGGTTTATTTCGGAACGCTCCTTTTTTCCCTGACGATTGGACCGATGATGCAGGTTTCGATACAATTTTGGGGGAAAATGATAGAAATGTGGACGGGAAGAGGTGTTACGGTTGAAGGTATCCACCAAAGGACGTTACGGTCTCATCATCATGATGGATTTGGCGGCAAGGTACGGGGATAAGCCGACGTCGTTGAAAAGCGTGGCGGAGAGGCACAACCTATCGGAGCATTATCTGGAACAATTGGTGGCACCCTTAAGAAATGCCGGGCTGGTCAAAAGCGTGCGGGGCGCGTACGGCGGATATAAATTGTCCCGTCCTCCGGAGGAAATCACTGCCGGGGATGTCATCCGGGTATTGGAAGGTCCCATCAGCCCCGTGGAATTCACGGAGGAGGAAGATCCGGGCCGCAGGGAACTGTGGAAGAAAATCCGCGACGCGATCGCAGATGTCCTGGACCACACCACCCTGGCCGATCTCAACAACCATTCTTCCGAAGGGGATCAGGATTCCTACATGTTTTATATCTGACGGGTGAAGGTGAAAAAATGGCCATTTATCTCGATCACGCGGCGACCACTCCGGTTCATCCCCGGGTGGTGGACGCCATGTTGCCGTTTTTGGAACAACAGTTTGGAAACCCTTCCAGCATCCACGCTTTCGGAAGGGAGATTCGGAATGCCGTGGACCGCGCCCGGGACCAGGTCGCCGAAGCGCTTCATGCCGAGTCCGGGCAGCTGATCTTCACCAGTGGCGGAACGGAAGCGGACAACCTGGCAGTGACCGGGGTGGCCACGGCACTCAGGGAGAAGGGAAAGGATCGTGTCATCACAGCAAGCGTCGAGCATCATGCGGTGTTGGATACCTGTGAATACCTGGAACACCTCGGCTTCTCCGTGACGTACCTTTCCGTCGATTCCACGGGAAGAATCCGCATGGACGAGCTGGAACGGGCGCTGGATGATCGTACGGCGCTCGTCAGTATCATGTACGGCAACAATGAAGTGGGAACGCTGCAGCCGGTGGAGGAGATCGGCGCGTTGGCCCGGGAACGGGGGGTTTTCTTTCACACCGATGCGGTCCAGGCTTTCGGGATGGAGCCTTTGGATGTGAAATCCCTGCCGGTGGATCTGTTATCGGTCTCCAGCCACAAGATTAACGGACCCAAAGGGGTGGGAGCCCTGTGGGTGGGCCGGGAAGTGCCCCTAAACCCCCTTCTCCACGGCGGTCAGCAGGAACGCCGGCGGCGGCCGGGAACGGAAAACGTGCCCGGCATCGTCGGCTTCGGCCGGGCGGCGGAAATCGCTGTCGCCGAACAGGGCCGCCACCGGGAAAAAGCGTTGGCATGTCGTCGGACGATGTTGGAGGAACTGGACCGGGCCGAAATCCGGTATACGGTCAACGGCCATCCGGAACACCATCTCCCCCACATCCTCAACCTCAGCTTCCCCGGTGCAGACACGGAAGTGTTGTTGATGAATCTGGACATGGAAGGGATCGCCTGCGCCAGCGGTTCCGCCTGCACCTCGGGAACCCTGGAAGTTTCCCACGTCCTGAAAGCGATGAAGCTGCCGGATGAGCTTCTCCGTTCCGCTGTCCGGTTCAGTTTCGGATTGGGGAACGACGAAGAAAACGTCCGGGAAGCCGCCCGGACCGTGGCGGAAGTGGTGAACCGCCTGACGAAACGGTAATGCGGATTTCTTCGTTCCCCGCTCTTCAACCAAAAAACCGGCCCCCGAAAAAAAAGGGCCGGTTTTTTGACTATCCGTGACGCCGGTGCCACCGATCCAGGAGAGACGCCTCCCGTTCCCGGGATATCCCCGCCTTCCGGGGAAGGTCCGGGCGGGTCCGGTCCCAGGCGAGAGTGTCCCGGGCCGTCTCTCCCAGGGGGCGGAAGGTGAGACCCTGATTCAAGCCCCGGTTGAAAAGGGTCAGCCCGTGTCCCCGGGAAAGAGCCACTTCCACCATATGGCGGCCGACAAAAGAGGTGCCGCCGAGAATCAACAGTTCCATATGAGCCCGCCTTTCTCCCCGTCAGGAAATGATTCGGTCGATCAGGCCGTACTTCTTGGCTTCCGTCACAGTCAGGAAATAATCGCGGTCGGTATCCTTTTCCACCCGTTTCAAAGGTTGACCCGTGCGTTCGGCCAGAAGGCGGTTGATCCGATCCTTGGTCCGAAGCATCCAGCGGGCTCGGTTCTCGATATCGGAAGCCTGCCCTTTTGTGCCTCCCCAGGGCTGTGGACCATCACTTCAGCGTTGGCGAGAGCCATCCGTTTGCCCGGTGCACCGGTGGCAAGCAGATGGAAGCGGCCATTCCGATGCAGACGGTGGAAACATCGGGCTGGATGTGTTGCATGGTATCGTAAACAGCCCAACCCGCAGTGGTGGACCCGCCGGGGGAGTGAATATAGAGGTGGATGTCTTTAACCGGATCCTCTGAAGCGAGAAACAGTAGCTGCGCCACGATCGAATGGGCAGCGGGTCATCGATGGAGCCTCCCAAAAACACGATTCGGTCTCAACAGGCGGGAGTAGATGTCGCAAGAACGTTCCCCTGATGGGTCTGTTCGATGACGGTGGGTGGCGGATGCATGGGGTGTCCCTCCTTTTTCAGGCGGCCATGGAACGCGGGGAAAGAGTTGAACGGGGGGCGTTAAAGCCGGAGGAAACCTGGCGGATCCGGAGGGGACCGCTGCTTTCCGGACCTGCTGTCCAAACCGTGACGGTGGATTCCGGTTTCGGGGAACGTCGCAGGGGAACCATGTTCCCTGCCCTTTCCCCGTCCGCCGGTGGTCCTTCTTTTTCCCAGCTGATGACTTCCTCTTTTTTACTCATCGAACCCCTCCTTCGCTGTTCGTGGATAAACGGCCAGCATCAACTGATACGGTCGCCCGTGGGAGGTACATGCCTGATAGCGGCTGGCCAGTTCTTCCACCAGACGGACATAATCCTCCACGAAGGCTTCCCGTTCCGATTCACTCGCCAGGATGATGTTCGTCTCCAAGGTGGCGCTGGGAAGGGTCTCCGCCTCATCGGAGCGCTCCATCAGATCGACGGCATCGGCGCGGATGCGGTCGGCGGTTTGGATCAGGTGGGCCAGGGCGCTCTGGTCCTTCAGTTTCTGTACCGTCCCGGGACTGAAGCCCAGAGTGTCCGCCAACAGAAAGGATCGGGCGATGGCTTGGTAAAGGACCTCCACCAGGTTTTTCACTTGTCGGGTGCCCGCCCTTCGGACAAGGTTCGCCTTTTCCAGGGCCTTTAAGTGATAATTCACCCGTTGAGGCGTTTCCCCGATTTCACGGGCCACCTGTGAAGCGGATGCCGGCTCGCGAAGGTGATACAGAATGTCCCCCCGCAAAGGATGGAGGAGAGCGGCGGCCTGTTCCGGATCTTCCACCCGATGGGTGGTTTTGATGTCTTCCATGGTACACCTCTCAAACGATTTGTTTTCCGTAAAAATATATTATTACGTAAATAAATTATTGTCAAAGTATTTCTTCCCTTCTTACCGGAATCGAGTAATGGAATTGGACGGGATTTCCCTCTATACTGGTGGTGAGAACATCCGATCGGTCAGGGGTGTTGTCAGATGGAACAACCGGGTCTCGACTTTTTCGGGGAGGAGGGGTATCTGAAGGGATCCCTCACCCAGGAAATCTTTTATAATGAAGAGAACCAATATGGTGTTTTCCTGATGCGGGTGGAGGAGGCGTCCGATTCACTGGACACCGATGAGGTGGTGGTGGTCGGGAATATGGTCCTGCCCCATCCCGATGAAACGGTGGTGGTGTTCGGGGAATGGAAAGAGCATCCGAGGTACGGTCGGCAATACCAGATCCGCCACATGAAAAAAGAGCTGCCCAAATCCCGCGAAGCAGTGGCAAAATACTTATCCAGCGGGCTGTTTCCCGGTGTGGGGAAGAAAACGGCGGAGAAGATTGTCGATCATATCGGGCCGGATGCGTTGGAAAAAGCCGCAGCCGATCCGGCGGTTCTGACCCGGGTACCCGGGGTGACAGAGGCGCGGGCGAAGACAATCGCCGACAACCTCCGGGAACACCATGCCCTGGAACAGGCCCTTGTCTATCTGTACCAGTTCGGTCTCGGCCCCGCCATCGCCCTTAAGGTGGTCCAAACCTACAAAGAGCGGACGATGGAAATCATCCGCGAAAATCCGTACCGCCTGATCGAAGAAGTGGACGGAATCGGGTTTCGTCGGGCTGATGAGATCGCCAGGAAGGGTGGATTGGCCCTGGACGCTCCGGAGCGGTTTCAGGCGGCCGCCCTCTTCGCCCTTCGGGAGTCTTCCCTTTCCCTGGGCCACATTTACGTGACAGAAGAGGAGCTTCACCGGTATATCAACCGTCTGTTGAATCCCCGGGCGGAAGAGCTCTTCCCGCCGGCGGAGAGAAATCAACACCTGGAACAGATGGTGGATGAGGAACGAATCATCGAAGATCACGGGAAGTATTATCTTCCCTCTCTTTATTACGCCGAACACGGGGTGGCCGTCCGTGTCCGGGACTGGCTGAATCAGCATCTGGAGCCCGCACCCGCCCACGAGCTGTACAAGGCGGTGGGGGAAGTGGAGGAGGAACTGAATGTTTCCTACGCGGAGCGGCAGCGGGAAGCCATCATGCGTGCCATGGATTCACCGGTCATGATCCTGACCGGGGGGCCGGGAACCGGGAAAACCACCGTGATCAAGGGGATCTGCCACCTTTTCGCCAAACTGAACGAATGCTCCTTGGACCCCGCGGATTACGAGGCTTCGGAGAAACCCTATCCCGTCCGTTTGGCCGCCCCCACGGGCCGGGCGGCCAAACGAATGTCGGAAGCCACCGGTCTTCCGGCCATGACCATCCACCGAATGCTCGGATGGAAGGGGGATTTCTTCGAGCGGGACGCGGACCATCCCATCGAAGGTTCGCTGCTGATTGTGGACGAAGTCTCGATGCTCGATATCTGGCTGGCCAACCAGCTGTTCCGGGCGGTTCCCCGGGGGATGAAGGTGGTTCTGGTGGGGGACGATGATCAACTGCCCTCCGTGGGGCCCGGGCGTGTCCTCCAGGATCTCTTGCAAGTGAAAGCGATCCCCCGGGTGGAGCTGAAAGAGATCTACCGACAGGAAGAGGGGTCTTCCATCATCGAGTTGGCCCACTGCCTGAAAAACGGGCAAGTGCCCGGGGATCTGACCGACCCCAAGGCGGACCGGCGTTTCTTTGCTTGCGGTCGGGATCAGGCCGTGGATGTCGTTCTCAAGACGGTTGAACAGGCTCTGAACCGCGGGTACACCCTGTTTGACGTACAGGTTCTCGCTCCGATGTATAAGGGCCCCGCCGGTGTGAACCGGATCAACGAAAAAATCCAGCAGGCCATCAATCCTCCCCGCCCTGGCTGCAAGGAATTGAATTGGGGAGAGTCGGTTCTGCGGCACGGGGACAAAGTACTCCAGCTGGTGAACCATTCCGATCACCCCGTTTATAACGGGGATATGGGTATTATTACCGCCATCGACGAAAAGGCGGGGAAAGAGGATCCGGTTCTCTGGGTTCAGTTCGACAGTCAGGAAGTACCCTACAAACGGAGTCAACTCAACCAGATCTCCCTCGCTTACGCATGTTCGATCCACAAGGCCCAAGGCTCGGAATTCGCCATCGTCATCTTTCCCATCCTGCGGGCCTACCGGCGCATGCTGCAACGCAACCTGATTTACACCGGAATCACCCGGAGCAAATCTTACCTGATTCTGTGCGGCGAAAGGGAGGCGCTTGAGTACGGGGTGACACGGAGAGAAAGAGAACAACGGAACAGCCAGCTTACGGAGCTGTTGAACCGGGAATGGTAACCATCCCCCAGCATGGAGACCGAAGGCCGAACCATACTAAGGTCAGCGGAAGGAGTGAGGTTCCTTGCGCAGATCTCAGGATGTCATCGGTCTACCGGTTATCCATGTCAAAACAGGCAAACGTTTGGGGACGGTCCGGGACCTTTTGTTCGACCGGGAACAGCGGATGATCGGGGTGTTGTTGGAAAACGGGGGGTGGGTCCGAAAGGGACGCTACATCCCTTTCGAACGGATCGGCTCTCTGGGAGCCGACGCCGTGATTGTGGACAGCGAAGAGGACATCCGGCCTCTGGAGGATGGGCAAAGGGGTTGTTACGGTTTCCTCACCGGACGGAAATTGAAAGGCCGTTCGATCGTGATGACCAACGGTCGTGATCTTGGGATGGTGGAAGACGTCTATTTTCTGGAAGATGTGGGAACGCTGATGGGGTACGAGTTGTCTGAGGGATTCATCAGCGATCTCACGGAAGGGCGGAAGGTGTTTCGTCCCGAGATTCCCCTGACTTGGGGGGAAGATGTGCTGATCGCGTCCATGGACGGAACATCCGCTCAGGACGTCTGAAGAAAGTGGGGAGTTCCGATGCTTCGCTGTCCCAATTGCAATACCCATGACCTGGGAAAAGTCGGCTCCAACCAGTATTACTGTTGGGGATGTTTTATTGAGCTGTCGGTGATGGACGGGAAAATCGAATCCATCTATCAGGTGGAGGAAGACGGAACGTTGAGTTCCCTTAACGATCTTTTTTTGGATAGGAACCAGGATTCTTTATCCATGTAGTCAGGAAGGGGGATTCCCATGAAACGATCGATCCTTTCCGCCCTGATGATCGGTTCTGCCGCGTGGCTGTTTGGCCGCTCCCACCGCGGTCAAAAGTTGCTGAAGAGGATGATGGGCCGCCGCCCCCGTTGGATGCGCAAAATGGGGAATATGGCCTTTGCCGGAATCGCTTCCCGGGTTTTTGGCCGTAATCTCATGCGCCGTTTCGGCCGCTGACAGAATTCCGGGCGAGATCGGTCGGATGGAATCCCTGATTCGCGACGCTTGTTTTGCTGGATATTTAAGCCGATGACGATCACCCCCCGGGAACATCCGGGGGGTGATTTTATGGGTAAAGACCCGGGGTTGGACATATACTGACGAGTAGAGGTATGGGGGAGGTGGGATTTCATGGATCGGTTGAGAGAGAGCCGGGGATTGGGGACGGCTCTCTTGATTCTGGTTTTACTGGGCATCCTTTTTCTGCTCGTTCAGATCGAACCCTTGCTCCGGACGTTTTTTTCCTTTCTCAAAGCGGTACTGGGACCGTTTCTGGTGGCCGTTATCATCTCCTACCTCCTGAACCCCGTTGTCAATCTGTTGGCCAATCGTTTGGTCCCCCGCTCCCTGGCCGTGTTGTTCATCTATTCCCTTTTCATCGGCGCGATCGCCATTGTCTTGACCAATCTGGTGCCCCTGTTCAACCTGCAGTTGAAAGAACTGTCGGAACACCTCCCGGAGTGGAACATGCGGCTCCAATCCTGGATTGACCAGTACAATCACAGTAAAGACGCCCTTCCCGAATCCGTCCGTCTGGGGGTTGAAAAATCGCTGAACCGGCTGGAGGAATCCGTCACCGACGGGGTCGGCAACCTGATGAGCTCCCTGGGAACGACCATCAACCAGCTGTTGATTGCGGTGATTGTGCCCTTTCTGGCTTTTTACATGTTAAAAGACGTGAATGTGATCGAAAAGGCGCTGATCACACTCCTGCCCGTCCGCCGCCGCAAAGATGTGATTCGCCTGTTTCGGGATGTGGATGAGGCCCTGGGAAATTACGTCCGCGGTCAGCTCCTGGTCTGTCTGGCGGTCGGGATCCTGGCCTATATCGGTTACCTGATCATCGGGTTGCCTTATCCCCTGATCCTTGCCCTGTTGGTGGGGGTCTTCAACGTAATTCCTTATCTGGGTCCTTTTTTCGGTGCGGTTCCGGCTTTGTTGGTGGCGTTGTCCATTTCCAAGGAAATGGTGATTGCGGTGATTCTGGTCAACCTGGTCGTGCAGGTGTTGGAGGGGAATGTCCTCTCGCCGCAAATTGTGGGAAGGACGCTGCATATGCATCCCCTCTTCATCATTTTCGCCCTTCTGGTCGGTGGGGAATTGGGGGGCATTCTCGGCCTGATCCTTGCCGTTCCTTTATTTGCCGTGGGAAAAGTGATTGTGGAACACGTGGTGGATCATTATACGAAAAAGCCGACATGAGGGGTCAGCGGGTTTAAAATGACGCCTTATCGTTGTATAATGAAGAATGTACAAACCTTTGAAACGTCAATGCGATGACGGAACCGAAGTAAACCCGGCCCCGCCGGTCAGAGAGGGAAGCCCCAGGCTGAAAGGCTTCCTGCGAAGC
This sequence comes from Melghirimyces profundicolus, assembly GCF_003054245.1. Classification (GTDB taxonomy): domain Bacteria; phylum Bacillota; class Bacilli; order Thermoactinomycetales; family DSM-45169; genus Melghirimyces; species Melghirimyces profundicolus. The sequence continues at coordinate 21,714 of NZ_QBKR01000016.1, forward strand.
GGAGGGTTGAAGGCCAGTTCCGGAGCGCGGGTGAAAATCGCAAGCCCGCCGGCGCCCTGCGCCGTTATTTCGCAAGGGACCTCCGCCGTTCGGAGGTAATCGGGGTGGCACCGCGGGAACCTTTCTCGTCCCTGAAGGGATGGAAGGGTTTTTTTATTTACTCAAAAAAAGGGGTGCAACAGGGATGAAAGGCAATGAAATTCGACAAAAGTTTCTCGACTTCTTCAAGGAAAAGGGACACCGGGTGGAACCCAGCGCTTCTCTGGTTCCGGTGGACGATCCGTCCCTTCTGTGGATCAACAGCGGAGTGGCCACGCTGAAGAAATACTTCGACGGACGGGTGAAACCGGAAAACCCCCGGATTGTGAACGCGCAAAAATCGATCCGGACCAATGATATTGAAAACGTGGGTTACACGGCCCGGCACCAGACCTTCTTTGAAATGCTGGGCAATTTCTCCATCGGGGATTATTTCAAGGAAGAAGCGATCCTGTGGGCATGGGAATTCCTGACCGATCCAAAATGGATGGGGATGGATCCGGAGCGGCTCTCCGTGACCATCCACCCGGAGGATGACGAAGCATACCGGATCTGGAACGAACAGGTGGGGCTTCCCGAAGAGCGGATCGTGAAACTGAAGGAAAACTTCTGGGATATCGGGGAGGGTCCGAGCGGACCCAACACCGAGATCTTTTACGACCGCGGGGACGAATTCGGCGATCTATCCGATCCGGAGTGTTATCCCGGCGGGGAAAACGAACGGTTCCTGGAGATCTGGAATCTGGTCTTTTCCCAATTCAATCATAACCCGGACGGGAGCTATACCCCATTGCCCAAGAAAAACATCGATACCGGAATGGGATTGGAACGGATGGCGTCCGTCATGCAGAATGTGCCGACCAATTTCGACACTGATCTGTTTCAGCCGATCATCCAGGCCACCTGCCGGGAAGCGGGGGTTCGTTACGGGGAGAGCCGGGAAGTGGATACCGCGCTCAAAGTGATCGCCGATCATATCCGCACTCTCGTTTTCGCCATCGGAGACGGGGTCATCCCTTCCAACGAAGGCAGGGGTTACGTTCTCCGGCGCCTGCTCAGGCGGGCGGTGCGGTTTGCCCGCACCTTGGGAATCCGGCAGGCCTTTCTGTACCAGTTGACGGATGTCACGTCGGAGATCATGAAAGAATTTTATCCCGAGCCGGCGGAGAAAAAAGATTTCATCCGCCAGGTAATCAAAGGGGAAGAAGAGCGATTTCTGGAAACGCTGTCCGAAGGGCTTCACATTCTGGAAGACATGGTGTCCCGGCTCAAGAAGGAAGGGAAAACCGAAATCAGCGGAAAAGATGCCTTTACGCTGTATGACACCTACGGTTTTCCGCTGGATCTGACCGAGGATTTCGCACGGGAGAACGGTTTGACCGTGGATACGGAAGGGTTTGAACAGGCGATGGCCGAACAGCGGGAACGCGCCCGGGAAGCCCGTCGGGAAGAAGGCGGCATGCAGGTGCAAGGCGGCGCGCTGGCCGACCTGGATGTGGCCACAACGTTTGTCGGCTATACTTCGTTGAGTGCAGACACCAAAGTGGCTGCCATCATCCACAACAATCAAACCGTCGATGTGGTGGGGGAAGGGGAAACCTGTCTCGTCATCTTGGAAGAGACCCCTTTTTACGCGGAAAGCGGCGGTCAGGTGGCGGATCGCGGTGAAATCACCACCTCTCGGGCCCGGTTGGTGGTGGAAGACGTGCAAAAAGGCCCCAAAGGGGAGCACATCCACCGGGTCCGGGTCGAAGAGGGCAAGCTCCGCAAAGGGGACAAAGCCAGAGCCCAAGTGAAGAACCGGTTCCGGGACGATGTGGTCAAAAATCACACGGCCACCCACCTCCTGCACAAGGCCCTCAAGGAAGTGGTGGGGGACCACGTCAATCAGGCCGGCTCCCTTGTGGCCCCGGACCGGCTGCGGTTTGACTTCACCCACATCGAACCGCTCACCGAAGAACAGAAGCGGGAAGTGGAAGAACGGGTCAACCGGCAAATCTGGGCCAACACACCGGTGGAGACCTTTGAAAAACCCCTGGAAGAAGCCAAAGCGATGGGAGCGATGGCTTTGTTCGGGGAGAAATATGGGGAGATCGTCCGGGTGGTGCAGGTGGGAGACTATTCCCTGGAGCTTTGCGGCGGCACTCATGTTCGTCAGACCGGCGAGATCGGCCTTTTCAAATTGGTCAGCGAAGGTGGCATCGGTTCCGGCGTTCGCCGGGTGGAGGCCGTCACGGGCCGTCACGCTTACCGGTTCCTGGAGAAGAAGCTGGAGGTGCTGGAACGTGCCGCCCGTCTCCTCAAGGCTCAACCCGCCGAGGTGGCGGACCGGGTGGACACCCTCCAATCCCGGATCAAGGAACTGTCCCGTGAGAATGACTCCCTCCGTTCCAAGCTGAACCAAATGGAAGGTCAGAACCTTGCGGAGAAGGTGGAAGAGGTGGCCGGGGTCCCGGTGTTGACCGCCCAAGTGGACGCCCCTGACATGGACAGCTTAAGAAGCATGGTGGATGACCTGAAACAACGCATCCCCCAGGGGATCATCGTCCTGGGATCGGTCAACGGGGGAAAAGTCCAACTGGTCGCCAGTGTCTCCCCTGAATATGTCAAAGCGGGTTTCCATGCAGGGAAACTGGTGAAAGAGGCGGCTTCCCGCTGCGGAGGCGGAGGCGGCGGACGTCCGGACATGGCCCAGGCCGGCGGAAAGAAGCCCGAAAAGTTGGGAGAAGCCCTGGCTTCGGTGAAGGAAGTTCTCCAAAACCGGAGTTGACCGATCTGTTTCTTCGAACAACCATGGGGAAAAAGGAAATCAGACCAAAGGAAGCGAATGGAATATCCAAAGCCGGTCAATAGATAGAAAGAGGGGTTGAGAGTGTCTATGGATAAAACCATGAAATTCGATTTCCATGGGGAGGAGCAGGAGGCGGATCCGCGCGAGGTCATGTTGACGGTTTATGCGGCCCTGAAAGAAAAAGGCTACAATCCGATCAACCAGCTGGTGGGCTATCTCCTCTCCGGAGATCCCGCCTACATCCCGCGGCATAACAATGCCCGCGCTCTGATCCGCAAACTGGAACGGGACGAATTACTGGAAGAACTCGTGAAAACCTTCCTGAAGGCCCACAAGAACTGACAGCAACCGGAACAGCAAATTCAGGAAGCGGTGAAAACCTTTGAAGCGGATTATGGGACTGGATGTGGGAGAAAAACGGGTGGGAATCGCCGTCAGTGACCCCATGGGGTGGACAGCCCAGGGAGTCGAAGTGATCCGAAGGGACCGGTCTGATTGGCTGGATCGCCTCGGGGAGTTGATCGATCAGTATGAAGTAGGTTCCCTGGTCGTGGGACTTCCCCGGAATATGGACGGATCCATCGGGAAAAAAGGAGAAACGTGCAAAGAACTATCCCGCGAGTTGGAAAACCGTTTTCAGCTTCCGGTGGAATTGTGGGACGAGCGACTGTCCACGGTTGCCGTCGAACGGACCTTGATCGATGCGGACATGAGCCGTCGCAAACGGAAAAAAGTGGTGGATCAGATGGCGGCGTCCTGGATATTGCAAGGGTACCTGGATGCCCGAGGGAGGAATAGAAATGCCTGACGATGCAAACCATGAACATCAACAGGAAACCGTGATCATCAGCAACGAGGAAGGCGAACAGGAGACCTTTGAGGTCCTGTACCGTTTCGAGCGGGACAACGGTCATCAATATATCCTGCTGACACCCGTCGATGAGGAAGAGGCGGCGGATGACGAAACGGTGGAACAGGAAGTGTACGCTTTCCGGTATGAGGGCGACGGGGAAAACATCAACCTGATTCCCATCGAGGATGACAGCGAATGGGATATGATCGAGGAAGTGCTTCATACGCTGGAAAGCGAATGGAACGACGACGAAGACAATGAGGGATAAATGTGGATTCACGGGAGGAACGGTTGGCCAAAAAGCTGAATATCCTCGAGAACGAACTGGGAAGAGAACTGGTTCTGGCGGATGAAGAGGGGGTGGACCGGGACTCCCGTTACCGGATTTTAAGGGAACTCGAAGTGGGTGGACGTCATTATGCCGTTTTGGGTGACCCGGATCGAGAGGATGACGACGCCTTTCTTTTCCGGGTAAATGACCTGGACGGCGACTGGCGCCTGGAGCATGTGGAAGATGACAACGAATGGGACAATGTGGCCGATGCTCTAGACGAAATGCTCTATTTTGACGAATGATGTCGTATAACGGGGAGAATCCTCGTTATTTTTTTTTGGACATGTGTTAACATAGGGGAGGAAAAACCGGGAGTGAAGGAGCACGGTGGATGAAGTGGCTGATGCGCATTTTTTATACATTGATCCTTTTTGCTGCCTGGTCTGTACTGGTTTATCTTTATGTGGATTATTCCCTCGGTTCGCCGAAGCGAACCGAGCCTGTGCAAGTGGAGATTAAGAGTGGAGTTTCCACCGCTGAAATCGGCCGGATGCTGAAAGAAGAAAACCTTATCCGAAATGATTGGTTCTTCAGTACATATGCCTGGATTACCGGGAATTCCAGAGGATTGAAGGCGGGAGTGTATGAAATTCCGCCGGAGATGGATGTGAACGGTATTCTGGAAACGATCACCCGGGGACGCCAAAACACCGTTGCCGTCACCATTCCGGAGGGATACACGGTGGAACAGATCGGAGCCCGTCTGGAAAATAAAACGCGAATCACCCGGGATGAATTTATAAAAGCCGTTGACCAAGGGAATTATGATTACCGTTTCCTTCAGAACCTTCCCGAAGAACCGAAGCGGCGACACCGTCTGGAAGGCTACCTTTTCCCCAGCACCTACAATATTCCAAAAGGAGCGGAAGCCAAGGATGTCGTCAACATGATGTTGGGACAGTTTGAGCGGAAGCTGAAGGAGCACAAGGTGCTTTCCGACCTGAGACAGAAAAACCTGACATTGGACACCTGGGTGATTGTCGCTTCCATCGTGGAACGGGAAGGGAAAGTGGATAAAGAATTCCCCAAGATTGCGGGCGTGATCTACAACCGTCTCAACAAGAACATGCGCCTTCAAGTGGACGCCACCGTTCAATACGCAAGAGGAGCCCAAAAGTCCCGGCTTTCCTATGATGACTTGGAGGTGGAGAGTGCCTATAACACTTACAAGAACGACGGCCTGCCGCCGGGTGCCATCTCCAACCCGGGGGAAGAGGCCCTGTTAGCCGCTTTGAATCCGGACAAACATCCTTACTTGTACTACGTCACCAAAAAAGACGGCACAGGAGAACACTATTTTGCCGAGACATTCAAAGAGCACCGAATGTTTAAGGAAAAAAGCAACAAGACACAGACCCAAAGCAGTGGAAGGTAGGACTGGGGGCCCGCGTGCAGTCGCGGCCCTTTCCTTTTTTGCAGGCCCCCGACGGTTGCTCGTCCCGTGGCCTCCGTGTACAATCCATATGGGTGAGACCTTGCGTAAACGAAAACAACAGGAGAGGAAGCAGTCCCGATGAAATGGATCTTGCGATTATTGGTTGCTTTCTTGATTTTGACCGTTGTGACGGTTGCCGGTTATTTTTATGTCGATTACAGTCTGTCCCCCACTGCCTTCGACCGGCCGGTGGAGGTGGAAGTACCCTCCGGGGCTTCCTTGCTGGAAGTGGGGAAAATACTGGAGGAGAAGCGCCTGGTCAAAGATGATCTGTTCTTCGCCGCTTACGCCTATCTGAAGGGCAAGGCAAAGGCAATGAAAGCGGGAGTGTACGAAATCCCTCCGGGTGCGGGAGCGAATGAAATACTGAAGATATTCACCGACGGCTCTCGAAGTGTGATGCGGCTGACCGTGCCGGAGGGTTACACGGCGGAACAAATCGCCCGGAAACTGGATGAAAAAGGGGTGGACGGCTCCGCATTTCTGAAGGCGGCGGACCGGAAAAACCACTCTCAGCCCTTCGTCCGTCGGATTCCGGAAGACCAAAAGCGTCGCTATCTTCTGGAGGGTTACCTCTTTCCGATGACATACAACCTTCCCAAGGACACGGATCCTCATCATTTGGTGGAAAAAATGCTGGACCAGTTTGGAAAGTACATGGAACGCGAAAGGGTGGAACAGAAGCTTCAGGAGCGGAATTTAACCCTCGATCAATGGGTGACACTTGCTTCCATCATCGAACGGGAAGCGAAGGTGAAGGAAGAATTCCCCCGCATCTCGGGTGTTCTCCACAACCGACTGAAAATGGGGAAAAAGCTTCAAGTGGACGCCACCGTCCAATATGCTCTCGGTGAGCAGAAAGCCCGTCTCCTTTACAAAGATTTGAAAATCAACCATCCCTACAACACGTATCGGATTCAGGGACTGCCCCCGGGCCCCATTTCCAATCCGGGCAAACGAGCGCTTAAAGCGGCCCTTGAACCGGAGAAACATGATTATTTGTACTATGTCACGCGAAAAGACGGGAGCGGACGCCATTATTTCGCCAAAACCGAAGCCGAACACCAAAAAAACATCGAAAAAAGCAAAAAAGAATCCGTCCAAAAGCCGAACAGATCCTGAGAACGGCAGGATCCGGCTCAGCGGATCATCTTCTCATGTACTCAGAAGTCCCCTGCCGGCTCTTCAGGGGATCATTCTACCGGGGGGGCGTTTATTTGCCGGCCACATGTTCTTCAGATCCATGAAAAAACCCTCTGCCTCTGCAGAGGGTTTATGTGGGAGATCACATCCTCGGAGTCGGTCGGTTGCGGCCGGTTCGCTCTTCCAGCCCTCGAAGGATCAGGTAAAGGGAAGTGATCAGGAGAAGGTAGGCGCCTAAGGGTGCGAGGAGAAAACGGGGCATATGTTCCAGCATCATCTGTTCTTTTCCGATCAGTCCGGCCCACTCGAAAGTGAGGCTGTTGAAGGTGCCACTGTCCATGTTGAAAAACGTGCCGCCCAGAAACACTTTCAGGATGGCCAACTGACCGATCAGGTTGATCACGGTCACCACTTCATGCAGATAAAGAAGAGATAAATCCTCCCTTAAACCCGGCAGGATATGTTTCATCAAGATGTGACGTTTTCCCGCTCCCATGGTTTGGGCAGCCGTGATATAGTCTTTTTGTTTCAAGATGCGGGTTTTGTCCCTGGTCACGAGAAAGAGAGCCGGGATTCCGATCACTGTCATCAGGGCCGACTGGATCAGGGTCAGTTCCCAGCCGGAGAAGGGGCTCTGAAATAAAGCCGAGCTGAAGTTGATCGGAAACATAAAGAAATAAACGATCAGGAATGGCGGAATCCCCCCGATTAGCCCCTTCGGCAGGATGGCCCGCCCGGGTTTCTTTTTGCGGAGTCCGGCCAGCATTCCGCCGATCGCCCCCAAAAGCAACCGCAAAAAAGCGATTCCCAGGGCGGCAACCAGGGTGTAGCGTGCCCCGTAAAGGAGAAGGGTCAGAAGGTCCCGTCCCTGCCGGTCGGTTCCCAGCCAGTATTTTTCCGACGGAGGCAGAGGAGGGGAGATCAGCTCCCCGGTTTCGGGGATGTAAGTCATCTCCATCTCGTCATTCCGGTCATGAGGGGAAAGATAAGGTCCTGCAATCGCTGCGGACACAAGAAATGAAAGGAGAAAGAGCCCGGTCCAAAGTTTCCGGTTGCGGCGCTGATCAGTCATGGGCAACCCCCCATTCCAGCAGAGCGGTCAAGATTCGCAGGCAGAGATACAGGAGGGCGTACAACAGCAGCAGTGTCAGGAATGAATTGAAAAGCAGTGGAAATGCAAAGGGTTCTTTCGCCTTCGGTCCTCCGTGGAACAGGATCAACCGCGTGATTCCGGGCAGGTTGTACAAATACTCGATGATGAACAGATTGCCCGTGATCAGGGCGGCGGTCTTGGACAGGTCCGCTTTCAGATACGGCAGGACGTTCCGGTAAATGTGAAGGATATAAATCCATGGAGTGGGAACGCCCTTGGAACGGGCGGTCAGAATATATTCCCGTTCCAGCTCCATGGATGTTCTCTCATACAGGTTTCGGACGAGGTGGACGGCGGGAATCAGTCCGAAACTGATCATCGGAAGCAGGACGGGCGGGTCCCCGTCGGCCAAAGCGGCCACCTTGATCGCCTGGCTGCCCGTGGCGTGGTACAAAAACACCGCTCCGGTCTGGAGCAGCATGATCAGGAGGAAATCGGGAATAAACCCGAGGAATTGCATGGTTTCCGCCACCCAGCCTTTCCGTTTGTAGACCAGCCAAGGCCCCAAAACGACCGCCAGGAGCAAGGCCGCCAACCCGGCGCCGGCTCCATACAGAAAAGAGAGAGAAAAATAAGAACCGATATCTTCGGAAAAATCTCTCTCTTTCACCCCTGAATAATACAGGAAACTCTCTCCGGTTCCGATCCCGTATAAATAAGACCGGAGCTGTTCGACGTAGTCCGACAGAACGGATGGATTCCAGATGTCCGGTGAGCCCGGGTTCCACAACCGTGGGAGGAACGCGAGAAGGCTGCAGGCAATGAAAACGACGGCGAGACCGGAGAAATAGACGCCGACTTTGCGGATGTTCAACGCCCCCTTGTGAAGTCCCTGAAAAGATTCTACCGTAAGACCATTCGATAGTCTATTATTTCCATTACCGTTTAAAATCGGCACCGCCAATGAACACAATTTTCACCTTCTCCACTTCCCTCCCGGCTTCGCCGCTCACTTTTTCACAACGCTTCCAGGGTTGAATGGACCACCGTTTCAGCGCGTACCCGCCTCTGGCGGGTTTTTTAATTTGTTCATCCCCGCCGAGCGGCTGTGAGAGCGACGAAAGGGAGCGCCTGGGGGGGTTGTAAGGTACCGATGCAAGTGGTATACAGGGTTGTCCCTAAATAAAAGCCCCCCATAAAAATAAGGGGGCTATTGATAGAGGAGGGGTTTCCAGTTGGGTCAAGGAGCGGGCGGCGACATTTTTCCTTCAGCTTATCAGCACGTCCATTGGGTTAATGGTCCTATGGGGTCCCGCCGGCATTTTATAACAAGTGTAGCGGGCAGTTAACTTCTTTTTCCATTTATTCTCCGTTTAAGGAGTTCGCGAACACGATTTCTCTTCTCTTCCCTTCCGACATTTACAGCATCCTCCGTTTTCTCTTTGGTGGTTATGTACTCTGGCGTATGCTTGCTAACCATCGGAGGAATAGAGGCAGGTTGAGTGATGGTACGTGATTTCGTTCGCAGGATGTGATTGAGATGCTCCGCCTTGGACATTGCCTCGAAATCCTGGCGGACTTCGCCCTGGATGTTACCCTGACCGATCACGTAATCAATGAATGTGATGCCCAGGAAGTCGAAGATCCAGTAAAGCTGCTGAAGGACTCCCATACCTTTCAACCGAGGATTATCACCTCCGGTAATCACCACAAGTGCTTCCTTTTCCGCCATCCGCTCCTTGAACGTGTTGTCGTCAAAATACATGGTCCACCGGTCGATAAAATTTTTCACGCTCCCTGGCATTCCATACCAGTAAAGAGGCGTGGCGAAGAGGAGCAGGTCGTGGTTGAGCATCTGCTTCACCAGTTGGGGGTGATCATCGTCAATCGGCTGGAACCCCCCGGGATCGTACCGCTGGTCCCGGATCGGAAGGATATTGTAGTCCTTCAGGTGAACACGGGTACAATCAAGACCATCGGTGATCATGTCCGTCAACAGATCCGAGTTCCCTTTTCCTCTCGTGCTACCATACAAGGCAAAGATACGCATGCTTGTTACGCTCCAAACTTATAGGGTAAACGAAGCCGCCTGAACGCGGTCGTTATCAACAGGGTGCGACTCCTTTTATTTTCCGGAAGGGACGGGGTCCCAGGGCCGAGGTTCATTTTTGGCTCTGAAGTAATCCCCGCCCTTTTTCTGTATATCGTCCGTCCCCCAGTCGATATCTTTGTCCAGTTTTTTCAGGAGTGGAATGTGCTTGGAACAGTGGATATAGGCCTCTTCCACCTGAACGAGCACCCAACGTTCCGGCTTTTTTCCATCCTCGGTAAGAATGTCGGAGCGGATGGCCTTCGGTAAATCGGGTTGGGAAAGCAACTCTTGATTCTCCACGATTTTGGCTTTGCCATTGACATGCAACCCGACGGCGGTTCGGAAAAAATCCACGAACAAAATCCCGATGTGGGGATTTTCCAGAATATTGCCCAAGCTTGCCATCACCCCGTTGCCCCGGTACTCGGGATAGGCGAGGTGATATTCGTCCAAGATCCGGACAAAGCCCGGAGGACCGGCCCGGAAGGAGTTGTCGCATTCCCCGTTTCCATCGGCGGTGGCAATGAAGGCCATCTCCTGTTCGGCAATAAAGTCCATCATCGTCTGGTTCAAGTGATCCAACATCTGATTGTTGTAAAAAGCGAGGGCCCGCTTTTCCGTTCCGTATTCTTTCTGCAGGAAATGCTCTCCACGGGAACCGGGTAAGGGAGGAGAGGGGCGTCGGGGATGAATCGGAGACGGGGCGGATGGGGAAGAACCTCCCGTGTGGTACCGGTTCCGGGTTTCGGAATCGGAAGAGGATCGGCGGAAAGGGTCTTTCAGACCTTTCAACCTCCTGGCCAATCCTTGATAGACACTGCTCAGCATTTTCCATCACCCACTTGAAAGGAAATGTATCGAATCGAACAAATCATGACCCCGACCGTTCTTTTCAATGATTCGGCCTCAACTTATTCTATCATTATCTTTCGAATCCTGCCGGATTGTCAATCCGGCTTCGACATGAACCGCCGAATTTATACGGATTTTAACAAATCTTAAAGGAGAATCAACCTGGCGGAGCTAATCTGTACGTTGGAAGAAATAAAGATTGGGAAAAGGAGAGATGGGCGTGGAAAAAATCAATCGGCGGCAGTTTATGACATATCTGGGTGTCGGAACGGCTGCGCTGGTCGGTTCTGCCACCGGTGTCAACCATGTGGTGAAGGCGGCGGATAAAACGAAGGCCGCCGCAGAGGCAGGCAAGAACAAAATGGTGTCCGTTCCCTTTTCGCCGATCGAACCCAGCGACAAAGACGATCTCGTTCTCCCTGCGGGGTTTTCCTACGATGTGATCGCGTCCTGGGGGGATGAGATCGGGAACGGGGAGAAGTTCGGCTACAATTGCGACCTGACCGTTTATTTCCCCATCAATGATTCCTCCGAACACGGGTTGCTCTGGGTCAACCACGAATATATCGGAGACGGGAAAATCTTTCTGTATCCCGAAAACACCCCGGAGGCGGAGAAACACCGGATCGAACAATACAACCTGGGTGGAAGCATCATTGAGATCCAAAAAGCGGACGGTAAATGGCAACTGGTGAAAGAGAGCAAATATGCGCGCCGGATCACCGCCAATACCATGATCGATCTGACCGGTCCGGCGAAAGGGGACGGGGCGGTCGGCGGAGTGAACGAAGTGGAAGGGACGTTTGCCAATTGCAGTGGCGGCCGCACGTTGTGGAACACGGTTCTAAGCTGTGAGGAGAACTTCCAGGAGGATGCCAAGCGCTGGGGACGGAACCAGACCCACTACGGCTGGGTGGTTGAGGTGGATCCTTTCAATCCCCAATCCAAACCGAAGAAACATACCGCTCTGGGACGTTTCTCCCATGAAAATGCGGCCATGACCCTGTCCAAAGACGGTCGGCTGGTCGTCTACATGGGGGATGACGCCAACAATGAGCATTTCTATAAATTCGTCAGCGAAGGAAAATACTCCGAAAGTGCCGGTCACGGAAACAGCAAATTGCTGGAAAAAGGAACCCTCTATGTGGCGGATCTGGCTAAAGGAAAATGGCTCCCCCTCGACCTGGAGAAATCTCCGGAACTGAAGGAGAAATACAGCACTCAGGGGGAAGTGCTGGTCAACGCCCGCGATGCGGCCAAACTGCTCGGAGCCACCCCGCTGGACCGGCCGGAGGACGTGGAAGTAAGCCCGGTGGACGGCTCCGCTTACTTGGCTCTTACCAACAACACCGATCACGGCAACTATTACGGCCAAATCTTCCGCTTTATGGAGGAGGAGGACGATGCGGCCGCCGAATCCTTCGATTTCGAAGTCTTCGCCGTCGGCGGTCCGCAGAGCGGCTTTGCTTGTCCGGACAACCTTCATTTCGACCGCGACGGGAACTTGTGGGTTTTCTGCGACATTTCATCCAGCAAGCTGAACCAGGAAGGAGCCTATGAATCTTTCAAAAACAACGGGGGCTTCTTCATCCCCACTTCCGGCCGGAACAAAGGGGTTGCGTACCAGTTTGCCTCCGGTCCGGTACAGAGCGAGATGACCGGTCCCTGGTTCACCCCCGATGAAAAGACACTGTTTGTCGCCGTCCAGCATCCGGGGGAAGAGTCCACCGATCCTGACAACCCGACCAGCCGCTGGCCCCGGGGGGACATCCCCCGCGCTTCCGTGGTCGCCGTCCGGGGGTTTAAAGGCTGATGCTGGCGAACATCGGGATTCCCGGAGTCATCCTGATCCTGGTGCTGGCGTTGATTCTCTTCGGCCCCAGCCGCCTTCCCCAGATCGGACGGGCCTTCGGCCGTACGATCAAGGAGTTTAAGGATTCCACCGCCGGGCTGTTGGGGGATGACGGAGAAAAGGAGAACAAACCGTCGGAACCCGCCGCCCCTGCTGCCGGAGGAACATCGGCTTCGGAAGCGAAAGAGAAGGTTCAGAAACCCGACAAGGAAAAGACTGCCCTGTAACCGACCCAAACCCCCGGCATCGGCCGGGGGTTGATCTATTTTCGAACACCTTGAATCAATCCCCCTGATTTCAGGTGACCACCTTGAGCGTTGTGAAAAAAGTGAGCGGCGGCATTTCCCCGAAGCCGCTCTGAATCTCCCTGCTGCGGGCAGGCAGCAAAGTCGCTGTTTCGGGTAAACGCTTCCCTTCTTCTGAGCCTGACCATCATTTACAACGCTGCTTGGGGTTTTTTGACACAGATCGAAGTGGCCAGGCCGACGGCGCTGATGGTCAAAAAGGTGTGGAAAAGTTGGACGGGAGTCAGTATGAAGCTGCCGATTCCGATAATGACGGCATCGATCAGGAAAATCAGGATGCCGGGATTCCATTGGTACCGGTCGGCGATCAGTTGCGCAAGCAGGTCCGTTCCGCCGGTGCAGGTTTTAAACCGGAGCATCAGGCCGACGCCGGTCCCCACCAGCAATCCGCCGGAGAGCGCGCTGAACAGGATCGGCCAGTGAATCGTTCCCCTGAGGGGAGACAGCCAGTCGATCAACCATGCGGAGACCAGCATTCCGTAAAAACTGTTGAGGAACATCCGCCGATCCATCATCCATACAGCCAAAAAGATGGGGAGACTGAGCATGATCATGGAAAAACCCGTCTTCATTCCCCACAGGTAGCGGAGGATCAGGGCCAGACCGATCATCCCCCCGTCCAGCAGCCGGTGGGGAGTCAGAAACAGGTTGATTCCGAGGCTGATCAGCAAACCACCGGCGAGGATCACGGAATGACGGCAAAGCATACCCGCTCCTCCTTCCTGACCGCTGTTCATAAACATTATGTTTGTCCAACCCGTGTTATGAGATGAGTCATCGGAAGGTGTCCATTTTGTGAAGAACATGCCATCCGGTATACAGCGTTCCCCGGTTGCCCAAGCTGGAAGCTGAAAGGGCGGATCGATATGCAAACGGAAACCGGAGTTTGGAAAAGGAGACTGGTTCCGGTGTTGTTGGTCGCCGCTTTTTGCGGTATTTTGTTTCGGTTGTACTGGATCCAAATGATTGCAGTCCATTCCTTCTCCCGGGAGGAAGCCGATCTGATCACGGAAGCGGAGGAGCAACAGAGCGGTGTGTTTATGGTGGACAGCGGGAGGGGGCAAATCCTGGACCGGAACGGAATTTCCTTGACAGGGGAGAGAGATTGGCGGTTGATCGTCTTTCCCTTGTCCGAAAGTCAGTGGAGGGTCGATACGGACAAGCTGAACCGGGTGGCGAGAATCATCGGGCTCTCCCCCCGGGAGTTCAGGGAAACCGTTAAAGCCTTGCGCCGTCCCCAGGTTCTCCACGACCGGAAAGGCAAAGAGGAAGCCCTGTCGGAGAAGCAGGCGGAAGCGATTCAGGAGTTGGAAGTGCCGGGGGTCTACGCCCTGAAGACCGACTACCGGCAGGATCCGGACCGGCTTGCCCGGCAAGTGATCGGCCGGGTGGAACGGAATCCGTTTCTTATCCGTGAGCGGTATCCGGATGAATGGACCAACGGAAGGTATCAGGCCCATTCCCGGATCGGAGTGACCGGGCTGGAAGCTGCTTTTGAACCCTTCCTCCGGGGTGGGCGGCAGCATTTGCTCACCTATATCACTGACGGAGGGGGACGTCCTTTGAACGGACTCCATATGGCGACCAGGGAAAGTGGAGGGGCCATCCCCTATCGCGTCGTCAGCACGTTGGATCAGAGGGCTCAGCGAGTGGCGGAAAAAAACCTGGAAGAAGCCGGGGTCACCGAAGGTGCCGTGGTGGTGCAGGACTTGGCTTCCGGAGATATTCTGGCCATGGCAAGCCGCCCAAGCCTCGAATCCGCGGGAAAAAACCAAAATCCCTGGAACAACCGGGCTTTGATGGAGATGACCCCTGGTTCCATCTTCAAGACGGTGACGGCCGTGGCGGCGCTGGACACGGGAAAAGTGAAGCCGGGGGAAACCTTTGATTGCAACGGCCACTTGGGACGTTACGGGATGAAAGACTCCAAGCCCGGCGGCCACGGGCGGCAGAGCCTGGAAGAGGCCTACGCCAATTCCTGCAACGTTGTCTTCGCCCGGGTCGCTGAACGGGTGGGAGGGAAAACGTTGAAGGATTACGCCCATCGCATGGGGGTTGGAGAGCGGATCCTGTGGTCCGGTCCGGTGTTTAAAGAGAAGGATTTCCGTCAGCTCCCCCAGGAACAGACCGGGTTGATCTTTTCCAAAGAGACTTCGCTTGAGGATTCGGGGGCGGTGGCCCAGACGGGCATCGGGCAACGGGATGTGAAAGTGACGCCGCTTCAGGCGGTGAATATGGTGACGACCCTTTTTCAGGAAGGGAAAACATTGAACCCCCGAATTGCCCGGGAAATCCAGCGTCCGGACGGGGAGGTGCTTTACCGCTTTCCCCCTCATGCACTCAAGACGGAGAAAAAAATCGCGAGCTTTGCCCTCGAACGGGTGAGGCACATGATGCGGCTGGCGGTGACCGACGGAACAGCCCGATCCCTGCAGGGGGCCTCCCTTGCGCTGGGCGCCAAAACGGGGACGGCCCAGGTCGGACCGGACAAAGACACCTACAACAAGTGGATGGTGGGATACGGCCCCTATGAAAAGCCTCGCTTTGCCGCGGCGGTGGTGATCCGTTCGGTCAGAGACAGTGGAGATATGCGCGCCCATGAAGTGTTCCGCAAAGTGATGGAAGGGCTTGAAAAAGAGTTGAAGGGGGAGAAAAAAGGGTAAGGGACCCGAAAACAAGAAAGCCGATCCCTCAAGGGTCGGCTTCCGGTTTTGTGATCACTCGATGGGAAATGAAGGTTTCAGTCCGGCGGAAAGATCGTGATCTCCTTCAGCCGCGGGAAAAAGGGGCCGCGGCTAGATCGTCCGCCGCAAAGGGAGGAAATCCCGTATTCTTCATCAGGGTCCGTCTGAAGCAAAAAGAAAAACCGGCACCCGCGCAGGCGGTGCCCGGGTTCCGGCCAAATAAACAGCCGCGCTGTTAAGCGCGGCTTGATATGGGCCCCTCTCAGGAGTTTTGCAGCACCGGAGTTTGGATCGTCCGGTTGGCGATGTATTCCGGACGGGGTTTCAGCCCGGAGAAGGGTTCAACCAGTTTGTTTTTTACGCTGTTGAAGACGAAGAAGACGTTACTCCGGGGAAGCGGTGTGATGTTGCCATTGGATCCGTGCATGGTGTTGCATTCGAAGAGGAGAAGGGAACCGGCGGGCGCGGCGGCGGTGGTGATGCCGCCTTCTTTCACCATCCGGGTCAGGCTTTCGTTATCCGGAACGCCCAACTCCTGCTTCTTCAGAGAGAATTTATAGTTGTCCTCCGGCGTTTCCCCCACGCAGGAGACGTATTTCTTGTGGGAGCCCGGAATCAGCATCAGCGGACCATTGTAGGAATGGTTGTCGGTCAACAGGATGGAACAGCTGATGGCCCGCATGCGGGGCATGCCGTCCTCCACGTGCCAAGTTTCAAAGTCGGAGTGCCAATAGAACTCTTTTCCTTTGAAACCGGGTTTGAAGTTGATGCGGAACTGGTGGACGTAGATGTCGCTCCCCAGAATTTGCCGGATGATGTCCGTCACCCGGGGGTCACGGGAGAGCCGGTTGAACATTTCGTTTTTCCGGTGGGCGTCGAAAATCGAGCGGATTTCATTGCTTTCCGGCTCCCGGATCACTTCCGGGGAATCATTGTCTCGGTTCTCCTCCCACAAGAGGTCCAGATGCTTGCGCATCTCTTTCACTTCTTCAGGGGAGAAGAAGTTATCCAGTAACAGGAAACCGTTGGTTTCGTAGAAATCCAGCTGCTGTTTGTTCAGGGGCCCTTCTTTCAGTTCCCCGGGGCTCCCGTACAGCACCGGATCTTTCCGTTCAAGAATTTTCGGCTTGTCATAGACTCGGGAAGGATACAGATCTTCCATCACATTCACTCCCGTAAATGGTATTTGGATGGGATGGGTTTCCTTCAGTTGTGTCGTGACTCAGCCGACCTCTGGAATGGAAAACCGGGATCCGGTTTCTGTCACTGAGGTCTTCCACCGGGTCAGTCCAACAGCGGGTAGGCTCCTTCTTCATCGTGAGTTTCGTTGCCGGTGCACGGAGGATTGAAGACGCAGACCATCCGCAGATCTTTTTTGGCGGTCACCCTGTGCTTTTCATGACCGTCCAGAGTGTAGAGGGTGCCCGGCTTCAGTTCGTAGACGGTGCCGTCTTCCAGGTCCTTCAGCTCCCCTTCACCTTCAATGCAGTACACCGCCTCAATGTGATGTTTGTACCAGAACTCGGAGACGGTGCCTGCTTTGATGATGGTGTCGTGGAGCGAGAAGCCGACGCCGTCTTTCTTCAGGAGAAGCCGGCGGCTTTCCCAGGTTTCACCCTTGACAACGGCTGCTGTTCCAATGAGGTCTTCCAAGTGCTTAACGATCACTGTGTTCATCCTTTCCCGGTTGTTTGCTGGGATCGAAAAATGGGTCGGGTATAAATGGAGTTTCTCAGGCGGCAGCTTCGATGCTTTTTTCCAGAATGGCCAGTCCTTTATCCAGTCCTTCATCGTCAATAATCAGCGGTGGAAGGAGTTTGGCCACTTCACTGTCGGGTCCGGACGTTTCCATGATCAGACCTCGTTTGAAAGCCTCTTCGCACACTTTTTCGGCGAAACCTTCTTCCGGGAATTCGATTCCCAGCATCAGCCCCCGGCCGCGGACTTCTCCCTTCAGGTCGGGAAATTTTGCGGTGATGTCCTCGAGGGCGGTCCGGGTTTTTTCCCCTTTGCGCCGAATTTCTTGGGCGAACTCATCCGTCTCCCAGTAACGGAGCGCCTCGGTGGCCGCGACGAAAGCCAGGTTGTGGCCGCGGAAGGTCCCGTTGTGCTCCCCGGGAGCCCATGTATCCAAATCCGGACGGATCAGGGTGATGGCAAAGGGAACACCGTAGCCGCCGAGGGATTTGGACAGACAGACGATGTCCGGTTGGAGACCGGCGGGTTCGAAGCTGAAAAAGGTGCCGGTCCGTCCGCAACCTGCCTGCACGTCGTCGACAATCAGGAGGACACCCTGACGGCGGCAGATTTGCTCAACCTGCTTCAACCACTCGGAGCTGGCGACGTTGATCCCTCCCTCGCCCTGGACGGTTTCCAGGATAACTGCCGCGGGGAGATCGACGCCGCTACCCTTGTCTTCCAGGTACCGTTCAAGCAGGGTCAGCGAATCGACCTTGCCGTCATATTGGTCGTAGGGAAGGGATACGGCGTTGGTGAGCGGGATCCCGGCGCCTTTCCGTTTAAAGGCATTTCCGGTGACCGAGAGCGACCCCAGCGTCATCCCGTGGAAGGCACGGGTGAAGCTGATCACCGTATCCCGGCCGGTCACTTTGCGGGCCAGTTTGAGGGCGGACTCCACGGTGTTGGTACCGGTCGGTCCGGGGAACATCACTTTGTAATCCAATCCCCGGGGTTCCAGGATGATCTCCTTGAATTTCTTCAGAAAGTCCGCTTTTGCCGTGGTGGCCATATCCAGGCTGTGGACGATCCCGTCGGAGGAGAGGTACTCGATCAACTTTTCCTTCATGCCGGGGTCATTGTGTCCGTAGTTCAGGGCACCCGCACCGGCAAAGAAGTCGATGAACTCCCGACCTTCCTGATCCCACAGTTTATAGCCTCTGGCCTTTTCAAACACAGTGGGAAAACTGCGGCAATAGCTTCGTACTTCGGATTCGACTTTTTCAAACACGCTCATGTCCGTTTTATCGGATGTCGGTAACAATGTATTATTGAACCTCCTCGGTGATTTCCTTCGACTCGAAAGGACCGATTCGGTAAGTCCATTCAGACTCGTGTCCCTGGTCGGGGAACATGTTCTCGGAGAAACATTCGGAAATGGTACATTGGGCTTTCATATCCTTCGCCAATCCTTTGAAAAGCGATTGGGAAGGAAGGTTGGAGGGAGAGACGGTCGCTTCCAGGTACCGGACTTCTGAGCAGGCATCCCGGGAGAGCAGGGACTTCAACAGCGCTTTGCCCAATCCTTTGCCCCGTTGCGACGGATCAACGGCCACCTGCCAAACAAAAACGGTATCCTTGGCGTTCTGGGGTCGGAATGCAGAGACAAACCCCACGATCTTTCCGTCGTTGTCTTCGGCGATGACACAGGTTTCGGGGAAAAACTTGCACAGCATGAGGTAGCTGTACGAGGAGTTGAGATCCAACACTCCGGCCCGTTTGATCAGTTTCCACACATCCGAGCCGTCTTCTTCCTCGGGCTTGCGGAAAATCACGCCCATGGACGGGTTTTGGATCCGAATGTTCGAGGGTTTTGTTTGCCGTTCCACTTTGCGGACGGTCTGACTACCGTTAATGGAGACTCACCCACCTTAAAAATTAATTTTGTTATCATCAAGAAACCAACCATTCAACTGCCTACCATATACTAACGTGACCTGGACCATAAGGTCTAAAGTGCTATACCCGCTCAGGAAAAGGTTAAACATCCTGATCCACAAAGCCGGGAAGTCAGAACGGGATTCTTTAAAAATCCTTCCGCATGGTGTCAGATGCTTCGGATTTGCCGGAAGACGTTTAAAGAAAAAATGATTTCATACAAAAAAGATATGGACAGGCCGCTTTTTAAACGATCCTGTCCATAGAAGTATGGTGAAAAAGTGAGCGGCGGCATTTACCCGAAGCCGCTCCGGCTGCACTCACAGAGCACAAGTCTCGCCTGGGGTCGCTTCACTCCCCGGTCTCGCTATGCTGTCCTGCAGAGATGCAGGCATTGTCCGCTACGAATCTTCCTGCTGCGGGCAGGGGCAAACGCCTTCGGATGCAACACAGAGAAGCTTTTGCCCCTGAACGCCCTTGCAGGACAGCAAAGTCGCTATTTCGGGTAAACGCTTCTCTTCTTCTGAGCCTGACCATCAATCACAACGCTTATCGGTTTCATAGCCTCAGGGGCGTTCGTTCATTTCGTTTTCCCAGATCTTGAGGCTCAGATGGAGCAGAAACAAGTCGTCGGGGTTTAACAGGGTGAGACCGGTCAGAAATTCGATTTTGCGCAGCCGGTAAAGGAGGGATTGACGGTGAAGGTTCAATTCCCTTGCGGTTTGGCTGACATTGCACTGGTGACGGATGTATACCTTCAATGTCTGAATGAGATCGATGCCCCGCTGTCGGCTGTAGCGGAACAGCTGCTCCATGGTTTTCCAGGTGATCTCACGCATTTCTGTATGGTTGCCCAGGTGCCGGAGAGCCCGGTAAAGGCCGGTTTCCTTGAAAAAACTTCGGTGGCCGGGCCCCTTTTGTTTTCTTCCGATCTCCAGGGCGGTCCGGGCATCCTGATAGCCGTTTTCGAAGGTGAAAAGACCGGCGCGGTTTTCCGCGACTCCCCAGGAAATCCGCCAGCCGGAGGCTTCCTGCAGAAAAGTGCCTTCCAGCCGGTCCAGAAATTCGTGAGCGGTTTCCGTCGCCTGTTCCGGTGAGGATTCCAGATAGACCACCCACTCCACCCCTTGGGAAGCGACGAGCAGGCGACGGTTCATTCTCCGCCCCGCCCGCTGGATTTCACTCTCCAACCGGTTTATCAGTTGTTCCGGCACTTCCGGCTCGGGACGGCGGGGGCCGCTCTCCTCCAGACGGCCGGCGAGGCAGACGTAGGAACGTCCGATGTCAAACCCCAATGTCCGGGCCCGTGAACGGGCCACTTCCTGTGAATGGAACTCCCCTTTGGCGAGACTCCAGATGTAATCATGGCGGAAACGAAGCTCGGTTTCCCGCACCGCCTGATTTTGAAGAAACCACAGGGCGGCGGTGGTGGCGGCGTGTTCCAGGATCATCAGACCCTCCGTTTTGGCGAACTCTTCCGCTCCTTTTCCGTCGGGAAGAAGGGATAGAAGGTATCCCTGCAGTTTACGGGCAGACCGGATGGGCATTTCCAGACAGGTTTGTTCGTCCAGCTGAAACCAGCGCCACTCGGAATGAATCGGATTCCGGGAGGCCGTCAGTTGATGGACGAGGACGGGGCGGCTTTTTTCCAGATATTCGGCCCACAGCCGGGAAAGGAGTTTGGAGCGGGGACTCTGGCCCAGGATTTCTCCGCTTTCCCCGACGATAATGGCGGGTTGTCCCCAACGCTCTTCCGTGGCCGTGGCGATGCCGGAGAGGTTGGCCCCGCCGAGGAGGAGCTGGAGGAGGTGTTGCTGTACATCTTTGGACAGACGGGCGATCCGATCTTGTTTGCGGTCCAGTTCTTTTGCGACTCGTTGGACGATATCGGAGAAACGAATCTCCCACGGAATTTCGATGAGGGGCATTTTTTTGTTTTCCGCCAACTGAATCGCTTCCTCCGGAATGCGGGACAGGTAGTGTCCGGTGGCCACGGCGAGAGCGGAAGCCCCCGAACGGATGACATCGCGAACGAATCGGCAGAACTGGCCGGTGTCCTGGCTGCAGCCGATGGCCGAACTGAGAATCAGTTCGTTTTCCCGGATAAAGTTGTCCACGGGCACCTCGATCACCGAAACCCAGTCGACCCGTCGGAGGGGCAGCCAGGTTTCGGCTGTCCGCACTTTGGCTCCTTCCATCACGTCCATGTCGATGACATCCTTGACGGTCAGCATTCCGAACTCACCTCACCCGGTCGAATTTGGATAAGAAGAACGGGAGGCTTTTTCCAGGGTTTCAAATAGGGTGGAAGAATCGATGTTGGCTCCGCTGATAATCAATACCGCCGGTTTTCCGTCAAAGGAAAACTTCCGCGACAGGACGGCGGCAACGGTGGTCGCGGCCGCCCCCTCCGCCAGGGTGCGGTGGTGATTTAACAGAAAGGCGATTCCCTCCACGATTTGATTCTCACTCACGAGGACACTGTCATCGGCGTAATGACGCACCATATCGAAGGTGTACCGGTTGCGGGTGCCGATGCCGCCCAAAAGGCTGTCCGCCAGCGTGGCGGTTTCCCGCATGACCAGGGGTTTTCCCTCTTTCAGGCTGTAATGCATCACTGCGGGGCCTTCCATGGTGACCCCGATGACCCGGCTGTCCGGCTGGTTGGTTTTTACCGCCATTCCG
The DNA here is from genome assembly GCF_003054245.1 of Melghirimyces profundicolus. GTDB lineage: Bacteria > Bacillota > Bacilli > Thermoactinomycetales > DSM-45169 > Melghirimyces > Melghirimyces profundicolus. The sequence continues at coordinate 43,487 of NZ_QBKR01000016.1, forward strand.
ATGCCGGCCAGAAGGCCGCCGCCGGAAAGGGGGATGACCGCCGTTTGGAGTTCCGGCAGATCTTCCATCAGTTCCAGACCGATGGTGCCCTGGCCGGCGATGATGTCCGGATCGTCGAAAGGGGGGATCACACTCAGTCCTTCCTCCCGTTGGAGGCGGTAACAGGCGGATTCCGCTTCGTCCTGACTCTCTCCGTGCACGTGGAGCTTCGCACCCAACCGGCGGATCGCTTCCGTCTTGGCGGCGGGGACGTTCCGGGAGACGCAGATGACTGCCGGAATATCCAGACGGCGGGCGATGGAGGCGACAGCCATCCCGTGGTTACCGGTGGAGAAGGTCGTCACCCCCCGCTTCCGGTCTTCGGGGGCCAGTCGCAGGATCTTGTTGGCAGCTCCCCGGATCTTGAATGCGTGGATCTCATGATGGGTTTCCATCTTGAGGAAAACGGGTCCGCCGGCAAGGCGGGAGAGTTCCTCCGATTCCACCAGCGGAGTCTTGCCGACGAGAGGCCGGATTCTCCTCCGGGCTTCCCATATGTGCCGGATATCGATCGGTTGGCGGTCCATGGCTTCCAAAACCTCCCGTACATGGTGTCGGGTGGCTGCGGGTTCTGTGCGATCGACGGAATTCATTTGCTATTTTGACGAAAAGGAAGACGTTTATTTCATACACTATGGTGATTGTCGAAGATCATGCCACCCGCGTAAGATAGAAGAAACACACAAACAAAGGGGGTAACGGGCTGTGCGCGGGATATTGCCCTTCCCTGTGTCTGAATTTACGGAAAGGTTAAACAATACCAAGCGTCTGATGGAAGAGGCCGGGATCGAAGTCCTGCTGGTCAGCGACCCCGCCAACATGAATTATCTTTCCGGGTATGACGGGTGGTCTTTTTACGTGCCGCAGATGCTCGTGGTGATCGCGGACGAAGAGCAACCCATCTGGATCGGAAGGAAACAGGATGCAAACGGGGCGAAATTGACGACTTGGTTTCACCCCGACCAGATCATTCCCTATCCCGATGAATATGTGCAGTCTGCTGGTCGGCATCCCATGGATTTTGTTTCCGATATTTTAACACAAATCGGACAGTCGAACCGGCGGATCGGAGTGGAATTGGATGCCTATTATTTCTCCGCCCGTTCTTACGAACAGTTGAAAATAAAGATGCCGAACACCCGGTTTATCGACGCGACTCTGCTTGTCAACCGGGTCCGGATGGTCAAGTCCGACCAGGAAATCGAATTTATGCGCCGCGCGGCGAGGATCGTGGAAGGGGCGATGCGGGAGGGAATCCGTTCCATCGGTGCGGGGGTTCGCGAGTGTGACGTGGCGGCCAACATCAGTTACGCCCAGGTGAAGGGGACACCCGACTACGGCGGCGATTACCCGTCCATCGTCCCCCTGCTCCCCTCCGGCATCAAGACGTGCACCCCCCATCTGACCTGGTCCGACAGCCGGTACCGAAAAGGGGATGCGGTCATCCTGGAGTTGGCCGGTTGCCACAAACGATATCATTCCCCAATGGCCCGGACGGCGGTGATCGGATCCGCTTCTCCCAAGTTGAAAGATCTGGCCGAAGTGGTGATTGAGGGGTTGAATGTCACCCTGGAAGCGATCCGGCCGGGGATGACCTGTGAGGAAGTGGAAAGGGCCTGGAGAAAGGTGATTGAACGACGGGGGTACTTCAAAGATTCACGGCTGGGTTATTCCGTCGGCCTCAATTATCCCCCGGACTGGGGAGAGCACACGGCCAGCCTCCGTCTGGGTGACCAAACGGTGTTGCAACCCAACATGACCTTTCACCTGATTCCCGGGATCTGGATGGACCATTACGGAGTGGAACTGTCGGAAACCTTCCGGGTGACGGAAACGGGTTGCGAAGTGCTGGCCAATTTCCCGAGAGAGCTGTTTGAAATTTGCGAACCGCCGCTGGCCGCCATCTCAGTGGAAGAAAGCGGGGCGTAATCGATGTGGGTGTTCAGCCATAAGGAGATCCAAAACGCGGTCCGGTTGGATCCGGAAGCGGTCCGTGCGGTGGAAAAAGGCTTTTCCTCCCTGGCGGAAGGAGGCGTCCGGATGCCTCCCATCCTGCGGGTGGATGTTCCGGAGCATCGCGGGGAGGTGGATGTGAAGACGGCAGTGGTGAAGGGTGAACCGTATTTTGCGATCAAGATGTCTTCGGGCTTTTTTCACAATCCGGAGCGGGGGTTGCCCAGCGGCAGCGGCATGATGGTCCTTCTGGACGTGGAGACGGGAATCCCGGAGGCCGTCCTCCTGGACAATGGATACCTGACGGATGTCCGTACGGCGGCAGCGGGTGCGGTGGCCGCCCGGCACCTGGCCCCGGCTGAGTTTGACACGGCGGGGGTGATCGGGGCCGGGGCACAGGCCCGTCACCAAATCCGGGCACTCACCCTGGTGCGCCGGTTCAGGCGGATTCTCGTCTGGTCCCGGAACCGGGAGCGGGCGGAAACCTGCGTACGTGACCTGGAAAGGGAAACGGGAGTGGAAGCGGTGGCGGTTTCCGATCCGGAATCGGTGGTTCGTAAGGCCCAGGTGGTCGTGACTTCCACCCCCTCCAGCCGGCCTCTCATCCGGAAAGAGTGGCTGCACCCCGGGCTGCATGTCACCCTGATGGGCTCCGATGCCGAGCATAAACAGGAGATCGAAGGGGCGGCCATTCCCCGGGCGGACCGGTTTGTCTGCGACAGCCGGGAACAGTCCCTGCGACTGGGGGAATTGCGGTCGGCCGTGGCGGAAGGATGGATCGGAAAGGAAGAAAAAGTGACCGAACTGGGGGCGATCACCTCCGGGCGTTTGCCGGGACGTACGTCGGAAAAGGAAATCACCCTTTGCGACTTGACCGGGACGGGGGTTCAAGACACCGTGATTGCGATCTTGGCCTACCGGCGTCTCCGGAACCGGGGTGACGGAACCCGATTTTAAACCATCGGATGAGGAGTGATCGGTTGTGACTCAACAGCGTTTTTGCGGTGAAGAGGTTTCCAGGGGAACCCGTTCCGTCTGGGCGGGGGAAGAGGAGTATCTGCTCCAGGGAGCCACCCAGGTGCCGGTGGTGCACAGCGTTTCCTTCGGATACCGGGACATCGACCACTGGCACGAAGTGGCCCTGGGCCGGAAGGAAGGCCATATTTACGGGAGGAACAGCAATCCCACGGTCCAGGTGTTTGAAGAGAAGGTGCGCCTCTTGGAAGGGGCCGAGGCGGCGGTTTCCTTTGCCACCGGTATGGCGGCCATCTCCAATGCCCTTTTCACCTTCCTCTCTCCCGGCGACCGGGTGGTGACGATCAAGGATACCTACGGGGGGACCAGCAAAATCTTCCTCGAACATCTTCCCCGTTTTCAGGTGGATGTCAAGATGTGTGACACCCACGATTTCGACGCCATTGAAGAAGAGATCGGGAAGGGCTGCAACGTTCTCTACTTGGAAACGCCGACCAATCCGACGCTGAAGGTGCTGGACCTGGAGCGTTTGGTCCGGGCCGCCCGCCGGAAAGGGGCGCTGGTTTTCGTTGACAACACCTTTGCCACTCCCATCAACCAGAACCCGTTGGATCTGGGGGCCGACCTGGTGATCCACAGTGCCACCAAATTCCTGGGGGGTCATGCTGACGCACTGGGGGGGGTGATCTGCGGGCCGGAGGAATTGGTGAAAAAGGTGTACCAATACCGGGAAATCCAAGGGGCCACTCTTCACCCGATGGCAGCCTATCTTTTGCTTCGGGGAATGAAGACCCTCCATCTCCGGATCCGGCAACAGAATGAGAGCGCTCTGACCATCGCCCGTTGGCTGGAGAACCATTCCTCCGTGGAAGGGGTCTACTATCCCGGGCTCCCGAGCCACCCCCACCATGAGATTGCCCACAAGCAGATGCGCGGTTACGGAGGGGTGCTGAGCTTCTCTCTGACAGGCGGAATCGAGGCGGTGCGTGCCTTCCTTCCCGGTCTCCGGTATGCCCACCTGGCGGCCAACCTGGGTTCGGTGGAAACCGTGGCCGGTCCGCCGCGGACCAGCAGTCACGTGGAGTGCACCGAAGAGGAACGGCAAGCGATGGGAATTCCCGAGGGGCTGGTTCGTTACTCTGTCGGGATCGAGGAGACGGAGGACCTGATCACAGACCTGAGGCAGGCCCTGGACCGTCTGCCGGAGCGTATACGGATCCCCTCGTAAGGGACAGTAAGAAAAAATGGAAGCGCAACCCGCATAAACAAAGGGGTTGCGCTTCGTCTGGGGGGATGGGCGTGACGGTGAAAAATATGGGGGAAGAAGCGGAAAAACTGCGGGAACAGCTGGTGGAATGGCGGCGGCGGATCCATTCCAACCCGGAGTTGAGCTTCCGTGAATTTGAAACCTCCCGCCTGGTGGCGGAGGAACTTCGAAAGATCGAAGGTATGAAAGTGGAAACGGAGGTGGGGGTGACCGGAGTGGTCGGAACGCTCACCCGCGGAACCGGGAAAACCGTTGCCCTCCGGGCGGATATGGATGCCCTCCCGATCATGGAAGCGGGGGAACGTCCTTACCGTTCCCAAAATCCCGGGGTGATGCACGCCTGCGGACATGATGCCCATACGGCCATCTTGCTGGGAGCGGCCCGCCTGCTGGGGCAAGTGTTCCGGAGGGAAGACGTTGGGGGGACGGTGAAGCTTTTGTTTCAACCGGCGGAGGAACATACGGGAGCCGCCGGGTCGACCGGGGCCCCCCGCATGATGGAGGACGGAGTGCTGGACGGGGTGGAAGAGGTGATCGCCCTTCATATGAATCCCGAACGGCCCGTCGGAGAAGTTCAGATGAACGACGGGTACACCATGGCCAGCGTCGACACGTTTCAGGGGACCCTGTACGGCACCGGGGGACACGGGGCCTATCCTCATCTCGGGACGGACCCCACCTGGATGTTGTTGCCGGTGCTGCAGGCCCTCCACGGGATTGTTGCCCGACGGATTTCCCCTCTGGAGCCCGCCGTCGTCAGCGTGGGTCAGATCCACGCCGGGACGGCCAGCAACGTGATTCCATCGGAAGTCTTCATCCAGGGGACCATCCGGACTTATACCCCGGAGACCCGCGAGAGGATGGCAGAGGAGTTGGAAAAAGCCTTCTCTCTGGCAACCGCTCTGGGAGGGAACTGCCACTTTCAGGTGGAACGGGGGGAGCCGGGTCTCTATAACAATCCCGGGGTGAACGGGGTGATTCGGGAGGCGATCCGGGATCTTTTCCCGGAGATGAAGGTGCACAGCGGTCCCTTCGGAATGGGAGCGGAGGATTTCAGTTACATGACGGAGGCGGTGCCGGGGGCGATGTTTTTTCTGGGTTGCGCAATCCCGGACGGGGTTCACCGGGATCTGCACACCCCGATTTTCGATATCGACGAAGGCTGTCTTCCCGTCGGGGCGGCGATCTTGGCGGAGGCGGCCCTCCGGTTGTTAAAAAAGGATGGGAAGAGGTGAACCTCGATGGAGCAACGGTTGGCGATGATCGGGTTTGGGACGGTGGGCCAGGCACTGGCACGGATTTTACTCGAACGAGGGGAAGAGCTGAAGCGGAAAGAGGGGTACTCGGCGCGGATCACCGCCATTTCCGACACCGTGAAAGGCGCGCTGTACCATCCTGACGGACTGGATCTCTCCAGCGTCTTCCGATCATTGGAAGAGGCGGGGACGTTGGATGCCTATCCGGATACCGTCGGTTTAAAGAGGGATTGGGACAGCTTGAAAACCATCCGGGAGACGAACGCCGACACCGTGGTGGAGGTTACGTTCACCAACGTGGATACGGGACAACCGGCGATCGACCACTGCCGGGCCGCTTTTGAAGCGGGGAAGAACGTGGTCACCACCAACAAGGGACCGGTGGCGCTGGCGTACCGGGAATTGTCCTCGCTGGCCGCGGAGAACGGGGTTGGATGGGGGTTTGAAGGGACCGTGATGAGCGGCACCCCCGCTCTCCGGATGCCCCGGACCGCCTTGGCAGGGGACCGGATCCGGGAAATCCGGGGGATTCTGAACGGAACCTCCAATTATATTCTCACCCGCATGGAGGAAGGAAAAAGTCTGGAAGAGGCCCTTTCGGAAGCCCGGTCCAAGGGGTATGCCGAGGCGGACCCCACCAGTGACCTGGAAGGTTTCGACGCGCTGTATAAAGTGATGATCCTTTCCGAAGTGGTGCTGGGGGTTCCCCTGGACCGGAACGAGGTGGAACGGGTCGGCATCGCACAGTTGTCGGCTGAGGATATCCGAGGGGCGAAAGAAGAGGGAAAGAGGTGGAAAGTTTTGGGCCGACTCCGGGAAGAAGGAGGGCGGGTCATCGCTTCGGTCAAACCCGTCCCCATCCCGGAGACCGATCCGCTCGCCGGAGTGAGGGGTGCCCTCAACGCCTTGACTTACGAGTGTGACTTGTTGGGGCCGGTCACCCTGGTCGGAGCCGGAGCGGGACGTTCGGAGACGGGCTTCGCCCTGTTGGCGGATTTGATCAACATCCGGCGTCAATACCCTTAGAAGCGTTGTGATGGGTGGTCAGGCTCAGGAGGAGGGAAGATTTAACAGCGGCTTTGCGGTCCTGCCCGGCGGAGAGTCAGCCGGCAAGGATGTTCAGGGGCAAAAGCTTCTCTGTGTTGCATCCCCGGGCGTTGGCCCCTGCCCGCAGCAGGAAGATTCGGAGCGGCTTCGGGTAAATGCCGCCCGTCATTTTTTCACAATACTTTCAGGGAGTGTGGTCCTTCCTATTTCTGAAGGGGGTCGATTTGAAAATGTGGACGATTCATGACAAAATGGGGTTTAGCCCCGGTCATTCGGTGAAATGTAAAAACAGGATAGAGGTTCGCGATCCGCAGGATGATTCCCTGATCGCAACCGTGCCCGCCGTCACCGCCGAAGGGATGGAAAAGGCAGTGAAGCGCGGGGGAGAAGGTGCCAAGATTGCCGCCGAAATGCCCGTTCACCAGAGGGTTTCCGTTTTGCACCGTTCCGCCGATCTGGTGGCTTCCCGCCGGGAGGAGTTCGCCACCCTGATCTCCCGGGAAGGGAGCAAAACGATCCGCGAGGCCCGAAAGGAAGTCGACCGCGCTGTGGAGACGCTCCGGATCAGTGCGGAAGAGGCCCGGAGGATCCAGGGAGAAACCCTTTCATTTGACCAAATGCCTGGGAGCGAGAACCGGGCGGGAGGCTGGTACCGCTTCCCGATCGGTCTCGTCGGCGCCATCACCCCGTTCAACGACCCCCTCAACCTGGTGGCACACAAGGTGGGTCCCGCCGTGGCATCCGGCAATGCCGTGATCGTCAAACCCGCCAGCTTCACACCCTTGAGCGCCCTCAAGTTGTGGGAGGTCATGCAGGAAGCGGGGCTGCCTTCCCCGGTCTTTTCGGTGGTTCCCGGCCGCGGGGGCGAAGTGGGAGACGTCTTGGTCAGCCATCCCGATGTCCGTATGGTCTCCTTCACGGGAGGAGTGGATGCGGGAAGGGAGATCGCCCGGAAAGCCGGAATCAAAAAATTAAGTATGGAATTGGGGTCAAACTGCCCGGCGATCGTTCTGGGCGACGCGGACCTCCCTGCCGCCGTCGAATCCTGCGTATCCGGGGCGTTTTGGGCGGCGGGGCAGAATTGTCTCAAAGTGCAGCGTGTGTATATCGAAGATTCCATCTATGCCGATTTTTTGGAACGGTTCGTCTCCCGAACCCGCCAGTACCGGATCGGAGACAAGTTGTCCGAGGAAACGGACATGGGACCGCTCATCCACCGCCGGGAGGCGGAGAGGGTGGACCGTTGGGTAAGGGAAGCACTGGACCAGGGGGCGACGCTGTGCTGCGGCGGGGAGCGTGACGGAGCATATTACTCCCCGACGGTCCTCACCGACCTCCCGGAAGGAAGCTGTCTGGAGCGGGAAGAAGTGTTCGGTCCCGTCGTCGGTCTCTATCCGGTTCGAAGTGCGGAGGAAGCGGTCAAGCGGGCCAACCGGTCCGATTTCGGGCTGCAGGCCGGAGTCTTCACCAAGAACCTCGACCAGGCATTCGGATTGATCCGCCGTCTGGAAGTCGGGGGGGTGATGGTCAACGACAGCAGCGATTACCGGATTGACGCCATGCCCTTCGGCGGCGTCAAGCAGTCCGGCCTCGGCCGGGAAGGCGTCCGCTTCGCCATCGGGGAGATGACCGAGACCAAAGTGGTCTGTTTCCGGTTGGGAAGTTGAAAGAAAAAGATGAGGAGGAGACGCCTTGAAAAATAACATGGTGAAAATCGGCCTCGCGTTGGTACTGGTGATTTCCCTCATGGGGTGCGGAAACCTCGACGTCGGAGGCAGCGGCGCAGCTTCCACCCTGGAGAAGGCGAAGGAAGAAGGGAAGATCAAAGTCGGTTTCGCCAACGAGAAGCCTTACGCCTACCGGGATGCCAACGGAAAAGTGACCGGGGAAGCGGTGGAGATCTCCAAGGCGATCTTTAAGAAAATGGGGATCAAGGAAGTGGAACCCGTGCTGACTGAATTCGGCCAGCTGATTCCCGGTTTGAAGGCCAAGCGCTTCGACGTGATCACCGCCGGGATGTACATCACCCCGGAACGGTGCAAGGAAGTCGCCTTCGCCGACCCCGAGTACCAGATCGGGGAAGCCCTGGCGGTGAAGAAGGGGAACCCCAAGGACCTCCACAGCTATGAAGACGTCGTCAAAAACGAAGATGTCAAAGTGGGTGTCATGCAAGGCGCCATCGAAATCCAGTACATGGAGGATCTGGGTGTGAAAAAAAGCCAGATCAAGCAGTACTCCGATCAGCCGGGGGTGGTGCAGGCCCTGAAATCCGGCCGGGTGGACGCCATCACCATGACCGGACCCTCCCTCACGGAGATCCTGAAAGCCCAGGGGCAAGAGGGCATTGATGTGGTGAAGGACTTCGAGCAACCGGTGATCGACGGCAAGAGCGTCGTCGGCTTCGGCGCCGCCGGTTTCCGGCCCGAGGACAAAGAGTTCCGGGACCAATTCACCCAGGAGCTGAACAAAATGGAGGAGTCCGGCGAACTTCTGAAGATCCTCAAAGAGTTCAACTTTGGTGATGAAAATCTCCCCGGGGACAAAACCCAGGAAGAGCTCTGCAAAGGATAATATTGGAACATGACCGGGGGGGAGGGAATCCCCCCTGCTCTATGGAATAAAGCAACCAGTGATTTCCCCTGCACTGAACGAAAGGACGTGATACCCATCGACGTTTATTCCCGGGTGCTTCCTCTGTTGCTGGACGGCTTTGTTGTTACGATTCAGCTGGTGATCTTCGCAGGCTTCCTTTCATTTGTGATGTCCTTTGTCGGAGGGTTGGCCCGACTGTCCCGGTTTGCTCCGGTCCGGTGGGTTGCCGGATTCATCATCGAATTTTTCCGGGGCACTTCCCTGTTGGTTCAACTGTTCTGGCTGTATTACGCCCTGCCCCTGCTGGGGGTCACCCTTCCCACCGGGTTGGTCGGGATCGTGGCATTGATGCTCAACTACGGATCCTACGGCTCCGAGATTGTGCGCAGCTCCATTCTGGCCATTCCCAAGGGACAGACGGAGGCGGCCATTGCCCTTAACATGACGCCTTTCCAGCGGATGAAGAGCATCATCCTGCCCCAGGCGTTTCGGATCATGTTGCCCTCCTTCGGAAACCTGATGATCGAGTTGATGAAGGGAACGGCTCTTGTCGCTCTCATCACCATTCCCGACATGACCTATTACATCAAAGAGGCCCGCAACACCATCGGTCACGATACCCAACTCTTCAGCATGTTGCTGGTGGCCTACTTCATCATCGGAATTGCGCTTACCATGCTTTTCCGTTGGCTCGAGCGCAAATTCAGCGCGGGGAGGGTTTGATCGATGGTCTGGAAATGGGATTTCACCTTTAATGAAGTGATTCCGAGGCTGCTGGAAGTCATCGAAGTTACGATTAACGCCACGTTGGGTGCTTTTGCCTTTGCGGTGATGGTTGGTCTGGTCCTTGCCCTGTTGCGCCGGTCCGACCGCAAGTGGATTTCCTGGCCCACGTACGGCTTTATTGAGTTTATCCGCTTAACCCCGCCCCTGGTGCAGTTGTTCTTCATCTTCTTTGTGTTCCCCCACCTGTTTGGACTGACGCTGTCGCCGATGGTGGCCGGGATCCTGGGCCTGGGGATTCACTACAGCACCTACCTGTCCGAGGTATACCGGGCCGGGATCGAGTCGGTGCCCAAAGGACAGTGGGAAGCAGCCACGGCGCTCAACTTCTCTCCTTTGCAGAAGTGGAAGTCGGTTATCCTTCCCCAAGCCATCCGGCCGATCCTGCCGGTGATGGGGAACTATCTGATCGTGTTGTTTAAAGAAACGCCGCTCCTGTCGGCGATCGGACTGATGGAACTGGTGGGAATGGCAAAAGGAATCGGTGCGGAAACCTTCCGTTACACGGAGCCATTCACCATTGTGGGGATTCTCTTCCTGATCCTCAGCTATTCGGCCTCCCTGCTCGTGAAACGCATGGAATTGAAACTGGACCTGAACCGCAGATAAGAAAGGAAGTGAAGAAGACTTGACTGACACCCAGGAGAAACGGTTCACCGCCTATGACATCGACGGCAAGGAGCCGATCGTCAAATACCGGAAAATCAGCAAATCCTTCGGAGACAACGAAGTCCTGAAGGAGATCGACTTTGACCTCTACCCCGGGGAACGGGTGGCCATCATCGGTCCCAGCGGATCCGGAAAGACGACGATGGCACGCCTTTTGATGACGCTGGAAACGCCGACGGCCGGCACGATTGAGGTGGACGGGCGCCATCTGTGGCACAAAGAAGTGAACGGGAAATTGGTCCCCGCCGACGAAAAGCACCTTCACGAGGTGCGGGGGGATATCGGGATGGTGTTCCAGCACTTCAATCTGTTCCCGCACATGACCATCATGAGAAACCTGACGGAAGCTCCGGTCAAGGTGCTCGGCCTTCCCAAAAAAGAAGCAGAAGAGCGGGCCAAGGAGATGCTCGAAAAGGTGGGGATGTCGGAGAAGGCGAAGGATTATCCCGCCAGTCTCTCCGGCGGCCAACAGCAGCGGGTGGCCATCGCCCGGGCCTTGGTGATGCGTCCCAAGGTGATGCTCTTTGACGAGCCGACCTCCGCCCTGGATCCGGAAACCGTGGGTGAGGTGCTCAACGTGATCAAGGACATCGCCAAACAGGGGGATATGTCGATGATGCTGATCACCCACGAGATGAGTTTCGCCCGGGAAGTGGCCGACCGGGTATGCTTCTTCGACGAAGGGAAAATTCAGGAACAGGGGCCCCCGTCGGAAATCTTCACCAACCCGGAAACCGAACGGTTGAGAGAATTTCTTAAAGGGTTTAACGTGAACGGAAACGGGGAATCGCAATAACGGGAATCGAATCGATCGGACAAGCCGCCGGCATAAGCCGGCGGCTTTGTTTTTTTAGGGATACCTGATTTTGGATTGCCATAATACTGAAAATTTAGTATTATATCGATACGACATCGTACTGACTTGAGTATCTTGAAGAAGGGAGAAGGTGTGCCGTGAAAAATCGGATCCGGGCGATGGTTCTGCTTTTGGCGGCGGCGATCCTGCCGGCTGCGGTTTGGGTCCCCGGTGCCCATGCGGTCGGACCCCCCTCGGGGGCGACATGGGACGATTACGACCGTCCGGCTGAATATGAAGTGAAAGTGGAAAAAGATAGATCCATCACCGTTCGGGACGGGACCGTTCTGACGGCGGATATCTATCGGCCGGCTGCCAGGGGCCGGTTTCCCGTCCTCCTGACCCAGACCCCCTACAACAAGAACGGGACGTTGGGACAGGCCAACGAGTATTTTGTCCGGAGAGGGTATGTTCATGTGGTGGTTGATGTCCGGGGAACCGGCGGCTCCCAGGGGAGCTGGGAGGCGTTCGGAGAGTCGGAGCAACAAGACGGATATGACCTGGTGAAATGGGTGGCGGAGCAGCCCTGGAGTGACGGGAACGTGGGTCTGTGGGGGGCATCCTACATGGCCATCAACCAGATTTTCACCGCTGCCCGGCATCCGCCCGGTTTGAAGGCGATCTTCCCGATCGTGCCGATGGCGGACAGTTACCGGGACATCATGATGTCCGGGGGGCAGGCCAACACCGGGTTCATCCCTTTGTGGATGGGACTGGTCACCTCGGGAGGGCTGATGCCTCCGACTTACACGCTGGAAGATCCGGTCCGGGGGAGCACTTCCCTTGCGGGGCACGCCGGTTCGACCCTCAACTTTCCGGTCCACACCGTTTCTTCCATCCTGACGGGTGGGGACAAAGCCTTTGACGGACCCTTTTATCGCCTTCGTTCTCCGGTGGAGGCGGCGGACCGGGTGAAGGTCCCCGCCTTTATCACCGGCGGCCTCCATGATATTTTCCAACGGGGGGAACCCCTCCTTTACGAACACCTGAAGGAACGGGTGAACGCCAAATTGCTGATGGGAAACTGGACCCACGGCGATTTCGGCAGCGGACTGCCGGCGGACGGCGTTCCCACCCTGGACCGGATCGCGCTGCGCTGGTTCGACCATTATCTGAAGGGGATGGATACCAAGGTGGAGGACATCCCCGATGTGACCCAATATGTACTTGGAAAAGGCCATTTTGAAGTACAGCCGGACTGGCCCCACCCGGGAATCGAGCCCGAACGGTTCTATCTGGGGGAAGATCGAAGTCTGAAGCCGGAAAGGCCCTCTTCCGAAGGGAAGGATTCGATGCCGCAAATTCCGGTCAACGGCGTCTGCTCGGGCAGCACCAACCAATGGACCGCCGGACTGGTTCAGGCCATCCCCTGCACAAAGGATAACCGGCTGACCGAAAAGACCGAGATCACTTACACCACTCCGGTCCTGAAGGAAGATCTGAAGTTCTCCGGACCGATCGCCGCCAAGATCTATGCTTCCACCACCGCCCGGGAAGCGGTCCTCTCGGTGAGGATCACCGACGTGGCCCCGGACGGCACGTCCACCGAACTGACCGCGGGATGGTTGGCTGCTTCCTTCCGGGAAACGGATGAATCCAAAAGCCGAACCATTCAAGGGGAAAATTTGCAACCGTGGCATCCCTTCACCCGGGAATCCGTGAAAAACGTGACGCCGGGGGAAATCATGCCCCTGGACGTGGAAATTTTTCCGACCAACGCCGTGATCAAACAAGGACACCGCCTGCGGGTCGCCATCGGTCCGAGCGATTTCCCCCATGCGGTCTCTCCGCTCCCTCAACTGGCGGATCAGACGGGAGGAGTGCTGACGCTGCACCACGGACCGTCCCATCCCTCCCGTGTGGTTCTGCCCGTGACGTCCCCTTGATGAAAGAGCTCTCCAGCGGAGGGCTTTTTCGTTTTTCAATAAAAAAACCGTTATTTTTTCTCCCTGAGTGGACACAAAAACGGACCCCTTTACGAATAAAATTAATGAAGAGACTTTGACCGGAGTGGAGAGGTGTCTTCCGTGTATAAAAAGCGGATGAAACTGCTGTCTTTGATGATCGCGTTGACGCTCTTTTTCATTCAGAACCAGGAAGCCGATACGGCCCATGCCCATGGGGCCGATGGAGAACCGCCGGTGGAGACCGTGAAGGAAACCGCGAAAAAAGTGGTCCGCTCCCTCTTGAACCCGGGGGAATAAGAGCCCGCTTAAAGCCCTTTTCCGGGGCTTTTTTGTATGATAATGAAATCATGGGGAGGGATCACCTGAACGTCCGTGCTCATCGATGATGCATTCAATGCAAATCCTCAATCGGTGAAAGCGGAAACAAACGTACTTAAACAGACAGGAAAAAATAGTAAAAAAATAAATAATGGCACTGAATACTGGTGGTTTCCTAATTATTCAACTCCCTTCCACCTTGTCTTTTTTTGTGAAATCGATGAATGGACATGCACGGGACAAACGTCCAGAGCATTTAAATACAAGGGGAAAGGGAGTGTCATGTATGGCCATAAAACCACCTATGCTTCGCCCTGGAGATACGATTGGAATTGTTACTCCGGGGAGTCCTGAAGAAGCAGATGTGATTAATGATCGAATTGATACCCTCAGAGGAATGGGATTTAATGTCGTATTAGGTCAATATGTATATGCTGAAAATGGTTTTCTGGCTGGTACCGACCAACAACGCGCCTTTGATTTAATGAGCATGTTTGAAAATGAACAAGTGAATATGATCATGCCTACCCGGGGTGGCGTGGGCGTAGCCGGAATTCTACCTTACCTGGATTATAATTTGATTCGGCGCAATCCTAAAATTGTAACAGGATACAGTGATATTACTGTATTATTAAACGTTCTATATCAATTGAGCAATCTGGTGACTTTCCACGGTCTTATGCTTGTTAACTTCCATCAGGAAGAGCCTGCTTATAATTTCGAACAATATTTTGAAGCGGTAACCCAGGTCAATCCATTCAGAAGAATTGAAAATCCTCCTGACAAACCTCAAATAAGCAGGGTTCCCGGAAACGTGACAGGCCCGGTTGTAGGAGGGAATCTTACTCCTTTTGTAGGTACATTGGGAACCCCGTTTGACATTGATACGAGAGGAAAAATACTCCTCTTGGAAGAGGTGAATGAGCCCATGACCAGGGTTTACAGATATTTGAATCATCTGAAGCTTGCCGGAAAATTTGATGATTGTATCGGAATTATTTTAGGGGAATGCACAGATTGTATTCCGTCTTTCGGAGTAACGTACGAAGATTTAATTAATGATTTCCTTGTTCCTCTTGGCAAACCGCTCATGACAAACGTTGCAACGGCCCACGGGGAATATAAAACAACGATCCCCATTGGTGTAAATGTGAATTTAAATACCTTTGAAAATACGTTGACGGTTGTGGAACCGGCCGTAAGCCCATATATTTCAAAGCGATCTTTTTTCTTATAATTGTGTATGAATATCGGTGATCCAACACTTTTTTCAAATAAGTGACAGATGAACCTTCTGTACCCATCGTATGGTCGTCTTCTTGATTGAATACAGTCAATGGCCGTGTTTAGTGTAGACTCTAAAAGCGTTGTGATTGATGGTTAGGTTCAGAAGAAGGGAAGCGTTTACCCGAAATTGCGACTTTGCTGTCCTGCCCAGCGGAGAATCAGCCGGCAAGGGCGTTCAGGGGCAAAAGCTTCTCTGTGTTGCATCCGCAGGCGTTTGCCCCTGCCCGCAGCAGGAAGATTCGGAGCGGACCGTGCAACCATCTCTGCAGGACAGCATAGCGCGACCGGGAGTGAAGCGACCTCAGGCGCGACTTGTGCTCTGAGAGAACAACCGGAGTGGCTTCGGGTGAATGCGCCGCCCGCAGTGGAACCGGTTACAATGATTTCCTCCGGGTTCGCACCAGCACTGCAGTTAACCTGCTTAGCCAACATAAAAAAGCGCCCCATGGCGGCGCTTTTAAACTTTCAGGTGTTCCCTTTTCATCAGCCATCGCACAGCCTCCAAGTCCGAGTGGACGGGGAGGGTGCAGGGATCATCGTAGGGTTCGGGTCCTTTGCCGGTGATGGTGATCCAGTCCCCGGGACGGGCTTCCTCCAATGCCTGCCGGATGGCGAGGGACCGATCCTCGACCAGGGTCACCTTTCCCCGGCCGTACCGACGGGCGATCCGTTTCATCTCTTCCTTCATCTCATTCCACGGGGTCTTTCCCAGCTTGTCCCGGGTGAGAATCACCCGGTCGCTGATCCGGGAAGAAACGGAAAGCAATTCTCCCCGTTTGGAAGGGTCCCGGTCTCCCCGGAAACCGAAGACGTGAAAGAGTTGCCCGTTGCAACGGGACCGGATGGTGTTCAGGAATTCATACAGCCCGTCCGGAGTATGGGCATAATCGACCACCAAATTCACTCCGGAAGGGTGTGAAAACCGTTCAAATCTCCCAGGGATTCCGGGGAATTGTTCCAGTGCGCGGACGGCCCGGTCGGCTTCCACGCCCAGGGATGTGGCGGCGCAGTAGGCCGCTGCCGCATTGCGGGCGTTGTATTTTCCGGGAAGGGGAAGAGAGAGCGTCCGGACCGTTCCCCCTTCCCGCAAATCCAGACGGCCTCGATCCGTCGGTTCGATCCGGATGTCATCTTCGGGCGTTTCCCCGACGGTCCGGACGGAGAGACCTTCCGACACCAATTGGCCGGCGAGTTTTCGGCCCCAGTCGGTGAAGGTGCAGACAACCGCCGTTCCGGAAGGTTTCAATTGGGAAAAAAGGCGTTTCTTCGCCTGGAAGTAAGCCTCCATATTCCCGTGGTAATCCAGGTGTTCCCGGCTCAGGTTGGTGAAGACCGCACAGTCGAAACCGATCCGGTCGGTTCGGTGCTGTACAATGCCGTGGGAAGAGACTTCCATCACCACCCAGGGGTCGCGGCTTTCAGCCAGCCACTTTTGAAGAGACAGGGCATCGGGGGTGGTGTTGGCGGCGGGGATCTCCACTCCGTTGATCCGGTGATGAATGGTACCGATCAGGGTGCAGCTGCTTCCGTTCTCCCGCAGGATATGGTGGAGCATGTGGGAAGTGGTGGTTTTACCGTTGGTTCCGGTCACTCCGACGACGGTGTGACGGTCGGAAGGCTGACCATAAAAGCGGGCGGCCAAGTGGGCAAGCGCCCTGCGGCCGTCGGGGACGCGGATATAGGGAACGGGGAGGTCGGGAACCTCTTTCTCACCCGCCACGGCGACGGCTCCGGCCCGGACGGCGTCCATGATGAAATCATGACCGTCCACCTCATTGCCCCGGATCGCGACAAAAAGATCTCCGGGTTGGATTTTGGCGGAATGAAAATGAATTCCCCGAATGGATCGGTCACCCGCAGAGGCGGGAACCGAAACCGGAAGGGGATGAAAAACATCCTTCAATTTCATGGGAACTCCTCTTTCTATGTCGGAAGCATTGGGTATCCATTTTCACATTCTCGACTTAGAAGTCTGTACCTCCAGTAACGGCGTTCGGCCTGATTCAGTTACATGGGATTCTGCTTCCTTTTCTTTTCAATAGGGAGCGGGAAACTCCCTGCCGGTTATGAAAGATTCTGCCTCAAAAGGGCCATCTATGTCAAATCATGCCGGAAAATTCGGACGCCCGGTTTTTCCTTCAGAGGTTCCCCTTTCAGGAAATCCCGGACCATCTCGTTGAATCGGTTTGTCTCCATGGTATTCAGGGGATCGTATTCCCCTTGGAAAATCGTCAGTTGGGAATGGGGAATCCTTTTGAAAAGGAGCCGGGAACCTTTCAACTCCAGTGGATTGACATCGCCTGCCATGACCAGGGTGGGATGATGGATCCGGGGCAAAAGAGGGGTGAAGTCCGGCTGTTTCTGCCGGTTCAGTCGAAGGAAGTTCTCTTTCTTCATGGAAAACGTATGCTTTAACATTCGGCGGGTCCGTTTTTGACCCGGCCCTGATCCGTTATACAGGGCGAGAACCCGGTGTTGGATCCATTTCCAGGGGCAGAGAATAACCAACGGATAACAGATTTTAAATAAAAAAGAAATCAAACGGGAAGGAGTTCGGCCGTATCCGTCGGCGAGCACCAGCCGGTCCACCGAAGAGGGGGAATAAATCGCCAGGGTGAGCGCCGCAACGGCCCCGAGGGAGACGCCCACCACATGGGTTTTTTCCAGCCGGAGATGGTCCAGGAGGGCTTTCAGGTCCCTGGCATAGAGGTCCGGGGGGATGTTGTCCGGAAGCGGCCCGGATTGCCCGTGCCCCCGCAGATCGGGCATGATCATCCGAAACTCCCGTGAGAAGAAGGGGATCTGCGGTTCCCACATGTCTCCCCGGGTCCCCATCCCGTGCAGAAACAGGATCGGAGACCCTTGACCTTCCGTCCGGTAGTGGAGGGGAATATCGTGGATGCGGAGTGTCGGCATCGCCATTCGTTCCTTCCTGTTCGGCATTGTGTATAGATTATCCAGAACCCCATCCCCCATACACGCAAAAAAGACCCCGTGACGAGGGGTCTTTTCCAGGGTGTGTCTGATCATTACCGCCCGGTGCAGATTTCCATGTGGTGCGGGAAATCCGGGAATCAGTCGCCCATGCCGGAAAGGAAAGCAAGTTGCTGTTTCGGGTAGACGCTTCCCCCTTTCTCGAAACGAACATTTCAATTACAACGCTTCTAGTGGAACTGGTGCCACCGGTTCCGGACGAGCAACCACAAAAACAGGGGTCCGGCCAAGGCGGCCAGGACGGAAGGACCAACCACGATGACGGCATTGGGTATCAACAGGAGAACCAAGCTGAAATACCCGTAGAGCGCCCATCGTTTCCGGAAACAGATACCGGTTAAGAGGACGATGTTGCCGGTCACGGCGGACCAGAGAAGAAATCGGTACAGGTCGGGCAGTGCCTGTGCCGGGCTGTTCCGGGATGTCAGCCAGAACAGGACTAAGATGGACAGGGCCACTCCGAACGCGGTGAAGATATGCAGCAGGTTTCCGTGCCGATCCAACGTTCCGCCTCCCTTCTTTAACTCCGATCCTATCAAATCACCGCTGGAAGTTTGTAAAAAAAGTGAGCGGCAGCATTTACCCAAAGCCGCTCCGGCTGTACTCACAGAGCACAAGTCTCGCCGGGGTCGCTTGCTCCCCGGTCTCGCTATGCTGTCCTGCAGAGATGGTTGCACTGTCCGCTCCGTATCATCGAACATGAAACACAACGCTTCCAGAACCTTCGGCGGGTATCGTTAACCCGATCCGACTGTTTTGCGTGTCGCTCAGCCGGGGGATCCGGCGGGGCGGGTGCCGGCAGCCAGGAACCGGCCGATCCGTTTCGCTGCTTCCTCCAACCGGGCTTCCGGTTGAACGAGCGTGATCCTCACACAGCCTTCTCCCTGGGGACCGAAGGCCCGGCCCGGGGTGAGGATGACCCCGGTCTCTTCCATCAGACGAAAGACAAATTCAGTGGAAGATTGGTTATCCGGGGTGGGAGCCCACACATACATGGTGGCCGGAGGTTTGGCCACCTGCCAGTCATTTGCGGTCAGGGACTCCACCAGTGCATCCCGGCGGGAGCGGTAAATGTCCCGTTGCCGTTGAATAAATTCTTGTCCCCGGGTCAAAGCGGCTTCGGCCGCTTTCTGAATCGGATGAAAAATTCCGTACTGGGTGTGGGATATCATTGTGGCCATAATGGAGAGAACCTGGGGATTTCCGGTCATGAAACCGACCCGGCATCCTGCCATGTTGAAGGTTTTGGACAGGGAATGGAACTCCACCGCCACCTCCTTGGCCCCGGGAATCGACAGGAGACTGGTGCCCGCTTCCCTGTCGAAAACCAGTTCGGAATAGGTGAAGTCGTGGACGATCAGGATGTCGTATCGACGTGCGAAAGCGACCGCTTCTTCGAAAAAGGACCGATCGGCGGTGGCGGCGACTGGATTGGCCGGATAATTGAGCACCATCAGACGGGATTTTTCCGCCACTTCCCGCGGGATCCGATCCAGGCGGGGGAGATAACCGTTTTCCTGCAACAGCGGCATGGGGTAGGGCACTCCTCCGGCGATATGGACGCCCACTTCGAAGATCGGGTATCCCGGATCCGGCACCAAAACGACCTCTCCCGGATCGATCAGCGCTGTCGCCAGATGGGCGAGTCCGTCCTGGGAGCCGATCAGTTGCAACACTTCCGAACCGGGTTCCAGTCTCACCCCGTACCGTGATTCGTAAAATTCAGCCACCGTCCGGTTAAAGGAGGGGATGGCCCCCATGGTGTAACCGTAGTTGGTGTCGACGGCGGCGTGGGTTTGAATTTCTTCCTTTACAAAAGAGGGCGGGGGGAGATCGGGACTTCCCACACTCAGGTCGATCATATTCTGACCTTTATCCGCTAATTTTCTCTTCCGTTCCAGAAGTTCATTGAACACACCCAGTTTCAGCTTCCGGATGTTCCGGGAAGCGGTGATCTCCATCCCTTCCATCCTCCCATATGATAAATTCAATAATTAAGAACAATTTATCATCCTTTGCAGGAGGGCGTAAAGGGGGTTCCCAATGGATCAGGGCAGGGAATGTGCCGGTTTTCGCCGTTACCACCCACGCCATTCCCCGCCCCTTCCGAGTGATCTGTTTTCCCGCGGGGTGGAAGGAGATCGGAATCCCCTTTGTGTCGGGACAGGAGGTGCGGTAACGACCGAACAGCCGAAAAAGGCTGTTTTTTCGCAAATCCGATTGCTGGTCCTGTGGGGGACCAACCTGCCGGGGGCGGGCAGGCGAATCTACAACTGAAAGTGGATTTTACGCAAAATCCGTTGATTTACCACTCGACAGGCACCCTGACGAATTCGGGCAAAAAGGTGAAGGTCGGGCTCTATATGACCGATAAGGCTGTTTATGACTTGTCTGGAAAACGGATCAGGCAATCGACGGCAGCGGACCGTCTCAGTATTCCGACGATGGCTCTGATGGAAATTCGTGAACGGATGCAGGATCCAAAGACAAAAGACAGCCAAGCCATCACCATGCGCAAAGAACCAGACAGCTATATCATCCAGGTTCAGGGGGGATTCCTCTACCAACATGATTCCTACCGAAAAGCTTTCACCCAACAGGTCTTGCGTGCTGTGGAGGCGGATCTTCGGCAACTGAAAAAGATGGGAATCGCCCCGGACACGACCAGAATGCAGTTCACGGGATTCACCCAAACATTCCACATCGATCGGAAAAGCTTTTTGCTGAAGCGATACGATGAAGCGATCAAGACCCGTCTCCCCGGAAGGGATCCCTTCATCTTCAGGAGCGAATTCCATTACACAGAAAAATTACTCCTTTGAAGGATCCATCACGCTGCCTGACGGTGTCCAACCTTGATGTTTGTGGGCAAATCCGGTCAAAGGCCGCCTTGGCGGATGATCGCTGAGGCGGCCTTCTGTGATCCGGGGCCGGAGGGGCCCATCAACACCAACGAATGTGGACTATTGGAGTCGTGGTTTCACCTTGGCGATGACCTGTTCCAACTTCTCTTGACAGGCTCGATACATTTTTTTTGCCTTGGGATCGTTGGTATCCAATGCGAAGCCCTTTACATCAGCCAATGCTTTTTGCAAGGTGGCAAGTAACAGCTGACGTGTCTTCGGTTTTGGAACCTGGATCGTATCATCGAATAAGTCGAGGTAGAGTTCCCCCATATCATCCACTTGCCCAAGAAAGACATTTTCGACTGTTACCCCCGCTTTATCCAGCTCGGTGTGCAACCACCGCCGATTCAGACCCAAGTTGTTAAGGGAGTGATCCAGGATCTTTCCATCCATAATGACCGTTTGCGGTACCGTTTCATGAGGGATCTGGATTCCGAGATCTTTGGGGGTTAAGGGTTGGTTTTCTTTTGTGGGAAATACATTGATATCCCCATTCGGTTCCATAATGGCGAATTCAACGTCGGCCACCTTAAACATGTTTTTTTGCCGCAATCGCGTTAATAACTCATCACTTGTAATGCGGATTTTTTTTAAATTATCCTCTAATATCTTTCCATTTTGAATCAGAACGGTCCCTCGGTGATCAATAAAATCCCGGGCTTTTTTGCTTTTCAACTGCAAATACTCAATCCCGATCGTGATTCCACTCCAAATGACCAGTGACAACACTCCGAGATACCAACTCGTATTCAAATCCAAACAAATCGAAGCCGCAATACTTCCGATGGTGATCCCCGTTATATATTCGAATAAAGACAGCTCGGAAACTTGCCGTTTACCAAGGAGCTTGGTCATGAAAAAGAGCACGACAACGGCAAGTAACGTTCGCAGGGAAACAATGATCCACTCCGGCATTTTTGTTTGAACTCCTTTCAAATGAAGCCCGGTTAAATATTAAATGCCTTTGTACTGAGGTTCTTCCCATTCCAATTGTTTGATTCGTTCTTCGAGCTGATTGCGAACCTGTTCGACCTGTTCTGCGGCTTCATGAAATGTTTGCTTATCTTTCTCTTGTTCAAGGATTTGGGCGTACATCGCAAGTGTGGCGTAAGCCCCTTTTAAACTGGCAGCTGTTTGTTTCACCTTTGAACCGACCGTCAATCCAATCCCTCCTGAATACAGGCTTTTAAATTTTGACACTTGAAAACCGTTTTTATACCACCATCAAAGTCTCCGGAAGGGTTCTGAATGGATTTCAGGTATGGAACCATCGGCGTCACCATATGGTGAAAAGGGTTTTTTCGGCTCATCTCCTCATCGTTTGTTGTAGCTTTGTAAGGATTCATAAAATAACGCCATTGGATCAAAACAAAAGAACCCCTCCGGAGGTGAGGCCAAGTGAGGGGTTCTTTTGTGTGGGATGTGGTATCAGCCCCAAATAAATTATTTCCAAAAGAGCTTTAATCATTCATCCCGCTCGCCGTTTAACGCTGGATGCTTCGCCTGCATCATCTTAAAGTGCAATGATACATGAGAAAACCCAGTGGAATGTACCACTGGGTTTTCTTTATCTTCAAAGCTCGGAGGGATAGGTGGTGAGAGCCATGAGCAAACAATACTTCTAAGGACTTGATGGACACCGTCCCTTGCCCCCGTGAAAAGCGTTCTTTTGTTTTTGTGACCGGTGGTCATAAGTAAAGCCCGTTTGAAAAACAATGACTATGAACAAATCCTGATGAGGTGACCATCGATGAACAAACGATACCTGATCTCCTTCTTGGCCATCCTGCTCACCCTTTCGGCGTGCAGTCCTCAGAACAACGGAGCCACTGAAAAACAGATGAAGAAACTGACCCGAAACATCGCCTTTGAACCCTCAATCCAGAACGCTTTTGTCGAGGGTCGCAAAGAGACCATGGAGCACAATTCCACCACCAGGAAAAAAATGTTGGAGCAAAATTTGCGGGAGCAAAGGGAAATGATGCAAGATTCAGGAGTCGCCACCCAATTCCTCCATTTGAACGCGGATATCATGGATCGCACCCTTCATTCCTCCGAGACAAAAAAACGCCTTCTCGATACCAATCTGGAAATCATGAAGGGCCTCTCGGCGGATCCGGAAAAACGGAATCAGCTTCTGATCACATTGAAGCAAGCACGGGAAAAAGCGCTCCGGGAGAAACGGATGCGCCATCTTTTGCTGAAGCACGGATTGGATGAACACTACCTCACCCTGAACACCCCCGAGTTGACTCCGGGTGTTCTCGCTTACAACATGGATGTCCTGGAAAAGACATTGAAAAACCCCGGTCAGAAAAAACGCCTGATGAAAAGTCAGCTTCAGACGATGAAAGCCATCGCGGAAGATCCCGAATTGCGCCCCGAACTGATCGCCCTGCTCATCCAGTTGATGAAAGATCCCGCCATGAAAAAAGAGATGGAGAAAATGATAAAGCCCATGATGAAAAAGATGGAGCAACAGATGAAAGCCCGGATGATGCAAATGATAAAGAGCAGCCAGCAACAGCAAAGCCCGTCCCCAAAACCGGCAACACCCCCGGATTCTTCCGATCAGGAGTGATCGATCGGAATGAGTGGCCTGCAAACGATGTATCTTTGCACCAAGTGACAAGGTGAGAAACGCCTTTTTAACGGAGCCCGTAACGGATCGTGCATCTGATGTTGCAGGCGGGGCTCCGAGGTGGCCGCTTTGGATGGAAGCGGCGGATTGTTACGGTTTGGGACGGAAAAGACGACAGGGTCGCCGGGGTCTTTGGGTAGAACCTCAATCCACGAAGTGCCGATCTTTGTCGCGTACATCAAAAAAACGCCTTTCCCCAGCCCCTGAATGAGAAAGAGGAGGCGGAATATCTCAAACGGATGGCGAGGGGCGACAGGAAGACCCGAAACGCCCTGATCGAACATAACCTCCGATGGGTCGTGCACATTTGCATTCGAAAACACCAGTGGATTTATTCTCCGAATGGATGAAAATCAGGGTCCTAAAGCGCTTTAGAAGGGGAGCTGTGTGTTCAAACCCCAAGCAAAATTATCAGCTCTTTGCAACAACCTGTGCTGTCTCATCCATTGATCCACATGTACAAGTGGCAAATTTAATCCATGGTTATGAGTTAACGAGAAGATCCAAAGACAAAATTATCATATAATTCAAACCAACAAACACTTATTTTGTCTATTGGAAAAAGTGCATCGGAGATGGTGGCTATCAAAAGAGCAAAGAATCTCAAATTCATCCAGGAATGGAACCGTTCCATCATTTTGAACACCATTCGGCATTCGGGACCCATTTCTCGGATGGAGATTGCCAAAAAACAGGGCTTAAGTCCCACTACGGTCACTTCAGCCGTTCATGATCTGATGGAGATGGGATTGGTGAAAGAAAGCGGGGTGGGTAAGTCCAGCGGGGGAAGAAAACCGATTTTGCTGCAGTTTCAGCCGGACAGCCTTTCCGTCATCTGTATCGCTGTCGGACACACCAGCATTTCGATGGCGGAGATGAATCTGGAAGCGGGAGTTAAGCAAAAACGGACGGTCCCCGTTGGTGGCAGAACTGGGGAAGAATTGGTGGACCATTTACTTCAGTCCGTGGAGTTGTTTTTGCGATCCGATGGCTACGCCGGCATCTCCATTACCGTTCCCGGCATCGTGGATGCCGAAAACGGCATCGTTCGCTACAACGAGCGATTGAAGCTGAGGGACGTCCCGATTAAAAAGCTGATGGAAGAACGAACCCAATTGCAGACGTGTCTAGAAAATGACACGAACGCTATCGTGCTGGCAGAGAAATACTACGGCTCCTATAAGGATTGCGAAAATCTGTTGTACATCATGATTGACGATGGGATCGGGGCCGGGATTATTCTTCGAGATTCCCTATACCGTGGGAGAAATGGGGGCGCAGGGGAGTTCGGACATACTAGCATCGATCGTAGCGGCATTCCGTGTAACTGCGGAAACCGGGGATGTCTGGAGCATTATGCCGGTTGGCTGGGACTGTATGCCCGTATTCTCGCTTACATTCACAGGGGAAGGATCACGCAGATGTTGGAACTGGCCGGAGGAGACCCCATGGCCATCACGCCGGATCATTTTCTCATCGCGTTGAATCTGGGAGACGAGTTGGCAGAGGAATTGCTGGAAGAGATGGCTGTAGCCCTTTCCGTGGGAATTTCTAATATACTGAATATTCTTGATCCAGATGCGGTAATTCTTGGCGGGGAACTGGCGCAAGGGAACGAGCGGTTGCTAACGAAGGTCAATGCGCAGATCGCGGTGGAGAATATTCATGGGGCGAAAGACGATATTTTGGTTCTCCCGGCGTCTTTGAAAGGGGATTATGCACTAACAGGAGCCGCCGCGGTGATTCTACAGGAAATCTTTCGGGTTCCCGGTTAGCTACTTAATCCAATGGAAAGATAAAGTTTCAATTTTAAGGAGGGAGTTCACCGTGAAGAAACTGATCATTCTGTCAATATTGGCAGTGTTGGTTCTTGCGGGGTGCATGCCGCAAGCCGGAGACGGTGGTGGGCCGGCTAAAATCACGTACTTCCATCTAGGGCTGGAGCAACCGGAAATGAGAGAAAGCATCGATCAGCTGGTAAAGAAGTTTGAGAAGAAACACCCGGATATCGAAGTGGAGGTCCAGTCGGTGGGCTGCGATCAGTCGTATCAAAAATTGGTATCCGGATTTAACGATGGTGAATCCCCCGACGTGATTTATGGGGGATCCCGCTGGGTTGCTTCCTTTGCTGCTATGAAGGCTATCCAACCCTTGGATGCAGAGGGGGAGAAACGGCTCTCTCTCTATCCTGAACCCTTGCAGAAGGCTGCCCGGTTTCAGGGTAAATCCTACGGAATTCCTCGGGGATTTTCTTCCCGAACACTGATCTACCGAACCGACCTCATCAAGGAACCTCCAAAGACTTGGGACGACATCGTGAATGTTGCCAAGAAAGTGCAGGAGGAGAATGACGGTATTTACGGGTTCGGCATTGCGGGGGCAAAACACGTTTCCACTACCACTCAATTTTTCAACTTTGTCTTCCAGAACGGCGGTGAGGTCTTTGATGAAAAAGGCAATGTTAAGCTTAATTCACCGGAAGCGGTGGAGGCTCTCGAGTTTTACGCCGATTTGTACCGGAAACACAAGGTGGTTCCTAATCCCTTGGAATACAACCGAGAAGATGCGCAAAAAGTGCTGGATGATGCAGTTGCTCAGATCAAGAAAGAAAAACTGGAACCGAAATAATCCCGGGGGAGCCTCCGGCTCCCCAATTCTTTACATAAGGGGGACGAAGATGAAATTGAATAAATCCATCAGTCTTTCCCCGGAAAAATCTCCGTTTTTTTATTTGCTTCCAGTTCTCCTCTTCATGTTCGTGATGGTGGCCTACCCGATTCTCCGGGTTCTGTATTTTTCCTTCACCCAGCACATATTGACCCGTCCGGATCTGGGCGTTACCTTCGTCGGTCTGCAAAACTACGTGACTCTGTTCAAATCCACGGAGTTCTGGGCCACTTTTTCCCGTACTGCCCTGTGGACGGGGCTGTCCGTGTTGGGGAAAACCTTGATCGGCTTTTTGCTGGCTTGGCTACTGGCGAAGGAGATTGCTTTCAAAAGGTTCTACATGGCCCTTCTCTTGATTCCTTGGGTGACACCGATGGTGGTGGCCGCTATCGCCTGGCGTTGGGTCTATGACGGGGAGTTCGGGATGTTGAATTGGGTATTGACCGAAGTCCATCTCCTTTCGGACCACTATGTTTGGTTGGGTCATAAGTTTTCCGCCTTCGTGGCCACCGCTGTTACCGACATGTGGTTGGGAATTCCCTTCATGGCAATGCTTTTTCTTGCGGGTTTGCAATCGATTCCCCGAGAAATTCTGGAGTCGTCCGACATCGACGGAGCCTCTCCTTCCCAGCGGCTGCGTTTCATCATCCTTCCCCTGATGAAACCGGTCATCTTGGTGGCCACGACCTTATCCGCCATTTGGACGTTTAATTCCTTCGGGGTAATCTGGCCGCTGACGAAGGGAGGACCGGTGAATGCAACCACTACCTTGGTGGTGGAAGCTTATCAGCGATCCTTCGGCGCCTTTGATATCGGAATGGGATCGGCAATCGCCATTGTAATCTTTCTCATTCTGCTGATCTTCACCACCGTTTATTACCGCGCGTTGATGAGCCGGGAGGAAATCTGATGGGGAGGGGCTCCTTGTGAAAAAACGTTGGAAACATCTTTTCATTCATGTTCTGCTGCTCACCATATTTACGGCCCTGCTTTTTCCGGTGGCCGTGATGATCTCCACCTCACTCAAAACATTTGAAGGAATTTTTACTTGGCCGCCAACCTGGATCCCGGATTCGCCCCAATGGGCCAACTACATTCAGGTTTGGTTCGGTCCCTACCAGTTTTCCGGTCCGTTTTTCAACAGTTTGTTCATCGCTACGGTCACATCGTTAATCACGGTGATTTTGGCGTTTCCCGCGGCTTATGGACTAACCCGGTTCGCCTTTTTCGGTCGGAAGTCCCTTCTTTTCCTTATGTTGATGACCCAGATGTTTTCACCCGTCATCCTCATTGTGGGGTTGTATCAGATCATCCAATCTCTCAATCTGTTGAATACCTTTATCGGCATCATCATCACCAATTGCGCTTTAACCGCTCCGATGGCGGTCTGGTTGCCAATGTTCCGCTGGCCCTGGAACAGGCAGCTTATGTGGACGGGTGTTCCCGGGTGACGGGAATTGTCCGGATCATCTTGCCCCTTTCGGCGCCAGGGGTGGCCATGGCCGGAATTTACTCCTTCATTTTCGCGTGGAACGAGCTGTTGATTCCCTTAATCTTCATTTCAGAGTCCCGGTTGAGACCGGCCAGCCTGGCCCTGACGGATTTCGTAGGCCAAAATGTGGTGTACTGGCACGAGATGATGGCGGCGAGCGTAATCACCACATTGCCCGTGGCGGTTTTGTTCAGCTTTGTTCAACGCTTTTTCATTCAGGGGTTTATGAGTGGAGCAGTGAAAGAATGAGGAGGGAGAAGGTTTGGGATGAACTCATACACCATC
Organism: Melghirimyces profundicolus; assembly: GCF_003054245.1. Lineage (GTDB taxonomy): Bacteria > Bacillota > Bacilli > Thermoactinomycetales > DSM-45169 > Melghirimyces > Melghirimyces profundicolus. The sequence goes on from NZ_QBKR01000016.1 coordinate 71,421, forward strand.
GGGCTGGATATCGGAGGTACCAAAATCGCTGCTGGTCTTATTGACAAACAAGGACGCTGTTTACATGATGTTACGTTACCCAGCTTACCGGACGATTCAGAAGCGATGTTCAAACAAGTTAAAGCCAGTGTCGATCGGCTAGTGGAGAAAGGGAACGCTCCCACCCATTCGATCCGGGGACTGGGTATCGGGGTCCCTGGAAAGGTGGATCGGGAACGGGGCATTGCCGTAATGCAGGCGAACCTGCCGTGGCGCAACTTTCCTCTGATCTCCCGGTTAAAAGAGTATTACCCGTGGCCGATATTACTTGATCATGATGTAGCTGCGGCGGCATACGGAGAGTGGGTGCACAGCAGGGGGGTACGGAGGAGACATTCGTTTACATGACCTTCAGCACGGGTATCGCCTGTTGCACGATCTATCGGGGAGAAATCATTCGGGGTGTGGGTTTTTCCGGAGAAATCGGGCAGGCTCGTTTTACCGAAAAGGGGGATCGGTTGGAACAAGAGGCTTCGGGTTCCGCAATCCGGCGGTTGGCGGAATCGATGGAAACCGATGTGGATTCGTTGATCCAAAAGTATCTGCAGGGAGACGACAACCCCGTTGAACGGCTGGTGGATCAATGGTCCCGCGTGATTTATGCGATCATCTGCCTACTCGATCCCCAACGGCTCGTATTGGGAGGCGGGGTGATTCGGCATCATCCCGGTTTGTTGGAGAAAGTAAAGGAACGACTGCAACTCTATATACTGACGGAACAAAAAGTCGCTTTGGAACGCTTGGTTCTTGGATCACCGGACGGCTTGTCGGGTTGCGTGGGTGCCGGGATGTTGATGTGGGAACGGTTAGATAAGCACGAAATTGTCGAAAGGAGGGAATTCGGTGAAACAGGTAAAGGCGATCGTGTTGGGAGCGGGTGACCGGGGGACCCGCGCTTACGCCCCTTATGCTCTTCAGTTCCCGCACGAACTGAAAATCGTCGGGGTGGCGGATGTCAACGAAGAACGGCGGAAGCAATTTGCCGACCTCTATCGATTGGAGGATGGGGCCTGTTATGCTCGTTGGGAGGACCTTCTTCAAAGGCCCAGAGTCGCCGATGTGGCGATCATCACCACCCAGGATCGCATACACTATGCCCCGACCATGAAAGCGTTGGAGAGAGGGTATCATGTTCTTCTAGAAAAACCCATGTCCCCCGATCCCCGGGAATGCATCCGTATGGAACAAAAAGCTACCGAGAGTGGAAAGTTACTCACCATCTGCCACGTTTTACGCTACACTCCCTTCTGGACGGCCATCAAGCGGGTGATTGATGAAGGGAGAATCGGGGACGTGGTTTCGGTCCAGTTGAACGAAAACGTCGGGTATCAGCACATCGCCCACAGTTTTGTTCGGGGAAATTGGAGACGAAGCGATCTTTCCAGTCCTATGATTTTGGCTAAATCGTGTCATGATTTGGACATCTTAGCCTGGGTGATCGGTGTCCCCTGTGAACGAATCAGCTCCTTTGGCTCATTGACTCATTTCACGGAAGAACATGCGCCCAAAGGAGCTCCCAACCGTTGTCTGGACGGTTGCCCGGCCGAATCCCGTTGCCCTTACTACGCCCCCCGTTTTTACCTCGGGGAGGGGCGGGAATGGGCTCGGAAAATCACCGACGATTTCACGGAGGAAGGGATCCTGGAAGCACTTCGCATGGGCCCCTACGGCCGGTGCGTGTACCACAGCGACAACGATGTCGTGGACCATCAGGTAGTCAACATGGAATTCGCCAACGGAGCCACGGCGATGCTCAGCATGTGCGGGTTCACCCACGATATTACGCGGATCGTACAAATCATGGGAACCAAGGGGGAGATTCGGGGGAACCTGATCCAAAACCGCTTTACGGTGTATGATTTCCTCAACCGGGAACAAAACGAAATCCGGGTACATGCCCCCAAAGACAGTCACGGCGGGGGCGATTTTGGGGTCATCCGACAGTTTCTGTATGAAGTCAGGCATTACAGCGGGAAGGAGAGCCTCACTTCCGCCAAGACCTCCGTACAAAGCCACTTGATGGCATTTGCCGCGGAAGAATCCCGTCTCAACCGGGGCCAAGCCATCGAACTGGGGGAGTATTACACCCGAGTGATGTGGGGGGCCGGTTAAGGGGCATTTGATGAACCAGCCTACCACTTATATTGAGGTGCTCACATTCGATTTGATGATCCACTCCGAAAAGGTAGTGCCCCTTTCCCCTGATTTGGTGGTCGGCGTTCCCGTTTCGGAGATAACATGGAACCGGTGTAGGGGACTTAAGAGGGCTGGCCCGGTCCTTTACGGTTACCTAATCCCATTCTAACCAATATGCTCTTTCCGTCTGTGAAATCCCTGTTGGGAGTTTACTTTCAAAACTCGGTATTCCGAGGCGGTTTCGGCATATAAGCGAAGGGTTCCGGTCTTTTGATATTCGCTTCCGTACGCTAGCCTATCCTTTCTAAGGGCCGTTCGAGTGAAACCCACAGAACGATGCAAGTTCATTACCAGCAGACGAGAGCTCCATAGCAGTTCTTCATTGAGAATTAATGACAAACCCAGTGATTTACCCTTGGTTGGTCTCACTGGGTTTATTTGTAACCGGAACTGAAATAGCATCGGTTTCCGGTTAGGGGGTGTTCATCTCTGTCTTACTGCTGTTTCCTTACCCATCCGTGTGTGAAGATCTAGAGTATTACAATACGTTTTTAGTAGGGGATTGCTAGAGTGTCCGGAAGAAGTCGATAGGATACCTTGATGTTCCCATCAAGGATCCCTTTTCAAAACAATCAGGACCGATGCAATTGTACGTTGAATTTGTATCGATCCCCCCGGTATACGGATTTGACCAGTTCCAAGGGGCGTTGGTCCGAAAGGTAACTCGTTCGTTCAATCAGCAGAACCGGGGATCCTTTTTTAATCTGTAAAACTTCGCTTTCCCTCTCCCGGGCCACCGAGGCTTCCAAGGTTTGGGTCGCGTGTTCGATTTTGAGGCCCAACTGGTTTTCGATGTATTCATAAATCGACCCATAGGCCTGTGTTTCCGTCAAACCGGGAACCAATCTCACCGGGAGAAAAGTCGTTTCCAAAGCCATGGGAAGGTCATCCGCCAACCGAACCCGTTTGATCACGCTCACGGATTCACCTTCGGTCAGTCTCAACTTCTGGACCAGTTTCCCTTGCGCCGGTTCTACGGAGAAGTTCAACAGTCGGGCTTCCGGTTTAAGTCCGCGGGAACGCATGTCCTCCGTAAAACTGGTCAGGCCCTGAAGGGGTTGTTCGATTTTATTGCTTGCGACAAACGTACCTTTCCCCTTTTCCCGGTATAGGTATCCGTCACGGACGAGGTTGTTAATGGCCTGGCGAACGGTCATCCGGCTGATCCCGTATTGTTCCGATAAAACGCGTTCAGAGGGAATCATATCCCCTTCCTTCAATTCCTTTTTTTCAATGGACTCTTTTAGCCGCTCTTCCAACTGATAGTAAACCGGGATGGGCGAGTTTTTATCCAACATCAGAGATCTTCCCTTTCTTTGAGAGGTACCGACAGGCAGATGCATCCGCCAATACGGTGACATCGGGGTGTTGTTTCAACGCCGAGGCGGGAAAGTCCGGATGCACAGGCCCCTCAATTAAACGGCGGAGGGCTTCCGCTTTGGCGCGGCCGGTGGCCAGGAGCAAGATTTGACGACTGCTCAGAATGGAGGCGATCCCCATGGTGATGGCATGGGTGGGAACCTCCTCCTTCCGATGGAAAAAGCGGGCATTGGCTTTTCGTGTGGATTCTGTCAATCTGACCACATGTGTCCGAGTGTCAAAGGCAGTGCCGGGTTCGTTGAATCCGATGTGACCGTTACGGCCGATCCCCAGGAGCTGAAGATCGATTCCCCCAAAACGGGAAATGTGCTTTTCGTATTGACGACACTCCTCCGCAAGGTCTGCCGCATTTCCGTCGGGAATGTGAGTCCTTTGGGGCAAAAAGTCGAGGTGGTCGAAGAGACGGGTTTTCATATAGGTATGGTAGCTGTTGGGATGATCGGGTTTCAGCCCGACGTATTCGTCCAGATTAAAGGTGACCACGTGTTTATAAGACGTACCGTTTATGCGGTGATCTTCCACCAGTTCGCGGTAAATTCCCTCCGGAGTGCTGCCGGTAGCCAGACCCAGAACCAGAGAAGGCCGGGTACGGACGGTTTCGATGATCCGTTCGGCGGCCCATCGGCTCATTTCCTGCTCGTTCCGAGCCATGATGATTTTCATGTTCACCCCTCCTCCCTGTGGTAACTTTGTTTGCCGCGGCAATACGTCATGACCAGTTCCAAATTTTCATCCAGAACGATAAAATCCGCATCTTTTCCGGGGGCAAGCGAACCCTTTCGATGATCGACACCCAACTCGCGGGAGGGATTTTCGGCTGTCATGGCAATAATGTGTCTCAATGTACAATCGGTGTACTGAAGCATGTTTTGGACGGCGTCGCACATCCGCAGGATGCTTCCAGCCAAGGTTCCGTTCGGAAGAAGAGCCTGTCCGTCTTGAACCCGAACCTCCTGACCTCCCAACTCATAGGTGCCCTCCGGCATGCATTTGGCCCTCATGGCATCGGTGATCAGAACCAGGCGGCGTTCGCTTTTGCATTGAAAGGCCAAACGAATCATTTCCGGCCGGGAGTGGAAGCCATCCACAATCAACTCCGCATACACTTCCGGGTGAAGGAGTACAGCTCCGACCACACCCGGTTCACGGTGATGCAATCCACGCATGCCATTAAACAAATGCGTGGCATGGGTCACTCCGCTTTGAAATCCTTGGACCGTTTCATCGTAGGTCGCATCCGAATGACCGATGGAGGCCACCACTCCGGTCTTTTTCAAATATTGGATCAGTTCCAATGCACCGGGTAACTCCGGAGCCAGGGTTACCAACCGGATCGAATCGTTTGAAAGGTTCTGCCAACGTTGGAATCGCTCCAACGAAGGTGGAAGAATGGCATCCAACGGCTGTGCTCCCGCTCGTTTATGAGATAAAAACGGCCCTTCCAGGTGAACCCCCAAAATCTCTGCTCCTTCCTGTTCCGGTGCTTGCCTCCACCTTGCAATATTGATCAAAGCTTCATCAATCGATGATTCGGACTGGGTGATGGTGGTGGCCAAAAAGGCCGTTGTCCCTTCACGGGGAAGGGCGGAAGTGATCCGTTGAAGAGCTTCCGGAGTCCCATCCATCGTATCCGCCCCCGAGGTTCCGTGAATGTGCATGTCGATCATCCCGGGAAGGATGGAATAGGTCGGGGGAAGTTCGACAACTTTGTTCGAACCGGATCGATCCCTCTGGGGTCCTACAGATTCAATACGACCTCCACGGATTCGAAGTTCTCCATTCGGAATGGTCTGATCCGGCCCGTACACAGTCGCTCCCCGGAAAACAACGGAATCCATATTCCACATCCTTTCAGCAGTTTCTTCCATTATAAAGCAAATAAGTGGTATAGACAACTAGCTGTTTAGATGGTATTCTAAAACTCAAAGAAAGCCTTTTCATTCTCTGACAGGAGGGGTTGAATGGCATTTTTAGACGCTTCCTTGATCCGACTCAAGGAGACAATATCGGAGCCTCAGGCAGCCATCCGATCAGCCGGTCGCCTTCTGAGAGAAAGCAATTATGTAGAAGCCCGCTATGTGGAAGCCATGGTGGCCGCCTATGAACAGCACGGACCTTATTTTGTTATCTCGCCCGGCATTGCCGTTCCTCATGCCCGGCCTGAAGACGGGGTCATTCGTCCAGCGGTTTCCATGATTCAGATAACAAAGGGAATTCGTTTCGGAAGTAAAGCCAACGATCCCGTTTATCTGATTTTTGCGTTGGCGGCGGATTCCAACCAACACCATCTGGAATTGCTTCAGAAACTGTCCCGGCTGCTGGGAAAAGAAGAGAACATCATTCGGCTGAAAAAAGCGACGACACTGGGGGAAATTCAAAACCTTTTGAAAGGGGACTCCATATGAAAAAAGTACTGGCGGTCTGTGGACTGGGTCAAGGAACGAGTCTGATTCTGAAGATGAACATCGAGCAAGTCTTAAATGAACAGGGAGTGCAAGCGGAGGTTGAGCATGTGGATGTATCCGCAGCCTCCAGTATGACGGCAGACTTGATTGTGACCAGCCGGGAACTGGCTCAAAACCTGCAAAATCAGGAGACTCGTGTGGTGACCGTCCAAAACTTTTTCGATGTGGAGGAAATTCGTTCAGCCCTTCAAGAACATCTTTAATCCTTTTCAGGGTGGTGGATGTCATGGATGTGATTTTTTGGATCGCAACCAACGTTTTTGGGACGCCCGCGATTTTGCTCGGCTTTATCGTTTTGATCGGATTGCTTCTGCAAAAAAAGAATGTCAGCCAAGTCATCAGTGGGACATTTAAAGCCACCATCGGTTTTTTAATCATCGGAGCCGGAGCCCAAATCATCACCAACGCGTTGAATCTTTTTGAACCGATGTGGAAAGAAGTGTTTGGCATCGCCGAGAAGGAGTTTACCGGCTTTATCGGGCAGGAAACTTTCAATAACCGGTTTGGAAGTGCCGTGACCCTGGCCATGGCGCTCGGCTTTCTTCTGAATGTGCTCTTGGCCCGATTTACCCGCTTTAAGTTTATTTATTTAACGGGGCACATGATGTTTTGGACGACGACGATTTTCGCCGGCATCATTGTCCAGTCTGCCGGCACCGGGATGTCCTTCTGGAAATTGGTCCTGTTTTTGACCCTGTTCATGGGCCTTTATTGGACACTGCAGCCGGCTTTGACTCAACCGTTGATGCGCCGGATCACAGGGAATGACCAGATTGCCCTCGGCCATACCTCGGCTTCGGTGGCATTGTTGGGGGCCGGACTGGGGAAACTGTTCGGCAACCGGGAGAACGACACCGAAAAGATTAAATTGCCATCCGGATTGGAATTTTTGCGCGACTCTAATGTCATTACGGCCTTGTCCATGGGTGTGCTGTTTTTTGTGGGAGCGTTGATGGTTTCCACCAAGGGAACCCCTGGAGCTCAGAAACTGATGGAAAAAGCCGGGGAACAAAATTTTCTCATTTATTCCGTCGTGCAGTCCCTGACGTTTGCCGGGGGGATTGCCATTGTGTTAATGGGGGTTCGCATGTTTATCGGTGAACTGGTTCCGGCCTTTAAAGGGATTGCCACCAAAATTGTGCCGGGTGCGAAACCGGCGTTGGATGTTCCCGTGGTCTTTCCCTATGCTCCCAATGCCGTGACCTTGGGTGTTGGCTGAGCTTTTCTTCTAAAGGGGGAAAGATTCATGAGTCGTATTCGAACACTGACAGGGGATATCGACCCGGACCAGCTCGGATTCACCTATTCCCATGAACACTTGGTGTGCCGTCCGCCTTATTGGCTCGAAAAAGGCGAGGACGACCTGATTCTGGATGATCCTGAAAAAACCAAATCCGATCTGTTGGAGTTCCGTGAAGGCGGAGGACAAAGCATCGTGGATGCCACAGCCGTCGATTATGGCCGGGATGTCCCGGCCGTGGTCCGACTGGCAAAAGAAACCGGACTTCATATCCTGGGGACAGCCGGTTTTAACAAAAGCTTTTTGTGGACGGCCCCCCTCAAGGAAGATTTAAAGCCGCTGATCGGAGACTACTCGACTTACGGGGAATGGATTGAAAAGTCGACGGTGGAAGATTTAACTGACTTCGTCGTCCGGGAAGTGGAAGAAGGCATGGAAGGCACGCCTTATCGTGCGGGACAGGTGAAATTCGGGACCGGTTATAATCGAATGACTCCTTTGGAAGTCAAAACCATTCGTGCCGTTGCCCGGGCTCACCACGTGACCCGAGCCCCCATCCATTCCCATACGGAAGCGGGAACCATGGCCCTTGAGCAACTGGAGATCCTCCGTCAAGAAAATGTGGATCCCGGTCATGTCAGTTTTGGCCATATGGATCGGAATCCCGATTCCTATTATCATGAGCAGATCGCCCGAACCGGTGCGTTTCTCTGCTTTGATGGAATCGCCAAAATCAAGTACGGTCCGGAAAGCACCCGGATTCATTGCATTCTGGAACTGGTGGAAAAAGGGTATGAAGATCAAATTCTGATCAGTGGAGACACGGCCCGGAAAAGCTACTACAAATATTACGACCATGGTTTGGGACTGGGATATATCATCAACCGTTGGGTTCCACGGTTCATCGACGAGGCAGATCGGAGAGGGTTGGACGGGGATCGGTTAATCAAAAAGTTTTTCGTGAAAAACCCCTCCCGATGTTTTTCATTTAAAAACTGAAAGGGGGTGGCGGCATGCAATTTCAAGAACAGACTTCCGAGCGAATTCGGGAAAGCATAAAATCCTCCCCGATAGCCATCCTTCCCATGGGAGCGGTGGAAGCCCACGGGCCTCATTTACCCTTGGGTACGGACAACTTTCTCGCGGAGGAACTCTCCAAGAGGCTCGCTGAACGGGTGAACGGCTGGGTCCTGCCCATCCTGCCTTACGGACAGGTATGGAGTCTGTCGGATTTCCCGGGAAGTTTATCCGTTCGCAACGAAACCCTTATTCATCTGCTGACAGACCTGGGGGACAGCCTGGTTCGTCAAGGTTTTCGGATTTGGGTGATCCTCAATGCCCATCTCGGAAACGCCGTCGCAGTGAAGGAAGCCGCAAGGAATCTCTACGAACGTCACCCGGGTTTCCGGGTTTTCTATTTCTTCTATCCCGGAACGCAAAAGGTCATCTCCGAAGTGAGAGAAAGACCCCCCGTCCATCCCACTTACTTTCATGCGTGTGAAATGGAAACCTCCTATATGTTGTACCTTGCCGAAGAGAAAGTGGATATGTCCAAAGCCATCGATGACGTTCCGGAAATTCCACAGGAATCCGATTTCACCCCAACCCCCTGGAGCACCTTCACCCGGTCCGCTGTACTGGGGTATGCGACCTTGGCCAGCCGGGAGAAAGGGGAGCGGGTAATTGAAGCCGCCTTGGATCGAATGACGGAAATCGTCGTCAGGGCCAAAGCAGACCTGAATGACGAAGTATAAGGAAAATCCCGTCACCCATTCCAGAGCAACCAAATTGTCATACAGGCAGGTGTGGTACATGATTGAACGTTTTTTTGCGAAGATCGAATCCTTGCTTCGGGAAACCCTGGAGTCGGATAAAGATTTGATCCGGAAAGCGGCGGAGCGGGTGGCCGGGTCGATCCGGAAAGGCGGATTGATTCATCTGTTCGGCTGCGGTCATTCCCATCTTTTGACCGAAGAAGTTTTTTACCGGGCGGGAGGCCTTGTTCCGGTACATCCCATACTCCATGAACCCCTCATGTTGCATGAAGGTGCGTTGCGCTCGTCTGAGTTGGAACGCCAAAACCATTATGCTGAGCGGTTTATGAAGCATGAGGATATCCGTAAGGAGGATGTGGTCATCGTTATTTCCACCTCCGGCAGAAATCCCGTTCCCATCGACGTGGCACAGATTGCCAAGGATCAGGGAGCGTATGTGATCGGGATTACTTCCTCGGCTTACGCGCAAGAAACATCTAGACACCAAAGCGGAAAGCTCCTCTATCAATGCGTCGATCTCGCGATCGACAATCACGTGCCCAAAGGCGATGCCCTGTTGGAACACCCGGAAGTGAATGTCCCTTTCGGTTCGGCCTCCACGATTACAGGAGCCGCCATATTACAGGGAATGTTTGCGGAGGCCATTCAAATGCTCTCCGAACAGGGGATTACCCCTCCCGTTTTGTTAAGTGGAAATATTGAAGGAGCGGACGAACACAACCGCCGTTTGGTATCGCAATACAAAGAAAGAATTCCGAACTTCCGTTAAATCTACTTCCGACCTTCTTTCTCGGGTGATGATCATCAACATTTCTTCCATGAACGCATACACCCCCTTGACCAAAATCCCGGCATACAGCGGGGCCAAGGCGGCGGTTAGCAATTTCACCCAGTGGCTGGCCGTCCATTTTTCCCGGTCGGGGATTCGGGTCAATGCCATCGCTCCCGGCTTTTTCTTGACGGAACAAAATCGTCCGCTGTTACTGCGGGATTACGGCACCTTGTTGTGGATGGTGGATGAAAAAGCCTCCGGATTTGTCAACGGGATCGTGGTTCCGGTCGACGGCGGATTCTCCGCATACTCCGGGGTCTAGAATCAGGAGGGATTCCCATGAAGCAATGGAGGGTACTCAGTCAACTGGTCAAGGAGCGGGTGGTGGCCGTCATTCGGGGAGAGACCCCGGAACAGGCGGAAGCCGCGGCAGCTGCCTGTTATCGCGGGGGAATCCGGACGTTGGAAGTGACTTTCACCGTGCCGGAAGCGGAACGGGTCATCGGCAACCTTCGTCGGCGGTTTCCCGAAGCCCTGATCGGGGCCGGGACGGTGTTGGATGCCGAAACGGCGCGGATGGCCATCTCCGCAGGGGCTTCTTTCGTGGTGAGTCCCCATCCGGAGGAGACCCTCGCCCGGATGTGTCATCGATACCAAGTGCCTTATCTCCCCGGATGCATGACCGTGAAGGAGATGGTGGGTGCGTTGGAATGGGGTTGCTCCATCCTGAAGTTGTTTCCCGGAAACGCCTTCGGTCCGGCATTCCTAAGATCCTTAAAGGGACCGTTACCGCAAGCGGAATTTATGCCAACCGGGGGTGTGAACGTCGAAAACGTCACCGATTGGTTACAGAGTGGAGCGGTGGCGGTCGGGATCGGGGGAGAACTGATCCGCCCGGCCGAAAATGGGGATTTCGAGGAAGTGGAGCGAAGGGCGCGGGAGCTGATGGCGAGAGTGAAGACGGATCGGGAGGAAGTCGGAGATGTCTGAGGGGGCCGTCGTGATATTGGGCGAGATCATGCTTCGGTTGTCTCCACCGGGGGCAAAGAGAATCGTCCAGGCGGAGAATGACGTCGAGCGGAAGCCAACGTCGTCGTCTCCCTGTCTTTTTTCGGTCATCCCGTCCGTTATGTCCCCCGATTGCCGGGAAAATGCCTTGAGGGATGCGGTGATTCAGTCTTTCCGTCGATACGGAGTGGATACCCGCTGCACGGTTCGGGGCGGCCGGCGATTCGGGATCTATTTTATGGAACCGGGACAGTCCCTTCGTCCCGCCCGGGTGATTACAACCGCAGGAATTCCGCCATGGCGGAAGCCACACCGGAGGAAACCGGGCATACCGATCAGGATTCAATCCGTTTCCGATCATAAAGATCCCTGAATAGTTCCAAACCGGACAGTTTTAAACGATCTGCTTCGTCCACAATGATTAACAAGACGGACGTAACAAGCCCCGCCAACGCAATCAAGCGTCAAGGCGGGGTGTTTTCAATAAATAAAGCAGGGCGATGATCCAGTTAGCCCATGGGCTTAACGAGGGGATTCGTACGCCAGCCCGGCTTTCATCAGCATACCATCCAAAGGCCGTTCCATCACCGATTCCATCCAGTGGGCAAGGTCGATCAACGCTTGCAGGTTGATCCCAGTATCCTCTCCCATTTGGTGGAACATGTTCACCAGGTCCTCCGTGCAGACATTACCGACGGCTTTGGGTGCGAAGGGACAGCCGCCGAGTCCGGCGTTGGAAGAATCGAACCGTCTGACACCGGCGTCAAAACCTGCCAACACATTTGCCAATCCAAGTCCGCGGGTGTTGTGAAAATGCAAACCAAGCTTGACGTCATCCCCGAAAGCTTTGGTAAAAGCGCGAACGACGTCTTTGATCTGGGCGGGATTCGCCATGCCGGTGGTGTCAGCCAGAGTGATTTCATGACAGCCGGCCTGAAGAAACGACTCGGCCACCTGAAGGACACGCGAGAGAGGCATCCATCCTTCATAGGGGCAACCGAAAGACGTACCCAGAACCCCGACGACGTCTTTTCCCTCCGATACGCATTCTCGTATGACGGGGATCAGTTCATCAAGGGCTTGATCCACGGTTCGTCTTGCGTTTTTTTGATTGAAGGCATCGCTTGTGGCCGTGACAACATGGAAAACATCCACGTCGGTTGTCAGAGCCCGTTCCAGACCCGACCGGCTTAAAACCAATCCGGCATACTGAATATCCTCCCGTTTGACCACCTGTTCCATGACCGCTTCGGCATCAGCCATTTGCGGTACGACTTTCGGATTGACAAAAGATAACGCTTCGATCTTTTTGATACCGGCATCAATCAACCGGTGGATCCATTCGACTTTGGTGTCGGTCGACAGGATCTTTTTTTCATTTTGCAAACCATCGCGAGGTCCGACCTCACAAATCTCAATCATTTTTTCCCTCCTTCAGGTCCTCCATGCTCAACTCATCCAGATGTTTCAACACCTTGTCCCGGCCTTGGTAGATGTGCTCGTGCATGGCAATCCTCGCCCGCTCACTGTCTCTGTTTTCAATGGCTTCCAATATGGTCTGGTGGGATTCAAGTGATCGGATCCGTTCCAATCGGTCATACCAGTAAAAAGATTGGAAAACGAGGGGCAAAACCACCACTTTTGATATGTGAAAGCGAAGGTGTTCATTATGGGAAGCGACATGGATCGCTTCATGAAAATGCTGGTTTGCACGGACAATCTTCAATATACTGGAAATCTCCTCCGGATCTTTCTGATCCATGACCTGTTCGTATAAACGGTTGGCTTCCCGCATCTGTTGGAGGTCTGTAGGTGTCCGGAATAAAGCCGCCTGGCCGGCTGCATATCCTTCCAGCAATGTACGCAAATCATAAATCTGACGAATGTCCTCTTTGGAAAAGGATCTTACAATCATGCCGCGTCGGAGCGGGGTTAACAGACCTTCTGATTCCAATTGTTTTAACACTTCCCGAATCGGTGTCCGACTCACGTTTAATTCTCCGGCAAGGAACTCTTCGGTTAGGCGCATTCCCGGTCTGTATTTTCCGATAATAATGGATTCTTTTATGGTCTGATACGCATCCATATCGTCACCTCAATTTAATTGTATACAAAAAATGTGTGATCTTTCAAACACTCCTTCGTACTGCTTACTATAGAAGGGTTTGTTCAGGGTAAACATGGGCCGTCATGAGCCTTTGTTTGATTTATTGTATGCAAAGTGTTAATATTTAAAAAACAAGCGGGGTGATACCAGTATGACAGAGGGTCAAAAGGAACGTCTTCCATTGGAAGGGGTTCGCGTTATCGAATTGGGGACCCTTTTGGCGGGGCCTTTTTCCGGACGATTGCTCGCCGATTTCGGGGCGGAGGTCATTAAAGTGGAACCTCCCGGCAAGCCCGATCCGATGCGAAATTGGGGGCAGGAAAAGGACGGGGTCGGTCTGTGGTGGCCCATCCAATCCCGGAACAAGAAATCGGTCACGCTCAATTTGCGTGTCAAAGAAGGCCAGCGGGTATTGAAAGATCTGGTGAAAGAAGCGGATATCTTGATCGAGAATTTTCGCCCCGGGACCATGGAAAAATGGAACCTCTCCTATGACGAGTTATCCAAAATCAACCCCGGGCTGATCATGGCGCGAACCTCCGGTTTTGGTCAAACGGGTCCCTACAAACACCGGGCCGGATTCGGCAGCGTGGCGGAGGCGATGGGGGGCTTACGTTATGTCACCGGATTTCCCGATCGTCCTCCGGCACGGATCGGCATCTCCATCGGCGACACACTGGCTGCGTTGTTTTCCACCATCGGCTGCCTGACCGCCCTGCATGAAAGAAAACGCTCGGGCAAAGGTCAGATCGTGGACACCGCCATCTATGAATCCGTGTTCGGGGTGATGGAAAGCCTGATTCCGGATTATCTGTTGGCCGGTTATATCCGGAAACGAATGGGAAACATTTTGCCGGGGGTGGCTCCTTCGAATATCTATTTGACCAAGGACGAAACGTATATCGTCATCGGCGCCAATGCGGATGGCGTGTTCCGAAGATTGTGTGAGGCGATGGGAAAACCGGAACTTGCCGATGATCCGAAATTCGCCACCCATTCGGCCCGCGGTCAACACCAAAAGGAGCTGGACGATCGGATCGAACAATGGACTCAAACCCTGGATGCCGAGAAAGTGCTTTCGGTATTGGAGGAGAAAGGCGTCCCGTCCGGGTTGATTTATTCGGCCAAAGACATTGTCGAAGATCCGCACTATCAAGCACGTGACATGATTATCCATACCGAACACCCCCGACTGGGAGAATTTCCGATGCCGGGCATCGTGCCTAAGCTGAGCCGGACCCCCGGAAAAGTCCAGTTTGTCGGTGCTGATCAAATCGGAGAACACAACGATGAAATTTACCGGGATCTTCTTCATTACAACCGGGAGAAACTTGAGACTTTAAAAAATCAAAAAGTGATTTAGGATTGCCGGGAATTTTTTTAAACAAAATGTTTTCAAAATTAAAAATAGGGGGTCGGAACATGGACGGGAAAGTCAAAGAACCGATCCGAAAAAAATGGATCTGGGTGGTACTGGCGTTGATTTTGCTCGGAAATGTACCGTGGTACTGGCCGAAGGGGATCATTGAACCGATTATTTTCGGTTTTCCTTCCTGGGCTTTTGTTTCAGTGGTTTTCGCCCTGCTCTTATGCGGCTTTCTCAGCTGGCTGTGTCTGAACCAGTGGAACCTGGTTGAAGAGGTGGAGGAAGAAGAGCGCAAAGGGGAGGGAGAACTTCGATGAACCTCGCTTTCTCGGGCCCCGACGGGATCATTATCCTGACTCTTTACGCGGTTGTCATGCTGTTGATCGGTTATCTCGCGGGCCGCGGTCAAAAAGGGTTGCATAAAAGCTTGTCCGGATACTATCTGGCGGGGAAAAACCTTGGCATCATCGCTCTGTTTTTCACTCTGTACGCGACCCAATACAGCGGGAACACGATTGTGGGTTATGCGCCGACCGCCTATCGGGATGGCTTTTCCTGGCTTCAGTCGATTCCGTTCATGACCATTATTATCGCGATGTATCTGATGTTCGCCCCCCGCCTTTACGTGATCTCCAAGCGGCAAAACTTTGTAACCCCGACGGATTGGATTACCTATCGCTTTCAATCGAAAGCGGTAACCCTGCTGGCGATTTTTCTGATGCTCTGGGGCTTGGGCAACTATTTGCTGGAGCAGCTGGTGGCGATCGGTCATGCGGTGGCGGGGATGACAGGAGGAACCATTCCCTACGAATGGGCGGTGATCGCATTCGTCTTTGTGATGCTCACCTATGAGTGGCTCGGGGGCATGAAAGCCGTCGCCTTTACCGATGTCATGCAGGGACTGGTCCTGATGGTCGGGGTGGTGGTGTTGCTGGCGGGTGCCCTGTATTTGGTGGAATGTGACTTCACCGATGTCACCCGATACATCGCGGAAAGGGAACCGGCCAAAGCGGCGGCACCGGATTTGGAAACCTCCGTCAACTGGATGAGCATGTTGATCTTGGTGGGCTTCGGTGCGGCGATTTATCCCCATGCGGTCCAGCGGATTTATTCTGCGGAAAGCGAACGGACGTTGAAGCGGTCCTTTGCCCGGATGGCCTGGATGCCGCCGGTGACGACGGGATTGGTCTTCTTGGTTGGGATTATTGGGATCATGTTGTTTCCCGGTTTGGATGAACAGGGATCGGAACAGTTGGTGGGGATGATGGCCAATCAAGTGGCTTCGATCAACCTGGTCTTTTATTGGGTGATGGTGTTGTTCTTCGGAGCGATTGTAGCGGCGATCATTTCCACGGCCGACTCCGTACTCTTAAGTTTTTCGTCGATGTTGTCCAATGATGTGTACGGAAAATATATCAATCCCCATGCGAGCGAAGAGCGAAAGGTGAGATTCGGAAAGATCGGCGGCATCATCGCGGTGGCGATCTTGCTGTGGATTGCCTGGAACCCGCCGGCAACCTTGTATGAGATCTTTGTCTTGAAATTTGAATTGCTCGTCCAAGTGGCTCCCGCCTTCTTCCTCGGTTTATACTGGACACGGTTATCGGCAAAGCCGGTGTTCTGGGGGATGCTGGTGGGGGCGGTCTTCTCCGGGTTTATGACCCTGACGGGAAACGATACCGTTCTGGGCGTCCATGGAGGGGTGATCGGTCTCTTCATAAACGTATTGATTTGCGTAGTCGGTTCCTATATGACATCGGTGTCCACTCAAAGTCGAAGACAAATGGATGAAAAGTTATCTATGGAAATATAAATATACCCCCGGGTTATTGCTTATGGGAAAATCCTTTTCCATTTCGACGACAGACGGTCGGCGAAGGTAGGGAAGGTTCACCGCTTTCCCTCGAATGATACAGACAAGTTTTTTCTTTTAGAACTGTTTCCTCTGCATAACGTGGTTAAAATTCGTCTCTGGGATTTGTAAGACTTGCTCCCTGGATTTACGGGGGGCTTTTTGTTGCGCCGTTCTGCAGGGGATCAGAGGATGAGGATCGTGGCCTGAGGCGGGGCGGATGCCTCCGCGGCGGAGGGAGGAGGGACCGGGTGAATGAATCGGTGCTTCGAAGAGAAGAAGACATGCCCAATTAACGTTAGGTTAAATGATCCTTAAAAGTACTGAATTACAATACCAATGGTCTTTCGGTTAAAATTCATAGTTTTTGAAACAAGGAGATGATTTGATGTCCCGATGGTTAAGCGCGTTGCTGGCTTTGCTGGTTGTGGCTGGCATGCCCACTGCCACCTATGCAAATTCCGGTACACCTGCCAGCCAAGAGTCAGCACAACCCGCCTGGGCCGCTGAGGACCGGTCCCGGTCAGACGACTGGGGCTACGGTCCCGAAGGGTTCGACCTGCAGGCGCACCGCGGCGGAATCGGGCTCACCGTCGAGTCCACGATCGCGTCGTTCTCCCGCGCCCTCGAAGTCGGTGTGAGCACACTCGAGCTCGACGTGCAGATCACCGAGGACCACCAGGCTGTCGTCACGCACGACCGCAAGGTCTCGGGCGCCAAATGCCAGGACACGGGCCCGGCGTTTGCCGGTGACCCCGAGTACCCATACGTCGGTGACTACGTCAAGAACCTCACCCTCGCCCAGATCCGCACGCTCGACTGCGGCTCACAGACCTTGCCGCAGTTCCCGGAGCAGAGCCCGAGCCCCGGTGCGCGGATGCCGTTGCTGAGCGAGGTGTTCGATCTCGTCAAGCGTTATGACGCCGACAAGGTCTGGATGAACATCGAGACCAAGGTCGAGGCGGGGGCACCCGAGGAGACCGCGCCACGTGAGGAGTTCGTACAGGTCGTCGCCAGAGAGGTACGGGAGGCGGACATGCTCGACCGGGTGTCGATCCAGAGCTTCGATTGGGGCGCCCTGATGCGGATGCGCGAGGTCGAGCCCCGCCTGCCCATCGTGGCGCTCACCAACGGTCCACAGTTCCTGGAACCCGGCCAGCCGGGGGCCTCCCCCTGGTTGGGCGGAATCGACATCGACGACTTCGACGGTGACCCCGTCGCCGCCGCCGCCTCATTCGGCGCGGACGCCATCTCCCCCGTGCACGGTTTCCCGCAGAACGGCAAAGTCACCGACGAGAACTATGAGCCCTACGTGACAAAGCGCATGGTGCGAGACGCCCACAAGGCCGGGATGAAGATCATCCCGTGGACGGTCAACGACGCGCCCACCATGCACAAACTCATTGACGACGGCGTCGACGGGCTCATCACCGACTACCCGGACCGGTTGCGTGAGGTCATGGAGCAGCGTGGTCTCGAGCTGCCGAAGCGCTACCCGGCTCCCGAGGAGTCCGCTTCTACGAGAGACCGCAGGCAGACCCTGAGCGGGGCAGTGAGTACTCAAGCTGGCTCCCTCGAAAGAGCGCGTGGAAGCAATGATGAAAAAACATCACATCACACTTGAAGACATCCAGCAAATGAAGGAAGAAGTTAACGAACACTCAACGTCTTTGTCGAAAGACGGAAATCAACAGCGTTATCGACGACATTTTAGAAGAAAAGATCAGGAAAAAAGGCCCGGTAAAACGGGCTTTTTCGTTTTTTGTTTTGTGAGGACCCCGCCGCAATCGGCGGTTCCTTTATTCATTTCTGGTACAGGAGTTTCAAATCAGTCCGCGAACGATTCGATATTATGAAGAACTGGGGTTGATCCACCCGAGGCGGACGGCGGGGAATCATCGGATTTATTCCCATCGCGACCGGGCCCGAATCAAAATTATTCTGCGAGGGAAATTATTGGGATTTTCCCTTCAGGAGGCGGCTTCTTTACTCCGGCTTTACGAGATCGACCCCTCCCGGAAGCGTCAGTATGAAGAGGGGATCCGTTATGCTTACAA